>JAFMYY010000009.1 GCA_017948555.1 Cesiribacteraceae bacterium YIM B00369 | reverse complement strand
AATGGTGGAGCTACAGGAACCGATGAAATGACGCTTACTGTGAACGCAGGACAACAACCAGCTCTTGCGGAGGCATCAATTGAGGATAAAGCAGGCTTCTCTGCCTATCCTAACACCTTTGAAAACGATCTTAATGTAGAGATTCTTTCCGGTGAGGATGAAGTTTATGAGTTGACTGTCTTTACTTTATCAGGCAAGGTGATTTACCGGAACGAAGTAGCAACAGGAGCTTCAGAAAGAAGTATTCATACTGTTAATTTCTATGGTGTTCAGCCTTCTTCAGGTAATTACCTTCTCCAAATCAGGAATATCAGAACCGGAGAAAAAGAAGTAATCCGGATTGTTAAAAAATAATAAGCAATCTGAAGTAATCAAAAGGCTGGTCCTCCATTTGGGGGAGCAGCCTTTTTTGTTTGTTTTCATTTACAAAATATTCAGGAATTTCTTTCAACTGAAATCCCTTCAAAAGGAAATTATATGATTAGCCGTTAGCAGGAGCTGCAGAATTTTGTAAAACTTATAAAAAGTTTTGTACCACAGCCTTTCATTATCCGTATTATATTTGATTGTTGAAAAGAGTTGTTTAATCTTCTTAATTGTAAAGGTGGGATCATAAATATTTTTAAATATGGAACAAGTACTGAAATTCAAAACAAACATTAATTGCAGTAGCTGCGTGGCACAGGTAAAGCCTAAATTAGATCAGGCTACTGGCATCAAACGGTGGGAGGTGGATACGAATGATAAAAATAAAATCCTTACAGTCGAAGGAGAAAACCTTTCAGAGGTAAATGTAATCGAGGCAGTAAAGTCAGCAGGCTTTAAAATTGAGCAAGGCTGATTTTACTATAGCGAGACCTGATAGAGAGTGAGGTTGCCTGTAATGGCAGCTTCACTCTTTTTTTTGCATCGAAGTCAAATGAACGGCAGTACTGGTTTCTGCTATAAACTGAATTCTGCAATAATCAAAACATTATTATTTTTTTTAACATCTTCATCTAAGGTAAGGGGTTGTTTAGAGTTTTTTCTGTACTGAATTTTTGATTACGGTGAAGCACAGGAATGGAGGTTGATTTTTAGAAAAAGACGTTAAATTTAAAGGATTAAGGATTTAAACAAAGCTTAATTTTTGGTTAAATATGGTTAAATTCAAAAAACTGCTTTAAAAATTAAGTGAAAAAAGTAATAAAGTGATTGGAAAATAAAAATCGTGTATTATTTTTGTGTTAAGTCTAACAATTTAATCATCTTAAAATGTCGAAGTCTAAACTCGAATACATTTGGCTGGATGGATATAAGCCAACCCAGAGCCTGCGTAGCAAAACTAAAATTGTTAATAACTTTAGCGGTAAGCTGGAAGATTGTGAAATGTGGTGTTTTGATGGTTCTTCTACCGGACAGGCCGAAGGTGGCTCTTCTGATTGTTTGTTGAAGCCGGTATTTATTTGTCCTGACCCGCAAAGAAGAGATGGTTACCTGGTAATGTGTGAGGTTATGAGTCCTGATGGAACGCCGCATCCCTCAAATGGCAGAGCAACTATTGATGACGATGATAATGATTTTTGGTTTGGCTTTGAACAGGAGTACTTCCTGTGGAACCCTGAAACTAATAAGCCTCTTGGGTTTCCTGAAAACGGATATCCTGCCCCACAGGGTCCGTACTATTGCTCAGTAGGTGCTAAAAATGCTTTTGGCCGTGAAATGGTGGAAGAGCACCTGGATGCCTGTATTGATGCAGGTTTGAATATTGAAGGTATTAACTCTGAAGTTGCTGCCGGTCAGTGGGAGTTTCAGATTTTCGCTAAAGGAGCTCAGGAAGCAGGTGACCAGATTTGGGTAGCCCGTTATTTACTGGAGAGAATAGGTGAAAAATATGGTGTTTCTATAAACTGGCACTGCAAGCCTCTTGGAAACCTTGACTGGAATGGTTCAGGCATGCACGCTAACTTCTCTAACTCCTTATTACGTAATGCAGGCAGCAAAGAGATTTATGATACTGTATGTAAGCAGTTCGCTCCGCTTGTGAAAGAGCATATTGCCGTATATGGTGCCGATAACCACCTGCGCTTAACAGGTAAACATGAAACGCAGTCTATTGACCAGTTCTCTTATGGAGTATCTGACCGTGGTGCCTCAATCCGTATTCCTATTATTACAGTAGAGCGTGGCTGGAAAGGCTGGCTGGAAGACAGACGTCCTAACTCTGCCGCAGATCCTTATAAAGTAGCTGCACGCATTATTAAAACAGTAAAAACTGCAGAGGTAAAAATAGAAGCAGGTTCTGAATCTGCTGCTGTGGAAGCATAAAAATAAATTTGGTTAATTTTTTGCCCTCATTTGTTCCTGTTGGTTGGCAGGTAAAATGAGGGCATTTTTTTTGGTCCTGCTTTTATTTATTCCGGGAGCTGAGAAAGCTCAGGAGATCAAAATATTCCTTTTCCACCTCTTTCTGGATTTCTTCCAGCGTATCTTCAAACCGTTGGTCTGCCAAGTCCTCAATTTCTTCCCTGGTCCTGCCTTTTCCTTCTGCATATTCTCTGGCCTCCAGCTGGTTCCTTAAAATTAACTCAAGGTATTTGCGGTTGCGGATGGAGTATTGAACCAGGTTTAGTAATACCTGTCCTGTGTCAAAGCGGAATTCCCCGTCAAGCTTATCGAGTAAACTATCTATATCGCTCATGTTGTTTTGTTTTAGTGCTTTTTAAATAAGGAAAGGGCCGGAGTGAGGCCTTTAGGTTCCTGTCTGCCTGCAAAGCTATACATACATTACTAATAGAAGCTCTTTTTGTGAGAATTCATTTTTGCCTGTTTTGATGCCTGATTTTCCATCACTTGAATTATGATGTCAGTCAGGGCGGGTTCTGATAAACAAGCTTCAGATCCGTGTTCCGGATTATGCTGCCATTATTGTTCTTTATGGTGTTTCTGTAAACGGCGGATGATTTTATAAGATGGGTCAAAAAATTAAACCAAAAAATAAAGAAATAAGTGATTGGTTTAATTCATGGATAAATAAGAGGCCTGAATATCTAAAATTACTGTTTATTGTCGTGAAAAAGGAAAAAAAGTTAATTATAAGCTATAAATAACCGGCATCTCGTTTGCTTTTTTTAAAAATTCCTGATTAAGGTTTTAAAAATGACCTGAAAAATTTAAAAACTATTAAAAAATGAAAATATAGCCTTTAAAACAAACCTGAAATTTTGATGTTAAAATAATATTGTCTAAAATTGCTTTATAATTGAACCAGTTAACAGGAACTACGATCAAAAGCTGAATTTTATGAAAAAAGTTGAGGCTATTATCCGGACTTCGAAGTTTGAGAATGTTCATGCAGCTCTCTCAAAGGTTGGAATAGCATTTATGTATTCTATGGAGATAAGAGGGTTTGGAAAAGAGCCCAGTGTGTCCCAGACTTACAGAGGAGCAAATTATGATCTTGGGTATATCCCGCGGACAAAGCTTGAAGTTGTAGTGACAGAGGATCAGCTGGAGGAAGTGGTGGATGTAATCCTTCTTGAAGCATCTACCGGAGAAATAGGGGACGGGAAGATTTTTATTTCTGATGTGGAGCGGGCTATAAGGATCAGGTCCAGGGAAGAAGGTCCGGCCGCTCTTTAAGCATCTATTTAAAATCAAATTCTGAAAAAAATAATTTAATCATGAATGAAGCATTATTTACCGTAAACAACTTGTGGATGATGATTGCCACCATCCTTGTTTTTATTATGCACCTGGGATTTGCTTCGCTTGAAGCGGGCCTGGTACGGTCAAAAAACGTTGTTAATATTCTTTTTAAAAATACCATTATTCCTGCGATAGGTGTGCTTACCTATGTATTGGTAGGGTTTAATATCATGTACCCGGGTGAGCAATTTGCAGGAGCATTTATTGGATTTACAGGCTTTGGCTTGTCGTTGCCTGAAGGTGCTGCCGGTTTAATTGATTATGCAGATGGAGCTTACACCTTCTGGACTGATTTTATCTTCCAGGCTATGTTTGCCGCTACCGCTGCAACCATAGTTTCGGGTGCAGTAGCTGAAAGGGTAAAACTAAATGCTTTCTTTATTTTCTCAATTATTTATGTGGCAATCTGCTACCCTATAGTAGGGATGTGGAAATGGGGTGGAGGCTTTCTTGATTCTCTGGAAACACCATTTTATGATTTTGCCGGCTCTACCATTGTTCATTCTGTAGGTGGGTGGGGTGCATTAGCCTGTATCATCCTCTTAGGGCCACGTATAGGTAAATATGTAAATGGACAAGTAAAAGCAATCCCCGGCCACAGCCTTCCTGTTGCAGCTATTGGAGTATTCCTTCTGTGGTTCGGGTGGTATGGATTTAACGGAGGTTCTGTTCTTTCTGCTGATCCGGGTTTAGTTTCCCTGGTGTTTGTAACAACAACTATCTCAGCTTGCGCAGGTGCTGTAGGAGCCTTTATCATGTCGCAGGTTCTATTTAAAACCAATGATCTTACTATGGTTTTGAATGGTATTCTTGCAGGTCTGGTAGGTATTACTGCCGGAGCTGATCAAATGGGTGTAGGATCATCTTTTGTAATTGGATTGATTGCCGGCGGGCTTGTGGTTTGCTCTGTGGTAATGTTTGACCGCCTTCGTATAGATGATCCGGTAGGAGCACTTTCGGTGCACCTTGTATGTGGGGTGTGGGGAACGCTTGCAGTTGGGTTATTTGGTAATTTAGCAAGTGGTGCCCAGATAGTTAGCCAGCTGATTGGTATTGGATGTGTGGCCTTATTTACCTTCTCCTTTGCTTTTGCTTTATTTGCGGCCCTTAAATATACCATTGGGGTAAGAGTATCGGCTACAGAGGAGCTTGAAGGGCTTGATATTCATGAGCATGGAATGCATGCTTATCCTGATATTAACGGAAATACCTATGGTACTCCTGAAAAGGGAACCCACCTTAATACAGAACCAAGAAAAGAAGTTGTAAAAACAGCTGTAAATCCAGCCTGATTTATTCAAATCCGAAGATTTAGATTTTTAAATCTTTGAGAAATTTTTAATCATCCCTTTGCTGATAATAATGAGAACAGGTAGCCACTCTTTGAAGGCTATGTGGTCTCCCGGCTACCTGTTTTCTTCATAATATTTTCCATGTATAGTTTTCCTGTTTTAAATTTTAATAATTATTTATTTTATCTCTCTTATCAATGAAAAAAACAATCACCATTCTCTTTAGTTTACTTATCCTGTCTTTGTCTTCTAATGCACAGGATCCGGTACCTGCAACAGGAACTGAAAGTCCATTCAGCATGAATGTATCTTTAAATTCAGACATCTTTTTCGGTTTTTATCCATTCTTTTCGGGTTCTTATAATTTTTCCGAAACTACCGCCTTTACCTTTTATGGGATTTTGTGGTCTGGTGGAACGGCTGGAGCCTGGGGAAACTGGACTGAATTTGGTGTTGGGGTAAATCTTTCACCAATGGAAGGTTTGAATATTAATCCGCAAATCGGCCTCCTGAATGGAAGTCTTACCTCCGGCTTGGGTACACCAACTTTAGGGGAAGGTTTTGTGCCTAACCTTACTGTGGGGCTAAATCTGGATAAGGTGGAAGGTGAGTTTTACGGTGGTTATTATGTGGGCCTGGATCATGGTAATGAACATACTAATAATTACCTTCACTATTGGTTAAATGGAGGTTATAAGTTTGGAAGAATTGTTTCCGCAGGACTTCATTTAGAGCATTTGAGGTTTACCGGAGGTCAAAATTATGGAGATGATGCAGCATATGATTATTATATGGCTTTAGGACCATACATCCAGTTTTCTTCTCCTGATGGCAATACCTTTGCAAGATTTACTACCGGAAGCGATTTAAGAGATGATGAAATGAGAATTAAAAGTGAATATGGCATTTCAAGTTTCTATAAGCTAAGTGTAGGTTATTCTTTTTAATTTCCTTTTCGCCTGATGCAAAAAAGAGCTGCTTCGGATTCTGTCTGAAGCAGCTCTTTTTTGCATTAAAATCAATATTATTTTTTGATGGCAGGGCTTTATTGGTCCTCCCTGATGTTTACATCCCACAATCCTGACAGAGCCGTTTTTTGTTTTTGTTATGAATTCTTTTATGTTACAGCCTTGCGTGGTATAGCTGCAGGCAGCCTGCTCAGCATTTCGTTATTAAGCAGTTGAGTAGCATCCGTAAATGAGCTGACGGGGATTACATTGTTCTTCTGACGGCCAACCAGCACAACCTCATCGCCAACGGCTACATCCGGAATATGAGAAATATTTACCATAAATAAGTTCATATTGATCAGTCCTACAACAGGGGCTTTTTTGCCCTTGATCAGTACCTGCCCCCTGTTAGATAACCCTCTTGGGTACCCATTGGAATAGCCCAGCGGAAGAACAGCGATATCCATATCCTGTACTGCCTGGTAAGCTGTTCCGTAACCTATATATTCACCGGCTTTTACTTTGCGGAGATCCATTATATCTGTTTTCCAGGTAAAGATCCTTTTTAATCCGTTTTCAGTTGTTTTCTTTGTTTCCTGCAGGTGAAGGTAGCGTATATCGGGGCTTGGCCAGAATCCATATTGTGCAACGCCAATACGTACCATATCAAATCTTGTTTCCTCAAAAGCCAGGGCCGCTGCAGAGCTGGCAATATGCCGTTTCCGGGGCATATAATTCATTTCCCTGCAGGTTTCCAGAAAGTTGTTGTAACGAAGGACCTGTGCATCAATTTTAAATTTATTGGCCAGTGTTTCAGCGCCGCCCAGGTGGGTACAAAGGCCTTCAAACTGTATGTACTCCCGGTTCTCCGTTAAATATTCTATGGTTTTCTTAAAGTCATCTGCCTGAAGGCCGGTACGGTTAGCTCCTGTTTCCACTTCAATATGTACAACAGCCTTTTTTCCAAGCCTTTCAGCTACCTCTTTTGCAATCAGCAGCCTTTCGAAATTGAAAACATAAAATTCAATGCCATTTTCCACTGCCCATGGGATGTCCTCCTCGTAAAGAATACCCATGATCATAATACTGGTTTTATCAGAACAGACTGAAAGAACCTCTTCGGCCTCAAAGGAGGAAGCAACAGAGAAGTGGCTGATACCGCATTTTTCCGCCATGGGAACAAACTCCGCAATTCCGTGGCCGTAAGCATTGGCTTTTACCACCGAAGAAATGCGTACCCCTTGTCCTGTCTTTTTCCGGATAAAATTAAAATTGGTTTGCAGTGCCGACTGGCTTAAGGCAATCCGTGATGAATGTTTTACCATATTTTTTTAAGTTCACTCCAGGTATATGCTTTTCCCCAGCTTTCCCTTGCCAGTTTTTCCACTTTTTCCACCTCTGTGGCAGGGACGCTGTCCACATAATCCTTGGTTTCGAGACTGTTAAAATGAAATGCGTATACGCGTGCAGCGAACTGGTAAAACGGGAGAGATGACTCGCCATGTTTTTCCTGATGCCCGAATACAGCGGGTTCAATGCCCTGCCCCCAGTTTTGCCTGCCTTCATTATTAGGATTAAGAAAATAGGCTCTCAGGTTTCCTTCCTGGTCTTTTGCTATGCGCAGAAGGGAAACAGCGTGGAATCCTATCATTGCGCCTCTGTTTGTGGTAACAAAAATGCCTACCGGGTTAGGATAAACCATTTCTCTGCCCCCGTTATATTCAGGGTTGAAAGTAGCATAAAATAAGCGGGTAAAGCCTTTAAAATCCTGTATGGAGTTGGTCAGGTAGCTGTATGCAGAAGCAAATCCAATCTGGATCCAATGGCCATACATAGCAGGGTTTACCCATTTATGCGGGTCCTCAAATCTTCCTGAAGCCCTGCGCATCATTTCGCTGTATATTTTATCCAGGTGAGGAACCAGCACCGCCGATACCGCATCAAGGTTATAGTCCAGCTGGTCCACCAGTCCTTTAACGAGTTTCATGGATTCCAGGTCTGCGTTTTCAAAGCGGAGGATCAGGTTGTCCTGAGCAGCTACGGTAATGATCATATTCACCAGTTTTGCGGGTGAATGCTGGCTCCACATACTTATGCCTCTGGCCGACTGGCAGGTAGAGTTATTTCCCTGCCCGACCCCAAGGGGCTGGCCCAGAACCCTGATAGTCGCAGCTATCAGATACTGCTTTGCCGTTACATTTACCCTTGGCTTTGTCTGACATTTTAGTATCCGTTCCGCTACATGATCATTGATATTTACAGATCGCAGGTTATTCAGGCTGGCTTTAACAGCATTTCTGGAAAGGAGACTTTTTTCCAGTACTTTCGCCAGACCGTAAATACACTGGAAGCTGTCGATATTTACTATTTCTTCTATTAACTTAAGTACAAATGGCTGATGTTTGCCCCATTCTGCCTCGCCCCGCTTATTAAGCCTTAAAGCTTTGGGAATAAGAGCTGTTTTTCCTGCTGCCAGTTTTCGCAGCATCAGAGCTATGTAAGGGTTTGCCAGTCCGGTTTCCCGCATGGAGGCAGCAAGAGTTGTTACTTCTTCCTCCAGCTTTTTACCGGTCAGCTTGTTTATAGCCTGCTCATATTGATCCGGGTCAGGGAATTTTTTTGAAAGAGGCGTTGGTGAATTAATGGCATCAACATAAAACAGCAGGAGCTTATCGGATTCCTTTTCCGGATCAAGCTCCATTTTGCTGCTCACCAGTTGAATCATTTCCCGTACTTTGCGGGTAACCACCGGGCGCTGTTCGCAAATAAGTCTGATCTCTTCGGCCAGTTTGTCTTTTATGCCCTGAAGACCTGATTCTGCCAGCAGGAGATTAAAAAGGTTCTGAACCTTTTTAATCTCCTGAGGTGCCATTGCCAGTCTTGTTTCTTCTGTAAATTCCTGAAAAGCAAATTCCAGATTGTGGACCAGCACTTCTTCAAGATAAGCCTCCGCATCAGCAGGGGAAATTTTATGAATGCCACCTTTTTTCTTTTTTGCATAAGCAAGCATCCGCAACTCACTCAGCAGTTCGTAGGTGGAGCTTGGGTGCCCTGCTTTTAAAGT
Source organism: Cesiribacteraceae bacterium YIM B00369 (assembly GCA_017948555.1). Lineage (GTDB taxonomy): Bacteria > Bacteroidota > Bacteroidia > Cytophagales > Cyclobacteriaceae > Nafulsella. Next base: position 197,726 of record JAFMYY010000009.1, on the reverse strand, counting down.
GCCTTTCACCAGGGCAGGAGAAAGCTTCTCAGGGTCATTCCATGCATTTTCAGCAAAAATGCCGGCAGCTTCAATTTCCAGGCTCTTTTTAAAAAGGTGTTCAATTCCTTTTTTTGTCTTGCTTAAAAGATCAACCTGGCTGATAAGCTTCTGTGCTTTTTCCTTACGGAGAGTTACGCCGGCTGATTTGTATTCTTCAAGACTGATATTAAAGTTTTCGTAACCTTTTTCCAGGGTTTCAATCATATAAAATTAAAGACTATGCTGTTCTGTTAAACGTAAAAATCCACGTTTTCGTAATGTAATAATAATTCCGTCATTCTGTCCGGATCAGGCCCCTTGAAGTTTACTGTGCCAAAGTGGTTTCCAAAACCCTCACGCGAATCAATTTTTTGTCCTGCATAAGGCGGAATAAGGGTGTGGTCAAGGAAATAAGGATCTTCATTCAATTCCTCAGGTATTACCAGGCTGTTGATTACGTTTTTATGAGGATAGATCATTACGTTTCCATAATGGTTTTCGGGCTTAAAATCCTTTGGAGGGAAGAGCGCATCCACTTCTTCGTCGGTTAAAGAAGGGTCGTGGCACTGCACAAAAGCAGCAAGGGCATCGAAACCGTAAGCTTTAGAGGCAAGCTCCAGAATATGTCCGCCGGGAATACGGCAGGCAACCTCTCCAAATCCCAGTTCATCATTTTCAGTCAGGAACCATTCAGGGTGAATCATGCCATATTCTATTCCGAATATATCCACCAGCTGCTGCATCTTTTTCAGGATAAGAGGCCTTTTGGATGCAAGGTAATTTCCTTCAGGGATGAAATTAGAGTATCCAAGCTTTACATATTCAGTAATGTTGAGGAATCTGATTTTTCCTTTATGAACAAAAGCTTCGCAGGAGAATTCTTTACCCGAGAGGTGGCTTTCTGCAAGGCATGGAAAGTCAGTATCTTCCACCTTATCTTCAATATCCTGTTTGGAGCGAAGTAAGCGGTGGCCAACAGTTCCTGCTGCAGCAAATGGTTTTATGTGTACCCAGCTGTCTTCTTCATTTTCCAGCTGCAGGTTTGCCTGGTTAAGTCTTTCCATAAACTGGCGCACCTGTTCCTTATTATGAACTTCCTCAAACAAACCAACGCGTAAACCACCTACAAGGGCTTTGCGTTTCATCATAGCTTTATTCCGGAACAGGAAAGCACGGTTTAATACCCGCGGATCGTTCCTGTAAATAGAATTAAGCGCTCCGGCCCATTCTACTGTTTCTTCATACAAAGGAACGGCCACATCTACATTATAAGGTTTTAATTTCTCTGCCAGATCAATAGAGTTGGAAGTATCGCTCCACTCATCAAACTTATATGCTACAAAAGGAATGTTGTTTTCCTTTGCATAAGGTTCAAAGTCGCTGAAGGAAACAACTACAAATGGTTTGTCGAGCTTTTGCATGCTTTCGATAACAGGCAAACTCCAACCTATCAGTGCAAAACATTGCGCCATAATAATGTGGGGGTTTATTGGTGATTATTAATTTTGAACACCATCTTATCCGGTGCTTTTTAGCTTAAAAATTAAAGCAGATTCAGGTCCCGATCTGCCGGACTTAAGGATGTCCGTTGTTTATGGAACGGATAAAGCTGTGAACTGTTCCGATCTTTTGCTTTATTTCAAAGCAGGTATAGCTTATCATTAAATATTAAAGTATTGAAGTTGAAAAATTATATTATTTCACTGCTTCCATGGCTGAATAATGTATCCTTTTAATATTCTATTGCTTTGATTTTGAGTTAATTAATTAAACTTTGCCGGACCTTTCCCTGTGTGTGGGCAGGTAGTATTACCAAAGAAGGTAATCCATATCACGTCTGCAGTTATGTTTAAATTCCACGGGGCTTTTCTTACTAAAGATGGTTTAATTTGTAATTTTGGTTTTGGTAACCCTTTATTTCTTTTTGATGAAGAATCTGTTTTTTCTCCTGCTCATTTCTGTTCTCTTTTCCTGTACTCCGGCACGCTTTGTAAAGCCTCTTGAAAAAGGGCAGCTGGCAATAGGGGCAGACCTAGGAGGGCCTTTAATTGGTTTTGCTGATGTGACTATACCAGTTCCGCTTACAAATCTTAATGCAGGTTATGGTATTTCTGAAAAAACAACAGGTTTTGCAGGAATACACACCACAGCTCTGGCTTTTGCTACTCTACAGCTTGATGCGGGGGCTGTTCATGCCTTTGCCTTGCCGGAAGGCTTCAGGCCCGGAATCAGCGCTTCGGCTGCCGCAAATGTAATGGTGGGGCTGAGAGGCGGAGGAGCAAGGCTCTTTCCGCAGCTCGATATAAATGCTTTCTGGGAATATGGCCAGGGAAAAAGACTGGTTTACCTGGGCTTAGCTAACTGGTTTGAACCAGCGCAAAGCAGGGCCCACGGGGAAGATCAGCCTGCCCATTGGTTGCCGTGCCTGCAGCTTGGGCATGTTTTTACCGGAAGGAACTGGGATTTTACCATTGAATTTAAACAGCTGGCCTTTAACCAGGATAAGCGGGATATTGTGGTGGATTATAAAGGCTTTGGTAATAAAGGGGCAGGTGGCCTTTATTTTGGTGTGAGGAGAAAATTTTAAGGAAAGTATGAGAATTATAATTAATAGCATCCTCTTTTTAGTCATCTTATTTTGTGCAGGCTGTTTAAGGCTTGACGATAATCTTTATAACCCTGATAATAGTATTGATGCATATCTGTTCGATGATTATGCAGGGGAGACTAATTTTAAAACGGGCTCTGCTTATGATATTCCACAAGGCTTAACCCATCTTATTACATTGGATTCTAAAGGGCCGCAGGATGCGGAGCCGCACAGGATCTATGCAGTATATATTGGTGACATCAGTAAAATCGGGACAGATACTGTAATAATGTACTGCCATGGAAACAGCGGCCACATGGACGCTTACTGGGAGAGGGCTAAACTGCTTGCGCACACAGGCGGGAAAAACCGTTTTGGGGTAATGATGGTGGACTACAGGGGGTATGGCCTGTCGGAAGGAAAATCTACTGAAAAGGGTTTGTATGCAGATGTGGATGCTGCCCTTCAGTGGCTGAAAGAGCAGGGCTTAAGCGGGGACAGGCTTGTTATGTATGGCTTTAGCATGGGAACGGCGCCTGCTACTGAAATTACGGCAAACCCTAAGGATTTTTCCCTAACTCCATCGTGGCTTATACTGGAGGCTCCTTTTGCATCTGCAGCAGTAATGATTCAGGATGGTTCCCGCCTGGCGCTGCCTGCTGAGTATTTAGTGGATTTGAAGATTGATAATGCGGAGGAAATTAAAAAAGTGCAGCAGCCTTTTTTGTGGATCCACGGCATTGATGATAACTTTTTGAGTATCCGTACCCACGGAGAAGTGGTGTACCGGAATTACGGGGGCAGCCGCAGGGAAGCTGTAAGGGTTCCTGGTGCCGGCCATGCAGATGTGCCGGAAATTATGGGGTACAATGAATATATGGGGGCAATTGAGGTATTTATCCGGCGGTAGCGGGTAATTAATTTTTCCTTCAATATTCCCTACTTAGCGGGAGTATTTATATCTTGCTGCAGCAAAGTACTTTTGGCGGTTGCCCGGGAAATGTTGAGTGAAAACTGAATTAAAATAATGATCATACGTACAGCTTCGCGCCTTAACGACCTGAAGGAATATTATTTTTCAATAAAATTAAAAGAAGTAAGGGCATTACAGTCCGCCGGACATGAGGTGATTAACCTTGGTATTGGCAGTCCGGATCTGGCGCCTTCTCCTCAAACAGTGCAGGCGCTGGTAGATACAGCTCTGCAGGAAAATACGCATGGCTACCAGCCTTATACAGGAACACCTTCGCTGCGGAAAGCAATGGCCTCCTGGTATAGCAGGATATACGGTGTGCTGCTCGACCCTGAAAAAGAAATCCTGCCCCTGATTGGGTCCAAGGAAGGGATTACCCATATTTCCCTTGCTTTTCTGGATCCGGGTGATGAGGTGCTGATTCCTGAATTAGGCTATCCCACTTACCGCTCTGTAAGCGAAATGGCAGGTGCAACAGTGCGTACTTACCCCTTAAAAGCGCAGGAAGGCTGGCAGCCGGACTGGGCTGCCATGGAAAAGGAAGATTACAGCAAGGTAAAGTTAATGTGGATGAATTATTCGCATATGCCTACCGGGGCTCCTGCAACGAAGGAACTGTTTGAAAAAGCAGTTGCGTTTGCCCGTTCAAAAAGTATTTTGTTGTGCCACGATAATCCTTACAGCCTTATCCTGAATGAGGAGCCTCCAATAAGTTTGCTTGCTGTAGCGGGAGCAAAGGAGGTGGCTATAGAGCTTAACTCCATGAGCAAATCGCATAATATGGCTGGCTGGAGAGTAGGCTGGCTGAGCGGGGCTCCGGATTATATAAATGCGGTGTTAAAGGTGAAGAGTAATGTGGACTCCGGAACTTTTCTGGGTTTGCAGAATGCGGCTGTTGTGGCTTTGGATAACCCTCCTGAATGGCACGAAGAGCAGAATAAAATTTATAAAAGAAGAAGAGTGCTGGCGGAGAAAATTGTACAGACGCTGAATTGTACATTTGATCCCGGGCAGACAGGTATGTTTATATGGGCCAAAGTACCGGATTCCCTGCAGTCGGTTGAGAAACTTGTGGATTACCTGCTGTATCAGCAGTATGTGTTTATAACCCCTGGCTTTATTTTCGGGCAAAAAGGAGAGCGCTATATCCGGATTTCCCTTTGTACAAAAGAGGAGGTTCTTGAAAAGGCGCTGGAAAGAATTAAAAAATCAGACATTTCTGCTATATAGCTTTATGATTATAAGTGTTGTGGGGCTGGGCCTTTTAGGAGGATCTTTTGCCCTGGGAGTGAAGGCAAATAACAAAGATGTAAAAGTGACAGGGGTTGATGCAAGCCCTGAACATGCGGAGGCTGCTCTTTCCCTGGGAATTGCCGGTGAAATACTGCCACTGGAAGATGCGGTTAAAAAATCGGACCTGGTAGTGCTGGCCACGCCGGTAAGCATTATCAGTAAACTGTTGCCCTCTGTACTTGACTGGCTTCCTGAAAAAGCTGTGGTGGTGGATTTAGGATCAACCAAAGAGCAGATTTGTAAAGCAGTGGAGAGCCACCCCAAAAGAGGTCGTTTTGTGGCGGCTCACCCCATTGCAGGTACTGAATATTCAGGACCCTCTGCTGCATTTGAGTCACTCTTGCTGAAAAAGAATATAATTATCTGCGAAAAGGAAAAAAGCGACAAAGACGCTTTGCAACTGGTGGAGGATTTATGCCGGCAACTGGAAATGAACCTGACCTATATGAATGCAGTGGAGCATGATCTGCATTTGGCCTATGTGTCGCATCTTAGCCATATCAGTTCTTTTGCTTTGAGTATAACTGTGCTGGAAAAGGAAAAAGACCAGAATAATATTTTTGAAATGGCCGGCAGTGGTTTTTCCTCCACGGTCCGTCTTGCGAAAAGTTCACCAAAAATGTGGGCTCCAATCTTCTCCCAGAATACCAAAAACATTTCTGAGGCTCTTGGTATGTATATTCTCCAGCTGCAGCAGTTTAAAGATGCTATAGATCAGCAGGATGAAGAAAAGAGCAGTGAACTAATGAGTAAGGCTAATGATATCAGGCGGATATTAAAATGACCTGCCGCCGGTTCCCGATGTAAGGAACCGCTGCTGCATTAATGCCGGATAAAGGAAGCTGGGAGGCAGAGGGGGAGGCCCTTCTTCCCTGCATTTTTTTAGTACAAGTCTTAATTGCAAGCCTTCCTGAGCTTTTCTTCATTGGCTGAAATCAGGGAATTTAGTTTAGCCCTTAGCTCTACAACCTTTCCTATTACAATTATGGAAGGAGAGGAGAATTTATAAATTTCCAGGTTTCTGTACAGACTGCTTATTGTTCCGGTATAAACCAGCTGATCCGGAAGTGAACCATTCCGGATAATTGCCATCGGGTAATCTCCCTGTCCTTCTTTAATGAAGTGTCTGCATATTTGTGCCAGCCATTTTATGCCCATCAGTATTATCAGGGACTGGTCTTCAGGCAGGGGAGTCGTTATATGGCAGGACAGTTCGTGCGTTTTGGTGGATGCTGTAACAATTCGTACTGATTCGTTTACACCCCTGGAAGTGGGTGGTATAAAATTTACAGCTGGTACGGCCATGGCGCTGCTTAAGCCCGGAACAACTTCTATATCTATGCCTCTTTCTGCTGCAAATTCAAGTTCTTCATATCCTCTTCCAAACATAAAAGGATCACCTCCTTTTAGTCTTACCACATGTCCGTGCTCCTTTGCAAAATCTACAATAAGCTGGTTTATCTCCTCCTGAGAATACTTATGCAGCCCTGCTCTTTTACCTACAAAAAGAATCTGACATGAATCTTTTCTATAATCAAGAAGGGTTCTGTTCGCCAGTGCATCATATAAAATAACGTCTGCATCCTGTATTGCCTTCAGTCCTTTAACGGTTATCAGCTCCGGGTCGCCCGGGCCGGCGCCAACGAGGGTAAGTCGGGCCTTTCTCATACTATCTTCTGTTTTAATGTTTTTTGTAAATATGCCTCAATTGAGTTAAAAAATAAACCTGATAAGGTAAAAAATATAAAAATAATTAATATCGTGCGTTTAAAATTTAATGAAGTATTAAATATTTGACAAATTAAAAGAGGATTGTGTTGAATTATTAAGTAATAGTACTTAAGATTGTGGTCTGTTCTCATTTTGTCGCAGCAGAAAAGTGTTTGGTGGGTATGGATATTAAAAGCTGAACAGGAGTGGGGTTAATTAATCAATGGTAATTTTAATATAATACTGTAATGACTGAGGTATTGACGGATAAAAGGTGGTATAAGGCCTGCAGGATGGAAGATGTGCCGGCTGGTGGAGGGGTGGCGATAAAGTATGGAGCTGAGCAGATTGCCATCTTTCATTTTGACAGGAAAGGAGAATGGTATGCAACCCAAAATCAATGTCCTCATAAATTACAGATGATCCTGAGCAGGGGGATGTTAGGAGACCATGACGGAGAGCCTAAAGTAGCGTGTCCTTTTCATAAGCAGACTTTTTCCCTGAAAACAGGAGAGAGTTTCAGTGGTGATTGCGATAATATTAAGACCTATCCTGTAAAAACAGGGGAGGGATATGTTTTTGTTGATGTTTCTGCCCTGGTTTAGCGCTGCCTTTTTAAGAACGGACAGTACTATTTTCAGAGCCCGGGGCAAGTGTTTAATAAATGCAGATTCCTCAGTTAGATTAGGGAAGGGTACAGTGCGGCTGGCCCTTTTTCCCTGATTTAATTTATTCATGACCTATTTTTTTCCTTTTTTTTTGGGTTTTTCCGGTTCTGCAGATGGTAATTCTTTTTTTTGTGCTGACGAATCGTATTTTGTTTATTGTTTTTTTTCCAGGGGAAATGTTTCCGGTTCACGGACTTTTCCGGACTGGCTTCCGTCAAATATCCTTGTTTTTATTTTCTTCCTGTATTTTTATATCCCGGAGTCTTTTTTTTGCGGAAAGTTTTACTCTTTTGCAGAGGATTTGCTTTTTCAGGATTATGTGAAAGGTTATTCCACCCTGGGAAGTAATTTTAATTAGTTTTTGATTTGTTCTTCCCGGTTTGTTTCTCTTATAGAATTATTCGAAAGGTATCAAAATACAGGTTTATGATAAGTGTTGCGGAAGCAGTGAATTTAGTTAAGTTAAACAGCTTCAGTTTTAAAACAGAAAAAACACCTCTGGAAGAAGCGTGTGGAAAAGTGCTTGCCGAAAGTGTAAGGGCGGACAGGGATTACCCACCGTTTAACAGGTCGGCAATGGATGGGTATGCCGTGCGTTCAAAGGAATGGAGCGCAGGAAAGAGTTATAAAGTTGCTGCTTCTGTTTTTGCCGGAGATTCTTCCGGTTCGGATTTTGCAGAAGGAGTGGTGTTAAAAATAATGACAGGGGCACCGGTTCCTGCTGGTTTTGATGCAGTTATCCGGGTGGAGGATGCGGAGCAGGAAGGTGATTTTGTTAAATTTAACATTGATGCTGTAAGGCCGGGGCAGAATATGGCCATGCAGGGAGAGGATCTGGAAAAAGGAACGGAGGCATTGCCGGCAGGGGTTCGGATTAATCCTGCTGAAATAACTTTGCTGGCTTCTCTGGGGATGGCGGAAGTATTGGTTTATCAAACGCCGAAGGTGGTAATTATTTCAACCGGAAATGAAATAAAGCCTGTTGCAGAAAAGGTTTTGCCTCATCAGATCCGCGACTCTAACAGTTATACTCTTGCTGCCTTTTTTCAGCAGATGGGCATTTTTTCGGTGGAGCGCTGTCTTGTGCAGGATGATCCTGAGGCGCTGCGCAAAAGGCTGGAAGGCGCAATGGGAGCTGATGTTGTGATACTGACCGGGGGAGTCTCTATGGGAGATGCTGATTATGTGCCCGGGACTTTGGTTAGTTTAGGGGTTGAGAAAATTTTTCATAAGGTAAAGCTGAAACCGGGAAAACCTCTGTGGTTTGGTAAGAAAGAGGGTGGTCCGGTGGTTTTTGGTTTGCCGGGAAATCCGTTTTCCTGTCAGGTGACGTTTAAGCTTTTTATCCAGCCGTTTCTGCGGGCGTGCTTAGGCATGGAGGAGATAGTGCCCTTATATTTTAAGGCGGATTTCGAAAGAAATAAAAAAAGCGGCATGGAGGAATATTTTCCCTGCAGGATTATTGAACATGCCGGAGAAAGCCTGCTCAGTGCCTGTGTATATAATGGCAGTGGTGATGTAACTGCTACTGCCATGTCTGACGGACTGGCTTGTCAGCCATTGGAATCACCTTCTGTTAAAAGGGGGGATTTAATTGCGTTTTACCCCTGGAGATAATGTATGGCCGAAATATTGAAAGAAAGTGCTTCAGAAAAAGGCAATGAGGCAATTGAAAAATTTTCGTTCGCAAGACTCCGGAGGCTGTATATTATTGCATTTACTGCCATTGCAGTTACAATTCTTGTGAGCGGGCTTTTTGTTCAGAATTACCTTGATAAGCAGCTAAGTGATTCGCGGGTGATAAATTTAGCCGGCCGGCAGCGGATGCTGAGCCAGAAGCTGGCTAAAGAAGTTTTGCTGTTGAGTCTTGATAGTGTTGAGGTGGAGCGGGGGAGGAGAATTGAGGTACTGAGAAGAACTTTGGACCTGTGGGAGAAAACGCATTTAGGCTTGATTCATGGAGATAAAGAACTGGCCCTGCCTGGAAATAACGGGGAGGAGATTAATAAAATCTACCAAAGAATTCAGCCTTCTTTCGAAGGAGTGGTACGGAACAGCCGTGAGATATTGAGATTGACAGATGAGGATCCTGCGGCTTCGCAGGACTCTTTTTCAGGTCGTGTGGCGGAAATTCTCAGGCATGAATCTGTTTTTCTGGAAGGGATGAATGCCATAGTATTTTTATATGATGAGCAGGCCTATGAGAAGGTGACTTTTCTTAAGAGGACAGAAATTATTCTTTTAATCATTTCCCTGTCGATTCTTGGTTTTGAAGTTGCCTTTATTTTTATCCCGACCACCTTAGAGATCAAAAAAATTATCGGGAGCCTTATCCGGTCTGAAGGAACTGCTAAAAGAAATGCAGAAGAAATATCAGCCTTATATAAGGCTCTGCAGAAAACACATGAAGATCTTGCAGATTTCAGCTTTGCACTTGATCAGGCAAGTGTGTTTGCCAAGGCTGATAAAACTGGCAGAATCTTTTATATCAGTCAGAAATTTGCCCAGCTAACAGGTTATAGTGAGCGTGAGCTGGAATCTGTTCCGGCCACGGAATTCATCCAATCTGCTGTTCATAGCAACGATTTTCTTGTACATGCTTTAAATGTTGTGAAGGACGGGGGTGTTTGGCATGATCAGGTTAAGCTCATCTCAAAGGAAAAGGAGGTTGTATGGCTGGATATGACTATTTTGCCGGTGGTAAATACGAAATCTGAACTGATCCAGATTATATTCCTGTGCTCTGATATAACGGATAAGAAAATTGCAGATGAGTACTACCGGAAACTGGATAAAAAGAAATTCGAAAAGCAGATAAAGGAACATAGAATGAAGTCGTCCCTGGTTGTGGAGGGGCAGGAGGATGAGCGAAAGAGAATATCAAAAGATTTGCATGATGGAATAGGTCAGTTGCTTACAGGTTTAAAATTCCAGATTGAGGCGCTGGATTTTAAAGAGCCGGAAAAGGCTGGTAAAAAACTTGCTGAATTGAAAGATCTGGTGAAGGAAATAATACTGGAGGTCCGGAGAATTTCATTTTTTCTTACACCCGGTGTGCTTGAAGATTACGGTCTTACGCCTGCTGTAAATAAATTTGTTGCTGAAACCAGGAAGTACACTGAAACCGAAGTGATTTTTAATAATATAACAGGTTTTAATAACAGGCTGGATGATTATAAGGAAATTAACTTATACAGGATAATACAGGAGGCTGTTAATAACTCTATAAAGTATGCAAAAGCCGGCACCATTAAAATTTCATTTTTTCATGATGCGAAGAAGCTGACTATAATAATTCAGGATGATGGAATGGGATTTGTAACAGAAGAAGTGTTAAATTTAGAGAACAAAGGTGCGGTTGGGCTTGGTCTGTATAATATGCAGGAGCGGGCAGTGTATGCTGATGGTAAAATTCAGATTTATTCAAAACCCGGAGAGGGAACTAAAATTTATTTACAAACCCCTATTTAAAAATGGCTATAACTGTTGTGCTGGCAGATGATCATGTAATAGTAAGAAACGGGATAAAAGCTTTGCTGGAGAGCGAGGAGGATATAGAAGTTATTGGTGAGGCTTCAGATGGTAAAGAAGCCGTAAGGGTAGCTTCCAATTCAGGTCCTGATGTGATTATTATGGATATAAGAATGCCCGGGATGAATGGAATTGAAGCGGCGCGTGAAATGAATCATCTGTCTTTGCGGACCAGGTCCCTGATCCTGTCGATGCACGATAATGAAGAGTATGTGCTTCAGTCAATTGAATGTGGAGCCTCCGGTTATTTGCTTAAAGATTCCGAAAAGCAGGAATTAATAAAAGCCATCAGGGAGATAGCTGGCGGAGGCAGGTACTTCAGCAGTCCTGTCGCTAATATTCTGGCAGATAATTATCTGAACAGATTGTACAGGAATAAGCCTGTTGCTCCTGTAATAATGGACGGTTTTGAACTGACCGCCAAGGAAAAGCAGATACTGAAACATGTGGTAATGGGGTTAAGTAATAAGGATATTGCAGATAAGCTTGGAAAAAGCGTGCGTACCGTTGAGACGCAGCGATTTAATTTAATGAAAAAGCTGGGTGTGAAAAATGTAGTGGAACTGATCAATTTTGCAAAAGAAAACAGGCTTGTAAGCAGTGACTATTTTAAATAGTGGATTTTCCTGCGTCCGGTGAGGGTGACAGGGAAAAGGGAGTGCAGTTTTTCTGCACTCCCTTTTTTTTATCGTATTCTGAGAAAGGGGGGGGGCGGTTTCTTTTACCCGGGTGAAGATACTTTTTTTGATGAGGTGGATCAGGAGTTGCCGTCTGAGTGGTTGATTGCAGGCATGTGTAATGGGTTTATGTAGATATTTTTATTTTTTTTAATAAAAAAAATAACCTTAATTATTAAAAGGCGTTAAAAATATGCAGATTAAGGGGTGAAAAACACCCTACTTATTTAAAAAAATATAAAAAATAAAAATATATAGTTGTTAAAATTACGTAGTAATTCTTAAATTTGAATTAAGTAATGGCAATCGGCTCTTTTGTGGTGGTTTATTGTCAGGTGTATTTAAAGGGGGTTCTGATTTTAGAGATAATGCAGGGGCTAAAATAAATCCGTAAAGATATTTCTGTTCTGAAAGACAGAGTCAAAAGAATTTCAACCAATAAAAAGAGAAACTATGAAGGTAAACAAAAACGGTAAAGCTACGCAAATCAAATTATTAAGCTTTAAGGCTCCGCATATGAGGGCTTTTCACTTGAGTTGGTTATCATTTTTTCTGTGCTTCTTCGGGTGGTTTGGTATTGCCCCTTTGATGGCTGTCGTGAGGGATGAACTTTCTCTTACTCAGTCCCAGATCGGTAATATAATAATTGCATCTGTGGCAATTACAGTAATTGCCAGGCTGGGTATTGGTTGGTTGTGCGATAAAATCGGGCCCAGGATCAGTTATACATTCCTGCTTATTTTGGGAGCTCTGCCGGTAATGTTTATTGGTTTAAGTAATAGTTATGAAAGCTTTCTGTTGTTCAGGCTGGCAATTGGGGTGATTGGTGCTTCTTTTGTGATAACTCAATATCATACTTCTGTAATGTTTGCTCCAAATGTGGTTGGGACTGCCAATGCTACTTCAGCCGGCTGGGGAAACCTGGGTGGTGGTGTTACCCAGATGGTGATGCCAATGATATTTGCCATGTTTGTTTCTTTAGGTTTTATAGAGGCCTCGGCCTGGAGGTGGGCAATGGTTGTGCCCGGGGTTGCTATGATTATCTTAGGGGTTCTTTATTATATGTTTACTCAGGATACGCCTCATGGAAACCTGTCGGATTTAAGAAAGAAAGATCCCGGGTATGCTAAAAAGAATGAAGAGAAGGGTGCTTTTATGACTGCTTTAAAAGATAAGCGTGTCTGGGCGTTATTTGCTATATACGGTGCTTGTTTTGGAGTTGAGCTTACTATAAATAACGTGGCGGCTATCTATTATAAGGACTATTTTAATCTTGATCTTAAAACTGCAGGTTTAATAGCCGGTCTGTTTGGTTTGATGAATATTTTTGCCAGGTCTCTTGGAGGAATGTTTGGTGATAAGTATGGAGTGAAGCATGGTTTAAAAGGACGGGTCAGGTTTCTTTTCTTTGTGTTGCTTCTGGAAGGACTGGCTTTAATGTTATTTAGTCAGATGACAATTTTACCTCTGGCTATTGCTTCTATGATCGTGTTCAGTTTGTTTACTCAAATGTCGGAGGGCGCAACCTATTCTGTGGTTCCGTTTATAAATAAAAAAGCAATTGGTGCTGTTTCCGGCATAGTCGGTGCAGGGGGTAATGCAGGTGCGGTGGCAGCAGGCTTTCTGTTTAAGGTGGAGGATATTACTTATCCGGAGGCTTTGCTGGTGATTGGTGCGGTAGTTACGGGGGTTTCCTTTCTTACCTGGGCAATTAAATTTTCACCGGCTGCAGAGGCTGAGGTTAAAAAGGAGATGGAGGAGAAGTCAGAGAAGGAGTATGCTATGGAGCCTGCGTTAAATTCCTGATTTCCGGAAATCTAAAAATTATGTAACATATGGTTTGGGGCCGGCTGGTTCTTCGGGGAAGTGGAGTAGCTTCTTTACGAAGAATGGCCGGCTCCTTCTTTTTGTTTGGGTGGGCTTTTTCAGTAGTGTTCCATTTTAAATGTAAATTAAGTTCAGGAGGATGTTTAAGGTTTTCTTCTTTTGGGGTTCTGTCTGATAATTTGGGGAAAGCAGGAGGAATTAATTGTAAATGCAGGAGAAATTAAATTTTGAGGTGTAAAAACACCCTGAAAAGCAAAAAAAATAAATTAAAGAATATAAAGTGGATTAAAAAATACTCTACAAAAAGAAAAAAATGTAAAAAATATTCATTCATGGATGAATTTATACGTATAATTTCTTAATTTTGATAAATGTTAACCGGATCAGGGTCCGGCAGGACATTAAACAGGCACTTATGCTGGTAAATTCAAAAAGGCCATAAGTGTCGGTCCTGATTGCACCCGGAGTTCAAATTAAATTGTAGATAGAGAGACCTTTTGTTGATTGTAACAGGGTTCGGGGAAAATATCAGGATCATCAATAAAAGGAATTAGCTTAATTATTCATGAAAGTCAATAAAAACGGCAAAGCAAAAAAGATTAAAATTTTTAGTTTTAAAGCTCCTCATATGAGGGCTTTTCACATGAGTTGGATGGCATTTTTTCTGTGCTTTTTCGGGTGGTTTGGTATAGCCCCTCTCATGGCAGTGGTAAGAGAGGAATTTTCTCTGAGCCAGGATCAGGTGGGTAATATCATTATTGCTTCTGTGGCCATAACTGTATTAGTGAGGCTGGGGATAGGATGGTTACTTGATAAAATCGGTCCGAGACTGGCTTATACAGCTTTGTTGTTGCTGGGATCATTACCGGTAATGTTTATTGGACTGAGTAATAGTTATGAGAGCTTTTTGCTGTTCAGGCTTGCTATAGGGGTTATTGGGGCCTCTTTTGTGATAACCCAATATCATACCTCAGGCATGTTTGCGCCAAATGTTGTAGGAACGGCAAATGCCACAACTGCAGGTTGGGGAAACATGGGAGGAGGGATTACCCAGATGGTTTTGCCAATGGTATTTGCACTCTTTGTTTCAATAGGATTTTCAACGGCAGAGGCCTGGCGGTATGCAATGGTAATCCCGGGTGTGGCAATGGCTGTAATGGGTGTTTTATATTATTTCAATACTCAGGATACCCCAAAAGGAAACTTTTCTGAACTGAGGAAAAAGGATCCTGAGTTTGGTGTGAGTAAAGGTAGTAAAGGAGGTTTTGGCCAGGTAATGAAGGATTCGCGGGTCTGGATTTTATTTTTAGTATATGGCGCATGTTTCGGAATAGAACTGACCATTTATAACGTGGCAGCTATTTATTACAACGATTATTTTAATCTTGATCTTAAAACTGCCGGAATCATTGCAGGCTTATTTGGCTTTATGAACATTTTTGCCCGTACCCTCGGAGGGGCCTTAGGGGATAAGTTCGGGATGAAGTTTGGCCTCAATGGAAGGGTGAGGTTCCTTTTCTTTACCCTTTTATTAGAAGGTGTGGCCCTGATGATTTTCAGCCGGATGAGCTATTTACCTCTTGCTATAGGTTCAATGCTCATTTTTGGAATATTTGTGCAAATGTCCTCCGGAGCTACTTACTCAGTTGTTCCATTCATTAACCGTAAGGCGGTTGGTGCAGTGGCAGGACTGGTAGGTGCAGGCGGGAATGCCGGTGCTGTTGCAGCTGGTTTCCTTTTCAAAATAGATAATATTTCTTACCCTGAGGCTCTGCTTATTATTGGCGGAGTGGTATTAGGAGTTTCCTTACTTACATGGGCGATAAGATTCTCTCCGGAGGCAGAAGCAGAAGTAAGGATGGAACTGGAAGAGTTATCAGAAAGTAAAAATAAACTGGAGCCTTCGCTTCAGTCTTGATAATATTTAGAAACCTTGTTTTATGAGTAAGCAAAATTCAATGGCAGATCAGGTAAAAACAACTTGTTCTTATTGCGGTGTTGGTTGTGGAATTATTGTGAATAAAGACCACCGCGGAAAGATCAGTGTTCAGGGAGATCCTGAGCATCCTGTTAATAAAGGAATGCTCTGCTCTAAAGGCATGAACCTGCATTATGTAGCGGAGGATACCTCCGACAGGATTCTGCATCCGCAAATGCGTTATGCCAAAAATCTGCCGTTGCAGCAGGTTTCATGGGATGCTGCGCTTGATCGTGCTGCAGGGGCTTTTAAAACCCTGATTAACAAATATGGCCCCGATTCTGTAGGCTTTTATGTTTCGGGGCAGTGCCTTACAGAAGAATATTATATAGTAAATAAACTCACCAAAGGGTTCCTGCAAACCAATAACGTAGATACCAACTCCAGACTTTGTATGAGTTCTGCAGTGGTGGGCTATAAAATGGCATTAGGAGAGGATTCTGTGCCTGTATCTTATGAAGATATAGAGCTGGCCGATTGTTTTTTCATTGCAGGAGCTAACCCCGCATGGTGTCATCCAATTCTTTTTCGCCGGATAGAGGCTCATAAAGAGAAAAATCCTGATGTAAAGATTATTGTGGCAGATCCGCGCAAAACACAAACCTGCGCCATGGCCGATTTGCACCTGCAGTTGAATCCGGGAACAGATGTGGTTTTATATAATGCCATTGCACGGGTACTGCTGGAGCAGGGTTTAGTGGATTATGATTTTATTGAAAAGCACACGGAAGGAATAGAAGCTTTACGTGAAGCGGCTTTCCGGGTGTCGCTGGAAGAGGCGGCTGTTTTATGTGATATACCGGGTGCCGATATTATTAAGGCTGCAGAAATGATTGGCGCCTCGAAAGGCTTTATCACGATGTGGGCGATGGGCCTTAACCAAAGCGCAAGTGGAGTGGATAAAAATCTTTCGCTCTTAAACCTTTCGCTGATTACAGGGCAGATTGGAAAGCCCGGCAGCGGACCATTCAGCCTTACAGGGCAGCCCAATGCTATGGGCGGCAGGGAAGTGGGTGGAATGGCAAATCTGTTATCGGCTCACCGTAACCTGCAGAGTGCTGAGCATAGAAAAGAAGTAGCTGATTTCTGGAATGTAGCAGATGTTCCTGCCAGGCCCGGTTTAACAGCTACCGAAATGTTTGAGGCCCTGGAAGATGGCCGTATGAAAGCCATCTGGATTATTTGTACCAATCCGCTGGTAAGTCTGCCCGATGCCCGTATGGTGGAAAGAGCCCTTGGAAAAGCTAAATTCGTAGTGGTTCAGGATATTTCAAACTTATCCGATACAGTTCAGTATGCTGACCTGGTACTGCCTGCTGCAGGCTGGCTGGAAAAAGAGGGTACAATGACTAATTCCGAAAGAAGGATCAGCTACCTGAATAAAGGAATAGAAGCCCCTGGAGAGGCGCTGCCCGATGTGGAAATCCTGCTCCGCTTTGCAAAAAAAATGGGCTTCCATGGCTTTGACTATAACTCGGCAGGGGAGATTTTTGAAGAGCACTGCCGCCTTACCAAAGGCACAAAAATAGATATCAGCGGATTAACCTACCAAAAGTTAAAGGATAGCAGGTCAATACAGTGGCCTGTGCCATCTGCAGAACATACCGGAACACCACGTTTATTTACGGATTTTAACTTTTACAGGCCAAATGGCAAAGCAAAAATCCATGGTGTGGATTTCGAACTGCTCTCCGAAAAGCCTGACCGCGATTATCCTTTAATTCTTACTACGGGCCGCATCCGCGATCAGTGGCATACCATGACCAAAACAGGTAAGGTAAAAAAATTAAAAAAGCATATTTCCAAACCGTTCCTGGAGATACATCCAGTGGATGCTGCCCTGCGTAAAATTGAGGATGGCGATGTTGTTGAGGTGTTCAGCGAAAGAGGCGAGGTACGGCTTACTGCCAAAGTAACTACTGAAATAAAACAGGGAGTCGTTTTTGCGCCTATGCACTGGGGTAAGATCTTTAAAAATGATTTTGCAAGGGCCAATAACCTTACCAATAACCTGGTTGACAAAATATCCAAAGAGCCTGATTTTAAATTCAGTAAGGTACAGGTAGCTCCTTATGTAAAACCTGCCGAAAAAATTATTGTGGTGGGTGCCGGAGCTGCAGCTTATCGCTTTGTGGCTTCCTGCCGGGAAATTAACCAGCAGGATGAAATTCATGTTTTCTCTAAAGAGCCTTATCCTTTTTACAACAGGGTACTTCTTCCGGAATATGTAAACGGGCACCTGGGCTGGGATAAGTTAAATAAAGTAACCCCACAGGACCTCGAAAAATGGAATATTCACCTCCACCTCAGTAATTCTGTTACCAGCATTAACAAAGAGGCTAAATATGTAATTGACGAAAAAGGGGAACAGCATTTTTACGATAAACTGGTGCTGGCAACAGGCAGCAGCCCGTTTGTTCCTAAAGAGGTTCCTCTTCATCTGCCGGGCATTTTTACCATGCGTTCCAGGAAAGATGCCGAAGACCTGCAGAACCACCTGAAACCTAAGAGCAGGGTACTTATTGTAGGCGGTGGATTGCTGGGGCTTGAAATGGCAGCTTCTCTGCGCGAGATAGATATGGAGGTAAGCATTATCCAGTTATCTTCCATGCTAATGCAGCGGCAGCTTGATGAAACAGCTGCCGGCCTCCTGCAGGACCATATTGAACAGCTGGGAATAAAAGTGCACCTGAATAACCAGGTGCAAACCCTGCTGCCCCTTAAAGGAGGAGGATTTAAAGCCATACTTAAAAGTGGTACTAAAATCCAGTGCGATGCAGCCATCTATGCTATCGGCACCCGCCCTAACATACAGTTAGCCAAAGAAGCAGGACTGGAATGCCACAGAGGGGTGATTGTAAACCAGTACCTGGAGACCAGCCATCCCGATGTTTTTGCAATGGGAGAGATTGCGGAGTTTGAGAATATTTTATATGGCATTACAGCTTCTGCAGAGCAGCAGGCCGAAATTGCCGCCCATTATATTAATGGCGACCTTTCCAGCTTCTACGAAGGATCTGTGCTCATGAACATCCTTAAATTTCCTGACCTTGATCTTTGTTCAGTTGGCGAGCTGCATGTGCCGGAAAAAGATCCTGATTATGAAGAAATTATTTTTATAGACAAAGCCAAAAGGTACTATAAGAAATGTATTGTGTATCAGGATAAACTGGTAGGAGCGGTATTGCTGGGCGATAAAAAAGAATTTGCAGAGTTTAAGTCTCTTATCGAATCAAAAACGGAGCTTGGCGAAAAGAGATTGTCGCTCCTCAGGTCGGGAGAAGCTCCTAAACCTGTTTTAGGGAAGCTGGTATGTTCCTGCAATAATGTAGGAGAAGGTAACCTTCAGGAATCTATAAATGCAGGCTGCCGGAATTTTAATGAGTTATGTGCCGCTACGGGTGCCGGAACAGGCTGTGGAAGCTGTAAGCCGGAAGTGAAAGCTATTTTAGAAAGCAGTAATGACTTAGTGGTAAAGCAATAGTATTAAGCCACCAATCACCAGGTACCATAAGGGACAACAAAAAATAAACAAGGAATAACCATGGATTACGGTAAGGAAAAATCAGACTTATTACGTGTTTTTACAAATGGAGGGAGTATATCTCCCAATCATTTAAAAAAAATATTAGGAGCTGCCAGAAAAGCCGGGGTTAATTACATACACTTTGGGTCCAGGCAGGATATTTTGTTTCCTGTGCTGAAGAAAAATGTTAAACCAGAAAATATAGGGCAGGAAACCGCACTGAATTTTGAATTGCATGAGCAGCAAAAGCAGAATATAGTAAGCTCATATGTTTCCTCGGGCATCACATCAGCCACTCCATGGGTACATTCCGATACTTACCATTATATTCTGGAGGATTTTAACCATCAGCCTGGGCTGAAAATTAATGTGGTCGACCCTGCCCAGAAACTGGTGCCGCTGTTTACCGGCGACCTGAACTTTATTGCCTCGCCAATCGATAACTACTGGTTCCTTTATTTGTGTTGTCTCGAGGGGAAAGAACCTGTGGCATGCCCCTTCCTGGTATTCAGCAGCCAGATTGCTGAATTAAGCCTGTTTATGGAAGAAACCCTGCAGCTTAACCCGGCTCTCACACCCAAGGAGCTTTTCCGTATGGCCGATAAGCACTTTGACCTTAAGGAAAGCAAAGACCAGTTAAAGGTACCGGAAAATCTCTTTCCGTATTACGAAGGATTTCATAAAATGTCGGGGAACCAGCACTGGCTGGGCTTATACTGGAGAAATAATCAGTATGACCTGCCTTTTATGGAAGCCATGTGCGACCTTTGTGCTGAAACAAATGTGGGTAAAATAGGAATTACTCCCTGGAAGTCTTTCATTGTTAAGGGTATACCTGACAGCCAGTTAATTAAGTGGGAAAAGCTTTTGGGGAAATTTGGTATTAATACCCGCCATTCCTCCCTGGAGCTTTACTGGCATACCCCTGTAATTGACGGCGAGGCAATGGAGCTGAAGCGGTTCCTGGTAAGAACCTTCGACCAGAATGATATTAATACCTCCGGCCTTAGTTTTAC
Organism: Cesiribacteraceae bacterium YIM B00369; assembly: GCA_017948555.1. Taxonomy (GTDB): domain Bacteria; phylum Bacteroidota; class Bacteroidia; order Cytophagales; family Cyclobacteriaceae; genus Nafulsella. The sequence goes on along the minus strand of JAFMYY010000009.1, from coordinate 177,916 downwards.
CATTAAAACGATGCCTATGGTTACATTTTCATCAATTATCATTGAGAAAAACTCGCCTTCTAAATTCGAGGGTGATTACGACCTTTTTGAATCCTACAATATATACCATACAAAGAAGTTCAATCCAAACCTGCAGGAAAAAATTACTTATGCTAAGAATGTACTTCGGGAGGATATGCCTGCTGTTCTGATTCAGCTTAGCAGGCATTACTACGACCAGCTGGAAATGGAACCTGTTAAGGCGCCTGATAAAAAAGAGAAAGCAGATGAGCAAAAGGTAACTGTTCACCAGTGCAAAGACTGTTTTACTATTTACGACAGCAGGTTCGGGGATATGGAAAAAGGTATTGAGACCGGTACAACTTTCGAACAGCTTCCTGCTGCTTACACCTGTTCCCTTTGCGAAAGTCCTAAGGAGAATTTCCAGGAAATCACTGTTCCGGCTGATTCTTACCAGCTTAGTTAAAAACTTTGCCAGACAGGTAATAAAGCCTGAATGTGTTGTTTAGCGGTACATCATTTTTATTAAAAAGTATGGAAAATGCTGATTAAGGGTTTCCCGCAGTTTTTTTCTGCATAAAATAGCAGAATAAATTAAATGTGCCGGAGTAATTCAGCATATTACAGGGATAAGTTTTTTTTAGAGTTTCAATAATAAAAATGATGTTTATGAGTACTCCGGCTAAAATAGGAATTGTAACCATTTCAGACAGGGCCAGTGCAGGGATTTATGAGGATATTTCCGGCAGGGAAATTAGTAAAACGATGGGAGACTATCTTGTTTCGGAATGGGAAGAGGAATATGTTGTAATACCCGATGAACAGGAGCTGATAGAACAAACACTTATTGACCTGGCTGATAAAAAAGGTTGTTGTTTAATTTTAACCACAGGTGGTACAGGGCCTGCATTGCGCGATGTAACCCCTGAGGCAACAGAAAAGGTATGCGAGAAAATGATGCCGGGTTTTGGGGAGTTGATGAGAACAGAAAGCCTGAAGTATGTGCCCACAGCTATACTTTCCAGGCAAACAGCAGGCATCAGGGGGAAGGCTCTCATTATTAATCTTCCCGGAAAGCCCAAAGCGATCAGGCAATGTCTGGATGCTGTTTTTCCGGCAGTACCTTATTGTATAGATTTACTGGAAGGACCATACCTGGAGTGTAACGAAAAAGAAATCAGTGTTTTCAGGCCGGCGAAGTAGTTAGCTTGTTTATTGAGAGTAGTTTAAAATATTAACAGTCTTTCCGGTCCGGAAGCTCTTTAAATGATCCCTGATGAAAATCGGGGATCATTTTTTTTGCTCAAAACCTTACCCGGGAAAAGAAACAGTGTAGCTAAACAGGAAAAGGAGGCAAAAAGATTCTATTTTAAGCTATACTCCAAACTCAACTTTTATGAATAGCCTGAATAAAATTAACATTATTATAGCTGCCTTTGCAGTGATTGTAACGGGAAATTACCTGATGGCTTTTTCTCCTGAGTCTGGTAAAGACGAAGCTGTTCTGTTTTTTTCTCTCATCCTGATTGCTCTTGTGTATGTTTTTGTTCTTTCAAAGATCCGGAAATCAGTAACAGGATTAAAAAAGCTTTCTTTATCCATTCTTGAAAAGGGAGACCTACTTACCAACACCCGGGAATTGCCAAAGGAGGATGTTGAAATTGTAAGCACCTGGCTGGAGAAATTAACATCAGAAATCAATCAATCAACAGCTTTTGTTAATGACATAAAGGAAGGGAAACTTACATCGGGAGGTGCGGTGGAGGAAGTAAATGGAGGCCTTTTGATGCAATCCCTGGCAGGGCTCAGGAACCAGCTGTTGGAAATAAAAAAAGGTGAAGCAGAACGGAAATGGGTTTCCGAAGGAATGAACAGGTTTGTGGAATTGCTCCGGCGGGATAACAGGGATGCTGAAGATTTCTATGACAGCATTATAAAAGGAATTGTAAAATACCTTAATGCCAATCAGGGAAGTTTATTTGTGGTTTCTGAAGTGGAGGGGAGAAGGGTTTTAAAGCTGGCGGCCTGCTATGCTTATAACCGTAAAAAATTTCTGAATAAAGAAGTGGAAGCAGGGCAGGGGCTTGTAGGGCAGGTATTTCTGGAAAAGGAATCTACATTTCTTAAAGAAATTCCTGCCGGTTATGTTTCAATTACCTCCGGCCTTGGAGAAGCCCCGCCCCGGAACCTGCTTATTGTTCCTTTTAAGCTTAATGATAAGGTGGAATGTATTATTGAACTTGCCTCTTTTCATGAATTCCCTCAGTACCAGGTAGAATTTCTGGAGAAGGTTGGAGAAAATATTGCCTCAACCATTTCTGCTTATAAAATAAGTGAGAACACTAAAAAGCTTCTGGAAGAATCGCAGAACCAAGCCGAAATTATGCAGGCCCAGGAAGAGGAACTCAGGCAGAATATGGAAGAGCTGGAGGCCACTCAGGAAAGTCTGCAGCGGGAAAGTCATGAAAAAGCAAAAATTCAGGCTGAAATAATAAAAACACGGAATTTCCTGCAGCAGGTTATGAATGCAATTCCTGACCCTATCTATGTTAAGGATAAGGAGCATAAAATTGTGGTTATTAATGATGCTTACAGCAAGGTTCACCAGGTAAGCAAAGATGATGTGCTTGGTAAAAACGAATATGATCTTTTCAGTAAAGAGGAGGCAGAGGCTTTTTATAATGAAGATGAAAAGCTGTTCAGGGAAGGTGGCGATTCCCTGAAGGAGGAGAAGGTAAAGCTTGCAGGAAAAGAAATTTACAGAATAGCTAAAAAGAGGGTAATTGAAGATGAAGACGGAAATCCTTTCCTGGTGGGGATATATCATGATGTAACCCACATCAAAGAAATTGAACAGGAGCTGGCAAAGGAAAAATATCTGATGGATGCATTAATGAAAAATGCCACCGACTATATATACTTTAAGGACAGGGAGAGCAAATTCATAAGAATGAGTGACCATATGTTACAGTTGTTCAATGCTAAAAGCCCTGATGAGGTGGTTGGTAAATCTGACTTCGATTTCTTTACAGCTGAACATGCCCAACCTGCTTTTGATGCTGAAATGGAGATCATGAAGACCGGCAAACCTGTTATGAACCTGGTGGAAAAGGAAACCTGGGAAGATGGCAGAGTGAGTTATGTATCTACCAGTAAAATGGCGCTGAAAAATTCAGGGGGCCAGACTATTGGTACTTTCGGGATTTCCAGAGATGTAACTGAAACCAAGCTTATGGAAGCTAAAATGGAGAAACGGGAAAAACTTCTTACCTCTTTAATTTCGGTTACAAACGAAAGAATCCTTTTAGTCGATAAAGATTTTCAATACCAGTTTATCAGCCCTGCTTTCGGTGAAAAATTTCACCTGAATCCTTTTGAGGTGGAAGGCAATAAAATAAACTGGTTTGTTCATTCCGATGATGAGGAGGAGTTGAGAATTACAATGAAGAAACTACTGCCTTCAGAGGAGGTAACAATCGGTTTCAGGCACATAGGAGCCTTAGGGAAATATGAAAAAGTTGAGGCCACTCTTAAGAATTGCCTTAAGGATGAATCTCTTGAAGGGTTTGTTTTCAGGATAAGGGATAATGGTTAGGCCGGTTAATAATCACCATCAGTTTTAAATAAAATGCCGGTTGTGCGGGGCCACATAAGTAGCAGCCCGCACAACCGGCTATAATCATTTAAAACCTGCCGTTAACCTTTTTTATATTCGTCTTCAATGACGCCAAGCTTGTTTTTAGAGTAAAGTGTTACAGGAAACTCCCATAAGTAATGCAGATACTCAATCGTGCTTTGGGCTTCATCCTGGTGGAGCCTGCGCCCGTTACTGATATTGTGCGACAGGAAAATCCTGTTGGATTTATGGAGATCTACTTTTTCAATCTGGATGTCGGGCACATAGCTGGTGCGGGTATACTGCTCACTCAGCATTTCCCTTATTTTCCGGTACCCGTTCTCATCATGAATGGCCTGAATAATATATTCTTTTTCCTTTTCATAATCGCCAATGGAAAAAAGCTTCATGTCCCTTATTACTTTGGGGGAAAGATACTGGAGAAGAAAGCTGTCATCCCGGAAGTTTTCCATGGCATAATTTACCTGCTCCAGCCAGTTTTGGCCAATCAGGTGGGGCATCCAGGCTTTATCTTCTTTTGTAGGGTTTTGGCATATCCGTTTAATATCCATAAAAATATTAAAGCCCAGGGTGTAAGGGTTCAGACCTGAAAAATATTTGCTGTTGTAAGGAGGCTGGTAAAGGACAGAACTGTGGCTGTGCATAAACTCCAGCATAAAACCATCATCAAGGTATCCTTCCTCAAACATCTTATTTACAATATGGTAGTGCATAAAGGTGGCATAGCCTTCGTTCATTACCTTTGTCATGCCCTGCGGGTAAAAATACTGTGCAACCTTCCGCACTATCCGTATAATTTCCCTTTTCCAGCCCGGGAGGGTGGGCGCATTTTTTTCAATGAAATAGAGCAGGTTTTCTTCCGGCTCTTCCGGAAAGTTACCGGCCGATGATTCAAAATTTATTTCATTGTCTTTGGGCAGGGTACGCCACAGTTCATTGTAATTTTCTCTCCTTACATCAGAAAGTTTCTTAAGCCTTTCAATTTCTTCCTGTGCCGAGAGCTTTTGTGGCTTTTTATACTTATCCACTCCATGGTTCATGAGGGCATGGCAGGCATCGAGAATGTTCTCAACCTCTTCATGGCCGTATTCATCTTCGCATTTAAGAATAAAATTGCGGGCGAAAACCATGTAATCAATAATGGATTCAGCGGAGGTCCATTCCTTAAAGAAGTAATTATTGGCAAAAAAGGCATTATGTCCCTGGCAGGCATGGGCAATAACCAACACCATCATACAGGTGGTATTGTTTTCCATATTGTAGCTGATGCAGGGGTTGGAGTTAATTACCATTTCGTAGGACAGCCCCATCCTTCCTTTTGAATAATTACTCTGGTTAATAACGAAGTCTTTCCCGAATTTCCAGTGCGGGTAGGAGGTGGGGAGGCCTATGAGGGAGTAAGCATCCAGCATCTGTTCAGAGGTTACAATTTCTATCTGGTTAGGGTACACCTTCAGCCTGAAATCATCTCTTCCTATTCTGTGCGTAACCTCATCTGCTGCAAGCAGGGTTTCGTAATTCCAGTTAGGTGCACAGAACATTTTCCTGTAGGTTTCTTTCTTGTTCATGCTGCTACGTTTCTTTTTCTGAATAAGCCCTGAAATACCGGCCAGATCTGGTTTACCTCAAAAATATTCCTCATCGAGAATTTATCTTCATCCTGAAGTTTCTGGTAGGCTTTCCAAAGGCTGCTGTTTCTTTCGTGCTTGTTTATTTCTATATAGGCCATGTACTGGATGGAAGGAAGTATTTCGTCGCGTACTGCTTTATGGCACTGCGCGGCATCCTCATCTGACCAAACATCGCCGTCGCTGGCCTGGCAACAATAGATGTTCCACTGATTATCGTTATAACGTTCGTTGATAATTTTTTTCATCAGCGCCAGTGAAGGCGCTACAATGGTGCCTCCGCTTTCGCGGGAGTTAAAAAACTCCTCTTCGTTTACCTCTTTGGCTTCTGTGTGGTGGCGTATAAAAACCAGCTCCACCTTTTCGTATTGTTTTGTAAGAAAGAGGTAAAGAAGCGTAAAAAAGCGTTTCGAAATATCTTTCTCATGAAAACCCATAGATCCGGAAACGTCCATAATGCAGAACATTACGGCAGATGTTGCCGGCAGGGGTACCCTTTCAAAATTATTGTAACGCAGGTCCAGGTCTTCGAAAAAAGGAATTGTTTCCAGTTGCCTTTTGGTCAGCTCAATTTCATCTTCCAGTTCCTTCTTTTTAGCTTCATCTTTTTCCTGTGCCAGGGCAGCTTCAAGCTCTTTCAGCTTTTGCTCAAATACACCCTGCAGGGCAATTTTCCTGCCCAGCGCCTGCTGGTAGCTGGTTTTAATATTCAGCCGCGAAGGCACACTGTCTTTTATATATCCGGCACGCCGGTTTTTATAATCCACCGTGCTTTCCATAAATTCCTTTACAAGGTTGGGGAGTTCGAGGTCATCAAAAAAGTATCTCAGAAATTCATCGCGCGATAAGATCACACTGAACTCATCTTCTGTTGAGCCGGGCTGGTTGGAGCCTTTTCCTTTTCCTGAGCCACCACCTTCTCCTTCAGGTTTGGGAATTCTGTCTCCTTCGGTAAACTTATCGTTGCCAGGCCTTACCGTGTTTTTGTTACCCGTGGCAGGATCGTGCCGGAAAGCAGGTTCTTTCAATCCTTTAACCGGTATTCTTACGGCTCCTCCGTTTTTGCTGTCCTTAATGCCTTCCTGACTCATTATGTCGGGTAAAGCCTTTTTTATTTGCCCCTCAATGCGCTTCAGGAATTTCTGGCGGTTATTTATGGATTTACCCGATGTGTTTTTTCTCCTGTCTATAATTATGCTCATATTTCGCTGATGTGGAATTTGGAAAATTTGAGATTGTAAGCCGGTAAATACTTTTAGTTAAACCGGAATGGCTTACAACCTGGGAGTGTGCAGAGACGATAAGGGAGAACTGCTGACGCAGTAATGTTAAAACAGGCCTGGAATTTTTTTTTAAAAATGGCACGGACAAAAAGTCCGTGCCATTTTTAAATCTTCTTAAGCCATTGATTTCCGCACCCGCATAAACCAGTCTACGAGGATTCTTATCTGCTTATAAGTATAGCCGCGGTTCTCCATTCTTTGAATAAAGTCCTGGTGTTTTTTCTCATTATCGGTGCTGGTTTTCGCTGTAAAGGAAATTACAGGGAGCAGATCTTCTGTATTGGTAAAGATCTTTTTCTCAATTACATTCTTGATCTTTGCATAAGAGTCCCAGCGTGGATTTTCTCCGTTATGCGTGGCTTTGTACCGCAGGAAGAAGTTAGTTACTTCAGCCCTGAAGTCCTTAGGGTTTGCAATGCCTGCCGGTTTTTCGATCTTTTCCAGTTCCTCGTTCAATATTGCCCTGCTGAGCATTTCTCCTGAATCAGGATCGCGGTAATCGTTCTGCTGCATCCAGTGGTCGGCATAAACCACATATTTTTCAAATATGTTCTGCCCGTATGTGCCATAAGATTCAATATAAGCTTTCTGGATTTCATCAGATATAAAAGAAGCATATTTAGAGGCCAGTACCGATTTTATAAGGTTGAGGTACTTTTCCTCTGTTTCTTTGTCGAGCATCATTTTTACCACTTCCTCTTCCAGTACATACAACAGGTGTACCGGGTTGGCGGCAATTTCCTCGCTGTCGAAATTGTAAACTTTGGAAAGTACCTTGAAAGCAAAGCGGGTGGAAATGCCGGTCATCCCCTCATTAATACCAGCCTCTTCCCTGTATTCCTGCAGCGATTTTGCGTTAGGATCGGTTTCTTTAAGTGTTTCTCCATTGTAGACACGCATTTTTGAGTAGAGAGAGGAATTTTCAGGTTCTTTCAGGCGTGTCATTACTGCGAACTGAGCCAGAATGTCGAGTGTTTTTGGCGCACAGGTAGCCTGGGAAAGGGAACTCTCCCTGATAAGCTTTTCATAAATTTTAATTTCCTGATCAATACGGAGGCAATAGGGTACCTGTACTTTATAAATACGGTCAAGGAAAGCCTCGTTCTTTTTATCATTAATAAACTTAGCCCATTCCGATTCGTTTGAGTGTGCCAGAATAATACCATCAAAAGGAATGGCACCAATAGGTTCAGTGCCTTTGTAGTTTCCTTCCTGGGTGGCTGTTAAGAGGGGGTTTAATACCTTAATAGGAGCCTTAAACATTTCCACAAACTCCATTACCCCCTGGTTGCCCAGGCAAAGGCCGCCGGTATAGCTGTATGCATCAGGGTCGCTTTGCTGGAACTGCGCCAGTTTCCTTATATCCACTTTTCCCACCAGGGTCGAAATATCCTGGTTGTTTTCATCACCGGGTTCAGTTTTTGCCATAGCAATCTGGTCCTGGATGCTGGGATACATTTTAATAACCTTAAACTGGTTTATGTCGCCCTTGAACTCACGCAATCTTTTAGCAGCCCATGGGCTCATGCAGAAAGGGATATTACGGACAGGAATACCATATTCCTCCTCAATTTCTTTTTTATAGTCCGCAAAAAGACCAAGGGGGCTTTCATACACCGGACTTATCTGGTTTCCTGCCTTCAGTATATAAATAGGGTTCTCCTGCATCAGGTGTTTGATCTTTTCAGCAAGGGAGCTTTTACCACCTCCCACAGGCCCCATCAGGTACAGGATCTGTTTTTTTTCCTCCAGCCCCTGTGCAGAATGGCGGAAGTAAGAAACAATCTGCTCTATGGTGGTTTCCATCCCGTAAAATTCTTTAAAGGCAGGATAAACCTTAATTTTTTTATTAGAGAACACTCTGCTTAAGACCGGGTCTTCACGGGTATCGAGCAGTTCGGGTTCGCCAATAGCATCGAGAAGGCGTTCAGAAGGTTTTGCATACACTTTAGGGTCCTTCCGGCAAAGAGTAAGGAATTCGCCAACAGTCATTTCATCCTGAGTGCTGTTGTAATTGGTCTTGATTTTTTCAAAGATGCTCATGCTGGTTTCTTTTATATTCTAAATATTTTAATTCTGAATTATACTATTGAGCCTGCTGCCTGGAACAGAAATAGTAAAGAAGTTGCTGGATTTGATATCAGCTTAAAGAAACAAAGAACAGGTTCAGTATTGATAATATAACAATAAATTCTATGCCTGAAAAATCCGGATTCCTTTTATCATGTAAGGTTTGACGTTGAATGTCAAGAGGATTCAGGATAAAATTCTTTGCATTTGGTATATTGAAAACTAATCAAACGCAAAGAAGATTAATTATGCCTGTGTATTTGGCAAAAAGGCATAAATACAGAATTTAATTTAATTACATAATCGGGTTAAAATAAGTTCCTTTATTTTAACTAACTCTTTGTATATAAAATTTACAGGTGCGGAGCATTACTCTTGCTGTGGAAGCAAATGATTGTGGGATAGAATGTTAGGGGGAGGCAGGGTAAGATATTTTTGTAATCCTAAAGGTCAGATATTCTCAGTGCTCTTTTTTTTGAACCAGGAGTATCCTCCACTACGCCACTGAGAGGGAAATAAAGTGTAAAAGCAGTTCCTTTGCCAGATTCGGAACGGACGCTGATTTGCCCGCCTAAATTATTAACAGTATCTTTTACAATATACAGGCCTAATCCGGATCCGTCTGCTCCATCACTGGCACGGAAGAACATATCAAAAATTTTGTCCAGGTATTCATTGGCAATACCTTTGCCATTGTCGATAACTTCAATCTTAATTTTATCCTTTTCAACAGCTGATCTCACTTCTGTAAATAAGTAGTCCTGGTTATAGTTATGGTATTTAATACTGTTGGTAATCAGGTTGCTTAAAATAATCCTTAACCGTTTAGCGTCTGAAAGGAAGGAGGGAGCGCTGATGTTCCGGATAAATTCAATCCTTTCTGTTTTTTCATAATATTTAAGATCTTCATTAATGCTGTCAATAATTTCATTCAGGTCCACTTCTTCCCTGGTAACCGCTTTCTTGGAATTGGATGAATATTCCATTATGCTTTTGATAAAATTCTCCAGCTTATCGATACTGGAATTCATCAGCTTAAAATAGGTGGGGAGGTTTTTTTTCTCATTTTCCAGCTGGGCAATGGAAATGAGGCCTTTAAGGGATTTTAAAGGAGCTACAAGGTCGTGTGAAGAGCGGTATACAAAATTGTCGAGCTCCTTATTTTTAATTTTTAAATCATTATTGGCAACCCTTAACTGTTCTTTCTGAGCCATAATTTCAGCTGTCCGGCTTTTAATGATTTTTGCCAGCCGCATGTTTGAATGCTTTAATCTTTTGGTCCGGTAGTGGATGGCTGCATAAATACCCGCTGGTAAAAGCAGCGCGAAGCAGAAATAAGCCAGATTAGTTTTGTACCATGATATAGGAATGGTAATGAAAAACCTTACCGGCCGCGACTCTTTTTTACCAGGGATACGGGCTTTTAACCGGAATGTATAGTTCCCTTGCCTTAAGTTAGTGTATTCTTTGGAGGTTATCTGTTTCCAGTCAGACCATTTCCTGTCATAACCTTCCAGTTTAAAGCTGTACTCCAGTTCTTCTTTATGAAAGCCCGGAGTGGCAAAATGGAAGATGGTGGAGCCTGCATAGTCTTTTTCTGTTTCAAAAGAATCCTGTCCGGGAGCCAGGCCTGTTTGCTGGTCATTTATGGTAAGGTATCTTATTACCGGTTCCGGTTCTATGGCTGGTGCTCCCTGTCCGGCAAACTGCAAATAATTCAGGCCATAGTCGCTGGTGATCCAGATGTTTCCCCGTGAATCTTCAAAGATTTCCCGCAGGAAGTCGCTGGTTAAACCATTATCTTTGTTGTACGCTTTTATAAGCTTCCCCTCTCTGTCGAGTAAAAATATACCTCCCATAAAAGTGGCACACACATATATGCTGTCGTTCCAGGTAAGCATGCTGTACAGGCTGTTTTTCTGCAAAAGAGAATTGGCTGCCCCTTCCCATTTTTTGGTGGTAAACTTTACCGGATCAAAAGTATAAATTCCATTATCGGCGGTCAGAATAAGATTTTCACCTTTTAATCCCTTTATGTAAATGAAAGCCATGTCCTTGTCGAAGGCAAAAGCTGTATTAACAAAAGTAACGGTGTCCTTCTCAATTTTTGCCAGTCCCTTTTTTTCTACGGAGGCAAACAATTGCCGGTTTACCTTGAATATATAGGCAGACTGCAAAGGGATGATATGCATACTGTTTCCGTCATATCGGAGGATCATTTCATAAGTCTCAAAATAAATACCCTCTTCTGTTTTTATTATCTGCCAGGTGTCTGATAAAGAAATATTTCCTTCAGGGTCCAGAAGGGGTTTAAGTGAAGTGTATTCCAGTTCGCCCATTTCATTTGGTTCCAGGTAGCCAATTTCGTTTCTTCCACCTACATAAATCCTGTTTCCATCTTCCAGGAGCGAAATAGCTGGTGAGAAATTTTTTAAGGAAATAATCTTCCACTCACTGCCGTCGTATTGGAGCACCCCGTTTTCGTTGGCAAAAAGAGTTACTTTATTTGCCAGCTCTATTCCGTGGTAAGTGGTTGGAGAGGCTTTGTATTGCTCTGCTTTAAAGTTTCTGATAATAATTGAATCAGGGTTAGCTCCGGCTTGCAGCCCTTGCGGGATCAGGAAAAATAGCAGCAGGACTTTTATAATCTGATTAACCATGATAAAATTAAATAGCGATAGAAAGAAGATAAGTGCAAATTAAAATAAAATAATTTTTAATAAAGGCAGGTGTAAGTCTTAGTGTTAAAAAATTGTTACCTGCCCTGTTCTTTTCATGTAATAATAGTTTGGAATTTACCGGTTAAAAGTATGATTTTCGTATCAGTAAATTTTAAAGCTTTTCCCGACCGCCAGTTAACCACACATGCTGATTTTTGCGCCTGTTTATGCAGAAAAGCCTCCCCGGAATTTATACCTGCAGCATTAATGGACTTTGGGCAGGAATAAAAATACAATTCTTTCAATATTTATGGTAATCAAAGAAAGTTACCGGAGCCTTTGTTATGCTGTTATAAAAGATTACCGGATCCTGGCTTCTTAATGAGGTTAAATGCACAAAGGTAACCGCCTGTTTTTTGCTGCTATGCTAAATAAATGTAAGGAATAGAATTTACTACATCAATCCGGGTGGAGTGATTTTAAGGTGAAGAATAAATTTGATGTTATATTTCAGAATGATCTTAACAGCCGGTATAAGGAAGTGCTCATCTTTTGTTTAAGAAATGAAGCGGGGATTGTGTTATATTGCTCCGGGAAACCTTTATTTCGCTATAGCTGTGGTTAGCTGTAAAGTGGACAGTTGTTCTGCCAATTACTATAGAACCTTTAGCTGGCTCTTTATTCAGCTACCGGAGCTTTATAAAATAGTGCTGCCGGAAAAAGTATTACTGCAAAAAAAAGCCGGGAAGTGCTGTGCCCAGGAAGAGAACGAACTAAGTGAGTGCAGGTTTTCCGGCCTTTGAACTGACTGAATTTTCAGCTATTTTATGAAGGCTATATGTTCTCTGTGGAAATTACTTTGCTCCTGGTTTGCGAAATAATCAACATTCAAACCATCAGATAAAATCAACAAAACCCGTAAACAGAAGAACAAATGAAAAGAAAAGGTTATTTTATTCTTACTATCCTTACGCTGCTTATGATCCACACCGGCGCTATAGCAGATGTTACCTTGCCAGCCATATTTGGTAACGGTATGGTATTGCAGCAAAAGGAAGAGGTAACCATTTGGGGATGGGCCAAAGCCATGGAAGAAGTAAAGGTTAGCACCAGCTGGGATGGGAAAGAAACAAAAGTGGCAGCCAGCAATCAGGGTGCCTGGTCGGTAAAGGTAAATACTCCGGCGGCGGGAGGGCCTTACACTCTTACCATACAAGGATTAAACACTATCCGGCTCAACGATGTACTGGTCGGAGAAGTGTGGCTTTGTTCCGGACAGTCTAATATGGAATGGTCGGCAGCAATGGGCATAGATAACGGGCAGGAAGAAGTGAAAAAGGCTAACCACCCGAACATTCGTTTTTTTACAGTTGCCCACCGCACTGCAGAAACCAAACAAATTGATCTGCAGGGCAGCTGGGAAGCCTCGACTCCTGAAACTATGATCGATTTCAGTGCCGTTGCCTATTTCTTCGGAAGGGAACTGCAGGAGAATTTAAATGTGCCCATTGGGTTGATCAACAGTAGCTGGGGAGGCACACCTGCGGAGGTGTGGATGAATCCCCGTGTAGTTGAGGAAAATAAGGAGTTTGCAGAGGCAGCCGGCAGGATCGGCGAAATGCCCTGGGCACCACGGGAACCCGGAGTTACCTACAATACAATGATTGCCCCGCTGATCCCATTTAGAATTGCAGGTGTAATCTGGTATCAGGGAGAAACCAATACTGTCATGCCTGAAAATTATGAACAGCTCTTTCCTGCCCTTATCAAAAACTGGAGAAGCGAATGGCAGTTTAATTTTCCGTTTTACTATGTACAGATAGCCCCTCATAAGTATGGAAGGGAACAGGAAGGTGTTTTATTGCGCGATGCCCAGCGGAAAAGCTTAAGCACTCCAAATACAGGAATGGTTGTATTGAATGATATTGGCAATATACGTGATATACACCCCCGGAATAAACTCGTTGTAGGGAAGCGGTTAGCTGCCTTGGCACTGAGCCAAACTTATGGCAAAGATGGGATTGCATTTTCCGGACCTCTTTTTAAAGAAATGAAAAAGGAAGGAAATAAGCTTCGGCTGATATTTGACTATGCAGAGGAAGGCCTGGTGGCCAGGGAGAAAGAAATAACACAGTTCGAAATTGCGGGAGAGGACAGGAAGTTTGTTCGTGCCAAAGCCCGTATCGAAGGAAACACAATTGTAGTACAGGCAAAGCAGGTTAAAGCGCCTGTGGCGGTCCGCTCAGGCTGGAGCAACACCTCAGAGCCTGAACTCTTCAACAAAGCAGGCCTTCCCGCCTCAAGCTTCCGCACCGACAACTGGCCGGTAAAGCTGGAATAAGAAAATTTATTAAACAGGTTTTTGAAAATAGCGCTGGTTCCAGAACGGGCGCTATTTTTTTGTGCACCAATTCAGAAATCTGATGCCCTGGTTTTACTTTTTTTTGCCAGTACCTGCAAAACTTTTCCCGCCCTGGAAGTAAAGGCTGGTTTTTCGAAAGGAAGCCGGTCTATAATCAGGACCTTTAACTCGTTTATTATTTCAGGGTACTTCTGAGCAAGCTGGCAGAGTACAGTCATGGAAAAAGCTTTTATAGCCACCGCCTCCTTATTCCTGCTAAGAAAAGAAAAACATACGTCCATTACCTCTCCCTCCAGTTCCTCAGGTATGCTTATGAACTGCAGCAAACGAATAGTATTTCGTTTAATTGCATCAGAAGCATCCTCTGCATTTATTGTTACCAGCATTTCCTCCAGAAAAGGGGAGAGGGAGCACGGGTTTTTCCTGACACAATCGAGAAGGAGGCCGGCAGCTCTTTGGGTAATAGTGGCAGGGCCTCCTAAAAAGGCAACAACAACTTCTTTAAGGAGCTGCGGCTTTTGCAGCAGCTGGTCCTGAAGGTGGAGATATTCGGGATTGGATGGTTTGCCCGTGGCTAATAATGTACTTATCTGCATGCCTGAATATAATTAATTCAGCCATGTCGTCAATAGAAATAATGCACTTTTATACCTGCTATAAAATTATAGGTTTGTTTTTATTTGGCCTGTTGAAAAAGACACTTTATGGTTTTTCTGCCGAAGGAGTAATGCGTGGCAGAGAGATTTTGCAGAAATATTGTTTTATAGCACCCCAAAAGCCCGCCTGGTCTGAGGTTTTTTTAGAAATAATTAATCTCTCTCACTCAGCCTGAAATTACTTCCCTTGACAAAACAAGCTATAACTGTGGGGATACACAGGCAGGGGCTTTTTGTTTACAGGTAGCCGGTGGCCGCTTTGCCTTCAGTTTTCATTTCTGCTTGTTCCGGAATGATTGTATTAGCGGGTAAATATTACACTGCAAAATAATTTCTATCATTAATCGAATAATGCAACCGGCAGCTGTTGGAAATAGGGAAATGATTTTTAACTGAAATATTAATAAATATGAAAATATAAATTGTTAATATAATTTATTTTTTTAGATTTGATTTAACAATGTAAATAATATTGATATTGACAGATTATTTTGTCCTTAAGGCAGATGTTATCAGTTGGTAATCTGTTTGTTACGAAGTTAGAAGAAAAGAGGTCAGGAGAGGTTCTGATTTTGCCTTTTAGTGCCAGAGTCCTTAGAGGTCCATATTATTATAAATTTAAACTGGCATTCCTTTGTGTGGGAGTATTTTGTAATAAGCAAAGAACAGGGGCCTGATTACAAGGTAATTCAAGGCTAAAACATACATTGATTCAGTTACAAATAATCAGCAAAAGTGTCTTTTCCTATTCCACCCTTTATAACCATAAAATGAAAAAAATTCTACTGGTTACTTTACTCCTGATGTATTCGGCTTTGTCTTTCGGGCAGGGGAGTATTAAAGAACTGGCAGCAATGCCTAAAGATAAGGACGGACGGTATCCTTTCTGGAGGTGTGGAACTGTTGAGATAAACGAGGCCCTCAGGGCTCAGAACCCCAAACTGCCATCTGTTGAGGCTTTTGAAAAGTTCATGAACAGAGCTACGAAAGAGCGGAAAATGTTCAGGATGCAACCTCTGGATGACCGGATAAAATATATTCCCGTAGTAGTACATGTTATTCATAGCGGCGAAGCTGTGGGCCAGGGATCAAATATCAGCTATGCTCAGATTCAGTCGCAGATAGAGGTGTTGAACGAAGACTTCAGGAGAAAAGAAGGTTCCAGGGGCTTTAATAACCATCCGGCAGGAGCCGATGCCCAAATTGAATTCATACTGGCGGAGGTGGACCCTCATGGAAATCCTCTGCAGGAGGCAGGCGTACACAGGGTCAGGAACAGAGACCTTGGTGTATCGGGCGCATTAGACCCTTATTCGATGGATGGTATAGTGAAGCCAGCTACCTACTGGGACCCTAACCGTTACCTGAACATGTGGACGGCCGAACTGGACGGCGGGTTATTGGGCTATGCCCAGTTTCCTGTAAGTTCGGGACTGGATGGCCTGGATATTCCAGGCCTCGAAACAGCAGCAGAAACCGACGGGGTGGTAATGCGTTACACCACTTTTGGTTCTTCTGATAAAGGAGACTTTAATTTAATGGCTCCCTACGATAAGGGAAGAACCACCACCCATGAGGTAGGGCACTGGCTGGGGCTTCGCCATATATGGGGCGACGGGGGATGTGGAATGGATGATTTTTGTACGGATACGCCTGAATCCGATGGCCCTAACCATGGTTGTGATACTAAGTACTTCTCCTGTGGTACAGAAGATATGACCCAGAACTACATGGATTATTCAACTGATCCATGTATGAGTATTTTTACACTGGAACAGAAAGAGCGTTTTCTTACGGTGCTGGAATACAGCCCGCGCAGGAAAGAACTATTAAATTCAGACGTTCTGGCCCGTGCCAATTTCGTTGCCGGCAAAACCTCTGTTTATCAGGGGCAGACGGTGAAATTTACGGATCGTTCAGCAGGAGCGATAAATTCCTGGAACTGGGTGTTTGAAGGCGGTGAGCCGGCTACCTCAAGCCGGCAAAACCCTGAAGTAACTTACCGGCAGCCCGGAACTTATTCTGTGCGCTTAACAGCAGGGAATAACAATGATATTTATGAGGAGTTTAAAGATAATTATATAACGGTTGCTGAACCTGCTTCTGTACCTTCGGTAAATTTCAGTGCTGACCGTTCTTCTGTTTTTACAGGGCAAGGTGTTCAGTTTGAGGATGCCTCTCACGCTTCTGTTTTTTCCTGGCACTGGGAATTCCGGGGAGGAGAGCCTGCCACCTCTTCAATTCAGAACCCGGTGGTTCAATACAGGAACAGAGGAACCTTTGGTGTGAAACTTACTGTGAGAAACGCGAAAGGAGTTGCGGAAAGAGTGGTGGAAAACATGATAAGTGTGGCGGAAGGGCCTCAGCTTATTGCTTCTCCGGCGGAACTAGAAAAAGCTCTCTTTGTGGGAGAAAGTGCCACTGGCTTTATAAACCTTGCTAATCCCGGCGACCAGCCACTTAACTATACCATAACCTCCGGCTTTGATGAGGGTATTATTACTTTCAATCCTGGTGAGGAAACGGGCACTATCCGCTCCGGGTCGGGGAAAACAATACAATTCACATTTTCCACGGGAGAATTAAACGGAGGCAGGTATAAAGAGCCGATCCGGATACAGACGAATGACCCCAGGAATGAAATTACCGAAATACCTGTTACATTAAGGATTACCGGTGTGCCGGCAGTAGCGGTTTCTGACTCAGAGGTGGATTTCGGGAATATCCTTAGAGGAAATACCCGTTATTATCCGGTGGTGGTCCATAATACGGGAACAGATACGCTCAGGCTAAGGGCGGAGCTTAGCAGTGAGGTTTTTTCTTTGGAGACTTCTGCTTATAAAATTCCTGCAAAGGCCGAAGCGGTCCTGCGACTGGCATTTAATCCCCGTGAAATCAGGCACTATTCCGCAAACCTGCTCCTCCATACAAACGATCCGGAGAACAGGCAGCTCACAGTCAGGCTGGCGGGAAATGGGGTGCCTGCACCGGAAATTGCAGTAAATCCGGATCAGTTTAAAGTTGCCCTTCTTGCCGGAGATTCTGTTAATGAGCTTCTGAGCATCAGGAACAGGGGCGGAGCTGATTTAAACTTCACCCTTAAGTTTACAAACAGGACAGTAAATGAGAAACAGTTTAGTGCAGGTTTGTTTTCTTCTTCCGCTGAAACAGACTCCACAACCTCTGCATTCCTCTCTCTGAACAGTAGTATGGAAGATGCTTCAGTACTTGTTATCCAGAATACTGACGCCTGGGTAACAGATATTCAAAGGGATATTCTTGCACCTATGGGTATTGCAGCTCATAAAATAAACAGCAGCAGTATTTCATCAACGGATTTTTCAGTTTATGATCTGATAGTAACCGCAGGAGATGAGGATTATAGATATTATAACGCTCTGTCGGCCAATGCAGCAAAATTTGAAGACTTTGTAAGGTCCGGAGGCAGTGTTTTATACCAGACAGCCACCCAGGGCGATAATGTAACTCTTGCCGGAGGGGTTTTGTCCGAACATGGGCTGATGGCAGAGGTGAATGAGGTGGTAAATGGGAATCATACCATAATGGAAGGCCTGCCCGGTATCATCAATGGAACCTGGGCCAGTCATAATGTTATCAGGAACCTTCCGCAAAATGCCGGTATAATTACAGTAAGCGGTAATGGTGAAAAGTTGCCTACCACGGTGGAATATTCTATTGGAGCAGGTACAATAATAGCTACAGGAATGACCTGGGAATATGCTTTTAGTTTTGGCCATAACTATGGGGTTCTTACTTCCAGGTCGGTTGCTTATTTACTGGAGAATTCTGTTGGCTGGCTAAGCGCAGACAAAAATTCAGGATCGGTGCCGGGAAATAGTGAAGAGGGAATCAACCTTAAGTTTAATGCTAAGAATCTGATGGGGGGGACCTATTATGGGGATGTTCTTATTGCTTCTGATGATCCGTTGAATGAGTTGGTAACTGTTCCTGTAACCCTCGAAGTTACAGGAGTGCCTGTGGTTGCTTTATCAGATAACCAAATGAATTTTGGAAAAATAAGAGAGGGGGAAAAGCAAGTCAGGCCTTTAACTATCCAAAACCAGGGGTCAGACGGGCTGACTGTTGCGCCGGCATTGGATAACGGAATTTTTACTGTGGACCTTACTCCCGTTACCATACCGGCAAGGAGCAGTTATGTACTGGAAATAGCCTATGCACCTGTGGTGGTGGGTACTACTACTGCTGTTTTAACTTTAAGCACCAACGATCCGCGCCATCCGGAGCTTGAAGTGGAACTGCAGGGAACAGCTGTTGCTGCACCCCGGCTGGTTGTTAATCCTGCCTCCTTTTCCATTGAATTAAATTCAGGAGAAGCAAAACGTGAAAATCTGCTGATTGAGAATAAGGGAGGCGACACTTTGTTTTATTCCTTAAGAGGAGCAACTTTAAATGAAAGAAAGGGAGCAGAGCAAAAAGCAAGGGGGCATGCCTTGGAGGTAAGGCTGGTGAAAGGCGAAAAGGATGAAAGAAAAGGCGCAGAGATAAGCGCACGTTCCGGTGATGACGGCCCGGATGGATTTGGTTACAAATGGACAGACAGCAAAGCGGCTAACGGACCTCAGTTTAACTGGATAGATATTTCCGCCACAGGAACTATCCTTTACCTGGGTGATGATAGTGCGCAGCCGGTAGAGCTGCCTTTCCCTTTCAGTTTTTATGGGGAGGAAAAGGAAATGGTTTATGTAGGCTCCAATGGCTTCCTGACCTTTAATGAAAATAATGCCAGTTCTCTTTCCAATTCTCAGATACCAAACAGTTATCCTCCCAATGACCTGATAGCCGCGTACTGGACCGATTTATACCCGGGCGACAGGGTAAAATATTTAGGACGTGAGGATCTTTTTATCATTCAGTTTACTGACGTGCCCAGGTTTGGTGGCAGTGGCTTGCTTACCTTCCAGTATATCCTTTACCCGAACGGGGATATAAAAATACAGTATAAACAAAGTACAGACACCTGGCATTCTGCCACCATTGGCATTGAAAATGCAACAGGAACAGATGGCCTCCAGATTGCATTCAATACCCCCTATGTGGAAAACAACCTGGCGGTACTTATCAGCACTGATAAGGTAATAGATTTTGAGCCTGATTTTGGTCAGGTGATTCCGGGGGGCAGCGCAAATGTAGAGGTGATTTTTAATGGTGATGGTCTTTTTGGAGGTACTTATGAGAAAGAAATTTTGCTGAGCACCAACGACCCTCTGCAGGAAGAAACCATTATACCGGTAATTTTGGAAGTAAGAGGGATTCCCCGCATTGAACTATCAGAAACAGTTCTCAATTTTAATTCAGCCCGTTTTACAGGAGTATCAGAAACAAAAAAACTGGTTGTACGGAATTCCGGAACCATGGCGCTGGAACTTAATTCCCTTGCAGTTTCTTCAGATAAATTTATAGTCAACAATACCCCTGTTTCCGTTCCGCCGGGAGAAAGGGTGGAAATTGAAGTAGGTTTCCTGTCTGCTGAAGTGGGGCAGTTCAGGGAAAAGCTGGTAATTGAAAGTAATGATCCTGATAAGGGGCGGCTGGAAATTTCCCTGGAAGCGGAGGTATCCGAGCCTCCGGTAATAGAAATTTCCACGCAAAACATCCGCAGATCCTTAAGCATTGGCGACAAAACAGATAAGCTGCCACTGGAAATAAGTAATAAGGGTGGGTACCCTTTAAGTATTAGTTTTTCAAGTGGCGCTACAGGTTTTGAAGCAGCCACCAGGGAGCCTGTTAAAGATAGAGAGGTTGGGTTTTATGCAGTTCCGGCACCTTCTTCAGCAGTTGCCCCTGCTTTATATATGCCCGGCACAGACCGGAATCCGGCTACGGGAGAAGAAAGCCTGATAGAGGAAACTTATCCTTATTTTATTTATGGGGCAAGAGGGATGTGTTGGATAAATGAAGACTTATATGTCCTTCAGTATTCGACTGGCGGTGTTTACATTTATGACCCTGAAACCAGCCAGGCAAAACTGCAGTTCTACGTTCCGCAGGAATCTTATGGGCTTACCTGGGACGGAGAATATCTGTGGACTGCCAGCTACCAGTCTGCGCAGGCCTACGATCTTTCAGGGAATAATAAAGGTAACTTTAACCTGCCATATTCTAACGGTTATTACAGGTCTGTTGCATGGGATGGCTCTGCTTTTATTGTATGTACTCCTTTTGAATATAGCGGGGTACACCGCGTAAATGAAAGAGGACAGGTCCTTGAAACCTTTTCTTTACCGGCGGGAGTGAAGATGGACCAGTTAACAATTTCCGGCTCAACCTGGTGGGTTTTAGATTTACAAAATTACGAACTATTGTCTGTTTCTGTTGTTCAGGACCAGTTGCATGTAAACGGAAGGTATCCATATCCATCATGGGAGCAGGGCTATGCACTGGCTGTTGACAACCGCAGGAAATTATGGATGGCAGACTGGTCTGCTCTTTACAGGTTGAATTTAACTGATTTAAGTTTGCCTGAATGGGTTTTCGCTGACCTGGCCTCCGCTGATGAAAATATTCCTGCAGGGGAGGAGCGTATTATTGACTTTGCTTTCGAAGCCGGGGAAGGTTTAAGGGTTGGGAGCCACTCAGCGGAACTACAGATCAACAGCAATGACCCTGCTGTTCCGCTTACTTCTGTAATGTTTGAATTAGAGGTTCTGAATTCGCCTCCCCATGTAACGGGGGCGGTGCAGGATGTAGCTATGGTGTTTGGAGGAAACGATTTGCAGATTGATCTTTCCGCTTTGTTTAATGATATTAATGTAGAGGATCAGATAAATTACTTTGCAAGAGCAGAAAACAGCGGGCTTGAAGTTACTATTGGGGGTAATATGCTTAATATCCGTGCTGCAGAGAGCGGAAGGTGCCGGGTAAACTTATTTGCCACCGACCAGCGTGGGGCCAGGAGTGAAGAAATTTCATTTGTGGTAACAGTTGCTGTGGAAGATAACCAGGCACCTGAAATGGTAGCAGGAGGTCCCCTTATTGATCTTCTTCAGGAAGGCCAGTCGCATAGTATTAATCTGGACAACTATTTTACCGATCCTGACGGAGACAGGCTGGAGTATAGGGTTACAGTAAATAATGCATCCTGTATGAATGCTGAGGTTTCAGGTAATACTTTAAACCTTCTGGCCATAGAAAAAGGGCTGGCGATTGTGGCAGTAAAAGCGCTGGATGGAAAGGGCGGAGCAGCTGATTTAATATTTAATATAAATGTTAATGCACAGCCAAAAGGCAGGACAGCAATTCCGGCGCATAATATGGCAATAAAGTCAGATACCCTGCACTTCAGGTTCAGCGAAGTTTTTTCAGATGCAGATGGAGATATAATGACTTTTGAAGCGCATGCTGAAAATAATGAGGTGGTTTCCCTTTTAATTCAAAATGATATAGTAAAGGTTGTTGCTCAAAAGAAAGGAGAGACGGTGATAACTTTTACCGCCGGAGATAATAAAGCAGGAAGAGGGCAGGTGTCATTCCCTGTGTGGGCACATTATGCTCCTGAGGCTAAAAAAGCAATCAAGGATCAGGAGGTAGCCCTCTCAAAGGTTCATTCCATCAATCTGTTTCCTTATTTTAATGAGCCCGATGGAGAACAAATGTCTTTTGCTGTTTCATATGACCATAGTGCCCTGGAAGCAACAGTGGAAGGATCAGTCTTGGAGCTGAAAGGATTAAAAACAGGGTCGGGAGTGGTAACCATCAGAGTAAGTGACACCAGGGGAGCAACCTTTGTTACTGGAATGAAGGTAAATGTAGTTGATGTGCTTTCTGTGAAGGGTGATATATCCGGGAATTTTAAAATTTACCCGAATCCGTTTACAAACAGCCTTGAAATAGAAACAAGCGGGCAGGTTCCGCTGTCAGTTATGATTTTTGATCAGCTAAGCAGGCTGCTGCAAAAACAGCAGTGGGAGTCAGGAAGCGGGAAGAAATGTTCTGTCAATGTTACTGATTTACCTCCGGGTACTTACTTACTGAAAATAGTAACTCCTGCCGGGGTAACTACTCACAGTGTGGTAAAGCTATAAATTGCATGTCAGGCAAATACAAAAGCCATCCGGTTTCACCTGGGTGGCTTTTTTTTATTTTTCCATGAGCACTTGCTTTACACTTTTATAATTTATTTTATTTATTCCCCGGGAGTTTGTGAAACAGAATTTTTTTGCCGGCATCTGCAAAACCCGAATCATCTGATAAGAGTAATTTGAATACCTGTTTCCGGTTTATTTCTGCAGTTAATAACCGTATGATTGGTATAGCTTTATAGTTTAGAATCAGTTAAGCTTTGGTTAAAAAATGAATGTATATTCACGCCGTTAGTTTTGTTATCTTCCAGTAAGCTTTTAATAATTATTGTTATGATTAAGAAGTGATTTTCCCGGGGGCAGGAGGCATTTCATCAGAGGATTTTCTTTTATGAATGGTATTATATAAGAGGAAGAAATATTGGGTGTTAATAATCATCAGGAATCTGCTTTTTAAAGGGGCAGGATAAAAAGTCCGGCATAGCTCTTTTTATTTAGATAAATACTTTAGCTTCAATTACTAAAATAGTACAGGTGTAGGTGTTATTATTATAAGTTATTTTTTTTACTTTAGCAATTGTTATACAGGGGAAGAAATTCCTCTTATTTTCCTCCACTCTAAATATTTTTGCTGTGAAGAAACTCACTATCTCACTTTTTCTTTGGGTTTTTAGTCTGGTTGCCTATTCCCAACAATCGATTTCGGCCGATGAGCTGCCTGCTTCCATTTTCGGTGATTTTAATAATTCTGCCGGAAACTGGGCAATGGACATTAACAAAGGTTTTGTTATCGAAAGCCGCTACCTTCCTTTTGGTTATTTTAAAGAGATTACTAAGGACGGAGATGTATTTACTTTTTCGGTAAAGGCAGTAAATAAATCTGCTGAAGATTATCAGTTTAAGCTGCGGACAGCAGGCACAGATACCGTTATGATTGCGGTAAAGCAAACGGACTGGCAATTTATGCCCTACACCCATATTCCTCTTTCCGACATTAAGTATCCGGATAAAGAAGAGCTTCTTAAGGATTTGAAGGGTAAATGGTATAGCACGGATGGGAGTGATAAATTGTATGTGGAGTTTTTTGATGATTATTGCATGCTGGAAGCTAGTAAATATGTGTACAGCAAGGCTATTATTCACGGCAATACAAGGCAGCTTAACCTGAGCGGGGAAGAATTTGGTTTATACTTTCACTTAATAGAGTCGGGGAAATACCCTGAATACACACGGATTCAAATCTTAGGAAAAAAAGGATGGGTAAATTTAAAACGCAGTCCGGAGCTGCCAAATGCCCCCGGGATTCTTATTTCTGATGTGCCGGAAAATTTAAAGAAAACCATGTATGCTACCACTGCTGAAGATTTTACGGTAAAATTACTCCCCGGTTACCAGTTACAGTACAACGATGAGGTGATAGATCTTGACCGGCTGAATAAGCACAGGAACAGATATATTTTAAATTTTACTTACAAGGGCAGGAGGTTAGAGTATGCAGTTGAGGAGGTAAATGAAAATTACAGCCGCCTATACCTGCCCGGTAATACTTTTATTTATCTGAAGCATGACATGCACCTGCCGGATGGTCTGGTGGTGGAAAATGAGTTTGCCGGAGAATGGTTCGCCTGCAATGGTTCGAAAGCACAAATCAGGATAGAAGGTAATAATATAATGCCCCGGAAAGTGAAAATTGCTAAAGGAGCGTTTGATAAGGTGCTATTTGATGGCAGGCATTATAAGTTCACGAAAGGGAATAAAACACTTGCTTACCTGAAAAAGGTAAATGAGCGGTACATTGAAGTATCCGGCAGTCCTGAGGGGAAATTTATTCAATACAAAAATGATAATTCCTTAGCTGATGCAGCCACAGTTGAACTGCCGCAGGAGTTAAGGGAGAACTGGATTAACAAGGAAAACGGTCAGTGGCTGTTTGGTCTTATGGACCGGAAAGTGCTTTACAAAAACGATGTCTGGAATTACAGGGAGGTTAGTTATAACAACGGTAAATATTTTGTAATAGCGGAAAAAACAGATACTGTCTGTTATAAAAATGAGGCAGGTAAAGAAGTATGCAGGCTTTTTCCCAAAGAGGCGGAATTTGCCCTTCGCCCCGTGGGTGCCAATACTCTTTTAGCCAGTCAGGATGGTGGGAGTGAGATAACTTGTGTGAACTCCCAGGGCCTTGCTTCTTACCAGCCAACATTCCGGATTCCTGAAGACACTAAGGCTGGTTATGCGGTGGTAAAAGGTTTTGTCAGGAATTTGCCTGATAACCAGAAGAATACACGTTTTGAAATAATCGTTAACGATCTGTTTTATGGCGATCAGGTGAAATACAGCCGGAAACCCGACCAGGAGGGTGCTTTTATTATTCAGGTGCCTTTAGTAACTCCACAGGAAGTCTATATGAAATATACCGGTCGCTTATCGACTCAGTTTCTGATTCCCGGCGATACCTTATTAGTTTATATTGACGGATCGAACACCAAAAACTTAAGCACCTGCTTGTATATGGGAAATGTAGCAGAGATAAACCGCGATTGGCAGCATTTTTCTAATGATGAATATTCTGCTTTCAATCGCTCCTTAAATGGTAAAGACAGGAGTAATCTTGCACTTGAACCTGAGGAGTATAAAAAGGCAAGGAAGGAGTTGCTGTCGGAGGAGTCTCAGTTTTACAGTCATAAGTTAGCGTCTGATAATTATTCTCCCGGTTTCAAAGAGTTAATTGATACGGATGTGAAGGTATCTTATTATGAAGATCTATTAAGGTACTGCTGGTTAAGGAAAAGTTATCTCGAAAAGCCTGTTCTCACAGAGCACCCCACCTATTTTAGTTTTCTGGATTCTCTGAATGTGACAGATAAGAAAAACTGGGTTTCAGGTGATTTTAGCTGGTATGCTGCCGGTGTGACTGGTTATGTGAACAGAAAAATTGGTAATAATGTAAATGTTGTGACCGACAGCCTTTTTTGGGTTGAAGTCCTGAAGGCTGACAAGGAAATTACTGAAACGGAAAAGAAAAATATACATTCGCTGGTATGGTTTACCGGAGATAAAAAGGAAAAGGAACTAATGAACTTCCGGACTGAGGTGATGAATAGAAACAGAGATGGCATACGCGCAGAGATTCAGAAAAAGAAGCTGCAAAAAGTTGATAGTAAAGAGATGATTAAAATTTTGAAGGAGGTGGATAAAACACTCAGTTCCGAAACACTGGCTGCTCTTTATAATTTCGAAAGGAGAAATGAAGAAAGAGGGAAGGTGCTCAGTAATGTCCTGCAAAGAAACTCAGCTTTACATATGGAAATAGCCGAAAAGGCCGCTCTTGATCTTAGGCTTCAGGCTCTGGATGCCATTCCGTATAAAGAATTTTTCAGCGGACTTGTTATTTCTTCCGGCTTTCATCAAAAACTTGAAAGCAATAATCCTGAAGGTCTGGAAAAATCATGGCACTCTGTTGTTGCATATAATGGAATGGAGGGGGAGGTTAAAAATCATTTAGCCATTGCTTATGAAAAAACGCTCGCGTTGTATAATAAGCCTCTTCCTGAATTTGCTGAGCTCAACAATTTAGCAGAAGGATCGGCAGATGAATTTCTCAAAGAGCTGGCCCTGAAACATCAGGGTAAAGTGTTGTACATTGATTTTTGGGCTCCCTGGTGTGGTCCCTGCAGGAGCGAGTTTGAGCATGCTCCAGCCATGAAGGAGGCTACCAAAAATAAGGATGTGGTATATGTATATATTTGCGGAAGCGGAGGAAAACCTGAATGGGAAAACTGCATTAAAAAGTTTAACCTGGAAGGGGATCATTATTACCTGTCCGGAGACACTTACAGCGACCTGCAGGGTAAGTTTGAAATTACTGGAATTCCCCGGTACATGATCATGAACAGAAACGGGCAGATGATAAACACAAAAGCCTCCAGGCCCGGTAATTTGCCCGCCACTCTTGCTGAACTGGAAAAACACCTGGCAGAGTAAAGAGGTATTATGTAGTATGAAAACGGTTTAATTAATAACAGGAACGAAGGGTCTTCAGCTAAAAGGTACATACTTAGGCTGGAGTCCCTTTTTCTTTTTTGCAGATAATATTTAAATTCAATGTGGGGCCATTCCCTGTGCAGAAGTAAGGATGCATTTGAGCAGGTAAAAGATTCTGCACAATAAAAGTGTGGTATTGAAACGTTCTTTTCTTATATTTTGTATATAGCAGGGATACCTGATCAATTATAAGGAAATCATTAAAATGGTTCTGTATTCAGGTGTTTTGCCTGATTTATTGCCGTATCCCCCAGTAATTAATTCTTAATTCATTTATAAATAATATGAAATTAAATCCGGTCTTACAAAAAGTTGTTTACGGTTGCCTGTTTGCAGGCCTGTCTCTCCAGGCATGCCAGAAGGAGGATGATCTTTTTGTAGACAGCAAGGCTGATTCAGCTCCTGAACCAGGCGGAACCAGAACAGAGCAGACCCTTGACTCCATTTTTCTTTACGCAAAGCAGACTTACCTGTGGTACGATGCATTGCCCTCCTATAAAGATTTTAATCCCAGAAAATACAATATTTACAGGACGGAACTGGAGGCTTTTGAAAAGGAAGTGTTTGATATATCGCAGTTAAAAATTAACTCTTCCACTGGTACTCCTTTTGAATTTGTTTCCAGAACAGCCGGTTATCCGAAGTATTCCTACCTGGAAGAAAATGATGCTTTTATTGGATCACCGGGAGCAAGAATGGCTATGGCTTCTGAAGGAACCGAGTATGATTTTGGTTTTGGACTGGCAAATGCAGGTGATGGTGGTATTCGTATCAGGTATGTTTATCCGGGATCTCCTGCCGGAAATGCAGGTTTGCTAAGGGCTGACAGGGTGCTGAAAGTAAACGACCGCGAGGTGCGTACCGATTCCCAGTCCGATATTGACTTTATTAATAATGCTATGAGGCAGTCGTCGATAAAGCTTACCGTACAGAAAAAGGACGGATCGGTTGTGTCGGTTACTGTTGCAGAGAACACCTATACCGTAAACCCTGTTTTCAAAAAAGCAGTGCTGAATGCAGGTGGAGCAAAGGTTGGGTATATTGTATATGATACTTTTACCCGTTTGAGCAACTCACAGGCTGCCCTTGATCAGGCTTTTACTGAATTTGCAAATGCCGGTGTAACAGACCTGGTAGTGGATTTCCGCTATAATGGAGGTGGTTATGTACATACCGCGGAATATCTCTGTAACCTGATAGCTCCTTCCGGCCTTAATGGTTCAGTAATGTATACGGAGTTATATAATGATCTGATGCAAAAAGGAGAGGCTGATATATTGAAAAATCAGGTCCTCCTGGACGAAAATAATGAGCCTAAAAAATCAAGAGGCAGGACCCTTACTTATGACGATATTGACTTTTCAGAAGCAAAAACCACCTACAGGTTCAGTAAAGAGGGGTCTCTGGAAAATATAAGAAATGTGGTTTTTATCGTAACCGGAAATACGGCATCTGCCAGTGAGCTGGTTATTAATACCCTGAAACCTTATATGAATGTGGCTATAGTAGGAGAAAAATCTTACGGTAAGCCGGTTGGTTTCTTTGGTATTACTATTGATAAGTATAAAGTTTATTTCCCAAATTTCCAGACTGTTAACTCTGAAAAAAAAGGAGATTACTTTGATGGCTTTACACCTGATATTAAAACAATTGACGATGTAACCAAAGATTTTGGTGATGTGCAGGAAGAAAGCCTTGCCACCGCATTAGCTATTATACAAAACGGTGGTACTATTCCTAATGCCAGAACAGCCTCTGAAAATGCCAGATTAAAAAGCACTTCCGGCATGGAAGTAACTCCTATTGGAGGTGATAATAAGCTGAAAGGTATGATAGAGGAAAGGTTGCACCTGGCTCAGTAGAAAAGGGCAATACAAGGAGACTCCCACCGTACTTAATAACTTTAATACAGGAAAGCATCAGCTGAAATTTAATTGGCTGATGCTTTTTTGTTTTTAAACTTACCTGTGTCAGCCTGTTTATAAAATTCCGGATCCGGAATACGGTGGAATCATGGACGAAAGGAAACCACAGACAGTTGCAGATTTGTTTTTATACAGAAATATGAGTGTCGAAGTGCGCCGGGAGTAGAAGGAGGGGGGGTGCAAAGAAAATTATGGGAATGTACCTTTTATGCTCTGTTTGGTATGGAGCTGTTAAAAAAAATCGAAATATAATAAAAATACAATTAACGTTTGCGGAATAACCTGACAGGGAATTTCTTTTGTGGATTAATGTACAGACAGCCTGTAAATGATGTATACTTTTGCTTTTTAATATTTATATATTTATCTTCGTCCTCGATTCATGCGGATATATTGAAATGTGGCGCAGAAAACTCCTTATTCTTTGCCATTTTTTGATAGTTTGCTCATTGTCATTGAACGAAGGCAAAGTAAATTATGTTGCATGATACAATCCATATCCGGAAAATATAAGTACAAAAAGCAGTGGACCGGAGTTTCTCCTGTTTTCTGACCACCCTGGTGTGGTATCTAAGTAGCCCTAGCAGTTGTAGTAATTAATTAACGTATATAAGATGGTAAAAGAACCTGTTGAAACTTTATATCTGCCCGAAGCTGAACATGATTCCTGCGGGATCGGTTTTCTAACCAACCTGAAAGGTGTTAAGTCTCATGCTACCATAGCAAATGCTCTGGTAATGCTTGAGAATATGGAACACCGTGGAGGTTGTGGTTGTGAGCCTGAGACTGGTGACGGGGCAGGTATTCTTTTTCAGCTGCCTCATGACTTTTTTAAAGAGGAATGTGGTAAGTTAGAAATGGCATTGCCTGAAGCTGGCCATTATGGTGTTGGAATGGTGTTCTTTCCTACAGAGGAAGAGGTAAGACAGAACTGCCGCAAGGTGTTGGAAGAAGCAGCTGAAAAACTCGGACTACAGATAATAGGATACCGCGAAGTGCCTGTTGACCGTCAGGGAATTGGTGCAACTGCTCTTGCAAATGAGCCAAAGATTGAGCAGATCTTCCTTAAATCTCTTGATAGCAGCCTTGATGTGGATTCCCTTGAGCGTAAATTATATGTTTTCAGGAACCACACCACACATACAATCGGCAGAACTGTAGATGGCCACATGGGTAACTTCTACTTCGCCAGCCTCTCAAATAAAGTTATTGTTTATAAAGGACAATTACGTACCGATCAGGTTAAGACCTACTATAAGGACCTTCAGGATGAAAGGCTCGTTTCTGCCATCGCGCTGGTTCACTCCCGTTTCTCGACCAATACCTTCCCTCAGTGGAAACTGGCTCAGCCGTTCCGCTTTATCGCCCACAATGGTGAAATTAACACGATCAGAGGGAATGTTAATAAAATGAAAACAAAGGAAGTGCTTATGCAGTCTTCCCTGTTTACCAAGGAAGAGCTTAATATGCTTCTTCCGATTTGTGACTCCAACCACTCAGACTCTGCCAACTTTGACAGCATGGTGGAACTCCTGGTGCTTGCCGGCCGTTCGCTGCCACATGCCCTTATGATGATGGTGCCTGAGGCCTGGGAGTTCAATTACCTGATGGAGCCTAAGAGAAAAGATTTTTATAAATTCCACGCTTCTTTGATGGAACCATGGGATGGTCCTGCCTCTATCTGTTTTACGGATGGTAAAGTAGTGGGTGCCCTCCTTGACCGTAATGGTTTGAGACCTTCACGCTACTGCGTTACCGAAGATGGTGATGTGGTAATGGCCTCCGAAGCCGGTGCTTTACCGGTAGATGAAGATAAGGTAATTCAGAAAGGCCGCCTGCAGCCTGGTAAAATGTTCCTGGTAGACCTTGAAGAAGGAAGAATTATCAGCGACGAAGAAGTTAAGGATGAAATTGCAGGCCGTAAGCCTTACCGCGAATGGTTACGCCAAAACCGCCTGAAGCTTCGTGAGCTGCTGCCTCCAAAGGTTCCGGGGCTTGAATTAAATGAAAGCACCCTTCTTCAAAGACAGCAGACTTACGGTTATTCAGCTGAAGATATCCGTGTAATCCTTGGCCCTATGGCCGAAGGTGGTAAAGAACCAATCGGTTCAATGGGAGCAGATACTCCTCTTACCATTTTATCGAGCCAGAGTCAGCACTTATCAAACTATTTTAAGCAGCTTTTTGCCCAGGTAAGTAACCCGCCAATCGACCCTATCAGGGAGCGTATGGTAATGTCCTTATTTACCAGAGTAGGAGAGGGTCTTAACATCCTTGAGGAAAGCCCTGAACATTGTAAGCAGGTACATATATCTCAGCCGGTGCTCTCCCATGAGAACATGATCACGCTTAAGCAGCTGGATAAATATGGCTACAGACATAAGGTAATTTCAATTGTATTCAATGCCGACGGGCAGGATGGAAGGCTGCAGGAAGCAATCGACCGCATTTGTCAGGAATGTGTGGAGGCTATTGCTGCAGGTTTCAATATCCTTGTTCTTTCAGATAAGGCTGTGGATACAGAAAATGCTCCTGTTCCATCTCTGCTTGCAATGGGTGCCGTACAACACCACCTTATCCGTGCAAGGTTACGTACCAAAGCAGGTATTGTAATTGAAGCAGGCGATGTTTGGGAAACCCATCATTATGCTACTCTTGTAGGTTATGGTGCAAGTGCAGTACACCCATACCTTGCATTTGAATCCATCATGGGACTG
The DNA here is from genome assembly GCA_017948555.1 of Cesiribacteraceae bacterium YIM B00369. GTDB lineage: Bacteria > Bacteroidota > Bacteroidia > Cytophagales > Cyclobacteriaceae > Nafulsella. Next base: position 146,874 of record JAFMYY010000009.1, on the reverse strand, counting down.
AACAAGGAGAAGCAGCTGGCAAAAGAAATAAGCAACGAAGATGCCTTCCAGAATTACATTAAAGCTGTGAATGGCGGTCTGCTTAAGATTCTTTCTAAAATGGGTATTTCCACTCTTCAGGCTTACCAGGGTGCCCAGATATTTGAGTGCCTTGGCCTGAGCAAGGATGTGGTTGATAAATGCTTTGAAGGAACTATTTCCCGTATTGGCGGCATCGGATTCGATGGTATTGCCAGAGAGGTTCTAGTACGTCATAAATATGCATTCCCTCAGCATGTGGCATCAAGGTTGCCTGTAGGTGGGTTCTATCAGTGGAAACGCGACGGTGAGTATCACCTCATGAATCCGCAGACTATTCACCTGCTGCAGTATTCAACCAAGCGCAACGACTATGGTATGTATAAAAAATATGCCGATCAGATCAATGATCAGTCGAAGCGTGCCTGCACCCTGCGCGGACTTCTTGATTTTAATACCGAAGGCCGCCAGGCAATTCCTCTTGAAGAAGTGGAGCCTGTGGAAAATATCCTGAAGAGATTTGCCACCGGTGCAATGTCATTCGGATCAATCTCTTACGAAGCCCACAGTACGCTTGCTGTTGCCATGAACCGTATTGGTGCGAAGAGTAACAGTGGTGAGGGTGGAGAAGATGAAGTACGTTTTGAAAGAAAGCCAAATGGGGACTGGGAACGCTCAGCCATCAAGCAGATAGCATCGGGCAGGTTTGGTGTAACAAGCCACTACCTTACCAATGCAGATGAATTACAGATTAAAATTGCCCAGGGTGCCAAGCCTGGTGAAGGAGGTCAGCTTCCGGGACATAAGGTAGATGAATGGATTGCCCGCGTGCGCCACTCTACCCCTGGTGTAGGTCTTATTTCACCACCGCCTCACCACGATATCTATTCTATTGAGGACCTTGCACAGCTGATCTTCGACCTGAAAAATGCTAACCGTGAAGCACGTATTAACGTGAAACTGGTGGCAGAAGCAGGTGTGGGTACTGTTGCTGCTGGTGTGGCAAAAGCAAAAGCAGATGTGGTGCTTATCGCCGGCCACGATGGTGGAACCGGAGCATCGCCAATCAGCTCAGTTTACCATGCAGGTATTCCATGGGAGTTAGGTCTTGCAGAAACTCACCAGACCCTGGTTAGAAATAACTTAAGAAGCCGTATTACAGTTCAGACTGACGGACAGATCAGGACCGGCCGTGACCTTGCCATTGCAACGCTTTTAGGGGCTGAAGAATGGGGAGTGGCAACTGCTGCCCTTATTGTAGAAGGTTGTATCATGATGCGTAAGTGTCACCTGAATACCTGCCCTGTAGGTGTGGCTACTCAGGATCCTGAATTAAGGAAACTGTTTACCGGTAAGCCTGAGCATGTGGTGAATCTTTTCATGTTCCTTGCACAGGACCTTCGTGAAATTATGGCATCTCTTGGTTTCCGTACCATTAATGAAATGGTTGGTCAGGCCGATGTCTTAAAAGTAAGAGAAGGTATCGATCACTGGAAGCTGAAAGATATTAACCTGAAGCCACTCATCTATAAAGCAACTGCCGTGCCTGGTGTTGGCATATACAAGCAACAGGAACAGGAGCATGATATTGACAAGGTTCTTGACTGGAAACTGGTGGAAGCCGCAAAAGATGCCCTGGAAAACGGTAAGTCTGTAAATGCATCATTCAACCTGGTTAATATCAACAGGTCTGTTGGAGCGCTTATTTCAAACGAGATTTCCAAAAAGTACAGAGGTGAAGGTCTTCCGGAAGGAACCATCCACTTTAACTTTAAAGGATCCGCAGGCCAGAGCTTTGGCGTGTTTGCCGCAAGAGGTCTTAAAATGGAACTTGAAGGCGAAGCTAATGACTACTTTGGAAAAGGCTTGTCAGGTGCACAACTGATCGTTTATCCGCATAAAACTGCTAAGCTTAAGCCGGAAGACAATATTATTATTGGTAACGTGGCTCTTTATGGAGCAACATCAGGTGATGTTTACATTAATGGTATGGCTGGTGAGCGTTTTGCTGTCCGGAACTCCGGTGCAACTGCAGTGGTTGAAGGAGCAGGAGACCATGCCTGTGAATATATGACCGGCGGTACTGTGGTAATACTTGGTAATACCGGACGTAACTTTGCCGCTGGTATGAGTGGTGGAGTAGCCTATGTGTTCGATCCGGAGCAAAGACTCCCTGAGCGTTGCAATATGGAACTGGTGGAATTTGAACCTATGGAATTCGAAGACCAGGCCCTTGTGCGCGGGATGATTGAAAAACATGTTGAATTTACAGGTAGCTCCAAAGGGAAAGAGTTGTTGGAAAACTGGGATCGGGCAGTAGAATCATTTGCCAAAGTGATGCCAAGAGAGTACAAAGCGGTTCTGTCTCAAAGGAAAAATGCCCTGAAACAAGCTGTATAATCACGCTGTATAAAAAGGAAGTATAATGGGAAAAATTACAGGATTTAAGGAATTTGACAGAAACTTACCTTCTGCCAGAGATCCGAAAGAAAGAATAAACGATTATAACGAAATATACCAGGTACAGGACGAAAAGCTTAGCAATGAGCAATCGGCACGCTGTATGGACTGTGGTGTACCTTTTTGTCACAGCGGATGTCCGGTAGGAAATAAAATTCCTGATTTTAACGATGCTGTTTATAAAGGTGACTGGAAGCTGGCGATTGAAATCCTCAGCACTACAAATAACTTCCCTGAATTTACAGGAAGAATTTGCCCGGCTCCCTGTGAGGCCTCCTGTGTGCTTGGAATAAACAAGCCACCGGTAGCGATTGAATTTATTGAAAAGTCTATTGCTGAAAAAGCATGGGAATTAGGATATATTCAACCCAGCCCGCCTGAGGTTCGTACCGGAAAAACAGTTGCCGTTGTTGGTTCAGGACCTGCAGGTATGGCTGCCGCAGCTCAGTTAAATAAAGCAGGCCATACTGTTACCCTGTTTGAAAAGCAGGACCGTATTGGAGGTTTACTTCAGTATGGTATTCCTGACTTTAAGCTTGAAAAGTGGGTGGTGGAGAGAAGAGCCAACCTGATGAAGGAAGAAGGCATAATTATCAAAACCGGAGTGCATGTAGGTGTGGATATTTCAGCAGATGAACTGAAGAAGGAATTCGATGCTGTTGTATTGTGCTGTGGGGCAGAAGTGCCACGCGATCTGCCAATACCCGGCCGTGAGTTTAAAGGAGTTCATTTTGCTATGGATTTCCTTCGCCAGCAGAATAAGAGAAACCAGGGAGCAACTATTACTGAAGAGGAAATTCTTGCTACAGGTAAAAATGTAGTGGTAATTGGTGGTGGCGATACCGGTGCTGACTGTGTGGGAACATCCAACAGGCACAGAGCAAAAAGTGTTACCCAGATTGAGCTTCTTGCCCAGCCTCCAAAAAACCGGACTGAAGATAACCCATGGCCAAACTGGCCGATGATCCTTCGTACTTCATCTTCTCACGAAGAGGGTGGCGAGCGTAACTGGGCCATGCTTACAAAGTCTTTTGTAGGTGACGAAAACGGAAACCTGAAAGGCATTGTGGTTGTAAACCTGAGCTGGGAAACCGGAGAGAACGGACGTCCTTCCTTCAAGGAAATAGAAGGTACTGAGCGTGAAATTCCATGTGAACTTGCTTTGCTGGCCATCGGTTTTGTGCATACTCAGCCTAAAGGATTACTGGAGCAGTTTAGCATTGCACTAGATGAAAGAGGTAATATAAAAGCAAACGAAAAGTACCAGACAAGTATTGATAATGTGTTTGCTGCAGGCGATGCCCGCCGCGGACAGTCCTTAGTTGTATGGGCAATATCTGAAGGAAGAGAAGCTGCCCGTGCAGTTGATTGTTACCTGATGGGTACATCTACTTTGCCGTCAAAGGATATTTCTCCTCTTGATTTGGTTGTGGAGTAATTTGCAGATAAGAAAATAATCAGCATAAAAAAAAGGTGAGTCCGCAAATGCGGTTTCACCTTTTTTTGTGCGTTTGAATCAGGTAAATCAGGAAGATCCTTTAAAAAAATCTTTAATGGTAGTGGCAAAACCTTTTTTGGGTTTCTCATCCTCTGCTTCACCAATCAGATAACCAACCGGCTTCAGGTTTGGGGTATGGTCACTAATAATTTTAACAATGGCAAAAAGTGGTACAAAAAGAATCATCCCGGCAATTCCCCATACCATTCCACCAATAATAATGGCAATAATAATAACCAGGGGGTTTAACTTTACCTCAGATCCGATTATAACCGGCTCAAGTATGTAGCTTTCTATTAGTTGAATAACAAAGATTACAGAACCAAAAATAATTATTTCTGTAAAGGTGCCGCCAAAAACAATGAGGAAACAAACAGGAAGTACGCCACTGATTAACGGTCCGATATAAGGTATTATGGTAACTAATGCTCCAAAAACAGTAAGCAGTATTGTGTAGCGTATATCAAAAATAAGAAAAGCGGTCAGGTACATGGCTGCCAGTATAGCCATTACCTTAATCCGGCCCCAAAGGTAGTAGTGCACAACTTTACTGGTTTTTTCGATAATTGTAGTGGCTCTCTCATCCTTCTCACGGGGTACATATCGCATAATAAATTTAAAAAACCTGCTTCTGTAAAGGAGGAAAAGAAACAAGTAAATTAGTACAAGCATAAACTTAAGGACCACATTCATAATGTTTCCCAGGAGGTTGGTAACCTGATTTTGAACAGAGCTGATAATAGTCTCTGATCTTTCCCTTAATAATTCTTCCTGTTCGTCAGGCGAAATACCTGTTGAAGAAGATAATTGTTGCTGTATGCTCCTGAAGAATTGCATGGCTTCTTCTCTGATCCGGGGCATGTCATTTGCGAACAATCCGATTTGCCAGAACATGAGGTAAAATATACCTGCAGATACCACCAGTACTACAATAGTGCTTAATAAACTGGAAAAGGTTCTGCCCATTTTCGCTTTCTCCAGTAAGTCAGAAAAGGGAGCCATTAAAGCAGCCAAAAAAGCCCCAAAAGTAAGAGGGATTAAAAATGATGCTCCATAGTAAAGACCGGCAAAGGCTGCAAAACTAAAAATCAGGATTGAGTTGGTTACTTTTAAATCTCTATGCTCCATATGGTTAGAAGGTCTGCAAATACTAACCTGTAAAAGCCCCTGGCTGTTTTATTTGCTTTCCCGGTAATGCTGCTATATAAGGAAAGAGGGTTCCTTTATTTCATTTTTATGGTAGCATAGTCACTTGTTTTCCGGAAAATGAGCAGGAGGAAAGCCTCATATTTTGCAGCAAGGTCAACAGTAACTTCTGAATGAGGCTTTGCGGCGCAACATATCAGGAGAATGGATTCTCCTATTTGTTGCAATAAAAATTATTATGTTAAGCTAAAATTTTTTACTCGAATTTCAGATGCTTTACTGATTCACCTGAATCGCGGAGTTCAATGAGGGAGTCTATTCCTATCAGAAGGTGCTTGTTCACAAAAACGTCTGTTACTTTGCGGTCACTTGCTTCTGTTTTGACTCCTTCCGGTACCATTGGATTATCCGAAACCAGCAGCAGTGCTCCATGAGGAATACCGTTTACAAAGCCGGTTATAAAAAGAGTGGCAGTTTCCATATCCACCCCGATAGCCCTTATATGCCGGAGATACTCCTTGAATTCCTCGTCATGCTCCCATACCCTGCGGTTAGTGGTGTAAACAGTCCCTGTCCAGTAATCCATCTGGTGTTTTTTAATCATGGAAGAAACAGACCTTTGCAGCCGGAAAGAGGGGAGGGCAGGAATTTCAGGGGGCATATAATCGTTGCTTGTACCGTCGCCCCTGATGGCAGCAATGGGCAAAATAAGGTCGCCCAGCTTGGTTTTCTTTTTTAGCCCCCCGCATTTGCCAAGGAATAAAGCGGCTTTAGGCTGAATTGCTGAAAGCAGATCCATTACTGTAGCTGCCATAGGGCTTCCCATTCCAAAGTTAATAATGGTTATGTTTTCGGCAGTAGCAGTTTGCATAGGTTTGCTTTTTCCTATTACAGGAACGCCAAACTGTTCGGCAAACATTTCCACATAATTGGCGAAATTTGTTAACAGAATATATTCGCCAAACTTTTCAATGGGTGTGCCTGTGTACCTGGGTAGCCAGTTAGTAACTATTTCTTCTTTTGTTTTCATTCCCGATTTTGTTCTAAATTTACCTGATGATACAACTTAATTTACCAGCCTTTGACTTCAAAGTTAAGAAACAGAAGGAAAAACTGTATATATATGATCAAATCCGCCGGAAATACCTTTTATTAACCCCTGAAGAGTGGGTCAGGCAGCACTTTGTGCATTATTTGTGCCATGAGCTGAAATACCCCCGCGGCCTTATTACCACCGAAAGCGGGCTCAAATACAATGGTATGCAGCGAAGAACTGATATTGTGGTATTTAACCGCCAGGGCAATCCATATATGATTGTGGAATGCAAAGCTCCCGGTGTTTCTGTTTCGCAACAGGTTTTTAATCAGGTTGCTGTTTATAATAAAATATTAAAAGCCAATTTGTTGGTAGTAAGCAATGGTTTACAGCATTTCTGCTGTAATTATAACGAAACTGCCAGCCAGTGGGACTTTCTGCCGGAAATTCCGGCCTGTAGTATCTGATTTGATTAAGCATTAAATTCAGGCAATAATGGTAATATAAATTAAACCGGACATCAGCATATTTCAGGCCGCAGAGCAGGGTCTGGATTAAATGCAGAAGTGTCCCTGAATAGCTAAGAATCCTATACCATCAAACCTGTTTGTTTAAATGGACTTCGGCTGGTATATGTGGCAGGTTGAAAGCTTCCGCCACACCTTTGTACACGATGTCGCCCTGTACAATATTTAGTCCCGCCAGAAGCTCTTTATTATCCATACAGGCCTTTTGCCAGCCCTTGTTGGCCACTTGCAGTACATAAGGAAGGGTGGCATTGGTAAGGGCAAGGGTAGAGGTGTAGGGAACAGCTCCGGGCATATTGGCAACGCAGTAATGTACAATCCCGTCCACTACATAAACAGGATCTTCGTGGGTGGTAGGTTTGCAGGTTTCAATACAGCCCCCCTGATCAACCGCAACATCAATAAGTACTGTGCCGGGGCGCATATGTTTAAGCATGTCCCGGGTAATCAGGTGAGGGGCCCTGGCACCGGGAATGAGGACAGCTCCAATGATAAGGTCGTGTGAAGGAATCAGTTCCCGGATATTGTATTCATTGGAGTAAAAGGTGTTAACATTAGGAGGCATTACCTCTGCAAGGTATCTTAAACGGTTGAGGTTTACATCCAGAATAGTTACATCAGCCCCCATGCCTGCGGCCATTCTGGCTGCGTGCATCCCTACAATTCCTCCGCCAAGTACCATTACTTTAGCAGGTCTTACCCCCGGAACACCACCAAGTAATATGCCCCTTCCGCCCATTGGTTTTTCCAGATATTTAGCGCCTTCCTGTACCGACATCCGGCCTGCAACCTCCGACATTGGGATAAGCAGCGGAAGGCTCCGGTCTTCTTTTTCCACAGTTTCGTAGGCCAGGCAGACAGCCCCGCTTTTCATCATTGCCTTAGTTAACTCTTCAGATGAAGCAAAGTGAAAATAGGTAAAAACCAGTTGGTTTGGCTGAATAAGAGGATACTCCTGTAAGATGGGCTCTTTTACTTTAATAATCATTTCCGACCGCAGGTATACCTCTTCTATGGTTGGAAGGATTTCTGCACCAGCTAAGCTGTATTGCTTATCAGAGAATCCACTGCCTTCTCCTGCCCTGGTCTGTACATACACAGTGTGCCCGTTCTTTTTTAATTCCTGAACACCTGCAGGGGTAAGGGCTACCCTGTTTTCGTTATTTTTAATTTCTTTTGGAATACCTGTTATCATAAATGATTAATTTACTGATGTCCTGAGGAAAAGCAGGGAATAAAAAGATAAGCTGATTGGGTCTTCTTTGCCTGCATGATTTAAAAAGCAAAGGTCCGGTTTTGTTTGAGCAAATAACGGTTTTTACATAATTCACCCCTGCCGGGCAGTGCTTTATTACTTTGGATAGTACCTTAATTTTTATATTTTTGTTTATATATAAAAGGGTTCTCCGCTATAATTTTTACTATATAAGCATTTTTTGAGCTATATTACCAGTCAGCAGGAAGTGAAAATCCCTGTGGAATTGTTTTAATTACGGATCATAAAATCCTGACCTTTATGGATACTGTTGTAAGTACTACAAATAATATAAATATTAATATCGGGGTAGATGAAATTTTAGCTGATTATCGTTTGGCGTGTGAAAGCCGCCAGGCCAGCCTGATGGGACGGAAAGAAGTATTCATGGGCAAGGCTAAATTCGGCATTTTCGGGGATGGAAAAGAAGTGGCCCAGATAGCCATGGCCAAGCCCTTTCGCAACGGTGACTGGCGGTCTGGTTATTACAGGGACCAGACTTTTATGCTGGCCATAGGGGAGCTGACCTGGCAGCAATATTTTGCCCAGCTTTATGCCCATACAGATGTGGAGGCGGAGCCTGCATCGGCAGGACGCCTGATGAACGGCCATTTCGCCACCCGAAGCCTTGATGATGAAGGAAACTGGAAAAACCTGGTGGAGAGAAAGAACAGTGCCTCGGATATTTCGCCAACAGCGGCCCAGATGCCCCGCCTGTTAGGTTTTGCTTATGCTTCAAAACTGTATCGCGAAAATAAGGACCTTCATCAGTTTACTGATTTTTCAATAAATGGAAATGAGGTTGCTTTTGGAATGATTGGAAATGCCTCCACCTCCGAAGGGATGTTTCTGGAAGCCATTAATGCTGCCGGTGTTTTACAGGTGCCAATGTTAACAGCTGTTTGGGATGATGGTTATGGTATTTCCGTACCAAACAGTTATCATACAACAAAAGAAAGTATATCAAAAGCCCTGGCTGGTTTCCGGAGAACAAATGAAGAACCCGGTTTAGAGATTTACGAAGTTAAAGGATGGGATTATCTGCAACTGGTGGAGGTTTTCCGCCAGGCAGCTGCAATTTGCAGGAAAGATCATGTTCCCGCCCTGGTGCATGTAGTGGAGCTTACCCAGCCACAGGGTCATTCAACCTCCGGTTCGCACGAACGCTATAAACCTAAAGAGCGGCTTGAGTGGGAACTGGAATATGACTGCAACCGTAAGTTGCGGGAGTGGATTCTTGAAAATGAACTGGCCAGCCCCGAAGAACTCGATGAAATTGAAAGGGAAGCTGTGGTAACTGTGCGCAAAGCTAAAAATGCAGCATGGCGTGAATTCAGGGCTTCAATAGAAGAAGAGCAACAGGAAGCTCAGGACCTGCTGAATGAAGCGGCACAGCAGGTGCCTTCCATCCAAAACATAGCCAAAGAATTAAGAGAGACCTTAAACCCTGTTCGCCTCGATGGGGTAAGAGCAGTAAAGAAGGCGCTGAGATACCTGCGTACGGAAAATCTGCAGGTAAGGTCAGCAATGATTGAATGGCTGGAAAAGGTTTCTGTCAGAAATTTTGACAGATTTAACTCCCATTTGCACAGCCAGTCCCCGGATGCTGCCCTTAAGGTAAAGGAGATTAAAGCTGATATATGGGAGGAAGACAAAGCTGTGGATGGAAGAGAGGTGCTGCAGGCCTGCTTTGATGCAGCTTTAAGCAGAGACCCGCGTGTATTTGCATTCGGAGAAGATGTGGGAAAAATTGGTGATGTAAATCAGGCTTTTTCCGGGCTGCAGGAAAAGTTCGGCGAACTCAGGGTTATGGATACCGGAATACGGGAAGTTACCATCATTGGCCAGGGAGTAGGTACTGCAATGCGGGGATTACGGCCTATTGCAGAAATCCAGTACCTGGATTACCTGGTTTATGCGCTCATGACTTTAACCGACGACCTGGCCAGTCTCCATTACCGGACTAAAGGCGGCCAGAAAGCCCCGATTATTATCCGGACCCGCGGTCACAGGCTGGAAGGAGTGTGGCATTCGGGCTCACCTATGGGAATGATTTTACACTCACTTCGTGGAATATATGTGCTCGTTCCGAGAGATATGACCCAAGCAGCAGGATTTTATAATACCCTTTTGAAATCTGACGATCCTGCCATTATTGTGGAGTGTCTCAACGGTTACAGGCTAAAGGAGCGGATACCCCGGAATGTGGGAGAGTTTACAGTTCCTCTCGGAGTTCCTGAAGTGCTGCGACAGGGAAAACATTGCACTGTTGTAACCTATGGAGCTATGTGCAGGATAGTGTTGGAGGCAGCACGGCAGCTGGAGGAGTTTGGCATTTCCTGTGAAGTGATAGATGTGCAGACTTTGCTTCCCTTTGATGTGAACCACACTATTGTGGAATCGCTGAAGAAAACGAACAGAATTATTTTTGCAGATGAGGATGTGCCCGGCGGGGCTTCTGCTTTTATGATGCAGCAGGTAATAGAAGAGCAGGGGGGGTACCTTTACTTAGATTCTCCTCCTGTTACAGTGGCTGCTCAGCCCCACCGTCCTGCTTATTCTTCAGATGGAGATTACTTTTCAAAACCAAATGTGGAAACTATATTTGATGCTGTTTACAATTTAATGGCGGAGGCTGATCCGGCCCGTTTCCCTGCCATTTACAGAAAGAATTGATTAATAACTGAGGAATATTTATATAATAAAACACCGGAATCTGGTTCCGGTGTTTTATTATATGGCATTTATTTGAATTAGAACCTTCATTCCAAAAACTCAATCTGATAAAGCCTTCCGGTATTTTCAAAGTGGAAAGCAGGGGTTTCCACTATGTTGCTCATGTTTAATGCTCTGTCAATAATCTGAATTTGTAGCTTCAGGGTATCATTCCGGAAGTAATTAATAAAACCGGCGCTGATCATGGTATTAGTAAGTTCGCCGCTTAAGGGGCTTCCCGGAGTATTCCTGTCGTATATTATAGGAAATTTCTGATTGAACACCTCGCCACAGCCAGTTAAAGATGCCTTGTTAAAGTCAAACTCTTCATAACGTTCCCCTCTTTTTACCATAAATTTCACCAGGAAGTTATAGGCAAAAATATTGGGTTTCACATAAAAAGTATCAGGAACCATTCCACACCTGTCCAGCCGCCCCTCCTCAGGGGATGGGAAATAGGTTCTGTATTCCGAGGTACAATAGCTGTAAAAATTTCTTGTGCTGCTTTCTACCCTGCCTAAGCGGTAATCCACACAATTATAGGGAGGCATTGTATCGTTGCTGCTTGGGCCAAGCAGAGTGGCGGTTCCAGGGGTTAAAACCAGGCGGTTATCATTTGTAACGAAGGAAAAGGAATGGTATGGAGGAAGGTTTTCATTACCTTCAACGCCCAGATCTCCGTCGCCATCTTCAAAATTTATAGTAAGTACAAGAGAGTCTTGTTGCCCGAGGGCGGGAACATCGTAAAACCTCAGACTATTAAAGCTTATTCTGGGTTCAACGGGAAATTCAGGGGCTCTGTAGCAACTGCTTACTGCTAAAAGTATAACAGGTATCAGCCATATCCAATTACTTGTTTTCAGATTTTTCATTTTTATTTATACTATCTCCTGCCTGTTTACTTAAAATAACGAATAAAATCCGGAAAATGCACATTAGCACTACCTCATTTAAATTTTTTCTGATTCTGCCCTCATTTTTTTTAGCAAAAAGGACTATTAATTAAAGGGATCAGATTGCTTTTCAGACTTAGTGTGCTTTTATAACAGGACTTCAGCAGAAAGGATTAGTTTAGGTTGGGTATTTTTTATTTTGTTCCCATCGGGAAGTTTATACCCGGAAGGGTAGTTGAAAAAAACAGTAAGTTGTCAGGAAAATAAAAATCCTGCCGTACTTCTGAAAAAGAGAAGTTTTGAACCAAAATTAGCAGGAGAGAGTTAAGAAATAAGAAAAGGAACGAATAGTAGGAATTAACTTATTTTTTGTTTAATCTTTCCATATTAGATTTGAAACAGTACATTTGATAAATGGAAAGAATGGAAATGTATAGGTTAAAATATACACTCCAGGACTGTTTCCTTAAAATAGAGGCAGTAATTCATTGAAAAAAGTAAAAATATCATTATTTAATTACGTTCACTTGTAGACAGGTGTTGTAAATAATATCTTTGTTCAAGATCTGTTTTACCAAAAAAAAAGAGTTATGAAATTTAAAGCTTTGCTTTTTGCCCTGGTTTTATGTGGAATGGGTGCCTGCACTCAAAGAACCTGCCCTACTTATACTAAGCAGGATGTTGAAAAACAACAAATTGTCGATAATGCCGCGCAGGCGGAACGTGTATAATATCAGAACCGGTTTATCAATCAGGCAAAAAGGGGATTTAAATACACAGAAATCAGCTGCTATTGGCTGATTTCTGTGTATTTTACTACATCTTCCTCAGTAATTTCCGGTCCGCTCATAATTACAAGCCGTTCGATTACGTTACGCAATTCCCTGATGTTTCCTGACCAGCTGTGCTGCTGTAATTTCTTTATGGCCTGCCCGGAGATTTTCTTTTTAGCATTGCCATAATCATTGGCCACATCTTCCAGAAAGCGGTCTGCAAGTAAAGGAATGTCTTCTTTCCTGTCCTTTAGCGGTGGTACCTTTATAACAATCACGCTTAGGCGATGGTAAAGGTCTTCACGGAAACTGTTTTCCGCAATCATTTCCTTCAGGTTTTTATTAGTGGCGGCCAAAACCCTGACATCCACTTTTATATCCTTGTCCCCACCTACTCTTGTTATTTTGTTTTCCTGCAGCGCTCTTAAGACTTTTGCCTGTGCCGAAAGACTCATATCGCCAATTTCATCCAGAAAAATAGTGCCTCCGTTTGCTTGTTCAAATTTCCCGATCCTTTGCTTTACAGCAGAAGTAAAGGATCCTTTTTCATGACCAAAAAGTTCACTCTCTATCAGTTCGGCAGGTATAGCAGCACAGTTTACTTCCACTAAAGGCGCTCCGCTGCGGTTACTCTTTTCGTGCAGCCAGCGGGCCACCAGTTCTTTACCTGTACCGTTAGGCCCTGTAATGAGCACCCTTGCTTCAGTGGGAGCCACTTTTTCAATGGTTTCCTTTACCTGCACAATAGGTTCGGACTCACCCACCATGTCATACTTGCGGGCCACCTTTTTACGGAGTGTTTTGGTTTCATTAACCAGCGTTGATTTATCCAGGGCATTGCGCACTGTAAGCAACAGCCGGTTAAGGTCGGGTGGTTTCTCTATAAAATCGAAGGCTCCTTTTTTTGTGGCGTCCACCGCAGTTTCGATATTGCCATGGGCAGAGATCATGATAAACTGAGTTTCTATACCGGCTTCAACAGCACGGTCCAATACCTCAAGACCATCCATTTTAGGCATTTTAATATCGCAAAGCGCCAGATCAAAATGCTCACTGAGCAATTTCTTCAAGCCTTCCTGCCCGTCTTTTGCTTCGTCGATCTCGTACTTTTCATACTCAAGTATATCGCGCAGGGTGCTGCGGATACTTGGTTCATCGTCAATTACTAGTATTTTCGCCATAAAAATAAAAAATAAACGCAGGCCTGTAAGCCGGGTTCTGTCCTCCGGAAAAATTCCGGAGCCTTATCATTTATCTTGGCCTGGCATCGCTGCCAGGCTCCATCGACCTACCCGTTCTGCTCTCCCGGAGCAAGTCCGGGATTCGGGCGGGCAACCCTCACACCAATCCTGCTTTGCAGCAGGACCGGAAAAGCAGAACCTATTTGGTCTTTCAACTCCTAAGGTTTACCATGCGCCCTGTATCACTACAGAACCGGTGGGCTCTTACCCCGCCTTTTCACCCTTACCCCAAAAGGGGCGGTTTGTTTTCTGTGGCACTGGCTGTAGCCATCGGCTTTCGCCTCAGGCCCCTTCCTGTTAGGAAGTAGGATGCCCTGTGTTGCCCGGACTTTCCTCCTCCCGGTATTAAACGGGAAGCGATAAGGCAGCCTGCGTTATGGTAAATATAAATTTAATTTTAATGTTTAAGTTCAAAGTTGACAATAATATAATGAAAAGGAATCAAATATTACTAATTCACATCTTTTCCTGTCAACTGGTATTCCCACTTGTCGGCAGTAGCCGCTACCTCCATAATTATTTCCTTCAAAACAGCTTCAGTAATCTGGTCCATCAGGGCTGTGGCCTGTACTTTCAGCGTCTGATCTTCAATAGCAAAGCGGGCATAGCATAAAGAAGAATTCTTCCGCAGCAATTCCTCCATGTTTATTTCAGGACTCAGCGGGCAAATTCGGGAAGATAAGGAGATCGCATTCCTGCCGAACTGCTCCAGTTCTTTTACCACGCCAACCACAGTCTGAAATCTGCCTTTCCAAAGGGGAACGATCAGCACAGATTTCATCTGGTCGTATTGAGAAAACTGTCCGTTTATTTCACGGGCAAATTTTTCCATAAATTTGCTGAGTATCATTTACCGGCGGGTTGGTGGTGGTATAATAAACCGGGGGGTGAAGGGTTAATCAACCTCCTGCAGTTACAGCCTCCCCGGGCCTGATTTCTCAGGACTAATTAATCTGAACCTTTGTGGCTCCGTATCCGAATTTGTCTTTTTGAGCGTCTTTAAAAAACTTAATATTGCTTTGCCTGCTCAGGTACTTATGAATAGCATCCCGTAAAGTGCCATTGCCAACCCCATGCACATAAACCACCTCATCCACACCGGAAGCCACTGCCTGGTCGAGGTGTTTTTCAAACGTGCTGAGCTGCAGGTTCAGGATATCCTGGCTGCTCATGCTGGCGGCATTAGGGCTTAGTTTCTCTATATGTAAATCAAGAACAGGAGGGGGCGCCTGTACCGGGATGGAAGGAGAAGGGTTAAGGCGGTTTCCGCTTAAGCTTTCCTTTACCTGGCTGGCATCAACCGTTATAGCCTCACCATCGAGCCTGAAGGTATAGGCCTCTGCATTTAAAACAGGAGCAACCCTTTTGCTCCTGTAAAAAGAAGATGCTTTAAAATTAATCTTCTTAGTCAGAGGCATCTTAATTTCTTTGTTCAGTCCGGCAGAGAAAAATATGAACTGGAAAACATAAGTTGGCCATTCCTCAAAATTCTGCAGGGAAACCTCCGCAAGTTTATGGTGGGAATTTCCGGACATAGTACCTGCGGATAGCCCCTTAAGGCCTTTGCCTGACTCTTCAAAAACAGCATAAGGAACCTGGCGGCCTCCTCTGTTGATCAGGTACAGGGCCAGAATACGGTCGTTAAGGGGGCGGAAGGCAAGAAAGATGCCGTCTTCATTCGATTTAGGAGCTGTAGCAGGAGTCTTTCCCGGTTTTTCGGGAGCTAAAGGAGAATCATCCCTGGAGAAGTAACTTGCTTCTTCCCTGGAAACAATTACAACTTCATTTTTCATTACAGGAATCTGGAAACCATCTTCAATTTCCACCTCAATGAGCTTACTATCTATTATCCTGGTAATAATTCCTTCTTCCTTACCACGGAGCATTCTTACTTTATCGCCAATATTCATGTTGCAGATCGTTCAATGTAGTGCGAATTTACCAAATTCCGGTGAACAGCTATAGCATTGCTGTTAAAAGTAAACAGGATGGAGCCTTATTCTGTTTTTATTAATCTCCAGGGCAGGGGAGGGCAACCGTACCCCTTCCAACACGAAGAGTAAGGCTTTTACAAGCCGGTTTTTAGTTTTTATCCCGCTCAGGTCAATATCAGGTCCGAAATAGAATTGCTTAACAGCATAGTAGCCGGCCAGGTGGTTCTCTTCCGGCTGGCCATAAACCATTCCTTCCGCGCCATAGCCTGCGGCCAGATTCAGCCATTTCGGGAATTTATTGCCTTCAGGTAAAAATTTTTCCAGGTCAGCAGAAAACCAGTGGGTCTGGCCATTGTAATCTTTCAGGATTTGGGCTGGTAGATTATTTCCCAGAGTATTAGGACGTATAGCCGCATACCCGGTGGTGTGAAAGGAGAACTTTGGCCTGATCCTTATTTCATCCCACAAAAGCAGCTGACCCCCGTATAAAAGAGCCCCTGCCGAATTAGCAACAATATCTCCGGGGGAAGCACCGTATGCGGGTGCAAATCCATCCATAATTTCTATCGGGAGCATGGCCATAAAGCCTGCCAGACTACCGTAAACACCGGCTTTGCGGGAAGACATGCCGGCCCATTGCAGAGCAGAGGCGCTTGTGCGGCTTAAATGAAAAGCACTGTAAGCATGACCCAGTTTGTCTATAAGCATCCATTGCCTGTTGTCGTTAAAAAAATGGAACCCTGTTGCGGACTGGTTGGAATACCAAAGAGCATAAAGCCCTACACATCCTGTTGTGTAACCAGCTCCTCCCACATAGAGCAGCGTTTTCATTCGTTCAGGATCTGTATTGCTGCTATCCTGTGCCTTAAGGCCGGTCTCCTGTGCCATTAAACTTTTTCCATTAAGCAGAAGCGTTAAGAGGAACAACAGTAAAAAAAGGTGCTTTTTGAAGGATCCCCATGTTCCATATAAAAACTCAGCCATTCCGGTGTTGCTTGTAAAAGTTAAATTTATGAGTTGGTTTTTATATCAGTCATGCCTGATTGTAAATAAAGGCCGGTCCTGCACCTTCTTTATTATCCGGTGTAATAATTCTGCATCAGGTTTCAGTTGAACCTGAACAGGTTTGTTTTTTGTTGCACCTCCATAAAAAGCAAAGTACCGGAAGAAATTTAAAATGACAAATTTCGTTCATTATAAGGTTTTAATAGCTTGAATAATAAAGTTGGTAAAAGGTAAAGCAGAAATGCTTCAGTTTAAATGAGTTATAAAATTTTATTGAGTAATACAGGAACAGGAGGTTTATTTTATATGGCGCTGTTTGCTTTTAATCCAATTTTATAAAACCTTTAGGAATTAATTTTTTTTTTGAACGAAAAAATTTTTGGTCAGTTGAAATCTTTAGCACCCTTTTTGATATTGGTAGTAAAAAGAAACAAAATTGCTCCCTTTGGAAGGTTGCTGTTTCCATTATTAAATAGTTAATGAATAAAAATTCTATGAAAAGAATACCCGTTGTGGCAAGTTTTATTATTTGCCTGCTCTCTTTTTTTACAGTTCAATGCCAGGCGCGGGAAACAGCCTGGCAGTTCGATGTTTCTGATTCCACACTGGTACTGCCAAAAAAAGAGATGGAGAAAGAAGCTCAGGTCATTGCTTCTGTTCTGGGGCGAGCCCACTACAGGAAAACTACCTTGAATGATTCTCTTTCTTCTGTTATATTAGATAACTACCTGGGCATGCTGGACCGCTCCAGAGTATATTTCCTGGAAGAAGATGTAAACCGCTTTGAAAAATACCGCACTAAATTTGATGATTACCTCAAAAATGGCGATCTGACAGCTGCCTACGATATCTATAATACCTTTAAAAAGCGTTTTAACGAAAGAATGCAGGTGGCAGATTCACTTGTTAAAACAGATTTTGATTTTTCAAAAGATGAGTATTACGAATCTGACAGAAAAGATGCTCCCTGGGCTAAGAGCAAGGCTGCGCTCGATGAGGAATGGAGGAAAATTATTAAAAGCCAGGCTCTTTCTGTGAAATTAGCAGATAAAAATGCTGATGAGATCCGTGAAAATCTTGAGAAAAGATATACACGTTTGAGAAAAGCTATCAATCAGAATAAGAGCAGCGATGTTTTTCAGGTTTATATGAATTCTTATACAGAATCTCTGGACCCACACACCTCTTATTTCTCCCCGAGAACCGCAGAGAACTTTAAAATCAATATGAGCCAGTCTCTGGAAGGTATTGGAGCTTCGCTGCAGCAGGATGGTGATTTTACTAAAGTGAATGAGGTTATTGCCGGTGGCCCTGCTTTTAAGAGCAAACTTATTTTTAAAGATGACAGGATTGTAGGCGTAGCTCAGGGTGAAGAAGGAGAAATGGTGGACGTGATTGGCTGGAGACTCGATGAGGTAGTGCAGCTGATCCGTGGAAAAAAAGGAACAAAAGTACGCCTGAACCTCTTAAGGGCCAGCGATGGTGCCAACGCTTTGCCTGTTGAAATAACCCTGCTTCGCGATAAAATAAAGCTTGAGGAGCAAACTCCTAAAAAGAAATTGGTGCCTTATACCATGAATGGTAAAACATACAATCTGGGTGTAATTACCATTCCTAGTTTTTATATGGATTTTGACGAGGCCCAGAAAGGTAACCCTAATTATGGAAGTACCACCCGCGATGTGCGGAAGCTGATTAAAGAACTGGAAGCCGACGGTATGGATGGACTGGTAATTGACCTTACCTATAACGGAGGCGGTTCCCTTACAGAAGCCATTGAACTGACAGGGTTATTTATTCCTGCAGGCCCGGTGGTGCAGGTGCGCAACGCCGATGGAAGTGTGGATACAGGGGATGATCCTGATCCTGCTTTGGTCTACGAAGGACCTCTTGCAGTAGTGATTAACAGGTTTAGTGCATCTGCCTCGGAAATTTTTGCGGGCGCCATACAGGACTACAAAAGAGGTGTTATTGTTGGCGAACAAAGCTTTGGAAAAGGTACAGTTCAAAACCTGATCGATCTGGACCGTGTAATGAAGTCAGATTCAAAGCAGGGGCAGCTGAAGCTGACTCTGGCGAAGTTCTACCGGGTTACAGGGAGCAGCACACAGCACAGAGGGGTAACACCTGATATAGAGCTTCCTTCAGAATTCAGCGCTGAGGAATTTGGCGAAAGCTCAAGCCCTGCGGCTCTTCCATGGGACCAGATTAAATCCGCTAAATTTAAGCCTATGAATACAGTTTCTGATAAGCAGCTTCAAAAGCTCAGGAACCAGTACCAGCAAAGGTTAAAAACAGATGAAGACCTGAAAGCCCTTGTGGCCGATATTGAAGAGGTTAAAAAAATCCGCAGTGATTCCCGTGTTTCCCTGAACCTGGAAAAGAGAAAGCAGGAAATGGAAAAGCTTAAGGAGAAAAGGGATAAGACAGGGGCTTTGAAAGCAACAGAAGAGGATTTTGAGCTGGAAGATCCGCAGGCTGAAAATGCTACTGAAAAGGAAGATCCTTATTTGAAAGAAACAATCCGTATTCTGGCACAATTAGTTGCCGCCTGAACATAAAATTATTATCTGAAGTAAAAAAGCTGCCTTAAAGGGTGGCTTTTTTACTTTAGGTTTGTTGTAAAAGAGAAAAGAAGAAACCGAATGAGCTCACCACCCCGAAACAGAAGGGAAAATGCAAAGAATTTAAGTTTTAAGGAAAGGCTGGCAGCTATACAATATCTGCCTGAGTTTTTCAGGCTTATCTGGCAAACCAGCAGGAAGTATACCCTTATTAATCTTCTCCTCCGTCTGTTTAAGGCTGCAATTCCTGTAACGGTTTTATATTTTGGAAAGCTTATTATAGATGAAATAATTGCCCTTTCAGAAAATGATCCTTCCGGAGAGCTGGAAAGCCTGCTTTGGTATGTCGGGGCTGAGTTTGGGCTCGCTATACTATCTGATGTGCTTAACAGGGGAATTGCCCTTGCCGATAGCCTTTTAGGAGACTTACTGGCCAATGAAACCTCCGCAAGGCTTATGGAGCATGCCGCCTCGCTGGACCTTTACCAGTTTGAGGATAGCGAATTTTACGATAAACTTGAAAGGGCAAGGCAACAAACGGTAAGGAGAACCATGTTGATGACCCAGGTATTCAGCCAGGGGCAGGACCTTATTACTTTAATTTTCCTTGCAGCTGGTTTGGTGGCTTTTGCCTGGTGGCTGATCCTCCTTGTTTTTGTAGCTGTAATTCCGGCATTTTTAGGTGAGTCGCATTTTAATGAAAAAAGTTATTCGCTCATTTACGGATGGACGCCTGAACGCAGGGAACTGGATTACCTGAGGTATACCGGCGCAAGCGACGAAACAGCTAAGGAAATAAAAATGTTCGGGCTGTCGGGTTTTCTGGTGGGCAGGTTCCGGACCCTTGCCGATAATTTTTACAAGGCCAATAAAAGCATAGCAGTCAGGAGGGCAGGCTGGGGAGCTTTGCTGGCCACAATCGGGAGCCTGGGCTATTATGCGGCCTACATGGTAATTATATTCAGGACCATAGCCGGTGAGGTATCGGTGGGGGATCTTACTTTTTATGCAGGTTCCTTTGCAAGTATGCGCTTGTCTCTGGAAAATATATTGAGCCGCTTTTCAAAAATTGCAGAAAGTGCCCTGTATCTGCAGGATTTCTTTGCCTTTTTCAGGCTGAGGCCAAACATACAGAAACCATCCCACCCACAGCCTTTTCCCAAACCAATACAGGAGGGGTTTGTATTTGAAAATGTTGGTTTTAAATATCCTAAAGCAGAGAAGTGGGCAGTGCGCCACCTGAATTTTTACCTGCACAAAGGAGAAAAGCTGGCCCTGGTGGGGGAGAACGGTGCCGGAAAAACCACCCTTGTAAAGCTGCTGGCCAGGCTATATGAGCCTACAGAGGGAAGAATACTTCTCGATGGCGTGGATTTACGGGAGTACGACCCTGCTGAACTGGTGCAGGAAATTGGCGTTATTTTTCAGGATTTTGTGCGTTTTCAAATGACAGCAGCCGATAATATAGCTGTAGGCAGGGTGGATGAGCGTGCCAACCAGCAGCGTATTGAGGATTCAGCGCACAGGAGCCTGGCAGATAAGGTGATTGAAAAACTTCCGGAAGGTTACCGGCAAATGATTGGCCGGCGGTTTGCCAACGGGGTGGACCTTTCAGGAGGGGAATGGCAGAAAGTTGCCCTGGGCAGAGCTTATATGAGGGAAGCCCAGCTGATGATTCTCGATGAGCCTACCGCAGCGCTTGATGCCAGGGCTGAACATGAGGTTTTTTTGCGTTTTTCAGAGCTTACCAGGGGCAAAACAGCCGTAATCATCAGTCACCGCTTTAGTACAGTGCGGATGGCCGACCGGATTCTGGTGCTGGAAGGAGGGGAGTTGCTGGAATTAGGCACCCATCAGGAACTTCTGGAAAAAGATGGGAGATATTCTGAACTATTTAACCTCCAGGCTCAGGGTTATATGTAAAATATGGCAATAAAATCATATTTTTGTCGTATTCAGATTAAATGTAAATTTTTATGTCCAACAAATTTTTCTATCTTTTTTTAGCCTGGTTCCTGTTGTTTGTGGCAGGAGCAAAGGCTCAGGAAGTATCACCTGCAGGTCGGTATACTTTGCAAGGAACGCTTTTAGATGCTGAAACTTCCGAAGGAATTCCTTTTTCGCATATAAGTAATTTAAGTTCGCGGGTAAGGGTAAGCAGCGACAGCAACGGCCGGTTTTCCATTCCTGTTACCGGAGGAGACAGTATTTTTATTACCAGTGTAACCTACGGACAGCAAATATTTACAGCTCCTGATGAGCCTGCAAATGGTGAACGATGGATAGTTCGTATATCTCCGAATGTTTATGAGCTTGAGGAGGTGGTAATCAATCGTATGCCTTCTGAGTATATGCTTAAGCAACAGCTCCTGGGGCTTGAGCTTCCGGAGGAAAAAGGTCCCAACCTGAGAATTCCGGAAGGATACTTCCCTCAGGCCGATCCGTCGGCTAATGCAGCCGTTGGCCTTGGCAGTCCTGTTTCGGCTATTGCCGGACGGTTTAGCAAAAAGGAAAGAGGCAGGGCTTTTGCTGCAGAGGTAAGGGAGAAAGAGGCGCGTAAGGAAGTGATCCGGACAAAATTTAACAGGGAAATAGTGCGGGAAATCACCAGGCTGGAAGATGAAGATAAGCTGGATGCCTTTATGGAATACTGTGTGCTTTCCGACGACTTCCTGTTTGCCGCTTCGGAATATGAAATTCATAAAGCCGTGCTGGGGTGTTTCAGTGAGTTTATGACTGAGCAGGGGTAATGTGTTAATGATTAACAGACCCGTCTGTTCTTTTCAGAACCGGATGGTTAGCTGCCCCGAAGTTTCCGGTACGTCCAGCCCTGATACTGTAATGCCCAGCAGCCGGACCTCTTTGCCTTCCAGATTTTCCTGAGCCAGCAGTTCGTAAGCAGTTTCCTCAATTACCTTCCGGGAGCTGAAAAGGCTGGTTAAGGTTTTGCTCCTGGTGATCTGCACAAAATCTGCAAATTTAATTTTCAGGGTGAGGGTTCTTCCCTGGCGGCTATATTTTTGCAGTCTTGAGGCTACCTGTTCCGCAATATCAGCCAGTTCAGCTTTCATTTCCTCCTTTTGCTGTAAATTATGGTCAAAGGTGTTTTCAGCTCCTATAGATTTGCGGATACGGTTAGGATTTACCGGGCGGTCATCTATACCGCGGGCAATCTGGTAATAATACCTGCCGGCTTTCCCGAACAGACGTATAAGCTCTGCCTCTTCCCGTTTCCTGAGGTCTGCCCCGGAAAGAATGCCAAGCTGGTGCATTTTATCGGCTGTAACTTTACCAATTCCAAAGAACTTACTTATAGGCAGGCCTGATATAAAATCCAGAGCCTTGCCGGGGGCTATGAGGGTTTGCCCGTTGGGTTTGTCAATATCGGAGGCCGTTTTAGCCAGAAACTTGTTTACGCTTATTCCTGCTGATGCCGTCAGTCCGGTTTTCAGGAAAATACGCTCCCTGATTTCCTTTGCAATAAGGGTGGCGGAAGGGAAGCCTTTTTTGTTGTTGGTTACATCCAGGTAAGCTTCGTCCAGGGAAAGCGGCTCCACCAGGTCGGTATAATCAAAAAAGATAGCCCTTATCTGGTCCGATACAGATTTGTATACTTCAAAACGTGGTTTTACAAAAATAATGTGGGGACATTTTTTGTATGCCAGCGCAGAAGACATAGCCGAGCGGACCCCGAATTTTCTTGCTTCATAACTGGCAGCTGCCACTACTCCCCGCTCCCTGCTTCCCCCCACGGCGAGTGGCTTTCCTTTATAGGAAGGGTTATCCCGCTGCTCCACAGAAGCATAAAAAGCATCCATATCCACATGGATTATTTTTCTTATATCTTCATTACCTTCTTTTTTCATCAGATAATATTCATTCCCTCTTTATTATGCCGGTTCGGGCAGAAAAAGAATGCAGGAGCTGTATAATTGCTGATAAGCCATATAAGTACCTTTATGCTCCTTTGTCTGTTTTTAGGTTCCGGAAGTAAAAATACTGTACAGGCATGGAATTTCTATCCTCTCAGGAAAAGAAGCTGCAATTTAACCATCCTGTGGATGGAGTAAACAGGACCTTTCCTTTAACGCCTCCCCAACTGTTTTTTTATTATGAGTTTCTGGTTATCTGCTGGTCAGGCAACTTTTAAATAGTTTTTCAGGAACAGGGGAAGCATTGTATTGATAGCCAATTAATTACCGTTTTTAAAGAAATGAACCAAAAGGTACCTCATGCTTACCGGTCCGCCAGGCGGTAAATTTTTGTTTGGTCCGCAGATGATATATCTTTAGTAAAAGAACCCTTCAGGGAAAACGAACAGAAAAGGCTTAAGGTAGTTTTATACGGTGAGCGAAAGCGTAAGAAAGTGGGAGAAGTTTTTTTGATTTAAATTCAAAAGTAGATTGTTAAATATATGAAATTCAGGTCTGTCCTATTTTTCTTGTTATCATTTTTAATCATACAACCTCTTGTTGCCCAGGAAGGGGTGAAAAAGCAGCAGGCAAGAATAGAAAAAGCAGCAGAATTTCTCTCCTCTTACGTAAGTTATCCTTCCCTGACAGGTTTTGAGCTGGAAGCAGGAAGGTTCTTTGCAGAGTATTGTCAGCAGCAGGGCTTGTATCTTACTTACTTTTCAACCGATACTGCCAGTTTTAATTTTGCCGCAACTCTTTATCCCCTGTCAGATAATAAACCTGTGGTCTGGCTTCAGCACCATATTGATGTTGTACCTGCCTCCGATGAGGAAATATGGGAATTTGATGCGTTTTCCGGCACCATAGAAAATGATACAATTTATGGCAGGGGGGTGGTAGACTGTAAAGGTCTGGGAGTAATGCAGTTAATGGCCCTGCTGGAATTTAAACAGGAATACGATGGGGATGAACTGGATTTTAATATTGGTCTGCTGGCGGTTTCCGGTGAGGAGTTCGGCGGAGAGTTAGGCTCTGCATTTGTGTTAGCTCAGTTTCTGAAGGATCTGAAGCCGGCAGTTGTACTGGGGGAAGGCGGAGCAGGCTTACCGGGGATTCTGGAATCTGATTCGGATAAAGTGGTTTATGGGGTTTCTGTAGCTGAAAAAGCAGCGCTATGGCTTAAGCTGGAACTGGAGCTGGTGAGCTTCGGGCATGGAGCAACTCCGGCACCAAGTTATGCCAACAAGGTAATGATTAATTCTCTTAGCAAGCTTAATAACCGTAAACTGGACCTGGATTTTAACAGGACCAATAAACGCATGTTCAGGAAACTGGGGAAAGCAGAGGGCGGAATAAGAGGATTCCTGATCCGGCACATGAACTGGTGGATATTTCGTCCGTTTGTAGTACGGTATATTAGTAATGATCCTCTTTTAGAGTCATTAACCACCAACACAGTTACGGTTACCAAAATTTATAATCCACCGGGGCCTCCTAATAAAATCTCAACTACTTCCACTGCTTTTTTAGATTGCCGGCTGCAGCCGGGGGTAAATAAAAAAGCATTTATCCGCCAGATTGAAAAATTACTTGACGATCCGCGCATAACTGTTAAAGAGGTAAATAATGCGGTTGAATCAAGAGCAACCAATCCGGATAAATATTTCGATGCTCTCCAGGAGGCGATTTTGCAGGAAGACCCCGATGCAGTGGTTATACCCGTATTGTTTCCTGCCACGACAGATAACAGCCTTTTCAGGAATTTAAATATACCTACCTATGGGTTGGTTCCTGCCGTAATGGATCAGGCCACTATTGCCAGTGTGCATAATGTAAATGAAAAGCTGCCCCTGCTAGCCCTGGATCAGGGAATCCGGATTTACCGGAACTTTCTGTTTAACCTGCTGGATGAACGTGTAAGGGTAAAATACAAGAGACAAATCCTGCTGCCCGCGCTTGAATCCCGCCAATAAGACTGTATTTTTGTGCTTTTTGCAACTATATGAAAAAGTCGAAGAAAATTTTCCTGGCCATTGTTATTCTTTTTTTACTTGCTGTCATTTACATTACTTATGATATCAGTACGCGCACTACTTTTCCCGGAAGTAAAAACAGGGAGCCTGCAGATACCGTTATGGTGAAGGAAAACGGGAAATAAAACTGTATAAATATGAAAGGGAACAGAACAGGAAATAAGATAGATATAGATAAAATTGACCTGGAGAAGGAGAGGGAAAAAGTAACTGATATGCCGGGCCTGATAGCTTTTCCACATACTGTTGGCGGAGCGGTAATCAGGCCTGAAGATGCAGGAAAACTCAAAGGCAGGACCCTTTCTGCCATGAGGGAACAAACCAGCCGGCAGATGAACCAATTATACCGCCAGGCGCAGTTATTAGCAGAACAAGCCAGGGAAATCCAGAAAAGGGTTGAAATATCGGAGCGGATCTACACCAGCAAGATGAGCTTTGAACCACTTACAGGTCATACTTACTACCTTTACGAACGAAAAGACGGTACTGACCTCCTGTCAATGGTAGGGCCGGATGAGTGGGGCAGAAGTAAACCTTTTGAAAAATTTCTGGCCAAGGTAAAGCTGCTCTCAGATCATACCTGGGAAATTCTTGACCATGACGAATCGTTTTAATTCATGCAACAATCAACCTTAAATTATCTTGCAGATATAGTAGCTGCACAGGGAAATAAAGTTTTTACCACCCGCCCCGAACAGCATAGCAGCAGTATTCTGAAGAAGGGGCCTGCTGTGGAATGGATTGAGGAGGTGTATAAGGATCTTGGAGGAAAGGGGAACTGCTGGAATATACCTTTCGGGCTGCCTGATGGAATAGAAACAGAGCAGGTGCGGCTAAGCCTTGATAATTCCCTGCAGTTTAACAGGTACAGGTCTGTTACTTTCCACTCCCCGCTATACGAAAAATATGATCCGGCATGGCTTTCCGGATACCGCCGTAATTGTCGCACAATGGAAAAGGAATGCCTTAAAGATGGTGTGCGCCGCGGATTATGGACTAATCCGGCTGCAGAATCTCATTTTGGCTCTGCGCAGGAAGCCGGAGATTTTTTCGGGGCAGGTTCGCCTGGCTGGAAACTAAATGCTTTCAGCGATTTTCTGGCAGATGTATTTCTGTTCCAAATCCCCCTGAAGCATAAGCGGATCAGTGAATATGAACGTTTAATGCTGCAGGGAAAATTAACTCCCCTGAATCAGCTGCTGGTGAGCCGCAGTGAAGGCAGCCAGCTTTACCTTGTGAAGTACCTGAGCAGGCAGCTGGAAATTACGGCTCAGAATTCTCCCGCTGAAGGTTGATTATTTTCAGTGATCTGCTGTAGCTTCCTGTCAATTTTTCCGGTTATAAAAGCGAAGTCATCAGGCTTACCGGTAAAATCAAGCTCATTAACATCAATAATTAATAGGGCTCCTGAATTGTACCGGCTTATCCATTCTTCATAAAAAAGGTTCAGGTTTTCCAGGTAATCAGCTGGTATACTTTTTTCAAAAGCTCTCCCGCGGTTCCGGATTTGTCTTTTGAGCTTAGGAACCTCCGCCCGAAGGTAAATGAGCAGGTCAGGCGCTTTGGTAAACGGGAGCATACTTTCAAAAACAGACAGATAAGTCTCGTATTCCCTGTCTGAAAGCAAACCTGTTTTGTGCAGGTTAGCGGCAAAAATATAAGCATCCTCATAAATTGTGCGGTCCTGTATTGACGGACCCTTATTTTCAGCAATTCTGGAGAGCTGCTGAAACCGGCTGTTCAGGAAGTAAACCTGTAAATGAAAAGCCCAGCGCTGCATATCATTATAAAAGTCCTCCAGGTAAGGGTTTGGGTCCACCACCTCATATTCAGCCTTCCAGTTGTAATGGCGGGCAAGCAGAGTGGTAAGAGTGGTTTTTCCTGCCCCGATGTTGCCTGCCATTGCCAGGAAAAGCTTATTCGTTTCTGAATGATTCAAAAGAAATAATTGTTAACAGATGTCGTATATAAGATAAACTGTTTTTTTGCTTTGAAATCTAAAAGGTTAAAATAAACAGAAAAATTTTTGCGTATTTATTACATTTTCGACTATTTAATAATAAATGATGGATTTTACATATAACAATAAAAATATAAAACCGGAAAAAGGCGACCTGTTAATTTCAGAACCTTTTTTGCCTGACCCTAATTTTCAGCGTACTGTTGTGCTGATATGTGAGCATGGTGCTGACGGATCTTTTGGTTTTGTACTTAACAAGCAGAGCCTGATAAAAGGAATGGATGTTCTGGAAGATGCTGAAAGCTTTGATGCGCCACTGTACGTTGGCGGCCCGGTGCAGCAGGATACCCTCCATTTTATTCACCGGCAGGTTGCTGAAATAGGAGGAGGGGCTGACCTTGGAGAAGGAATAAGGTGGGGTGGAAATTTTGAACAGCTGATGTCTTTAATCCGGTCCGGAGTGGCAAACATGGAGGATTTTAAATTCTTCCTCGGGTATTCCGGCTGGGGAAAAGGGCAGCTTGAAGAGGAACTGGAACAAAATTCATGGATTATCTATAAATCTGCGACTGCAGAAGACATTTTTGACACTCAGCCTGACTTTTTATGGCGGGAATGTTTGAAAAAAATGGGGGGAAAGTATAAGATCATATCCAATTACCCTACTGATCCCCGGCTGAATTAATTCAGGCCGGCCTTTGGCAAAATCCGGGTTGTTTTTCTAAAGATGTCTTCAGACACTAAAGACATTTAAAGGTGAATAAACCTTCAGGAATTATTTTTGCGAAAGGAGCAGTTAATTATTACATTTGTTTATAAGAGCTTTTTAATATTTTTAGCTGATTTTTAATTATGGTGGACAAAGATAAAGACACTTCTGAAAACAAAAATTCAGAGGTACGCAACGCAACCGAAGAGAATAAGGAACAAAAGAAAGCAGCCGCAGAGCAGAGGGAAAGAGATCACCTGCCTCAGGATCAGAATAATCCCGGTTATTCGCCTTCTGAAGTGGATTCTCCTCCGGCAAATACGCAGGATATTGCAGATGAAGAGGGTGCTGCCCAGATAGCTGCAACTGCTGAGCCTGTTCATGCAGGCAGCCAGATTGTTCCACCTACAGCAGACCATACCCTGGAGGAAGATGCTGTGAAGGATATTGATGAGCCGGAAGACAGAATAAAAGGAGATGCTCCTGCAGGTGACGGTGGAACCGAACAGGTGCATGCCGGCAATAATAATGAAGAGGAGGAAGAAGAGGATGATGAGGATGACCATCATGTTGATTACAGCAATATGTCCCGGAAGGACCTCCTGAAACTTGCCGAAGAACTTGTACTCGCCGGTGACTGGCGCAAAGCCGATAAGCGCATCACAGAAGTGAAGCATCACTATGATGAAATTCAGCAGGCTACCAGGCAAACTGCCTTGGATAAGTTTATTGAAGAAGGTGGCGAAGAAGCTGATTTTGAGTTCAGGCCTGATGAACTGGATCAGCGTTTTGATGCTGCGTACCGCCGGATAAAAGAAGAGAAATCGAAGCACTTTGCGGACCAGAACCGTAACAGAGAGCATAACCTTGCCCGTAAAAATGAGGTTTTGGCTCAGCTTCGGGAGTTTGTGGATGCGGAAGAAACTAATACCAGCCTTAAAGACCTTAAAAAGCTCCAGGAAGAGTGGAAATCAATAGGACCGGTTCCTCCACAATATAACAGTAACCTGTGGGCGAATTATAATGCTCTTCTTGATCGTTTTTATAACAACCGCTCAATTCTTTATGAACTGAAGGAGCTTGACAGAAGGAAAAACCTGGAAGCAAAAATTGAAATTGTGGACAGGGCAGAGAAGCTTCTGGAATATGAAAACATGAAGCAGGCAACACGGGAGTTACGTGAGCTGCATGATGAGTTTAAGCATATAGGACCGGTGCCACGCGAAGAGCAGGAGCCTCTGTGGCAGCGATTTAAGGAGGCATCTGATAAAGTGTATGAAAAGCGCCGTACTCACCTTGAGCAGCTTAATTCAGAGCTGGAACAAAACCTGCTGAAGAAGCGCGACCTCGGGGATAAGGTGCAGGAGTTTTTAGAGTTCAATTCAGATAGAATAACAGAGTGGAACGATAAAACCAAAGAGCTTTTAAGCCTGCAGAAGGAATGGGATGCCGTTGGTGGTTTACCAAGGCAGGTTGCAAAAGAGGTGAACAAATATTTCTGGTCAGCCTTCAAAGGTTTCTTCGGGAACAAGAACAAGTTCTTCAAGGATCTTGAAAAAATGCGGGACGAAAACCTGCAAAAGAAAGAAGAGTTAGTGCAGGAGGCGGAAAGCCTCTTGAACAGCGAAGATGACCAGCAGCAGGTAGCAAACCGTTTTAAAGAGCTCCAGCGCCGCTGGAAGGAAATAGGACCAGTCCCTGAAAAACAGCGCGACGAGGTTTATAAGCGCTTTAAGTCGGCGGCTGATGCGTTCTTTGATAAGAAAAGAGCGCAGGGCAAGGAGACGAATAAAGAGTTTGAAGAAAACATGAAGCGGAAGCTGGAGATTGTTGATAAGATTAATGCGCTGGCTGAAGCAAAGGATACCAATGTGGATGCCTTCCTCGATTTGCAGGAAGAGTATGAGTCTATAGGCTTTGTTCCAAGGAATGCCATTGCAAAGGTGAAGAATGCATTTTCAGAAGCAACGGATAAATTCCTGGCAGGAGCCACAGAATTGTCTGAGGAAGAAAAAGAGCGTTTACGCCTTCAGACCCAGATTAGCAGAATTAAAAGTGCTCCGGATTCGGACAGAAAGCTGCGCCATAAGGAAAATAATATCAGGAGGCAGATCAGCAAAATTGAGAATGATATTTCAATCTGGAAAAATAACCTGGAGTTTTTCGCCAGTTCTAAAAATGCTGATAAGCTGAAAAACAATTTTACTGAGAAAATTGACGAAGCCGAAGCTGAACTGGAAAAGCTTAAGGAACAATTACGGATTGTATTAGAGAATGAGTAACTGGTTATCAGTGGCTTAAAAAAAGGGTGTTATTTTTTCTGCATTCTTATTTGCAGAAATGATAATACCCTTTATATTTGCAACTCCAAAACGGCAAAAGGCCGCGGTTAATAAGAGAATGTTAAAATGTGCTGATATACTGATTGTAAAAATCCTTCCTCAGCACATTACCCAATAAGCAAATTTAANACCCTTTATATTTGCAACTCCAAAACGGCAAAAGGCCGCGGTTAATAAGAGAATGTTAAAATGTGCTGATATACTGATTGTAAAAATCCTTCCTCAGCACATTACCCAATAAGCAAATTTAAAAAGCCTCCTTAGCTCAGCTGGTAGAGCAACTGACTTGTAATCAGTAGGTCGCTGGTTCGATCCCGGCAGGGGGCTCTCTTTTTAAATTTGTTAATACTATTAACTATTTAACCATAGTTAATTAAAGCCTCCTTAGCTCAGCTGGTAGAGCAACTGACTTGTAATCAGTAGGTCGCTGGTTCGATCCCGGCAGGGGGCTCTTAACCTCATCAGATATTCCTGGTGAGGTTTTTTTATGCCCGGTCCTAAACATGATCAGTTTTACCTTTACTTACTACTCACTACTCACTATTTAACCAAAGTGAATTAAAGCCTCCTTAGCTCAGCTGCGGTTCGCCGCTGCGATAGAGCAACTGACTGTACTCAGTAGGTCGCTGCGGGGGGCCGATGCGGTCGATCACCGCAGGGGGCTCTTAACCTCATCAGATAGTCCTGGTGAGGTTTTTTTGTGCCCGGTCCTCAACATGATCAGTTTTACCGTTACTTACTACTCACTACTCACTAATTAACCAAAGTGAATTATAGCCTCCTTAGCTCAGCTGCGGTTCGCCGCTGCGATAGAGCAACTGACTGTACTCAGTAGGTCGCTGCGGGGGGCCGATGCGGTCGATCACCGCAGGGGGCTCTTAACCTCATCAGATATTCCTGGTGAGGTTTTTTTATGCCCGGTCCTCAACATGATCAGTTTTACCTTTACTCACTACTCACTATTTAACCATAGTTAATTAAAGCCTCCTTAGCTCAGCTGGTAGAGCAACTGACTTGTAATCAGTAGGTCGCTGGTTCGATCCCGGCAGGGGGCTCTTAACCTCATCAGATATTCCTGGTGAGGTTTTTTTCTGCCCGGTCCTCAACATGATCAGTTTTACCTCTACTCACTACTCACTATTTAACCATAGTGAATTAAAGCCTCCTTAGCTCAGCTGCGGTTCGCCGCTGCGATAGAGTAACTGAATGTAATCAATAGGTCGCTGAGCGGGGGCATCTGAGCCTGCCTGCTTCGTAGCAGGAGTGGTTTTTATTTGTCGCTTCTCCTTCCATCTTTACAGGTTGCTTAAAGCTTTCTGCAAAGCTTCTTCTGCCTTGTTTAGTGCTGCCACAGTCTGTAAATAGCCATCTTTGAGCAATAAAAAAATGATTCTGACTTCCTCTTACAAATGCTGGAGAAATCTCTAAGTTTTAAAATTTGGAATAAAAGCCTTTTTTTATTCACAGCAAGAGCTACTTCCAGGATAAACGTGGAAAAAAATGGCTTAGAGTTTAAACATTTTGAATTGGATAGTTCTTTCTTATAGGAATAATCAGCTCCCTCTTATGATTGTCAGAAGAAATTTGAAATGGAATATTATTGCTCATTACACATGGAAACAAATGCTCTATTACACAATACTTTCCATTGTGGTTTATCTTTTACATAATCATTACAAGTTAATAGTACTGCATTTACCTGTTAGTACCATTACTGTCCTGAGTACAGCCCTTGCTATTTTTTTAGGATTTAAAAACAACAATGCCTATGACCGCTGGTGGGAAGCCCGCAAAATATGGGGACTGCTTGTAAACTATAGCCGGGCATGGGCAAGGCAGGTAATTACAATGGTTATTCCTGCCGATCCTGAACAGGCCGGGGAGGCACGTGACCTTCAGAAAAGGATGATTAACAGACATATTGCATTTGTACATTCCCTAAGGGTTTTTCTGAGAGGAAAGCATCATTATAATGAAACAGGGCAAAAAGAAATTTACAAAGACACTAATGAATATTCAGATGCCAAAGATTTTCTCATACCTAAAGAGTATGAAATATTTTGGCACAAGAAGAATCCGCCCAATTACCTGCTGGAGCGGCAGGGAGAGGATTTACAAAAAGCCTTTAAGTTGGGATGGATTTCGGACTTTCGGTTTGTAAAGCTTGAAGAGACCCTCGTGGAATTTAATAACATTCAGGGAAGAAGCGAACGGATAAAGAATACACCCTTTCCCAGGCAGTACAGTTTCTTTTCCCGGGTATTTGTTTTTATTCATGCCTCACTACTTCCGTTTGTTTTTATAGAGGAAATAGGCTGGGCAACAATCCCGCTGTCCATTATTATATCCTTTGTTTTTTTATGCCTTGATTTAGTAGGAGAGCGCGCCGAGGATCCTTTTGAAAACCGGCTGGAGGATGTGCCACTTACCGCTCTTAGTTTAACAATTGAAACCAACCTGAAGGAGCAATGGGGCGACGACAACTTCCCTGTGCCTAAAGACACCCGGAAGGGTGTTGTACTTTAAGGTTCTGTTTAGCTGCCTCAGAGAAATGCTGTACTTATAGGTGAGGGCTAAGTTTTGTTGCTTCCGGCATGGTTTATACCACCAATTTTATATTTAATGCCGGACTGTTTCTAAAGTGGTTTTACCTCCTCTTTAACATGCCAGGAGGTTTAAAAAAAATTATAATCAGGGCGCCTGAATAATTATTCTTCATAGTGTTATTTTAGAAATGGTTTCCTGACCTCAGTTTCTCTCCTCAGGTAAATTTTGAACAAAGAGCCTTTGCCTGGTTCACTTTCTATTTCAATTCTACCTCCGTTATTGTCCACTATTCTTTTTACAATGGCCATACCAATTCCTGTTCCTTCCACATGCTGATGCAGCCTCTTAAACATCATAAATACCCTGTCGCGGTCTTTTTCCTTAATTCCGAGGCCATTATCTTTTACAGAAAGAAGAATGTGGGTGTTGTCGGGTAGGGAAGTGCTGATGCTGATTACAGGAGGATGGTCAGGAGAGCGGTATTTTATGGCATTAGAAAGCAGATTATATAGAACACTTCTAAGATTCTTTTTGGAGAAATATAATTGTGGTGCCTTTGAGAAATCATCATTAATCGTGGCTCCGGATTCATCAATCTGGGTTTTTATATTTGATTTAACCTCTTCAAGCAATTCTTTAAAAGATATTCCGGAAAGTTCTTCCTCTGCAATGCTCTGCACTTTTGCCACCTCTGTAAGGTCTTTAATTGTATTTTGAAATCTGGTAATAGATTTATAGATTAAATCCATCAGGGGTTGGATTTTCTGATCATTCTTAAGGTTTTCCCCAAGAGATTTACTTAATAAATTTACCAGCCCTTCTATGTTAATTATTGGTGCTTTCAGGTCATGGGAGGCTGTATAAATAAAGTTATCAAGATCATTATTAACCCGTTTGAGTTGTTTGATATTTTCGGCCAGGGAATCTTCGGCCTTCTTTTGATCGTCAATATTTGTATTGGTACCAATCCATCTTAACACATTCCCATCCTTATCTTTAACCGGATAAGCACGGGTTAAAAACCAGCAGTAGTGGCCATGAGCACCTTTCAACGGAAAAGTCAGTTCCCAGGCTTCTCCTTTGATCCATGCTTTTTTTATAAATGAGAACACCCTGTCAATATGGCCAGGGTGGTGGGCTTTTACCCATCCGTTTCCCTGCATATCTTCAGCGGAAGTGCCGGTGTAGTCGTACCATTGTTGATTGAACCAATAGATATGGCCCTCCGGGTCGGCCATCCATGCAAGGTTCTGAATGTTATTGGCGAAGGTACGGAAGAGAAATTCATTTTCTTTCAATGCCTCTTCGGCCCGTTTGCGTTCGGTAATGTCCTGCATGGAGCCAATCATGCGGATGGCCCTGCCATTATTATCGTGAAGCACAAAGCCTCTGTCAAAAACAATTTTAAATCCGCCATCTCCTGTAAGAAAGCGGTACTCATCAGTCCAGTGGCTTTGGTCACTATTAATTACCTTATGAATATTACTTACTACTCTTTCTCTGTCTTCGGGGTGCACATGGTTATACCACCAGGTTTCATCGGGTAATACTTCTTCGGGTTTATACCTGAACATAGTCTGGACCCCTTCGTTCCAGCGGATTTTATGTGTTGTAAGGTCCCAGTCCCAGATAGTATCCTGTGTGGCCTGGTTAACCAGCCTGAACCAGTTGTTACTTCTTTTTAAGCTTTCTTCTGCCTGTTTACGCTCAGAGATATCTGTAAACAAAAGTGCTACCTGCCTGCTGTCATTTCCGCCCGGGCGGTAGGCATATACCTCAAACCAGCGGCCCATGGCCTCCGATCCTTCTGAAAAGCGGACAGACTCACCTGTTAAGGCTACTTTGCCATAAATTTCAAACCAGTGCTGTTCAAGGTTTGGAATAAGCTCACGGGCAGTTTTACCCTTAGCATTTTTTAATCCTGTCTGTTCCCCGAACATATTGTTGGTTTCAATAAAACGATAGTCAACAGCTTTGTTCCGCTTGTCGAATATTACATCAATAATGCAAAATCCCTGAGCCATTTTTTCAAACAGGTTCCGGTATTTCTTTTCGCTTTCCTCAACCTTTTGTCTGTTAACTGTCTGTTCAGTAATATCAGTTACCAGGGTATAAAATCCTCTTACTTCACGGTTTTTAATGTCAGGAACATAGCTGGTGCGGATATACTTAGTAAAATCCTCTCTGTATAGCATTTTTGATTCGAAGTCGAGATGCTCGCCGGCAAGGGCCCTTTTAATATAACCACGGACTTCCTGATAGGCTTTTTCACCCAATACCTTTTTGACCGGTTGCCCCAGGAGATCCTTTGGTTTGAAAGGAAACCATTCCTCGTAAGCCTTATTAGCAAAACGGTATTTTTCCTCTTTGTCCAGGTAGCCAATTAAAACAGGAAGAGAATCAGTAATCAGGCGGAGCTGTCTTTCTCTTTCTTCTATTTTCTTTCTTCCTTCAACCTGTTCGGTAACTTCAGTTGCAATATGGATAACACCTGTAATTTTGCCATCCGAAGTGCGCAAAGGCTGATAGGAAACATTAAAATACCCCTGTACCGATTTGTTATTCCTCCTTAATGTTACAAATAATTCACTTACCTCATAAGGTTTTCCTGTTGAGAACACTTCCGATAGTATGGTATCAAATCCCTGCTCTTTAAATTCCGGAAGAGCTTCAAATAAAGGTCTGTTAAGAACATCCTTAGCCTGGGGGCCGATAATTTCACACATCCGGGGATTGATCAGTTCTATAATGTGATTTTCCCTTCTGGAGATGATAATCCCCACTGGGGCCTGCATAAAAATAAACTGCAGCTTTTTTTGCTCCCAGTCTACCTGAGACAGTGCTGTCTTTTCCCGTTGTGAAAGATCTTCAATCTGTTGTTGATCATTAATTCTCCGGGTAACATCCCTTACTTTATGAATAATGTAGAGCACTTCACCGCTATTATTCAATACCGGTGTGTTAACAGGTTCCCAGAATTTTTTTTCAAATCCGCCCCCTGATGCTAAAGGCCGTGGCACATCATAACGCTGGAGAGGCATTTCATGCTGCTTCCGGTTTTGAAGCACAAAGGTTAAGGAAGCGTTCAGATTTAAAACAGAATCAGTATGAGGTAACTCCGGATTGTCGGGGAAAGCTTCAAACACATATTTGCCTGCAATATCCTCCCTTGTTTTAAAAGTAGCTGCTAAATAAGCATCACTGGCAGTAAGAATATTCAGTTCAGGTGAAAGTATCAGGTACAGGTCCGGAACAGATTCAAATACTTTCAGTTGGTCAGGAGTGATAGATTGCTCTTTTGGCATGGGAAACAAACTATATAAGTAAGTTAAAAGTTCTGAGGAAATTAAGGATTTTAAGCCTGCATTTTTTTCAGTTTTCAAATTACAATGCTTTTGGATTAAATACCATTTTTTTGCTTAAGGTAATGCCGGGATAAGGGATTTTTCCTTATCTGCTTAATCTTTTAGCAGGCAAAACAGTTGTATAATTTCCATCATATAAACAAGATAATTATTAATGATTTTAACAATAGAGAACATACTCCTCATAGGATCTATTCTTCTTTTTATCAGTATTCTGGCAGGAAAAACCTCTTATCGTTTTGGTGTTCCCACCCTTATTTTCTTCCTTGTGGTAGGTATGCTGGCAGGTTCGGAAGGAGTCGGGAAGATTCAGTTCGATAATCCTGTTACTGCGCAGTTTATTGGGGTGCTGGCACTTAACTTTATCCTGTTTTCCGGTGGCCTGGATACCAAATGGAGCTATATTAAACCTGTTTTAGGGAGGGGAATCCTGCTTTCCACTCTGGGCGTTTTTTTAACTACATTAATTGTGGGAGCTTTTATCTGGGGAATTACCGCATTCAGCTTCCTTGAAGGCCTGCTTTTAGGGGCAATTGTATCATCTACCGATGCCGCAGCAGTATTTTCAATCCTGAGAGCAAAAAGTGTAGGCCTCAAAAAAAATATCCGCCCTACCCTGGAGCTGGAAAGCGGGAGTAACGACCCTATGGCTTACTTCCTTACAGTCACGCTAACCTCGCTGGTCATTAACCAGGATCAAAGTTTTATCTCCATATTACCCAATTTCCTGCTACAGGTAGCTTTCGGGGCAATTGTGGGGCTTGGAATGGGTAAACTGAGTATACTGGTAATTAATAAGCTGAAACTTGATTTTGAAGGGCTTTACCCTGTGCTGGTGATCGCCCTTATGGGCTTTACCTTTTCCTTTACAGATTCTATTGGCGGGAACGGCTTCCTTGCTATATACCTTGCGTCGGTTTATATAGGAAATCATGATTTTATACATAAAAAAACCATTATGCGGTTTTTTGATGGTATAGCATGGCTCATGCAGATCGTTGTTTTTCTTACCCTTGGGTTGCTTGTTTACCCATCGCAAATTATTCCTGTAATCGGAATAGGGCTCCTGATATCCTTGTTTATGATTTTTATAGCCAGACCAATCAGTGTGTACGCAAGTCTTTCTTTCTTCAAATTAAAAAATAAGGAAAAATTATTTATTTCCTGGGTAGGATTAAGGGGGGCTGTGCCTATCGTTTTTGCCACCTATCCTTTAATTGCAGGGGTGGAAAAGGCGAATATGATATTTAATATAGTATTCTTTATTTCGGTTACATCCGTTTTGCTGCAGGGGACTACTCTGTCTGTAGTGGCGAAGTGGCTGAATGTTTCTGTGCCTGAAAAAGCTAAAAGGAGAACCCCTCTCGATATTGAGCTTTCTGACAATATTAAAACGGAACTTGCAGAAATAATGGTTCCCGAAGATAACCCTGCAGTAGGGAAAGAAATAGTAAATATAGGCTTCCCGAAAACTGCCATTATTGCCATGATCCGCAGAGAGGGAAAATACATTACTCCAAACGGATCTACTGTTCTCCAGCCTTTTGATATTCTGATAGTTTTAGCTGAGAATGAAGATAGCCTGGATGAAGTTTATAAAAACCTCGAAATAGTGGAAGTTTAACTCAGACAGATTTTTAAGAGTTGGAAGGGCTGAGGATGTTTTTATTCCTCAGGTACCGCCCCGGAGTAAGGTAAACAGCAGGTGGGGCTATGGAAAAGCTAAGGAGGGGAGTGCCCTCCTTAGCGCCTTTTTTTTGGAGGTTGTTTAGGAAATGGCAATGGGGGGAAAATATTTCCTGATCCCCTGATTTTTCTTTTGCCAGGGCCTGTTTTAATAATTCCTTCGTCTTTACTTTTAAATCCTTTATATGTAATAATATTATGTATGTCTTTTTCAGGGTCTGAATAATCACGCTCATTACCGGTTTCTTTTTCTTCAGTATTTCCTTTACCATCAGATCCTTTTACCTGAACAGTGTACAACTCTGACTTTGCTTCACCGCCTGGAAATATAACACAATTGATTGCTGAAGTTGGGTTATCAAAAGTGCTGCTGTTTATTTTACCTGTGGCTGCCTCAGGCTCTTCTATGGTATCCGCCACAATCAGGTTAACCACTCCTTTTATGTCTGCCAGGTTTTTCAGAGCTTCTTCTGCCAGCATTTTCCGGTAAAGACTGCTCACATTTCCTTCCAGAAGAATCCAGCCATCTTCAACCTTCACCTTTATCTGCTCCTCTTCCAAAGCCATGTGCCACCGTAAGGCCCTGTGTACCGCACGGGCAATTTCAGTATCGGTATGCCTGTTTTTTCCCGGTAATATCACTTCAATATTTATGGCCACTACTTTTACTCCCTGCACCCGCCGTGCTGCGTTTTCAGCAGCCGTCTTTTTTGCAAAACTGTTTACCTGGCCACATAAGGTAACGGTGCCATCATAAACAATTACCCCGATTTCAGAGGCTGAATTTTTCAGTATGGGGTCGGCGTAAAGCTCATTGATGATTCCTTTCTGTATTTCGCTGTTTGTTTTCATGGCACATGATTTTATAGTTAAAACCATTTGTAATCAGGGGATCATATGCTGCTCCCGGTATATTATTTACCACTCTTAAATAACTGTTTTGAACAGGCTCTGTTGCGTAAAATTGTGGAATTTCCTGAGGTAATTTAATGATATTTTTAAATATGAAAAATGATGTTTATCACCTTATGTAATACCTGAATAGCACCCGGAGAAGGGAAAATAAGCTGTTTTTATCTGAATTGTATAGATTTTGCCCGGAAGGGTTTTTTCAGGAGTGTGGAATAAAAAAATGGTACATAAAACAGATAAAAATACCTCTGCAAGGAAGGTGATTTTTTAGTGATTTATCGTAATTGCAATTTCAAACGGAAACTTTTTTTATTTTGAAATCAGTTGGTACCAGAATAAAAATTCACCTGAACCTGCTGCACCTTATATCGTATCATTTCTTTTTATGCTGTCCGGGTACAGCCGGATAAAGTGCTGTTCCGGCTCCTGAACTAATTAATGCCTTATAGGTTATCTACAGATAGTTGGATTTTTAATTGGGAGTTACCCGATATATTTTTCATTAATCTCCGGATGATTAGGTTACCTATTGAGGAATAAGCAATTATACCTGCTTTTTCATAAAATTTTTTCACGCAGAATGAGGGAAAGAAAACCTTATTTATCAGCAGGGGATGGGTTAGAAAAAAGGATTGTTTGGCCTGAGGGTTATCCGTTGGTTTACTTTAGTTATGATTTTAAGCCTCTAAAAAATGAATATCTGTAAATATCCATTACTCTTTTCTTTTCTGGCTTTAGTTTTTATAGTTCCGGTTTTGGGTACAACTCCTGCAGAGATGATGCTACCCCCGGAAAATAAAGCACCTAAAGCAAATGCCGGAAATACACAACAACTTACCGACGATGACAACGATGGGAAAGAAACAGTACAGCTGGACGGATCGAAAAGCCGTGACAATGACGGCCGGATTACATCATACAGCTGGAGCATAGAAGGATCAGATGAAGAACTGGCTACAGGGGAGCGTCCAAGAGTGGAACTTCCTGTTGGCAGTACCACAATTATTTTAACGGTTACAGATAATGGTGGCCTTACAGATTCTGATAAAGTAAGGATAAACATTAAAGAAGGCAAAAAGAGAGGGGGTGGTAATAATGAGGATGGCGATGAAGATGATGAGGATGACGACGACGATGACGACGACCATGATGATGACGACGACCATGATGATGAAGACGACGATGATGAAGACGACGATGATGATAACGACGATGAAGATGACGGCGACGACGACGATGATGAAGATGATGATGATGCCGAAGAGGATAGCCAGCCGGCCAACAGAGCACCTGTAGCTGATGCGGGAAAAGACCAGACAATAATTGATAGTGACGGGGACGGAAGTGAGGAAGTTTGGCTGGATGGCTCGAAAAGTATAGATAAAGATAAGGATGACCGGCTTTCCTTTAGCTGGACATTGGAAGGGGAGGAAATTGCAACCGGAGAGAAACCTGCGGTTCGTTTAGGTACAGGGACACATAATATCATATTGACAGTGACAGACAATGGGGGGCTTACAGATACAGACGCAGTAGCAGTTACTATACAGGAAGGAGAAAAAGAGGAACCTGACGGGAATGAAAATAATGATGGGGGAAGTGCCGGTGAAGAGGAGAACGATAACGAAACTGAAGATGATAACAACCACGGGGAGGATACAGAAGGCAATGAGGACGAACCACTGAATATGGCTCCTGTGGCCGATGCAGGCCCTGATCAGTCGCTGACAGAAATTAGCAGCGGAGAAACGGTAACAGTAATGCTGAACGGATCGGGCAGCAGAGATAATGATGGTACCATTCTTTCTTATAGCTGGAGCATTGAAGGAACAGGTATAGAGATCGCGACAGGAGAGAGTCCTGCCGTATTGCTTGCTGCAGGGATTTATACTATTGTACTTACAGTTACTGATAATGATGGACAAACAGCTACAGATAAAGTAGTGATTACGATAGATGAAATGGAAGAGGAAAACGGGGAAAACCCGGTGGTTGATTTCCCTGATGAGGAAGGTGAGAACCCTGAAGAAGGGGAAAACGCAGGGAGTGAAGGAGAAGGAGAAGGAGAAGGAGAAGGAGAAGGAGAAGGAGAAGGAGAAGGAGAAGGAGAAACTGATGAAGAGAGTCCTGATGATGGGGGGCAGACCGGCGGTGCAGGTGAGGGGGAAGAAACAGTTGAGGAAGAAGCCGGAGAGGAAGATACCATTCCGGAAGGTGGCACCGCTTTTTTACCGAACCTGTTTTCCCCTAACGGAGACCGGATGAATGACACTTTTTTACTGCACTGCACTAATGTAGAGAAAGTTCACCTGAAAATATACAACCGGCAGGGAAGGCTGATTTACGAAACCATGGATGTAAAGGAGGCTACGGAAACCGGATGGGACGGATATGCAAACGGAGAGCCGCAGGCAGCAGGTACTTATATCTGGTTACTGGAAGCCAGCTATTCTGATGGCTCGGCTGTATTGATAGATGGAAAGATGAAGGGAAGTGTTACATTAATAAGATAGGCATGCAATTTTTTAGGCTGACAGCAAATATATCCGTAATTTTATTTTTAGCAGGTACTGCAGCTTTTGCCCAGTTGCCCTCCTTCAGTGGCTTTTGGTTAACACCTCAGTTAACCGCCCCCACTGCCATGGCCGGGGATGATGCTTATCAGGTATCTGCACATTACCGCATGCAAGGTTCTGAAGAAAATAACGGTTATAAAACTTACCTGCTCAGCGGACAGATTCCACTGTACGACAGAGCAAATACGCATTTCGGAACAGTGGGCATAAGCCTTATCAGGGAGGAGAGTGGGGCTTCTTACCTTTTTACCACTTCGGGAGCTATGCTTACTTACCTTTATGATGCAGCTATATCCTACCGGCACCACCTGGTGGGAGGAGTTCAGGGAGCTTATTACGGGAGGAAATTAAACTGGAGTAAGGTTACCACCAGTAACCAGTTTATAAACGGCGGTTTTGATCCTGCCCGAAGCTCAGGGGAGTATTTTCCGGATAATCCGGGCCAGGCATTCGTGGCTAATGCCGGCCTTGCATATTATTTTACCGATTTTGACGGGGAGCCGGTTATTCACATAGGAACGGCGCTGACGAATGTTAACAGGGGCAGCTTTACCTACTTAATGGAGAGTGAAAGCCAGGCTGTACCTGTTGCCCTGCTGAGCTATGCACATTTCAGGCTTATCAGCAATCCTTATTTCGAATTTGTGTCTGATCTGTACTGGCGAAGCGAAAATAAAGTCAGCGACCTGATGGGGGGCTTTCGGTTCAGGAAAGGAACGAAGCCACGGGCAAATGTAGCTGATAACCACCTGGGGGCGGGCCTTTATTATTCACAGGACCATACCGGAATTCTGGCTTTACAGCTGGTGCAGCCCAATTGGATCATCGGTCTTAGTTACGATATGGTTTTTGGTAACAGGCCTTTGCGGAGCATGCAAAATGCTGTTGAGGTGAGCCTGGGCTGGAGAGCCCTCCGGGAAAAGAAAGGCAGGAATCCGTACCGGAGAAATTACCGGAAAAGGTTGCCCTGGAAGAGAAAAAAGAGATTACCCTGGCAATAAGTAAAAACAGAAAGCGTAGTTAAGTTATATTAAACCGGAAGTGGCAGGAAAATATTTTTTACAACTACATTTTGTTTTTTTTCGTTTAAAGAAGTTAATCAGCTAACGTTTGAGCTATAAAGCGGAATTTTTGGCATAAAATGGTCTTTCTGTTTGCAAGCCGTTCAGGTAATTTTTCACAGAATGTCCATTAGCTGATGAAAAAAGGTTAAAAACAGACTTTTGCTGATTTTAGTTTTTCGGCTTTATCAAACCTATTTTAAATTATTTTTTATGGCATTATTTAAGCTGAACAATATTTTTGGCGGGAGGTATCTGCTGATTGAACTGTTGAATGAAGAAGCCTCCACGGAAGTGTGGAAAGCAAAGGACCGGCTGGCCGATGATGCTTTTGTGGTACTGAAAATCCATGCTTCAGGAAAAGGACTGGAGGAAAATGTGGTTGATCAGCTGAGGAAAGCATTTACACTATCCAATTATTTTTCTCACCCCCACCTGCTGAAAATTTATCATTTCGATTTTTCAAAGCAGGAGGATGCTGCCTACCTGGTGCTGCCTTTTTACCATGGAGGAACTTTAAAAAGCCTGCGCGATAAAGACCATACCTTCAGTGAGAAGCAGGTGGCAAGGGTCCTGAGCCAGATAGGTTCTGCATTGGAAGAACTGCACAGGCAGGAACCCCCTGTTTTGCACCGGGATGTAAGGCCGGAGAATATTTTAATTTCCAGACCTGATTATTTTGTGCTTTCCGGTTTAACGGCAGATTCACTCACTGGCTCCGGAGCAACAGGCCCTGTTACTGATTCAATACTAAAATCTTCGAATAACACTTCTCCGGATAGCCGGCCTCCTGAAAGCCGGGGGGAAGCACCGGAAACTGAGCCCTCCCGGGATGTATATGCTTTAGGAGCTGTTTTATTTGAATTGTGCTCCGGCACCCGGAGCGGAAGTTTATCAGAAGGTAATTCTCCTGTTAAAGGAGAAAGGGAGCTTAAGCTTCCTGAGCATTATTCAGCTGGTTTAAAGGAGGTGCTCATGGACTGCATCCGGGAGGAAAGTACAGAAAGACCAACTGCCGGTGAGCTCAG
Source organism: Cesiribacteraceae bacterium YIM B00369 (assembly GCA_017948555.1). Taxonomy (GTDB): domain Bacteria; phylum Bacteroidota; class Bacteroidia; order Cytophagales; family Cyclobacteriaceae; genus Nafulsella. Next base: position 103,676 of record JAFMYY010000009.1, on the reverse strand, counting down.
CCTTAAAGGGAAACATTACCTGGAAACAGGTTCATGGGATTTGTCTGAAAACACAGTTCCTGATGATAATAATAAGTTAAAACGTGTGCTGCCTTACCTTGTAGCTGTTGCAGTACTGGTATTTTTTATCGTTAGTGCTTTTTGGGAGTACCAGAATAACCCTCTGAAAACACCTAAAGAGAAGTTGCGGAATATGGTTTCCTCAGGAGGGCAGGAAAACAAGGATGTTGATGCCATGCTTATCGAAGTTCTGGAACAAGAAAGAAATGAACTGGCAAAGCGTAATACGGCCCTGGAGAGAAAGAACCGGCAATTGATGTATTTCGATTCCGTAAATACAGTTAATTTAAAAAGTCAGGCCAATTTAATCCTCCAGCTACAGGGGCAGCCGCAGCCTGCAGCAGGTGGCCCTGAACAACCGCCTGCCGGAAGCCGGGTGCAGAAAGCACGAACGGCACAAACAAAAGCGGTGGCAGCATCTTCAGCTCCGGCAGGGGGCGTAAATAGAATCGTTTTAACGGAGGAGCTTGAAGAACAGTTAAATAAAATTTCTGATCCCCGGATTTCAGGTCAGGCCCGTGCGGACTGGAAAGCAGAAACCATGGCTAAATTTGCAGAAGGAGCGGTGAGGATAACAGATGAAACAGATGGAACACCTAAACAGTATTCACCCGGGATATTTTTGAACCTGCTCTATAATGTTCCTCATACCATTGAAGTAAAAGAGGTAAAGAGCGACCGGAACCGGAAGGTTACAGAGCTGAGGCTAACCATGCAGGCCAAAATGTAGCTGAACCCATTACCATGTGCTTAAAAAAAGTACAAAAAATTTCCTGTAAAGCCCGGCCTGTGCTGTTGGTGTGGCTGAGAACAGGAATAAGATTTGAAGTTTGAAAAAGTAAAGTACTTCTGAAATGTTGAATATGTATTATGTCCATAAGCTGAAAAGGGTAAGTCTCTTTCTTATTTGTCTGTTCGTTTTTGCAGTAAGCTCGGTTTGGGCTCAGAATGAAACTGCCCTGCAGACTGCTGCTGCAAATGAAAGCCGCTTACCTCCTCCGGAAATAGATGCTGAGCTTTACAGCAAAAAAGCACTCAGTAAAACCGAAGATTTAGGAACATATCTGGCTGTTATATCCGACAGGAACAACAGTTTAGGAGAAGCCAATAAAGCGGTAGAATCGGCAGTTAAGCTTTTTATCGATGAAAATGCCGAGTTTGAGGTTTCCGGCCGGGATGGCCGGAACAGGTATAAAGTAAGATCTTACCTGAACAGATTAAAGCTTTTAAACTACGATAAAATAGAAATCAGCTGGACTGATATTTCCTACGTTAGCGATTTGAAGAAGGGGATTGACGGAAATTACTATGGGGTAATTACCCTTCAGCAGCGCTTTAAAGGTTATAAAGATAACCGGGTGGTATATGGGGATTTAACAGAAAAGAATATTGAAGTAAAAGTGGTGGCCTATCAGAAAGAAACAGATGGCGTAAAACAGCAAAAGTGGGATGTGTTCCTTTCGGATGTAGGGGTGGTGGTTACCAGGTTTGATCAGTAAAAGCATATTTCCGCAGCTGTTTCATCTCTGTCAGGCAGGAAAATTTATGCCCATCAGATCCGGATATAACGGGGACAGCGCTTTTTTACCGAAGGTTTTTTTGAAAAATATTGAGTAAATGATTAAATATTTTTTAAACTGTTTTTTACAGGAGAGGAGGTATGTTTACCTGTTTTTTATCCTTTCCGGTTGCTTTAGCTTTCCTTTCCCTGCCAGCGGGCAGCTTTACTCCGGCCATGAAGAAAATTTTGCCTATAAAGTTAAACAGATAGATGAATTTCTTGAGCGGTTTAATAATGAAAGCACGCTGATAAAAGATTACATTTCTGACCGTTATGGATATCCGGAGGTAAGCAGGGAGGAGTTATTAATTTCGCTCTTCGATCTTAAAAATCCTCATTTGCAAAAGGAGGAGGTTGAGCGCTTTATAAAGGTGGTAAATGATTCCCTTAATCCCGTAACGCTGAATTTTTTTGATGAGGACTGGTATGCCAGGGTGAAGTGTTCAGTAGTGTATGAAGAAAAAGTAAGAGATCTTATTTTACTGCTTCAAATCCAGAAAGAGGATAATGGAGCCAGTAAATGGGTGGTTAATAATGTGTATGCCGATTTCCTGAACACTCCTGAAGGTAATAACCCAAATGCCTTTTTAAACCCGGTGAGTCATGCCACAGATTTTATGGGCCTGAACAGAGCTTTCGAAGACCCCGAAAACCTGAAGGCGTATTTATCCTCTGCTTTCCGGGATGATCAGCTTTCAAAATTTGCCATGGAAATGCAGAACAACAATATTTCCTTCAGGCAGGTGGAACACCTTTCTTACCATTTCTTTCAGGTAGAAGGCTGGATTTTTTCAGTGGAGAATTTCCGGCGGCAGGAAAAGAATTCCGGCTGGCTTATTAGCCGGCTTATTCAGGCAGATTCCGCAGGAAAAGAAGAGTTTAAGCAACTGCTTTTAAAAGAAAAGTTATGAAAGTAATGAATAAATATATTTTGTTACTGAGCATATTTTTTGCAGGGGCAATTGAAAGCTTTTCGCAGCAATATACCCTCAGGGACCAGCAGGAAATTGCTTACCAGGCGCAGTTAACGCTAAATATGTTTAAAGATTTGCTGAACGTAATTTCTTACGAAGGCCTTGTTACTGAACAGGAAGTCCGGAAGCTGATCAGGGACAGCTACACTCCCTCCAGAAGCCAGATTTTCTTTTCCGAAGCCGCCATTATTGAGGATGATGTAAAGCCGTCAAATCTCAGCTCAAAGCATAAGCAGGACAAAGCCATTAATGATTACCTGACATACTTTGATCTTACTTATAAAAAAGAGGAAAGGGCAACAGTTGATTTCTACAATTTTGAATCCTCAGACTTAAAACAGTCGGACCACCTGTATATAAAAGTTAAATATACCTCCCGGTTTAAAGGAGCGCATAAAGAAGATCCTGCACCTTATAAAGCAGTGGATCGTTTAGCTGAGCTTCGGGTGGAGAGAGGAACAAAGGGCTGGAAAACCTTTATTACCAGTATTATATATTATAAGCCCGAAAAGCCTCTCAGTTCAGGGGAAGATAATGTTTTGCTGGCCGGGGCCGGAGCAGAAGGTGATGTGCTTTTATTGCTGGCAGGTGAGGGAGGTGAAGGTAATGAAACCCCTTCCGGAGACAACAGGCATTCTGGCGGTTTTTCAGAAAAAAAGAAACAGCAGGATGCTGTTTTTAATAATTACCTGGAAGCAGGTAAGGCTGCCCTTGCGGCGGACAGGCTGGATGAGGCTTTTACTGCTTTTTCCGAAGCTGAAAAAATTTATCCTTTTCACCAGGAGTTATGGCAAAATTTGAAGGAATTAACAAAAGCACAGAACCTGAAATTCAGCAGCCCTGAGCAAAGATTTGCTTACGCTAAAAGCAAGGCCGAAAAGGCTTATGCGGCAAGGGATTATTTACAGGCTAAAAAGTTTTATGCTGAAGCCATGCAGCTGAAGCAGGGGGAGAATAGTCTGGAGCCACTGCTGAAGGAACTTGAAGAAAAGATACAAAGCCTGGCTATTCCTGAAAGTAAATTTTCTGTTGGTCAATACGAAGCAGCTATAAAGGATTACAACCAGGCGATCAGAAAAGATAAAAACAATCCGGATTATTATTACGGCAGGGGGAAATGCTATGAAGAGCTGAATAAGCTTAAAGAAGCGTTTAAAGATTATTCTAAAGCCATTGAACTTGACAGAAATTTTATTGAAGCTCTTAGGAGCCGGGCAAGCTTATATGCGGAAACCAATCAATACCATAAGGCTGTGGCCGATTATACCCGTATCCTGTCCAGTCCGGCAAATACAGGAACCATTTACCCGGAAAGAGCCGTGGTAAAGAGGAAAATGGGTGATTTAAACGGAGCAATTGAAGATTACAATGCCGCCCTCAGGATGCAGCCGGGAATGGCGGAATACCACTATGAAAAAGGGATAATTTTTGCGGAGCAGAATAAAAAAGGAGAAGCCATTTCTGCTTTTGGTGAAGCCATTAATACAGATCCCGCGCATGCCCGTTCTTTTTACCGGAGGGGGCTGTTGTATGCTGCCGAAGATGAGCTGCGGGCTGCTTCTGCCGATTTCCGGAGAGCACGGGAATCCGGTCTGGAAGAGGTTCTGGTAACTGAAATTAACAAGCTTGCTTTTAAATATTTTGCTTTGGCAGAAGGAGCGATGGCAAACAAAAAATATTCAATGGCTGTGGGAAATTATAATAATGCGCTATTAGTTTCTCCATCATTCGGGAGGGCCTGGCTCAGAAAAGGCGACGCACATATCGTGCTTGAAGAATTTGACAGAGCCATTGCCAGTTATAGTAAGGCGGGGGAGTATAATGAGTTATCTTTTGCCCTGTTCAAAAAGGGGCAGGCTTTAGAGAAAAAGGGAGATGAGGAAGCCGCGGTAAAGGAATTCAGAAGGTACATTCCCACAGGAAAAGAGCTGGTAGCAAGGGCAAAAGAAGGAAAAAGTATAGAAAAGAACCCGGTTACCCTCGAAGGATATTTTGAAGAAGAAATGCCGGATGCCTGTTATGCACTGGGGTATGCTCAGCTAATGTCGAACCGCTTTGTGGAGGCCCTTGATAATCTGGATATGGCCATTCATAGCCGCAGGTTTTTCCCTGAGGCTTATTTTGCCAGGGGGGCAGCCTTGTATGCCCTGGAAGATTACAGGAGGGCAGTTAAAGATATGGAGGAGAGCATCAGGATGGGACTTTCTGATCCTGTTGTTTTTTACTCACTCGGAAGAGCTTATGAAGCAAATGAACAGTTTGAAGATGCAGTTTTAAGCTTTACCCATACCATTAAAACAGATCCTGAATATAGTGCTGCCTATAAGGAAAGGGGCATCTGTTATAATAAGCTGGGCCGGTATGGGTTAGCCCTGGAAGATATAAAAAAGGCCATGGCTCTTGATAATGGCATGGAAAAAGATGTTATATTAATGGCCAATAAAGGCTTGTCAGAGCTGAGCCTGGGAAAGCTCCGGGAGGCAAACAAATCGCTGGATGAGGCCCTTCGGCTTAACGGCGATGAAGGCTGGGCGCTGTACGGAAAAGCCTGCGCTCTCATTCAGGAACAAAAAACGGATGAGGCGCTGAAATTATATGAAAAAGCTTTCCGGACAGGAAGTATTTCCTGGGCGGCCATAAAGAATGATCCGCTTATAAGTGCTGTGAGTAAACAAAGGGATTTTAAACAGCTGGTAAAAACGTGGTTATAAAGTCTGAAAACTAAGCGGCCCTGCTCTTAAACTTCCTGTTGGTGCCATTTTTATATACCCAATTGGCAGATTACCTGAAATTTTGCCTGTTACGATTAATTTGAGGAATAGTAATTAACTACTCCTCAGGGGCATAAACCCGCACATAATCCACCTCCAGCCGCTGTGGCCAGATAGTTGTATCCACTCCTTTGGCGCCTCCCCAGTTGCCGCCAACTGCCAGATTCATGAGCAGGTGAAAAGGCTGGTCAAAGGGCCATGCTTCAAACCCGGTTTCTTCATTACGGAAGGTATTGTAAACCTTTCCATCCAGTAGAAAATCGATTTTTTCCGGCGACCAGTTAATGGAATATACATGGAAGCTGTCCTGAATAGCCTCCACCATTATGGAGTCTCCTTTCTGGGTGCCAATTCCGTGGTTAAAAGCTTTGGTATGAACCGTTCCGTAGAGCATGCCGGGCTTATAACCAACATGTTCCATAATATCTATTTCTCCACTGGCAGGCCAGCCGCCATATACCCAGCGGGTGGGTAGCATCCAGATAGCAGGCCAGGTACCGGTGCCCTCAGGGAGCTTTGCCTTTACCTCAACAGTTCCATACTGCCAGTCGCCCTTATTCCGCGACACCAGCCGGGCAGAGGTGTAATCTTTGTCTTTATGGTTTTCCCGGTGAGCCTCAATGACCAGCACTCCCTTTTCCACCCGTATGTTTTCCGGTCTTTTGGTATAATACTGTAGTTCATTATTACCCCAGCCGCAAACATCGGGGCAGCCATCACCGAGGTCATATCCCCAGCGGCTGCTGTCCGGTGCCCCGTTTTCCTCAAACTCATCCGACCATACCAGTTTGCCCGTTCCCTGCTTCTGTTGCTCCACACCGGCATTAGCCCCGGTTGCGTCTGCTCCGGCAGATTGATTTACGGCTGATGGACTGCAGGATAAAAGGAGCAGGCTGGCCGCTGCTGCCCAAAGCATATATTTAAGTTCTTTCATTAATCTGAAATTTAAAACAGGCTGTAAGCCTGATTCTTTCATATACATGAATAACCCTCCGGCTTTTCCTGCGGAGGGTTATTATGCAGCTTATTTTACAGCAGTAGTTTTATCCAGCAGGGTGAACTTCTTTTTTAGCCCGCCAATTTCCACCTCAAACTCCCCGGCTTCAATAATCATTTCTCCGTTGCGTCCGGCATAGGCAAGGTCGCCTGCTGAGAGGGTAAAGCGTATTACCTTTTTTTCTCCCGGCTTCAGGTTAATTTTTTCAAACCTTCTCAGCCGTTTTACATCCGGAGTTACACTGCTGGCGTACAGGTCAGAGGTGTACAGGTGGACTGTTTCTTTGCCTTCTCTTTTACCGGTATTCTGCACCTCCACACTTACGCTCAACTTCTCATCAGGTCCTATGGTCTCTTTTCCAGTTTCCAGATTTTTATAGGTAAAGCTTGTATAGCTCAGGCCGTGTCCGAAACTAAATTGGGGGTTAAAATCTGCCTCATAATTGTAAACCCCTTCAGCTTTTTTCTGCTCTTCAGAGGGTTTATGAATGTAAGAGACAAGTGAATTAGGGTAGCGGGGGTAAGTATAGGGTAGTTTCCCGGAAGGATTCACATCTCCAAAAAGAATATCGGCAAGAGCATCGCCTCCGAAATTTCCCGGCAGGTAGGTTTGTACTATAGCAGGTATTTTTTCCTCAAAGCGGCTGATTACCCTTGGTCTTCCCTCGTTCAGCACAAGCACTACCGGTTTGCCTGTGGCTATCAGTTTTTTTGCCAGCTCCGTCTGCAGGTCCGACATATAAAGGTCATTCATGTCCCCCGGTTTTTCAGTATAAGAATTTTCGCCCAGGCAAAGAATGATTACTTCTGCTTTGCGCGCAGCTGCCACGGCTTCCTCCATTTTATCGGCATACTCCTCATAATACCTGCCATCCATTTTATAGCTTACTCCCGGAATGTAATTTACATTTTTGGCTCCGCTCTCGTTTTGAACAGCCTCCAGTATGGTATTGTATTTCCCGGCATGTTCCTCTGTTCTGTCACCCTGCCAGGAGTAGGTCCAGGCGCCGTTCAGGGTACGCATAGAGTTGGCGTTGGGCCCTGTAACCAGCACTTTAGTCCCTTTCTTAAGCGGCAGCAGGTTTCCTTCATTTTTCAATAAAGTAATGGCCTCGGCAGCCATTTGGTATGATGCCTGCTCAAATTGCTCACTGCCAAAGAGGGGGTAATCTGCAGGATTGGTAACCGGCTTTTCGAATAAATTCAGCGCCAGCTTTACCCGCAGTATACGCCTTACGGCATCATTTATCCGTTCCTCACTTACTTTCCCTTCTTTTACCAGCTCCACAAGCCCTGTCGTGAATACCTCGTACTGGTATGGGATCATCGACATATCCACTCCGGCATTAATAGCCAGCATAATGGCTTCCTTATCATCCCGGGCAATGCGGTCTCTGCGGTGCAGGTTTTCAATATCTGCCCAGTCGGTTACCACCAGCCCCTGAAAACCCAGTTCCTCCTTAAGGAGCTTTGTCAGGAGGTCGTGATTAGCATGCACAGGAACTCCATTGATGATACCGGAATTGACCATCAGGGTGTGTGCACCTGCTTCTATAGCTGCTTTAAAAGCAGGAATATGATATTCCGCCAGGGCGTCAGCAGAAATATAGGAAGGGGTGCGGTCTTTGCCTGAGGTGGTTGCATGGTACCCAAGGAAGTGTTTCATGCAGGAGGCGATATGCTCAGGGTGCCCAATATTGTTTTGCACACCTTCATAACCATTAATCATTTCCACGCCCAGCTCTGAAGTCAGGTAAGGATCTTCTCCGAATGATTCCCACTGGCGCGAAAAGAGCGGATTCAAACCCAGGTCAAGAACAGGGGAGAAGGTCCAGGGGATAGCACTGGCACGGGTTTCATAAGCAGTAATTTCGGCTCCGCGTCTTACAAGTTCCCTGTTTCTGCTGGCGGCCTGAGCTATCTGCTGCGGGAACATGGTGGCTCCATCGGTATAGGTGGCTCCATGGATCTCGTCCACACCAAAAATTACCGGGATCTTCAGCCGGGTGTCGTTCATGGCCACCTGCTGTATACCGCTGATAATGCTGTACCATTTTTGAGGGGTAAGAGCGCGGTTGTTCGCCGTATTAAGAATGGAGCCGATATGGTGCTCCAAAAGTGCTTTCCTGAGCTCTGCCGTATCAAGCTCAAGGGGTTCAAAGCTTGAGTAGCGGTTTTCTCCTTTGCCTACCACATCAAGCGTTATCTGTGCCATCTGGCCCACCTTTTCTTCCAGGCTCATCTGAGAAAGAAGCGATTCAATTTTTTGCGTTCCGGATGCATTTGTGCTTTGTGAAAATGCGCTGGTTACGTTCAGGAGCAGCAGGATTGCGGGTATCATTAGTCCCCATAAGCCTGTGAGGGAATATGATTTATTCATAGGTTTTTTCGTTTAAGGTTTCTCTTTAGTCAATACAGTCCCAGTCGGACCTGACAGAGGTACTTTGCTGTTATTCGGTTTTAAGAAAAAGCGTGTTTTACAGATTCAGGACAGGTTCTTTTATGAGGGAAGATACCCCCTCCGGGAGGTAAATCCGGAGGGGGTATTGCATCAATATTTTACTCCTCCTGAAAAACCCTTACATAATCCACCACCATCCGCTGCGGGAAGGTAGTGGTGGCATCAGGGCTTCCGGGCCAGTTGCCCCCTACAGCCAAGTTAAAAATAAAGAAGAACTCCTGGTGAAATTCGCTCAGCTCCTCGGGGGTGATGTCCACTACATGAAATTCCTCCCCATCCACATACCAGGTTATGGTTTCCGGATTCCAAACTATGGAGAATACATGAAATTCATCTGCGAAAACACCTTCCTCCAGAGAAAAATCTCCCCCGTAATTTGCATGGTTTCCTTCATTTTGCCAGTGAATAGTGCCGTGTACGGTGTTATCTTTACCGGTTCCGCCTGTCATCTCCATAATGTCTATTTCACCGGAAGCGGGCCAGCCGGCGGTGGGGAAGTTTGCTCCCAGCATCCACAATGCCGGCCATATTCCCTGACCCTGCGGTAAGGCCGCTCTTATATCGATCCGGCCGTATTGGAATGCTTGTTTTCCCTGAGTTTTAATGCGTGAGGAGGTGTAATCTTTCCCTTCGTACGCTTCTTTTCCGGCAGTAATAATGAGATATCCGTCCTCTACACTGGTGTTTTCCTCCCGGTAGTATTGAAGTTCATTATTGCCCCACCCATTACTTCCGGTACCTGTTTCAAAGGTCCAGTTATCAAGATTGAGTGCGTCGCCCTCAAACTCATCCTGCCATACAAGGCGCATGCCTTCATAGCTTCCAGGGCTGGTATTGCCGGTTGCGGGGATTTCCCACTCATCGCCCTCATCCTCATCTTCCCCACCATTACCATCCGGCTCACCTTCTCCATCCTCATCCTCATCCACATTCCCGATATTTAATCTTTGGGTTTCGCTTATATAAATAATACCGTTTGAATGTGCCTGAATTCTCAGGTTATAAAAACCTGGTTTGCCGTAGGTATAGCTGATGGTATTTTCTTCTGTAATAAGCGGTTCGTTTTTTCCTTCCCCGAAATAGATCTTATAGAAGCTGGTACCTTCTGAAGACAAATTGAGGGAAATATTTCTGCTTTCTGTAGCTTCTCTGCTTACCGTAACCTGTAAGGAAGAAGGAGCCGGGGGTAATTCTCCCCCGGCCTCATCATTACACTGAAGACTGAAAATGCCTGCAAACAGGAAAAGTAATAGATATCTTATTTTCATTATCTGATTGTTTTAAATTTAAAATAATTTGAACCAGGGGGGGGTAAAACCGGCTCAGTGGCAGGCCCGCTTTTCCGGGCTTACCTCCTGGCTGATATTATTCCCCTGCAGGAAGAAGTTCGAAATCGTCGAAGTAAAAGGTGCCTGCTTCGGTATGATCTTCGCCCCCCGGCTGAATTACGATAGTATCGAAATCCTCACGCTCTGCCACTTCGCTAAAGTCGAATGTAAGCTCCACCCATTCGTCTGTGGCAGTAACCTCATGCTTAATTTCATGCTGCGTTTGCCAGGCATTTCCACCCTGCTCACGGTTCTGGAGCTTAACTGCAAACGTTTTTGTTAAATTTTCGCTATAGGTATTGCTTGCCGGAAAATACACCTTCAGCCTGAATACATTCCGGTTGGTTAAATCCGTTTTATGACCCAGGTGAATCTGCAGGTTCTCATACCGGCCATTGCCTCGTACATACTTAAAAACATTAGCAGAAGAATTCAAATCGTCCGGATCAGGATTGGCGGAAGGAAACTCATATGCAGTAACCTGCTCAAGAATCCACTGCTCTTGCTTTACGGTGGTATTATTTCCGCCTTCAAAATCCACCGCAATGTTGTTCTCTTCCAGCGGACGGGCAGGCTCCTGTGGTTCTTCCGGCTCTTCCGGACCCGGTTCTGTTCCTTCCGGTACCAGCACATAATTCCGGTAGGGCTTATCCGCACCACCGCCACAGCAGGTTTTTCTGATGTGCAGGCGGTCTGCGGTCAGTTCCACCACTTCGTAAGTGCCCTGATTATCATCCCAGGCAATAGTTTCTTCATTGCTGAGCGCCAGCATTAACTGGCCATCGGAGGAGCGCTTATACAGGCGCCAGGTACTCTCAACCGGATCAGCAGGCTGCGGCACGCATACGTTTTCCTCTCCTTCGCTGTTAACCCCCCACATGGCCCCATTGCTGTTGTTTTCGAATACATAATTCCGTAGGTGGAAAACATACTCATCATCCTTAAAGCAGGGATCCTGCGACTCCAGTGTCTGGCTCCACCATGCAGTGGGTGTTGCAGCAGGCCCCCCGAAGTTTACCGGTCCGGAAGGAGCGAAAACCCAGGTTTTACCCCCATCAACATCACAGCCTCCTGTTAAATTGGTGTATAATTCATCCAGGCAGATTTCAGTATCGGTACTGGTGATGGTTACTGTTTCCGTTGCTTTTGCAGATCCACCCCGGCCAAAAGCTGTAAGCGAAATTTTATATTCGCCGGGGAAGGGGTAGTAAGCATTTGCTGTTTCCGTTAATGATTTTGTAGTGGTTTCACTTCCATCGCCAAATTCCCAGTTATACAAAAAAGCATCTCCTGTTGAGGTATTGGTAATCAACAGTCTGTTCTCATTTTCAGGATCCCTGCTAACTTCAAAACCTGCTGCAGGGGCTTCCCCTATATCCGGTTTTTCCATTTCCATTGGTTCGCAGGCGGTAAGCCATAAGAGCAACAGGATTCCCGGGATGTACGGTATTTGTTTTATAGTTTTCTTTATATTTTTCATAGCCAGTTGAATCTTAAGGTTATTATTTAGCTCCGGAATACCCCTTGTTCTGATTTAATGCACCTCCCATAATATCAATTTCGCTTTGCGGGATGGGCAGAAAGCCACCTGTTTCAGGCCGGAAATTAATGGTATAGTCCGTATCACTGCCGGTATACCAGACTGCTCCTTCCTGCTGGTTTTCGGCAGTAACAGTTATTTCTGAATTTGCTGTTTCAATGCCGTAGCGGAGCAAATCCCAGTAACGATGGCCTTCCATAGCAAGCTCAATACGCCGCTCATGACGGATGTTTTCAAGGGTAGCCGGTACAGAAGGCATATTTACACCCGGCCTGTTGCGCACCTGGTCGAGGTAATTCTGTGCATTATTACCTCCGGTTATCGCATGAAGTTCGGCAGCCATCAGGAGCACATCGGCATAGCGGATCACCAGCAGGTTATTACTCCAGTTAATAGCAGGGTCACCAACAGACGGATAGAAAGGGCTTTGATTATCTCCCTCCCGTATACCTTTCGTTGTATATTTTTCATTGAAGTAGCCGGTATGCTGGAAGCCGTTTGTAGCCATTTCAACCTCTTCCTGTGTAAGCACTGTAGCATCAAGCCTTGGATCATTTGCATCAAAAGCATTAACAAGGTCAATACTTACCGTGGAAAAACCCCATCCCGGGAAGTTATCAGGATCGGAGGATGGAATTTCCCGCGGGCCGCGCATTACAATGCCAAGGTTCAGCTCTCCAGCGAGCATCGCCTCTTCGCTATCCCAGGCACCGGGTACAGTATTGGAGAAGATAATTTCAAATACCGACTCAGGGCTCAGTTCTCCTTCCGGAGTAAACAACTGCGCGTAATTGTCCAGCAAGCGGTGGCCGCTGGTGGCGATCAATTCGTCCAGCAGATCCCTTACCCTGGTTGCAGTAACTGCACCGGAAGGGGCAGGAAGGTCTCCTCCGTAGTAACCACTATAGAAGAGGTATGCACGGGCTAATAAAGCTCTGGCCGACCATGCAGTGGCCCTGCCGTTTCTTTGCTGAAAGGTTTGTTCAGGCAGGCCTTCAATGGCATCCAGTAAATCACTGGCAATAATGGTGTATACCTCATCAGGGTTGGCCTGGGTCTGGCTGGTATATTCTTCCGGGTTCACCAGTGGCTCTTCGAGCAGTATAACATTCTCAAACAGCCGTACCAGGTCGAGGTACATATAAGCACGGAGGAATTTTGCTTCTGCTTCTATGCTTTCACGTACTTCTGTATCCAGGGGAGCCTGATCAATACGGTCTAAAATAAGGTTGGCCCTGTTAATGCCTGTATAGTACTTTTTCCATAGTGAATATACAGCCCCATTCGATACCTCAATAGTATGCTCGTCGAAGTCCACAATGTTTACCTGGTCTGTACTGCTGCCACCTCCCGCAAAGGCATCGTCGGAAGCAATGTCCAGCATCATAAAGAGCGGATGGAAGTTATAATCGATATACTGCCACTGTAGCACATCATAAGTGCTGAAAAGTGCTCTGTTAAAATCGTTTTCCGACTGGTAAAAGTTGGATTCTGTTTGCTGGTCCAGCGGCTGCCGCTCCAGAAATTCATCGCTGCATGATCCAAGACTTAAAGTAAGCAGGCAGGCAGTAAAACCTTTCTTTATAATATTATTAATATTCATTGTGCTTAAGTTTTAATTAAAATGTAACACTAATGCCCAGGCGGAATGTACGGGCCTGCGGATAAAGTCCGCGATCGATCCCTATATCAGAATTGCTGTTGTTCCTTGCACCCACTTCAGGGTCAAAGCCAGTATATTGGGTAAAGGTCAGGAGGTTATCTGCCGATACATAAATCCTTGCCTGCTGCATAGCTGCCTTTTCAAGAAGGGCAGGGGTGAAGTTGTAACCCAGTTGCATGGTTTTAATGCGCATATAGTTCCCGTCTTCCACGTACAGGTCCGATACATTGCCCCAGTTATTGTTTTCGTCACTGAGGGTTACGCGTGGAAGCCTGTTGGAAGTGTAGGGGCCCGTCCAGCGGTCGAGGTACAATGCAGGCTGGTTGCCGTAAGGCAGGTCGAGCCGGCGGAATGCTTTAAAAATCTGGTGTCCGTGTGCTCCCTGCAGGAATATGCTCACATCGAAATTGTTCCAGTTTGCACCCAGGTTAATGCCATATACAAAATCAGGCGTTGGATTACCAATAATGGTGCGGTCGTTTGTTTCATCAATCTGCCCGTCACCATTCAGGTCCATAAACCGCACATCGCCTGGTACAGCATTGGGTTGCAGGAGGTCACCTTCTTCATTGGTATAAGAAGCAACTTCCTCTGCTGTCTGGAAAATACCATCGGTACGGTAGCCGTAGAAGTAACCGATCGGGAAGCCTTCCTGTATGCGGGTGATGTTACGTCCGTTATAGCTTGCGCCCAGGATTAAACCCTCAGGGTTATCGATGGAAACCACCTCGTTATAGTTGGTAGAGAAATTAATGCCTGCATTATATTGAAGGCCGTCGCCTGCCCTGTCGCGGTACTGCAGGTCAAACTCCCAGCCCCGGTTCAGGATTTCGCCTCCATTTACATAAGGCGATCTGCTGCCCACAATACCTGGTATTGGTGCCGTTAAAAGGAAACCTTTGTTCCTCTTAATGTAGTAATCAGTAGTCAGGGTCAGGCGGTTGTCAAGGAAGGCAAGATCAAGACCAATGTCTGTCTGTTCTGCAGTTTCCCACTGAACCATCGGGTTTGGTACCCGTTCAGGAACCCCGCCTGTCATAAATACAGGATTGAAGGCATCGCCCAGGGAATAACCCGATCCGCTGTTGATTACAGAAGTCCATGCATAGTTGCCTATTTCCTGGTTACCATTCTGCCCCCATGAAGCACGCAGTTTACCAAAGTAAAGCCACGGCAGGTTCAGGAAACCTTCTTCTGAAAAAGCCCAGCCTAAAGAAAGTGAAGGGAAGGTGGCAAAGCGGTTCTCAGGGCCAAAGCGGGAAGAACCATCGCGGCGAACAATTGCAGTGAGCAGGTATTTTTCCTTAAATGCATAGTTAAAGCGGCCAAATACCGAGAAAAGGGCGTTGTGGCTAGCTCCTCCTGATGCTCTTGCTGAGGTAGGATCGTTGGAGAGATTGAGGTATGCCTGTTCAGGATTTGTTGTTAATAAACCTGTACGGCTTGCATTGAAGGTTTCAGTATTACTTTCCAGCGCAGAGGTGCCTGCCAGGGCTCCTATATGATGGTCTCCGAGTTGCCGGTCGAAAGTAAGTACATTTTCCCACTGCCAGGTTAAATACCGGTCGGAATCCCTGTTAACTGAGGAATTTGGAGTAATTACGTTACCACCTAAATCGTGTGCAGGTACATACCCTCTGGTGGTTACATAAGCATAGTCAATTCCCAGAGAGGAGCGGAAAGTAAGGCCTTCAAGTATTTCTAATTCTCCATACAGGCTACCCACTACTTTATCTACTCTGGTATCGCCATGGGTAATGGCCAGACGGCCCAAAGGGTTGGCAATTTCCTGTCTTGCCCATTTAGATTTGGCATAATACCAGCCGGTTTCAGGGTCACGAACAGCGGCAGGGCCATAGGAACTCCTGATAGCTGAAGAGTCAGCTTCATAAACAGGTGTTAAAGGGTCTATGTTAATCACGCTTGCCAGTACACCTGTGTACTCATCATTGCCGGTAACTGATTTTCTGTCGAGGTGACTGTAAGTCAGGGTATTTCCAACTTTTAGCCGGCTGGCCACCTGGTGAGTTGAGTTAAGACGGAAGCTGTAACGGTCAAACTGCGATTTGTCCCCGCCCAGGATACCCTGCTGGGAGAAATAGCCTACAGATGATGAGAAAGTTGAATTTTCTCCTGCACCGCTAAAAGAGATCTGGTGGTCGGTAATAGGGGCATTTTTGCTGAATACCTCGTTTTGCCAGTCGGTTCCTTCGCCAAAAGTGGCCACCTCCCCGGGGGTAAAGAAAGGGGCACTTCCTCCGTTTACAGCCGCCTCATTCATTATGATGGCATACTCACGGGCATTTAAAAGCGGCATTTTTTTCCATGGGTTTTGAACACCATAATACCCATTGTAGCTAATCTGGTTTGGCTGACCTTTCTTTCCGCTCTTGGTTGTTATTAGTACTACACCATTTGCAGCTCTTGATCCGTAAATTGCAGCCGAAGCAGCATCTTTCAATACATCGATAGATTCCACATCGTTTGGGTTGAGGTAGTCGATTCCTCCTACCTGCACCCCATCCACAATATAGAGCGGATCGGCATTGCCGGTAGTACCGATACCTCTTATACGTATAGTAGGCTGCTCACCCGGCTGGCCCGAAGCATTGGAAACCTGCACACCGGCTACCCGTCCTTGTAAACCCTGCTCAATCCGTGTGACCGGTGTCTGGATTATTTCGTCTGAACTAACAGAGGATACGGCACCTGTTATTTCACTTTTTCTCTGGGTTCCATATCCAACCACCACTACTTCGTTAAGGGTTTTAAGGTCGGCGGTAAGTGATACCTGTAAATTTGTCTGCTTACCCACAGTTACTTCTTCTGAAAGAAAACCAACGAAAGAGAAGACCAGTACATCGCCGGTTTGGGCATTAATCCTGAAATTTCCTTCCAGGTCGGTTATGCTCCCACGGGCGGTTCCTTTTACCCTGATGTTAACGCCCGGAAGAGGTTCTTCGGTTTGGCTATCTGTTACCTGCCCTGTTACAGAGGTGGTTTGTGCCATCCCCGGAAGGCTGATCAGCAGAAGCCAGAGACATGTGTAAAGTTTAATTCTCATACATGTAGAGGTTTATTTGTTAAAAAATAAAGAAAAAATTTTCATTGCCACAAATAACAATCGTTTGTGAAATCGATGTAATAAACAAGCTTTTCTGCCTCTTTATCAAGGATCTTCCTACTTCAGGACTACATCAGACGGTTAGAAAGTACTACATCATGACTACATCAAAAGGGAGTAAAATCTTGATTTTAATTAAAATAATGCACATTTTTATATGCATCAGGACTCAACCGGAAAATTCTGACTTTACAACATTTCATTTTTTAAGGCATTATTTTGTACACTTTAAGCACAGGTCGTATTAAGCTGGTACTCTTTTGTACTTTATTGTTTTTTGCTGCAGGGCTGAAAGCGCAGGTTTTTCGTGGAGTGCCTTTTATCAGAACCTTTGGCACTACTGATTATATGGCCGGGATCCAGAACTGGGATATCGGGCAGGATTCACGAGGTTTTCTTTATTTCGCCAATAATCTGGGCCTGCTGGAATACGACGGGCACCACTGGAATACCTTTCCGGTAAAAGCAGGGTCAAAAGTACGCTGCCTTAATATTGGACCTGATGGCCGGATCTATGTTGGCCTGCAGGGTGAGTTCGGCTATTTTTCCCCTTCTGTCAGTGGTCAGTGGGTATACACTTCCCTTTCCGGAGATTTATCCCCCGAAGACGGGGATTTTGATGAAACCTGGCGTATTTACAGGCTGCAGGATAAAGTCTATTTCTGTACCTTCCGGAATATTTATGAATATGATGGAAAAGAGCTCCGGATTATACAGCCGCCCAATCCCATAGAATTTTCATTTATGGCAAACAAACGTTTGTATGTGCTGGATTGGGAAAGAGGTCTTACCTGGCTGGAAGGAAGCAATCTGATTCCTGCTCCCGGAGGAGATTTTTTTTCTCACAAACGAATTGTTTCCATTGTGCCTGCCGACCAGCAACAGCTGCTGATCGTTACCCGGAAGTTGGGGCTGTTTTTATATGACGGCCTTCGGGTAAAGAAGGTGGTTTCCGCTCCGGCGGATCCTTTTGCCGTATCTATCCTCAACTGTGCTGTCCGGCTCCATGACGGAACATTTGCAATAGGCACCCAAAGCGAAGGTTTTTTTCTGCTAAACCAAAAGCTGGAACTGCAGCAGCAAATTGATAAAGCCCAGGGCCTTAATGACCACACAGTAGTGAGCCTTTTTCAGGACCGCCACCAGAATTTGTGGGTAGGGCATAATAATGGAATTTCCTATGTGGAGCTAAGTTCTCCTTTTACTTTGCTGGACGAAAAAACTCAGGTTCCCGGAAGTGGCTATGCAGCAGCACTGCACGGCGATACTCTTTACCTTGGCACGAACAATGGTTTGTTTGCCGGAACACTGCACCCCTGGAAGGGAATGCAGTTTGAGCAGGTCAGGCACTCGCAGGGGCAGGTATATCACCTGTCCCGTCAGGGTAACGAACTGCTTATGGGGCACCACAATGGCGCCTTCAGGATCAGGAATTCAGAGGCAGTGGCAATGTCGCCGAAAGGAGGAAGCTGGCAGTTCCTTCAGCTGGAAAAAAATCCCGGTCTGATGCTGGAAGGTACCTACCAAGGGTTTTCGCTTTACCGGCAAAATGGAGCCCAATGGCAATATCAGCAGGAATTCAGCGGGTTTGATGAATCTTCCAGGATTTTTGAAGAAGATGCGGAAGGAAACATCTGGATGGCTCATGGGTACAAAGGCATATATAAACTAAGGTTTGACCCTGAAAACGGGAAATTGAAAATGAACCGCTTTTACGGGCAGGCCGACGGACTTCCCTCTAATGTTCTTAATAATCTGTTTAAAATTAACAACAGGCTGGTGTTTACCGGCGAAACAGGTGTTTATGATTATAATCCTGAAGAAGATCGCTTTCAGCTGAACAGCAGTCTTACCGGAGTATTCGGAGCCGGGGACCATATTCAAAAGCTCAGGCAGGATGCAAACGGAAGGATTTACTTTTTGAGTAATAATAAGTCAGGAAGCGTATTGCAGGATAATTTTGGGAAGTGGGAGGCAGATACCAGCCGTTTTAATAAGATTCATCAGCTGTTGAATGATGATCTTGATTTCCTGGCAGTTTTAAATACTCAGAATGTGTTATTTGGTGCCAAGGAAGGCTTTATCCATTTTAACCCCACCCTGACAGCTCCGGAAATGGCACCACTGCAGGTATATATTCGCCGGGTGGATGTAAGTACTCCCCGCGACAGCCTGCTTTTTGGCGGCAATTTCTGGTTTGGTGACCAGCTTGCTACACGGCAGCCTGAAAACGGAGTGCAGGATTTGCCTTATGAATCAAATTCCATTCGTTTCCGGTTTTCTTCGCCCTATTTCGATGCAACAGAACATCTTTCATACCAGTATAAGCTGGAAGGTTTTGATCAGGACTGGAGTTCCCGGACCACTCAAACATTTAAAGAATATACAAACCTGGCAGGGGGGACATACACTTTTAAAGTCCGCAGCCGCAATATTTACGGAGAGCTAAGTCCTGAGGATACATATGAGTTCAGAGTACTTCCGCCATGGTACCAATCGGCCTGGGCTTACGCTGTGTATTCTTTACTGGCAGCCGGAATGTTTTCTTTAGGAATTATTATCGTGGACAGGAAACACAGGCGCGAAAAAGAGTTGTTGCAGGCAAAGCAACAAAAAGCACTGCAACAGAAAAAGATAGAACTCGATACGCTGAGCAGGCGAAGTGAAGAAGAAATTATCCGGCTCCGGAATGAAAAGCTGGAGTCGGAGATCACGCATAAAAACAAAGAGCTGGCTACCTCCACCATGCACATCGTTAGCAAAAACGAATTTATAGGGGAAATTAAGCAACACCTAAATGGTATCCTTAAAGAAAGTGCTCACAAGGGGATCAGCAAAGACCTGAATAAAATTGTGAAGCAGATAGACCAGAATATGGCTACTGATAAGGACTGGGAACACTTCCAGATTCATTTCGACCGTGTGCATGGCGATTTCAGCAAAAGGCTTAAAGGTGAATTCCCCAATCTTACCCCCCAGGAGATGAAACTTTGTGCGTACCTGCGCCTCAACCTTTCCACCAAAGAAATTGCCCAGCTTATGCATATTTCGGTACGTGGAGTGGAAATTAGCCGCTACCGTTTAAGAAAAAAACTGGAGCTGGAGCGACAGGATAACCTGCTGGACTTTATCCTGAATTTTTAGGTCAGGAGCAAAATGATATAAAAAGATAAATCCGCGGGCAGGGTAAAAATTTCAACCTATCAATAATAAATATTTCTTTTGTTGTGATTCATTGGGGTAACTGTTATAATTGGGCTGGAAAGAATGAGTTGTCATAGGGGTTGTTCAAATATTTTTTTTCAGCAAAAAACAAACTATCTAAAATGAAAAAGTTTTTTATTCTTATTGCAATTTTGATTGGTAACATTTCCCTTGTAAAGGCCCAAACCAATAAAGGTAACCTGCTTGTTGGGGTTTCATCCACTTTAAGTCTGGCAGGTACAGGTTCAGACCTGATAACTTTGGGGTATACCACAAGCAAAAATAAAAGTGATGCCTCCGGTTTTGAGGAACGGGAGGGGAGTAAGGTACTCAGTTTAAATGTTCTTCCAAAAGCAGGATATTTTGTCGCTGATAATTTCGTAGTGGGTTTAGATGCTGTCTTAGCATCCAGCAAGCGAACTGAAGGTGAAAATGAAAACGAATACAGGAATACGTTGTGGAGTGTTGGTCCCTTTGCCCGGTATTACATTCCAACTGAAACAGTTATTCCATTTTTAGAAATAGGAGGGACTTTTGGATCCTCAAATGATAAAGCTGAAATTGAAGGTTGGCATGAAGAGGAATTAGAATTTAAATCCAGCATACTGGGCTTTGGTGGAGGGGCAGGAATTGCCGTTTTGTTAGGGAACAATGTTACATTTGATGTAATGGCGGGATATAATTCATTAAGAGTTAAAGAAAAAGAAAATAATCCTGATAATAATAGAACTGTAACCGGCACTATTGGGCTCAAGGTTGGGATAACTATTTTATTAGGCTCCAAATAGATTAAATGAAATTTAAATTTTCGGCAGTGTCAGGAGAAGTGTGTAAATGAAAATTCAGGCTCTTTTTTGTTTGGTTTTTTTTAGCCATGGAGCAAGCAGCATGAGTTAGGGAGAACCAGGTTTTTCAGGAACGTCTGGTTCCATTCCAGTTGACATACCCTATTGCTGACAGGTTGCTCCTCAGCAGAGCCTGTTTCCACTTCATGGATGCCTTATCAGGATAAGAAATTTTCAGGATTAATTAAAGCCTGCACCTGTCTTCGTTTAGACTCATAAACTGGTTCAGGATAATGCCCCGGTTCCGATGGGGTTGGGGCCATTTTTTTGTAATCTCCCTCAGAGACAGAAAACAGCCTCTTTTACGGAATTGTCATCAGGAATTAAGCCGTTACCGGCTACGGAAAATCAGGACTGGAGCAGCAAGGCGACCTGCTGGACTTTGTATCCTGAACTTTTAGCAGACAAAATTATTAAGATAAAGATCTTTGCAATTTATTTGTTTACTTCGAAGGGTACAGGGTAGCTTGTCAGATTCACTGAAGGTAATTATCTGAGGGTACTAAATTGTAAGATCAGGCACCACAGCCTTATAAATGGTTTTTACTTAAATGAAATGGAACCCGTCTCCTGATAACTTTAACAGGATCATGATATGTGTTAATGCTCCCAAAAGTGACTAATATAAATAAATTTAACTTCAAAAGGCGAAATCTGGTTTCAGGCCCGCAGCTCTTAGGAACGCTGCTGATTATTGCAGGTTTGGTTGCTTTAGTGAGTCCTGTATTTTTTTTAGAAGGATCGTTGGAAAGGGTTTTAGGTGTAGGGTTGGCCGCTTTAATCCCCGGGCTTTTAATCGTTTCTTCCTACGGTGGAACGCTTATTGATTTTACCGGAAAAAGGTTTAAAGATTATCATTCAATTGGCGGTTATAAAATTGGCGAATGGACAGCATTACCTGTTATTTTGAAAGTAAAAGTAATTTCAACCAGCTATCTCAGTACTAACACACCGAATGGGATAAGTCCCGCTTTTTCAGGGAAAGTATCAGAATTCAGGACACTGATATATTCAGATGCTTCTAAACCTGTACTTTCCTTTGTTTATTCAAACAGGGATAAAGCAGTAAGACATGCTAAGCGTTTAGCCTCTGATTTAAATGCAGATTTAGATCTCAGGGTTCCGGGACAACAGTAAAAACACAAAAAGATTCCTATGTTAACTTCAAAAAATGAAGTGCCTGCAACAGTTTTGTCTGATTAGAGGGCGTCCTGCGAATTTTGGTGGTGCTTAAAAAGCCTGTTCGGGATTAATGCTAAAAATATATGTGGTTTGGGCCAGGAGGCCGCTTAGCAGCTTTTGGAAATTACAGGCGTAATGAAGATGAACCTGGTTCTGTTTTAGGAACATGAGTTTTTCAGGAGTTGTTATCGATAGATAAAGAACAGCCAGGACGAAATGCAAAAGCCATTCCTGTAGTTTTCAGGCAGCCAGATTGAAGCCGGCAATTTGTTATATATTGAAGGACCGGTGCTTTGCAGTACCTGCCTCCAAAAAAATGGGATTCCGGAGTAAACGCCGAAATCCCAATATCAAATAAACACTCCCGATATTCAGTTTAAAATCTCCGGTGCTTTACTCACCGGAGCTGAATGCGGAGGTATTACTTTTTCTTTTCTTTTTTCTTCTTATTCTTCTTTACGGCCATTTCATTGTCGCTTAAATCCTGGCCAAAATCAGGCATGCCATCTTTGGTCCACCTTAAAACCCTGGCACGGGTGTGGCGGTTTGGATCGTACAAAGGCTCTCCATCTATTTCCTTATAATCGCGGGCATGGTAAATCATTACATCGGTTTTACCATCTTCAGCCACAGTAAAGCTGTTGTGGCCAGGGCCAAAGCGGTTAAGGGATTCGTTGGTGTAAAAAACCGGTTCCGGTAATTTTGTCCAGGAGGCAGGGTCGAGCAGGTCAGAATCCTCATCAGCATGAAGCAAACCTATTGCATAGTTGGCATCAGTTGCACTGGCCGAAAATGTTACAAATACCTTTCCGTTGCGGATAATCACGGCCGGGGCCTCGTTAACATTATGTCCCTGTCTTTCCCAGGCATATTCAGGTTGAGAAATTACCACCTGTTTGTCAGCAAGTGTCGTCGGGTTAGTCATTTCTGCAATGTATAAGCCCGTGTTTACCTCCTTATTGGATGCTCTGTCCACCCATATCATGTAGCGCTGGCCTTTATGTTCAAAGGTTGTGGCGTCGAGGGTAAACTCATTCCTGTTACTAACCATCTCGCCTTCCTCTTTCCATTCTCCCTTAGTAGGATCTTCCGAAGGATTCGATAAGGCATATTTTCGTATAGCCCATTTATCCTCAGCTGATCCTGCTGCAAAATAAATGTACCACTTTCCATCTATCCGGTGGATTTCAGGTGCCCAGATGTGGTTGCTCATAGGGCCTTCATTATGCTTACGCCATACAACCACCGGTTCCGCTTCTTTTATACCATTGATGCTGTTTGCCTTGCGCATTTCTATGCGGTCGTATTCCGGCACTGTGGCAATAAAGTAATAAGTACCCTCAGGTGTCCTCCATACATGTGGATCTGCCCGCTGCTTAGCTATAGGGTTGTCAAACTGGTTCTTCTTTAGTTTTTGAGCATTTACTGTCATTCCGCTGACAATAAGCGCCACTGCGAGAATCATTTTTAAGAGTTTCATTGAATCTGTTTTACGTGTGCTGATAGTTATTAACGGGATTTTTCCTGCAATCTTTTTTTTACATTGGTTAAACGTCAAAAATACATTTATATTTAACAAAGATAGTAAAGCCCGCTTTTTTTGCGGCCTTTTTTTAAAAAAGTGTTTTAAAGACCTTATGCAACAGATATAAATATAGCTTCGGGTAGCCAACAGGCTGAATTCCCGGATGTCAGGGGGCAATTTATCTTTTGAATTTCAATCTTCCATAGGATAAGCGGAAGGTAAAGTCCGGCATGGAAACCCGAATGAAAAAATGAAATGAACCCGGGGGAGTTGCAATTGCCTCCCGAGATATGGGTAAAAAGGCCCGCCTGAACCATGAGGAAAATCAGTCCTGAAAGAGAAAGCGGGATAAGTGCAGACAATTTTTAAATCTGATTGTTATAAACTTTGCAGGCTGACGAAAAGCCTGAGGCATAAGAAAATATAAAGTTAAACAGGAAGATTTATGAGAAAATTCAGCATTACAATTTTTTTGATGATGAGTGTATTATTGATGAATTGTGCCACTACGGGTCCTATAATGACAGATTATGACAGGGATGCGGATTTCAGCCGGTACAGGACCTTCTTCTGGTCTGATGAGTTTCAGGTGCAAAACGGAAATGATGACAGGGAGGAGCCGCTGTTTTATAATTCATTAGTGAAGAAACGCCTGAAAAATGCAATCAGGCAGGAGATGGAAGGCAGAGGTTATACCTTAACAGGTGAAAATCCTGACCTGCTGGTAAATGCACAGGTGGTAGTGGAGGAAAGAGGAACAAGCCGGAATTATCAGCCGTTTTATCGTGGTTTTTATTATCCGGGAGCCTATGCAGCTGCTCCGGTTAATACGGGTAAAGAAGGTGATATTGTAATTGAACTGATTGATAAGGACCAGCGCCAGTTAGTATGGCAGGGATATGCACAGGGGGTTTTAGATACCCAAACCAAAAAAAGGGAAGAAGAAATAAAAAATGCAGTTATACTGATATTTGCTGAATATGGAAGCAGAGCAGGCCAGAACCTTAAAAGAGAATAAATAATACTGTACCGGTTGAAAAAACGGTATTGGAAATAATTTGATTAGCAGTGGAGTTTTTTTTATTTCTGAAAATTACCTATTTTCAGGATTTCCTGCTGTTTTAATTAAAATTTCAGCTCCATAATTCCGTTATTTTATGCTATATCTGTTTAATATGAATGTACATTTCAGAATCCTGACTGCCACCATATTTTTTTTGCTTCCTGCCGTTTTACATGCTCAGGAAAAAAGCTCAGTTCATTGGCGGGAGGCATTAAAGCAGGAAAAAAGCTGGTATTCAGGTACTGAAGCTGCCCGCATTGCCGATAATGTGCTGTTGTACCAGCATAATAATGGCGGGTGGAGCAAAAATATAGATATGGCTGAAAGGCTGAGTGAGGGTGAAAGGAAACAGCTGCTGGCAGAAAAAAGTACCGGAAATACCACCATTGATAATAAAGCTACCTTTACCCAGATGGAATACCTGCTCATGGTTCATGAGGCTACGGGGCAGGATAAATACAGGGAAGCTTTTATCAGGGGGGTGGATTATCTGCTTGATGCTCAGTATGAAAATGGGGGCTGGCCTCAGTATTACCCTATACGGAAAGGGTATTATGAGCATATTACCTACAATGATGGAGCAATGATTGGGGTAATGCAGCTGCTGAAAAAGGTGGGGCAGGGAGAGTCCCGATATGGAGTGGTGGATGCTGAACGAAGGAAGAACGCAAATAAAGCAGTTGAAAAAGGGTTGGCGGCTATTTTAAAAACCCAGGTCAGGGTCGACGGAGAGCTGACTGCCTGGTGTGCCCAGCATGACCGGAAAACACTTGCGCCAGCCAAAGCCCGTGCTTATGAGCTGCCATCTCTCAGTGGCGGGGAAAGTGTGGGAATTGTAAAGTATTTGATGGAAATTGAAGAGCCCGGTCCGGAAGTGGTTCGTGCAGTGGAAGGGGCAGTAAATTGGTTTGAGGAAGTGCAAATAAGCGGTTTAAAGTTAGAAAAAGAAAAGGACCCTTCTCTTGATAAAGGTTACGACCTGGTAGTGAAAGAAGATTCTTCGGCATCTCCGCTGTGGGCGCGTTTTTATGAAATTGGCACAAACCGCCCCATGTTCACAGGCCGTGATGGAATTATAAAGGACAAGCTTTCAGAAATTGAATATGAAAGAAGGGTGGGCTATAGCTATTATGTGAGTGGTCCGCGGGAATTATTAGAAAAGAATTACCCGGAATGGAAGCAAAAGCGGATGAATAAGGAAGGGAATTAATTTGGGGGATTTTCGAAAACCCAAACCGGTAAAACAGCTGGCTGCTTCTTCAGGGGCAGCCTTTTTTTTGCCTGTTTTTGTAGCAAAGAAATTCCTGTAACAGCACTTTTTTGCTGAGTTATCATTAAACGGGAAGTGTTTTACAGGGAAAAGTAACCCCTCAGGAAATTTGTTTTTTGTTGGTCAGTAATAGAGAACTGCCACGAAAACCAGGAAAAGAATGCCCAGAAATATTATTTGTGGTGCCATGGGTGTGTAATCCTCATCATGAAGCGACTGAGGCAGTTGCGCCATAACACTTTTTAGTAGTCTGCTAAGCATAGCAACAATATAACGAAAATTTTTCAATGTTAAAGCATTAATTAATAAATACATTTTTACTCCTGACTTAAGGTGATTAGCTTCTTTAGTTATTGTAAACTTTCTTCCGGTTACTTCTTCCTTTTTTTCTGTTGTTGTAAAAAAATCAGACAAGGCATTATATACCGCGGGCCGGGCAATTTCTGTTCAGCTT
Source organism: Cesiribacteraceae bacterium YIM B00369 (assembly GCA_017948555.1). Taxonomy (GTDB): domain Bacteria; phylum Bacteroidota; class Bacteroidia; order Cytophagales; family Cyclobacteriaceae; genus Nafulsella. Next base: position 77,655 of record JAFMYY010000009.1, on the reverse strand, counting down.
TAGTTTATGCCGTTTTATTTCTGTAAAACAATAAAAAAATTAAGAAGGCAGGCGGGGGAGTACGAAACATGGGAAGGCTGGTTGAGGTTATATATTAAAGGTTCTTTAGTTATAAAGTCATAAAGGAGACGATAAGAAAACAGGAGGACCTTGATACAAAAATTTAATATTGAACGCGGCTTTATTTTTAGTTTACAGGTTCTTTTTTAGCCGCTTCGGGTTTTCTTCCCGGCCGTTCATTCTTTGTTTCAGGACCTTGCAGGTCCGGATTTTTTTTGTTTTTATAATCTATGATCACATTACAATCTTTTTTTTTAAAGCAAAAGTTTAGCTGTTTCAGTTTGCTGTTTCTTGTATCTGTTTTTTTTGCGGCTATAGCTTTGCCGGTTTCCGGACAGGCACAGCTTTTCCCCACCGGTACGGCAAGCGACACTACCGAAACTTCCGGAGCAGAATGGCCCGAAGACCCTCTTGGCCGCCGTACTCCCAGAGGTACCGTAAGTGGTTTTATCGGGGCTGTGGCGGAACAGAATTACATCAGAGCTGCCCAATATTTAAACATCAGTTCCGGCTTGCAGAACAGCGGGGAGGGAGCTGAGCTGGCAAGGACTCTGCAGCGCCTGCTCGACCACAGCGGGTACATTTTTCCTTATTCCCGGATAAATAATGAAACAGAGGGTGGTGTTCCGGAGGAAGGATTGGCAGCTGGGGTAGTTCGTGTAGGAACTATATCAGTTGAGGATGAAATATTCAATGTGCTGGTTGAAAAGACCGACGGACCTGAAGGAGGCCCCGTCTGGCTGTTTTCAGCTGAAACACTCCAGAATGTTTCAGCCCTGGGCTCAGCTGCAGGTATTCCGTTAGTTGACCGCCTGCTACCCTCTTTCCTGCAGGAAATCAGCTGGGGTGGGGTGCCGGTCGGGCAATGGCTGAGTATGTTGATTCTGGCAGTACTGGCCTATCTGGTAGCCTGGGCCATCACTAAATTTAGTCTTTTTCTTATCCGCAGGTTCTGGCATAAAGCAATTACCGAACCTGTCGGGGGAATACTTAAAGCTTTTGCCTTGCCTATCCGGCTGTATCTTGCTTTGTGGATATTCGTTTTCTCAAGTCAGGAAGTGGGGATTTCTATTATTCTCCGGCAGCGGTTTAGCTGGGTAACGGTAATTGTAGGCCTTACCGCGTTTTTACTTCTTTTATGGAGGCTTTCAGAATTTATAAGTGGGTTCAGCGAAAGGAAGCTATTGTCGCGGGGGTATATTTCAGGGGTTTCAGCTGTTCTGTTCCTGCGCAGGCTCGCCAAAATTATAATTATTGCTTTTGGGATTATTGCCATACTGGGTACTTTGGGGGTGGATGTAACTACCGGACTGGCTGCCCTGGGGATTGGCGGTATTGCTCTGGCATTGGGAGCCCAGAAAACAGTTGAGAATTTTGTAGGGAGCGTAACCCTTATTGCCGACCAGCCTATACGGGTAGGGGATTTCTGTAAGGCAGGCGATACTATTGGAACGGTGGAGTCTATTGGTATGCGTTCCACCCGTATCCGTACCCTCGACCGTACCATTGTTACCATTCCCAATGGTGAATTTTCTTCAATAAAAATAGAGAATTATGCCCATCGTGACCGGTTCCGCTTTGCTCCGGTACTCAATTTACGGTATGAAACCACTCCTGACCAGTTGCGCTATCTTCTGGTTGAGCTTCGTTCTGTTTTGTACGCCCACCCTCTTGTAAGCCCTGATCCTGCACGGATCAGGTTTGTGGAATTAGGAGCAGCTTCACTTAACCTGGAATTTTTTGCCTACATAAATGCTAAAGATTTTAACGAATTTCTTGAAGTAAAGGAAGATCTTCTGTTGCGGATAATGGATGTGGTGGAAGCAAGCGGTACTGGTTTTGCCTTCCCGTCACAAACGCTTTACCTTGCCCGTGATACTGGTCTCTCTGAAGAAAAAACCCGCGAAGCAGAGGAAAGGGTTAAGAAGTGGAAGGAGAGTGGTGAAATGCAAATTCCTTCTTTTGACCCAAATCGCATTGAGGAACTGAGAAATTCAATTTCTTATCCTCCTGAAGGTTCTGCACAAAAGAGTAAAGGTCAGAAATAAGTGCAGCATCTCTCTTTTTTGAAGGTTAATTTCTTTCAGTCAGAACCTTTTTCAAACTGGTGCCTTTGTTTTATATACCTGAACCAAAAAATATAAATTGTGCTCATAGCTAATAATTTAAGATTTCACAGAATATTAAAGTTTACCTGGAAAGTAGATCTGTTGATGATTGTTGCCTGTACCGCAGTATATTTTCTCCGGGAATTTATTATCCCCGAATCTATACAAATTCCGCCCACCATGGCCACTTTATTAGGTACAACACTGGCATTTTTTATTGGCTTCAATAATAATCAGGCGTATGCCAGGTGGTGGGAGGCGAGGAAAATATGGGGCGCTCTGGTGAATGACAGCAGGAGCTGGGCCCGTGGCATTCTCCACTTCACTACAGAAGGAACTTTATCTTCTGGTGAGCTTTCGGAAATAAAGAGACAAATGATTTTACGGCATATTAGCTTCGTGTATGCGCTGAATGACACCCTGCGAAGGAAGGCCCCCTCTGTAATTCCTGAATATTTACAGGATCAGGAGGTACAAAGAGTGAAACAGGAAAGCAATGTGCCTAATGCCATCTTATCGCTTAATGCTATTGATCTCCAGAAGCTGTCTGACCATAATTCCATTGATCAGTTCCGCTTTGTTCAGCTCAACCAGTTGCTCACTGCCTTTACAGATCATATGGGTAAAAGTGAACGCATAAGAAACACTGTTTTCCCTACTACTTATATTTATTTTACAAAGTTATTCATTTGGGTTCTGCTGGTTTTTACCACCATGATTTTAACAAGTGTGGTGGGGCCCTGGTCAATTTTAATCGGCTGGGTGATTGGCTTTGTTTTTCATGTCACACACCAGAATGGAATGACGCTGATGGATCCTTTTGATGAAGCTCCGTCAGGGATTCCTTTAAATCAGATATCCAGAACAATCGAAATTAATCTTTTGCAAATGATGGGAGAAACTGAAGTTCCGAAACCCCTGGAACCTATAGACGGAGAGTATTTCCTGTAGCCTTAAAAAAAAGCCTTCAGCTGAAATTAACAGCTGAAGACTTTTTTAATTCGGGCAGGATCAACGGTAAGTTATCTTATACATTGAGGTTTGCCATCTGCTCTTTTGCATAACGATCCCCTGCGGCCACGCCTTGAGGCGCAATTTCATCTATTTGTTGCAGTTCCTCTCTTGTTAAGGATACCTCCAGGGCACCCACATTTTCCTCCAGGTACTTGCGGCGCTTAGTGCCCGGAATAGGTACAATATCTTCCCCGCGGGAGAGCAGCCATGCCAGTGCGAGCTGTGAAGGTCTGCAACCTTTCCGGGCAGCCAGGTCTTCAATCTTCTTCACCAGGTCCAAATTCTTCTGAAAGTTTTCTCCCTGAAAACGTGGGGAGAAGCGCCTGTAATCATCTTCCGCCAAATCCTCAAACTTCTTTATCTGACCTGTTAAAAATCCTCTGCCCAGGGGGCTGTAAGGAACAAAGCCTATCCCAAGTTCACGGCAAACAGGGAGAATCTCATCTTCCACATCACGGCTCCAGAGGGAGTATTCGGTTTGAAGTGCCGAAACAGGATGTTCTTTATGTGCTCTCCTTATGGTGTCAGCCCCGGCTTCAGATAAACCCAGGAACCGGACTTTTCCTTCTTTTACCAGTTCGGCCATTGCCCCGACTGTTTCTTCAATAGGAGTATTTTTATCGACCCGGTGCTGGTAATAGAGGTCGATATGGTCTGTACCCAAATGCTTCAGGCTTGCTTCGCAGGCTTTCTTTACATATTCAGGCCTGCCGTTAATGCCCAGGAAGCTGCCATCTTTTCCTCTCACATTTCCGAACTTTGTAGCCAGCACGACGCTGTCTCTCCTGTCTTTAATTGCCTTACCTACCAGTTCCTCGTTTGCGCCTACCCCATACATGTCTGCAGTATCGAGGAAATTTACGCCCAGTTCAAGAGCCCGGTGTATGGTTGCAATTGACTCCTGGTCGTTGCGGTCGCTGTAAAAATCCGACATGCCCATACAGCCCAGTCCAAGTGCAGAGACAGTTAATCCTTGAGTTCCTAACTTTTTGTTATCCATTTTTATTTTTTGTTGCGGTTATAAAATCACTTTCGTGAGTTTACGCCAGCTGTTCAGCATGGTTTATAATTCCTTTCTTCATTTTATTAATAATTAGTCTTCCTCTTACAGGCTGCAGATCAGTTAAATAAAAATTTTTAAAATATTTTTAGTTCCAAACTTACAGAACTAAAAGAATTGTTTCATATTTGTGAAACAAAACAGAAGCAGGATGGAGGCAGAGGTAATGATAAGTCTTAAAGAGCGGGTGGAGCATTTTGGGGTCTTTTTTGAAAAAGAAAGTTTCCCTCCGGTAGCAGCCGGATTGTACAGGGCCAGCCTGGATGAGTTCTCTGATGGTTTGCACCTGGTGGATAATTTCTTTGAAGAATATGTAGAGGAACTTCCTAAAATAATAGCCAAACGGAAAAAAAATTAAAATTAAATAAGCAAATATCAGGATGATGAAAATTAACAGTTTGAAGCCACAGTTATGGATGCTGTTGCTGCTGGGAGGATTACTCCCGGTCTCATTGGCCAGGGCTCAGGAGAGGCCCGCGACCGATAAAGTTTTAAGCCTGCAGGAAAGCCTCAGGTATGCACTGGAGCAAAGTGAGCAGCTGAAAAAAGCACGCTACGATGAGCAGATTGGCGAGCAGAAGATCAAAGAAGTCCGGGGATCAGGCCTGCCACAACTTTCCGGCAGCGGTAGTTTCGATTATTATCCATCCCTGCCCACCCAGATTTTACCGGGCGCAATGTTTGGCGCTGACGGGGATATTCCGGTACAGTTCGGTAAGGATTTTAATGTGTCCGGAGGTGTGCAGCTTACACAGTTACTGTTCAATAAATCCTTCTTCGTAGGCCTTGAAGCGGCAAAGAGTACTCAGGACCTGTACCGTCTCCGTAGGGAAATGGCCGAAGAAGAGGTGATTTATAATGTCAGCTCATCGTACCTGCAGGTTCTGCAAACGCAGGAACAGTTTAAAACCATCGATGCCAACCTTGAAAGGTTAATTCAGCTTGAGAAAATAATGCAGCTGCAGTACGAAAATGACCTGGTGAAAAAGGTGGATATAAACCGGCTGAAGGTAAACAGGACAAACCTGCAAAACCAGCAACAGAATCTGGAAACTGCCTATGAGCAGCAAAAGAATTACCTTAAGTTTTTTATGGGTATGCCTCTGGAAGGAGACTTTATGCTGGACCCTGATACTGAAATCCTGGATTTGGGCAATCCACTCTCAAGAGGTACAGATGCGGCTGTCAGCCGGCTGGAGCACCAGTTGCTGAACAAGCAGAAAGAACTGAATAACTACCAGATCAGCAATATAAGAGCAGGATATTATCCAAGCCTCTCGGCCTATGGCAACTACAGTTATATGACGATGCGAAATGATTTGTTCGACAACCAGGTTCCCTGGTTTCTGACATCTGTGGTAGGATTAAAACTGAACGTACCCATTTTCGATGGGTTTCAGAAGAAGGCACAAGTGAGGCAGGTAAAACTCGAGATCAATAAAATTGATGAAGATATCGCCCTCTATAATAAAAATACTGCGGTGGTAATGGCCAATGCCACCCGACAGGTGCAAAACAGCCTTAATGCAATAGAGGCCCAGAAAGGGAATGTGGAGCTTGCCTGTGATGTGTATAATACCACAAACGAACTATATACGGAAGGTATATCCCCTTTAACCGATCTTCTGGAAGCAGAGGTAAGCCTGCGGGAGGCCGAAACTAACCTGAATAACGAAATCTTAAAATACAAATTAGCCCGCTTAAGTTACCTGCAGGCTGGTGGTGAAATAAAAAACTTATTAAAATAAAATTTTTATAGAATGAAAAAGCTGATTTATATAGTAATAGTCCTGCTTGCAGTGGGTGCTGTAGCCTTTACACTGGCTAATAATAAAGAAGAAATGAAAGTGGCTGCGGCAGTGGCTTCACGTACCAGTAAGGCTATTCCCGTAAAACTCACTGAAGTAAAAACCGGAAAAACAGACCGCTCTTTTGCAGTAAACGGCACTTTTAGTCCTTACCAAAGCTTAAGCCTTCTTTCTGAAACACAGGGGCAGGTGCTAAAGCTGAACAAGCGCAAAGGCGATCAGGTAAAAGCGGGCGAAGTGCTGGCGCAGGTGGAAGATGAAGTTTTGCACGCCAATGTAATAATGGCCAAAGCGAACTTTGAAAAGAGTAAGCGGGATATGGAACGCTTTGAAAAACTATCATCAGGCGAAGCCATAACAAAGCGGCAGCTGGAAGATGTAAAACTAGGTTATGAAAATGCTCAGGCGCAGCTGATAACTGCCCGTCAAAGGCTTGAAAAAGCCAGAATAACAGCTCCGATCAGTGGTGTTATCAACGAAATTTATATTGAAAAAGGCTCATTTCTTAATCCGGGCTCAAAGCTGTTCGATATTGTTAATGTGGACAGGCTGAAACTCAATACCAAAGTCTCAGAGCGGGAAGTGCTGCTCCTTCAGGAAAATGCAAAAGTACAGGTTCGGGCAGATGTGATGCCTGAGAAATCTTTTGAAGGCACCGTTACCGCTATTGGTGCCAGTGCAGATAAGGCTTTAAAGTATGATGTTGAGATTGAAGTAAAAAATGCATCAGAAACCTTTTTAAGAGCAGGAATGTACGGTACCGCTTCATTTGAGGCAGCCGATACCGCTGATGCTATGCTCATTGAGCGGGAAGCCATTGCCACCAGCCTTCAGAATCCTAAAGTGTATGTGGTAAAAGATGGAAAAGCCTTCCTGAAGGATGTAACCATAGGGATAGTTGCAAATGATAAAGTGGAAATAACAGGAGGTTTGGAAAGAGGTGAGCAGGTAGTGCTTAGCGGCCAGATAAACCTCAGAGAAGGAACAGTAGTGTCAGTTCTGAAATAGAATGAATGCTGGCAGGAACCCCATTAGCAAATAAAAATTAGCCCATTATAAAATGAATATAACTAAATTATCCATACAGCGGCCAACCATAGTAGTGGTGATCTTTGCGACGCTCACCATTTTGGGGCTGGCAAGTTACTTCTCCCTTAACTATGAGTTGCTTCCGAAATTTTCACCACCGGTATTAACAGTTACCACTATTTATCCCGGAGCTTCACCACAGGAGGTGGAGAATTCGGTTACTACCGAAATTGAAGACGCGCTTTCCTCGCTTGAGAACATTCAGGAAGTTAAAAGTATTTCCCAGGAAAGTTTCTCAATTATTACCATTCAGCTGAACCAGGGAACCGATGTGGACCAGAGCCTGCAGGATGCGCAGCGGAAGATCAACGCTATACTGAGCGAACTTCCGGACGATGCCGACCCACCTGCGCTGGGTAAATTCAACCTGGATGATATGCCTATTATACAACTTGGTGCTACGGCCCAGATGTCTTCCACCGAATTTTACGACCTTATCGATAACAAACTTAAGCCGGAGCTTTCACGCATTCCCGGTGTAGCTCAGGTAAAAGTGCTCGGCGGGCAGGAAAGGGAGATAAAAGTAAACCTGAATGCGGAAAAACTGGAGGCTTATGGCCTTTCCATTTCGCAGGTGCAACAGAAGATTGCATACTCCAACCTGGACTTTCCTACCGGTAAGATTAAAAATGATGAAGGGCAGACGCTTATTCGCCTGGCGGGTAAATATGAATCGCTGGAACAGCTTAGAAATTTGATACTTAAAGAAGATGCAAATGGAAGTGCCATCCGCCTTGGTGATGTGGCTGAAGTACAGGATGCTGAAAAAGATACAGAAGTAATAACCCGCGTAAACTCTCTGGCTTCCATTGGTTTATCTATCCAGAAACAATCAGATGCCAATGCGGTGGAAGTTAGTGAACTCACCAGGCAGGCGCTGGCAAAGCTTGAACAGGCTTATGCAGGAGAGGAATTAAAATTCGTTATTGCCAAAGACAGCTCTGAATTTACACTTGCAGCTGCAGATGCGGTAATTCACGACCTTTTCCTTGCCATCATTTTGGTAGCGGTGGTAATGTTGTTGTTTCTTCACTCTCTGCGGAATGCGGTAATTGTAATGATTTCCATTCCGGCTTCCCTTATTGCCACCTTTATAGCCATGAGCCTTTTTGGTTTTTCTCTTAACCTGATGACGCTCCTTGGCCTTTCCCTGGTGGTGGGTATCCTGGTGGACGACGCCATTGTGGTTATCGAGAATATTTACCGCCACATGGAAATGGGTAAAAAACCAGCCCAGGCCGCTTACGATGGTATCCGCGAGATTATGGCTACTGTAACCTCTATCACCCTGGTAATTGTGGTGGTTTTTGTACCAATTGCCTTGTCAACAGGTCTTGTATCGGATATTCTCCGTCAGTTCTCTGTAGTGGTGGCTGTATCGACTATGCTGAGCTTGTTTGTAGCCTTTACACTTATTCCTTTACTGGCAAGCCGTTTTTCCAAACTGGAGCACCTGTCTTCTAAAAATATCTTTGGTCGCTTTATCTTAGGTTTCGAGCGTTTTCTTGACAGGGTAATCGACGGGTTTACTGATGCCCTTAAATGGTCGTTTAACCATAAAATAGTAGTAATACTTGCAACAGCAGCTCTTTTTGTGGTGTCTGTAGCCCTGGTGCCCATGGGCTTTATCGGGAGCGAGTTTGTAAGTGCCGGCGACCGTGGGGAATTTATAGTTCAGCTCGAGTTGCCTAAAAATGCCACAATTGAACAAACTAACTTTGCCGCCCGCCAGGTGGAAGCTTATCTTGATCAGTTTCCGGAGGTAACAAAGATGTTTACAACAGTGGGTACCACTTCATCGGCCCAGGCAGGGCAAAACACTGCCTATCTTGGTGAGGTCCATGTAACACTGGTGGATGCAGCAGAAAGACACGTTAATACAAACACATTTTCGCGCCAGGTAAAAATTGGTCTGGAGGAAAATCTTTCAGGTGTTAAAATCACCTCATTGCCTGTAAGTATGGTGGGAGGGGGCAGTACGGCACCTATACAGGTTATCCTGTCGGGTAGTAACCTGGAGGAACTGATGGCCCTTTCCGACAAAGTAATGGCAGAAATGGAGCAGGTGTCCGGTACAGCAGAAGTTGATAAGTCGGTGAAAGAAGGAAATCCTGAAATTGCCGTATCTGTTGACAGAGATAAAATGGCAAGGCTCGGCCTTTCGCTGGAACAGGTGGGTGCTGGTATGCAAACTGCCTTCAACGGGAATACCGACGCTAAATTCCGCGGAAAAGATAAAGAGTATGACATCAACATCAGGCTGGACCAGTGGAACAGGAAAGATGTGAACGATATCGGTAGCCTGTCTTTTATTAACAACAGAGGTGAGACGGTGAAACTAAGCCAGTTTGCCGATATCCGGCAATCATCCGGACCTTCCAAACTGGAGCGGCAGGACAGAGTAGCTTCAGTTACAGTGAGCTCTCAGGTAATTGGGCGCCCGACCGGTTCGGTGGGTACCGAAATTCAGGAGCGGATTGCTACATTGGAGTTACCCCGTGATGTAAGCATCAGCTATGGAGGTGATATGAAGAACCAGTCAGAAGGTTTTGGCAGCTTAGGAACTGCCCTGCTCGCTTCCATCGTTTTTGTGTACCTGATTATGGTAGGCCTTTACGATAGTTATGCGTATCCGCTGGTGGTTTTGTTCTCTATCCCGCTGGCTATAATCGGTGCTTTATTTGCCCTGGCACTTTCAGCCTCTACCCTGAGTATCTTTTCCATCCTGGGGATTATCATGCTCATTGGTTTGGTGGCGAAAAATGCCATCCTGGTGGTGGATTTTACCAACAACCTGAAAGAGGAAGGAACAGAAGTAAAGGCTGCACTTATTGAAGCCGTCAGGATCCGTTTCCGTCCAATCCTGATGACTACTCTGGCCATGGTTATTGGTATGCTTCCTATCGCGCTGGCTTCAGGTCCTGGTGCAGAATGGAAAAACGGCCTTGCCTGGGCATTGATAGGTGGACTTACAAGTTCCATGGTATTAACCCTTATTGTAGTGCCGGTGATCTACTACCTCTTCGATCGTATTCTGGCAAAATTCGGAATGGATAAGAAAACAACCATAGAACTGGTGGATAAAACCCCTGAGGTACTTGAACACGAAACAGCAGTGCTGGAAGAGGCTAAATTGAGTCCTGTAACTGTATTAATAAATTAAATGGCAGTGGGCAGGCCTGTACCATTGAGTCAGGCCTGCCATGCTATAAAACATTCATAAAAACTTATCTGTCATGAAAATATCTTACTCAAGTATTGAAGCAGCTGTTACCCGTTTTATCAGTAAAAATACAGGCATAAAAACTTCTGCCGTTTTGGAAAGGAATAACCTTCAGGCCTTTGGGCTGGACCAGGTCGATCTGGTGAACCTCATATTGGCTGTTGAAAAAAAGTATCATATATACATACCCGATGAGGTGCCTTTGGAAACCGTTACAGATCTGGTTCATTATGTGTATTCAAAAAATGCAGCCTGAATTGAATAAGTAAGCAGTGAAATAGGTTTCCACCGGCATTATATTTCCAAAAGGTGATATTAATCAAATTTTAACTATTTTATTTACCTTTGAACAGGATAAAAAAACAATAAAAGATGAGTGAAATACAGCTTTCGGAAGAACAAAAGCAACTTATAGAGGAACTGGGCGTGCTCAGGGAGCAGGAAGGCATGCAACCGGCAGCATCCCGTATCTCATCTTTACTTTTGGTGTCAGACAGGACAGAATTAACTTTTGATGAAATCAGGGAAGCTCTTAACCTTAGTAAAAGTGCTACCAGTAATGCTATAAATGCACTGCTATCAGCTTCTAATATTGAATATATTACCAAGCCGGGAGACAGGAAACGGTATTTCAGGACCATGGTGGCCAGCTGGGAAACAGAGGTTAAACGCAGAATGGAAAGCGGGCTAAAAGGAAAAGCACTTTTGATAAAGGTTTTAGAGCAAAGGCCTCCTGAAACTGCTGAATTTAATAATAAGCTGCGGGAAGTAATTGAATTTATTGATTATATGCAGAAAGAGCTTCCCCTGCTGATGCAACGCTGGAATGAAAACCGCAACAGAGGTGAATAGGAACTGAAGTTGGAATCAAATGGGTAAACAGGCAACACCACTTTTAAGAGTAATCATTACAGGAGCAACTGGTATGGTAGGGGAAGGGGTATTACACGAATGCCTTAAGCACGGTGCAGTGGAAGAGGTAATGGTAATTAACAGAAGGCCCTGCGGCATATCCAATCCTAAGCTTAAAGAAATTATTCATCCGGACTTTAATGAGCTTTCGCCGGTTAAAGACCAGCTGGCCGGCTACAATGCCTGTTTCTTTTGCCTGGGTGTATCCTCTTTAGGTATGAAGGAAGCTCAGTACCACCGGATTACCTACGACCTCACTACCGATTTTGCCATTACACTGGCCAGCCTTAATGCTGACATGACATTTTGCTACGTATCCGGAGCAGGCACAGACAGTACCGAAAAGGGAAGGGTAATGTGGGCACGGGTAAAAGGAAAAACGGAAAATGATCTTATGAAGCTTGATTTTAAGAAAGCTTATAATTTCAGGCCCGGATTTCTGGAACCTGCCACGGGTATGAAAAATGTTAAATACTATAAATATATCAGTTGGCTGATGCCCATAATCAGGAAGGTTGCTCCGGATTACATTTCCACCTTGCAGGAATTAGCTCTGGCAATGATAAATGCTGCGGCCATGGGCTATGAAAAAAATATACTGGAAGTTCCTGATATAAAAAAACTGGCTAAAAGATAAAAGCCGGCGGAATATTTAAATGAAGATGCGAAAACTGATGAGTGTTTTTGGGGTTATTTTAGCTGTTATCCTGTTCCTGGTTTTAGTGGTTTACCTGTTTATGCAGCAGCCTCAGTTTGGCCGTAATCCCACAGGGGCAAGGCTCGAAAGGATCAGGCAATCTCCGAATTATAAAAACGGGCAGTTTCAGAATTTGAGCCCCACGCCCATGCTTACCGAAGGAGCAAGTTATTTTACCGTTATGAAGGAGTTTCTGTTCGGAGATAAAGCCAGAAGGACTCCTGCTGACAGTTTGCCCGGAAAAAAAACTGATCTCCTGCATCTGGATCCTGCCGAAGACCTGCTTATCTGGTTTGGACATTCCTCTTATTTTCTGCAGCTGGATGGCAGGAAATTTCTTGTGGATCCTGTTTTTAGCGGAAGTGCATCGCCAGTAAAATTTACCACCAGGAGCTTTCAGGGAAGTGACAGGTATAGCCCTGAGGATTTCCCGGAAATTGATTACCTGTTCATTACCCACGACCATTGGGACCACCTGGATTATGAAACCGTAAAAGCTCTTGAACCTAAAGTAAAGAGGGTAATTACAGGCCTGGGAGTAGGCGCCCACCTCGAACGATGGGGTTATAGTGCCGGTAAAATAACTGAAAAAGACTGGAATGAGGAGTTTTTACCGGAAGAGGGTTTTAAGGTAAATACAGCTCCTGCACGACATTTTTCAGGCAGAGGATTTAAAAGTAATGCATCTCTGTGGATGTCCTTTATCCTGACCACGCCATCGAAAAGAATTTACTTAGGAGGCGATTCTGGTTACGATGCACATTTTAAAGCCATAGGTGAGGAGTTTGGTCCTTTTGATCTGGTAATTCTGGAAAACGGGCAGTATGATAAAAGCTGGAAATATATTCATATGATGCCAGAAGAGGTTGTGCAGGCTGCGCAGGATTTAGGGGCAAAAATGCTTTTCCCGGGGCATTGGGGTAAATTTTCACTCTCTAACCACGCCTGGGACGAGCCTGTAAAAAGATTAACTGAGGAGGCAAAAAGAAAGGGAATGCCTGTATTGCACCCGTTAATTGGCGATACAGTAATATTATCCGGTGATTTCAAAAAAGGCACAGCCTGGTGGATGGAGCTGGAATAATAGTTTTTCCGCAGCGGTGCTTTTATAAAAATCCTGAAAAGACACCTCTTTTAATTGAGAGGCAATAAAAAAAATTGGACATTTCTAATTCTTTAATTATTTTGCTTTTATTAATATGGATGAAACTGTAAAATCAGTTTTAAGAATTATCCGGATTGCCTGAAGTAATAATAAAAAAATCCGGCAGGTGAGAATGTTCCTTGTTCCTGAATGTAGTATAGGGAAAGGTTTAATAAAAAGAACAGGGAGAATGATGAATGGAATAAAGATAATAATAGCAGACGATCACCGCATGGTAAGGAAAGCCTGGGAGCTTTTACTTTCTGAGAAAGAAAATCTGAAGGTGGTAGGTCAGGCTTCTAACGGGCAGGAACTGGTACAGCTGCTGGAAAAACAAAAAGCGGATATTGTGCTTCTGGATTTAGATATGCCCCTGATGGGAGGGCTGGAAGCCACCGAAAAGATTAAAAACCGCTTTCCCTGGGTTAAAATAATAATCCTTACCATGCAAAAGGACTATGCCTATATTGAAAAATCATTTAGCCTGGGAGCATCCGGTTTTTTAACAAAAAATGCTTCTGAAGAAGAGCTGTTCAAGGCAGTTGAAAAAGTAGCGGCAGGAGGGAGGTATCTTTCTGATGAGGTAGGAAGCATTATGAGCGAAAGGCTTCTTCTGCAGGAAACTGATAAAGCAGGGAGTGTTAATAAAGAACTTACCCTCAGGGAAATTGAAATAATTAAGCTTATTAAAAGCGGGCACACCACAGGCGAGATTGCTGAAACTCTGTTTTTAAGTGTGAAAACAGTTGAAAGCCACCGGAGGAACATATTTAAAAAGCTTTCTGTGAAAAATGTAGCACAGCTGCTAAGTACAGTAAAAAACAGAATTATATAGGGGAAAACCCTTAATGTTTATAAGGGAATACAGGGTAATTTTATTTTTCATTACGGCATTCAGCTTTCTGTTTCTGAAAAATCATTTTCTTTGCTTTAACTAACATTCAGTGCCTGTGTAATTTCTGAGCAGTTTATCTTCAGGAGGATTTTGTTATGGTTTTACTCCATTTCTATCTTACTTGGGAAAGCAGATGGAGGGGAAAGAATTTAAAGCTTCATCAGGATTGGTTTTTTACAGCCTGAACTTTCCGGCGCCGGAAAATTTTAATAAACAGGACAAACCGGAGACAGTTACTTCGGATGTAAAGGGAAAGAGAATAGAACAAAATGTGCTATGACAGATTTAGCTGAGCTTATTCAATTTACATCCCTGAGCCAGTTTAAGGCCGCTTACCTTCATGTAAGTGATAAAGTATATTTATACGAAGCCGGATCAGGCTGCATTATTTCCGCGAACATGTCCTCTCACGGTCTTTCCGAAGATCCTGAAACCGGAAAGTCATTTTTTTCAGTTTATCCGCTTATCTCCTCACGGGCGGCGGATGGATTCCACAGATGTGAAATGAAGGGTGCGGATGGAGCACCATCATACCTGAACGTATGGATATCGTCTGTACTTGTGGCTGGACAAGGCTGTAAAATGGCGGTGGTTAAAAAAGAAACGATTACTGCTCCATGCAGGGAGGCCGAAGAGGCGGAAAAAAAAGCTTTGTTGAATGAAGTCTACCACCGGGTAAAAAATAACCTGAATATAATTGTAAGCCTGTTAAGCCTCCAGATTAACAGGGTTTCTGATCCTGATACGAAGCATATCCTTAAAGAAAGCAAAAGCAGGATTTATACACTTTCCCTCCTTCAGCAAAATTTATACAACTCTGCCCGCATCTCTGAAATAAAAGCCGGAAACTACCTGCAATCGCTGGCTCTTTCAGTTTTGTCAACCTTCAAATCGCCTGAAAAGCAGGTGGACCTGAAAATACAGGTAGAAGACCACTGGCTTAATTTGGACACCCTTGTGCCTCTGGGGCTTATTACCCATGAGCTGGTAACCAATTCAGTTTTTCACGCTTTTGAGCACCGGCAAAGCGGGAGGATTGAGGTAAACTTCAGGCGCCTGAATTCCGGCTTTTTTCAGCTGATTATTAAAGATGATGGGTGTGGAATTCCGGGAGGAAAAACTCCTGAACATTTTAAAACCCTGGGATTCCAGCTGGTGAAAAGCCTGGTGAAGCAGTTAAGAGGAAATCTTTCAATGGAAAGCAGTGCAGACACTGGCAGCTTTTTTATGCTGGAATTTAAGGAGGTGGGTAAATGAAAGCATTCAGCATTTTAATTGTGGAAGATGAAGGCATTGCCGCTCTTGCTTTACAGGAAAGCCTTGAGCTTTCAGGGTACAGGGTTACAGGCTCAGCCTCCTCAGGGAGTGAGGCTATGGAACTACTGGAGCAGGAAAGGCCGGATCTGGTATTAATGGATATTAATTTGCAGGAAAAGGAGGAGGGTATTTTTGCAGGCGAAAAAATTATGAAGGAATATGACATTCCTGTGGTCTTCCTTACTGCCTATGCCGACAGGGCTACTATTTCTAAAGCGAAGGAGGTTTTCCCTTATGGATATATGGTTAAACCATATTCCGAGCCTGAGTTGTATGCCGTTATTGAAACAGCTATCCACAAACACCTGGCAGATAAAAAGCAGCGTGAATTGCACCAGGTTAAAGATAAATTTTACTCTATTGTGGCTCATGACCTGCGAAGCCCTTTGGCTGCACTGGCTTTTACCACCCGTTTGCTGAACAGGAAAATAGATGAACTTCCGCGGGAAGAAATAAAGGAATTTATAGAGGAAATTCATGAAACGGTTCAGAATATAAACCAATTTACTGAGAACCTGCTGGAATGGACCCGCAGCCAGAGTGGAAAACTGCAGGTGTATGCTGAACCGCTTCTTTTAGCGGATATAGTTGATGAGGCATTTGTTCTGCTGAAGGGAAGGGCAAAAGAAAAAGAGATCCTCCTGAAATCCTCAGTAAAGGAGGAGTTAGTAGTCGCCGATAAAAATATGCTTCGCTCCATTTTACTTAACCTGCTTCAGAATGGCATGAAGTTTACCCTCCCCGGCGGAGCAGTTCAGGTAAATTCAAAGAGGGAGGAAAACCAGGTAATGATTCAGGTTAAGGATAATGGGATAGGGATGAGTGAAGAACAGTTAGAGCAGCTGTTTGACTTTAAAACCAGCCGGCATACATTAGGAACCAGCGAAGAAAAAGGTACCGGACTGGGCCTGCTGCTGTGCAAGGAATTTGTAGAAGCTAACGGAGGGGAGATAGAGGTGAAAAGCAGGCAGGGGGAAGGAACGGAAGTGCTTTTTACTCTTCCTGCCGTTCCTGTACAGAATGCAGAAGCTCCTGCAGATCCAATAGATTGACAGGCTTAACTAAAAATCCATCCACTTTCAAGTCCTGAATCTGTTGAAAAGTTTTAGTTTCGGAATTGCCTGAAATGATAATTACGGCAGGGTTGGCTATTTCTCTTATTTTTTTAAGGGTTTCAATTCCACTCATACTGTTCCCGAGTTTAATATCCAGGAGGAGTAAATCCACAGGCTGCTTCTTTATAGTTTCCAATGCTTCTTCTCCGCTACCAGCCACTTCTGCTACCTCATATCCTGAATCTTCCAGGTCTGCGGCAAGAGCCATTCCAATAATAGCCTCATCTTCTACTATCAGAATTTTTAAGGGTTTTATTTGATTTTTTGATTTCATTGCCATGATTTTTCAGGAAATTTTATTACAAAAGAGGCTCCGCTATTACTTTTTACTTTTAGAGTACCATTCAACTGTTTTGTAAGGTTACACACCAGCTTTAAACCGAGCGATTCAGGCTTTGCCAGACTGAATTCCTCAGGCAGGCCAATACCATTATCCTGCACCTTCAAAATAAATTGATCTTCTTTTTTTATAAAACTGATTATTATTACGCCATCACTTTTTTCTGTAAAAGCATATTTAAAACAGTTAGTAACAAGTTCGTTAAGTATAAGGCCGCAGGGAACCGCATGTATAATATCCAGCTCATAGTCGTCTGCTTTTACCTGTATGGAAATTTCCTTTTCTTTAAATGGGAACGACAAAGAAATTTCCCTGATTAGTTCCTTAATATAATGCCTGAAACTGATCCTGGAAAGGTTCCTGTTCTGATACAGGTGTTCATGGATGAGCGCCATGCTTTTAATCCGCGACTGGCTGTCTTTAAAAAGAGCCTTCACTTCCTGTTGGTTCGTTTGCCTTGCCTGCAGAGACAGCAGGCCGGAAATAATGGCCATATTATTTTTAACCCTGTGGTGGATCTCCTTTAATAAAATATCCTTTTCCTTCAGAGAATCCTGCAGCACCTTTTCCGCCTCACTCCTGGCTTCCATTTCTCCTTTCATCTTTTGGAGCACCTCCCTGAGCTGAGTGGTTTTTTCATTTACTTTTATTTCCAGCCCGGTATTAAATTCCTTCAGAAGGCTTTCATTCTTTTTCTGTTCCGATATATCTGACATTGCGCCGGTCATCCGGATAGTTTTTCCCTTTTCATCATGCATCAGATAGGCTCTTTCCCTGATGAATTTATAGGAACCATCGGCACACTTATACCTGTATTCAATAGCCCACTGCTTTGTATCTGAGGCAATTCTTTCAAACAGGGCCTCAACCACCCTTTTGGTATCTTCAGGATGAATAAACCTGATCCATTGTTCCACCCCTATGTGGTTCGGTAAATTGTGGCTGAACAGGGTATTGTATCCGTCGCCAAGGTAAATGAGGTTTGAAGAAAGATCCCAGTCCCAGATGGCATCATGGGTGGCTTTGGTGGCAAGCTGGTATCTTTCATTACTTGTCCTGAGAGCCTCCTCCGCTTGAATCCTTTCTGTAATGTCTATTACCTGCACCATAATGGAAGAGGTCCGGCCAAATTCGAAAAGAGAGAGGTGAGCTTCCACCGGATAAGAACTGCCATCTTTCCGGACATGTGTCGTATTTATCATCAGGTCCTTTTTCAGGCCTTCCAGTAATGGTTTGGCTAATTCCCGCCCTTTTTCCAGAGGAAGTTCAGGTATCAGCTGTATCAGGCTGATAGATTTTAATTCCTCCGAATTATAACCTGTATTTTCCTCCGCACGTTTGTTTACATAAGAGAACTTACCTGCAACGGGATCAATAATATAAATTTCATTGCTGCTTTCCTCTACCGCCTTATTGAGTTTTAATATTTCACTGTCTGCCTTTTTACGTTCTGTAATGTCGGTAAATATGCCTACATAGCTCCTGATTTTTCCGTTTTCATCCTTTACCACATCACACCTTAAATTGAATTCCCGTAAATCATTTTGTTTATTCAGTATTTGAACATCGCCAACCCACTTTCCGGTTTTGTTCAGGGCTTCAATGATTTCAGCTTTTAATCCTTCCATTGTAAAAAAATTCTTAACCCCCCCGGAATTCAGAACACCCTCAGACCACCCGATGAGTTCCCGGAAAGCCTCATTGATATACCTGACCTTTAGGTCAGGACCGGCAATTAATATAGCATCGCTGCTGCTTTCAACAGCTACTTTAATTTGCTTAATTTCTTCCAGTTGCTTTTTTTTATCTGTAATATCTCTGCCTGCAATGTAAATAAGGCCTTCCTCTGCAGCTGGCTTATTCGTCCAGCTAATCCATAAATAGCCTTTGTTTTTTTGTTTACACCGGATAACGAAATTTTCTGTAGCCATTCCTTGTGCTGCTCTCTTAACCGATTCCAAAGTAGCTTCCCTGTCTTCAGGATGTATAAAATCGATAAAAGGCACTGAAAAAAACTCCTTTTTTGTAAATCCGAGAAGTTTTTCAAAAGCGGGATTTATTTTTTTGAACAAGCCGTCTGTTCCTACTATTCCAAAAAGGTCAGGGTTGAGGTTAAAGAATTTGTCCAGCTCTTCATTTGCCCGTCTTTTTTCAATTTCAGCGCCAAGTTTATTTAAAATATTCTGAAGGTTTGCCGGAGGAATGCCTGGTTCTTTTAGCTGGTGTTTGGAAAAAAGAACCACTGCCCCCATAAACTTTTCGCGGTAAATAAGCGGAACTGTTAAATAGGAGTGTAATCCGGTGGCTTTTGCGCTGTTTTTCCTGTTAAGCTCAGTGCTTTCCTCCAGGTTTCCGCAAAAACAGGCCTCCTTTTGGCTGAGCAAAGGGGGTAATTGATGTGGCAGTTCAAATTTCCGGTGCCGGGAATGCGCAGCGAAGGAGGAAAGGGAAGCATCTTCAAACCAAAGGCTCTTCATAACCAGGTAATTGTGGCCCAACATGGGCATCCAGTATTCTCCGTAATGGAAGTTTGTGTACTGGCAAAACAAGCTGATAACCTCCTGAATGCCAAACGAAAGGGAAGCAGCATTATTAAGCGCGAGGTAAACCTTGTTCAGGAGTGCTTCTTCCTGCTCTTGTTGAATTCGTTCTGTTATATCCCGGATTTGAATAAAAAAACCCGTAATAGCACCTTCATTTTCATAAGAACCAATGCTTACCAGACCATGAAAGGGTTTAAAGGCTTTTTGAAAAAAAGCCTCCAGCTGAATATTATGCCCCATTAAAAGGTCAGGAAGTTTACCGCTTAACTTTCTCCTGTTTTCCTCCGTCAGGTATTCAAGAAAGTTTTTTCCTGTTACATCTCTGCTATCATCAAATGCTTTTACCAGCTTATTTTCATTGCTTTCAATAATTAGCCCTTGTTTGTCTGTTATAATAATCAGGTCAGGATTGTTTTCAAACATAGACCGGTAAAGTCTGTCCTGTTGCCGGGGAATGGCCACACCCTTTTGAAGGATATTTCCCCCTGCTGTACATTTATTTCTGGCAGAAAATCCGCTCTTCTTTTCCTGTGCAGTAAATTTTACAAAAATTGAATGCATCAGGCCGTTGTCCTCCCTTAAAGACCTGCCTTCCACTTTTACCTTTATAAAGCCACCTTTCTTATGTTGGAAGCTGTAATACGCCTCTTCACCAGGACTTTGACTAATCCATTTTATCAAAGGTTTATGCTGAGCATGAAAAAAGTCCAGTGCTTTTTTACCGGTCAGCTCATCCGGTTTATAGCCGGTAAAAGCTTTAACCTCCTTTTCAACAAAAAGAATGACACCATCCGGAGAAAGGATGCTGTTCCAGCTGGTGCAGGGATTAAGAATTTCTTCGGGTAAAAGTGTATGCATTGGTTGTTTGTATAGAAACAAAATTAGAGAGAAAGCCCGGCTTATTTTAGAATGCGTAATGTTTTCAAAGTATTTGTTCTTTTAATGGTATACCCTTAATCCGCTTAAGGGTAAAAAAGTATTTTCCTGATAAAGAGAACAGATACCTGCATGAAAATCACTTTCTAATCCTAATTTTCCGGCGGTCTAAGAATTAAACAAAGGACCTATGGCAAGCGGTAAAAAATATTTAATAAAACTTTTCATTCTGCCCATAACAGGTTTTGGCCTCTTCATTAGCCTGGCTTGCTTTTTTGCATGGAATAATCAGGCAGAACTGCAGAGAAAAGATTTTACAATTCAGGTATTGCAGAATCTGGAACTCTCGCTGGCACAGCTAAAGGAAGGTTTGTCCCGTTCAGAAAGTGAGCAACTAAAAGTTTACCTGAATTTAAGTGAATATTTTCTTGAGAAAGCTTCAGGGGAGGGCACAGGCCGGAATATCAAAGACAATCCTGCTAAGCCTTTCCTGTTGGAGGTGAAAAATGCACAGGAACATATTAAAAAAAAATTGTCAGGACCAGGCACGGGTAAGGATGTATGGAAAGCTGAAGAAAAGGAACTGGAAGATATTTTAGGCCAAAGCGGGGAGCTGATCAGGAGCATTAATAAGTCAAGAGATACGCAAATCAGAGAGGTACAGATATTTGTTTTTGCTGGCCTGGCTGCCTTTATCTCTTTGTTTGTTTTTCTTTTCCGGCAGTTCAGGAATTACATATGGCTCCCTGTGAAAGGCCTTGGCAGGCAATCAGTAGCCCTGGTGGAAGGAAAAGATCAGGAGGTGCTCTCAGGTACCGGAAACTTTCTGTTCAGCCATATTTCCGGTAATATGTGTCTTCATCAGGAACATTTAAACAAGCTGGCTCAAATGGCGGACCAGATCGGGGACGGAAACTTCGGTCAGAAACCGGAAGATTTTGAATCTGCAGGTGCCCTGGGAAAATCTATCGGGAGAATGAGAGAGAAGATTCAGGCATCATTTAAGGATGAAGAGAAAAGGAGCTGGGCCAGCGAAGGAATTACACAATTCTCGGAGCTGGTAAGGGAATATAACGGAGATGTTAATTTTTCAGGTCCACGTTTGCTATCGCAGCTTGTTCCTTTTGTAAAGGCAAGTCAGGGGGCTTTTTTTATTGCAGAGCAGAGTGGAGGTGAGCTTAGCCTGAATCTGGTGGCTTCTTATGCCTGGGGCCGGCAGAAGCATATTTATAAATCATTCCTGCCTGGTGAAGGTATTTTAGGGCAGGTTGCCCTGGACAAGGAAATGATAATGCTTACCGAAGTGCCTGATGATTTTATCAGCATTGGATCAGGCCTGGGTAAAGCAAAGCCTGGCTGTATTCTTATACTTCCTTTACTCGCAGGTGGTGAGTTGTTTGGTGTACTGGAACTGGCATCTTTTCAGGTTTTTGAAGAGTATCAAATCCTCTTTCTTCAAAAATTAAGTGAAGTGCTGGCCTCTTCCATTGCCATGGCAAATGGCAGTAATAAAACAAAAGACCTGCTCAGGAAAGCAGAAGAGGCAAATGTGCAGCTTATAGCGCAGGAGGAAGAACTGCGGCAGAATACTGAAGAACTCCTGGCCACTCAGGAGGCTATGCGCAGAAAAGAAGTGGAACTGGAAAAACTTCAGGAAGGCCTGGAAATCAAACTCCGGGAGGCAACTCTGGAGATGAAGCGTCAGATACAGGAAATTGAAGGGGAAAAAACCAAAAACGGAGCCATTCTGGAAGGCTGTGTGGATGGTGTGATTTCTTTTGATGTGGAAGGGAAAATTGGATACTTCAATAAGGCAGCAGAAGAGATATGGGAGGTGTCCAGACAGGATGCAATGGGGAAACATATCCGGGATTTTATTCCGGTGGAGATATTGATTGTTGATGGGGAACTCCTGGTTTACTATGCAAAGAATGGTGGCAGGAAAATTTTAGATGCCCGTACAGAGGTGCCGGTAATTGGAAGGTCAGGACAGGAAATGGAAGTTTTGCTCACCTTAACCCGTGTAAAAGTGGAAGGAACCTACACCTTTACTGCTTTTGCCCAAAAAGTTGCAGTAGAGCTTTTTTAAATAAAAAAGAATGGGGTATTCAATAGAAGATTTTGTAAAACAGCTGAGCAATCTGGAGGGGCTTCTGGCCGAAGACTTCAGGGGACTTTCAGAAGAGCTGCACAGGATGGAGAACGGACCGGAGGGAAAAAATATTCAGTTCAGGTTAGTGGAACAACTTCAGTATCACGACATCATCCGCCAGAAAATAGAGCATGTAAGGGAGTTAATGGAAGAGCTGGCCGCTGAGTCTGAAGATGATAAATCAGCTGAGGCCTGTTTTACTTCAGATCCGCAACTGATAGAATTATCGGTAGGACTGCTCCGCTATACCCAAATGGAATACCAGAGAGTAACAGCACTTACACAGCAACTGATTTTTTCTTCAGGGGAGGCTAGTCCGGGAATTATCCGAAGGAGCTTATTTGATGGGGAAATCCAGCGCATTATTAAAAGTCTTGAAAATCTGTACCTGGAAGCCGGGGAAAATAATGAAAGTGGCGGGGAGGGCAACAGTGAAAGATTGCAAAAACTTCTGAAATCATTTAGCATGAAAAGTGAGCGGGAGGTTTTTTCTGTTCTTTTTGAGGAGGAAAATGCAGAGGAGAATGACGATGATGCTTACGAAGGACAGGTAGAATTATTTTAAAAATCAGTAAATGGAACACAGAGTAACATTGAAACCGGGATTGGGAGCAAGCGGAGCAGACCTGCTTTTGCTGGAAGGTTTTTTGAATGTGCAGAATATAGGGGCCATCAAAGAAAACATATTGAAAGAATTACCTTCAGACACAGCTTTACATGTTAAAACGGAAAATGTGGAGCAGCTCGATGTGTCTTTTCTACAGCTCCTTTTAAGTTTAAAATTACGCTTCAGGAATGAACGCAGGCCTGTTTATTTTGACCTTCTGCTGAATAAAGAAATGGAAGATATTCTGAATGCTTCCGGTTTTAATGAATTACTTTCTGGAAAACAATAAATAAAATGGAAAAAAGAGTGTTAATCGTCGATGATTCTGAAAGCATCAGGGAAGCAGTAGGTTTTACCCTTGAGAGTGCTGCTTACAGTGTGGAAAAAGCCATAGATGGTGTGGATGCCCTGGAGAAATTAAAGGCCTCAGCTTTCCAGCTGGTAATTACCGACCTGCACATGCCGAACATGGATGGTATAAATTTAATAAAGGAAATAAGAGCAAAAGAAGAATATAAATTTTTGCCAATTCTTTTCCTGACAACCGAAAGCCAGGGTACTAAAAAAGAAGAAGCCAGAAATGCCGGTGCCACAGGCTGGGTGGTGAAGCCTTTTGTGCCTGAAAAACTTGTTTCCGTTGTTCAAAAACTAATACGCTGATGGATCATCTCAGGCAAAAGTACCTGGAAGAGGCTAAGGATTTGCTGCAGGAACTCGAGGAGGCTTTACTTTTACTGGAGGGAGATACCGGCAGCAAAAGTACTGCAGAAACAATTTTCCGGGTAATGCATACCCTTAAAGGGAGTAGCAGCATGTTTGGATACCAGAAAATTGGTGAACTTACCCACTTGCTGGAAAATTGCTTCGAGAGTATAAGGGAAGGTAAAGTAAATGCAGGCGATGAGCTGATCGGGCTTACTTTCTCCTCCCTGGACCATATCCGGTACCTGCTTCAGGACCCGGAGCTGGAAAACCGTGAGGCAGCTGAACGGCACGTAATTTTATTAAAGCAGGCTATTGAGTTGTATGACGACACTATTCTTCCCGGAGAAGGCACTTCTGCAATTGCAGGGGGCGGGGGTGAAACAACCTTTTTCATTTGGTTTGAACCCTTCCGCGATATCCTGAAGAACGGCTCCAATCCGCTTTATGTATTGGATGATGTTGCACGACTGGGGCGTTCAAAAACTTTTATTAACCATAGAAATCTTCCCCCACTGGAAGAGATGGACCCGGGGCAATCTTACCTGACCTGGGGTATTCTTCTGGCTACTGCTGAAAGTGAACCGGCCGTTAAGGATGCCTTTCTTTTTGTAGAAGATTTATGCGAACTGAAAATTATAAAGCTCGCAGGCAGAGATCTTTTTAATGATCTGGAGGAGACGGAATTGAAGGAACTGGCCCGTCGGTTTGAGGAGGAGAACGGGAAAAGGGAACTTCTGGAAATTATTGAAGAAATTGGATTAAAGCTGGCAGTACGGAAGAATTCCCCGGCTTCAGGTTCAGAGAATAATGAAGCTGTAAAAGATTCAGCCGGTTCCAGCATAAGAGTGGCTTCCGAAAAGCTTGATGACCTGATGAATCTCATAAGCGAACTTGTAGCCACTCAGGCAAGGCTTTCACTTCTGGCAAACCAGAATATTGTTCCTGAGCTCAACGCTGTGTCGGAGGAAATGGAGAAGATTACCCGCCGGCTCAGAGATAAAACATTTGGTATCTGCCTTATCCCTATTGAAAATACCCTTACCCGCTATAAAAGATTAGTGAGGGACCTTTCGAAGGAGCTGAATAAAAAGATTGTTTTTGAGGCGGAAGGTACCGAAACAGAGCTTGATAAAAACGTAATCGACCATTTAAGCGACTGCCTGGTACATATATTCCGGAACTGCATTGATCATGGTATTGAGGGTGAAGAGGAACGGAAACGGAAAGGAAAAAATCCTGAAGGAAAAATACTCCTGAAGGCTTACAACTCCGGGGCCAGTGTAATTCTTGAAGTGCAGGATGACGGAGCAGGAATCGATCCTGCCAGAGTAAAGGAAAAAGCTTTGCACAAAGGGCTGATAGAGAAGGACCAGGTGCTGAGCGAAAAGGAAATTTACGAGCTTCTCTTCCATCCGGGATTTTCCACAGCAAAAGCCATAACTGAAGTATCGGGACGCGGAGTAGGCATGGATGTGGTACGGAAAAAAATAAAGGAACTCAGGGGAGAAGTAAATATAGAATCAGAATTAAATAAAGGAACTACTATCCGGATATCCATTCCGCTTACTATTTCCATAATGGATGGTTTGCTGGTACGGGTGGATGATACTGATTTTGTGCTTCCCCTTTCCTTCGTGGAAAAAAGCTATGCTGTCAACAGCAGGGATCTTGAAGAAGCATTTAATAACCAACTGATTCTTAACGGGGAGCCGGTTCCCTGTTTCGACCTTTCTTTGGCTTTTTCGGAAAAAGGGCTTGCCGGCCATGGGTTTGCCATCCAGATAAGTGCTGCCGGCAAAAAAGTGGCCCTGGTAGTGGAGGAAATAGTAGGGGAGTACCAGGCGGTGCTGAAGCCACTCGGGCAGTTTTATAAAGATATTGATTTTATATCCGGGGCCAGTTTAAAGGGCGACGGAACGGTAGTACTGGTTATTGATCCGCAAAAGTTAATTGAAGATTTATCTAAAGATACAACAGAGGTATGAGAACTGAAGAAGAACAAAAAACAGATTCTTATTTATCCTTCCGGCTTGGCCATGAAAGCTTTGCTGTAAAGGTAAGTAAAGTGATAGAAATCCTGGAGGTGCCACATATTACAAAAGTGCCGAAATCGCCTGCTTTTATGCGGGGCGTAATTAATCTCAGAGGTACAGTATTACCGGTGGTGGACACCCGCCTGAAGTTTGGTATGAAAGAAATATCAGATACAGTAAATACCTGCATTATAGTTTTTAACATCAATTTTGATGGGGAAGCTATGATGGTAGGAGCTTTGGTGGACGCCGTACAGGAAGTTTTTGAAATGGACGAAGATAACCTTATGCCGCCCCCGAGCATAGGTGGAAAATTCAAGACAGAATTCATCAGGGGCATGGCAAAGAAAAATGAGGATTTTGTTATGGTACTGGAGGTGGATAAGATATTTTCTAACGATGAGATAATCCACATCCAAACAAATACGGAAGAAAAAATTAAGTATTAAGATAATGAATCTTACAATAAGAACCCGCCTTATTATTGCTTTTGTAGTACTGATAGGCATTATGGGCTTTATTTATAATATTGGCAGTAAGAATGCAGAGGCGTTGAACAGTCAAATTGATGAGATTATAAGTGTCAATGTTGCGCGGGCTATGCTAACTGGGAAAGTGGCTGAAGATATTCAGTATATCACGAAAAGAGAAAAAGATTTAATACTTTCAAGGGATAAATCTAGACTTCAGGAACTTTCCGCTGAAATTGATCAGCGGCAGCAGGAAATGGATGGTCGTCTGGAAAAAATCAGGAGCCTTGAGGATGAAAAAGGGCTGGAAGCCTGGGATGATTTTGATGCAAAATGGAGCGACTATCGAAAGGCGTTCAAGAAAATAAGGCACTTGACTGTCAATGTGATGACTGATTCATCAAGTTCATTAGCATACGGGATTTCATCAACCGAAGCCCGTGAAGCTGCAGCTGAAACAGCAAGTGTAATAACAAAACTGAATAAAAAAACTGAGGCTGGTCTGAAAGAAATAAATATTGTAAGCACCCTACTTTTTGAAGAAGGAAAGACTTTTATGCTTACTTCATTGATAATTGCTATAGCAGTTGCCGGAGCAATGGCCTTCTGGATTATTGGCAGCATTGTGAATTCTCTAAACCAGGCTAACAAAGTACTAAAATCTGTAGCCGCAGGAGATTTAACAGTAGATATAGAAATAAAGAATAAAGACGAAATAGGAATATTACTTTTAAACCTCAGAGGGATGGTGGAAAAGCTGAAGGAGGTAATTTCCTCTGTTACTTCAGCTGCCGATAATATTGCCTCTGCCAGTGAGCAAATGAGTGGCTCATCCCAGCAAATGAGCGAAGGCTCAACTGAACAGGCAGCTTCTGCCGAAGAGGTTTCATCTTCTATGGAAGAAATGGCAGCGAATATTCAGCAGAATACTGATAATGCACAGCAAACTGAAAAAATTGCACTACAAGCCGCAGATGATGTGCAGGAGGGAAGTAAGGCTGTAAACCAGACGGTGGATTCCATGAAGAAGATCGCGGAAAAGATCAGTATTATCGGAGAGATAGCCAGACAGACTAATCTTCTGGCCCTGAATGCCGCTGTGGAAGCAGCCAGAGCAGGAGAGCATGGCAAAGGTTTTGCAGTAGTGGCAGCGGAAGTGCGCAGGTTAGCAGAAAGAAGCCAGGTTGCAGCGAATGAAATCAATGAGCTATCCTCTTCCAGTGTGGCTATTGCCGATAAATCAGGCAAACTGCTGGAACAAATTGTTCCGAATATCCAGAAGACATCACGTCTGGTACAGGAGATAAGTGCAGCCAGCATGGAGCAGAATGCAGGTGCTGAGCAGGTTAATAATGCCATTCAACAGCTTAACCAGGTAATTCAACAGAATGCAGCAGGAGCCGAAGAAATGGCCTCCAGTTCAGAAGAACTTTCCTCGCAGGCAGAGCAGCTGAAAGATACCATCAGCTACTTTAATGTCGGAAATAACAGCAGGAATTTTAACAGCACAAACCATAAAATAAGGAAAAAACAGCCAGTACCTGTAGTGCAGTTGGGGGGCAACACATTTATTGGAAAAAGGAAAATAGAGCCTTCCAAAACAGGTTTACAGCTTGATTTGAATGGGCATGATAACCTGGATGCTGATTTTGAAAAGTATTAATTGGAAGTGCTGATTATCAGGATTATGGCCTGCTATACATCATAGCAGGCCATAATCCTCATAGTATTTGCATAAGTAAAAGCTATCCCAAACAAAGCAGTGCAGCCGGTTAAAAAACGGCCCTTGTAGTGGAAGAAATAGCTGGAGAATATCCGGCGCAGGCATAAAAGGTAACGGCACAGCAGTGCTGGAATTGGGGCCGGAAAAGTGCCATAATTCCCCTCTTTTATCAGTGGCGTAATCAACCTGAGCGGTACTGTAATGCCGGTGGAGCCCCCAATAAAATTCAATTTAAAAGAACTGATGACTTTGTAATGGCCCCGGAGGCAGATAAGTTATTTTCTTGCGATGAGATTATCCTGCAACGCTCCAACCCGGAATCTGAAGGAGATTATATATTAAATAAATAATAAAATGAAACTAACTATAAGAACCCGCCTTATTGTAGCATTTAGCACACTGGTGGCCATTGCCGGCCTTATGTTTTACTTAGGGACCAGCAATACAGAAAACCTGAATAACAGGTTGGCCGAAATTGTAGACGTGAATGTGAAGCGAATGAATCTTGCCAGCTATATTGCTGAAGGTGTGCAGTTTATGACAAAGCGCGAGAAAGATTTGATGTTAACTTCGGACAGGGAAAGACTGGAGGATCTTGTGGGTATATTTGAAAGACGCGGAGTTGTTATAGATAGCCAACTGGAGGAATTGCGCTCCATTTCAGATGAAAAGGGTAATGAAGCTCTGGATGAATTTGAGACAAAATGGAATGAATACCTTAAAAATTACAAAACAATAAAAAGCCTTGCAGTTACCATCAATACTGATTCAGCAAAAGTAGTTGCCAATGAAATTTCAAGAACTAAGGCAAGAGACGCAGTTATGGATGCTGCCGGTTTTATAGGTAAAATAGTAAAGAAAAATGAAGCAGAAGTAGCTCTGTCAAAGAAACAGGCACAAGAGCTATATGAGCAGGGAAAGAATAACATGCTTATGTTGCTAGCTACTTCAATAATAGTCGCTATTGCAATATCCTTCTGGATTATCAGCAGCATAACTTCTTCTATTGAAAAAGCAAAAGAAGCTTTAAAGGCAGTGTCGGAAGGGAATTTAACAATAGTGGTAGAAAATACCACACAAGATGAAATCGGTGATATGCTGGATTACCTCAAAGGAATGGTAGAGAAACTCAAAGAGGTAATTTCTTCTGTTACTTCAGCGGCTGATAATATTGCTGCAGCCAGTGAGCAGATGAGCAGCTCTTCGCAACAAATGAGTGAAGGCTCCACAGAACAGGCTGCCTCTGCCGAAGAGGTTTCTTCTTCGATGGAACAAATGGCGGCGAACATTCAGCAGAANCAGATGAGCGGCTCTTCGCAACAAATGAGTGAAGGCTCCACAGAACAGGCTGCCTCTGCCGAAGAGGTTTCTTCTTCGATGGAACAAATGGCGGCGAACATTCAACAGAATACCGATAATGCCCAACAAACAGAAAAGATTGCCATGCAGGCTGCAACTGATGTGCAGGAGGGCAGCAAAGCTGTAAACCTGACAGTAGATTCGATGAAGAAGATTGCTGAGAAGATTCAGATTATAGGGGAAATTGCCAGGCAGACAAACCTGCTGGCTCTCAATGCGGCTGTTGAGGCTGCGCGTGCAGGAGAGCACGGCAAGGGCTTTGCCGTAGTGGCTGCGGAAGTTCGCCGGCTAGCTGAGCGGAGTCAGGTGGCTGCAAATGAGATCAACGAACTGTCAGGCAGCAGTGTGGCGATTGCCGGGCAGTCAGGCAAACTCCTGGAGCAGATTGTGCCCACTATCCAGAAAACCTCCCGCCTGGTACAGGAGATCAGTGCTGCCAGTATGGAGCAGAATGCAGGTGCTGAGCAGGTAAATAATGCCATTCAGCAGCTTAACCAGATTATTCAACAGAATGCTGCAGGAGCTGAAGAAATGGCTTCCAGTTCGGAAGAGCTATCATCTCAGGCAGAGCAGCTGAAAGAAACCATTAGCTTTTTTAACCTGGGCAATATCTACTCATCTAAAAACCTCTCTAAAAGCAAAATAAAGAAGCAAAAAGTGGTGGCTGTTTCTCATTTTGCTGCAAATAATATAAAAGTAAGGAAAGTAGCGGCAAGCCAGGCAGGCATAATCCCGGAGCTAAATGCTATTGACTCCCTGGATGCGGATTTTCAAAAGTATTAACCTGAAATAGTTATGATGATAAGGTTTTTAGTTAATATAAAAGAAAAAATACTTTCAGGTGTATGTCCAAAGCAAAAGAATAGTGGTTGTGCCGGATTTCCTTTTGCAGGTGGTATATCAGGAAGAGTAAAAATATCTGCTGGCCTGGTGTTTGGTTTTATTATTTCCTTTGCAAATGTTTCTGCTCAGCAGGAGGCTAGCGACTCTTCCAATGTTTTGGAAAAAATAATGAAGCCGGTATCAGCAAATGAAGCAGGAAGAAGTATATCATTTACCCACAGCTTCCAGCTATGGAATGTTCATACCTTTGAAAATATAGGCAAGCCTGTTTATGAAAACCGGAATGACCTTTACATCAGGCGTGGGCGGATTGGCGCTAAAGGATACCTGCATGAAGATATTTCTTTTCTTATATCCTTTGCTTATGATGGAGTTGGCCGGAATGAAGAAACCGCAGGGAGAGGATTCCCTAACCCTGATGATAACCATGACTTCTTTCTCTTTGAGGCTTATACTATCTGGAGCTATAATCCGCTGCTGAACATTGCTGCGGGATACCTGCGGCCACAGGTGGGAAGGGAGCAAATGACTTCACCTTTCAAAACAACTTCTTTTGAATATTCTTTATCCAACTTTCAGACCCGTGCACATCTTGTAGGCAGAATATCGGGGAGAGAGCTTGGTCTGAATGTTGGAGGGTTATATAAAGCCCCGGGCTGGAGCTTAAACTATAATATTGGCTGCTTCGATATTTCCAGTAAACGTTTAGTCGGATCAGCCTCAAAAACCTTTCCAATGTTTACAGGCAGGCTTGCCTTTACTCTTGGAGACCCTGAAATGGAGAAGTATGGCATTGGCTATAAACAATCTTATTACGGAAAGCGAAAAGGAATAACCTTCGCTTTAAATGGCAGCCTCCAGGGGGAAACAGAAATTTTTAAAAATAATAATTTTTACGGGGGGGATATTCTGGCCAATTACGGACCGTTTGATTTTATGTTAGAATATGACTGGCTGTCCAGAGGAACCCTTTTGGAACTGGAAAACTCCGACCTTGAAAAAACAACAAAAATAAATACTGTTGATAAAATTTTTACTTATAAAGTTGCCTACAATTTTCTCCTGAAAAACGGAAAGATAATTCAGGCGGCAGCCATGTATTCCGGTCAGTTGGCAGATGATTACGGAAGTGTAGCTGCCTTTAATTCTATGTCCGGTGCTTCGGACCAGGAGGTTTTTGAAATAGGCCTGAACTATTTACTAAATAAAGATAATCTTAAACTTAATATGCATTATGTGTGGGGTGAAAGAACAGACAAAGCACCTGAAAAATACTATGCTTATCTGGGAACAGGATTTCAATATCTCTTTTAGCGCAGGAGGCATTTATTCTGCTCCATAATAATTTAAGAGAAGATATATTTAAACAAGCTGCGGTTACAATTAAAAAAAGTGCAGGAATAGAACAACTGGAATATGGTTCAGAATTATACATTGTGTCGGTTAACAAACCAGGAGTTTGATACTTTGAGCGGGATTATATACGAGCAATTCGGAATAAAAATGCCTCTTGCAAAAAAAACTTTACTGGAGTGCAGGCTGCAAAAAAGGCTAAGAGCACTGGAGCTGGAAAACTTTGCCCAGTATATTGAATTGCTTTTCAGCAGTGGAGGTCTGAGCCAGGAGTTATTCCCTATGGCAAATGTGGTAACGACTAACAAAACAGATTTCTTCAGGGAATCGGCCCATTTCGATTTTCTTAAATCGCTCAACTGGGACAGCTACTTTGGTGGTGAGGCGAAAGGAAAAATGCTGAAGGCATGGAGCGCTGCCTGCTCTTCAGGCGAAGAACCTTACACCCTGTCTATGGTGCTAAAGGAAACTGGAGAATTTGACCACCAGATCCTGGCCACTGATCTTTCGCAGGAGGTGCTTCAAAAAGCAGTTACGGCTATATATTCAGAGGAGAGAGTTCGTCCGGTACCTTTGCACTATAAGCAAAAATATTTCCTGAAGAATAAAGATCCTAAAAAACCCTTGCTAAGGGTAGGACCTGAGATCAGGAAGAAAGTTACCTTCAGGCAAATGAACCTGATGGATAGTGAGCTTGATGCTGGCGGTAAAATGGATTTGATCTTCTGCAGAAATGTGCTTATCTATTTCGACCGGCCCACGCAGGAGAAGGTAATCAGGAAACTTTGTGCTCATCTTAAAGTGGGAGGGTATTTATTTATTGGCCATTCCGAGTCTATTTCAGATTTTCGTCTGCCTCTGGTACAGGTAAAGTCTACTATTTACCGTAAGAGTTAAAAGCAAGCCGCTGAGCAGAACCCGCGGGTAATGCTGACCCGGAATATTAACTCATCTCCACAGCTTAGCGGCTGGTTATTATAACAGAAATAGATTAAAACAGTAAAAGTGAAAAAATGAAGAGATTATTATTGATAGTACTGCTGTTGGGCTGTATTAAGGTATATGGGCAGGATACAGGTGAGGAAAAGACGGGAAACTGGATAATGTACTTCGGTAACAATAAGCTTTCAGAGAATTACAGTTTGCATACCGAGGCACAGTTGCGCTTGTATGAGCCTTTCGGAAATGTTAATCAGCTACTAATAAGGGTAGGCTTAAACAGGAGGATAGGGTCCAATTCAGTTTTAACAGCAGGGTATGGCTATATTCCCACATCCTCCTTTGATAAAGAGGCTTTTAAATCGACTTCAACAGAGCACAGGATCTGGGAGCAGTTTATACTGACAAATGCTGTCGGAAGGTTGTTCTTTGAGCACCGCTACAGGTTGGAGCAGCGATGGATATTTTCCGCATCTGATGACATATACCTTAACCGGCTCCGGTATCGCTTAATGGTTAATATCCCATTAAATAATCCTGAAATGACCGGAAACACTGTATTCCTGTCCTTTTATGATGAAGTGTTTCTTAACATAACAGATGCCCCTTTTGATCAGAACAGGCTTTTTGGAGCATTAGGATATAAATTCAATAATAATTTAAGTGTACAAGGCGGTTACCTGAGGCACAGGCTTGGTAATCTGAACTATAACAGAGTTCAGCTGGCTTTATTCTTCAATACAGATCTTTCTAAATCTAAGGGAAAATAAAAATGTATATTAATTCCGGCTATCATATTCCTTCAGGTGAGCAAAATCCTGATCCAGCTGAACTGGCATTTCTCCGGAAACAGGTAATGCTGTTGAACGAACGTTTAAAAGAGGTTGAAAAACATAAAAGCTCATTTTTATCAAATATGAGAAATGAGATCATTAATCCTTTTTCTTCCATTCTTGGCCTTTCGGGAAACCTCCTGGGCAGAAAAGAAGCGAGTAATGAACAGCTTTGCAAAGCTATGTCGCTTATTTATCAGGAAACATTTGCATTGGATTTCCACCTGAAAACCATCTTTTTTGCTGCCGAGATAGAATCGGGTGAGTGTTATCCCGATCCGGCCTATATGCGGCCGGAAGGAGCTGTAGCGGAAACTCTGGTGGCCCTGGACCATCTTTTTCAAAAGAAAGATCTCAGGCTGGTGGTTTACCAAAGCTTTGAGGAAGATGTTTTCTGCGATCCTGAAAAAATCCGGATGATTTTTCTGGGTGTGCTTTACCATATTTACATGAATAGTAAGCCAGGGGATGGTGTTTCAGTAAAAGTGTATACCCGGGATGAAACCCTGTTTGCCGAAATGTACAATACCAGCATTATGGGAGACGAGTGGAGCCTTTTTGACCATGCCCACTTTAAGGAGCTTTGCATGTTCAATAACGATATAGAAGGAATTCACTTGTCGGTGGCCCGTGCTCTTACGGAATCTCTCGATGGCCGGATGGAAGTGGGATTCTATAAGGAAAGTATTGCCGGTTTCAGGTTTAATGTTCCTGCTGCAGGTAATTGCGGAGGAAATGATATTTTTGAGGACAAGGGTTTAATCTTTCAGTAAGATGCCCCTGCCTGCAACTCACTATTTATACCCCTCTACCCTTTATTCAAGCCGGAGCCCTGCTGAGGTAACTACTGTTTTGGGTAGTTGTGTCTCGGTATGCCTGTATGACCCGGTAAATAAAGTGGGTGGGATAAACCATTTCATGCTTCCGGTCTGGAGTGGGGAAGGTCTGGCTTCGCCAAAATACGGTGATATTGCCATTGAAAAACTGCTGGGAAAAATGCTTTCCCTGGGGGCAGTAAGAGCAAACCTGCAGGCAAAAGTTTTTGGAGGTGCCGACAGCCGGAGAGCCACCAATGTTTTTAAAATAGGAGAAAGAAATTGTCAGCTGGCCTTTTCAAAGCTTGAGGAGCTTCATATTCCGGTGGTGAGCAGCCATTGGGGCGGAGAGTTGCCCCGCAAATTAATTTTCAGAACCGGCACAGGAGAAGCGCTTTTAAAGGTACTTTCCAAAGAAGTGGTTACCGGATAAACAGATTCAACTTTATGACATCCAAAATAAAGGTTTTTATTATTGATGATTCTGCACTGATGCGGCAGGTGCTTACCGATATATTTAATTCTGACCCGGGGCTAACGGTAATAGGATCAGCGGCAGATCCTTTTATTGCTGCTAAAAAGCTGGCAACAGAGGTGCCTGATGTAATTACGCTGGATATAGAAATGCCCCGGATGGATGGCATTACATTTTTGGGAAAACTCATGTCGCAGCACCCCTTACCGGTGGTGGTAATCAGCAGTTTAACAGGAAAGGGATCTGATACAGCCATAAAGGCGCTGGAACAGGGGGCGGTGGAAGTTATGCAGAAACCGGATCTTTATAATGCTCAAAGCCGTGAGGAAGGAAGGCTGATGCTTATTGATTGTGTTAAAGCAGCCAGGCTGTCAAAGGTGGGACGGAGAACACAGGTTAAGCCGGTACAGGTGGTGCCAAAATATACAGCAGATGCGGTACTTGCACCTGTTCAGCGGGCAAGTATGATAAAAACAACGGAAAAAGTTATAGCGGTTGGCGCATCTACCGGTGGTACAGAGGCTCTGCGGACTTTTCTGATGGCCCTGCCTGCCGATTCGCCGGGAGTGGTAATTGTACAGCATATGCCGGAAATGTTTACCAAATCTTTTGCTAAAAGGCTGAATGAGCTTTGCACCATTACAGTTAAGGAAGCGGAAAATGGCGATAGTGTAATCCGTGGAAGGGCACTCATAGCACCCGGAAACAAGCACATGCAATTGAAAAGGAGTGGGGCAAGGTATTATGTGGAGGTAGGGGATGGTCCTCTGGTAAACCGCCACAGGCCCTCTGTGGATGTGCTGTTCCGGTCTACCGCTCAGTATGCCGGCAGGAACAGTCTGGGTGTTATTATGACCGGCATGGGCGATGACGGTGCGAAGGGTTTACTGGAAATGAAACAGGCCGGAGCCCATACCATAGCGCAGGATGAGAAAAGCTGTGTGGTTTTCGGTATGCCTAAAGAGGCTATAAAACTGAATGCAGCCGATAAAATACTGCCCCTGGAAATGATTGGCAGCCATGTTCTCGCCAATTCCTGAAAAGGAAGAAATCAGCAAAAAGACTGCCATGATTCCGGTGAAAATGTGGGGATGAGATTTGATGATGTGGAATAGATAAAAAGGATCAGGAATGGATAAGGATAGCCATTTTAACGGATTGGAAAACAAAAAGGAGCTCAGGATTCTGATGCTTGAAGATTCAGAAGATGATGAAATGCTGGTAAGGTATGAACTGGAAAAACTCCGGGAACCTTATTTTTTAAAGAGAGTGTACAAGCAGGAAACTTTTATCGATGCCCTGGAAAACTTTAATCCCGATATAATTTTATCAGATTACAACCTGCCAGCCTTTAACGGACATGAAGCCCTTGAATTAAAACAGTTTTACAGCCATGAAATTATTCCTGTCCTTTTCGTAACGGGCTTTCTGGGAGAGGAAAAGGCAGTGGAGCTGATTAAAAAAGGAGCAAATGATTTTATATTAAAAGATAACTTATCCCGGCTTCCGTATGCCATATTAAATGCCCTGCGCGAGAGCAGGGAAAAAAGAAAAAGAATTGAATATGAAGTGGCCTCCAGGAGGAGTGAAGCAAAATACCGCCATTTGCTGGAACAGGCTGCTGACGGAATATTTGTGGGAGACAGCAATTCCCGTTTTCTGGAAGTGAATACCAAAGCCTGCGAGATTTTGGGCTATACAAAAGAAGAATTGCTACGAATGCAGGTGGAGGATCTGGTCCCTTCAGGCACCACTTTTCCAAAGTTCGATGACCTTCCTCAGGGGAAGGTTCACAGGTATGAGACTATAAGGAAGAAAAAAGATGGAACGGTTTTTCCGGTGGAGCTGAGTGTTACCAGAACATCCTTTGGATTTTATCAGGAAATAATGCGAGATATCAGCAGGCGGAAACGGGTGGAAAAAGCCCTGAATAATGCCCTCAAGCGCCTGGAGTTTCATGTTGAAAACTCTCCCCTGGCTATACTGGAATTTAACAGGAAAGGTATAATCAGCAGGTGGACTGAACAGGCGGAAAAGCTGTTCGGCTGGAGTGAAAAAGAGGCTTTGGGCAAACACCTCTCTGCCTTGAAATTACTGGAGCCACAGGATCTGGAAAGGGTCAGGCAGGTATATACTGCCAAACTGGAACAACAGGTAACAAATTTTACTTATGTTAATCATGCATATACCAAAGAGGGAAAAAAGGTTTATTGTGAGTGGTATAATTCGGTTTCTCTGGACGATAAGGGGGAGCCGGAATCCATACTTTCATTAGTTAATGATGTTACGGTACGCAAGGTAACAGAGGAGGCCAACTGGGAAGGGCAGATGCAGGAACGAAAAAGAATTGCAAGAGAAATACATGAGGGAATCGGGCAGCTGCTGGTGGCCACTAAATTTAAGCTGGCCAGTATTGAGGCAGGAGATGGTTTTGAAAACAAAATAAGTGAAACAGAAGATCTTCTTGAAAAGTCGATTGAAGAAGTAAGGAGGATCTCCCTTAATATGGCTCCCAGGAGCGTTGAACAGTTAGGAATAGAAAATGCGATCCGGCAACTGGCAGAGCAGGTACAGCGGTTAACAGGTATAGAAATAGTATTTCATTATGTTGGCCAGGGCAGGAAAGCAGATAATACCATCCTGGCTTCTGTTTACCGCCTGGCGCAGGAAAGCCTGAATAATGTGATAAAACACTCCCGTGCCTCAGGGGTACTGATAGAATTTCAGCAGAGTGCACATGAAATACTTTTTAGTATTGAGGATAACGGAAATGGTTTTAATATAAACATAGAAGAAAGCTGTACAGGCGGTTTAGGAAATATGAAAGAAAGGATAAATGCTTTAGGTGGTACCTTTCATCTCACTTCCGGGATTGGAGCCGGAACACAAATAAAAGTAAAAATTCCGGTGGTAAAGGAATTTTTAGATCCTGA
Organism: Cesiribacteraceae bacterium YIM B00369; assembly: GCA_017948555.1. Lineage (GTDB taxonomy): Bacteria > Bacteroidota > Bacteroidia > Cytophagales > Cyclobacteriaceae > Nafulsella. Next base: position 40,214 of record JAFMYY010000009.1, on the reverse strand, counting down.
AATGTCTTAAAACTTCATGTGCCTGGTGTATAAATTATACAAGCCGGCTTAATGGTTAGCTCTTATTCTTAAAAGGTTGTAAGGTGTTTATTTACAGATAGATTGTACTGAACCTGGTGGTGGTTTTTTAGTGAAAAGATTAAGGCGTAAACGGGAATAATTAAAGAAAAAAATTGAAAAAGTCAGCGCAGATAATCACTAAGGTACCTGATGTAATTGGTGTTCTGGGGAAAGATGGAATTTTTCTCCATGTAAGCGGGGCCTGTAAAGAAATTACTGGTTATCCGGCAGAGGAACTGGAAGGATACCCCATTGATCAGTTTATCTGCCATCAGGACAAAGCTATTATAAAAGAGCTGATCGGGGAGTTATTTTGTAGTGCTGAAAGTTCCGGTTTTAAAACTACATTTATTCATAAAGCAGGTCATGAGGTGCCTATGATCTGGACTGTTATCCGGCACAGGCAGGAGGATGTGCTTTATTGTTCAGGCCGTGAAAACAGCGGACAGAGCTTTTTCTTCAGGAAAGAGCATGAGCTTAATGAGCTTCAGCATGCAATGCTTGAAAATGGTGCGGATATACTTTCCATTCTGGACGAAGATGGAAATTTTCAATATTGTGTAGGATCTACCCTGAGGGCCCTCGGATATACCCGTGATATGCTGATAAACCAAAATGTTTTTAGCTTTATTCACCCTGATGACCTTGATAAGGCAAAAGAATCATGGTTGGTACTTTGTAATGGAATTAATGGAGATACAAGTCTGGCAGATTTCCGGTTCAGGTCTGCGGGAGGTGAGTGGCGCTGGCTCGAAACCAGGGTAACCAACCAGTTACAGAACCCTGAGGTTAGAGCATTGGTCAGCAGCTCAAGGGACATTACCGAGCGGGTTACCAGCAGGGTGAAGCTGAAGGAAAGTGAGGAGAAGTTCCGGTCTTTATTTGAAGCCAATCCTGATATGGTAATCATGGAAAACCCGGAGGGCATTCTTTTAGATGTTAACCCCGCTGTTACCAGGTATTTTGGCGTTGAAAGGGAGGAAATAATAAACAAGCCCCTTTCCTCTTTTCTGCCGGCCAAAACAGGTCCTGAATGCCATAAATACATGCAGGATTGTCTCAAAGGGAAGCAGGTGAATTTTGAACTTGAAATCTCCTTTCCGGATGCAGGAAAAAAAGTATTTGAAGTAACAAAAATTCCTGTTGAGGTAAATATGGAGATAGCAGGTGTTTATGCTATTTTTAAAGATATCACTGAAATTATTTCTTCCCACAATATTATAAAGCAGCAGGCAAAGAAGCTGAATACCATATTTGAAAGTATAACCGATGCTTTTTTTACCCTGGACAGAAACTGGAATTTCACCTATATAAATTATGAGTTTGAGCGGCTGCTTCATATAGAAGCAAGTGAGAGTATAGGGAAAAATATCTGGGATGTTTATCCTGAAGAAGTAAACGGTGTTTTTTTCAGGCAGTATAACCTGGCGGTTTCAAGCGGGAGAGCTGTCCATTTTGAGGCATACCTGGCGCGGACTAAAATGTGGCTGCAGGTGAAGGCCTTTCCTTCAGAAGAGGGCTTATCTGTTTATTTTGATGATATAACAGAAAATATCAGAGCAAAACAGGAGCTGGAGAAGCTTTCGCTGGTGGCAAGTAAAACAAATAACGGCGTAATGATACTGACTGCAGAGGGCATTACAGAGTGGGTAAACGAAGGCTTTACAAAAATTACGGGTTACTCCTTTTCCGAAGCGGCAGGGAAGACTCCGCGCTCAATCCTTAAGGGGCCTGAAACAGATATGGCCACAGTAAAAAGGATTGATGAAAAGATGTATGAAGGAAAGCCTTTCTCTGAAGAAATACTTAACTACAAAAAGTCGGGTGAGAAGGTGTGGCTTTCCCTTGATTTAACACCGGTAAAAGATGCAGCTGGTAAGGTAACAAGGATTATTAATGTACAGACTGATGTTACGGCAAGGAAAGAATCGGAAGAAAGTGCATTGCAGCTGACTCAGGAACTTTACAGACACAACAGGGATTTGCAACAGTTTACCTATATGGTTTCCCATAACCTGCGTGGGCCTGTGGCAAATGCCCTGGGTTTAACCGATTTGCTTACTGCTATGGATAAGCACTCAGCAGAGTATGATAAAACTCATGCCTTTTTGAAGCAGAGTGTTCACCAGCTCGACGCTGTGCTAAAAGATATTAACCGGATTCTTTCTGTCAGGGATAAAAAGGATACTCTTGAAAAAGAAAAAATAAATTTAAAAGTGATATGCCGGGAAGCAGTAGCGAGGCTGCAGGAGCCACTGGATGGCTGCAATGGAAAGGTTTTTGTTAATATGGGAGAAGATGAATTGTTTGTGTATGGCTGTAAACCTTATTTCTATAGTATTTTCTATAACCTATTATCCAATGCTGTTAAATTCCGTTCGCGTGAGCGCCCTCTTGAAGTAAATATAAACGGGGAAGTTAGCCGGGATGGGGGAGTAAAAGTTACCATTTCAGATAATGGCATTGGTTTTGACAGGAAAATGGCTGGTGAAAAAGTTTTTATGTTGTATAAGAAATTTCATAATTCTTCCGAAGGAAGAGGGACAGGCCTGTTTTTGGTAAAGAGTTATGTGGAGGCGATGGATGGGTATATTGAGGTGGAAAGCAGGATAAACGGGGGAACTGTTTTTACCCTATGGTTAAAATAAAAAGGCTTAATGAAATAAATTGCTATTCCCGGGGATTCCCTGTTTTAACCGAAGCTACTGCCTTGCGGTGCGATAGTATCTGGTAAACCGTATCTGTTTTTCCTTCCTGCAGCAATTTTTTCAGCCTTAAAACCTCCTCTTTATCTGCGGCCTTATCTTCATTTAAAAGTTTCATCAGGACCGGAATCATATCCTTTTCCGGAAAAGCTCCGGTAGTAAAATCTGTTGAACTTTCCATAATTTCCTCTTTACCTATATACCGGACCTGAATTCCGGTGAAATTTGTTCATATCAAGTGAAACTTGAAATCAGCTAAATATGTGGTGATAAAGCTACATTAAATAGTGGATTTATACAAGTTTATTTTAGCTGCACTTTAAAATTATCCGGTTATTTAAAAATTTCCACATAAAGGAGGAGCTTTATTTTATTATAGAGTTGATGGAATTAAAAAAGCTATCAATAAGCGGTTTAACAGGAGTTTTGCCCGTTGTTGATCGCCATTGATAGCTTTACTGATAGCAGGTACAGGTAAAAGATTATTTCTGTTTTTCTTTTTCCCTTTGTTTCCGTTCTTCTTCCTGGATATGCTTAACAAACCTCTCGCAAAGTTTATTAATTTCGCCCGACATAAATTCATCGCCTGTAGCCGTTAAAATGCTTTGGGCTAATCCTCCGATACAATCCACATAAAAGCGTTTTTGCTCATCCATAGACATATCCTTTGTCCACAGGTCAATCCGCATTGTATTTTTATTAAAATGGTCCCAGAGGCTGATAGTAATAGACTTCGTTTCGTTCAGGCCGTCATCTTCTTTGTCTGTGGCATCCCAGAAGATTTTTTCAGGAATATTCTTATCGTCCAGTTCGACCTCAAATTGTATTCGGGATTTTTTCATGTAGTACAGAATTTAATGATGCTGTAAAATTACATATTTGATGTTTGAACTGAAAAGATTATAGAATCTTTGGAGCTATCTTTCGTATTTTTTGCTGCAATAAATAATCAGATATGCTTTTTTGTTATGAACGGGAATGTTGAAGATAAAAAAATATTATTAAGGAAGGGTGTTTTTAAATTGCTGATAAGGAGATGAGGCAGATGGTTCGGTACTGCACCCCAGTTTCCTGCTTCTCTTTTCTATTTCCTTTATCCTGTTTTCCGGATGAGGGTGGGTGCTGAGAAAGGAGGGTACCCTGCCACCTTTCTCCTGCTCTTCCATTTTTTGGAAAAACATGGCGGCACCATTGCATGGGTAAGGGGTGTGTGCAAGGTAATCCACGGAACGTGCATCGGCCTCTTTTTCATATTCGCGGCTAAACTGTAAACCAGCCAGTTGTCCTGCCAGCTGAGCCACTATTTCTCCGGCAATATTCCTGCTGTCGCCACCAGTCAGTAAATTTAAAACAAAATTCAGTCCATGGGCTTTTTGAAGCTGACGGCTGGCATGCCGCAAATCTGCATGCGCTATTTCATGGCCAAGCACCCCGGCCAGGTCTCCTTCTGTTTCAAGAAATTTAATTAATCCGGTATATACATAAATATACCCGCCCGGGGTAGCAAAAGCATTAAGGGTATTATCATCTTTGATTATATATATTTTCCATGGAAACTCTTCCCTGTAGGCAACTTCCCCACCTTCAAGAATGGTTTTTACCATGTCCCGTAAATAAGCATAGCTTTGCGGGTATTGTTCGGGGTTTAGTACAGGAAACTGCTCCCTGTTCTTTAATATCTCTTCTGATAGTTGCTGCCCCAGCACCACATCTTCTGCCGGATCTATAAAGTTTACATTATTATTCCTGTCGCAGGATGAAAAGGCAAAGAAGGTGAATGCAACAGTTATATATATAAGTAAATTATGTATGTAGGTTGATGGTATATATTTACTTATATTTTCCATGGCTGAAATAAATGAATGGTTATATTATAGAACTGCTCTATACCTGAAACAGTCATAGAGCAGTTTTCCTTCTTCCTGGTTGCTGAGAAAATTTTAAAGCTGCCACCTTTTTACATTACCGCAAGAGAGCTTTAAAGGTAGCATTAACTTTTTCCGGTATGGGGCTTTGCTGTTTATGGCAATGCTTTTTGTAACCTCTCCAGAGTATTGAGTCCTGAAGGATCAGTGTCGCAGTTAATGGCTGCAGCGGTCTGGTGTATAAATTCCACCCTGTTTTCAGGATTAGGGTGGGTGCTCAAAAATTCCGGAACAGAGGGGCCACTGCCTTCCCTGGTAAGTTTTTCAAAAAAGCCTGCAGCACCTGTGCACTGGTAAGGCGAACCGCTGCTGCTCAGGTATTTTACCGAAAATTCATCTGCCTCAGTTTCAGCACTTCTTCCATACCTCAGTGCACCCAGTTGTGAAAGCACCTGTGTTACGGCACCCTGGTTCTGCCCCAAAACAATGTCTAATAAAACCTGCACCCCCATTTGGTTCTGAAGTGCCTTGCTGGAATGCCTTTGGTCGGCATGTGCAATTTCATGACCTAAAACTCCTGCAAGGTGGTCGGGTGAATCGAGGTATTTAATCAGGCCGGTATACACATAAATATATCCGCCGGGAGTGGCAAATGCATTCAATGTGCTGTCGTCCTGAATAATCTTGATAGAGTCATAGGCAAATGCATCTTCATACACAATGGCTTCTGAGGACAGAATGTCGTTTAACATTCCCCTTAATATTGAATATGCTTCCGGATAGGCCTTTTCAGAAAGGATCGGGTATTCATCGGGCTTACTGAGTATTTCTTCATTCACCTGCGCACCGAGGGAAACATCGTTCTGGTAAGAAAATAAAACAAAATCGTTGTTTCGGTCACAGGCGGAAAATCCCGCCGAGAAAACGATTAATAAAAGAGCTAAGAGATGGTTTCTGTTCATAGTGTTTAATAGTACAAAATCAGATTTGGATTTCTTTTACGTTCGGATCAATGATAAGTTTGCCTTCTGTTGCCTCCTGAATTTCCTCTGCAGATACTCCGGGGGCTCTTTCCAGTAATTTAAAACCTCCTTCCGGCAGTACTTCCAGCACTGCAAGGTCGGTTATTATTTTTTTTACACAGCGGATGCCGGTTAAGGGCAGGCGGCATTCCTTCAATAATTTAGATTCTCCTTCGCGGCTCCGGTGCTGCATGGCTACAATAATATTTTCGGCTGAAGCCACAAGATCCATGGCTCCGCCCATACCCTTTACCATTTTTCCGGGTATTTTCCAGTTGGCAATATCACCGTTTTCCGATACCTCCATGGCACCGAGTATGGTAAGGTTTACATGCCCCCCGCGGATCATGGCAAAACTTTCTGCAGAATTAAAGAGTACTGAGCCTGGTCTCATGCTGATGGTTTGCTTTCCTGCATTAATCAGATCTGGGTCAACCTCTTCGTCTACGGGAAAAGGACCTATTCCCAGCAGGCCATTTTCCGACTGTAGTACGACATCAATACCTTCGGGAATATAGTTCGCCACCAGCGTGGGTATGCCAATGCCAAGGTTAATATACATCCCGTCCTTTATTTCCTGCGCTATTCGTTTTGCAATGCCAATTTTATCCAGAGCCATAGGTTAATTGGTTAATTTGTTTATTTGCTGATGCGTTAGCCGGTAATTTTTCAATAATGGCCTTAGTTCCCTTCATTAAGGTGCTGCAATAGCCATTTTCATAATTTTTAATAACAGTTTTATCTGCTAATGCTCCCGGACTTACGGTGTATAGAAAACTCCTCCGCTTAGCCTTCTCTATATTTTGTCCCTTAAGTACCTTATACGTAATTTTCAGTTTTTGATTAAAACCTGCTTTTATTTCAGCTTCCCGTGCTTTCAGGAAATAGTGCTGATATGTACATTATATTATTCCCTGATATGCAATCCACATTTTTCATTGAGGGGATAAAGAAACTCAGTTAAAGGATTTATTTTTTTGCAAATGAAGGTTTGGGGTGTAATTTGATGTCAGGAGCCGGTCTTATGTTTTTTCTTTTGCATTATGCAAAATAAGTGCATTTCCGGGGTTCAAAAGAAGCTTCAGTTTATTGACTCGTTGTTCTTTTCTCTATTCTTTTTTCGTAATTACTGCCCTGATAAATGCGCTGGACGTAAATTCCGGGGGTATGAATAAAGTTTGGAACAAGCTCTCCGGCAGGTAGCAGTTCTTCCACTTCGGCTATGGTAATTTTACCTGCAGCGGCCATTATCGGGTTAAAGTTGCGGGCAGTTCCTTTGAATATAAGGTTGCCGGCCGTATCGCCTTTCCATGCTTTAATGAGTGAAAAGTCTGCTTTTAACCAGCTTTCCAGGAGGTATTTCTTTCCATCGAATTCTCTTACTTCTTTACCCTCTGCAACCTCTGTTCCAAATCCTGCAGGCGTAAAAAAGGCAGGGATGCCTGCTCCGCCAGCCCTGATGCGTTCGGCCAGTGTGCCTTGAGGAATCAGTTCCACCTCCAGCTCTCCGCTGAGGAGCTGGCGTTCAAATTCTGCATTTTCCCCTACATAAGAGGAGATCATTTTACGGACCTGCCTGCTTTGGAGCATAAGGCCAATGCCAAAATCGTCGACGCCTGCATTATTGGATATGCACGTAAGCCCTTTTACTCCTTTCCGGAGGAGTGCTTCAATAGAATTTTCCGGAATGCCGCACAGGCCAAAACCACCCAACATTAAAACGGCATTATCGCCGATGTCCCTGATTGCTTCATCGGGGCCGTTTACCACTTTGTTCATCATACAAAACAGGTTTAATGTTGTTCCAATATACCTTTTGCTGCCTGCTTATCCTGGTGAAGCTGATTTTTTAGCTGTTCAAGAGAGTTGAACTTTAATTCAGTCCTTATTTGCTGCACTAAGGAAACCGTTATTTCTTTTTGATACAGGTTTTCTTCCATATCAAAAATATGCACCTCCACAGTTCGTTTTTGCCCGCCCACTGTAGGGCGCTGTCCTATATTAAGCATTCCATCGTACTGTTTGTTTTGGATGGAAACTTTTACAGCATAAACTCCATCAGCAGGAATTAATTTATACTGTTCAGGAATATTAATATTAGCGGTAGGGTAGCCCATTTTACGGCCAATTTTATCCCCTTCCACCACCGTTCCGGTAAAGCTGTATGGGCGCCCCAGGTATTCTGTTGCTATTTCAACCTTTCCGGCTTCAAGAGCATTCCTGATGCGGGTGGAGCTTACCCCTACATTATCGATGTCCTGCCTGCTTATTTCCTCCACCTCAAAACCATATTTGGTTTTATTGGCCACTAAATGGTCGAAACTCCCTTCCCTGTTTTTACCAAAACGATGATCGTATCCAATTACCAGGTGAGAAGTTCCTATAGCTTCTATAATAACCTTTTGAATAAATTCGGAGGAACTGAGCTGCGAAAATTCTTTGGTGAAGGCAATTTTTATCAAATGATCTATGCCGGACTGTTCCAGCAGAGCAGCTTTTTCTTCAAAAGTTGATAGTAACTTTAAATCCTTACTATCCGGGTGCAAAACAAGGCGCGGGTGGGGCCAAAACGTAATAACAACGGTTTCTCCGCCTGTTTTCTTTGCCAGGTGGGTTAGCTTGGCAAGAATTTTCTGATGACCTATATGGACTCCATCAAAAGTTCCGCTGGTAACCACTGCCTTTGGTAAGCGGGAGAATTCTTCTATACCATCATATATCCTCATTTGTGCCGGTATTTTTTATGCGCTCCAAAAATTCAACCGGATTTTCAGCATCCTCTACGCTGAAATTTCCTATCCTGGTACGGCGCAGGTCAAACAGGTAAGCCCCTACTCCAAGAGCCTCTCCGAGGTCGCGTACCAGACTCCGGATATAAGTGCCTTTTGAGCATATTACACGAAAATCCACTTCAGGCAGTTCTATTCTTGTTAATTCGAAAAGAGGAACATTTACCTCCCGTGGCTCAAGCTTTATCTCTTCGCCCGCCCGGGCATGTTTGTAAACCCTTTTACCCTTTACTTTTATGGCAGAGTGCTGGGGTGGAACCTGTTGTATTACTCCCCGGAAAGGAATTACAGCTCTTTCTATCTGCTCCCGGCTAAGGTGGCTGATGTCCGTTTCGCTGTCAATTTCAGTTTCACGGTCTATAGAAGGCCGGGTCTGGCCAAGAATAAGTGTTCCCGTATATTCCTTTTCCTGCGCCTGATATTGTTCAATAACCTTTGTTTTCTTTCCGGTGCACAGAATTAGCAGGCCGGTTGCAAGTGGGTCCAGAGTACCTGCATGACCAATTTTCTTTATTTTTAAGCCATAACGAAGCTTATTCACCACATCAAAGGAAGTCCATTCATATGGTTTATCTATCAGGAGTACTTCCCCTTGCTGGAAGTCTGGTTGTTGTATTTTCATAGGTTTAAATAAAAGCTTCCGATGGCCAGTAAACCTGCCAAAGCACAATATGCTGCAAAATAGGTAAGCTTTCCATTTTTAACAATATTGATCATCCAGCTGCAGGCAGCCAGGCCTGCCAGAAAAGCGGCTATAAAGCCTGTAAGGAGGGCGCTGAATTGTATGCCTCCGCCCATTTCAGGATGCTGAAGATAGTTGAGAAACTTTAAAAATGCGGCTCCTAATATTGGAATGAGTACCATCAGAAAAGAGAAACGGGCGGCTTTTTCCCTGTCAACTCCAATAAGTAAAGCGGTGGCAATTGTGGTGCCTGACCGGGAAAGGCCGGGCATAACAGCCAGCGTTTGTGCAAGGCCAATAAAAATGGCCTTCCGGTAGGTTACCGGACCACCGGGCCGCCGGACGTAAAATGTTAAGAGCAGCAAAAATGAAGTAAAAAGAAGAGCAGAACCTACTATCAGGATATTGCCGCTAAACAATTCATTAATCTGTTCTTCAAACAAAAGCCCAACCACCGCCAGCGGAATGGCTGAGAGCACAATTTTGGCTACAAATTCCGTTTCGCTATTATATTTGAAGGCCAGCAAACCTTTGATGAGGTCCGCAATGTCCTTCCGGAAAACCACAATTGTACTTAAGGCAGTAGCGGCATGAACGATAATAGAAAACAGAAGGTTTTCTTCTCCCTCTATATTCAACAGGTAGGAGGCCAGTTCCAGATGGCCACTGCTGCTCACAGGGAGAAACTCTGTTAACCCCTGGACTATGCCCAGGATTAAAGCCTCAAAAAAATGCATTACCTTTTCGGTTTGTACAGGATGGCGACAATCTCAATTATAAAGCCTGCCATTACAATAACCGGGCCCAGTGTAAGGCCTAAAAAACCAAAGCCATGCCTTTCAGTATCCATGGACATAATGGCAAATCCAAGGATGAGGGCAGCCAGTCCTGCCAGCATAAGTATATAATTGATTTTTTCAAACGGGAGTCTTTGGGGTTCCTTTTCCATATTAGTATAATTCATCTAAAGATAATTTCAGGTACTTATTAATTGCCCTGCGGGTGCCGAAATAACCTATAATGGCACCTGTAAGTACCAGCAGGCCAAAAAGAATGAACATTTCTTCCGCTTGTGCCAACAGACGGAGGTCCTGTAGTTTTACATAAGCCCAGTTAATGATCAGGTACAAAAGGCCTGAAGCCAGTGCACCTGCCAGCACGCCATGCAGCAAAGATCTGTATAAAAAGGGTTTTCTGATAAAATTACTGGTGGCCCCCACCAGCTGCATACTTCTTATAAGGAAGCGCTGGGAAAATAACGCTAATTTTATAGTATTATTTATTAAAACCACGACAGTAGTTAATAGAATTGCTGAAAAGCCCGCCACAATTAAGCCTATTTTCGTGAGGTTCTCATTTATTGATTCTATCAGGCTCTTTACATAAGTAACTTCAAAAACTCCGTTCAGGCTTTCAATTTCTTTTTGAATGTGCTGCAGACTGTCTTTTTGGTAGTAAGAAGGTTGCAGTTTGAGGATGTAAGCATCCCGCAAAGGGTTTTCACCCAGAAAGCCTACTGCATCTTCGCCACTTTCAGCGAAAAATTCTTTGGCGGCCTGCTCTTTGCTTACAAAGGTAATTTGCGCCTCTCCCTCTTTGCGGGCAGTATAATTTTTACTGGCCAGCACTTTATTTATTTTGATCCTGTTGGCATCGGTCAGCCCTTTATCCAAATAAATTTGTAATTCTATATTTTCCTGAATTAAAGTACGCAGTTTATTGGTATGCAATATAAGCAAACCAAAAAGCCCGATAACCAGCAATGCCAGTGTATTGCTGAATACAACACTGGCAATAGGATAGCTTCCCAGCTTTTTCTTCTTTTTATATTTTTTTACTTCTTCCACAGTATTCAGGTAAAGATCAAATTTAATAATAATTTCTCAGCAAGTTAAAAAGGGGAGGAGTTTAAAAACAGAACGGCAGCCATTTTAAATTATTGGCTGCCGTTCTGCTGATCTATGTAGAATGTATTAGCGTTTTAACTTTTCATTTCTTGTAATTTCCAGCTCTTTTATCATTCCCTCATTATTAAGCTCTTTCAGGCGGGTAACTTTCCGCTGGTCAGGGTTGAGTTCGTAATATAAGCCGTTATGATACAGGAAATATCTTGTGTATGTGCCTGTATTTACCTCCAGTACTTCGTAAGGAACTTTGCTGAACTCCCCGTAAATATGAAGCTGGTTGTCGAAAAACATGTAGTGGAAGGAGTATCGTTTATCAGTTACAGTGCTTACTTCAATATTTTGGGTGCTGAAGCTCCTGATAGTATTTAATTTGTCTTCCGGAGTATTTGCTTCCGGAGTATTAGCCGATGCATCCTGCTCATCGAAAAAGCTTATTACCTCAGGTTTAACAACCTCAGCTGGTTCCGCAGCTGGTTTTTTAGCGCCAGAAGGTACTGATCCGGCAACTTTAGCAGGGGCAGATTTTATACCTGCATCTTTGGCTGCCTGGTAACCTGTGGGTGCAAAAGCCGGAGCATCAGCCTTTGGAGCATCTATTTCCTCATACACTTCTTTATTTTGCTGTAAAGCTGCTTCTTCTTTCTTTTCAGAAGTTTCCGCCATGGCGGGAGCTTCCGAAATGGCCGGAGTATAATCCGGCTGTAAGGTAACTTCAACAGGATTGAGGGTTTCCCCTTCCCCGTCATTTTGCTGGAAGGCAAAATAAATTCCTGTGCCTATAAGAGCGACTAATGCAGTTCCGGCAACCATTTTTAAGGTGCCTGCTCCGTTGAAAGATACTCCTGTTCCTGTTTCAATATTATTCAGCCTGTTTTTTAATTCATTCCGGCGGTGAACCCGGAGGGAATTAACGATGTCTTGTTGTAACAAAAATTCATCTTTCAGGGCAGGATCCTGTTCAAGCAGTTCCATTAACCTGGAAGATTCTTCCCCGTTTAACTGGCCTGTCAGGTAGGCATCGATCATTTCTGTATAGTTCTGTTGGTTGCTCATTCTAATCCAAAAAATCGCTCTTGGTATATTTTGATTTAATAAACTCGTCCAGCTTCTTTTTACACTTGTATTTTTTGGTTTTAGCCGTATCAGTATTGGCAAAACCCATTTTTTCTGCAATCTTTTCCATTGTTAGTCCGTCGAAGTAATAGTACGTGAGTACTTTCTGACAGGTATCACCCAGAGCGGAAATTGATTCCTGAATAATTTTTACACGCTCCCTGCTGTCATGGTCCGGATATTCCTCACCATCTTTTGCTTCATTTACCAGCCTGCTTTTTCTGTCGAGTTCCTTTCTCCACAGGTTTTGGCAAATACTATATATATAGGTGCTGATTTTAGATGTTAACACAAGCTTTCCACTTGCTGCTTTTTGCCAGAAGACAATAAGAGCATCCTGAAAGATATCCTTGGCATCCTGTTCGGTGCCATTGTTCGAGGTTACTACCCGGGTCATCATCCGATAGTACTTTTTGTAAAGATAATCTAATGCTTTTTCATCTCCCCGGCCAATCCTCTCCAATACTTCCTGATCTTTCATCAAAAGCAGCGCTTTGAATGTTTATACCTGTTTAACTGATTAAGTAACCCATAGTTAGGATGAAATTTAAAAGAAATTCATACATCCGGCTGAGGGAAGCTCTAAAATAACACTTAAAGCCTTAGAACACGGTTTTCTGCAATTGCAAAAACCGCTTCTTCCTTTTTTGGTTTAATTTTGGAAAATCCTGTAAACTTTCCAAAAGCAGGCAACAGGGCATAATGTAAGCCAAAATAGAAACATGGCAGTGTTATGTGCTGCATTCCTCCTCCTCTGAGTAAAACAGCAGGGTGTATATGGCCACTAATGTTATATAAACCCTCTTTTTGGTATTTAACAGCTAAAGGTTCATGAGTAAGTAAAAATGGAGAAACGACTAATTCCTGCTCATGAATTTCCATCCGGCTTTCCTTATAAACCTCAGGAGGGAAGATATCGTGATTCCCCTTAACCAGAATAAATTTCCTGTCAGGATACAATTCCATCCATGCAGTGAACTCAAACCATCCGTTATTTAACTCACTATGGAATAAATCGCCCAGAAATATTACCTTTTCTGCCCCGGTTTTATCAATCAGGCCGGAGAGCCTTTCCAGGTCCTGATGATGAATATGGCCGGGTACAGCTATGCCCGCCCTCCGGAAATGGCCGGCCTTGCCCAGGTGCAGATCTGCCAGCAGGAGCATTTTCTCCTCCTGCCAGTATATTGCCTTTTCCGCCAGTAACAGCAGGTGCTGGCCGCAATGCCGGTGGGTGGTGTATGAAATTAAATGCTCTGTGCTCAAAGATTATACAGGATAGAATGGATGATTAAACAGGTGCAGGAACAACATTTTATATCCCGTTCAGGTTCGGTACAGCTATCATCTATACGCAGATAATTATTATATAACCCGATTTACTGGCACGTGCTTTGTATTAATATACTGAAAAAGAAGGGAAGGGATTTGTGAATCCTCTAAAGAATGTTAAATTTAATTTTCAAGTAACAACTATTCATTGAACATGAAAAAATCTTTTGTAAAAAGCAGCCTATTACTGGTAATTGTGCTGCTGTGGTTTGGTAGCGCCCGGGCTCAGAAAGCTGATGCTATTACAGGTGTATGGTGGAATGCCGAGAAAACAGCCAAAGTTCAGGTTTATGAACAAAATGGCAAATATTTCGGTAAAATCATCCATCTTGAAGAACCATTAGATGCAAGCGGTAAACCTAAAACAGATAAGGAAAACCCGAATGATAAGCTGAAAAGCAGGAAAATGGATGGTCTTGTTATTCTGACTGATCTGGAACATGTGGGGGGGGATAATTATGAAGAAGGAGAGATCTATGATCCTAAAAGCGGTAAAACCTATTCGGCCAATGCCAAACTGGTTGGTAAAAATAAACTGGATTTGCGCGGTTATATAGGATTTTCCCTTATTGGAAGAACCTCAACCTGGACAAGGGCAGAATAGTTAAAAAAATATTGAAGAACAGGTATCGGGTATTGAGATAAGTCCTGATACCCGTTTTTTTTATTCTTTTGTTACTTTTCAGTGTTTCCTTAAAAAACCTTCCTTTTCCGCATAGTTTTCCAGACTAAGTTGCATCCGGCTGATTCTGTCCGAAAGCTTTTCTGAAGACAGGCGCTCCCGCAGGCGGTCTACCATAATTGGAAATGCAAAAGGAGTAGGCTTTGGCGGTTTTTCCAATCGTATTTTTTGCTGATTAATTCTGGCAATGGTTTCTTTTAAACGATCCATTTCCAGGATCAGATTTAAGGATTCATTTTCTGCCTGTTTCAGCAGGAGGTTATCAGGTTCATATTCCTTCAGTACATCGAAAATTATCTGCGAAGAGGCCTGCAGGTGCTTGCTGGTAATAGGTTTACCCGGATACCCCTGAAAAACCAGGCCTGCAATTGCTGCAATTTCCCTGAACCTGCGCCTTGCCATTTCAGTACTGTTAATGCTGGTACTTACTTCATCTTCAAGATTTTCCAGACTAAAAAGATCCTGTTCCAGGGCTTCCTCTACAGGAATTGGGGTGTCGGAAAGTAATTCAAAGCCATAATCGTTCATGGCAAAGGAGAAGCTTATCGGGAGCAGCCTGCTTATGCGCCAGGCTGTTAAGGCGGCTAATAATTCATGTACCGCTCTTCCCTCAAAAGGATAAAAGAGGAGGTGGTATCCTTCCTGGCTCCGGAAATATTCCACTAACAGCGTTTTTTCATCCGGAATGGCTGACCACTTGCTCTGTAATTGCAGAATCGGTTCAATGGTAAGCATCTCAGGTTCATCAGAGCGGCCTTCAGCAGCATCCTGTAAAGTTTCTCTGATTAATTTACTCAGTTGGGTGGATAATGGCAGCCGCCCTCCGGCCCAGCGGGGCACAATTCCTTTATTACTGTTGCTCCTTCGTACCAGAACCGTCAGGTCCTTAATCCTTTCAAACCGAAGGCTGCGGCCGGCAAACCAGAAAACATCCCCTTTATTTAACCTTGAGATAAAACTTTCTTCCACAGTGCCTATAAAGCCACCGCTGACAAATTTTATTTTAAGTACCGGCTCGCTTACAATTGTACCCATTGACAGGCGATGGCGCATGGCTAACTTTTTATTCCTGATCAGGTATAGTCCGTTTTCTATCTGTACCTTATTGAATTCTTCATATCCGTCAAGGCTGCTTCCTCCTGTGGTTATAAAATCAAGCGCCCATTCCCACTCCTCCCGGCTTAAATTTCTAAAGCAACGGGTGTTTTTAACTTCGCTGTATATACTCTCAGGTTCAAATCCTTCTCCTACGGCCAGAGTTACAAGGTACTGAACCAGTACATCCATGCACATCTCCAGGGGCTTCCGGTTCTCAAATACCTGTTCCTTCAAAGCTTTTTTCAGAGCAACCGCTTCAACTAATTCGAGTGAGTGGGTGGGTAAAAAATAAATGCGGCTGACAGCCCCTGGCTGGTGGCCACTGCGCCCTGCTCTCTGCATAAAGCGTGATACTCCCTTGGGGCTGCCCACCTGAATTACTGTTTCCACTGGTTTAAAATCAACCCCAAGGTCCAGGCTGGAGGTACAAACCACAAGCTTTAACCTGCCGGCGTGGAGTGCATTTTCCACCCAGTCCCGCACCTCCCTGTCGAGCGAGCTGTGGTGCATGGCCACCAGTCCCGCAAGTTCAGGCGCTTTATCCATGAGCTGCTGGTACCATATTTCCGTCTGGCTACGGGTGTTAGTGAACAGGAGGGTAGACTGGCTTTTTTCAATAATGGGCAAAATTTTTGGCAGAAGTTTTATGCCAAGATATCCTGCCCATGGAAACTTTTCAACTTCGTCGGGCAGAATAGATTCTATTTGTATTTTTTTGTCAAGATCTGCTTTTATCACAATTGCTTTTCCGGCGCCTTCTTTACCCAAAAGCACTTCCATTGCTTCGCCTAAGTTTCCTATAGTGGCCGATACAGCCCATATTTTAGGGCCCCGTACATTAATTTTCATGAGGCGGCTGACTGCAAGTTCTATCTGCACTCCTCTTTTACTGCCCACCAACTCATGCCATTCGTCTACAATTAAACTTTTAAAGTTTTTAAACAGCTGGCTGCTGTTTTTCTGGCTCAGAAGGAGGTGCAGGCTTTCAGGTGTTGTAATTATACATTCCGGTGGCTTTTTCAGTTGTTTTTGCCTTTCAGAAGAGGAGGTATCGCCGGTTCTCAGGGCTACCGTCCAGGGGAGTCCAAGGTCTTCACAAGCCTGTTGCATTGCCTGCTGCAGGTCTCTTGCAAGGGCACGGAGCGGAGTAATCCAAAGCACCTGAAGTTTCCCTGGCTTTTTGGTTTTCCAATCCTTTGGGTTTTCATTTACCCACTCCAGGAGACAGGCAAACCAGAGTGCATAAGTTTTACCTGAACCGGTAGGTGCGTTCAGGAGTCCGTTCCTGCCCTCCAGGTAAGCATTCCAGGTGTCTTCCTGGAAAGGAAAAGGCTTCCACTGCTTATTTATAAACCACTGCCGGGCAATAGCAAAAGGGTTGGGGTTCGTATGGTTTTTTTTCTCAGCCATACACCTTCAGCATTTCCTGTAACTCAACAAGGGTATTGGCATCTTCTGCTTTTTTGTCGTGGCGCCAGCGAAGTATGCGCGGAAAGCGCAGGGCCACTCCGGATTTATGACGCTTGCTTTCCTGTATTCCCTCAAAGGCAATCTCAAAAACCAGCTCAGGCTCCACAGTGCGAACAGGACCAAAACGTTCCTTCGTATGGCGCTTTATAAAATTGTCCACCTGTTTTATTTCCTGATCGGTCAATCCCGAATAGGCTTTAGTAAAGGGGATCAATTCCTTGTTCTGGTTCCAGACTGCAAAAGTATAATCAGTATAAAGGTCTGCCCGCCTCCCTTTACCTTTTTGGGCATAAACTAAAACCCCGTCTATGGTTAGCGGGTCCACTTTCCATTTCCACCAGTCGCCCCGTTTTCTGCCCACCTGATAGGTGGAGTATTTACTTTTCAGCATAAGCCCTTCTGCCACCATTTCCCTTGATAAAAGCCGCTTTTCATAAAGCTCCTGCCAGCTGTTAAAAGGTACAGCAGGGGAGAGGCGTAGGAGGTCGGGCTGGTCCAATTCCTTTACAAGCTTTTCAAGCCTGGCCCTTCTTTCACTCAGAGGAGCGCTGCGGATATCCTCTCCGTTAAACTCCGGAAGATCATAGGCAAAAATAATTGCAGGTGCTTCTGCCAGATATTTTTTGGTTACATTTTTACGGCTTATTCTGGTTTGCAGATCATTAAAAGGCAGCACTTGTCCATCTTTAAAAGCGAGGAGTTCTCCATCTATGGCAATACCATCAGGCAGATGTTTTGAGAGCGCCGAAAGCTCCGGAAATTTTTCTGTTATAAGTTCTTCGCCACGCGACCATATGTAAAACTCACCTTTTCTCAGGATCAGCTGCGATCTGATTCCATCCCATTTCCACTCTGCCAGCCATTTCTCTTCTTCTCCTAAAGACTCAGGAGGATTATCCAGTGCATGGGCGAGAAAAAAAGGGTAGGGGCGGGAGAGGTTTGCGGCACTGTCATTTTCGTTAAAAAGCTGGAGAAAACCTGTGGTGTCAGGATGCCAGCTCCCCATCAGCTGATGGGCCACCACAGCTTTGTCTTTATCCAGCACTTCTGCAATGGCACGAACCATTAAATTTTGAGAAATACCTACCCTGAAGGAGCCTGACATTATTTTATTGAAAACAAACCGTTCCCCGGGCTCCATTACCTGCCATGCGCCAAGGATCAGTTCTTTTTTCTCCCGCTCAGGGAGTTTTGCCATTTTTCTGATGTAATCCACCCAATAGCTGAGGGTAAAATCCTGTTCTTCAGCAGGGGCGGGAAGTAAAAGGGCAATAGTTTCGGAAAGGTCGCCCACTACCTGGTAAGATTCATTGAAAAGCCAGTCGGGCAGGCCTGCCATTTCAGCAGCCCAGGTCTTAAGCAGGGTGGTATTAACGGGGCGCTTTGGCCTTTTATGGGTAAACAGGGCCAGCGACCATAACTTGTCTTTATCAGGAGCTTCAGTCAGGTATTCCTTCAGGACGGCTACCTTTTCGTTTGTTTTGTTGGTTTGGTCAAGCCGGTAAAAAAGGTGCGCAAATTTTTTCAATAGGTTCTTTTATTTCAAAAAACCTACCCTGTCCCGTATTGTTTTATATTATTTTCTCCGGAACACCTGCTCTAAAGTGCAGGGTTATATCTCCTCCAGCTCTTCATTATAAAGTGTTTGAACCTCCTGAGCATTCAGCCCCTGTTCCTGCAGCCAGCGGCTGAATACAGCGGTATACCCGTGGGTAACCAAAACCCTTTCGCAGCCGGTTTCTTTAACCGCCTGGTTCAGTCCCTGCCAGTCGGCATGGTCCGAAAGTACAAATCCTTTGTCCACGGCACGGCGTCTCCTGGTTCCCCGTGTGTTCATCCAGCCTGATGCCATAGCAGTACTGTAAGGACTGAATTTCCGCATCCAGGAGGTGTTGAGGGCTGAAGGTGGTGCTACTACCAGGCTTCCGGGGTATTCTTTACGGGGAATGTCCGGACCTGCATAAGTTACGGGAGGTAGTTTTAAACCATTTTGTTGTAAGGCGGCATTTACATTAGCCACTGCACCGTGGACAAAAATCTTACCTATTTCAGGGTCGACACTGGCAAGGATTCTCTGAGCTTTTCCTAAGGCGTAGCCACAAAGTATACTTGTTTTTCCCATAGCTGCATTTTCCTTCCACCATTTATTTACTTCCCTGAATACTTCTTCCTGTGGCTGCCATTTAAAAACCGGCAGCCCGAAGGTGGATTCTGTAATAAAGGTGTGGCAGCGTACGGGCTCAAAAGGGGCGCAGGTACTGTCCCCTTCGGTTTTATAATCTCCTGATACTACCCATATCTCCCCTTTATATTCAAGCCTTATCTGAGCTGAGCCTGTAATATGCCCCGCCGGGTGGAAACTGATCCGAACGCTGTTGATAGTATGCGGGGTATAATAATCAGTGGTTTCCAGCTGGATGTCCTGCCCAAGCCGTAGTTTGAGAATAGCTTCGGAATCTTCATGAGCCATATATTTCCTGCTTCCGGGCCGCGCATGGTCGCTGTGGGCGTGGGTAATAATTGCACTGTCCACAGGTTTCCAGGGATCAATATATACATCAGCCTGCGGGCAGTAAATGCCACATTCGTTAATTTCCAGTAAATTTTTTTGAGCCATTGAGAATTTAACCGGTAATTGATGGAATGGTTTAAAAGGAGAAACCTGGAGGCAGGAAATATACAGGAGTGGAATAGGCAAAAAAAAGGCTGCAAAAAGCAGCCCTGATATATAAAATGAAATGATAATGAATTTTTGATCTTCTGCCGGGAAAATGTAATCCTGTCGGGCAAAAAATAGCTTCAAATTACCGGAAAGAGAAGATTTAATGCGGGTTTTTCGGCTGCTTATTTTTCCAGCTCCAGGTATTTGAAGAATTCCTGCTTAACAGCATCTTCCCTGAATTTTCCGAAGAACTGGGAGGTAATTGTTTTGCTGTTTACATCCTGTATGCCTCTTGAGGATACACACATATGGGCAGCATCAAGCACAACAGCTACATCTTCGGTTCCGAGGATGGTTTTTAATTCATTGGCAATTTGTACCGTAAGCCTTTCCTGTACCTGCGGACGTTTTGCATAATACTGAACAATTCTGTTTATTTTGGAGAGTCCGATTACCTGCCCGTTTGAAATATAGGCAACATGCGCTTTACCCAAAATCGGAACGAAATGATGCTCACAGTTCGAAAAGAAGGTAATATTCTTTTCCACAAGCATCTGGTCGTAATTATATGAATTATTGAATAAGGTAACCTCCGGTTTATTGGCCGGGTTAAGGCCGCTGAAAACCTCCTGTACATACATTTTGGCTACCCTTTTTGGAGTGCCTGCCAGGCTGTCGTCATTCAGGTCCAGGCCCAGGATGGTCATGATTTCCCGAAAATGCTTTTCAATCAGTTCTATTTTAAGCTCATCATCACGCTCGAAAGCATCCGGTCGCATTGGAGTTTCGTGTGAGGTACCTATATGTTCATCGCCCGTTTCATCTATAGAAGAAAGCCCGTTAACTGGCTGGGTATTCAACAATGTTTCTTTCTGTTTCATAGAGGGTAATCTTTATATCGTATTGAGGATCGATTTTTTCTCTTAAAATATTCCAAATAACCACTGCAATGTTTTCTGCGGTGGGGTTAACAGATTTAAACTCATCAGTATCAAGATTTAAATTTCTATGATCAAACTTATCTAAAACATTTTCCTTTATCAGATCACTTAAAACTTTCATATCGAAGACATAGCCTGTTTCCGGATCAGGTTCCCCTGTTAACTTTACCAGCAGTTCGTAATTATGGCCGTGGTAATGAGGATTATTGCACTTGCCGAAAACGTCCCGGTTTTTTTCTGCTGTCCAGTCAGGATTATGGAGACGGTGAGCAGCATTAAAATGTTCTTTACGGATAACGGCAACCTTCATACGCAGGAGTAGTTTTTTTTGTTTATGTATAATAGAGATACTTTAAACAAAAGTCAGTAAATATTATTTAGTAAGCAATGTTCAGGAGACTTTAGTTCCTGACCTGTATTAATTCAGGCAGAAAAAAAGGAGAGCATCATCTGCTCTCCTTATCAGTTTTTCTAGCAGTATTCTTCAAAAACCTGTATCAGGTGATTCCCGATCATTTCTGCTGAACGCCCTTCAATATGGTGGCGCTCGATGAAATGAACCAGCTCCCCGTCTTTAAACAGCGCAATGGCCGGAGATGAAGGAGGGTAAGGCATGGTATATTCTCTTGCCTTGGCAACAGCTTCCTTATCCACACCTGCAAAAACAGTTGCAAGATTAGATGGTTTCTTGCTGCTTTTGGTTACAGCCATTTTAACGCCTGGTCTGGCAGATCCTGCTGCACAACCACATACAGAGTTAATCATTAACAGAGTGGTTCCTTTTCCTTCTTTCAGGTGGTTTTCCACTTCTTCCGCTGTTTTGAATTCCTGAAATCCAACAGAGGTAAGGTCGGTGCGCATGGGCGCTACTAATTCTTCCGGATACATATTAATTATGTGCTAATGTGTAAAATTAAATTTTATAGAAAGCCTAATTCAAGTTTGGCTGCTTCTGACATCATTTCCTGTGTATAAGGAGGATCGAAGGTAAGTTCCACGGTAACATCATTTACTCCTTCAACTTCCTTGATCCTTTGTTCTATCTCTCCCGGAATCTGTTCTGCACTCGGGCAGGAAGGAGAGGTGAGGGTCATGAGAACATATACATTATTTACCGGGTAAATATTTATTTCATATATAAGCCCGAGTTCATATACATCTACCGGAATTTCAGGGTCATATACCATTTTAATGGCTTCCAGAACCCGGTCGCGAAGTACATCAGTAGAGGGTATTTTTTCTTCTTCTGCCATGTTTTTGTCCGTATTAAAATTTAAGAGTTAAAGGCCGGTAATCAACAGCCGGTTCAATGGTTATAATTAACCATTAGTGCCTAACTCACAATATCTTTATAAGCTATAGCTGCCTCCAGTTTCATTTTATTGATCATATTGGCGAAGCCATTGGAACGCTGGGAACCAATAAACTGGCTCATCCCGATTTTTTCAATGAAATAGAGATCTGCTTTTGCAATTTCCTCTGCCCTTTGCTCAGATAAAACCCTGATCAGCAAAGCAATTAGCCCTTTTGTGATTGCGGTATTGCTGTCCGCTTTATATTTCAGCCGGTCATCCTCCCTTTCAGAAATGAGCCAAACTTTGCTCTGGCATCCTTTAATCAGGTTATCTTCCACTTTATGTTCTTCTTCCAGGTCAGGCAGCTGCTTACTCAGGTCAAAGATATATTCCAGCTTAGCATGCTGGTCGTTTTCGAACAGGCTGAACTCTTCTATAATCTCATCCTGTAAGGTATTGATTGAGGGTTTCGTCATTCTTTAGCTCATCATTTTTACTATGCCCTGCAGGCTCTCTGCAAGCCTGTCAATTTCTTCAGTTGTATTATAAACAGAAAAGGAGGCCCTTGCGGTTCCGTCTATTCCAAATCTGGCCATTAGCGGCTGTGTACAGTGGTGGCCTGTACGGATGGCAATTCCTTTTGCATCCAGCATCATGCCTATGTCAAAATGGTGTATTCCCTCAATTACAAAAGAAACAACACCGGCTTTGTTTCTGGCTGTACCTATAAACCGGAGGCCGGGAATGCTGCTGAGCTTTTCATGTGCATAATCCAGAAGCATTTCTTCATGGGCAATAATATTTTCTTTACCCAGGCTATTAATGAAATCCACTGCAAATTTTAAACCGACAATATCGGCTATGTTAGGAGTGCCGGCCTCAAATTTATAAGGAATTTCATTGAAAGTTGTTTTTTCAAAGGTTACCTCCTTTATCATTTCGCCACCGCCCTGGTAAGGAGGCATTACTTCCAGTAAACGGCGCTTGCCGTAAACAATTCCTGTACCTGTAGGGCCATACATTTTGTGCCCCGAAAACACAAAAAAGTCACAGTCGAGTGCCTGCACATCTATAGTAAGATGAGAGCTTGACTGCGCACCATCAACCACCACCAGGGCACCGGCATTATGTGCTTTTTCTATTATTTCCTTTACAGGGTTTATGGTGCCTAAAGCATTTGAAACCTGCACTACCGATACCAGCCTGGTTTTGGGACTCAGGAGCTTGTTAAATTCCTCAATAATAAGATCGCCATTATCATCTACCGGAATAACTTTTATGACAGCTCCTTTTTCCTCGCAGATAATCTGCCATGGAACAATATTGCTATGGTGCTCCAGGGTTGAAATTATAACTTCATCGCCCTTCTGCAGGTTTGCTCTTCCCCAGCTGGATGCCACAAGGTTAATACCATCGGTAGTTCCTTTGGTGAAAATAATCTCTTCCTTTTCCCCGGCATTTATAAAGCCTCTGATGCTCTCTCTTGTGGCTTCAAATGCAGCAGTAGCCCTGTCGGCAAGAGTATGAACCCCACGGTGAATGTTTGCATTCATCGTTTGATAATAATCAGTGAGCGCATCCAGAACTACCTTAGGTTTCTGGGTGGTAGCTGCATTATCGAAGTAAACCAGCTGCTGCCCGTTTACCTCCTGGTGCAATACCGGAAACTGCGCTCTTATCCTGTCGATATCAAAAGCTTTCGGTTTAGTTTCTGTAGGTACGCTGCTGGAGTTCATATTTATTTTCCTTATTAATTCATGTGCTGATGTAAATTTGAAAATCCGGCGATATACCAGCTTTCAAATTGTTCAGACATGATCTGGTTTTAAAATTATTATCCCTGATACTTCGCTTTCAGCTTCATTTCCAGAATATCTGTAAAGTAAGCTCTTAACGGCTCAAGGCTTATATGCTCTATAATTTCGCCGGCAAAAGCAAAAAGAAGAAGGGCCTGTGCACTTTCCCTGCTTAAGCCACGGGAACGAAGATAAAATATCTGTTCCTGATCGATCTGGCCGGTAGTAGCTCCGTGTGAGCATTTTACATCGTCGGCCCATATTTCTAACTGTGGCTTGGTATTTATAGTTGCATTATCAGACAGTAAAAGGTTTTTATTTGACTGAAATGCATTGGTCTTTTGTGCCGCCTGGCGCACATATATTTTACCGTTAAAAACACCGGTGGAAGAGTCGTCCATTATGCCTTTATACAATTCGTTGCTTTCGCAATGCGGCTGGCGGTGGTCTACTACTGTATGGTTATCCACATGCTGGTTGCCGTGCAGGTAATAGAGGCCATACATATTAGATTCACAATTTTTAGCATCTACCGCATAATTCAGGTTATTCCTGATCAGGTTACCGCCAAGGCTGATAGTAGTGGTCGTTACCCTGCTGTCGGCCTGCTGATAAATGTGAGTATTATTTACCTGGATAGCTTTATCCTCTTCAGTTTGTAGCTTTACAAATTGCACCTGTGCATTTTGCTGAACATCAATTTCCGTAACTATATTGGTAAAGGTGGTGTTTTCACCTATGGAGCTGAATGCTTCCACAATGGAAACAGAAGCGCTTCGACCTACCAGAAAAAGGTTGCGGGGCATGCTGGTGGTGGTGCCTTTAGTTCCGTCTGATATAAAATTCAGGACTACAGGGTGTTCGGCAACTGTATTATCAGGAACTTCAATATACACTCCGTTGTGGGCAAAGGCAGTGTTCAGAGCTACAAATGCGTCAGATTCCGGCTTTGCATGTTTGCTGATGGCAGCTCCCACTTTTTCCGGCTGTTCTTTATAAGCTTCTGAGAGCTCCTGAATTAAAATATTTTTCGGGTCGCTGATAATCTGGCTTAATCCTGGTTTAAACCGGCCATTAATAAATACCAGCTGGTTTGCTTCAAGGCCTTTGAAAAGAAAACCTTCAATGGCTTGAGCATCCATGTCCGATTCAAGTTGTCCGGTATTGCTGCCGAGGCTTTTTTGCAGGGCTTTGGCTATATTGGTGTAGCGGTATTCTTCGTCACGGGTGGGAGGGAAGCCTGTTTTTTCGAACAGGCTGATAGCCTCCTTACGTTTTTCATGTAAAGAACCCTGTGCACTGCCATTCAGGCCTGCTTCAAATTCCCTGAAAGTATTAATGAAACTATTTTTAGTATCGGTAGTGGTTTCCATAGTTACGACAAATTTACCTTGTCTGTGAGAAAAGTTTAAAACGAAAGAAAAAGAAATCGTCCAGCCTGGAAAAGCCGGACAATATGGTCAGATAAAGTTAAATCAGGCCTGAATATTATCAGCCTCTTCTTTTATCCAGTCGTAACCTTTTTCCTCGAGCTCCAGTGCAAGTTCTTTAGAGCCGGATTTTACAATGCGGCCTTTATAGAGCACATGTACGTAGTCAGGAACAATATAATCCAGCAAACGCTGATAGTGGGTAACCACAATAGTGGCAGAATCAGGGCGCTTCAGCTTCGTTACTCCGTTTGCCACAATGCGCAGGGCATCAATGTCAAGGCCCGAATCTGTTTCGTCCAGAATGGAAAGGGTAGGTTCGAGCATAGCCATTTGGAAAATTTCGTTTCTCTTTTTCTCACCTCCTGAAAATCCTTCGTTCAGGGCTCTGCTCAGCAGGGACTGGTTCATTTCCACCAGGTTCATTTTTTCTTTTACCAGCTTCAGAAAAGATACCGCATCCAAAGGATCCTGCCCGCGGTATTCACGCACCTGATTAATGGCTGTTTTTAAAAAATTTGTTGTGCTTACACCCGGAATTTCCACAGGGTACTGGAATGCAAGAAAAACACCTTCGCGGGCTCTGTCTTCAGGAGCCAGGTCCAACAGATCTTTACCATTAAATGTTACGCTGCCTCCGGTTACTTCATACTCTTCGCGTCCTGCAAGTACAGAGGCAAGAGTACTTTTGCCTGAACCGTTTGGTCCCATAATGGCATGTACTTCTCCCGCCTTTATTTCCAGATTTATACCTTTCAGGATCGGTTGATCATTTATAGATGCTTGTAAATTCTTGATGCTTAACATAATGCTTAATGCTAGTGGTCTATTGAAGTGTTTTTGGTCTGTTGCCGGTTTATTACAGGCTCTGTTGGTTAACACAGCCTATTTAAGTGCTGAACCATGCCTTTTTGGAAAGGCATGGTTCAGAAAAAAGTGTTTATTCCGTTTTGCTTATCCTACACTGCCTTCGAGTGTAAGTGCAAGAAGCTTCTGGGCTTCCACTGCAAACTCCATCGGGAGCTGGTTCAGTACTTCTTTACAATATCCGTTTACGATTAGTGCAACGGCATCTTCAGTGGAAATACCTCTCTGGTTACAGTAGAAGATCTGGTCTTCACCAATCTTGGATGTGGTGGCCTCATGCTCCACCTGCCCTGTACTATTGCCTATTTCAATGTAAGGGAACGTATGTGCCCCGCATTTATCGCCCATCAGCAGGGAGTCACACTGGGAGAAGTTCCTTGAATTTTCGGCCCTCTTCATTATTCTTACGAGTCCGCGATAGCTGTTTTGGCTGTGGCCTGCCGATACCCCTTTGGAAACAATCCGGCTGCGGGTATTTTTCCCGATATGAATCATTTTTGTACCGGTATCTGCCTGCTGGCGGTTATTCGTTACTGCTACAGAGTAGAACTCACCCACAGAGTGGTCGCCTTTTAATATACAGCTTGGGTATTTCCAGGTAATAGCGGAACCGGTTTCCACCTGTGTCCAGCTGATTTTAGAGTAGTCGCCGGCGCAAATGCCACGCTTGGTTACGAAGTTATAGATACCGCCACGTCCCTGCTTATCGCCGGGATACCAGTTCTGTACCGTTGAGTATTTTACTTCTGCATTTTTAGCAGCATAAATTTCCACCACTGCAGCATGGAGCTGGTTCTCATCGCGCTGAGGAGCTGTACAGCCTTCAAGGTAACTTACGTAGGATCCTTCGTCTGCTACAATAAGGGTACGCTCAAACTGGCCGGTATTAGCTGCATTTATCCTGAAATAAGTAGATAATTCCATCGGGCAGCGAACACCTTTAGGAATATAGGCGAACGAACCATCGCTGAAAACGGCTGAATTAAGGGTGGCGTAAAAGTTGTCGGTAATGGGAACAACAGAGCCAAGATATTTTTTTACCAGTTCAGGATGTTCACGTACAGCTTCGCTGAAAGAGCAGAATATTATTCCAAGCTCACCCAGTTTTTTCTTGAAAGTAGTGGCAACAGATACAGAATCTATCACTGCATCCACTGCTACACCTGTCATGCGCTTTTGTTCATCCAGAGAAATACCAAGCTTTTTAAATGTTTCCCTCAATTCCGGATCAACTTCATCCAGGCTGTTAAGCTGTGGTTTTTTCTTTGGTGCAGAATAATAAATAACATCCTGGAAATCTATTTCAGGATAATTAACATTTGGCCATTTAGGCTCCTCTAATGTAAGCCAGTGCCTGTATGCCTTTAATCTCCACTCAAGCAGCCATTCAGGCTCTTCTTTCTTTGCAGAAATAAAGCGAACAATATCCTCGCTCAGACCCTTTGGAGCCGACTCCGCTTCGATCTTGGTCTCCCAACCGTACTTATATTCTCCGCTGGTCAGTTCTTCAAGTATATCGGTGTCCTTGCTCATATATATTTTTGTTTGGATTGATTCTAAATAACTATACAAATTTATAACATAATTTAAAAAATTATGTTCCTTAATCAGGAATTAATTTGTAATTAAGGTTCTTTAAAACGCATTAAATGCCTTTTTTTTAGTTGAAGGCAATGATACTCAGTGTGTTTCGTTGAAATCTGTTATGTAATATTTACACAAAAATATACCTTAAACAGTTCCAATCCAAACCCTAAAGCTTCAGTTTATCCAGCTGAATGGATCTCTGTACCCTTTCTTCAAGAGAAATAATGCTTTCTGTGCGTTCCACTCCATCAATAATCTGAATTTTATCATGCAGTACTTCCCGCAGGTGTTGGGTATCTTTACAGTATATTCTGGCGAACATGCTGTATGGCCCGGTAGTATAATGCAGGCTCACCACTTCAGGAATATTTTCCAGTTCAGCAGCTACCCTGTCGTAAAACGAGCTTTTTTCCAGGTAAATCCCCAGGAAAGCAGTAATATCATAGCCTAATTTGGAATAATCTATTTTAAGTGTTGCGCCCTGTACAATTCCCATTTCCTCAAGTTTGCGCATCCTGACGTGTACAGTTCCGCCTGAAACGTAAACCTGTTTGGCAATTTCGGTAAACGGAATTTTTGCATCTTCGGAGAGCAGTGCGAGGATTTGCAAATCCGTGTTATCAATTTCATAATTTTTCCCCATGAGACAGTAATATCATTAAAAGATCTGCATGTATTTTTATGCTAAATTAAAAAATATGTAAACTTTAAGCTAATATTTTATCTAAATTTTATTAATTTAATTTTTTACCTATCTTTGCATCAATCCAAACGGGATAAGATTGAAAATAATGTAAGGTGATGAAACCGGCAGACATGCCCTCCGGTCCCGGGGGTGGAGATTCTGGATAAATGCTGATAACTTTCAGTGCTAACTGCTCCGTGGAGGTTCGAGTCCTTCCCTTACAGCAAAACAGCAGGCAACAGGCCTTCTGAATTATTGAAAAAAATACCACTATACTGTAAGGTGATGAAACTGGCAGACATGCCCTCCGGTCCCGGGGGTGGGGATTTTGGATAAACTTTATGAACTACGGTTCGTTTAGCTAACTGCTCTGTGGAGGTTCGAGTCCTTCCCTTACAGCAAAACAGCAGGCAGCAGGCCTTCTGAATTATTGAAAAAGAATATCACTACACTGTAAGGTGATGAAACTGGCAGACATGCCCTCCTGTCTCGGGGGTGGAGATAACGGGATAAACATAGCTTAACGGGTTGACCACTAAATTGATGCTTGAGCTATAGCTATCTGCTCCGTGGAGGTTCGAGTCCTTCCCTTACAGCAAAACAGCAGGCAGCAGGCCTTCTGAATTATTGAAAAAGAATATCACTACACTGTAAGGTGATGAAACTGGCAGACATGCCCTCCTGTCTCGGGGGTGGAGATAACGGGATAAACATAGCTTAACGGGTTGACCACTAAATTGATTCATGAGCTATAGCTAACTGCTCCGTGGAGGTTCGAGTCCTTCCCTTACAGCTATTTTAACATTTCGAGAACTAAGACCCTGAATTTTTTGACTAAGATTCAGGGCTTTTTTTTTGTGTAAAATTTCCTGAACGATAATTAGATAATTGTGGAAATGTCAGAAAGGATGGAGGGCCTGCTATGTGGTAAATGGCTGTTGAAAAGGAATTCGTTGAGTACAGCTCCATAGCTTATGTCTCAGCGAACTGTAATCATCTTAATGTCCTGAATTATTTATTTCTAAAAGAAATTCCCTGATCTTTTATTGAAGTTGGGATAAGAATGGGTATTTGTCTGGATTGATTTCCGGATGCCTGTTAAAAAAATATAGATAATGCGGGCATCGGAAAAAAAAAGTGGGGAGAGCAGGATTCGAACCTGCGAAGTCGTAAGACAACGGATTTACAGTCCGTCCCAGTTGGCCGCTTTGGTATCTCCCCGGCAGCTTTTATTTGTAAAGCGTTGCAAACATAAGGGTTTTAGTTTTTGCCGGCAACTTTAATATGCTGAAAGTATAAACTTTTTCGGGGCTTAAAAGCATCCTTTCAGGAGTTGTTTCTCAATTTCAAATAGTTAAGCAATGGTTGTTGTGTCTTTTCAGGGAATGTTTTTTTTAAGGGAAGTTTCATTTGGTAATTCCCGGACGTAGTAAACACCTTATTTTGTGCTTTTAGATTTCCTGGAAATGATTTTCAGGTATTTTACTAATTGTGCAAGTATTGGTGTGCGCTTTTTTTGGAAAGTCAGGGGACATAGTTAATTTTAAAGTGTGAGTGGTGCGTTGTTTTACTCCGGAAGCATGAATCAGAGCAGCCATTTGGTTGTGGTCTTAATCGTGTGGCAGGTTTAATTGGTGTTACTTTGAAACAATATTTCTCAAGAAAAACTAAGGAGCATTGAGTTTTCCCAGGTCAAAAGCAGGTGGTATCCGTTTGTTTGTGTATGGAACGCTCCGCAGGAGGGGAGTTGCAAATTATTACCTGGAAAGTTTTCCTTTGATAGAGGAGGGGATATGGGTGAATGGCTTTGCTATGTATGATGCGGGATGGTATCCTTTTGCCGTGCCTGACAGTAAAGAATCACAGATTACCGGTGATATATATGAAGTGCCGGAATCAAAAATTCCTGAGCTGGATAATTATGAAGGGCCTGAGTATAAAAAGATTCTTCTTGAAAAATGGAAGGCTTTAATTTATATAAAATCAGATGGAATATCAGCAGGTTATCAAAAAGTACCTGACGGGGACTGGCTGAAATACCTGAAAGACAAAAGCGGATAAGTCTGAGGGCTTATCCGCTTTGTGTTTTTAAGGCTGTAAAAGGATGTTTATGAATTATCTGTTTAGCATTCTTTCAGATGTCATACCTGAAAACAGGATCCAGATCCTCCGGTTTCTGAACCTTTACCTCCAGGTCTTTGATTTTTCCGGTGTCGAGGCCATATACCCATCCATGTATCTGTACTGATCTGCTCTTCCATGCCTGTTGTATAAAAGAGGTTTTTGCAAGATTTTTCACCTGTTCACATACATTCAGTTCCACCAGACGGTCGGAGCGTTTTTTCATATCTTCAATTGCCAGCAGTTCTTCTTCGTGTTTTGCGTACACCTCTTTAATGTTGCGGAGCCAGGTGTCAACAAGTCCCATGCTGGCCTGCGACATAGCTGTCAGCACACCGCCACAGCCGTAATGTCCGCAGACAATGATGTGTTTTACCTTTAAAACTTCCAAAGCATACTGAAGTACACTTAAAAAGTTAACATCGGTATGTACTACCATGTTAGCAATGTTTCGGTGTACAAAAATTTCACCGGGCTTTGTGCCTGTAATTTCGTTAGCGGGAACCCTGCTGTCGGAGCATCCGATCCACAAAAATTCAGGAGTTTGCTGTTTTGCCAGGTTTGTAAAGAAATCCGGATCAACACTTAACTTTTCCGTGACGAATCTTTCGTTACCTTCTAATAATTTTTTGTATGAATTTTCCATTTTAAAATATCGAAAAAAAAGTTCTAAATAACCATAATCATGTTCTCCATTATGGCCAGGCATTTTAAAGTATTTAAAGATGTAATTTATTTATGCAAAATCATAATTACATCCGGAGTGGTTGATTTAAGGGGGGCAGGTAAATATTCAGGCCTGTAAATGATTATGATGCAGGACCGGATAATTCCGGTTTTCTGCATCAGGTCCTTTTTGTGAACGTTCTGACTATAAAACACAGCCTGCAATTTTTCCGCATAACCTCTCATTATAAAAAAAAAGCCCGGGGGTTTTGAGGAAAATCTATAATTTCTTTGCTTTTTGCTAAAGATCCAATCAAAGGTCAGGTTGAAGGAATGTCCCAAAAGCAGAAACCCGATGCAAACTGTTAATTTACATCGGGTTAAGGTTATTAAGTAGCGAGGACGGGAGTTGAACCCGTGACCTCAGGGTTATGAATCCTGCGCTCTAACCAACTGAGCTACCTCGCCATATTTGTTGTTTCCCTCATTTGGGACTGCAAACATACAAAGCGGATTCTTTTTAGCAAAGGAGTTTGTAGAAAAAATTTTGCCGGGTGTGGATTTAATTTTTATATTCAGAACGAACAAACCTGTTAACTATATGAGTATGATCAGATTCGAGAGTGAGTATGAATTCCGTGCATCTCCAAAAATTCTTTATCCATACCTGAATTCCCCCGGTGGTCTTTCCCAATGGTTTGCTGATGATATTAAAATTGATGAGGATAATATTTATCATTTTTATTGGAATGGTGATGCCCAGCGTGCGAGGTTAGCGGCAAAGAGAAGGGATGAGTATGTCCGGTTTGAATATCTGGAGGAGGGGACGGGAGGGAGTGAAATTATCGGCGATAATGAGCAGGATAGCCCGTACCTTGAATTTTTGCTTGAGAGGAATGAACTCACTCAGTCGGTTTTTTTAAAGGTGGTTGATTATTCGGAAATGGATGATGAGGAGGAAGTGCAGGAGCTTTGGGAGGGTATGATTTTTCAGCTGAGGGAAATGGTAGGTGGCTAAGCTGTATTTTTTTTACCTTCTCTGAAATTTTATTCTTTAATTTGTGTTTCTCTATTGAGGAGTACTATACAAATTATATGAAGAAACTGGATAAGCTTATTCTTAAGTCTTTTTTAGGACCATTTTTCCTGACCTTTATCGTCGTGGTATTTATACTGCTTATGCAGTATATGCTGAAATATTTCGATGAGCTGGTGGGAAAGGGGCTGAGTGCATCTGTTTATGCCGAACTTCTCTTTTTCTTCAGTATTAACATGACTACGCTCGCTCTGCCGCTGGCTGTACTCCTGTCTTCCTTAATGACTTTTGGAAATCTCGGAGAGCATTTTGAACTTACGGCAGTTAAAAGTTCAGGCATATCCCTTACGCGGGCGCTGGTTCCTCTGATGGTATTTTCCTTTTTTCTTACTGTTCTTGCGTTTATTAATAACGATCAGGTGGTGCCAAAGGCTAATCTTAAAGCCTATAGCTTGTTGTGGGATATCCGCCAGACAAAACCATCGCTTTCCCTGCAGGAAGGTTCTTTTTATAATGGAATTCCAAACTACAGCATAAAAGTCAATAAGAAATTTCCTGATGAGGTTTCTCTGAAAGATCTTATTATTTATGATCATACCAAAGGCCAGGGAAATACAGATGTGATATTAGCTGATTCAGGCCGTATGTATACTAAATACAACGATCAGTACCTGTTTCTGGAAATGTTCGACGGGGAAATGTACTCCGAGACCACTTCCCCTGATAAGCCTGCCGGAAAAAAAAATGAGCCGGCAAATTTTGTGAGAAATAAGTTTAAAAAAAATGTGATGATAATGAGCCTGGAATCATTTAAAATGAGTTCCACCCGCGAGGAATATTTTACAGGCAGTCAGGTTGTTAAAAACATAGGTCAGCTGAGTGTGGAAATTGACTCCATGAAAGATAAAATTACGGAAAAGAGGTATAATATTTTCCAGAATGCCACTGCTTATAATACTTATGCTGACTATAGTAAAATTCAGGTGCCGGAAAAAATTGCTGCCCGTTACCAGGAGATTGATTCCCTGAAGCGGGTTAAGGAAGAAGAGGCCAGGCGGAAAGCGGACTCTACAGGAACCACCCCGGGAGGAGGACCGGAACCTGCTTATTTTGGTACAAATGCAGAGAGAAGGGAAATGCTGAAAACATCAGGAAATACCCGTGCGGTGGCTAATACTCCCGGAACAAACAGAAGTGACAGTATAGCTTTGGCTGGCAGTAAGGTTCCGGTGGATACAGCAGCTCTGGCAAGGGTGGAGGAAAAATATAAAGATAAAGCTAAGTTGGCTGATGCCTACAAAACAGCTGTGGGACAGGCGCGGTATATGAAGAACAGTTATGAAATACAGGCCAGCGGGCTGAATGATATCCAGAAGAGCTTGTATAAATGGCAGATTGAGGTTCATAAAAAATGGGCCAATGCAGTAGCCTGTATGGTGATGTTTATGATCGGGGCGCCGCTGGGATCTATCATTAAAAGAGGTGGTTTAGGTATTCCGGTTATTATATCCATCGCCTTTTTTATCATATTTTATGTGTTTACCATGTTTGGTGAAAAGTGGGCGCGCGAGGGCATAGTAAGTCCGGCAGTAGGGATCTGGTCTGCTAATCTTATCCTGTTGCCATTTGGCTTTATTTTTCTGTGGCAGGCCCGTAATGATGCACGTTTGTTTGAATCTGACTTCTATAGCGTAATGATTGCCCGCTTCAGGAGCTCTCTCGGAGAACGGGTGCGCCGCCCGCAGTTACTCAGGAAGAAGCCGTCCTGATGCAGCACTGGGCTGGTTCAATTAATTTTGCGAATATTTGTAATTAAATTTGTTATTGGCTAAATTTGCATTTCAGTTTGTTAATATTATTATAATTCAACTAAGCATGTATTTAACTAAAGAGAAAAAACAAGAACTGTTTGAAAATCATGGTCGGTTGAGGCAAAAGGAAGATACAGGATCATCTGAATCTCAAATTTCGCTTTTTACCTTCAGGATTAATCACCTTACAGAGCACTTAAAGCAGCACAAGCACGATTATTCAAGCCGTTTAGGTTTGTTAAAGCTTGTAGGTAAAAGGAGAAGGCTTTTAAATTATCTTTACAAAAGAGATATTGAAAGATACAGAGCAATCCTTGCGGAACTGAATCTGAGAAAATAACAATTATTTTTATAAAAGAGGGAGTTGTTTACAATTCCCTCTTTTATTCGTTTTAACCAGCCTCCATTTTTGTACGCTGTTTTTAGAACAAAGCTTTTTTTGATACTTTTATAATACTTTCATATAGAATATGCTACCCAACATTATTACAAAATCTATAAAATTAGAGGATGGGCGGGAAATAACGATTGAAACCGGAAAACTGGCCAAGCAGGCCGACGGAGCAGTGGTCGTTAGAATGGGCAATACAATGTTGCTTGCCACTGTGGTTTCTAATAAAGAAGCTGCTGCCGGAGTTGACTTTTTACCCCTTTCTGTTGATTATCAGGAAAAATTTGCTTCAGCAGGCCGCATCCCCGGCGGATTCCTGAAGCGCGAAGGACGCCTCTCTGACCACGAGATTCTGATCAGCCGCCTTGTGGACCGTGCCATTCGCCCTATGTTCCCGGATGATTACCATGCTGAAACCCAAATAGCAATATCATTAATATCTGCCGACCCTGATGCACTTCCTGATGCACTTGCGGCCCTTGCAGCATCAGCTGCCCTTTCTGTATCTGATATCCCTTTCACTATTCCTATTTCAGAAGCAAGGGTAGTAAAAATTAACGATCAGTATGTGGTTAACCCGACTCCAAAGCAAAGGAATGAGGCAATCCTTGACCTGATTGTGGCAGGTTCTGAAGATAACATCATGATGGTGGAAGGCGAATCTAAGGAAGTATCTGAGGATGATATGCTGGAGGCAATTCAGATTGCTCATAAAGCCATTAAAGAACAATGCCGTGTTCAGCTTGAGCTGACCAAAGAAACCGGAAAAACTGAAAAGCGGGAATACAATCATGAAGTAAATGATCCTGCTCTTCGCGAAGATTTGTTTGCAAAGCTTTATGATAAGGTTTATGCCGCGGTGGCTGAGGCAAGCCCTAATAAATCAGTAAGAGCTGATAAAGCAAAGGAAATAAGAGATTCTTATATCGAAAGCCTGGGCGAAGATACTGAAGTTGATATTTCCCTTGTGAAGAAATACTTCAAGGAAATACATAAAAAAGCTTCACGTGAGTTTACCCTTGATTCTAAGAAGAGAGTTGACGGACGTGCTTACAATGAAGTGCGCTCTATCTGGTCTGAGGTTGATTACCTTCCGTCCGCACATGGATCGGCCGTATTTACCCGTGGCGAAACACAATCATTGACCACTGTTACTCTGGGGACACGCCTTGATGAGCAGATGATTGACTCTGCCATGATGACGGGCTCAAATAAATTCCTTTTGCATTATAACTTCCCTGCCTTTTCAACCGGCGAAGTAAAGCCAAACCGTGGCCCCGGCCGTCGTGAAGTAGGGCATGGTAACCTTGCATTAAGAGCTCTTAAGAACGTGCTTCCTCCTGAAGAGGAAAATCCATATACTATCCGTGTGGTTTCTGATATCCTGGAGTCAAACGGTTCTTCTTCTATGGCTACCGTTTGTGCAGGTTCTTTAGCACTTATGGATGCGGGTATTCCTATCAAAGCTCCTGTATCAGGTATTGCAATGGGAATGATCTCTGACAGTGAAACCGGCCGCTACGCTATTTTGTCTGATATTCTTGGTGACGAAGACCACCTTGGAGATATGGACTTTAAAGTTACCGGTACTGAGAAAGGTATTACTGCCTGCCAGATGGATATCAAGATCGACGGCTTGTCTTACGATGTGCTCCGCGAAGCACTTAAGCAGGCTAATGAAGGCAGGGCTCACATCCTGAAGGAAATGAGCAAAACGCTTTCAGCACCACGCTCTGAGTTCAAGCCAACAGCACCACGCTTTGTACATATCGAGATTCCTAAGGATATGATTGGCGCCGTAATCGGACCAGGTGGTAAAGTAGTGCAGGAAATGCAGAAAGAAACAGGAGCTACCATTGTTATCGAAGAAAAAGAGAACTTTGGTGTGGTAAATGTTTTTGCCTCCACCCAAACAGCTGCAGATGCTGCCAGTGCCAGGATCAGGGCTATTGTAGCCGTTCCGGAAGTAGGGCAAACCTATGAAGGTAAGGTTAAATCCATAATGCCTTTTGGTGCGTTTGTGGAATTTATGCCTGGAAAAGACGGGCTGCTGCACATTTCTGAAATCAAGTGGGAACGTCTTGAAAGCATGGAGGGCGTTCTGGAGCAGGGAGAAGAAATTACAGTTAAGCTTGTTGAGGTAGACAGGAAAACTGGTAAGTACAGATTGTCAAGAAAAGTGCTTCTGCCAAAACCGGAAAGAAAACAGGATTAATAACAAATACAGGTAAAAACAGTTAGGGTATTATTAAGGTTCAGGAACTTTAATTTTACCCTATATTGTTATAATTGCGTTACACGAAAATTTTTACGACCCCTCAAACATTTTTACTGAATGAGACAGCTGAAGATTAGTAAGCAAATTACCAACCGCGAAAGCCAGTCGCTGGACAAGTATTTGCAGGAAATTGGTAAGGTAGATCTGCTTACTCCTGATGAAGAAGTAGAGTTAGCTAAACGGATCAGAGAGGGTGACCAGATGGCACTCGAGAAACTGACCAAAGCTAACCTCAGGTTTGTGGTTTCTGTTGCAAAGCAATACCAGAATCAGGGACTCACATTAGGTGACCTTATCAACGAAGGAAACCTTGGACTGATTAAGGCAGCACAACGCTTTGATGAAACCCGCGGTTTTAAATTTATATCTTATGCTGTCTGGTGGATCAGGCAATCAATATTGCAGGCTCTGGCAGAGCAATCACGCATCGTGCGCCTGCCACTAAACAGGGTTGGGTCGTTAAATAAAATTTCTAAAACATTTTCGGAGCTTGAGCAAAAGTATGAGCGGGAGCCATCGCCGGATGAACTGGCAGAACAGCTTGAGGTAACCACCAGCGAAATTGTGGATACCATGAAGATTTCAGGCCGCCACGTTTCCATGGATGCCCCCTTCGTATCGGGAGAGGAAAACAGCCTGCTGGATGTACTGGAGAATGACTCAGAAGACACTCCGGATTCTGAGCTGATGAATGACTCGCTCCGCCGTGAGGTGCAGCGTGCCCTTTCCACTCTTACCCAGCGTGAGGCAGATGTTATTTCTCTTTACTTCGGGCTTAACGGGGAGCATAGCATGACCCTGGAGGAGATAGGGGAGAAGTTCAATCTTACCCGCGAAAGAGTGCGGCAGATAAAGGAAAAAGCGATCAGACGCTTACGTCATACTTCCAGAAGCAAAGCTTTGAAGCCTTATCTTGGATGATTTATTAAAACATATTACATTCATGAAAGGTCCCGAAGTTTGGGACCTTTTTTTATATTTGCTTATATAAATTTACAGAAGAATTAAGTTAATAAGATATAATACCTGTAATCATCGTAAAAATGACAAAGGAAGACATAAAAGTTTTAATTATTGGTTCAGGCCCGGCGGGTTATACAGCAGCTATTTATGCAGCAAGGGCAGGTTTAAAGCCGGTTCTTTATATGGGTGAACAGCCAGGCGGACAGCTTACCATCACCAATGATGTGGAGAATTATCCCGGTTATCCTGAAGGGATCAACGGACCCCAGATGATGATGGATTTTCAGCAGCAGGCAGAACGTTTTGGAACTGATGTCCGCACCGGACTGGCCACTAAAGTGGATTTTAGTGTATATCCTCATAAAGTAATTATTGATGATAAGCATGAAATAACAGCAGAAGCGGTTATTGTATCGACTGGTGCCTCGGCAAAATGGTTAGGCCTGCCGTCTGAGCAGCGTTTAAACGGACAGGGCGTATCTGCCTGTGCTGTTTGTGACGGATTCTTTTTCCGCAATATGGATGTGGCCGTTGTGGGTGCCGGAGATACCGCCTGCGAGGAAGCTACTTACCTGAGCAAGCTTTGCAAAAAAGTTTATATGATCGTGCGCCGCGATGAAATGCGGGCTTCCAAGATCATGCAAAAAAGGGTTCTTAATGCTTCTAATATTGAAGTGTTGTGGAATACACAGACACAGGATATTTTGGGTGAGCAGGAAGTAGAAGGTGTTCGCCTGATAAATACCTCTACGAATGAAGTGACGGAAATTCCTGTTCAGGGATTCTTTGTAGCCATTGGACATAAACCTAATACAGATATTTTTAAAGGATATCTGGATATGGATGAGAATGGTTATATTAAAACTATACCAGGCTCTTCAAAAACAAATATTGAGGGGGTATTTGCTGCAGGCGACGCACAGGACCATGTATACCGCCAGGCAGTTACTGCGGCAGGTACCGGTTGTATGGCCGCACTGGATGCAGAGCGGTTTTTAGCAAGTAAAGAAGTAGAGCTGGCAGAGTGAAAGAGAAATTAATAATGGTGCTGCTGTTTGGAGTTTATCTTTCCGGCACACAGGAGGCAGCAGCCCAGAATAAAAAAGAAAGCTGGTTTCGCGATTTGTTCAGGGTAAAAGCTCCGGAACTGGAGTACATAGCCCCTGATACTTTGAAAAGTAGTTACTCTATCGACTCCCTACAGTATTTTGGAGGAGGAGGAGAAGAGGAAATTGAAGCTGAGCTCCTGATAAATGATCTGGAGTTCGATTCAAAAGAAATGAAAAAGGAGCTTTCTATAGTTTCGGAAGATACCACATCCTTTGAAGCTGATCTGGAAAGTCTGGTGGAAGTGGCTGAAGAGCTGCTCATTAGTAAAGACTGGGTTACTATTCATGAATATTATAATATCTGGGATAGTAAAAATATAAATCCTTATGAGGTAGATCCATTGAAATTTACTGATTCTGTCAGTTTGCAGTTATTCGACACTCTGTCGGCTCCCTGGTCGCCGCCATTGGATGAAACTAAGGTGACCTCTCATTTCGGTTCCAGGCATTACCGCTGGCATTATGGTACGGATATTAAGTTAAATACCGGCGACTCTGTAAGGACTGTTTTTGACGGTATAGTGAGGATTAAAAAGTATGATCCAAGCGGATATGGCTACTATGTGCTGGTAAGGCACAAAAATGGTCTTGAAACCCTTTACGGACACCTCAGTAAACAAATGGTTGAGGTAGGGGATGAAGTTAAGGCTGGAGAAGTAATTGGTCTTGGAGGGAGTACCGGAAGGAGCAGTGGCCCGCACCTTCATTTTGAATTCAGGTATCAGGGAAATCCTGTAAACCCGGAAGATATATACGATTTCGACAGCAATGAATTACTGTCAGACACCCTTGTGGTAACAGCAGAAACTTTTTCCTATATAAAGGAAGTACGCAAGGTGCACTATTACAAGGTGCGCAGGGGCGATACTTTATCAGGAATTAGCAAGCGTCATGGTGTACCAATCAGTAAAATTTGCAGCCTTAACGGAATCCGGAAAAATTCCACTCTCCGTGTAGGGCAGCGTTTACGGGTTCATTAACTGTTAGAAACATAAGATTCATTATATTTGCCACGTCTTTCTCAGTTGAGGAAGGCGTGGTTTTTTATTTTTATACTATGAAACTGGATATATTAGTTCTGGCTGCCCATCCGGACGATGCAGAGCTTACCTGCAGTGGTACTATAGCCCTGCATGTGGCAATGGGTAAAAAAGCAGGGGTTGTCGATTTAACGCAGGGAGAATTGGGTACCCGCGGAACCCCTGAATTGCGCCTTGAGGAAGCCCGTGAATCGGCAGGAATTTTAGGGCTGGAAGTAAGGGATAATCTGGGCCTTCCCGATATGTTTTTCAGGAACGACAGGGAGCACCAGCTGGCTGTAATCAGGAAAATACGGCAGTATCAGCCGGATATTGTGCTGGCCAATGCGGTTTCGGACCGGCACCCCGATCATGGGAGAGGGGCGCAACTGGCCATAGATGCCTGTTTTATGGCTGGTTTGAGGAAAATTGAAACAGAACTTGATGGTAAGCTACAGGAAGCATGGCGGCCTGCTCAGCTTTTTCATTATATCCAGAGCCAGTATATTAAACCTGATTTTGTGGTGGATGTGAGTGATTACTGGGAAACCAAGATAGCATCAATCAAAGCCTTCAGATCGCAGTTCTTTAATCCGGCCAGCGATGAGCCGGAAACCTTTATTTCATCTGAAAATTTTATGAAATTTATTGATGCCAGGGGAAGGGAATACGGGCAGTCGATAGGGGTAACCTATGGCGAAGGATTTACCCTGAATAAGCAGCTTGGAGTAAGGAGTTTATTTGATTTGCTGTAAAGGATAAAATTTGTTAAAAAGCTGGCTTAATCATACAAGGCCACTGAAAAAGTCCCTTCACTAAATTTAGGGTTATC
>JAFMYY010000083.1 GCA_017948555.1 Cesiribacteraceae bacterium YIM B00369 | reverse complement strand
GCAGCAAGTGCGGCAAAAGCAAGGCCGCGGATACCTGCAGGAACAAAGTTCTTCAGCAGCCAGGGATAGGCAGCATCGGATTTATCGATAGTGCCGATAGCCTCTATAGGCTTGCCCAGTATGGCAGAAAGCTCCTGCGCGCTGTAGTCATTGATAAGCACATAAGCAGCAATACCCGGGATAACCACGATCACAGGCATAAGGATCTTAAGGTAACCGGCAAAAAGCAGGCCCTTCTTGGCTTCGTTAACACTTTTTGCAGCAAGACCTTTCTGGATAATGTACTGGTTAAAACCCCAGTAGCCCAGGTT
>JAFMYY010000082.1 GCA_017948555.1 Cesiribacteraceae bacterium YIM B00369 | reverse complement strand
GCAGCAAGTGCGGCAAAAGCAAGGCCGCGGATACCTGCAGGCACAAAATTCTTCAGCAGCCACGGATAGGCAGCATCAGACTTATCGATAGTACCGATAGCCTCTATAGGCTTGCCAAGGATATCGGAAAGCTCCTGCGCGCTATAGTCGTTAATAAGCACATAAGCAGCAATACCAGGAATAACCACAATTACAGGCATAAGGATCTTAAGGTAACCGGCAAAAAGAAGGCCTCTCTTGGCTTCGTTCACACTTTTAGCAGCAAGGCCCTTCTGGATAATGTACTGGTTAAAACCCCAGTAGCCCAGGTT
>JAFMYY010000081.1 GCA_017948555.1 Cesiribacteraceae bacterium YIM B00369 | reverse complement strand
TGCTGCTTTTTTCATGATACTACTGCGGTTTTAGGTTTATTATTTCCGGTCCCCTTGCTAAGGGGGAGCTCTTTTTTCTGGCTCATTTTACTGGCTGCTATATAAATGATTACCGCCACAAACCAGCCGGGGAGTCCAAGGAAGAAGATGTCGATATCGAACACAAGATTAAGCACCAGACAGAATACAAGGGTGAGCCCCCAGGTAAGGCCTGCAGAGGTGTTAAAGGAGCTGCCTGTTCTTTCGGCATAATTGTCGCGCAGACCAATTTTGTTGAATAGCATGGCATCGATATAAATAATGGCTCCCACCGGCATAAG
>JAFMYY010000080.1 GCA_017948555.1 Cesiribacteraceae bacterium YIM B00369 | reverse complement strand
GTCTGCATCAGGATCAGGATTGGCTTTGCCTTGAAGGTTTTTGTCATGGCAAGCTCCAGCCCGCGCACCACATCTTTCATGTCGTTACCGTTCATCTCCATCACGTCCCAGCCGAAGGCTTCAAACTTGGCTCTTAAGTTGCCAAGGCCAAGCACTGCACTGGTGGGGCCGTCAATCTGCTGGCCGTTTACATCTATTATGGAGATAAGGTTGTCCACCTTGTTGTGGGGAGCATACATGGCTGCTTCCCATATCTGTCCTTCCTGCAGCTCACCATCGCCGTGGAGGGAGAATACATGTGTTCTGTCGCCGTTAAGCTT
>JAFMYY010000079.1 GCA_017948555.1 Cesiribacteraceae bacterium YIM B00369 | reverse complement strand
TGCTGCTTTTTTCATGATACTACTGCGGTTTTAGGTTTATTGCTTCCCGTTCCTTTGGTAAGGGGGAGCTCTTTTTTCTGACTCATCTTGCTGGCTGCTATATAAATAATTACTGCCACAAAC
The DNA here is from genome assembly GCA_017948555.1 of Cesiribacteraceae bacterium YIM B00369. GTDB lineage: Bacteria > Bacteroidota > Bacteroidia > Cytophagales > Cyclobacteriaceae > Nafulsella. The sequence continues at coordinate 197 of JAFMYY010000079.1, read as the reverse complement.
CAGCCCGGTAGTCCCAGGAAGAAGATGTCGATATCGAAGACAAGGTTAAGCACCAGACAGAATACAAGGGTGAGTCCCCAGGTAAGACCTGCAGAGGTGTTAAAGGAGCTGCCGGTTCTTTCGGCATAGTTATCGCGCAGGCCAATTTTGTTAAAGAGCATGGCATCGATATAAATAATGGCTCCCACCGGCATAAG
>JAFMYY010000078.1 GCA_017948555.1 Cesiribacteraceae bacterium YIM B00369 | reverse complement strand
GCAGTGGTGGAAGCACTCCGCAAAGGTGGTGCACAGTACAAGTCCCTGCAGGAAGCTGCACGTATAGAGCTTGGCCTGAAAACTTTCCTTCAGGACGGAGGCTTTAAAGGCTTTACCGATACCTTCGAAGACCTGCACGGCATGGTGCAGCTGCCGGGTATTGCAGCCCAGCGCCTTATGGGCCAGGGCTATGGCTTTGCCGGTGAGGGCGACTGGAAAACAGCGGCACTTGTAAGGGCAATGAAGGTAATGGGTTCAGGCCTTAAGGGCGGCAATGCCTTTATGGAAGACTACACCTACCACTTCGACCCTAAGAACAACCTTGTTTTAGGCTCACACATGCTGGAGATAGATGAGTCTATTGCCACAGGCAAGGCAAGCTGCGAGGTTCACCCGCTGGGAATCGG
>JAFMYY010000077.1 GCA_017948555.1 Cesiribacteraceae bacterium YIM B00369 | reverse complement strand
ACAGTAAGCGTCATTTCATCGGTTCCTGTAGCTCCACCATTATCAGTAGCTGAGAACCGGAACACATACTCTCCTTCCACAAGATCAGTGAGTCTTACATTCGCAGAGTTTTGTCCTGCCATGGTAACAGAAGGACCACTTACTTTCTCCCAGCGGAAAGCCACGAAGCGGCCATCAGCATCAAAAGCCTGACCACTCAGGTTAATGGAATTAACCGGCAGGGTAAGTGTTCTGTCCCTTCCCGCATTTGCCACCGGAACCTGGTTACCAGGAGTAGCTGCATTCACCTTCACATTTACTTCATCAGAAGCAGTTGCTCCTTCATTATCTGTTACGGTAACTTTAAAAGTATAGCTTCCTGCTTCCAGCTCAGTAAGGGAAAGCGTAGCTGTAGTATCTCCGGCCATTACTGCAGAAGGTCCACTTACTTTTACCCACTTATA
>JAFMYY010000008.1 GCA_017948555.1 Cesiribacteraceae bacterium YIM B00369 | reverse complement strand
TCAACTTATTGAGCTATATTCACCATTCAAGGCGCACACCCCAAAAAACATCAACGGCTGGTTTCCTGGGGCAGCAAAGTTCGCTGCTATTTATTGCCTTAAGGTAGGCTGACAGTGAGCTAGCCATTTGCCTCAGCCGCTGGTGTTTTTATTTCCGTTGGGGAGCATTCACCAGAGCCTTCGGATTCAGAAAATTTCAATACCATAGACCTAAAATAAATGAGACATTTTTTCATTGCATTTTTCATTACCGTGATTTTCTATGGTTGCAAAAGTCAAGACCCAACCAACTCTTCAACAGCAGATGGTGCCGTTTATGAACTTGCGGACGTAGATACTGAACCAGAGCCAGAAGGCGGATTTGAAAACTTATATAAAGAATGGAATTCTAATGTTAAGTATACAGGGGAAGCGATAGACAAAGGTGTAGAAGGAAGAGTGTTTGTTGGATTTATTGTAAAAGCTGACGGATGGATTAGTAATACCAATATTGAACAAGGACTAGGGTACGGATTGGATGAAGCAGCAATAAAGGGTCTAGAGAAGACAAAATTACAATGGAAGCCTGGCATGAAAGATGGAAAAAAAGTAAGTGTGAAAATGATAATGCCCTTCGTCTTCAAATTAAATTAAACGCTCCCCAACCCAAGCAAAATGCAATTGCCGGTTGTGTAGTCTGATAATGCAACAGATAATTCGAAATATTCCGTATCTTAAAAACTAAAGCCGGCAACTGCGTATTGCAAAACCGTTATACACAAGAATATTAAAAGCAGGGAGCCATTGATAGGTATAGACTTAATAGCAAATGTTTGAATTGAATCACAACATTTTAATAGCTCTTTACTTAGTCCTTTTAATGGGTTGTAGCAATACCCAAAAAGTAGAAGATAGTAGTGCTAATTCAATAGAGTTTGGTTTGAGTGGCTGGATGTGTGATACATTATCGAGTGAGATCATATGTTTGCCTGAAGAGTGGCATTCAGTAGATCAAGATAAGATCTATTATTTTGCCTACCTAGATAATGATGATCAACAGACCTATTTTACAATAGCAAAGTACGATGTGTCAAAGGACGGAATCAATGCAGAAGTATATTTGAAAGAAATGTACAGGCAACTTGTGGAGGATAAGAAGGAGTTGTTTGAAGGATATACATTGAAGAAATTAAAATTTCCAGATAAAGAAGCGTACTATGGTGAGTATTATACTGAAATAGATGAAAAGGAATATTTCACCTATTCAATGCTTGTTGAACAGGATGGGCATTTATACGATATTGCTTTGAAAGTATTAAGAGGAGTAGGGCCAGACTATAAAGAAACTTTTCAGAAGTTGATCACTAATCTCAAAATAGATAAATTCACAGTATTTGATAATGAAGATGAAATTATTGAGGAGCAAGTAGTAAGGCTTCATCAATAAACATTTCACCCTCAGCTCGCACTAAGCACAGTGAAAAAATATCCTGTGCCATAATCGAGGTACTGTCTTGAAACGCGAGTAAGAAAATATAAATTTTCTAATTTTGGGCTGCAGTTTCAGTGAATATTTAACTGCTTTTATAGCATCTGCCTGTACTTTACCATAACCGTTCCCTTTCTCTTAAAACCACCCAATTTTGAGGCGGTGGCTTTTCATTCTCAAAATCCGCAGGTTTTTTGTACACAAAAAATGGTTTCAAGAAACGGAGGATAAAGGTTGCCGCAATAATCTATTATTCGGTATTGGTTAAATATATTGAACAGTTCTGGTTCTATAATAAAAATCGCTGCAAATGTGCCATAGCGCAGGGTAATTCGATAGTTATTGTTAGGAAAATATAGTAAATAGTAATACATTTGAGCCAAATTTTTCAATTATGGGCCTTCTTTTCTGTAACACACCCCCGCCACGCGTTATTTTGCTTGCAAAATAACAGGGGTACTCTATGCCCTGGCTGGTTTCCCACTTTAGGCAAACCAGCTCCCTATCTTTTGAGCAGCTAATCCGGTTGCCCATGTTGTTTTGCATGCATTAAATTCTATAGGGTTTCCCCTTTAATTTTGTAGCATATAAAACAATCTAACAAGTGATTAAATATATTTTATCGGTTTTTGGAACCGGACTTTCAAACAGGAAAATAGCGCTTCCGGCAATACCGGCAGTCCTGCTTTCAATGATAAGTGTACAGGGAGGTGCTTCTGTCGCTAAGCACCTGTTCCCGTTTATAGGAGCAAGTGGTACTGCTTCTTTGCGTATTGGTTTTTCGGCTCTCATTTTACTGGCTGTATTCAGAACCAATCTATTAAAACTAGACAGGAAGCAATGGTTGTACTGCCTTGCCTATGGCACATGTCTTGGGGCCATGAATCTGGTTTTTTACTTTGCCATCAAGCGCATACCACTCGGCCTTGGGGTGACGCTTGAATTTTCCGGCCCCCTTGTCTTAGCGTTATTGGGTTCCAGGAAGCTGCTGGATCTGCTTTGGGTTCTGTTAGCCTGTTTAGGGATCGTATTGATAGCTCCATGGCAGAACAACAACGTTGATCTGCTTGGTGCAGCACTGGCTTTACTGGCCGGTGCTTTATGGGCAGGGTATATCGTGTTAGGCGGGAAAGTCTCTAAGCTCATGAAAGGCGGAGATGCAGTAGCCGCAGGAATGATCTTTGCAACCGTCTTTGTCCTGCCTTTTGGAATTTTCAGTGGAGGTTTAGCAGCAGTAAATGGGCCATTATTGTTGATTGGAATTGCTGTTGCCCTGTTAACCAGTGCCATTCCTTTTACCCTTGAAATGGGTGCTTTACGGGAAATTCCCTCAAAGACCTTTGGCATTCTGATGAGCTTACACCCGGCAGTTGGTGCACTTTCGGGATTACTTTTCCTGGAAGAATACCTTAGCCCGACGCAATGGGTATCCATCCTTTGTGTCATTTTGGCAAGTGCAGGCGCCACATATTTTTCAAAGAAGGATCGATAATTAGAGATTAAAGCAGCACATTGGAAAAAGCCTTTAGTTAATTCTAAAGGCTTTTCTTATGGAATAATTACATTGGAATTACTGTCAGTTTGTGTGAGGTATAATTCAGTAAATCCTGTACAATATGTACAGTTTTGATTTTCATATAACCTGTTGTTGTGCCATCGCTGCAACCATACCAATCTTCTGAAACAATATCTTCATCAAAGACTACCTGTACCTTACTTTTTTTGTCCAGCAAAACACTAAAAACAGTAGCAGCACCTATCGTTGTTCCTAACATACTATTCAGCAGCTCTTCTGGTGCAAAGGATACACGGGAAACACCTAATGCATTACTAAAGTCCTTAGACTTGAACGGCTTTTCTGCTACGGTCACAAATAAAAAAAATTCTGTCTGTTGACGATTGCAAAGGAAAAGTGTTTTGACCATGTTCATATTCAACTTTCGGTTGATTAGGAGACAGTCCTTCATTGAAATGGCATCATCAGTATCAACCCGTTCAAAGGGAATTTGTAATTTGTGCAGGGTTGTATAAACCTTTTCCTGTAAGGGTGTCTTAAATTCTGCCGGCGCTAATTTTTTAACCTCGCTTATATAAAACATAAAATTCAATAATTAACCTTTTTTTTTGAAACGGATGATTCCTAAAGATACGATTACATTAAAAGATACCACCTTACGAAAAAATTCTACCGGAAAGTGGCAGGAAAATTCTGCAAGTTATAGGCTTTATTTCAGGAGCTCAAATTATTCTCAAAAACCCACCGTGGCTGTTGCACAACCCTTCTTCTAGCGTTGCCTTTCATGATCCTTCATTAAATTAAATAGCCAGGAGCCTGATTTTAGTATTTACATTAGAAAACAATATCTTTATAGATAATGCTATGAATGATTACTTCACCAGGTAATTTATCCAGTTAAACAGATATCCACACCCTAGTCCTCGTTTTTCAGCGAGGACTATTTTTTTGCTTGTTTATCCGATTAGATAAACAAGGCGAGGATAATTCTTTACCAGGTTGCAATGGAAGTAAAGCCTTTCCTAACCACCCCAAATCCAGTGTCAACAGAACAGTAGAATAGCTATCTCTTAGATGTTCTTTCAGTTCTCACACCTGATTGATCAGTAAACTCTTGAAGCCTACGCCCTATTTGTTGCCTCTGTATGCCTCCATAAAACGCTTCCTATGACGAGGCTTGAACAGAGGCATAACCCGGCCCTGCAAGAAAACTTGCAAAAAAAAAGGTTAATTTTGGGCTTCTTTCCTTGAGGTTCTATTGGGGAGATATTTCCTTGCCCATTTTAAGGCTCTCACTTTAATTCTCTTTTTTATGTAAATAAAAATGCTCGTTCCAGGATTCACCTGGCTACTTACCTCTATCTAACCGCCCATCGCCCTCACATGAGTTTTTATTAGAAAACCAAAGCCCCTTTCCATATACACTGTGGAATCCTTAAAAAGACTGAATAACTGGTCGCCTATCTGAACTATATAAAAATTAAGGCCATTATCAGAAAAGAAATTTTGATGCTTTTTGCTTATCACACCGAGCTACTGATGTGGCCTTTCAGCCTCCGTTCAGAGTAAAGATACTTAATTGAGTTGGAAAGGAGATTTTAGAACATGCTATAAAGGTAAAATTTATTCCCCTCCTAAATTCTGCAGAGCGTCCAAAGCCTATAGGGACACAGTAGCTTATTGCACCCGCTAATTGTACGTGTTCTTAATTGTCTTCTCACTTATTTGTACCTCAAATACCATTAAATTCAGGCGAACAACTGAAAGAGAGGTTAAGTTATCCATAAGTTACTTTATGTATCGGAGAATGGAAGCCCCTAAACTTGTACAGAAAGCCCGCCTTTTTTTAAAGCGGTGGTTTTTCTGTTTTAAGGCACGGAGGTCTTGTTTTATACTTATTCTGCTGTCCAAAATTAGGAGGCCATTATATCCTGAGAAAAAAACACATCATCAAGGTCGGTTTTAGGTTTTTTATATGAAATTTTTTCAACAAAAACCTACATACTATACTTTGTTGTCAAAATAATACCATCAGCATCTGATTTTTACAATTTATAACAGGTAATTAATGATCATTTAGTTAATGTACCTATTAGCTCAATATGCAAAACCCTTAGATTTACCTGGTATTTCTACGAAAAAAGGAATGTAAAAGGCAGTATATTTTTTGCAGGAAACAGAAAAGGTGGAATGGTTTGTTAAATATTACTTCATAAATTTTCTCCTTTTGATGCCACTGATTTTAAAAGCTTTATCATTAAATGTTTAATAGTATATTTGAAAACATATTAAATAGTTAAACAAAATTATAATGATAGGTGAGCACTATATTCTTTTGTTTGATAATGATTTAATTTCCAGCTCCATTCTTACTTTATCCTTGAAAAAGCTGGAGCCCCGTAATGTTGTGTATCAGGTTTCGACCACAAAAAATGCGATTGATCTTGTAGAAAAAACAGCTCTTTTTCAAAAAGAGTATTCTAGCATCAAATCTGAGGCCTCTCTTATAGTTGATCTTAACATGGATAACAACAGGGGCTACTATTTCTTATACACTTTATATGGTTTACAGCTTCCCTGCAATTTCAGGGTTTACACTGTCAAAAGTAATCATCGCGAGCGTTTTATTTTACCTTATTTCCCTGAAGGAGTTTTTACAGGAGAATTGCAAAAACCATTAGACTATAATCAGATAGAAGAAACCTTTCTTTTTAAGGCCAACAAAACATCCTATTAAGTTATGTGCTAAAAAAGTGGTTTGTGGTAATAACTGAAAAATTTATTTAATCAAAAAAATAAATATTGTGGAACAGGATAAAATAGTATGGTTAATTGATGACCAGGAAATGGCTAATTTTTTAACAACGCATACTCTCCGGATAAATAAGTTTACCTCCAGTATCCGGAGTTTTACCAGTGCTAAGGACGCTATAGCCGAACTAAAGGCATGCACCTACACTAAATTATTTCCTGACTTTATTTTTCTGGATTTAGATATGCCAGGTATAGATGGATGGACCTTTCTGGAAGTTTACCGAAAGTTCCCGGGGGAAATAAAGGAAAGGTGCACTTTATACATTCTGTCCTCATCTATTGATGAGGAAGATATTAATAAATCCAAGCTATATGAAGAAGTCCGCGATTTTTTGAATAAACCTTTAGATAAAATTGATTTGGAAGTAATAAAATTTCAAACAACTAAGGTTTCATTCCAACAGGGAAGGGTTATTACTGAATAGGTAACTACATGACCCATCGGTTTTTTGAATATGCTAAACTTCCAGAATTACTACAAATTAGTTACTACAATTTAACCTAAGAAGACAAGATGATTGCAGCCCCTGTTCCAGCTAATGAGAAAGAGCGTATGAAGGCCCTGCATCGCTATAGAATTCTTGATACGCCTGAAGAGAAGTCATACGATGAACTTGTAAAACTGGCAGCTGAAATATGTGAGGCTCCCTATTCAGTAATAACATTAATTGATGGTGATAGACAATGGTTTAAAGCAAAAAATGGAATGGAAGGAAAAGAAAATTCCCGTCGAGCCTCTTTTTGTGGCCATACTATCCTTCTAAATGAACTCTTGGAAGTGCCGAATGCCTTGGAGGATGAACGTTTTCATAATAATCCGGATGTTCTGGGGGGCTTAGGTATTCGATTTTATGCCGGTGCACCTCTACATACTCATGATGGCTATAACTTAGGATCCCTCTGTGTATTTGATTCTCAGGTACGGGCTCTATCAAATGAGCAAAAGTCCGCACTTAAAGTGTTAGCCAAACAGGTGGTGAAGCAAATGGAGCTGGATTTGAAAGAAAGGCAACTCAAAACCAGGACAAATGAATTAAATGGGATTTTTGAGATATCAAGGATAAAAGATAAGTTGGAATTATCCATGGGGGAAATGCTTCAGGAAATTGTGGATATAATTCCCGGGGCATTTCAGTTCCCGGAACATACCTGTTCCAGTATCAGTCTTTTTAGATATACAAAACAGACTACATATTTTAAGAAAACGGCATCAAAACTTGTATGTCCGATAAGGGATGATGCAAATAATACCATTGGATCAATAGAGGTTTATGTGGATGAAGAAACCGGAAAAAACAGTGAATTATTTCTTCCTGAAGAAGGGAGCTTACTTGAGGAAATTGCCAGACAGATAAAAAATGGGGCTGCTCGGAAAGCTTATGAAGAAAAATTTTTTAGTATCAACCAGAATCTGGAGCAGGATGTAAAAGACAGAACCAAAGAATTACTTGAATCAAACAAAAAGCTGCAGGAGGCATATGAGGAACTGGAGTCGTTCAGTTACTCAATATCCCACGATTTGCAGGCGCCTTTACGGGTAATAACCGGCTTTTCTAAAATTTTAAAAAAAGATTTTGCCGGAGATATAGGAGTGGAAGGAAGTAAGGTACTGGATCACATCATTATAAACACAGGTAAAATGGCAAAGCAAATCAGTGGTTTGCTAACCTTCTCCAGGTTTGTCCGCCAGAAAAAGGCAGAGCAGAGATTCAGTATGAACTGCCTGGTGAAGGATGTGATTGATGAACTTAAAATACTAAACCAGGAAAGAGATATTGTTTTCAGGATAGAAGACTTACCGGATGCCCTGGGAGATCAATTCTTAATCAGGCATGTGGTAACTAATATCCTATCAAATGCGCTGAAATTTACAGGTACAAAAAAGCAGGCGGTCATTACTGTCAGTGGCTTTATAAAAAATGGAGAAGTAGTATACAGGTTTCAGGATAACGGTGTAGGTTTTAATATGAAATATGTCAAATCAATTTTTGAGGTTTTTCAGCGTCTTCACGGTGAATCTGAATTTCCGGGTACAGGTATAGGAATGGCACTGGCAAAGAAAATCATTAACCGCCATGGTGGAAATATTTGGGCAGAGGGAGTGCTAAATAATGGCGCATCCTTTTACTTTTCATTGAAGCACCCTTAAGTTTATATAGTTAATTCTATTTATGTCAGGCAATCAGGTATAAATGTCCGCCGGGAGACCTGTCACATCATTCATATTGTAAGTGGCAGTCTGGAATCCTTTCCATTTTTGAAAAGTTAAATTACCTCTGTTAAAGTGTAAAATAAAACCATTTTTTTTGTAGCCACCACCTACAACCATGTTCTAAGTAATGGAGATTTAGTTGGAAACTTAAACTGAAGTTCTATATTCTGGTACCACTATACCTAAAAGTTTAGCAAAATTTTTAGCAGCCACACATCTTCTTTTTATAAATTAAATTCTAAACGGCAAGTCCCTGGTGGCCCTGAGGCTAAAGTAATTATCAGCAACAGGATGCAAGGTTTTTACCTGCAGTTAAGAAGCCAATTATTTGCATCCTCTTCTTTAATAAACTGCTGCACTACAACTTTGCCTTTCCTGAGTGACTGTGCCTCTGAAGTAGCTTTTACTTTCATAGCAGCAACCTTTACAAATATATCCTGCGTTATTATCTGAGCATGGTAAAGCGTGTTATCCGGTGATATTTCTACAAGTGATGGTATAATAACTTCACCTATCAGCTGCTGTGCCCTTACCGATATTACCCCCATTTTTCTAATGTCTGCAATACATTTGCCGCTTTTAATGTCCTGATAAACATCAATAAGCTTTTTGTTTACATCTACAAACTCCTCTTCTTTCCCGTAACGTTTATAAGATATGACCAGTGCATCCATGGAAACATTATAACCAATAGTTACATAATCGTTATCGAAAAATAATTTTTTCTTAAGTGTAGCCTGCACGTTAAGACCTGCCTTATTTGTTGCCACTAACATACTTTTATATTGAATAAGTAATAATTTGAAGGGCAAAGGTATACACTCTTAAAACTAGATAACAATAAATATACAAATGGATCTTACATGCCTCTGAAAATTCACAGAATGTTATTAGAGGTGCTCTTTAAAATTATGCTTTAGGTATATTGGGCCGCTGCAAAATGCAAAATTCTGGCATATGGTATAATGGAGCCCGAAAATAGGACAGCAGTTTAAGTGTAAATTATTAACTTGTTATCCTATGCAAAAGAGAAGACAATTTTCAGCCGAATTCAAAGCCAAAGTAGCTATTGAAGCTCTAAAAGAACAGCAAACTCTCCAGGAGCTGGCTCAAAAGTATGAGGTGCATCCGAATCAGATTTCTTCCTGGAAACAGGAGTTTCTCCATAATTCTGCCAGTGTATTCATCCCGGCGGGGAACCGCAAAGGGAAGAAAAAAGAAGAGAAGGAAGATACTGCCAAACTTTATGAAGAGATTGGCAGGCTGAAAGTTGAAGCGGCCGCCGCGCGGTAGATTTTCTGAAAAAAAGAATTTAGCAAAGCCTGTGGCAGAGAAAAAGGCAATGGTAGATACAAAGCACCCGATTCTGAGTATCAGCAGGCAGTGCGAGCTTCTGGGTCTTTCCCGCTCTGTTTTCTATTACCAGCCAGCTAAAGCAAGTGATGAGAACCTAAGGCTGATGGAGGAAATTGATAAGATATATCTGAAGTATCCCTTCTTTGGTAGCCGCAAAATAACGGAAGTCCTGAAAGAGCAGGGATATGAGGTAAACAGGAAACGAATCAAACGGCTGTACCAGTTAATGGGTATCCAGGCCATTGGTCCAAAGCCTAATACAAGTAAGGCAATGAAGGGGCATAAAATTTACCCTTACCTGCTAAGAAACCTGAATATTGAACGGGTAAACCAGGTTTGGGCAACCGACCTGACATATATCCCCATGCCTACAGGATTCATGTATTTAATGGCTGGGGCAGCCCCGCTGTCATTGACCTGCATAGCAGAAAGGTCATCAGCTGGGGTGTATCAAATTCCATGGATACAGATTTCTGCTGCAACGTGTTAAATGAGGCTTTACTGGCTGGTAAGCCAGAGATATTTAATACCGATCAGGGGAGCCAATTCACCAGCGATGCCTTCACGGATATTCTTAAAAAGCAAGAAATCCAGATCAGTATGGATGGGAAAGGCAGAGCCACTGATAATATCTTTATTGAAAGGTTGTGGCGTAGCATGAAATATGAATATCTTTACCTGAAGAGACCTGAGTCCTGCCAGGAACTCTATAAAGGATTAGCAGAGTATTTCCAGTTCTACAATCAGGAGAGACTTCACCAATCTCTGGATTACAAAACCCCGGAAAGCGTTTACAGCATCCATAAAGTGGCTGCTTATTTCAACTAAAATTCAAAGAAAGCTGTCCTAAGCTTGGGGTCCACTTAACAGAAAATTAACTTTCATTTCACTCCAAAGCATGGCTCATGGCTTAATATGGCAGAAATAGAATTTTCTGTGCTGGCCCGGGAATGTCTTCACAGAAGAATTGACAGGATAGAAAAACTGAAACGGGAGGTTTTGTTATGGACCAACAGCCGGAATGTGAAGGCTACAAAAATTCATTGGAGCTTTACTGTTAATACTGCCAGACAGAAGATGGCCAGCCAGTATAAAAAAGTAAATGAAGTAAATACTATTTATAAAAATTAAATTGGAAGAGCACTAGTTAAACATAAAAAAGCTCTTCCTGTCAATTCGAATTAAGTAAAGGAACGATACTCTTTACTTTGCAGCCTTTCCTCTTACTCTGGGGCCTCTAACCTTTTTTGGTATTACATTAAGTTGCTCATTTTCAAGATGGGCCTTATTTCTAAACAGATCGAAGTCCTGCAAATATTTCATCTCCACAACAGCAGAGATTATGTTTTACGCTACAACGGTCGTTTTAATGTAAAGGAAAATGAGCAATTTACCTGTTTCTTAATTTACCTTCTGGATTAAAATAAAATGGTAAAAGAACTTCCTTTCCCAAACCTACTTTCGAAAGTTATATTTACCTCCATGGTTTTCTACGCCCCTGTTAATCAGCTAATTTTATCTCTTCTCTTAGTTAGGAATACCAGAAACTCAGTACCAACACCTTCCTCACTTTTTACCACAATTCTACCACCATTGCCTTCAACTATTCTTTTTATAGAAAATAAACCCACTCCTGTTCCTTCCACATGCTGATGCATTCGGCCAAACAAGCTAAACAACCTTTTCTGCTGATTCGGATTTAATCCTAGGCCATTATCTTGTACTGAAAGAACAACACAGCCTTGCTTCTCGAATGTTTTTATTTCTATTTCTAATGGTCTATCAGGATTTCGGTATTTAATGGCATTAGAGAGAAGATTATAAAGAATGCTTCTGAGACTGCTCTTTTTATAGACCACATTTTCTACCTTGAAATATTCATTGATTGTGGCCTTACTTTCCTTAATTAAATGATAAATATCGTCCTTTACCTCCTGACAAAGCTCTGCAAAGGATACAAATTCTTCTATACTATCTTCCAAATCCTTTTGGTGCTTTGTTATCTCCACTAAATCCCCAATGGTTTTTTGAAGCCTTTGAACAGATGTACCCATCATCTCAAGTAGCTTCTCCTCTTTTACATCTACTTTTTCTTTCGAAGATTTCTTAAATAGCGCCAGGAGGCCTTCCAAATTGGTGACGGGTGACTTCAAATCATGAGAGGCGGTATAAATAAAGTTATCTAAATCCGTATTGGTTCTTTCCAGTTCTTTGTTTTTCTTTTCCAATTGCTTTAATGCCAACTCCTTTTCTTCACTTGCCTTACTTAGCTTTAACAATAACTCTTCCTGCTCAATTTGAATGCTCTTTAATTTTGTAATATCCTCTACAAGCACAAAAGTACCGGTTATTTTTTCCTCTACCTTATGAGGCACAAATGATGCCTTTACCCATCTTTTCCCTACTTTTCCATAATCCTGATGAATTTCTGATTCTACATGATCTCCATTCAATGCTTTCTGGATCGAAGGAAGGGAGGTAAGATAGGCCTTTTCTCCAATAACTTCCCTTACAGGTTTTCCTACAATTTCTTCCCTATTTAATTGAAATAGTCTTTCATATGCCTCATTGACAAACCCATAGGTTATATCACTCCTGAGATAAGAAATAAGGGCAGGCATCGCATCGGTAATCAGGCGAAGTTTCTCCTCACTCCCCTTTGCTTTCTTTTCACTTTGAGCTAATTCCCTTGTCCTTTTTTCTACCCGATACTCAAGATCATCATTAATGGCTCTTATTTCTTCTTCAGCAGCCTTTAACTCTTCAATGGTAGCTGCCAATTCTTTATTCTGTTGCTGAATAGTATGCTGCGCGTCTAAAGTTTCAGTAATATCTTCAAAGACCCTGATAATTTGTTGCGGCTCACCCTTTCCACCATATTTAAAGACTTTACTCTTTGTCCTTATCCATCTCCACCTTCCATCTTTATGCTTTATCCGGACATCTAGTTCAGTAACCACTCCTCTTTCCATGTTCTTGAATTCCTCTCCCTGCTTTTCAAAAGCAGGGAGATCATTGGGGTGAACAAGCTGCTCCAATTTTTCTTTACTAAATGATTTTACCTCTTCGTTAGAATAGCCTGCAAGGGTGGACACTTCCTTATTTACAAAAACAACCTTTTTAGTAGCAAAGTCACTGACATAGATAACATTAGGAACAGCATCTGTTATCTCCTGTAGAAGATGCTTGATTTCACGTAACTCTTCATAAGCATCCTTCAATTCATTCTTGTGATGCTCAAGCCGCGCATTAGCTTCTTCCTTATCTCTTAATGCTTCTTTCCTTTCCGATATATCCCTTATAATTCCAGAGAAGAAATAATTTCCTTCTTCTTTCCAGCTGGATAGGGAAAGTTCCAGTGGAAATATGGCCCCATCTTTTCGCAAACCTTCTATCTCAATAGTGTGCCCGATAATTTTTGGACTGTCTGTTGAAATAAATCTTTGAACCCCAGCCATGTGACCCTGCCTATATTTTTCAGGCATCAAAATTCCAAGATCAGAACCTATTAAGCTTCCTTCAACATATCCAAATAATTCGTAGGTCTTCCTATTGGCAAAAACAATGATAGAATTCTCATCAGAGATAACAATGGAATCCGAGGCGGTCTGTGCAATTGCCTCAAATCTTGCCTCATTAAATTCAATTGTATTTCTTAGCTTTTTGATCTGATCCATTATCGGAGAAAACATACCGGAATTTAGGTTAACTTTTAAAGTTAGCACAAAACATTAAGTTAGAAAACAAAGAACAAATAATACCCAAAACACCATCATTTAAAGTAAAACTTTTTCATCAAATAATGCAGGGGTGATGAGAAACAAATAAGTCTTTATTGGTCCCTCCGCATAGCAGTTGCTAACGGAAATCTATTTTTATTCTATTTTAAAAAGTCCACTTGTGTTTTCTCATAAATCGAAAGTTAAATATTTCTCTTTTCAGGATCGTATAGTTCGGGCAGCCATGCCAAACTCGGATTCGGCCTGGGTCAGAGTAAGCTCATTTTTGAGGATGAGGTCAACCAACCTGAACTTTTCTAGTGTGCTATATTTTTTCATAGCTGTATGGTTAAAAAGTTCTAAATGTTAAAAAATAAACCTTCCTTTTTATAAGAAGTGATTTTCAGAAATGAGCAGTCAGTTCCTTTATCCGTAGATAGTTTAATTGAATGAAGATTCCATAATTTGCTCCATTTTAGGGTTTAAAATCCGTATATTTCAATAGTAAAAGAAACTTAAAATCATGAAACAGATTAACCTTAAATATAAATTTGTGTGTAAAAGATAAAGCAATTTCATGCTTTGATGAGGGTGAAGGAATTGCAGGGAAAAAATTAGTGAAATAGCAGGGGAATTATTTTGTAATGCTCTAAAGGTAGCAGCCCTGTTTGAAGGCAAACATTTTCACCAGGATGGACTGGAAGTGGAAGGGTTAGAGGTTCCCAAAAGCTCCAGCGAAGCAGAAATCATGGTTTTTCTTTATTTTTTTCAAGGGACTTTAACTTTTGCTCCTGTTCAATCCTATTTAAATTAAAACAGCGGTATGAAAGCAAAGAAAATTATTAAGATAATTGAACAGGATAGATGGTAACTGGTCATTCAAAGAGGAAACCACAGACAATTTAAGTATTCCTCCAAAAAAGGACTGGAAAAGTATCCGTTCACGGGCGGGCTCTGCGATGATTTAGCCATGGTGCAGGAAACAATATTTTGAAGCAGGCAGGACTGAATAAATGAAAAAACTAAAGAAAATACTTCTCATTGATGACGATGAAATAAACAACTTTGTCAATACTGGTATATTGGAAGATTTAGCTATCACTGAAAGGGTTGAAATAGTAACAGATGGAAAGTTTGGACTGGAATATCTTCTAAGGCATAGTGAAGTTCCAGAAGGTATTTGCCCTGAATTAGTATTTCTTGACCACCATATGCCAGAAATGGATGGGTTAGAAATGATGAAATCTCTAAATGCAATTAATTTCAACCAAGACACTGTATTTGTGCTGTTAGGCATCAATATAAAGGAAGAAGATATTCAAAAATTTAGAGATTTGGGAGTAAAGGAAATTACCGGAAAACCTTTATCCAAAGAAGTAGTCATGAAGGCGTAAATCAGATACAGGAGTCAACAGGATAATACACTAATATAAAGCGTATGAAAATATTTAGAAAAATTCTGCTAATCGATGATGATCAAATCACTAATTATCTATGTAGTTCACTCTTAGAAGGGATGGAGATAGCTGAAGAGATTGATTATGCCGAAAATGGAAAAGAAGGCTTGGAGTACATACAGAAGAATTGCCATTCGGAAAATTTGACAGAAGAAGATTGTCCTGATTTGATTTTTCTGGACATTAATATGCCTGTTATGAATGGATTTGACTTTCTTAAAGAGATAGAAGCTTTAGATATAGACAAACTCAACAAACTTCATATTGTGCTTCTTACTTCATCGGTAAGTCCCAAAGACATTCAACAGGCAGCAAGATTTACAAATAGGCTAAGTGGATACATTACTAAACCTCTGACAGAAGAAGCTGTAAAAAATTTGTTGCAGGAAATGGAAGAAAGAGATTAACCAATCGAAAAAATAATAGAGAAAGATAGTAGAGAAGGAAAAAGGAGAAAAATTTAAAAATGAAAGTGGAATTATCGGTGTGGATTTTCCCGAATGATGGAGCCCCTTCTCCGAGAAGAACTGAATTGATTACTTTTACTAAAATACCATCATGAAGATTAACGCCAATTCTAAAATTTTTCTGGTCTTCTTCTTACTTTTTTTTCTAACGGCCGTAGTTAGCGCTCTATATTTTAAAAATGTCAATCATTTTATAAGCACAAGTACCAAGGCACAGAAATCATATAAAATACTTAATCAACTCGAAGTTTTAGTCTCTTTATTGAAAGATGCTGAAACCGGACAAAGAGGATATTTTATTACCAGTGAGGAAGAATTCCTGGAACCTTATGAAACTGCTATTGAAAGAATTCCTCCAACTCTAAATAAGCTGGAAGCTTTATTTTCTGATTCCCCCGCTTATCAGAAAAATTTAGTAGCATTAAAACAACTCATTGATACCAGATTAGAACGTCTCGCAGTAGGAGTAAAGATGGTTAAAATGGGAGAGCAAAGAGCTGCCGCTGAAATGGTTAGCACAGCTGTTGGCAAAAGCCTTATGGATAGTATAAGAAAAGAAGTGCGGAAGAAGGAGCAGCAAGAGGAAGCTACTTTAACTCAGCTGCTCATAGAGGAAAGTACAGCTTCAGGAAAAACTTCTTCAGGTGTTGTGATAGGTGTTCTATTCTTTTTTATAGTGCTGATAGCTGTTTTAATAAAAGTGCTGAAGGATTTTAGGAAAAATAAGCAACTAAAAACAGAGTTATTTGAAAAAGCACATTTCATCAACAGTCTAACAGAGGCTTCTCCTTCTATCATTGCCCTTTATGATTACCAGGAAAAAAGAAATATTTATGTGAACCGGGAGATTTTTTCTGTCATAGGGTATTCACAGGAAGAAATAAAGGAGCTGGGTGACAGGCTCCTTGAAGAGCTGATTCATCCGGATGATTTACCAATACATAAGGAAAGTTATAAAAGACTTGCAAATGGTGAAAGAATTGTTCCTGTTGTATACAGGATCAGAACTTTAGACGGATCATGGAAGTGGCTGCAATCATGGCGCACCGTTTTTAAAACTGGAAAGGACGGGAAGCCTGCACAAGTCTTAAGTGCTTCGATTGAGATTACTGAACAAATAAAAGCTCAACAGGCACTGAAATATAAAACAAAGTTGCTTGAAGGCATTCTGAGACATCTTCCTGTAATGGTGACCGTCATAAATAAGCAGGGAATCATTGAAGATGCAGATGGTAAAATTCTGAAGCTTCTCGATATTGAGCCCAGTCAGCTCAGGGGGATAAATACCCTGGAAGCCTATCCTCAAACGGCTGCATATATAAAAGAATCGCTTGAGGGAAAATCAGTAGTTTTTATTGGACAAACTAAGGGACGGCATGTACTCAATCACTATTTTTATGACCATGACCTGAACGCTTCTGTAGGTTTCTCTCTGGATATCACAGAGCAAAAAATGATTGAAGAGCAACTTGTGAAAGCAAATGGGGAACTGGACCAGGCTTTGAAAGAATTAAGACAAACAGAGGAACAACTACTAAAAAATAATGAACAATTAGAGATTAAAATACTAGAGAGAACCCATGAGCTTTTAGAAAGCAAAGAAAAGCTCCAGGAAGCTCAAAGAATCTCAGGTATGGGTAATTGGGAGTATGATAAACATACAGGTAAAATTACCTGGTCAGAGGAAGTATTCAATATAATGGGATTAGACCCTTCTTTAGAGGAACCTTCTTTGGAAGAGCTGTTTAAATATTATCCAAATAGAAAAGAACTAGCAGTACTTATAGATAAAACCTTAACCCAGGGAACATCCTTTCAAATTGACACTCCTTTTACCAGGAAGGAAGGTGAGCTAAAGTATATGCAGAGTATAGGAAGGGCAGTACAAGATGAAAAGGGAGAGTTTGTGAAACTTTACGGAACCATCACGGATATTACTGCCCGTAAAGAACTGGAGTTGAAGCTTGAGGCGCAAAGAGCTATGTTGCACAACCTTTTTACACAGCTGCCCGCCGTGGTTGCTGTTCTGGATAGCAAGGACTTTGTGTATAGCTTTATAAACCCGGCTTATGGGCAGCTGTTCCCAAAACGCAATCTATTGGGGAAACCCCTTTTAGAGGCACTTCCTGAAATTAAGGATCAGGGAATTAAAGAAATTATCGATAGGGTCTATGAAACAGGGGAATCTTTCATTGCCAATGAATTCCTGGTAAGACTGGATAAATCAGATAAGGGAGTTTTAGAAGACGTTTATTTCAATTTGATGTACCAGGCAATGGCAGATGCAAAAGGGGTAGTTACCGGTATTATTGCCTTTGGCGTAGATGTTACCCAGATGGTGTTAGCAAAAAAAGCCCTGGAAGGATCTGCCATTGCGCTAGAGCAAAAGAACAGGGAACTTGTCGAAATAAACAAGCTTTTGGATACCTTTGTACATACAGTAGCTCATGATCTTAAAGGCCCGGTCAACAATATGAAATCCATACTTTCTTTTGCTCTGGGAGAAGGAGGTGAAAAAAGAGAAAGTATTGTAAATCTACTTCCATCCGCTGTAGAAAAGCTTGAAAAGACCATTAATAGCTTAACGGAAGTCCTGCAGGTTCAATCTGAAAATGGTCTCCCATTAAGGGAGGTAAATCTTTTTGATCTGCTGGAAGGCCTTAAAGAAGATTTCAAAGAGCAGATAGAAAAGTGTAAAGCAACTATTAAGCTTGATTTTTCTAAAGGTGATTCGATCGTCTATATAGGATCCTACATTCATAGTATTTTCCAAAACCTTATCAGTAATTCTTTAAAATATTGTTCCTCAAAAAGAGATCCTTTTATATCCATCAAAACTGAATCTGCCAATGAGGGCCTAACAGTGGTGTATAGGGATAATGGTATTGGAATAGACATGGAAAAAGATGGCAAAAGGCTTTTTAAAGTTTTTGAGCGTTTAACCACCCAGGCAGAAGGTAAAGGAATCGGTTTACATCTGGTAAAAACAATGATTGAGAAGAATGGGGGAAATATTGAGGTCGAAAGTAAACCTGATGAAGGAACTACCTTTACACTTTATTTTAAAGCATATGCCCATGCCAATGAATCGGCAATATCCAGCTCCCACTCGTAAGAATTCAATACAATTTGTGCTGCCAGTGAGGAGTTGTTAAAGAAACTTTTCCTGTTTAAAAGTCTTACTCGGGGATATATGCTATCTTTACTTCTATTATCCAATAAATTTAGATCATCAAGAATCTGAAAGGTGAAGTTTTACGGAATCTTTAAACCACTTATCTGGAAATTAAAACCTGAAATGTCATTAAATATTTTAGTTCAGGAGCTTAAGAGTTGTAATTATGCAGGACGTACTGATTTTCTCTTTTTCCCGGCAACTTAAAAAGCTGGCTCCTCTGTTAGTTGCCGGTCTGCTTTTTACCGGGATTCCTGCTGTTGGGCAGATAGCTGAAGGAACCCTTCCTGCCGATGATTTGAAAAAGATGAGCCTCGAAGAGTTGATGAACCTGGAGGTAACTTCTGTATCCAGGCAGCCCGAGAAGTTAACTGAGGTGGCTTCAGCCATTCAGGTAATCACTCAGGAAGATATCCAACGTTCAGGTGCTACAAACCTAACCGAAGCCTTGCGCCTTGCCACAAATCTTCAGGTGGCCCAGCTAAATTCCTTTGCCTCCATTATTAGTGCCAGAGGGTTTAATGCCCTTTATGCCAACAAATTGCTGGTGCTAATTGATGGCCGGACGGTTTATTCTCCGCTTTTTGCCGGAGTATTTTGGGATGCCCAGAACGTGGTACTTGAAGATGTGGCCAGGATAGAGGTAATTAGCGGACCCGGTGGTACCATGTGGGGTGCAAATGCCGTGAATGGAGTAATCAATATCATCACAAAGAGTGCAGGAGAAACCCAGGGGTTGTATGCTACTGCAGCAGTTGGTACCTATTTAAACAACCAGGGAGCGGTACGATATGGTGGTAAACTGGGCAAAAATACCTCTTACCGGATATATGGTCAGCACAGCAGTCGTGACCATACATTTCTTCCCGACGGAACTGAAAGTGCTGATGAATGGAGGGTATCACAAGGTGGGTTTCGGATTGACCGGGCTCTTTCAGAGGAAAGCAGCCTGATGGTTCAGGGCAATTTTTATGGAGGAAGAGAGGAGACCCTTCCGGTTTCTACTACCCTGGACGGACAAAATGTACTGGGTAAATGGACGCGAAATTTTTCAAATTCACAGTTAGCTGTACAGGCGTATTTCGATCGTACATGGCGCCGCATGCCAACTATTGGTTTTGAACTTAAAACCTATGACCTTGAAATAGACTACCTGTTCACCTCAGGGAAACGACATTCTTTTATTATTGGTGCCGGTTACCGTTTTATGCAGGACGAGACCCACAATTATACAACAGCTGCCGGCATTCTTCCGGAATACAGACGCATTGACCTATATAATGCTTTTATACAGGATGAAATAACTGTAGTGCCTGAGGTACTGAAATTTACCGTCGGCACAAAGATATTACACAATATTTTTACCGGCTTTGAGTTTCAGCCAGGTGCCCGGCTCGCCTTTACCCCTGGTGGACCGCATACCATCTGGAGTGCTGTTTCCCGCTCGGTCCGAACTCCGAGCAGGATTGATGTGGATTACTTTATTCCCACCACGCCTCTACCTCCTGATCAGCCCCATGTAGCCGGAGGCCCAAATTTTATTTCAGAAAAAGTGATTGCCTATGAGCTGGGATACCGCGTTCAGCCAAATCACCGGATTAACCTCTCTCTTGCCACCTTTTATAATCAGTATAATGACCTTTACAGTGTGGACCCGCTCCCTGGAACGCAAATTTACCAGATTCAGAACGGAACGGAAGGAACCTCTTGGGGGGCAGAATTCTCTGGCAGGTATCAGATCATGAAAAAATGGCGATTACGTGGTGGGTACACCTACTTTGACAAAGACCTTCAGAATAAACCCGGAAGTGTTTTTAATTACGCTGTTTTAGGGTTTGATGCTCAAAATCAGGTATTAATTCAGTCAATAATGGATTTGCCAGGCAACTTTCAGTTCGATGTTACCTCCCGATATCTTGGTGAACTTTCGGAAGAGGTTCCGGATTATTTTACTTTCGACCTGCATCTTGCCTGGGTGGTGAATAAATGGGAGTTTTCGGTGGTCGGACAAAATCTGTGGGAAGACCGACATAAGGAATGGGGCGCAGAAATTCCCCGAAGCATATATGGAAGAATAACATGCAGGCTATAAAAACTACCAGTATATATCTTCTTGTTTTAGTACTGCTTTTAAACAGGCCTGCACCTTTGCATGCACAACGGCCTGTTGCCAGAGAATATCAGGTAAAGTCTGCTTTCCTTTATAATTTCACGCAGTTTATGGAATGGCCCGCACAGGCATTTCCAGAGTCAGACGCTCCCATCATTATTGGCATCTTAGGAGAAGATCCTTTTAGCCCTTACCTGCAAGAGGTGATTGCAGGCGAAAAAATGAAAGGACATTCATTGGTGGTTCGGCATTATAACGATGTAGAGGAGATCCAAACATGTCATATGCTGTTCATCAATGTAGGAAGCACTGCAAAACTGGAGCGGATTCTGGAAAAGCTGGAGGGGCGGAGCATTCTTACGGTAAGTGATGCAGATAATTTTATAGAGGAGGGCGGGATGATACGCTTTGTTACCATTGATAAGAAAATACGCTTTCAAATCAACCCAGCTGCCGTGAAAGCCGCCGGCCTGACTATAAGTTCCAAACTACTCAGTCTGGCTGAAATTATCACTCCTAAATAGTAATTAGCCAAATGTCGTTCAAGGATGTGCCTATACAACGAAAACTTATAACAGTCAATTTGCTGACAAGCGGTATAGTTTTGCTAATAACCAGCGCAGCTTTTTTTGCTTATGAGTACTATACCTTTCGAAAAACTACCATAGGTCAGATGATTTCGCTGGGCAGAATTATTGCTGCGAACAGTTCGGCAGCCCTTGCTTTTGATGATCAGGAGGCCGCAAATGAAATGTTAGCCACTATCCGGACTGAGCCCAATATTGTGGCTGTTGTTTTATACGATTCGGCAGGGGATATTTTTGCTCAGTACCCTGGAAACTTTACTGAAGACGTGCTTAGGGTAAAAACTAAAGCAACAGAATATCAATTCACTGATACACACCTTGACGGGTATCAGCCGGTGATACATAGAGAAAAGCGACTGGGGACTTTATACCTAAAATCCGACCTGAAAGCCATGGATGCACGATTTAGGCTCTACGGGCTTATTACACTTGGGGTCCTTGCTGTGGCTTTCCTGCTTGCCTTTCTGCTTTCCAATCTCTTTCAGAAAACAATTTCAGAACCCATTCTTGCTTTGGCTGCAACCGCCAGAGCCATTTCAGACCGGCAGGATTATTCCGTTCGGGTTTCCAGGCACGGCAGGGATGAACTGGGAACGCTTACCGATGCATTCAATCATATGCTCCGGCAAATTCAGGAAAAAAGCCAGGCTTTGAGAGAGTTTAACAGAAATCTGGAGCAAAAGGTGGTGGAGCGAACAACGGAACTGGAAGCAGCTATTAAAGTACAAAGAGAAGCCCAAAGAGAGACATATGAAGCAAACAAAGAACTATCGCAGGCGCTGGAAGAGCTCCAAAGTACGCAGGAACAGCTCATTGAGCTCAACAATGAGCTTGAACAAAGGGTACAAAACCGGACAAAGGAGCTTTTAGCCAGTGAAGCCGCCTTGAAAGAAAAAAATAAGGAACTTGAAAAAACGAATATTGACCTTGATAACTTTATCTACACAGCCTCGCATGACCTTAAAAGTCCTATTGTAAACCTTGAAGGCCTTGCCCAACTGATGAGAAAAAAGCTGGATGGTACAGCCGGCACCGGGCAGATACAATTACTAAATATGGTCGATATATCAGTTTTTAAATTAAAGAAAACTATCAGTGACCTTGCGGAAATAACCAAAGTTCAGAAAGATTTAGCTGAAGAAGTAATAAAGCTTTCTTTTGACGAAATATTAGAAGATGTAAAGGATGATATTCGACTCAACATGGAAGCATCCGGAGCTACTTTAAAGGTAAGTCTGGAGGTTCAGCAAATAGAATACCCAAGAAACAACCTGAGAAGCATTCTTTACAACCTCCTGAGCAATGCCATCAAATATTGCTCTCCGGATAGGCCTCCGGAAATAAGTATCAGGACTTATAAAGAAGGTGAGCAGGTAGTGCTAAGCGTGGAAGATAACGGGCTGGGTCTAAATGAAACACAACAAGCCAGGCTATTTACCATGTTCAAGAGATTCCATGCCCATGTGGAAGGGACAGGAATTGGCCTATATATTATTAAAAGAGTGGTGGAAAACAGAGGGGGCAGCATCCAGGTGATAAGTAAACCAGGCCAGGGAAGTACTTTTAAGATATATTTCTCGAAACCGCCTGAGAGTTAAAAATACCTGTTAATAGTTTATAATACAGTCTAATACAGCACTACTGATTTTTAGTTTTGATTGACGTTGTCATGACACAATCTGAATGTTTGAGTTAAATAAGAGCGAGATGTTACTGTCCAAAAAATGACACCATAATTAATCAAGTCAAATTTTTCAGCATTAAATACGAAATTTAACTCTGGAATAAAAAGACTACATAATTCTGCGGATTTTGAGAATGAAAAGCCACCGCTTCAAAATAGGGTGGTGGCTGTTGCACAACCCTTCTTCTAACGTTACTTTTCATAATCTTTCATCAGGTTAAGTAAGTCGGAACCTGACTTTCAGTATTTTCATTAGGAAAAAGGAGTATCAGGAATAAAAAAAGGTCTTTAAAAGTCTGTGCCAGCTCTCTTTTCAGTGCTATGGCCATACTTTTCACCTTTACTGGCTCAAAATTCATGTGTTTCCGTAGGTTAAAAGCAATGGCTGCCATCAGCATTACCTTATGTGCGCCTGCTTTGCCCCGTACCCTTACTTTACTCATCCCGTAGTAATTTACAAGGCTTCCGAAAATCTTGCAGTCCTGGTAGTCAGCCCGGTAAACTTTCAGCAAGCCTCCATCCGCATTGGTATCGTAGGTTTTAAAGGGTAACACTTTTCCTGCAGCGCAAGTGAACTGGTCTTTTTCCGGATCATAAGGAAAGCCTTCTATCTCCGTCTTATACTTGCCGAACATGGGAATCCATCCGGTAACCTTTCGCTGCTCTAAAAAGGCGTAGTTGCTTCCATTGGAAAAGCCTCCATCGGCCAACAGGTCCTGCATGTGCAATTCATTGTCAGTTAAGCGCCGTTGCAGCTTAAGGGTGATAGCAGGCAAATTCTGGCTGTCTCTGCTGTCTGCAAAATCTGCCTGAATATGGCTTATAACCCCTTTGGCCGTATCCACAGCCATGCTACAATGATAATTGAGCCTTCTTACCTTACCCGGCTTTACAGAAATTCGCGCATCCGGATCGGTCGGACTGTAATGGGTCTTGTTGCTTAGCAGTTGTGCTTTCTCATGATGGCCTCCTAAGGATCCGGGTGATTCCTTAAGATTTTCCTGGCGCTTTTCCAGCTTTCGTAACTGATGATCCGGAGCTGTGATGTACTGCCCGCTTTTACCTTCCTTTCCCGCAGGATCATTCTCATTATTTGCCAACGGCATACTGCCAGATTCTGCAGCTTGCTTCAGTTTCAGACTATCCATGGAAGCATTCGCTTTCACAGGAGCAGAGTCTATAGCCTGAGCATCACCTGAAACCATTCCTTTCTCCACACATAGGCTGAAAACACGATCAAACAAGAGTTCAAATAAAGCCTCAGGCAGGAGCTGGCGGGTACGGGAAAGGGTGGAGTGCCATGGTAGTGGCTCATCGAGGTGATACCCCGGAAAGTAAAGCAGATCCAGCCGGAGGCTACAGCGCTCAATGAGCTTCCTGTCAGAAGTGATATTCTCCAGATAACCCACCAGACATAGCTTAAAGAACACCACGGGGTCAATTGACTGCTGGCCGCAACGGCCGTAGTATTCCTCCGTCTCCTCATAAAGAAAGTTCAGATCAAGTTGCTGTTTGAGCCGCCGGTAAAAGTTATGTTCCGGTACATGTGCCGGGAACGAAAAGAATAGCTTCTTCTCATCCTCAAAAATTTTCCTGCCCTGCATGCCGTCAAAGATTTAGCCTATTTAGTTAACGGCTATCCATATTATTGGATTGTGCAACAGCCACCGTGGTTTTTTGAGAAAACGAATTAAATGAAAATGTGATCCGCCTGGTGCGGAATCGTGCGGCAAGTGGTGTGTGAGATGCACCGGTGGGCCTACAAGATCATCTGCCGTCTACTCAATTAGAGATAGTTTTTATGCTATTACTGATACCATTTCTAATATCTTTTTTGCTAAATATTCGTCTCCTTTAATCTCTACCTTATCAATTATTTCGTGTGGTCGAATGCTCTTTGAAAATAAAATCCAAGAAATTTCAATCGGAATACTGACAATAGCTAAAGGGTTTGATTTAGCTCCTAACTCAAGTTTCCATCCTTCAGCATTTTTAATTAAGTACCAAGTTCCACCAGCTTCGGAAGTTACCCGAGCTTCAATAACTGTACCTTTTTCAGCTGCTATGTCTCGGAACGTATGTGGTAAAGCCTGAAAGAAGGTATTCATTGCAGGGTAAAAAAATTCTCTCGACATTATGCCTTGTTTATTGACCGCATCTCTGACTTGTTGCTGATGATGCCAATATTCGGTATAATCTCGGGCTACATGCATCCAATTATAACTAGTTGATTCTCCAGCCCAGGCAACTGAAAATACTGCTTCATCCCAAGGATTCAGTGAAACGTAATATTCCGACACCAAATCCCCTATGGATTCGAGTAATAAGATTAGAGTTTGTGGACTTAGTCTTTTTGTTGCGCTAACCCATTCGCTATTTAGTTGATTAAGCCATTTAACCAAATCAACATATTCGTTAATTTTTGGTGGCTGTTCTCCGTAATAACCATCGCGTTGAATAGAAAGCACACGAAGTTGCGTGTCCAACATATGGCTTACCACATCTTTCACTTTCCATTGTTTGGCTACTGTTTGTCTATTCCAATCATCTTCATTTAATGATTTCAACAATTCAATTAGCTTATTTTGTAAAGGTTTGAAAAGTCTTCTCGTATCAATCGGTATTTCTTTCATAAATTATCTCTAACTTATATAAGTGACACTTATACCTATTTCTTTAGTTCCAGGTAATACATCCCATCGATAATAGAGGGGAAATAACACTTTTAAACATACCCCATCTGCAAATCAAATCTAAACTACCATTAATGAGGGAATGTAATATTACCTACAATTCTCAAAAAATGGAATATTCGCCTTATGGAAAAAAGACCTTTTTTCCGTTTTAAAAAAACCTGCAGTTTTTGAGAATGAAAAACCACCGCTTCAGGAAACGGTGGTTTTAAGAGAATTTAAAAATGAACGGTCCATTCATAAGCAGGTGAATTTGAACCTTAGTATTTATCCGCGGAATGTATTAAGGTAGGGGAAAAGAGCTTAACAATCTACTTCAGGAGCATAACCACGGTACCTTTTTTGGTTATGCTAATTATTACCCTTTAATTAAATCTCCAAACATTTGTGGCGTAGTATTACTTCCACAAATAATGAGTGCTACATTTTTTCCTTTATACCTTTTCCCGTTTTCAATTAAGGCAGCCACTCCAACAGCTGCAGAGGGTTCTGAAACTATGCCTAAATGCTGATGAATCAACCTCATTCCAATTTTTATTGATTCATCTTTAACTAAAATGGTATCATCAACAAGGAGTTTTAAATCTTCAATAGACTGTTTCATAGGAAGCCTTACGGCAATACCATCTGCAATCGTGTTTGAAGTATCGTAGCTTACATACTGATTACTCCTGATGGACTCAATAAGTGCGGGAGCTCCCTCCGACTGTACTGCTACTACTTCTGTATTTGGGCTGTAGGCTTTCATTACCCTGGAAATTCCGGTATACATAGCACCATCACCTAAAGCAATTAATAATACATCGATTTCATACGGGAGATTTAATAATTCCAGGCCAATAGTACCGGCACCTTCTACAGTTTCAATATCCATAGTATCTTCAACAAATCTTGCATTTACTGCTTTAGCATGCTCTTTTGCTGCCGATTTGGCTGTGTCGAAATCTTTGCCGGATAATTCTACATCCGCTCCCAATAACCGCATCATTTCCATTTTGAATGGGTTGACTGATGTGCTGGCATGAACAGTAATTTTAATTCCTCTTTTTCTGCCGGAAAATGCCATTGCCTGTCCAAAATTACCAGCACTGGCACAAATTAAATGATCATATCCCTTTGATTTTGAGACTAAAACTTCAGAACCCCTTCCTTTAAAGCATCTCACAGGATTTATTGTCTCTATTTTGGCAGTTAGCCTTAAGTCGAACATTTCACTAAGACCCGCATTTACATATTGTGGTGTATTCAAAAAAACTTCATCTATAAGGTCTACTGAAGCTTTTATGTTTTCTAATGAAAGTCTATGATTTTCAAATTCCATTGTGTTTGTTGCTAAATTCTTCCAAGGTAATTACCAAAAATCAAATTAATCATTTTGATAGAAAAACCACTACTCCAAAATTGGGTGGATTTATGAGATTGGAACTGGTTACTATATAAAACGGGCAGCGCATATAAAAGCAGGTAATAATCTACCTAAACCGCAGCCAATAATTAGAAAAATTATATTTTCTTACCTGCATTCTCGAGACAGTACCTCGATTGCCACCCGTTTTACTTCTTAAGTGCTTGTTCGATTTGTTTCAAATGATTCTCACAATGCCAGGCTACTTTGTTAAACTCGTCTTTCAAGGTTCTCAATCCTGTCTCGCTATGAATAAATTCTTTGCCGCCCGAGGATTCATAATGCTTCTCAGCCAGATAAATAATTCCCTCTCGAACGGAGTTAAAGATCTGCTTGCTGATAATCAAAGGAAAAGTTTGGTAATCAAGATGCTTTGCCCATAGATCCTGATCAAATGCCCATATTACTTGCCTAGGCTCAGAAATCACTCGCCTTATTCGGTCATAAAGAAGTGATTCAGCATCTGCCAGATGACAAAGGATTTGCCTGATGTTCCACTTTCCTTCTTGATGTGTCAAATGATGAACAGAGGGATCAAGGTCAAAATAGGCCAAGGTTTGGCTTTGAGTCCTTTTTAAGTAGTTGATTATCTCCATTTTAGATTTCTATGTATTCAGAAGTACCAGATGACAGATCACCTGTCAACCATCTCCAATTTAGCTGCAATTTCATCTTATTGCTCTCCGACAAGGTGATTTGGGCAATTGCAGAACCAGCCTTAAGAACATCATCAGTTGTCAGGCAGTGGTAAAGCATCTCTAAATGGTCATCTACGAGTTTTGCTATTATTCTCCCATGTTTGATAGTCCCGCCAGAATAATCTGCGGTCACTAAATTGTCAATCTGCTTATAGCGGA
The DNA here is from genome assembly GCA_017948555.1 of Cesiribacteraceae bacterium YIM B00369. Taxonomy (GTDB): domain Bacteria; phylum Bacteroidota; class Bacteroidia; order Cytophagales; family Cyclobacteriaceae; genus Nafulsella. Next base: position 195,375 of record JAFMYY010000008.1, on the reverse strand, counting down.
AAACCGCTTCATTTGAAACGGTTCCGTTATTCGAATTATCGATCAGTATGAAAGTCTTATTGTCAAAGTTGTATTTCATGTTGATGCTATTCTCCATTTTTTAGCTCAAAAAAACAGAACCCAAGTTGCAAAATTATCTGTAAAGTTTTCAAAGCGATGTTCTGCTTTAGCTGGTACAAATAAAATGTCACCAGGTGAAAAAGTAGTTCGTTCCTTTTCAAGGAGAAACTCTCCATATCCGCTTATAATCACGTAAATTTCATCCTTATCGTGAGGTTTTTGATTGTCGATCTTATCAGGTTTGTAAACCTCGACACTCAATGAACCCTGTTTGAACAGTTCAAGGAATCTATCTCCTGAATTCTTAAGCTGTTGTAGTGAGCTGTCAAGCTGGATTTTGAATTTGTCAATACTCATGCAGATTGCTTAGATTAATGGATGGCAACTTCTTTAAAAAGGCAACAAACTTGCGTTTTTATCTCATAAAGTCATTGTTGATTTTTTAGGTAAAGTATGATCTTTGTTACTTAAATCCAAACCGCCCGTCAGACAAGGCTTTCATGCTCCAGTAAGCTTTATGTGTAGCAGGCTCTGCCAGCATCTAATTATTGGGTGGTTTAAAGAGAATGGAAACCGACACCTAAATAGCCAGTAGCAGATTTGAGAGCAGGTAATAATTCACCGAAATGGCAGCCAAAATTAGAAAAATCATATTTATTTACTTGTGTTTTAAGATAGTGCCTCGATTATGCCCTGTTTTCATTAATAAAATTAATGACTATTGATTTTTATAAACCTAAAGTTTATTTAATCCAACCAAAGTAGCTGTTTCAGTGTCCTAAAATAAATATAAATGTTTCAAAAACTCTCCACTCTTATAGGGGCTAAGACAGTTTAACTTTCATGGATATTAATTATGAAAATAGGAAATATAAAATTTATACTACCATTAATATTTATCTTTTTCGCTATTGTTGCTTGTGAAAAGGATGATGGTTTAACAGGAAGCAAAGAAAACTTTTATTATGAAGAAACTGCTCTAAATGATCCTTGGGATGGCAAGCCACCTACCTCTGATGCAGAACTAAAGGCTTTTGTTTCGGAATACCTGAAAAGTACTTTAGGTATAGAATTTTCACACCTCAGTATAACCCATGATGGAACAGCAGAAGGATGCTTTGCTCCTCACTGTAGAACTGGAAGGATCATAAGAATTGAAGCTGATAAGGCTTATCAGGATGTTTTAATAGAGAATGGTTTTAAGATAAAGTAAATCTAAACAATCACCTTTACAGAAATACGGTGGGTTTTTGAGATTAAAAAAAGAACAGTTTTGCCAAATACAGATGCTGGTGGCAGTTTAGTTCTTGGAAAAAGTAAAGTAGCGAACTTACAGAAGTTTTTAATGAGGCTCAACCGGCATTTCCAATTTACTTGAGTTACTTGCTGTTTAATTCTTTTTCTAAGCACATAGTTAAATCACCTTTCAGCGGTACCAGCTGCCTTTTACTTTTCTTAATGGTCCATTATTATCTTTTTTAGCCTCGTCAAAGATATATTTTATCCCAACCCTGTTATCTAAGAACCCATAAAGTTCATAATAAATATAGCTTTCCGTCTTAGCGATTATATTGACACCTAATAATCCTTGAAGATTTTTAAGTTCACTAACATCACTTTCCTTTAATTCACCATTCTTATCATAAATACGGGTTTTGCTAATAATTATTTCCATCGTCGTGCCTCGTAAAATTTGATTTGCTCTATCTAGATGGGCCTCATTAAAGGTAATAAATGTCCAGAAAGAAAAATCTATTAATTGACTCTCAGATATCTTGTTTATAAAAATCGCACTAATCAGAACAGTAGTCAAAATGAGCTTATTTTTAAGGGAATCTTTTTTAGAAATAATAAATAGATAAGCGATTCCTGATAATATAAGTCCGCCCATAATCCAAATAAAATACATAGCCTGATTTGTCGCAAACCAAAGAAAACTAAGCAAGAAGAGACCTAATCCTACGATGAATGTGATGTACCGCCTTTTGTTTTTCATTCAGTAACAGCAAGTAACTTTACTTCTTCTATGTTTGATATAATTTCACCTTGAAACATAAAGTATTTGCAGGTTAAATCCTAACTCACACAAGTCAGGAGCTGACGGTTACAGGTAAGCTTTGTAACTAGATTAATTGCTTTTACACGAAAACCGCCGCTTCAAAATTGGGTGGGTTTATGAGAATGGGAACGGTTAGTATAGAATACGGCCAGCTGAGTTAAAAGCAGTAAATAGTTTATCGAAACCGCAGCCATTATATTTTTTTGCCTTCAAAGACAGTTCCTCGATTGTCGAATGTTTAAATTTCTTCTATAATTGATTTTCCTTTTGATTTGTCTCCAGAAGTCCATTCCCAAGTTTCGTGAAGCCGAATTTTTCCACTTGACAAAATCTCGGGCTTTGAAAAACAAATTCCAGTCATTAACTCTCCCTTTTCGTTGACTTGGTGGTACCGCATTTCAATATTTCCACTTTCATCCACCAGACCGATTAAATGTCCTTTTTTAATTTGCCCGCCACAATATTCGGCAGTCAAGATTTTGCCTTCTTGCCTATATTCAAAAACAGTTTCCGCGGTAGTTTCTCCATTTTCAGAGTTTTGAATTGGTCTGAATGTTTTTTTATTGTAGTTCATTAGTTGTCTCAGTAATCGAAGGTCATTATCATTGAATTCCACATTTCTTTACACGAATGTTTGCTCACATTAAGCACTATTATGTTCAACTTGAATAAGATTACACCTGAAACATAGCCCATTTGCAACTTAAAACCAAACTCCCAAAAAGTCAGGAGCTGACTATTACAGGTAAGCTTTGCAACAGAGAGTTAATCTCCTTTACAGAAATACGGTGGTTTCTTGAGAATTTAAAAAAAACGGTAAGTATACAATACAAACAGCGGATTTAAAAGCAGTTAAGTAATCATTAAAATCGCAGCCCCAAATTTTAAAAAATTTTATTTACTTGCTCGCGTTTCAAGACAGTACCTCGATTGTGTTTAGTTTATTATATTTTTTAAGGAGCCGTTTCTTTCGACATTAGAGTTATCTTTTTGATTCTTTTTTGTTCAGCATCTTCGTATTCAAAATGATAGACTACGTTTCTATCATATCTATCAAATCCTCCTGTGCTGCCCAATATAGGACTTACAAAAGGCTCACCCACTTTGTCCGGATTACCCAGTTTATTTCTAACTCCTGTTCTCCCCATGTCTACATTATAGCCCTTCATAAGGAAGAAACTATCCTCTAATGGGAAAAGAAATATTGTTTGAATATTCCTATTCTTATCTAGTATCATTTTGAAAGAGCCACTTTCAGATTTGACAAAGTATCGCTCTTCAAGACCTTCATTTAACTCAAGTTCAAAATCATTATTCTCAATTATATAAGAATCTATTTCATTTGAGACTTCCTTGAAATTTTGACCTATATAATTTTCAAAATCCATTTTGTACGATATAATTTAACACAACTTGTTTATATCAGCATTTGGAGGTACAACTGCTGATATATTTACTTTAGCTTAGGGGCTAACATAAGCTTTGGCTGATTAAAATCCAAACTATCACAGGTGAGGGGTCGGGACATATCTCAGGCCTTCTACAAAAAAATGAATTTATCGTCCTTCCACAAAAAACGGCTGTTTAGGTGTAAAATAAAACCTGCAATTTTTGAGAATTTGAAACTCACCACCAAAACTCCCCTGAGATCATTCCAGCATTCTTATAAAGGCATCTCATTAATCAAATTTTAATTTTGTTTTTGAGACGGGTTTTTAAAACAAAAAAATGAAGACAGGATATGCAAGGGTAAGTATCCGGCATCAGAACCTGGAGCTTCAGCTGGATGATCTTAAAACCTATGGGTGCGAAACAGTTTACAAAGAAAAAGTATCAGGCAAAAACAAATCCCGGCCCCGACTGGAACAGATGATTGACCAACTCCGGAGCAGCGATGTGGTTGTGGTCTCTGGGGAGACATTCATTTTGGATTTGAATTGCAGATTTTTTTGTTTTTGGAATCGTAGTTTTTGTCCTCTTTTTAGTAAATGTTTTTTTGATCCTTTCATTAACTTCTAAAAAGCCGTTTTACAATAAAGATAAGGCTCTTATAAATGGATGCAGTCTGTTTTTGATTTACATGGTAATGCAAATGACTATACAACGAGGACCGGCAAGTTCATGGAATGGGAGATTTTTTTTTAAACACTAAATAACCAAGTCAAATTTTATAGCACTAAATATGCAAATTACCTCTACAAGAATGCGGCAATAATTTTGCCTTAACTACAATATTAAAAACTCCCCTAATACAAATTTTAATTACCAAACTTTACTTCAACTCTAAATAATAAACTTTAAACTCCTCCTTACAATTCCCACAAACATCCCAAACTCTTCAACAGCCACAGGCTCCAACTCCACATATAATCCATCAGAACAAAGCTTTTTAGTCCGCTGAATTAGCTCCAGTTCATAGGCGTTGTTGATATATCGCACCTCCATCTGCTGGACCTGACCTTCAATGGCCACAAAATGGATGACACTAAAACAAGTGGAATTTAATACTCTGACCAACACAAAATCCCCTTTACTCCTCTTTCTGGAAATAAAAAGCCCCTCCTCAACAGGTTTAACTGGTCCTGAAGTTTCGCTTCCGGATTGATCTGGATTTTCGCTAAAAGGCTGCAAATGAATAATTTCTCCGCTTTCGGAAAAAGCAGCAACGGCCTGATCTATCTTTTCCTTTACTCCTTCCATAGCTAAAGAATTAAAGATTCTATAAAAACTTAATTTAATTTCCGGGAATTTAATACGATTCACTTTTTCTCATATAAGCAGGAATAAGATAGCTTTTACCTGACAATCTGCCGATCCTTCTTTATCTGCAGGAGATAATAGCTTATAATTTCTGCAAAGTTCCCGCCTCTCTCCTTTTCGTCAGAATTAGTAGCACAGTTGCCTAATTGCTATAAATGAAAAGAATCTGCTATGGGATAGAAAACCGGCTATGTATCCTCTTCTTCCACCCCTTTTGCATCAAATACATTCGGATAGCTCCTGACTATGGCTTCCGCCTCCAGCTTTATTTTTTTCAGATGATCCTCCAGGTACAGGGGAATATCTTCCACGCCTGTTGCTTTTTCCTTATCCTCAAAGGCAGTGAAACTACCAATCTTGTAAAAGCATCGGTAACTTAGCTTTTGAAACTTTCCGTAAAAGTAAGGCTGTCCTGCATCGGTGGTGCAACCGACAAACTCACCCCTTTTCAGCCTGCCAAGATCTTCCGGCCGGAAAATCTGCCTTTCCTGCACATGCCTTGAATAGTTGCGGCTACTGTTCTGCCGGCTTCCGGAATCAGATAAGCCTTCGGAAAAAGAGATCATTTCCCGCTCCTCCCTGCCAATGATCTCTGCCACCATCCTGGCCGTTGAAGGAAGGTTTACTTTTCCAAAGAAACGGTTAGAAAGGTTCGCAATAATGGTTTCTGATTTATCCTTTCCATACATATCCACCATCATCGACAGGTCCTGCGCGATGTACACCAGCGCCATTTTATTGGAGCGGGAAAGGGCGGCTATATTCTCCAGGCCGGGCACATAAATAGTAGGCGCTTCATCAAGCAGCACAAAGCTTTTATGCTTCCCTTCCACATTCATGTTCTTCAGGGCTACAGTAAAAATACAGGATATAATGGAGGCCAGGGATTTCGACATCCCGGGATCATTCCCTATTGCTACCAGCTTTGGATCATCTGCCTGATTAATGTCTGGCACAAAGTCATTCCCCGATAAAACCCAGGCCACCTCCGGTGTATTGATGGTGGACAGCAGGTTCTGAACAGAAGATAGCTGCCCCGCAAGCTGCCGCTCTGCTTTTTGCTCAAAAGAAGTCACCACTGCACTTACCTTATCTGCTGCTACAGGATCACACTGCAACATGCTGAGCACATGCCTGAAGTCACCATAAAGGGCAATGTTAATGGCATGGGGAAGCGTGCAACAGGCAGGATGCTTTTTCTTTAAAAACCAGATGATGGCTGTGAGATAATTGATGCTGCTACGGCTAAAGAAGCTTCCCGGATCTTTCAGGATTGCTTTATCAAGGTTGCTCATAATGCTCAGGGCATATTCTTCTGCAAAGTTGGCATTCCGGATCAGATCCGGACACAGGATATTAAAGCGGTGGCTCTTCTGCACATCACGGAAATTAATGATAAAATAAGGCATCGAAAGCCGGTGCTCATTTCCGATGAGGATGGTATTCAGCTCATCGATAAGATCAGGATTTTTAAAATCATAGAGGATACCACAGAACCCTTTATCAATAAACTGCCGCAGGAATGGCCGCACCAGGCTTACTGTTTTACCAGCGCCACTTCCGGCAAGAATCAATGTATGACTGAAAGGCTCAACCACGTTTACCCACCCCTGCTTTTCCAGGCGGATATTTATCACATCCTTTCCTGAAGCCCGCTGGCGCCTGATAAAGGTATGCAGCTTTTGAGGCTGAATAAAAAACAGAAAAGAGATGAAGGGCAGAAATATCAGCATCCCAACAAAGAAAGCAGGGTAAAAAGGAAGTACCGGAAGCGGGAGTTGCTCGAAGAAAATAAAACCAGCCGCGGTTGCTAAAAAAGAGATCAGCCCCGCTCCCTGCACACCACCGGATAATGCAGCAGAAGGCCTTGCCGGTCCCTGGTAAGAGGGAAGCCGCATAGCCACTAAAAGAATAAAGTAATACAACAGTAAAAGCAAGCCCCGGTTGAAGACCAGGTGTGGCTCATACAGCTGCAGGCTCCGCAACATCCATTCAGCCAAGGCTCCATCAAAGAACGCCAGCAGGTAAAAGTCGATGCTGAGCGGCAGCAGGACCAGCATAAAAGCAAAGACCAGAAACGATAAGGCACTTCTGTAGAAATACATGGCTTTACTAATTTTCTAATTCGGATTGTTTACCCTCCTCCCTTTGTTGCTGCCATTTCCTTTTCCGCCTGAGCTCATGCTCAAACAGCATAGGATCCCTGACATAAGAAAATGGCCGGTAATGCCTGAAAGCGGCCAGAAGTTCCTGGAAGTGAAAAGAACGTTCCGGAAAAGAAGGATCTTTATGAGTAAACTTTCCACCCTCCCATTGCCAGCTACCTTTTCCTTCCCTCTTGTCCTGTCCTGCATACTCATCAGGCTTAATGTCTCTTCCCCTTGCTACGAAGTGATAAGGATCCACGAAATAGTCGCCCTTTTGATACCGGCTTTTTAGCTTACCCAGATTGATAAAGAAAGCCCGGGAATAGTTGAATTTTGCACCAATCCGCTTGAACTGCTCCCCATCCAGCTTTTCCTCCCCCACATACTTTTCATTGATCAGGTGAATGGTTTCTTCAATCTTCCCTTCAAAATAAGCTTTATCCTGCTTTGGAAAATAAAAGGCTTCATGCATTGTTTCCTTGGTGTAACTGAAAAGCTCCTGGAAACGATGGCCATTATTTTCCTGCCATTTCCTTAGATCAAAGCGTGCCTTCCAGCCCCTGGGATTGAGAGAATACTGCATATTGATGTCCTTTCGGCTTACCACGATATGGATATGCTTGTTGAGGCCCGGCTTATTATCTCCTGCCTGGAAAACTTCCTCATCAAGCTTGTGGGCATTTCGCCTGTCGGCACTCAGCTCAATTCTTTCTATAGCCTTCAATGAGCTGGGATCTCCTTTTGCCTTAAGATCCTGGATAAGCCTTTTCTCCTTTTCACTCAGGAAGCCATCTTCTTTCTTAAGGTCCAGATTTTTCACTTTCCTGTCTGCATGGATAGCAGCAAACCACAGCAGGTCTTTCCCCTCCAGTTGATGCCCGTCTTTAAGGTTAAAATGATGGGCATAATCATCCATAATGCGGCGGGCAAATACCTTTAGCTTTTCATCACTGTTGCCGATATGCCGCAGCTCATCTTCACCGGGAGATACCACAATGGTAAAGAACTTCTCCTCATTTTTCCTGAGGCCTTTCACATTGCCATTCAGGGCATTCCGGACAGTTTCAGCAGAGATATTATCAGCAAACTGGTTAAAGAATATCTGCTCACCCTTTCCATTCTCTTTGCTCTCGTGCAGCAGGTAAGAGATGAGCCGATCGGAGGGACCAAGGTTATGATAAACCTTCAATCCATCGGTAGCCGGATTGATCAGTTTGGTATGCATAAGGATTTCATTAAACTATTAAATGAAGATCTGATTATCCCTTACTCCAGCCGCTTCTCTAAGGGAGTATTAGCCTCCAGTTGCCTCATATGTTCCCGGATGTAATCCTGAACCCGCTGAGCAACCGTATCTTGCCTGGGCGGCTCCACAGCATAATCCACCACCAGGTTGATCAATGCCTGGACTGCTATCTGGCTTCTCAGGATCTCTGCCAGCAGTCCGGCAAAAGATTCCTGCTCCTGCTGCTGCAACACTCCAATTATTCTGTCAGTACTTTTCCGGATCAGCTGGACCTGGTCAAACTCCCTGCAGGGGCTGTAGCCTTTCGGGGAGATGTTATTCCTGGAAAAGAAAAGGATGGCTTCTTCTGCGAAGGCTTTTTTGCTAAGGGCAAAATGCCGGGCGGCAGTCTGCAGTTGCTCATCGACAACTGCATCGATCTTCAGTTGCTTCGTCTCTTTCATTTTAAAAAGTATACCAAACCCACTGTACTACTCTCCCTTTCAGGCCTTTTCCCCCAAAAGGTATACCTAAAAAATTTCTTCCACTCTGTGGAAGGCTTAAACCAACTCCCTGACAGCCTTTTTTGACCAAAAAAGACTAAAGGGTGGTTTACTTCTTGCTATTTTTTTCGTTTTCTCTTATAATATTCGTCCTGCTGACAAATATACCTATCCCGCTGGCCGGGACCCACATCAGGAAAAATAAAAAAATACAACTACCTGATATTCTTTCACTTAAATTAAATTTTTCTTTTGTTAATTGCTAATTATTTTGAATTTTAATTACTAAATTAATGCTATATATAATGTTAAAATAAACTTATGACTTTATTATTTCATTACATTATTACTCAATGATTTAATTACCTGATCATAAAGCCATTCCATTACCTAATGAAATAATGACCTGATTAGATCCGCTTTTAATGAACTGATTGGATCCCTTTTTAATAGTTTAGTATTACATTTTCTTTATAATATAAGGAAGTCACTATCTCAGTATTTAATTTTTTAATGATGTCAATAAACCATTTTTTATCTATATCATATTTTAATTTCTTAATAAAATCATGGGAAAGGTTATTTCAGTGGCAAACCAAAAAGGAGGAGCTGGAAAAACAATTTTCACAGCCCTGATCGCCAACTCACTGGTGATCGATTTTGGCAGGAAGGTTTTAGTATTTGATGTCGATCAGCAGCAAACCCTTTTCGACATACGGCAGGAAGACTTGTTAATGCAAAAGGATTTCCCCTACCCCATCCAGGCTTTGAACATCCGGAAGTTACCTTCCAGAATTGTAGAACTGGTTGAGGACTATGATGTGCTTTTAATTGACCAGCCGGGAAGAGCAGATGATGAAAGCGTAGTGGAGGTCCTGATGATCTGTGATGGAGTGTTGATTCCCGCAGTGAGTGATAAGAACGACCGTTATGGCACCCTTGGCTTTGTTCACCTGCTGGGAGACATTCAAAAGCTTTTGCAAAAAGAAGGGCACCTGTTAAATGTATTGGCTTTTGTCAATGAGGCAGAAGGAAGGATAGAGGAAAAGATCATGGAGGATTTCTGCAGGGAGATCAATATTCAGGTAATGGATACGCGCATTTCCAGGCGGGCCATCTATGCCCGCTATAACACTTATAAAAGTTATATTTCCGGTCCCGGCTATGAGCTGAATCCGGTCCGGAAAGAATTCGAATCCTTTATGAAAGAGCTGGTCCTAAAATTCAATCTCTGATGGCACAAAAACACGAACTAATGGCAAAGCTTCAGGCAGCAAGGCAAACCTCCGGAAAGTTAGTAGAAGCAGAGAGCCGAAAGGCCTACCCGCAGGAAATTGAAAACAGGCAACTGGAAATTCCTCATATTATGGAAACTCCAGTAGCTACTGATCCTCCTGTGTTTCCTGTAAATAAAGAAGAAGCTCCTAAGGAAGTGAATGCTCCTGAAGAAAGCCCGGCGGAAGTCCGCCTTAAAATGGAAACAGAAGGTGAAGTAAAAAGAGAAGCAGAAAAGATCACCTATACCACCATCTCAGTACCTAAACAGTATGGACAAAAAGCAAAACTGTATGCTACGCTGTTAAAGGTTAATATGGTGGAATTTACCTGTGGTGCTCTGGACGCTTATATCCTCCAGTTGCAGGAAGCGAATAAATTACCCAAAGTGGATCTGTAAATGAACATTGTGGATCTGTAAATGAACATTTGGCTATTGTCTGTAAGTTTCCCGTTCCTATCTAACAAGTAAGGGAATTACAGTTTCTGCTAACTCCGGAAGAGCCGGCAAAGAAGCAGGGGACAAGCCACGGACATCACGGAATAAGAAGCTCCTATTGGCAAAAGGGCTTCCCGGGATGTTGGTGGCGTTTAGAGCGGAAGCGGAAAGAAAGTTGTTCCGAAGCCCCGGCGGAGGAGCAGCTTTCTTTTGGCTGTAGCGGAGGCAGAAATCTAATTTTACTCCCACATTTTATTGCTAACATGGGCTTAAACATTGGCAATGGATTCACTTCCAAAGAAAATAAGCTATGCATTAATTCATATCATCCCACTTTACCCCCTTCAATGCTTTCTTAACAGCTTCTTTTCGCACTTTACCATAAATCTGAGTAGTACGGATATTGGTGTGACCAAGTAATTGCTGTACGACTTCATAGCTCAGCCCCAGGTCCAGTAAAAGAGTCGCGCAGCTATGCCGGGCCATATGGAATGTAAGGTTACATTCTATGCCTGAAAGAAAAGCCAGTTGCTTCAGACAGCGGTTCATGTACTGATTGGTGATTTCCTCAAAAAGAAGATTTTCCCCTGCCTGGAGATCTTCCAGGTATTTCTTGATAATTATTTCAGGTTTCTTATTAAATAGCAGGTAAACTGGCACCAGTACTTCTGTTTTGGTTTTTTGTTGCATGCTATAATAAAGAGAATAGCCTTCTCCCTTTTTGAATTGCAGGCAGCTTGTATCCAGTTGTACAATATCAGAATAGCGTAGACCAGTGTAACAGGAAAGCAAAAACATATCGCGGATCTTCTCAAGGTACTGCAAGTGCGGTGGGATCTCCAGGTTCTCAATTGCATGAATTTCCTCAGGAATTAAATATTTCCGGGTTGTCTGACTCGCCACCTTCCGGTATTTAGCTGTACTAAATCTATTGAAAGGATCATTTGCTGTTTCCATATATCCTTCCTGAATTGCCCTGTTGACATAAGCCCGGAGCGTTTTGAAAAGACAATGGATACGCCCATAAGAAAGAGCCTTTTCTCCTCCTTTTTTATTAGGAACACGGAAATTTATGAGAAATTTCTCGTAAACCCTTAAGAGGTCGGTTGTCAGTTCATGAAAATGAACTTCATCCTGGAATTCTTTAAATCTCTTGAGAGCGGAGCGGTGAGATCTTTTAGTATCATACTCTAATTGGTTGTTAGTCTCGATTCCTACCCGCCAAAATTCCGTAAAGCTTAGGCCAGGGTTGGAGGCCTTGAAATTTTCCAGCGTCAGATTAGAGAGGACAATTGGCCTGCCTGCCTGGTTTTCACTACGCTCATGAGCCTTGAGATTTTCGACATGCTCCTGGAGCTCCTGGTTTAATACATCACATTCAGGGTTATGTTTGCTTACTTCATTTCGCCTGGCATCCCATTCATTGGGTTTAAGATAAATGCCGGTGCTTAAATATTTTCTTTCCTTATTATAATAAACCTGAATTTGTACGAGGGCCTGCCCCTGCTTATTAAGTTTATTTTTCCGGTTATAGACAAAAGTATAGGTCGCTTTCATGGCTCATATATTTTGGGTATCAAAACCGGTATCAAACCGGTATCAAAAGAATGGTTTTAGCCGGTTTCCTTTGATACTCAAAATACATAAAAAAAGCCGATAACGTTCAGTTACCGGCCTTTCTTAAACCATTGCCCTCCATTGGAAAGCGAAAATGTGATCCCATCAGGACTCGAACCTGAAACCTACTGCTTAGAAGGCAGTTGCTCTATCCAGTTGAGCTATGAGACCCTTTGCTTCAGTGAAGCTGCACCGGGGAAGACTGGATCTTTCCTCAAATGCGAGTGCAAAGAAAGAGAAAAAAGGGGTTCTTAGCAAGTAAAGGGAAGGAAAATTAAAGATATTTTCATATTGAGTGCTTTCTACTGCCCTAACCTTCTACAGCTCAGCTAAATAAAATGAACACCTGTTTATTAAACTACTCCCTTTCTAAATTACTTTCACCTCGGTCTTTCCATGTGCTTTCGGACTGCCATCGGTGTCCAGCAATACAAAAACCAGCTTATCTATTTTTAAAATTGTACTCTTAGTGATGAGATTCCTCACTTCGCTGCGAAGGGTAACCGATGTCCTTCCAAAGGATGCCACCTCCAGCCCGAGCTCAATTATATCACCTTCTTTAGCTGAACTGACAAAGTTGATCTCTGAAATGTACTTTGTTACTACATGATTGCTTTCCAGCTGCCCGATTGCATATATAGCTGCCTCCTCGTCGATCCACTGCAAAAGGCTGCCGCCAAAGAGAGACCCGTTTGGGTTCAGGTCACCGGGCTTGATCCATTTCCGGGTATGAAATTTCATTGTTTTGGTTTTTAGTGTTTAGTCGAATGAATAAAAGCGACCGGATGATTCTTTATCCTCCCGCCGCTTTTTAATAAACCATTCAAATGAGCACATGGTTTGGATTCCTGTCTGCCCTTTCTTCCATTACTGAGCAAGAGGTTGCCGGTGCTTTGGCTTTATTGGTCTGCTTTTTAATTCACGGTCCTGTTTTGCTGAGCTTTGCTTATCTTCATTCTTTCCTTTTTTTCTCCTTCCCCACCAGATTAAAAATCCACTTACGGGCAGGGAAGCTACAAGCAGGGAAGCCAGGAAGGCTATGATTTTCCCGGGCAGGCCTATAATGGCACCGGTATGGATATCGTAATTCATGCGCATTAATTTGTCCGCCGCACCTGCCTGCTCCATTTTACCGTAAATATGGTCCACCGGCAGCTCCTTCAGGGTATACTGATCGAAGTAAAGGTAATCGATCTGCCAGTAGGTGGAGGCATCAGGGTTAATAGCCACATGAAGTGGTGACTCCTCCCCTTCCGGAAAATGCATTTCTATTGATCCTGATTCCGGATAAGAGGACTTCATACTTTCCCAAAGCACATCAACCGGTTTCGCTTCGCTCTCCATGGCCGTAGCCGTGGTATCGGAGAGTGGCTCTGCATACTCAAGTGATTTTTCACCCCCCGCTGCAAAATACAACCCTTCCTTAAACCATTGGAAACCCCATACCAGACCGGTAAAGGCTAAAATCAGGGCAAGCCAGGATACGTAAAAACCAAGTACATTGTGCAGGTCGTAATTCTTCCTTCGCCAGCGGGCATTCCATTTTATGCTGAACCGCTGTTTTGCCCCACTTTTATTGCGGGGCCACCACAGCACAATGCCACTTATAAGCATTACCACAAAAACAAGGGTGGCGGTAGCTACCACAGGCTGGCCAATTTCAGGTGGCATCCACAGGTAGAAGTGCCCGTCCAGTATAAACCTGAAAAAGCCCTTATAGGCATCCTTTACCTTCAGCACATCGCCCGTGTAAGGATTCAGGTATACAAAATCATAATAGTGGTCTTCATAGCTGTAATAGATAGCTTTTGCCGCACGCTCCTTCCCCTGGTACAGGATTCCATGAATATGCTTACCCGGAAGCTGTGCATCTGCTATTTCCCTTATCCGGGAAGGGGGAAGAAAAGGTTCCTCCTGTGCTTCCACAAAACGATAAGGTTGTGTCAGGTCTTGTATCTCCTCCTGAAAAGCATAGATACAGCCTGTTATTGCAATAATAAATACCAATAGCCCGGACGTAAGTCCGAGCCAGAGGTGTAGTTTTCCTGTAATCTTTTTAAAAGTCATAGATTAAAATTTATAGCCTAAACTTAAACGGAAGTTGGTTCCTGGTTCTGACTGCCAGTAGTAGAAAGAACTATAGGCGCTTCCGGAATATAAATAGTCATTTAAGAGGTTATATACATTTAAGCCTACATTAAAATCATCGTTCTGCCATGAAATGGCTCCATCCAGCCGGAAGTAGTCAGGCAATACAGATTCATTATCTGCACTCCAGCTCCAGGAGGAGCGGTCAGCCTGATACTGGTACCCCAGGGAAAGTCCTAAACCTTTGATGGCTGTATTTTGAAACTGGTATTGCAACCAGCCATTCGTCATGTGGCGGGCATGGCCGGCTACGCGGGTCCCTACTCTGGCTTCGTTGGTATCTTCAGTAATTTCGACATCTGTATTGGCATAGTTGAGGATCAGTTTTAAACCGTCCACAATCTCTCCCTGCACATCAAACTCTACTCCTTTTGACTGCACCTCTCCCAGCTGAATGCTAAAGTTTACATTTTCAGGGTCCCCCACAATAATATTTTCTTTCGTAATCTGATAAACTGCAAGAGTTGAGTTCCATCGGCCTCCGGCCCACTCTCTTTTTATACCAGCTTCAAGATTATTTGCCCTGACAGGCACAAAAACATTTCCTTCTTTATCCTGTCCGGCCTGAGGAATAAAAGACTGATCATATAACCCGTAAACAGAGGTGTTTTTGGCAACAGTAACGCTTAGTCCTAAGCGTGGGGTTAACACCTGATCATCAGTGGTGTTTCCATAGCTCCAGCCACTGTAAGAAGTATATCTTCCCGCAAGGGTTAAACGCACTTTATCGTTAAAAAACCCTAACTGATCCTGTACATAAATGGAAGCGTATCTTTGGCCTGAGCTGGCAGGATAAGATCCTGCAGTAGAACGTTGTCTCAGGCTCTGCTGTCTGTTAATCTGAGGCAAAGAAGCGGCAGGAACCCCATAAACCGGGTTGTATACATTGAAGATTCCCCCTATCCTTCCTCCCTGCCACCAGTCTGCATAAAAATCTTTATGACCAAGATCTAAACCGGTAAGGACACTATGACTCACCAGTCCGGTATTAAATTTACCGGTCAGGAATACCTGCCCGAGTTTGGAATCATTATGTGCATCAAAAGAGTTCATTGTACGGTAAAGGTCACCATTTGCCTGCACAGAATCCACCCAAAGGGAACTGCCCTCCTGGTTGTACCGCAGGTAACTCAGCTGTGCAGTTAAATCCCAGCCGGAGGCAATTTTATGGTTCAGGGTCAGGAATATATTATGTTCATCGATATTAGTAGGATCGATGTTAGGCTCGCCAAAAGTGAAGTCCCCTGGTAAATCGGCAAATCCATTCGGTGAAAATACATAAGCAGCTCCTGCTACTGACATTTGCGAATACTGATAAATGTAGGCTGCCGTAAGTGAGGTTTCTTCACCGATGTTATACCGGACAGATGGTGCAATGGTATACCGGTTATTAAATTCATAATCTCTGTGCGACCCTTTTGTCAGCCCCATCAGGTTGAAGCGATAAAGTAAACTGCCATCTTTTTTCAGCTTACCTCCCAGATCCAGAGTACTGCGGAGGGTATTAAAACTACCGGTGGTAAAAGTAACTTCATTCCTATGGTTCAGTTCCGGCTTTTTGGTTACCACATTGTAAAGTCCGCCGGGCTCGCCGGAAGAGAGCATAAAGCCTGCAGGACCTTTCACAAATTCAATCCTTTCCACCATCGACATATCTTCAGTCAGAGGCCCCCAGGGCAAATCCACATTCATTCCGTTTCTGAAGGCAGGTATTTTAAAGCCACGCATATTTATCCGGGCGAAATTCCCCCAGTGCTCAATCATCTGCACACCACTCACGTTGCGGGAAACAGATTCCAGCATATCTATGGATTGCTGATTCCTGATCACATCAGAAGTAATGACCTGTATGTTCTGCGGAGCTTCAATCAGCGGCCCCTGGAGGCGGAGCGACTGAGAAGGAGCATCCACCTTAAAGTTATCCTCATTTAATCCTTCCACCACAATTTCCTTCAGTCTTTCCTGGCTTTCTTCCAGTACAAATTCCGGAACAACAGTGGTTTTATTACCGGCAACCACTACCTGCATTTCCTTTCTTTGCATACCCACAAAAGAGGCTACAAGGGTGTAGGTTCCTTCTTTGATGTTTGAGATTTCATAATGCCCTTCGGAATCTGAAATGGTACCTTTTTGGGTTCCCTTCAGACCCACATTTACCATGGCCGCAGCTTTGCCGTCAGATGTTTTTATTGTGCCGCTGATTTTTCCAGTTTGGGCCTGTGCACAAAGCGCCACCGTCAGGAAAGAAATTAAAAGGTATAGTGTTCTCATTTCGCTGGAGTAAATTTCTCTTATTGTTATTTAGATTAATTATAAACAATGCAAAGATAAATGCTTAATGAGATACTAATCAACAGCTATTTGTAGCTAAAACAGACTGCTATTTATAGTAACGGAAATTGCCAGTTGTAGTAGCGTGGACTACTAATTATAGGGGTAGCGGAGGATAACAGATTATTAACAACCAAGGCAAACAGGGAAAAGAAGATGTGCTGGTGTCTTTATAAAAAATGAAAGCACTGAAACTTGTGAGGCTAAAAAAAATAAACCCCCGAACGGAATTAAATCCATCGGGGGTTAAGGTCTTCTTCTATGGAGTAAAGACCGGAGGAGATTACTGCTCCTGAAACTGGCACAGCTCTTCAACAGCCTGCATGCCTGAAGGCTCTTCGAAGTCGGCCGATCTTTTCCAGTATTCGCAGGCTTCTTCCAGCCGGTTCTGGCGGTAATAAACTTCCCCAAGGTAATAGTATACTTCATCAAGGAAAGGGTCCATCTCTGCTGCTTTCATCAATAATTCTTCTGCCTGCTTATAATCTTCTTTAAAAAGGTAGAGAACACCCCTGTTGCGGTATGCCCATGGATTTCTGGCATTAAGCTTCAGACTAAGGTTTATATCTTCCTCCGCTTTTTTATAATCGCCCAGCTGGGTATGTATAAAGCCACGGTTATTCAGGTAAAAAGGGTCGCGGATGCTTAAGGCCAGTGCAGTGTTTACATGGTTAAGGGCCTCCTCATAGTTCTTCTTTTCCATCATTAAAAGTGCAAGGGCATTGTATGCATTGGGCTCCCTGCTATCGAGGGAAACAGCTTTTTCAAGATCTTCCCTGGCACCGGTAAAATCCCGCTCATACAATTTTACCACTCCCCTGTTTATGTATGCCTCGGCATTCCGTGGATCCAGCTCAATGGCTTTATTAAAAGCAGCAAGGGCGGAATCATCCTCATTCAGGTGAGTAAAGGAAACCCCTTTAGCAAAGTGGATATAGGCAGAATCGTTGTAAACCTGCTCCACTTCACGAAGATCGTCCAAAGCCTCCTCCCACATTTCCATTGCCTGGTAAGTATTGGAACGGTTATACAGGGCATCTGTAAAATCAGGCTTTATTGATAAAGCCGTTTGGTAATCTTCCAGGGCCTGGTTATATTTCCCCTGCTTATAGTAGGCAATTCCCCGGTTATTATATGCTTCGGCATATTCGCCGTCATGAGCAAGGGCTTCTGTATAATAGCGGATAGCCTGAGAATAATTTTTATCTTTCAGCTGCACATTGCCTCTGAAAAAGAGTGAATCGCGCTTGTTTTCCTTTTCGTTACCACAGGCAAAGAAGAGTGATATAACCAGCAAAAAAAAGAAGCTATTTTTCATAAAAAACCAGGATTCTCAATATTTGGCACAAATATAAGACGCTGCATCCGAACTACATTATAATCGTAAGAATTTAAAAACAGCTGAGTTTTATACAGTGTTAAGCTTTGCTGTCTTCCCGGGTTTTGTTGCCGGAAAATAAGGGACCGGCCTACACTGCAGAAAAAAAACCTGCAGCAGGAGCAGCATCTTCTTCAGCAGAAGCCAAACATTTTTAAAGGCTGCAGGTTCTACAGTAGAAAAATGAGCAGGTACTGATATTAAATTAGTTTAGTTTACATTTTCTATATTCGTACAGTTAGTTTCCTGCCCTTACTTTTTTCAGGACAATGTGCTCTTATACAGGCACTGTTAAACGCATTTTTAATAATTAAACCGGACATTTGTTGGGAAGCTCCAAACAAACAGCAAAAAATTACTTTCATAAAGCAGCACTGGTTACAGGTGGCGCCGGAGGTATAGGTCTGGCCATAGCCAGAGCTTTAGCCGGTGCCGGAATCCGGACCATTATTGCCGATATTAAAGAACCACCGGCCCCTGAGGAAGGATTCCCTGAAGAAAGAATAATATATCATTCCACAGATATAACTGATCCTTTACAGGTTAACCGGCTGTATGGTTTTTTGAATGAAAAAGGGCTGATTCCCGACCTTATTATTTGTAATGCAGGCCGCGGAATAACGGAAAGGCTTGCTGAGGGTGATCCGGAAAAGTGGCAGTCGGTTTTAAACCTGAATGTAATGGGCCATTTACGCACCATACGTTCCTTCCTGCCCCAAATGTTGGAGAAAAACAACAGCAGCGATATTGTGTTTATCTCCTCAGTTGCTGCCCGCAAACCCCATGAATGGGGAGGAATTTACGCAGCTTCCAAAGCAGCACTGCAGGCAATTGCCGAAACTTTGCGCCTGGAGGTACAGCCGAAAATAAGGGTTAGCACCATCCTGCCGGGCATGGTCGATACCGGATTTTTTACTAATGCCATAGGCGGAGGACAATCTGCCGGAGATACAGGCTGGGGAGCCTTACAACCCTCCGATATTGCAGATGCTGTTCTTTACATCATCAGCAGACCGGAAAATGTTGCAGTTAACGAGATAACTTTAAGGCCTGCCGCGCAGCCCTTTTAGAGTAGAAGTTTATATTTTTTCACTATTTTTTTTATGAAGAAGCAAGTATTAATTACAGGAGGGGCCGGCTTTATCGGATCTCACTTAGCCAATGAGCTTTTAAAAAACGGATATAAAGTAAGGGTGCTGGATAACCTGCTTGAGCAGGTACACGGAGAGAACGGGGAACGGCCTGCCTACCTGCCAAAAGATGCTGAGCTTATTACAGGCGATGTACGGAACCGTGCGGCTATAAGAAATGCACTTGAAGGAGTAGATGTGGTGTACCACTTTGCTGCCCGCGTAGGTGTTGGCCAGAGCATGTATGAACTGCAGGAATATACCGAAGTAAATAATACAGGCACCGCAGTACTCCTGGAGGCCCTTATTGAAAACCCTGTGGAAAAGCTGGTGGTAGCCTCCAGCATGAGCATTTACGGGGAAGGCTTATATCAGGATGCTTCAGGAAAGCACCAGGAAGCCCCCTGCCGTAAAAAAGAACAGCTGAAGCAGGCCGACTGGGAAGTGCACAATGCAAAAGGGGAAAAGCTTTCTCCTGTGGCCACACCGGAAAGCAAAACACCGGACCTGGCCTCGGTATATGCACTGTCAAAATACGACCAGGAGCGTATGTGTCTGATGGTGGGCAATGCCTATAATATTCCTGTTGTTGCACTTCGCTTTTTCAATGCCTACGGCCCTTATCAGGCGCTCTCTAATCCATACACAGGTGTGCTTGCCATTTTCGCATCGCGCTTCCTGAACAATAAACCGCCTCTTATTTTCGAAGACGGCCAGCAGATACGCGACTTTGTAAGCGTATACGATATTGCACGTGCCTGCCGCCTTGCCATGGAAACGCCCGAAGCCGCCGGCGAAGTATTTAACATTGGCAGCGGAAAAAGCTACACCATACAGGAGGTAGCCGAAAAAATGGCTGTGGTGCTGGGCAAGAAATATATCAAGCCTGAAATAACAGGCAAATACAGGGTAGGCGATATCCGCCATTGCTATGCAGACATTTCCAAAGCGAAGGAAATACTCGGTTACACGCCTTCTTATTCTCTTGAGGAAGGTATTCAGGAACTGGCCGGCTGGCTGCAGGACCAGATTGCGGAAGACAAAGTAGCAGATGCTAAAGAGGAACTGGAAGCCAGAGGCCTTACTGTATAACCTGTTTTTTTATCTGCATTTAAACGAACAAATTTTATGAACGGAAATATAAAAAGCCCTTCTATTGGCATTGTTCAGTGGTTTCATTTGGGTGACTACACAAAGGTTGAAAAAACCATAACTGAGCTGCACGATATAGGGGTTTCTTTCCTGCGCACGGGCATTTCCTGGGCCGACCTTAACAGGCCTGAAGGGAAAGAGTGGTATGACTGGCTGCTGCCAAAGCTTGCAATGAACTTTGAGCTGCTGCCCTGCTTTACCTATACTCCTCCCTCATTAGGTATAGAAGCTAAGGTTGCTTCGCCCCCGCGCAATACAAAAGATTATGCCGATACCCTGGATCTGCTGATTACAGATTACGGGCAGTATTTTGATTATATAGAGCTTTGGAACGAGCCGAATAATAAAACGGAATGGGATTTTACCCTCGACATGGGCTGGAAGATATTTGCAGACATGATCATAAAGGCTGCCCATTGGGCTAAGCAAAGGGGTAAAAAAACAGTTTTGGGTGGCATGAGCCCTATCGACCCCAGCTGGCTGAGCCTTATGGGCGACTATAAAGTACTGGAGTATATTGATGTGGTGGGCTTCCACGGTTTTCCCGATGTGTTTGATTTTAATTTTGAAGGCTGGCAGACCAATATTGAAAGGGTACAAAAGGTACTGAATGCGCACAACAGCGAAGCACGCCTCTGGATAACAGAATGCGGCTTTTCCACCTGGCAGCACAATGAGCTGAAGCAGGCAGAGGAATTTAATAAACTTTTATCCTTACCTGTTGACCGCGCCTATTGGTACACCCTCCATGATCTGCCTGCCGAGAAAGAAACCATGGACGGCTTCCACCTCGATGAGCGTGAGTATTTCTTTGGAATGCTCACTTCAGCAGGAAGCCCCAAGCTCCTGCATACCCTCCTGAAGGAATATGGCTTAAAGGCTTTACCGGAAAAACTTAAACTCCTGCAGCCCAACCCCATTTCAGCCGATGCCGATGAGAAGCCAATTTTAATTACCGGCGGGGCAGGCTTTATAGGAACCAATATGGCCGATTACCTGCTGGGCCAGGACATCCCTGTGGTTATCCTTGACAACCTGAGCAGAAAAGGAGTCATTGATAACCTTGCATGGCTTAAGAATAAATGGAAGGATAAGCTGCAGGTAAAAGTTGCCGATATCAGGAATCCTTATGAGGTAAGCAAAGCACTGGAAGGTGTTTCGCATGTATATCATTTCGCGGCCCAGGTTGCTGTAACCACTTCGGTCGATAATCCGCAGGAAGATTATGAGGTTAACCTCGAAGGCACGCTCAATATATTACAGGCACTGCGGAAAATGGAAAATCCGCCGGGCCTGCTTTACACCTCTACTAATAAGGTATACGGGAACCTCGAAGATTTACAGCTGCAGGAAAACGAAACCAGCTACACTCCTGCCAACCCGGTATTTCAGGAGGGTATAGACGAGCAGCAGCCGCTTAGCTTCCACAGCCCTTATGGCTGCTCCAAAGGTGCTGCCGATCAGTATGTGTGCGATTATGCCCGCATCTATAACATACCAGCTGTCGTATTCCGGATGAGCTGCATTTACGGCCCGCATCAGTGCGGTACCGAGGACCAGGGCTGGGTTGCCAACTTCCTGATAAGGGCACTTGGTGAGCAGAGCATCAATATTTATGGCAATGGCAAGCAGGTTCGGGATATCCTTTTTGTGGAAGACCTGGTACAAGCAATGGAAGCGGCCCGCAAAAACATCGGGCAGTTCAGCGGCAAAGCCTTTAATATAGGCGGCGGCAGAGCTAATGCAGTAAGCCTGCTGGAGGTATTGGACATCATTGATGATTTACCGGGCACTTCACTTACCACCGGTTTTGGCGACTGGCGCCCCGGAGACCAGTATTATTATGTAAGTAACCATAATAAATTCAGCCAGTCTACAGGCTGGAAACCTGAGGTTTCTTACAAAAGCGGTATCAAAAAACTGCATCAGTGGCTAATGAGAAGCAAGGGGGAACAGGATTCCAAATCCTTAAAAGAAGATAAAAAGAGAGAATTGAAAATTGTAAACTGAAAGAAGAGTAGTGAAGGGTGAGAAGTGAGTTGTGGATAATAAATACCGGATAATCGATCATTACAGGAATATAAAGCAAAAGCATCCTGAATCCTGTCCCAAATCTCACGTCTCACGTCTCAAATCTCAATACTAAAACATTAAAACAGAAATATGTCCAGCACAACTGTTACAGAAAAAAGCCGGAAATACTCCAAAGTAATGCCGCTGCCCGATAAAATGAAGGCAGCCTCTTTTGGAGGAGATAAAAAAGTAGTTATAAAGGAAACAGAACTGCCTTCCCCGGGCCCGACGCAGGTCCTTGTTAAGCTGGAAGGTTGTGGCGTATGCGCTTCCAATATTCCTCCTTTCGAAGGACGCGATTGGTTCAGCTACCCCCTTGAGGCGGGTACCCCCGGGCATGAAGGCTGGGGTACAGTAGTGGCAAAAGGAGAAGATGTAAAAAACATTCAGACAGGCGACAGGGTAGCCATGCTTTCCTATGCTGCCTATGCAGAATATGATGTAGCTGAGGAATCTGCATGCCTGAAGCTGGAAGGAACGCTTGCAGGTCAGCCTTTTCCGGGTGAACCACTGGGCTGTGCACTCAACATCTTTAACCGGAGCGATATTAAACCGGGGCATACCGTAGCTATTATCGGCATAGGCTTTTTAGGAGCGCTGCTTACCCAGTTATGCAAGGAAAGAGGCGCTAACGTAATTGCCCTGAGCCGTCGTGAGTATGCCTTGGAGGTGGCAAAGAATTGTGGCGCTGACCATGCCCTCCCGCTCCATGACCACTGGGAAATTATTGAACAGGTAAAGGAAATTACCAATGAAAACTGGTGCGACAGGGTTATTGAAGCCACCGGAAAGGAATGGCCACTGAACCTTTCCGGTGAACTGCTGAAAAACAGGGGAAAGCTTATTATTGCAGGCTTTCACCAGGATGGAATGCGCTCTGTTAACATACAACAATGGAACTGGAAAGGGCTGGATGTGATAAATGCCCATGAGCGGGAGCAGGAAAAATATATGGAAGGCATGCATGAAGCTGCTGCAGCTGTGGCAGCAGGCCGCATAAACCCAGGCCCGCTCTATACCCACACCTTTACCCTTGATAATTTAGAAGAAGCATTAAAATGTAGTATTGAAAGGCCTGAAGGCTTTCTTAAAGCGCTGATTACCCTATGATATCACAAAGTACCGCAAGCTCAGTAAAAGAAAGTGCAACCACAGCTGTTTCGCGCCCGCGCCTGGCTTTTTTAGGTGTAGGCTGGATTGGCAAGAACCGCATGGAAGCACTGATCAAAAACGAAACAATTGAAGTAGCCGGCATTGCAGACCCAAGCCGGGATAACCTGGACGCTGCCCTGGCTGTTGCCCCCAATGCCACCACCTACGGGTCCTTTGAAGAAATTCTGGATTCTGATGTGGACGGAGTTGTTATTGCCACCCCAAGTGCGCTGCATGCAGAACAAAGTATTGCAGCCCTGAACAAGGGCAAGGCGGTTTTTTGCCAGAAACCACTTGGCAGGAACGCTGCGGAAACCGAAGCTGTGGTGGAAGCGGCACGCAGGAATAACCTTTTACTGGGAGTAGACCTTTGCTACCGGCATACCTGCTTCCGGCAGATACACGATATAATACAAAGTGGTGAGCTGGGGCATATTTATGCAACTGAACTTACCTTTCACAATGCCTGGGGTCCGGGAAAAGAGTGGTTTTACGATCCTAAACGCTCCGGCGGAGGATGCGTGGTCGACCTGGGTATCCACCTGATAGACCTTGCCCTCTGGACTCTTAAAGGCACAAAGGTACAGGATGTTTGCAGCAGTCTTTTCAGCGGTGGCAGCACTTTAAAGGACCCTGAAACTCAGGTGGAAGATTATGCCACAGCGCTTATTAACCTCACCAACGAGCAGCAAGAAAAAACAGCAATCCACCTGAACTGCTCCTGGAATTTGCCTGCAGGAAAAGAAGCCGACATTCAGGCTAATTTTTACGGCACCAAAGGAGGTGTGGCTTTCCGCAATATAAACGGCTCCTTTTATGACTTCAGGGCCCTGCGCTTAAACGGAACCCAAACCGAAGTTCTTTTTGAAGGCCCGGATGAATGGGGTGTGAGAGCTGTAGGAGAATGGGCGGAACGCCTTGCTGCAGGAAAAAAATTCGACCCTGAGGCAAATACCATTGTAGAAGTTGCTAAAGTACTGGACCGGATTTATGGACGTATCTGAATTTAAAAATAAAAAAATTCTAATGACTGCCGATACGGTAGGCGGAGTCTGGACCTATGCCCTTGAGCTGGTCCATTCCCTCCTGCCTTATGGGGTGCATGTACACCTTGCCACAATGGGCAAAAAGGCATCGCCCGCTCAGGAGCAACAGGCAGCATGTATTCCAAACCTCAGCCTGCACCAGAGCAGTTTCCAGCTGGAATGGATGGATAACCCCTGGAAGGATGTGGAGGCAGCCGGTGAGTGGCTGCTTCAATTAGAAGAAGAGCTGGAGCCGGATCTTATCCACCTGAACAACTACTGCCATGGCCATCTTCCCTGGAGTGCTCCCGTAGTGGTGGTCGCCCACTCCTGCGTGCTTTCCTGGTGGGAAGCTGTAAAAGGGGAAGAAGCTCCGCAAAACTACAGCATTTATAAAGAAATGGTAAAGCAGGGACTACAGGCAGCCGATGTGGTAGTAGCACCTACCCACAGCTTTCTCCAGACAATAAAAAAACTTTACGGCCCGCTGGATTATTGCGAGGCATTACCTAACAGCAGGGATTACTGCCTCTTCCGTCCGGCACAAAAAGAAGAGTTCATCCTCAGTGCCGGCCGCCTTTGGGATGAAGCTAAAAATATTATTTCCCTGCAAACTGCCGCACAGCAGCTGCCATGGCCTGTTAAAATTGCAGGCGATGCCACTCACCCTGCCACGGGCAAAGCAGCTGAATTCCAACACCTCAACCTGCTCGGGCAGTTAACACAGGAGGAAACCGCTCAGCAGCTTTCCAAGGCTTCTATATATGCCCTTCCGGCTAAATATGAGCCTTTTGGCCTTAGCGTATTGGAAGCCGCACTTTCCGGCTGCGCACTGGTACTGGGCGATATCCCCAGCCTGCGCGAAAACTGGGAAGGCGCAGCCCTATTTGCAGACCCTGACAATCCTGAAGATATTGCTGAAAAGCTTTCATTCCTGGTACGGAACCCAAAAATCAGGCTGGAAATGAGCCATAAAGCCAGGAGAAAAGCTACTGCCTTTAGTCCTGTACGGCAGGGCGCTGCCTATACAAAACTTTACCGGAAGCTGTGGCAGAAAGAGGGTGCAGCAAAAGATTTAAATACCCTGAAAACTAAAACATATTCATCAACCTTAAAAGTATAAGTTTAGAAGCCGGAAACGGGAAGTGAGAGACAAATCTCATTTCCCGCGCCTGTTTCAAACGCTGCCGTTTAATTCTATAACACTTATGAATATAAAACTTTTTTACCACTCCCTCATTTCCTGCTGGAACCACGGAAATGCGCATTTTTTGAGAGGCATTGTTTCGGACCTGCTTAGCAGGGGCCATAAAGTGGATGTGTACGAGCCTACAGACGGATGGAGCTATGAAAACCTGATGAAAGAAGGGGGAGCTGAAGCAACTATCAATTTTAAAAAGGAATTCCCGCAACTTAAAACAAATTTCTACTACCCTGATGAAACCGATTTTGAATCGCTTGTACAGGATGCTGACCTCGTAATTGTGCACGAATGGAATACCAGTGAACTGGTGAGCCGGCTGGGTGAGTTAAAGGAGAAGCTGGGTTTTCACCTGCTCTTCCACGACACCCACCACCGCTCAGTTTCTGCTCCTGAAGAAATGAAACGCTACGACCTGCGCAATTACGATGGTGTACTGGCTTTCGGGGAGGTTATTAAGGACCTGTACCTGGAGAACAAGTGGGCAAAAAGAGCCTGGACCTGGCATGAAGCCGCTGATACCCGCCACTTCTACCCCCGCTCATGCCACGAAAAAAAGGGAGACCTGGTATGGATCGGTAACTGGGGCGATGACGAAAGAGCTGAAGAGCTGGAGGAATTCCTTATACGCCCGGTGGAAGAGCTGGGGCTGAAAGCAACCATATATGGAGTGCGTTACCCTGAACATGCCCTTAAAAGGTTAAAGGAAGCCGGTATTGAATACAAAGGCTGGCTGCCGAATTATAAGGCACCTGAAATTTTCTGCCAGTATAAATTTACCGTTCACGTACCGCGCCGCTACTATACACAGGCGCTGCCTGGTATACCCACCATCCGTCCGTTTGAGGCAATGGCATGCGGCATTCCTTTGATTTCTGCTCCATGGAAAGATACGGAAGGTTTATTTGAAGCAGGTAAAGATTTTGCCATGGTAAAAAACGGGCAGGAAATGAAGGAAACAATGCAGGAACTGCTGACCAATTCCTTCCGCGCAAGGGAGCTTTACTCTAATGGATTGCATGCTGTAAGAAGTAAGCATACCTGTGCCCACCGTGTAGATGAGTTACTGGCTATTGTGGCAGATCTCCAAAAAAAAGAAAAAGCTGCAACAGTATAGCACAAGGTCGAAAACGATTGTAAACGAACAAGTTAACAAAATTACTCATTATGAAAATAGCATTTTTCGGGTCGTCCCTTGTTTCGGCCTACTGGAACGGAGCCGCTACTTACTACAGAGGTATTATAAGAGCTTTATATGAGCAGGGGCATCAGGTTACTTTTTACGAGCCCGATGCTTTTGAACGCCAGCAGAACAGGGATATTCCCGACCCTGAATACGCAACAGTAAAGGTGTATGAAGCAACCGAAGCTGCTGCACAGGCTATGCTGGATGATGCAGCCGGGGCTGACCTGCTGGTAAAAGCAAGTGGCGTAGGTGTGCTCGACGAATTCCTGGAGGCCGGGGTACTCAAAACCCGCCGGGAAGGTAAGCTGGCTGCTTTCTGGGATGTCGATGCTCCTGCCACACTCCACCGAGTGCATACTAATGCAGGAGATCCTTTTCTTAAGCTGATCCCTCAATACGATTACATTTTTACTTACGGAGGCGGCAATCCGGTAATAGAGCAGTATAAAGCCCTGGGTGCAAAGGAATGCATCCCCATCTACAATGCGCTGGATCCCGACACTCACCACCCTGTTCCTGAAGACGAAGCTTTTAGCTGCGATGCGGCATTTCTTGGAAACAGGCTGCCGGACAGGGAACAGCGGGTGGAGGAGTTCTTCCTTAAAGCTGCCGCCCTGCTGCCTGAAAAGTCGTTTATGTTGGGAGGAAGCGGCTGGGGAGATAAGCCAATGACGCCAAACGTTAAATACCTGGGGCATGTAAGCACAAATAAGCACAATGCATTCAACTGTACCCCAATGGCCGTACTGAACATTTGCCGCGAAAGCATGGCCACCAATGGATTCTCTCCGGCAACCCGCGTATTCGAAGCTGCAGGTGCAGGCGCCTGCATTATTACCGATTACTGGGAAGGAATAGAGCTGTTCCTGGAACCAGGTAAAGAGGTATTGGTAGCCCGCAACGGAGTGGAAGTAGCCGATATTCTCCAGGACCTTACTCCGGAAAGAGCTAAAAAGATTGGCCAGGCTGCCCTTAAAAGAGTGCTTGCAGAACATACCTACCGCCACAGGGCCATACAGTTTGAAGAAATCCTGGCGAAACACTTAAATATTGAAGCATGAACAGGAAACAACTCGATATTGTAATTATCGGTTTAACCATTACCTCTTCGTGGGGTAATGGCCATGCCACCACCTTCAGGAGCCTGGTAAAGGAGCTGGATAAAAGGGGCCATAAAGTTACTTTCCTGGAACATGATAAGCCCTGGTATGCCGGCAACCGCGACCTGCCAGCCCCGCCTTACTGCCAGACCCACCTGTATGCTTCTGTTGCTTCGTTAAAAGAACAATTCGAAGAGAAGGTGAAAAATGCCGATATGGTAATTGTGGGCTCTTATGTTCCGGAAGGAATTGAAGTTGGAGACTGGGTTAACCGGACAGCCAAAGGAGTACGCGCATTTTATGACATAGATACGCCTGTAACTATTGGTAAACTGGTTAATGGCCAGTGCGATTATATCAGCAAAGAACTTATCAGGCAATATAACCTGTACCTTTCCTTTGCTGCCGGCCCTGTGCTTGATTACCTGGAGAAGGAACTTGGGGCACAGCAGGCACTTCCGCTCCATTGCTCAGTCGATCCTGACCTTTACTATCCTGAAGAAGATACCGAGCGCATATACGACCTTGGCTATATGGGCACCTACAGCGACGACCGCCAGCCGCCCCTGGAAAAGCTCATGCTTGATGCTGCCCGCCAGTGGGAAAGAGGCAGGTTTATTGTAGCAGGCCCGCAATACCCGGCAACGGTACAATGGCCCTCCAATGTGAAACGAAAGGAGCACCTTCCCCCGGCTGAACACTGCCACTTTTATAACCAGCAGCGCTTTACCCAGAATATAACACGGGAAGACATGATCAGGATGGGTTACTCCCCCAGCGTACGCCTTTTTGAGGCCGCTGCCTGCGGAACCCCTATTATAAGCGATTACTGGGATGGTCTCCATACCTACTTCCGGTTCGACGAAGAAATTCTGGTTTCCCGTTCCGCCGAAGACACACTCCGTTACCTGAATGGCATGCCCGAAGATGAAAGAAAGGAAATAGGAGAAAGAGGAAGAAAAGTAGTGCTCCGCTATCATACTGCAGCCAAACGCGCAGAAGAACTGGAAGGTTATGCCCTGGACATGTTAAAGCCAGCTTAAAGAGTGATCGCTAATCACTGCTCACTAACCATTAAAAAGACTCATGACTCAAGACACAAGACTCAGGACTAACATCAATAAAGAAATAGAAGAATTAAAACCCTGGTTTCATAATTTGCACCTCCCGGACAGCACCCAAACAGCACCGGACCACTGGCTGGGAGATTTTCCCATGTTCAAATGGAAAGAGCTGTCCCCTTTTATTCCGCAGGACCTAAGCGGCTGGAAGGTGCTGGATGTTGGCTGCAACGCCGGTTTTTATACTTTTGAACTGGCAAAAAGAGGTGCCGATGTGCTGGGGATAGATGTGGATACACACTACCTGAAGCAGGCAGAGTGGGCCGCAGAAAAAATGGGACTCCAAAAGAAAACCCGCTTTAAGCAAATGCAGGTATACGACCTGGCGAAAGAAAAGGAGAATTTTGACCTTATCTGGTTTATGGGAGTGTTGTACCACCTCCGTTATCCTATGCTGGCCATGGACATACTTGCGGAAAAAAACAGCGATATGATGGTATTCCAGACCCTCAGCATGCCCGGAAAAGAAGCTGAAACGGATACCTGGGACCGCCCCATAAATGAACGGGAAGATTTACTGAAGGATGGATGGCCTAAAATGGCTTTCATAGAACATAAGTTCTCCGGCGACCCTACCAACTGGTGGCTGCCCAACCATGCAGGCATTGAGGCCATGCTGCGCTCCTGCGGTTACAAAATCACCGGCCGGCCGGGACATGAGATCTATATCGCCCGCAAAGATGCTGAAAACCCCAGCTGCCTTCATACCTGGAACAAAAGCGAGTACCAGTCTGCCATACAGGAAGACTGGAAAGCAGAAGTGGGCAATAAAATAAAAAAGTAATCGGGATACCTTGTTTGAAAATTCCGGTTATCAATCAGTCTCAAAGAAAATTCTCTTAAACGGTAGTGGAGACCCATCTTGTTTAATAACATGAAGGACCTCCACTACTTTTTTTTCAAATTCTGAAAACGCTGTTCTTATTTTTAACTCTTCATTCTTAATTCAGCTCAGTCCTGTTGCTCCTTCTTTCCTTCCTTATTGATTTTCTTAACCTCATAATCATTATCAAGGGCCTGTTTTACCTTATTGCTTTCCACCTTCACATACTCTGAACTGTTTCCTAATATCCTCCTGTAATACTCTGTTGTCCTGACCGCATATTTTTTCGGCTCAATTTTTTTTCCGTAACGCTGGGTGTAAACAGAAGTAAAAGAAGCACCTAGAAAAAACACAATGCTGCCATAGGAAGCCCAGAGAAGAATCAGAATTATCGCGCTGGCAGCACCATAAGCAGAGGCAGGATCTGCATAGCGGATATACTGGCTGATAAGCGCTTTTCCACCTATAAACAATAAAGCGGTAACAAATGCTCCTATCCACATATCTGTCCAGGCAATATTGGCATCAGGCAAAATCTTGTAAATAGTGGCAAACAGTATGGTAATGATACCTACAGAAATCCCAAAATTCACCAGATCAACCACGTATGTTGAGTATCCGGAGAAAATTTCGGGCAGATAAGAGCTTAATGTACTTACAGCTGTGGATGCTATTATAGAAACGATCAGGAGTGAACCAATAACCAGAATCATCAGGAAAGAAAACAAGCGGTCAATAATCAGCTGAAGCCATGCCTTTTGAGGAATTGCTTTTAGCTCCCAAATGTCATTAAGGCTGATTTTCAGGTGAAAGAATATCCCCGTTGCAGCAAATACCAATGAACCAATACCTACTGTAGTAGCTAAGAAGTTCGCCTCACCTATTGCGCCATTTTTAATTATTTCCTGAATCTGCAGTGCTCCTTCACTGCCAATGTACTCCCTGAGTTCACCATACACCTCTCCCCTTACTGCCTCTGCACCAAAGAATCTCCCGGCTGCATAGATAATAATTACGAACAGGCCCGGCAATGAAAACACGGCATAATAAGCAACCACAGCAGCCAGCCGGAACGGATCATTATCCATCCATTTATTGTAGGTGGCAACTAAAACGCTCCACACCTCTTTGGCTCCTTTTTTTGCTCTGGCCCGTTTTCTCATGCACCTACAACCTCACCACCATTTATATGGATAACCTGACCCGTCATATAAGAAGCATCTTCCGAAGCAAGGAATACATAGGCCGGCCCCACCTCTGCAGGTTGCCCCGGCCTGCCGAGCGGCTCATTTTCACCAAACTCTTCGCTGTCCTGGCGGGTAGCAGGAATAAGAGGGGTCCATATAGGCCCCGGTGCCACTCCGTTTACCCTGATTTTTTTAGCAGCCAGGTTGGAGCCCAGGGACCGGGTAAAAGAGGTTATGGCACCCTTGGTGGCAGCATAATCAATCAAATGTCCGCTCCCCCTGTAGGAGGTTACACTGGTGGTATTAATAATACAGTCTCCCTCCTTCAAATGCTCCAGTGCATATTTGGAAATATAAAAGATTGAGAAAATATTAGAGCGGAAAGTTCTTTCCATTACATCCAGGTCCATATCATGCAGGCCTTCGCTCATATGATGTTCTGCAGCATTGTTAACCAGTATATTGAGCTTTCCAAAATCCTTAACGGTTTCCTTCACAACCTTAAAGCAAAAATCGCGGTGGCCCAGGTCCCCTTCAAACAGCATGCACTTCCGGCCTTCCTTTTCCACCAGGCTACGGGTCTTCTGAGCATCGGAAGATTCGCTGCGGTATACAATGGCAACATCGCAGCCTTCCCGGGCATAATGTACAGCCACTGAGCGCCCGATCCCTGAATCGCCCCCGGTAATAATGGCCACTTTACCTTCAAGCTTGCCTGTGCCTTTATAGCTGTCCCGGATTACTAAAGGCTGCGGGTCCATTTCGCATTCAAGGCCAGGATACTTTTGCTCCTGATGATCTATTTCTTTGGATAATTTTTCTTCCTTCGATGCCATAAAATTAAAAAGTTAAATACCGGAATTAAATAAAAACAATAAACAGGCAGGTGATCAGGCTTTTTCAACTTCACTTTCAAGCTTCAGCACTTCACTGCCATCTTCCTGGCGGATCAATAAAGCTTTATTCCCCTGTTCCCCTTTACGGGTAATCTTACTGCCTTTAATGGTTTTGGTTACTTCTTTGGTGTAAGTTTCCTGCACTTTACCAACAGCCTCACCATTCCCCCACTTCCAGCTTACTTCACTTCCCTTCCGTATCATAATTTATCATTAAATATTTTAAAGTAAACAGGAAGTTAAATAAGTTGTTCAAAAGAAAAATACGGCTGGTTGTAAAGATTTACTCCTGTAAAAAATCAGGCCCGTGATGCAGGCACTTTCATAAATTAAATCAGGATTAAATGGATGCATGATAACATAATTATTCTTTAACCGTATAAATTTAGTGGTTTTGGTTCCCGCCGCGTATATTTTATTAACTGAAACTAAATGAGCAAAGTATGTCGTACAACATTTACACAAATCTTTTTTACGGACAAACAATAAGCAGCAATACTATGAGTGAATCAAAAAAAACTACAGATAGAAAAGCAATAAAAAGATGGGTTGAGGACCGCAACGGAGTTCCTGCCTTTATCAAAGGAACTGAAGGCGGAGCTGATGGTCTTCTCCGTATCCACTTTCCGGAAAACAGTAAAAGTAACGATTCTTTTGATGAAGTAGACTGGGCACAATTTTTCGATTCCTTCGAAAAAAATAATCTTGCCTTCCTTTACCAGGAAGAAAAGCAAAATGGCGAAAAGAGTACTTTTCACAAATTTGTAAGCAATGACTAAAATCCGGATCAGCCGGAAGAAAAAATTCAAAGCCTTCCTTAACATGCTGTAACAGGCATGCAGGAAGGCTTTTTTTAGTTTAAAACAAATACTTGTCAGCTGCTTTTAATTGGTGCCGGAAATAATAAGCTCCTTATTTTTTTCCATCATGCTTATTATCTCTGTAATATCCTCGCTATAAACCCCTACTGCTTCTATTTCACCTTTTTTATTTTTCAGGGGCACATATTTTAACAGAACAAAATCAATTCTGTCACCAACCACAAATTTTTGTGTTTGCTTTAAAGATTCTCCCTTAAAAGCTCTTTCAATATTTGCTTTTGTCTCTTCCCTTTCCTTTTCGTTTTTCATGAAATCAGATATATGCATACCCTTATGCACATTCACATGAAAATGCTTTTTCACCAGCTTTTTAAAGGCGGCATTAAAATCAACTAATTCCAGCCGGCGGTTTACAATATCAAAGGCCACATTAAAACCTTTAACCAGTTCAGCCATCGTTTTTTCATGCCCATTGGCACTTACCGGAAGCTCCTTGTCATCTTTTGAGCCGGAACCGGTGCCTTGTGGTTCTGCTGCTTGTTCGCCTGCAGGCACAAGCTTCAGGAAAATACCCACAGCCACTACTTCTCCGCTTTTGTTCCTCAAAGGAATATGCCTGGCATGAACCTCAGCCTTTACTCCATCATTCTCAAAGGGAGTTGACACCCCGACTGTTTCACCTGCCAGTACCCGGTTAAAGAGTTGTTTCTTTTCCGGGCGCTCTTCCGGAGGGAACACCTCCAAAATATCCATTCCTTTACTTATTCCATTGCCATTTCTGCCAAAAGTGGCTTCAAAAGCATTATTCCAGCTAATCACTTTATACTGTGGGTCAATGGCAAATATAGATTCTCCGGTGCCGTTGAGCAATTCTTCGAAATGTTGCTCCTGCTCCTGTATCTCAAGCATTACCTTTTCCATTTCCTCCTGGGTAGCAGAAAGCTCCTCCATGTTCTGGCGCAGCTCTTCTTCCTGTGCCCTTATTTCTTCTGTCTGCTGCCCTGTTTCCTCCAGCAGCTTCTCCGTCTCCTTACTTATTTTTACCATTTCGGTAATATTTCTGGCGAAAACAGCTACAGCATATACCTTCCCCTCTATATTGTGTAATGGGCTGTAGGTAGAAAGAAAATAGAGATCAGGGCCTGGAATATGGTCAGTTATCTCGAAACTTTCTCCCTTCAGGGCTCTGTCGTATAATTTTTTATGCGTGCTGTCTTCCCCTTCTCCAAGCAATTCAATTACATTAATGCCCTTCTCTATCACCACTCCCGCTGCCTTATAAGATGTTGCAAAAACAGCATTAAAATCAATAAGATGATACTTCTCATCTATAACAAGTATTAAATCCTTTGAAGCATCAATCAGGTGCCGGGTATGGCGTTCACTTAACTCCACCTCTCTCATAATGTTCTCAACCTCTTCCCGGGTGGCCATAAGTTCCTCCATGTTCCGGCGCATTTCTTCTTCCTGCGCTCTCAACTCCTCTGCCTGCTGCTGGCTTTCCTCCAGTAATTTTTCAACCTGACGCTTCGCTATATTTTCCTGTGAAACATCTCTGTTAAAAACCACAATTCCGGAAATTTCTCCTTTTTCATTGCGCAGTGGATTATAGCTCATTTCAAGATAAAGATAATGCTCTCCCCCTACACTAAATTTCTCCGTTACTTTAAAAGACTCACCCTTTAAAACACGATCATAATGAGCTTTGAATTCCTCCTTCTGCTCAGCAGGAATAAGCGAAAACATATCCACTCCTTTCTCCGCAACCAATCCTGATACTTTCACACTTTCCTGCATTGCTGTATTGCAGGAGATTATTTTATAATCCTTATCAATAGTAAGAATAGAGTCATTTGATGAATTAATGAGGTCATTCATAAAAGCTTCCTTTCCCTGAACCTCCTGCAAAATTCTATGCATCTCTTCCTGGGTGGCAGATAACTCCTCCATATTCTGGCGCATTTCCTCTTCCTGCGCTCTCATTTCCTCCGCCTGCTGCTGGCTTTCTTTGAGCAATTGCTCCGTCTTGTTCTTAGCTTTTACTAATTCAGTAACATTTTTGGCAAAAATGGCTGCCGCATATATTTCGCCTTCCGGATTTCTTAATGGGCTGTAGCTGGAAAGGAAATACAAATCCACACCCGAAATATGCTCCTGAATGGAAAAGCTTTCTCCATTCAGGGCCCTGCTATGCAGCTGCATGAATGAATCTTTTTCTCCTGGTGCCAACACTTTAAAAACGCTGTCGTTCTTTTCTACTATCAGTCCGCTGTGCTTAAAAGGCTCTAAAAAGGCCGGATTGAAATCAATGATCTTGTAATCTTTATCTACTACCAGAATAGAATCTGAAGAACCATCCATCAGTTCCTTAACATACCGCTCATTTGCCCGCACCTCCTGCATGGCCCGCTCCATACCTTCCTGGGTGGCAGAAAGCTCCTCCATATTCTGGCGCATTTCCTCTTCCTGCGCTCTCATTTCCTCTGCCTGGTGCTGAGCATCTTCTAAAAGGCGTTTGGTACGGTGGTTAATTTTTACTGTTGCAATACTGGAAGCAATACTTTCTCCTAAACGCTCTAAGAATTCTACCTGAAAAGGTTTCAAAACATCGAAGCTTGCCAGTTCGACAAACCCGTGTACCTGCTCATTTATTTTAAGTGGTACAATAAGCAGGCAGCCCGGATTAGCAGTACCCAGCCCTGAGGTTATCTGCACATAGCTTTGAGGAATATCGGTCATGAAAATAGTTTCCTTTTCAAGGTAACACTGGCCGATTAGTCCTTCTCCGGGATAAATCTTCTTATTCAGGAACTTCTGCCTGTTATAAGCATAGCAGGATACCAGTTCAATGCTGATATCTGAGCTGTCCTCATCATTAATCAGAAACAATCCGCCCTGGTTTGCATTCAGGTACTTTACAAGCTCAGAGATAATTTTCTGATAGAAGACGGTTGAATTTTCACTGTCAGCTCTTAATATCTCTGCAAACAGTGCCAGGCCTTGTGTTGCCCAGTTTCTTTCCTTCTCGTCTTCTGCTATTTTCTGCAGCTGCTCCTGCATGGCCAGCAAAGCCTTTGTTAAAGCTTCCTCTTCATTTACTTCCGAAGAAAACACTGCATCCAGATTACCATTTTCTATTTCCTTAATAAAAGTAGTTGCAGCTAAATTAGATTCCAGTATTTTCTTATAATCTGCCTTCAGCGTTTCCAGCTTGCCGGTCCTGATTAATTTGTAAGGCGATTTCATGTAAGTAAATTAAGTTTAACAGCTTTAGAAATTCTTTATACAAGAATAAACTAAATCTCTCAAACAAGGTATTTAAACAATACTGACAACTTACACTCTTTTGTTGGCTCAGGCGTTGGAATTTATCTTCCCCGGAAATTATATCCAAAAACAATCACCTGACACTCAAACAGGCAATAGCAATCAAAAAACTTAACAATAAATTAATATAGCTTAACTGAAACTAAGGGTATACCCTTACACCTGCAGGCTGCTTCTCTCAGAAATTAAACATCAGGAACATTAAAAAAAGCGGGAAATTACATATAATAAGCTAAAATCATTACATATATTCCTGAAAATAATATTACCGTTCATATGTTTTCAATCGGATTATTTTAATTCAGGGGCTGTAAAATCAGGAAGAAGCGCATTTCTTACTTCACAAAGCTTTGCTTTCTGAGTACTCTTTCTGCCTGCAGAATATGCCTTTGGTTATGGTAAATTACTACCCTGAAGGTATCTCCCAACCGTAATTTTAACAGCCAGCTAATACTTATAGCTGTTTTTACTCTGGTCAGATTTACCTTCCGGGCCATATTCAGCAGGTCCAGCATTTCTTTTTGCTGATCGGTAAATCTCCGGAGAACCTCCTTATTTAAGCTGCTCCCTGCCGGATCTTTATCTTTGAACGTTTTCATTTTGTTAAGTGTCCCCTCTTTCGGGAGCATGCTTACTGCAAAATAGTTTCCCAAAAGTCCGCTCTTAAATTCAGGAGCCGGCCCTGCGGACACCCCCTCCGCTATTCTTCTTCTTATTTCCGGCAGGTAAAAATCGCCATACAAATTCAGGTGCTCAATGCATTCGAGCACACTCCAGCTTCCAGGGTTTTCTTTCCGGTTCAATTCCTTTTCAGGTACGGTTTTCAATTGCTCAACCGCATTGATGTTTGATTTAGTCCTGCTGATCAGGTCCTCTATGAGTTCGTTTGATGTGGTACGCATAAGTATCTTTTTTTTTCAAAAGTCGATACCCTGAGGCTGAAAAAAATTGATTCAAATCAGGATTTTTTAATTCTGGAAAGAGTTTCCGGAGTCATCCTTAAATAGGAAGCTATATATTTATGAGGTACTTCCTGAAACAACTGTGGGCTTCTTTGCAGCACCCTTCTGTAGCGCTCCGTGGGGGATTGCGTTAAAATATCAACCTCCCGCTCCATTTGCTGAAATATGAGCTGAGCCAGTATTTTATGCCAGAGAGAGAGGTTTTCGGTGGTGCTTCCAATAAAATCCATAAATACGTTTTTATGAATTACTTTAAGCTCACATTTTTTAATTGCCTGTATATAAAGATCTGAGGGCTTTTCGCTTATAAAGGAATCCAGTGCCGCAATAAAAGAGTTCTTATACCCGAAGCGGATGGTATGTTCTTCATACTCATCTTCCATAAAAACCCGCAGGCTCCCGCTTTCCACATAATACAAATGCAGATCGGTACTCCCTTTTACTTTCAGGAATTCATTTCTTTTTAAAGTAATGTCCTTCAGCCACAGCTTTTCAGGGCTATTATCTATTCCGGCTTTCAGCTCCTCAATCAGATTCATTTGTAAGTGGCAGGCAATTCACAATATAAATTTACACATAACTTAGCCGGCGCTAAAATAAAAAAAGCATACTGCAAAAAAGCAGTATGCTAAATAAATGATTATAGAAATCAGGTTTTATTAAAGCAACAATATCAACAAAACAATTACCAGTAATGCACCTCCGCCAATATAAATACCGAAGCCTCCTCCCTGTTGTTGCTTCAGCTCCTTAGCTTCATTTTTAACTTCTTTTATTTCTTTGCGAACCTCATTCTTTTCCTCTTTGGTTTGAGCTTCCTTTTTCGCTTCCTTCAATATTTCAATCCGTTCCTTTAAAGCATTTACAGCTTCTGTAAATTCCTGTTCAGTCATTTTCTTATCAGAAGCCTCTTTAACTTCAGGCTCAGTACCGGCAAATGCAGTAAACGTAAAAAAGCTAAGCAGAGTAGCGAAAAAAAATGGTTTGATGTTCATAATAATTACAGGTTAAATTAAAAAATAATTATAAATAGAGGATAAAATCACCTCATAAATTAAAAGCTTCAATTAATATATAATCCGGATTTAAATTATATTATTAAACTTTAAGGATATACCATTCCCTGTGTAAATAAGTTTCAATACTAAAATATTGGAGTCATCTTAATCCCTATGGTAAAAAGAACCCTGATTCCGGTATTTTGTTTGATGAAAAAGCTGTTCAACGTTTTGATGCCTCTCCCTGACATTTCATTTAATTTGTAAAAACAGCAGGAAGGCAGCAGGACTGCAACAGCCAGCTACTGCAAAATACAGATCTGCTTTACCTGAATACGGCCGGAAGCAGACCTGTACGGGAGAGCTATATGCCGGAGACCAGAAATAGTATACCGGGAATATTTTAATGATCTTTGTAAAAGAAAAACTTATGAAGAAAATACAAACAGGAGTCCTGAACCTTTGGCAATCCGAAAAACTGGAAAAAGAAAAAGCGATCAGGCATTTTATTACCGACAGAAAAGCAAATGGTGACGATCCGGAGTTTTCCCTCAGTTACTCAAGTACCCCTGACAGAAGCGCTATAGAAAATAACAGAGCACTCCTTGCCGGTGCAATGGGCATTAGCCCCGGACAATTATATTTACCTTCCCAGGTGCATAAAACAAATATTCTTAAAGTAAACCCTCTCACCACCAGAGAGGAACTTATGGATACCGATGCCCTTATTACAAATGAAAAAGAGCTTTGCATTGCAGTAATGTCGGCCGATTGTGTACCGATTCTGCTGTACGACAAAAGGAATAATGCTATAGGAGCAGTACATTCAGGGTGGAGAGGAACAGTTAGCAGAATACTGGCAAAAACCCTCCGGGAAATGCATGCCACCTATGGCACCAGGGGCGAAGATCTTGTCGCCTGCATTGGCCCCTCCGTATGCCAGGAAGCTTATGAAGTAGGCGAAGAGGTGGTACAGGCCTTCAGTGAGAAATTCGGCAACAAAAGCGGCCTGCTCATTCCGCAGCCCCACAATCCCGGCAAAGCAAAACTCGACCTCCAAAAAGCTAATAAAATACAGCTCATGGAATTTGGTGTACCCGAACGGGAGATAGAGATTGCCGGCCTCTGCACGGTACAAAACAACAATTATTTCTTCTCCGCACGCAAAGGCGATGCCGGCCGCTTTGCTGCAGGCATTATACTGGCCTCAGAAGATTGAAGGAACGTATTTCTCTCACTCTCTTATTATTGCCGTTCGTACATAGTATAAAATTCTTATATACATAAGATTATTATATATATATATATATATAAGATTAAGGTACCCTTCCATTTCTGAAATCTCTTCCACATGGCTAACGATTACATAGAAAAGGTTTCCTGCAGTTTCCCCTCCGTCCCGCCTGAAAATTCAGCCCGGGCATCCGGCACAAGCCAATGGAACAGGACACCCACTGGCGAGCGTTTGTACGCGTGCCTCAATTTTCCTTACAATAGTTTTACCTCCATAAACCTTTGTGTCCAACCCTTCTTTCCCCCACAAACTCTACCAACTCCAGCTCCTGTTAACCTTCTGTCCCAGACCTCTAAAAACTAAATAAATTAGCCATATGTGCATAAGTTGATAACTATTTTAGCAAACAAAGTGGCTTTTCATTAGTAATCATTTTACTATTGCTAAAAATAATAGTTAAAACGATGCCTATACTTCCATATCACTCACGCTCGGTCCTGCACCTGGATCTTGATTCTTTCTTTGTGTCGGTGGAGCGGCTGAAGAACAGCCAGCTCCGGGGAAAGCCTGTTATCATAGGTGGCACCAGCAGCCGGGGCGTGGTGGCTTCCTGCAGCTATGAGGCCCGCGCCTACGGAGTAAGCTCTGCCATGCCCATGAAAATGGCGCGGCAGCTCTGCCCCAACGCTATCTATATCCGGGGCGATATGGAAAGCT
Organism: Cesiribacteraceae bacterium YIM B00369; assembly: GCA_017948555.1. Classification (GTDB taxonomy): domain Bacteria; phylum Bacteroidota; class Bacteroidia; order Cytophagales; family Cyclobacteriaceae; genus Nafulsella. The sequence goes on along the minus strand of JAFMYY010000008.1, from coordinate 155,328 downwards.
ATTCGAAGTATTCAGGAGTGGTTACCGAAATTATTACAGAAAAGGTGCCCTTGCTGGAAAAGGCTTCCATCGATGAGTTTTATGCTGATATGAGCGGCATGGACCGCTTTTTTGGCATCTACAAATATGCAGGAGAGCTGAGGGATACAATACTGCAGGAATCAGGCCTGCCCATCAGTTTCGGGCTGTCGGTAAACAAGCTGGTATCGAAAATGGCTACCAACGAAGCAAAGCCCGCAGGCAAGCTGCAGGTAGAGCGGGGCACCGAAAAAGGCTTTATTGCTCCGCTTTCCATCAAAAAAATCCCCTCTATAGGCAAAGTTACTTTTCAGCAGCTCAGTGCTATGGGGGTAAAAAAGATAGAAACACTTAGTGCCGTACCTGTAAATCTGCTGGAGCGGGAGTTTGGCAGGCGCGGGCGGGAGTTATGGAGCAAAGCTAACGCTATCGACACAAGTCCGGTAGTGCCTTACTCCGAAGCAAAGTCCATTTCAACAGAAAATACTTTTCAGCAGGACACTATTGATATTTATTTCCTGAAAGCTGCCCTGAGCAAAATGAGCGAGGGACTGGGTTTTAAGCTCAGGCAACAGAACAAACTCACCGGCTGCATTACAGTAAAGGTGCGCTATTCCGACTTTAATACTTATACCCAACAGAAGAGCATTCCGCTCACCTCCAGCGATAAGGTTATCCTGGACAATGTAATGGAGCTGTTCGATAAGCTTTACCAGCGGCGGATGCTGGTGCGGCTCATTGGAGTGCGGCTCAGCCACCTGGTGCACGGCAACCGGCAGATTAGTCTGCTGGAAGATACAGAAAAGGAAATCCGGCTCTACCAGGCACTGGACTATATAAAGAATAAACACGGAGTGGATAAAGTATTGCGGGCTTTTTCGCTTTAAAATGATGAACAATAGAAAAACGACGCTCACCAGTGTGTAGCCCTTTCAGGCCACGCTAAAATATGTCGCCCCTTCAGGGCTTTTACATGATGGAGCACTGAAGGGAAAGTCCCGCGTGTTAAGACCGATGATATCAGCTTCCACACTGCCTCAATACCGTAGCGGCAGACCGCTCACTACTCAATACTCAAGACTAATAAAATGTACCTCAACTGCCATACATATTACAGCCTTCGCTTCGGCACCCTTAGCCCCCGCCATCTGGTGGCGCTGGCAAAGCATAAGAGTATCCGCAAGATTGCCCTGACCGATATAAACAACACCTCCTGTACACTTGATTTTTATAGGGAGTGCAGGGAACAGGGCATAGAAGCCGTGGCAGGCATTGAGTTCCGGAGCAAAGAGAATGAGCTGCTGTATATCGGGCTGGCACAGAATAATGAAGGATTTTATCAGCTCAACCACTTCCTCTCAGAGCATTCTGAAGAGGGAAAGGAGTTACCAAAGCGGGCGCCCGTTCTGAAACATACTTTTATTATTTACCCCCTTAGCTACGACCTCCGCCAGCCACTGGAAGACCATGAATTTATTGGCATCCGTCCGCAGGAAGCTACGAAAGTATACTCCTCGCCCATCCGTTATGCACTCAACAAAGCAGTAATACTGCAGCCGGTAACGCTGGCGGCTAAAGAGGATTATCAGTTCCTTTCCACTCCGGAAAAGAACCTCTCCGGAACAGACGGTTATGAGCTGCACTGTCTGCTGCAGGCAATTGATCAGAATGTAGTCCTCAGCAGACTCAGCAAGACACATATTGCCCTCCCGGGCGACCATTTTGTGCCACAGGAAAAGCTGGAGGAAATATTTGCGCCCTACCCAAAGGTAATCGAAAACACAAAAAAACTGCTGGATGCCTGCAGCATTGAATTCGACCTGAATACCCCCAAGAACCGGAAAAGCTTTACCGGCAGTGCCAAAGACGACCGCCTGCTGCTGGAGAAGCTGGCCCGCGATGGCTTTAAAGGCCGCTACCCTGCCCCCACCAAAGAAATCCTCAGGCGCTTTGAGCGGGAAATAGAGATGATCGACAAAATGGGCTTTGCTCCTTACTTTCTCATTACACACGACATTATCCGCTATGCCCAGATGCGGGGCTTCCACCATGTTGGCCGCGGCAGCGGCGCTAACTCACTGGTGGCCTACTGCCTGGCCATTACCGAGGTGGATCCTGTTGCACTTAACCTCTACTTTGAGCGCTTCATTAACCCGCACCGCTCCTCCCCGCCCGACTTCGATATCGACTTTTGCTGGGATGAGCGCGACGAGATTACGGACTATATTTTTAAGCGCTATGCTAACGGGCATGTAGCCCTGTTGGCTACCGTTACCACTTTTCAGGCAAGGGCACTGGTGCGGGAGCTGGGGAAGGTGTTTGGTTTGCCTGCACAGGAAATTGAAGGGCTGATTAAACAGCAGGGCCAAAATGCCGATGAGATCGGCCGGAAAATTATTTTTTATGCCAATAAGCTCCACGATTTTCCAAACCACCTCTCCATTCATGCCGGCGGGGTGCTGATTACGGAGGAGCCTATCAACTGCTACTCTGCCAAAATGATGATGCCCAAGGGCTTCCCTATTGTACATTTCGATATGTACACCGCAGAGGAATTTGGCTTTTACAAATACGATATCCTGAGCCAGCGGGGCCTGGGGCACATTAAGGATACTGTGCGCCTGGTGCGGGAGAACCAGGGAATACATGTGGATATGCACCAGGTGGAAAAGTTTAAGAAGGATGAAAAGGTACTGGAGCGGCTGCTTCAGGCCCGCACCATTGGCTGTTTCTATATTGAGTCGCCGGGTATGCGGGGACTGCTCTCCAAGCTCCGCTGCAATAATTTTGAAACCCTGGTGGCAGCCAGTTCCATTATCCGCCCCGGTGTGTCGCAGTCGGGCATGATGCAGGAGTACATCCGCCGCCATAATAATCCGGAGAACATCCGTTACCTCCACCCTGTGTTTGAGGAGCTGCTGGCCGAAACCTACGGGGTAATGGTATACCAGGAAGACGTGATTAAGATTGCTCACCACTTTGCCGGACTGGAACTGGGCGAAGCCGATATTCTGCGCCGGAGCATGAGCGGCAAAGGCCGCAGCTACGAACAAATGAAGCGCATTAAAGACAGGTTTTTCCAGGGCTGCAAAGAAAAAGGGCATAACGATGAATTGAGCGGGGAAGTGTGGCGGCAGATTGAAAGTTTTGCCGGTTACAGCTTCTGCAAGGCTCACTCCGCTTCCTATGCGGTGGAAAGCTTCCAGAGCCTCTACCTTAAAGCTTATTATCCGCTGGAGTTTATGGTGGGGGTAATCAATAACTTCGGCGGTTTTTATGCAATGGAGCATTATGTACACGAGGCCCGCATGTGTGGCGCCCGCATAGAACCTCCCTGCGTAAACCACAGCCAATACCTCACTACCATTAAGGGAGCCACTATTTACCTGGGTTTTGTGCACCTCAAAGATTTAGAAGCGAACACAGCCAAACTGCTTATCAGGGAACGGGAGGAAAACGGGCCCTATACCGGCTTTGCCAATTTCCTGCAGCGGGTACCGGTAAAGCAGGAACAGCTGAATTTACTCATCCGCATAAATGCGTTTCGTTTTACGGGCAAAGCCCGGCATTTACTACTATGGGAAAAGAATAATTACCAGCCAAAATCTGCTAAGCCTGCTTCGGCGGCTTTACCCCTCTTCGCATCTGCTGAAGAAAAAGAAAGCTCATTACCGCCACTGGATATAAATACTATGGAAGATGCCTTTGAGCAAATGGAATTACTGGGCTTTCCGCTCAGCTCTCCTTTCATGCTGCTGGAACAAAAGCCCGCTTCTGATATAAAAGTTAAAGCGCTTGGCAGGCATATTGGCAAAACCGTAAAAATTACCGGCTACTTTGTTGTAAACAAAATTATAAGAACCAAACACCGGAAACTTATGAGCTTTGCCACCTGGATCGATGAGGATGGGTATTTCTTTGACACCACACACTTTCCGCAAATTTTAGAAAAGTATCCCTTCACGGGCCCTGGCTGCTATTTAATTGAAGGGAAAGTAGTGGAGGAGTTTGGTTTCCCTGCCATTGAGGTCAGTTGCATTCAACATTTAAAGATCGTTGCAGATGCCCGGTTCAGTTAAGGACCGCTCAGAAGCGGCTCCTTAACTGTTTAATGTGGTTTATGGTCTCATTAACAGCCGGGGCTGTTGTGCCACTGCCGGAGCAGGCAGGTATTTCATTTAATTATTTTAATTAGCATACTCAGGTTTATAGCTCTTTATTTTTGCCTGAATCGCCTGTTCACACTTGTCATAGTCCGAAAATATTTTTCTCTCCACACCATCTACCCCAAGCCTCCGGAATACAGTTTGCACATAGTATTGCTTAAATACATTTGCATCGCTCACCACATAAAAAAACTTCAGTCCCCTCTCTATTGCCTTTGGGGTCGCCTCATTCTGAAGCCACTGACGCATTTCGGGGCCCACCACACTTTGCCTGCGAAGGTCAGACATAATCCCTGTCACCTCAGGCTTAAAATCATTGATCATAAACAGGAAAGGTGCTTTATACTTTTCCAGCGTAAGGGTGCCCTCCCAACTCAGGTATGCCAGGCCATATTCATAATCGAAGCAAAGGCGGGCAACATCAGATTTAAATATCTCTTTTATTCCGGTATTCATAAGTATATAATTTCATACAATAATTACCTGCCAAACATAACCAAACTACAATGTTTAAACACTGAAAATTGCAGTATATTCTTACACCGGAGACTTTTCAGAAAAAAATAGTTAAAAGCATATCAAACCTTTATTCCCTGTATTGCATAAAAAAGTTCCGGGCAAGCTCTGATATTGCAAACATTTTTAAACAATCTTAAAACAAAAAAATTTAACAGATGTAACCTCTGCCGGATATCCTCTATGAAAAAAGCATTTGTATATACTTATTATTTCCTGCTCACTTTTTTTCTGTTTTCAGCAACAGCAACAGCACAAACTTACTCCACCCCCTCCTCAGAGCTTGTAAAAGTTGAGGACCTGTGGTATAAAAATATTGTGATTTACAACCTGGATCTGGATGCCTTCAAAGATTCCGACGGCGATGGCATTGGTGATTTCCAGGGGCTGATACAAAAGCTGGATTACCTTGAATTCCTTGGAGTGGATGCTATATGGCTGGCACCTTTCCAGCCCTCTCCTATGGAGGATAACGGTTATGATATAACCGATTACTATGGTGTAAACAACCGCTTTGGCACAGGAGGAGATTTTGCTGAGTTTGTTTATCAGGCTAAAAAGCGGGGCATGCGAATTATTACCGACCTGGTAATTAACCATACCTCCATTGAGCACCCCTGGTTTCAGAAAGCAAGAGAAGATAAAAACTCAAAATACCGCGACTGGTACATCTGGTCAGAAGAGCGACCGGATGAATGGAACGAGGGAATGGTATTTCCGGGTGTGCAGGAAGAAACCTGGACTTTTGATGAAAAGGCGGGTGAATATTACTATCACCGGTTTTATAAATTTCAGCCCGGCCTTAATATGCATAACCCGGAGGTACAAAATGAGATACGGAAAATAATTGGCTACTGGCTTACCCTTGGAATAGATGGATTCAGGCTGGACGCTGTTCCCTTTATTATTGAAGATCCTTTCTCCGATAATGATGACCCCGATTACAATTTCGATTTCATTACCGACATCCGGAGCTTTGTGCAGTGGAGAAGAGGTGATGCTATTATACTGGGCGAAGCCAATGTGCTGCCTGAGGAAACCAAGGAATACTTTGGCGATAAAGGGAGCGGCATGCACATGATGTTTAATTTTTTTGCCAACCAGCATCTTTTTTATGCGCTGGCTGCTGCCTCTCCCGGCCCTCTGAAAGAGTCTCTGGAAAGCACACGCGACATTCCTCCCGTTGCTCAATGGGCTCATTTTTTACGCAACCACGACGAGCTGGACCTTGGCAGGTTAACAGATGAGAAACGACAGGAAATATATGCGGCCTTTGGCCCTGAGGAAAACATGCAGCTTTATGACAGAGGAATCCGCCGGCGCCTTGCTCCCATGCTGAACAACCGCAAACAACTGGAAATGGCCAACAGCCTGATATTTTCACTCCCGGGCACACCTGTTATTCGTTATGGCGATGAAATTGGAATGGGCGACGACCTGAGCCTGGAAGAGCGGAATGCAGTAAGAACGCCTATGCAGTGGTCGGATGATAAAAATGCAGGCTTCTCAACTGCAGATTCCACCTTTCGCCCTGTTATTGATGAAGGCCCCTACAGTTACCACAAGGTAAATGTGCAGGAGCAGCGACAGGACCAGAATTCCCTGCTGAACTGGACAGCCCGCCTGATCCGCATGCGGAAGGATTGCCCCGAAATTGGCCTTGGCGACTGGAAGATTCTGGAAACCGGATCGCCACAGGTACTTGCCATACGATACTTCCTGCAGGACAAATCCGTACTGGTTATTCATAATTTCAGTGAAAAACCACAGCAAATTCAACTGACAGAAGGTGATGCCGGCAAAACACTGCTCAGCCTGCAGGAACAAAAAACAAGCAAAGCAGGAAAACAGGGGAGCCACCAATTGAAACTTGAAGGCTACGGATACCGGTGGTACAGGGTGAAGAATTAAAAATTAAAATCCCTTCACCTCCCTGCCAAATAACTTTACCAGGCGATCAGGATAGTCTGAAATAAGTCCGTCCACTCCCATTTTTTTTAAGCGCACCATTTCACCGGGATCATTTACTGTCCAGGGAATAATTTTCATTCCCCGCTGGTGAACTGCATCCACCAGAGCTTCATCCACCAATTCAAAATTCGGGCTGTAGATTGTCGGGATAAATCCAATCTTTTCTATATTGGTATTCAGCCCGTCGGCATTTCCCACTAAAAGAGATGTTCTCATTTGGGGAAAATCTTCATGCAAAATTCTCAGGGTGCGCGGGTCGAATGACTGAATAATTACCCAATCGGTAACTCCTTTCTCCTCCACAGTTTGCATTACCAGCTGTATAAATCTTTCAGGCAGGGGGTGTCTTTCACCATCAGTTTCCGGTTTGGTTTTTATTTCTATATTGTAAAAGACCTGCTCCCGCGCATCTTTCTTTATCCTGGCCTGTACCGAATCTATTACTTCTGAAAGAAGCGGAATATAAGCCTTTACAGCCTCCTGCTGAGGAAACTGCTCATTTACTTTTGCCCCTACATTAAACCGGCGGATATCTTTGTAGTCCATTACAAATAACTTGTACATATACCTGCCGGCTTCAGGAATTTCTTTACCTCCCGGCGCAAGGGAAAAATCAGGATTGATAAACGGATCGTGCGAGAGCACTACTTTTTCATCTTTCGAAACATGAACATCCATTTCCAGAGTAGTCACGCCCGACTCAAGGGCCGTTAACATAGCCGGAATAGTATTTTCCGGCATCAGGCCCCGTGCCCCCCGGTGTCCTTCCATATCGAATGCCGGCAGTTCAACCATATAATCAGCTGTATTTTCTGATGACGCGCAGGCCGTTGCTGCCAACAGACTGCTTAATAACAGGTTTTTAATAAGTACCTTCACTTTACTTCATCTAAAGTTTAATCTCAAAACTCTTTTAACTCTAATATTCACCCCATCTTTTTCCCTCCGCAAAATAAACCTGACCGGAAAAAGATGAAGATCAAAAAAATGAACATGGTACAGGAACTATTGTTTTGCTCTTAAAACAGTGTTTGAACGCTGTTTTTGATACAGCAAAATCAAAAATAACATACAGAATATCTGCCACCCTATTTCAGGGACAGATTAAAGCTATTCATAATGAAAAAACAGTATAAAATGTGGATTGCAGCCACTTCCATGGCCGGAATTCTTTACCTCTTTTTAGATGCTATTATCCTTGAGAAGTACTTTTTCGAGATTAAAGTCTTTGCTATAGGAAACAAAAAGAGGGGCAATAAACTAAAGCTGCTCCTGCTTTCCGATCTCCATTTTAAAAACAGGATGTCATTTTATTATTACCACCTGGCTAAAAAGATAAACCAGCTTGAGCCGGATCTTATACTTATTTCGGGTGATATGCTGGACAGGACAGGAAAGACAGGCCCGATGGACAAATTCCTGAATGCCCTGCACCATGATTTTCCTAAAGTTGCCATACCCGGCAACCACGACCATAAAGCAGATGCTGATCTTTCCCTCATTAAAAACATCTATGAAAAGCACAACTGCATATTTTTAGTAAACCAGAGCTGTACAATACAGGTAAAAGGGCACAGGCTTGCAGTAACCGGTTTAGACGATTTTATTGAAGGAAAAAGCCGCTTTAAGGATGCAGTAAAGGATATTGAAAAAGAAGAACATCACCTGCTGCTGCTTCACAGTCCCCTTCAGCAGGAACAGGTAAAAAGGGAAATCTCAGAAATCAACAAGCAGCGACATCCGGATAAACAATTAAATATCCGTTACATTTTTGCCGGCCACAACCATGGCGGCCAGGTAAAGCTGCCCGGTTATGTTCCGGTACTTCCTGCAAAATCAGGGAATTATGTTAAGGGGTGGTACAATTCTGAAGAACCCTGTTTATATGTATCCAAAGGTTTTGGCACTACCACAGTACCCTTCCGTTTTGGGGCAAGAGCTGAAATAACCGTATTTAACTACTACCTGTAGTCCGCTACTTCTTCTGCCCCGGTTAAACCCGCGGAAGGTTGTGGTTCTGCTCCATTCCGGAGACAGAAAAGAGGCTATCCTCCTCAAAATCAATAGAATTCTCAACAAAAAGGAGAAAGATTGCGTTAATACTAAAAAAAATACAAAACCTATACTTTTTTAACTATGAAGCACATTAATCTTTCAACCATATTTATTTTTCTTTTTATTCTGATAAGCTTTACCAGCTGCGAAGTTATTGGAGATATTTTTAAGGCCGGCGTATGGGTCGGTATCATAATTGTGATTCTTGTTATTGCAATTATTGTATGGCTCGTTAAAAAGATCCTTTAAAAATAAACTGCACCCATTTTCGCCAATAGCCGGCAAAAATGGGTGCAGATTAATGTACAAGCAATGCCTGCCACTGAGGAGAAAATTTTACCGCCCCACCCGGGGCTTCCCGCCCATTTAACTTTAAGCCGTATCCTCTGCAACAATATTTTCATCTTTTATGGATTACCACACAACTATTGAAAACAGCGATGTTGTTATTTTTGCCCTTGCCCGCTGGGACGGGCGCTATTCCTCTCCCGCATTCTCCCTTGCTAAAAAGCTGGCAATAAATAACAGGGTATTTTATATTGATAATCCATTTACCTATTCCGATTATTTCAAAGATAAATTCAGGCCCCAGATAAAGAAAAGATTCAATTCATTCTTACAGATAAAACAGCCTTTCTTTCAGCAAAAGGACTTACCTGAAAACCTTTTTTTAGTTACCCTGCCTCTGGCACTCCCCATTAACATGCTCCCCGAAGGTAAAATGTATAACCTTTTAAAGGAGGTAAACAGCACCAGAATAACCAAAGTGCTGAACGCTGTTATAGAGGAATTCAGCATAAGAGATTATATTTTAGTCAACTGCTTCAATCCGTTTTATGGCTTTTTAAACAGCCTCTCTCAGAAGCCTTTACTGAAGGTTTACTATACTATTGATGAAATAACACAATCCAACTACATAAAAAAACACGGACCAAGGCTGGAAAAGCAGGTGCTTTCAGAAGCAGATGTCACACTGGCCACTTCCCGGAAACTTGTGGCTAACTGCAGGGAAATAGCAGAGCATGTCCACTATTTTCCTAATGCAGCTGATTTCCGGCTGTTTAACCGTGCATTAACGGAACAGTTTGAAAGACCGGCTGAGCTAAAAGGACTGGAAGACAAAAGAATAATTTGCTATACCGGTCATATTGAACACCGTACCGATTATAAACTGCTTTACCATTTAGCAAAGGCTCATGCAGATAAAATAATTTTAATGGTTGGCCCGGTGAGCGGAACCGAGGTTAACACTTCCGGCCTGGCTGATCTTGCTAATGTGGTCTTTACCGGTCCTAAGGCCATAGATGAGCTGCCTGCATACCTGCAATACTCCCACTGCACCATTATTCCTTATAAGCGCAATAAACTCACCGCAAGTATCTATCCCCTTAAAATTAATGAATACCTGGCAGCAGGTAAAGCAGTGGTTGCCACTCCCTTTTCTGAAGATATTCAATCCTTTGCTGAGGTAATTCAGCTGGCAGATAACGAAAAATCCTTTGCAGCTGAAGTGGAGACGGCCATAGAAGCTTACGATGGAGCAACTGTTGAAAGAAGAGTGGCCTTTGCCCGGCAAAACACCTGGGAGGCCAGAGCTGATTATTTCCGGGATATTGTAAAGCAACACCTCTCTGCTCCTGTAAAATAAATGCCGTTAAAGACCTGCAGAGCAGAAATCCTTAACGGCAAACACATTTCTGTTACTGCAACACCTTATAAGCCACCTGCGGGGCAAGGTTGTCCAGTATTTTAAGCATATCATTCGTCGGGTCGATGCGATATTTGCGGCTCAGTAGTTCTACCTGCAGGTTATCTTCCTCATCGAAAACATTCAGCTTAAAATCGCAGTTGCCGGGGTAGGTAACACCCAGTTGCTCGATCTGGTCCACCAGCTCCATGCTTACATCCCGGGCATGCACATTAATAGCAACTCCTTTAGCCATTTTGCTCCGGATATCTGAAAGAAGCTGTATAGAATTTATTTTAAATTCCAGCTCCCCTTCCCGCCACTTCTTCGCCACTACCGAACCTGTAATGAACAGGAACCAGCCTTTCATAAAATACTGCTTAAAGCGGGTGTAATCTTCGGAGAACAGGAAGAAGGTATAGGAACCATCGTAATCTTCCATAGTGAGCGTACCAAATGGGTTGCCATTTTTAGTGGTGCGGTGTCCGAAGTCAGCCACAGAGCCGCCAAGGCATATATGCTGCCTGCCCTGCAGGGCTGTAATATCCGTTAACTCTGCCAGACTGGTATTACAAAAGCTCTTAAGCTCAAGTTTATACTGGTCGAGCGGGTGTCCGCTGATATAGAAACCTACCACCTCTTTTTCAATACGCAGCTTTTCAATTTCGCCGAAAGGCTCAATGTTAGGAGCCTTTGGCATTGGAATAGTAACCCCGCTGCTTCCTCCAAAAAGCGATGCCTGCGCACTGTCTTCCTCTGCCTGTATTCGCTGCGCCCATTTAATGGCTGTTTCGATAAGGGTACCTCCCTCATTTTCATCTGCCACCAGGTACTGCTTACGGTGGAAGCCTTCAAAGCAATCAAACCCGCCACCCATGGCCAGGCATTCAAAGGTTTTCTTGTTAACGCCTTTGGGGTTTACCCGCTTGGCAAACTGAAATATATCTTTATAGGGGCCGTTTTTCCGGCGCTCCTCAATAATAGCTTCCACGGCAGCTTCACCTGCACCCTTTATGGCTCCTAAACCAAAGCGGATTTCTCCGGCATCATTTACCTCAAAGTTTACCCCCGACTCATTTACATCAGGCCCCAGTACTTTAATTCCCTGTGCCTTACACTCTTCCATAAAGAAGGTTACCTTCTCAATGTTGTTCTGGTTATGGGTAAGCACTGCCGCCATATACTCCGCCGGGTAATGGGCTTTCAGGTAGGCCGTATGGTAGGCTACTACGGAATAACAGGTGGAGTGCGATTTATTAAAGGCATAAGCAGCAAAAGCCTCCCAGTCCTTCCACACCTTATTAAGCTTTGCCTCGTCGTGGCCGCGCTGCTTGCCGCCTTCCACAAATTTCGGCTTCAGCTTTTCCAGCAGGGCAAATATTTTCTTACCCATTGCTTTCCTGAGCACGTCGGCATCACCTTTAGAGAAACCGGCAAGCGACTGCGACAGGAGCATTACCTGTTCCTGATACACTGTAATACCATAGGTTTCACCAAGGTATTCCTCCATTGCCGGTATGTCGTAAGTTATAGGTTCGCGGCCGTGCTTACGGGCAATAAAGTTAGGGATGTATTCCAGCGGGCCCGGACGGTAAAGGGCGTTCATGGCAATAAGGTCCTCGAACTTATCGGGCTTCAGGGCGCGCAGGTGCTTCTGCATACCAGGGGACTCGAACTGGAAGGTACCGTTGGTTTCCCCCCGCTGGTAAAGCTCATAGGTTTTCTGGTCGTCGAGCGGAATAGTATCCGGATCAATTTCCACCCCATGCCGCTGCTTAATATATTTTATAGCCGTTTTAATGATGGTAAGGGTTTTCAGCCCTAAAAAGTCCATCTTAAGCATACCTGCATTCTCCACCACCGAGTTATCGAACTGGGTATTGAGGAGAACGGCGTCTTTGGAAGTGGCTACAGGAATATAATTGGTAATATCGTCGGGCGTAATAATTACACCACAGGCATGCAAACCAGTGTTCCTGATAGAGCCTTCCAGCACCTCGGCCTGCCGCAGCACTTCTGCCTTAAGGCCGCTTCCGTCGCGGATGGCTTTAAGCTCCGGTACTTCCTTAAATGCTTTTGCAAGGGTTGTACCCGGCTTTTCTGGTATCATTTTAGCCAGCTCATTTGCCTCGCTCAGCGGCAGCTCCATTACACGGGCACAGTCCCGGATGGCCGATTTTGCCGCCATGGAACCATAGGTAATAATATGAGATACCTGGTTATAGCCATATTTTTTTACCACCCAGTCAATTACTTTTCCACGGCCTTCGTCGTCAAAGTCAATATCAATATCGGGGAGTGATACCCTGTCAGGATTAAGGAATCTCTCGAACAGCAGGTCATAGGCAATAGGGTCCACATTGGTAATGCCTATACAATAAGCAACGGCAGATCCTGCAGCCGATCCCCTGCCCGGCCCGACCGATACACCCATTTTACGGGCTTCGCTGGTAAAGTCCTGTACAATAAGGAAGTAACCGGGATAACCTGTATTGGCAATGGTTTCCAGCTCAAAATCAAGGCGTTCCCTGATTTCGGGCGTTATTTCACCATAGCGTTTTTCGGCACCTACGTAAGTAAGGTGGCGCAGGTAATTATTCTCCCCTCTTTTTCCGCCGTCCTCCTCATCGAGCGGATCCTTAAACTCATCCGGAATACCGAACTTAGGCAGCAGCACATCGCGCTGCAGTTTATACGCCTCTATCTTGTCTACAATTTCCTGAGTGGTTTCAATAGCTTCAGGCAGGTCAGCAAAGAGGGCCTTCATTTCGTCCTGCGACTTAAAGTAGAATTCCTGGTTCGGGAATCCCCAGCGATAGCCCCTGCCCCGCCCGATTGGGGTTGACTGCAGTTCGCCCTCCTTTACACACAGAAGTACGTCGTGGGCATTGGCATTTTCTTTATCGAGGTAAAAGGTATTATTGGCAGCAAAGTATTTTACACCATATTTCCGGGCAAACTCAAGGAGAACCTCATTTACGCGGTTCTCCTCTTCCAGTCCGTGCCTTTGCAGCTGCACATAAAAATCGTCGCCAAACAGCTCATGCCACCAGCGAAAAGCTTCCTCTGCCTGCGTTTCGCCCACATTCAGAATAAGGCTGGCTATTTCGCCTTCCAGTCCGCCGGTAGTGGCAATAAGATTCTCTTTGTACTGGCAGATCAGCTCTTTATCAATCCTGGGATAAATACCGTAGTTTCCTTCTATATAAGCCAAGGAGCTGAGCTTTGCCAGGTTATGGTAGCCTGCCTTGTTCTTTGCCAGCAATATCTGGTGGAAACGCTTATCGGGGCTGTCCTTGGTAAATTTCAGCTTTTTCCGCTCTTCCGCCACAAAAAATTCACAGCCTACAATAGGCTTAATCTCCGCATCCAGGGCTGCTTTTACGAAATGGTAGGTCGCAAACATATTTCCCAGATCGGTAAGTGCCACTGCAGGCATACCCAGATCCTTCGCCTTTTTAACCAGCGATTTTATATCGGGCGTTGCCTGTAAAACTGAAAACTGGGAATGGACATGCAGGTGGCTGAAGGGGCTGTCGATCTTTTTGGCTGCAGCTTTATCCACCACTAAACCATCGCCGCCTTTTTTTTCCTTTTTGGCAAAGTTATCTGCATCAAGCTCCGGAGCTTCGTAAACCACCTCCGCTACCGGAGTATCATCCAGCGGCTTTATTACGCCTGCCTTTATCAGGCCAAAGAAACATTTGGTAGTCGCATGAACGTCATAGGCGGCATCGTGCGCTGCGTCAAACTCTTCGCCGAAAAGCTTTACGTGGAGCTCTGTAAGCGTAGGCCACTTAAACTTTCCGCCACGGCCGGGAATAGCTACAAAATCGGTGGATTCATCTTTGGTATCAATGGCCTTTAACTCCGGGAGTTTGCTTTGCTGGTTAGCGCGGATGTATTCCGCTCCCACAATATTGAGGTCAAAGCCCACATTATGGCCCACCACGGACTGTGTTTTCTCCAGGTCGGCGGAAAATTCCTCCAGCACAAAGCCAAGATCATAACCCTGCTCCAAAGCCATTTTGGTGGAAATGCCGTGGATTTTTTCGGAGTTAAAGGGAATAGTAAAACCGTCCGGCTTTACAATATAGTTTTTGGCCGATAAGAGCTTACCTTTATTATCATGCAACTGCCAGGCAAGCTGCACCAGGCGGGGCCAGTTGTCGAGGTCTGTTACAGGTGCATTATAATTTTGTGGTAAACCGGTGGTTTCGGTATCGAATATTAAATACATGGGGCAAATTAAAAGTTTGGAAACGGGATAATCTGAAAATGCGAAAAAAGCTTTTACATCCTTTCCCCGGCACTGAATTTCAGACAGGGCAAGCCCATGTCTGAATCCCGGAATACCTGCCCCTAAGCAGTGGCAGGATAACAAATATACAGAAAAACCAGCTCTGCAGGAACTGGTTTTTATTGAAAATTAGTATAATAAGCCGCTTCTCTACAAAGGCACATATACCACCTTTTTTGTATCGAAGAAATCATCTTCAAAATATTTTTTAAGATCGTAAATGGCGTAGTTGAGCTTTGCCTCCTGCATTTCCTCATCAAGATCGCCCCCTTTCAGGTACAGTATTCCATTATGCAAATTATGTTTTGACTCCTGCTTTACCTTGCCCTGGATCCACTGGTAAAAAGGAGCCATACGGGTAACTGCCCTGCTTACCACGAAATCATACTTTCCTTTCACCTTTTCCGCACGGGCATGTTCTGCATTTACATTATCAAGCCCTAAAGCCTCTGCCACATTTTTAACAACGGTAATTTTTTTACCTATAGAATCAACCAGCAAAAACTGCGTTTCCGGAAAAAGAATGGCGAGGGGAATTCCGGGGAAACCTCCTCCCGTGCCTACATCCAAAACCTGAGCCCCCGGCAGGAAAGGCTGCACTTTGGCAATCCCGAGGGAATGGAGCACATGGCGGGTATATAACTGTTCTATATCTTTCCTCGAAATGACATTGATTTTTTCATTCCACTCTTTATAAAGCTCACCCAGTGCCGAAAACTGTTGTTGCTGAGATTTACTAAGATTAGGAAAGTGTTTGAAAATGATATCTGCTCCCTGCATGAAATTACTCCTTTTATCTGTTTAAAATCCGGTTCAAATTTTCAGGAAAAATCCGCAATAAACAAGAGGTTGACGGGCTAATTAGTTTATTAGTATATGTACCGGTGAAGAATCATCAGCTAATCCAATAAAAGCAAACTCTTCCGGGTCATTCCCCGGTCAGAAAAAAGCCTTCAATAAAAAAAACCGGCTTTAATCCCGGTTTTTATTAATTCTTTCCAAAAGGAAACAACATCTTATAAATGTTCGCGCTTGCTTTTTACCAGCTCGTACATAAGCTCACGTGCGCGGTAAAGTTGAGCTTTAATGGTACCTAATGGAGCATCAAGCTCTTTGGCTATTTCATCGTACGACAGTTCTTCAAAATACCGGAGCTTTACCAGGCGCTGGTATTTGGCAGGCAGTTTGGTTACAAACATTTGTACCAGCTCAATTTTCTGCGTTTTAATGGCTTCCTGCTGTGGATTAAGGTTCTCATCTTCCACATCAATATTTACATCATCACCACTATCGTTTTTAAACGTTGTATTAAGACTCAGGGTCTTCAGCTTTTTCTTCCTTATAAAATCGATAGCATTATTAGTGGCTATTCTAAAAAGCCAGGTACTGAAAGTATAGTCCTTTTTAAATTTATGAAGGTTCTTAAATGCCTTTGCAAAAGCTTCAATGGTAAGGTCTTCTGCATCATCAACATTCCGCACCATTTTCAGGATCATATGGTACACAGCCATTTTGTACCTCTGCATCAACTCTGCAAAAGCCTGCTCATCACCATCCTCTAATGCTTTGTCTATCAGCCGGAAATCTTCCAGCGCCTTATTCGAAAATTGCTTATTGTTGTTTACTTCCATGTAGTTTTCTTAGTAAAGAAGGCGGCCATTCCAATAAAAATGTAATAAAACACGAATAAAAAGTCTAACAGGAAAATATACCAGTTAGCAAACTTGTCGCCTAATTTTTTACTCCCGCTTATCATTACATAATATAACAGGAGCATTCTTATCAGGAAACCTGAAATTATCAGGTAAGGTTCAATCCATAAACTCAATAAAGCAATAAAAGTTATCCAAAACAGCAACTGAGCTGCCGTATACAGGCCTAAAAATGTTTTTGTGCCTTTTCTGTAAGATTTTCCGGTTACCATATGCCGAAGCTTCTGCCGGTACCACTCCTTCAGGTTTTTCTTAGGAACAGAGTAAACCAGTTTTTCTTCACCAATCACGGTTCCGGTATTTTTTTTGTTCCCGTTTTCGTTTACAAAAAGATCGTCATCGCCACCCACAAGGGTCCGGTGCTTTATAAACCCTTTCTTTTCCAGAAAAAAGCTTTTCCTGTAGGCCATATTCCTTCCTACTCCCATGTACGGGTTGCCGGCAAGGGCTGCTCCAATATACATAAGGCCTGTATGGAGGGTTTCGTAGCGGATGAATGAATTTAAAAGCCCTTTTTCCTTTTCATATTGCGAAAAGCCAAGTGCTATTTTTGTCTGATCGTTCCTGAAGGCAGCAGCCATTCCCGACAACCACAAAGGGGAGGCAGGCATACAATCAGCATCGGTAAGTACCAGCAAGTCGTTTGTGGCATGTTTAATCCCCATGGTAAGCGCATACTTCTTGGCAGTAATATGAGGAGGTGTCTGCTCCAGGGTTATTACTTTTAAGTTAGGATACTGCTGATTGGCTGTTTTCAGATAATCCTCCGTAGCATCGGTGGAGCGGTCGTTCACTACCACCACCTCAAAATTACCGTACTGCTGCAACATAACAGCAGGAAGTAACTTTTCAAGATTCTGCACTTCATTACGGACGCAAATGATAACAGAAAGAGGCTCCTGCTCTTTTTTGTCAGATGCGGACACTGTTGCCTTAGCCCATGAAACACGGGCAAAACGGAACAGATAGTAATAAAGCTGGATAATTATAGCCGAAGCAAATAGGGCAAGTAGAAAAACCTGGATAAAATACATACAAGGGTTCTGTTCGAGCAGGCAAATATATTCGATTTTCCTAAATAAACCTTATTAGTTTAAAGGGATATATTACAAGCTCTTAGTGTTTTTTGCGCCTGTAAAAGGGGGTGGTTTTTACCTTGGGTAATTAGCGGAGAAAGTGTAATTTTGCGGCTACAATTAAATGTTATGCAATTTAAAATACTGGCCACTGATAGTGGCAGCAAAGCCCGCACGGGCACCCTCACCACCGGTCACGGAACCATAGAAACACCAATTTTTATGCCTGTTGGAACAGCAGGGTCTGTAAAGGCAGTGCACCAGCGGGAATTAAACGAAGATATTAATGCCCAAATAATTTTAGGAAACACCTACCACCTTTACCTCCGGCCTGGCCTGGATGTACTGGAAACCGCAGGCGGCCTCCATAAGTTTAATGGCTGGGATGGCCCTATCCTTACCGACAGCGGCGGATACCAGGTATATTCTCTTTCCGATATGCGGAAAATTAAGGAAGAGGGAGTTAAATTCACTTCGCACATCGATGGGTCTAAACATGAGTTTACGCCCGAAAATGTAATGGATATCCAGCGCAGCATTGGTGCCGATATTATTATGGCCTTTGATGAATGCACCCCCTATCCCTGTGAGTATGACTACGCCCACAACTCCATGGAACGGACCCACCGCTGGCTGCAAAGGTGTATACAGCACTTTGACCGGACAGAACCAAAATATGGTTACCACCAGTCCCTCTTTCCCATTGTGCAGGGAAGTGTTTATAAAGACCTGCGGGCAAAATCGGCTGAATTTATAGCAGCACAGGGCAGGGAAGGAAATGCCATTGGTGGCCTGTCGGTTGGCGAACCTGCCGAGATGATGTATGAGATGACTGAACTGGTTTGCGATATACTACCTTACGATAAACCACGTTACCTCATGGGAGTAGGCACACCTGCAAATATTCTTGAAAATATTGCATTAGGAGTAGATATGTTCGATTGCGTAATGCCTACCCGTAATGCCCGTAACGGAATGCTGTTTACTACTGAAGGGATTATCAATATCAGGAATGAGAAGTGGAGAAATGAGCATATCCCTGTTGACCCTGCATTAGGCGGCTATGTGAGTACCTTTTATACCAGGGCTTATTTGCGGCACCTGATTCACAGCAAGGAAATTTTAGGCGCCCAGATTGCCTCTATCCATAACCTGACCTTTTACCTCTGGCTGGTAAAAGAAGCCAGGGAACAGATAAAAGCAGGAACTTTTGCCAGCTGGAAAAACATAATGGTACAGAAATTGATGCAAAAGCTTTAATGAAGTTAATCGATAAATATATTCTTAAGAAGTTTCTTACCGCATTCTTTTTTGTGGTAGTCATTCTTGTTACTGTTATCTGTGTAATTGATCTGACGGAAAAGAATGACGACTTTATTAAGCATGATTTAGGGCTCGGGGAAATCCTGGGGTATTATATGGCCTTTATACCCTTTATAGCTAATTTCATTACTCCCATTACTGTATTTATAGCTACTGTATTTGTTACCTCCAAAATGGCAGGGCAAACCGAAATTATAGCCATTCTCAGCAGTGGAGTCAGCTTCCGGCGTATGATGGTGCCCTTTATGATGGGGGCCTCCATTATTGCAGCTCTCAGCTTTGTTCTTACAGGTTATTTACTCCCCAATGCCAATAAAAAACGGGTGGCATTTGAAACCACCTACATTAAAGCACCTTACCAGTTTAATGAGCGGAACATCCATGTTAAAGTTGGCCCTGATTCCTATGCCTATCTCGAAAGGTATAATAACAATTCAAATATAGGAACACGATTTTCTCTTGAAACAATCAGGGACAACAAGCTGGAAGCTAAAATAACAGCTTCCAGAATTGAGTGGGACAGTGCCAGCAGCCATTGGATTATGAGGGACTGGGAGAAAAGGGAATTGCAGGGTATGAAAGAAGAAATTACCAGAGGTGAGGCAAAAGATACCGTCATCTCTCTTACTCCGCGCGATTTTGGCACTACCTACCACCTGCAGGAAACCTTTACCCTGCCTGAGCTTGAAGACTACATTTCTGAACTTAAATTCAGGGGTGCTGATAATATTATTATCTACGAAATAGAGAAGTATGTCCGTTTTATGTCTCCTTTCGCGGCCATCATCCTCACTTTTATTGGTATTATCATGTCCTCCAGAAAATCAAGGGGAGGCTCCGGTCTGATGATTGCCATAGGTTTTGCGCTTGCTTTTGTTTATATTCTGTTCTTTGTTTTTGCCAAAAGTATTGCCGAAGCAAAGGCCATGTCGCCCATTCTGGCTGTATGGCTGCCTAACATTGTTTTTACCTTCATAGGCTTATTCCTGTACAGAACTGTACCACGTTAAATGAGTCCTGCCACTAAAGATTTCCTGCAGCTGCATTTTATTGTGTTGCTGTGGGGTTTTACAGCCATACTGGGTGTCCTTATCAGCATTCCTGCTGTGGAAATTGTTTTCTTCCGCACCCTTATTGCCTCTTTAGCCCTGCTTTTACTCCTGTTCCTCAGGAAGCGGAAATTCCGACTGGGAGTGGTTCCAATCAGTAAAATGCTGCTTACCGGAGTTCTTGTTGCCAGCCACTGGATTCTCTTTTTTGCAGCAGCAAGAGTTGCAACGGTATCGGTTTGCCTGGCAGGATTGGCCACTGTAACCTTATGGACCAGTATTCTGGAGCCTCTGGTTACAAAGAGAGGCATTAAATTCTATGAGGTAATCTTAGGTCTTGTTATTATTGGCGGTCTGTATGTGATCTTCCGCTTTGAATTTAATCATGCCCTGGGTTTGGGAATGGCTATCCTTTCCGCCTTCCTGTCCTCCTGTTTTACTGTTATCAACGGTGAGTTTACCAAAAAGCACAGCGGGTATATGGTTACCTTTTACGAAATGGCGGGCGCCTGCCTTAGCACGCTGCTTTTCTTTCCTGCTTATAGCCACTTCTTTAACGGGCCCGGGGAATCTTTAAATTTATCCCCGCTCCCCCTTGACTGGCTCTGGCTGGCTGTTCTCGCCCTGGTGTGCACTGTTTATGCATACTCGGCCTCTGTGGAGCTCCAGAAAAACCTTTCTGCCTTTACCTTAAACCTTACGGTAAATCTTGAACCGGTGTATGGCATTATTCTGGCCATGACCTTTTTTAAGGAAGCGGAAAAAATGACTTCCGGATTTTATCTGGGCACAGTCATTATACTTTCGGCTGTCCTGATTTACCCTGTACTGGTCAGGTGGGATAAACGGAGACAACTGAGGGTGAGAAAGATACAGTAGGGGAAAAATAAGAATTATGAATTAGTGTAAATAAGCTACAGTTTTGGAAAAGGGACATTCAGATTCATTTTAAAGTACCATCTCCCAGCGGCTTTTATACTGTTCTGCAATACCTGTAACATCTGTAGCAGGGTCGAACAGGCCAAATACAGCCGATCCGCTTCCGCTCATGCTGGCATATATTGCTCCCCCGCTATACATAGCTTCCTTAAGCGCTGCCACTTCCGGGTACAGCTCAAAAACGCTTTTTTCAAAATCGTTTACCAGGAGCCCTTTCCAGTTTTCAATGGGTTCCCCTTCAAGGATTTCTTTTACACTAAGCTCCGGTACCTGAGGTACCACCCTGCTGTAGGCTTCGGGAGTGGAAACATGGATCTCCGGATAAATCAGGAGCAGCTTTTTGCCGGAGAGGTCAACATTTACACTTCCAAAAACATCACCTTTTTCAAACGCTAATACCGGCTTGTTACGGACAAAAAAAGGACAGTCGCTGCCTATTTGGGCCGCATAGTCCTCCAGCAGAGAGGCATCAAGAAAAAGCTGAAACATTTCATTAAGCACATCAAGTGTAAAAGCAGCATCTGCAGATCCTCCTCCCAAACCAGCACCTATAGGAATATTCTTATGCAGGTACATACTTATATGCGGCAGCTGGTAATCTTTTCTTAAAAGCTTATAAGCCTTCAGGCACAGGTTTTCCTCCTCTTTGCCCGGTATAGCAATTCCCGATGCCTGAAAAACAGTTTTACTCCCGCCACTCTCCAGTATTTCTAAAATATCATGAACCGGCACAGGATAAAAACAGGTAACAATATCATGATACCCATCCTTTCTTTTAGCTGTTACATTCAGGCCCAGATTAATCTTTGCGTTCGGGAAAACTACCATTCTTATTGTCGTGAATCTTGATTACTGTGATTTTAGTACCCGGTAAAATAAAAATGAGTACTGCCGGCAGTTTTAGTTACCACCTTTTGAAAAGAAAAAAATTCCCGGAGAACAAAATGATCTCCGGGAATTATAATAATTTAAACGACTACTTTGTAATCTGATCAACAATTTCCTGCGTGATACCAGTGCTGGAGAAACCTCCGTCATGCATCAGGTTTTGCATTGTAACCATACGGGTGAGGTCCGAGAACATAGTTACAATATAGTTAGCGCAATCCTCAGAGGAAGCATTCCCTAGTGGTGACATTTTATTGGCATAATCGAAAAAAGCATCAAATCCGCCAACACCAGTTCCTGCTGTAGTCATGGTTGGCGATTGTGAAATTGTATTCACACGTACTTTATTCTTCTTTGCAAAGAAATAACCATAGCTGCGGGCAATAGATTCAAGTACTGCCTTTGCCTGAGCCATATCAGAATAATCAGGGAAAGTACGCTGTGCTGCTATATAAGTTAAGGCAAGGATGCTTCCCCAGTCATTCATTGCATCAAGCTTGTCGGCAGTCTGCAATACTTTATGGAAAGAAATACCGGAAATATCCAGGGACTTCAAAAACCAGTCATAATTAAGGTCAGTATAAGGCTTACCTTTGCGCACGTTCGGGCTCATACCTATGGAATGAAGGACAAAATCCAGTTTTCCGCCCAGCACTTCCATTGACTGGCTGAAGAGTTTTTCAAGATCTTCCACAGAAGTAGCATCGGCAGGAATTACCTGCGCATTGCATTGCGCTGCCAGTTCATTTATTTTACCCATGCGCATGGCAATAGGGGCATTCGTAAGGACAAATTCAGCACCCTCTTCTTTTGCTTTCAGGGCCGTTTTCCAGGCAATAGACTTTTCATCCAGCGCTCCAAAAATAATTCCTTTCTTTCCTTTTAACAGATTATAAGCCATAATCAAAAATAATTGTGTTTAGCAGGCCTGAAGGCCCTGGTTTTGGTGCCCCTAAATTAAAGAATATCTTCAAAAAAAGAACAAGATTGCTTTAGAAGTTAAATCGCTCAGATTTTATATCCCATTCCTTCTGTCCCGAATGTTAGCCTGCCATCAGCTCCCTGGCGCTTTCGAATGCTACAGCCGAAGGTTTTGCCCCTCCAATCATTTTGGCTATTTCCGACACCCTCTCCTCTTCCGTTAATTTTTTTATCCGGCTGAAGGTTTTATCAGTTGAATTATCTTTATAAACAAAATAATGCGCATGCCCTTTGGCGGCAATCTGCGGAAGGTGGCTGATGGAGATTACCTGGTGGTTACAGGCCATTACCTGCATCATACGAACCATTTTAAGGGCTATCTCTCCGGATATACCCGTATCGATCTCATCGAAAACAATGGTAGGCAGGGCTGTTTTATCGGCCAGCACAAATTTAATGCAGAACATAAGGCGGCTGAATTCACCACCTGAAGCCACACTTTTCAGCGGCTGGGGCTTTACCCCTTTATTAGCACTGAAAAGAATATTTACCTCGTCGGTTCCTGTTTGAAGAGGAGCAATTGTTTTATGCTCTATCAGGAGAGTTGCATCGGGCATGCCCAAATCCCTGATCAGCTTTGTAACCTCATCCACAAAGGCTTTAAATATTTTGAGGCGCGATTCCGAAAGTTTTGTGGCAGCAGCCTGCATGTCTTTTTCACATTTGGCAAGTTCCTGCCGGGCAGCTTCTATTTCCTCATCCAGATTTTGCACCCTCGAAACTTTGGCTTCCAGCTCCCGCTGAATAGCTAAAAGCTCCGCTACTTCTGCTACTCCGTGCTTTTGCTGCAGATTAAAGAGGACCCTCAGGCGCTCCTGTAGTATAAAGGTTTTCTCTGCATCAAGCTCAATTTCCCCTTCTTCGCTTTCCAGCTCACGGCTGATGTCTTTCAGTTCGATCAGGCAGCTATCAAGGCGCTCTGCCAGCTTCCTGTAAGAATCGCTATAGCGGCCTATCTGCTTAAGCTCAACCAGAACTCCGTGGAGGGTGCTGTTAACGGCCATGGACTCACTATATTCAAGTGCCTGCACCATTCCCGCGAGCTTTACCTTTATCTCTTCTGCATTCTCCAGCTTTTCCAGCTCTTCTTCCATTTCCTGCTGGTTAAGGTCCTCTAAATGCGCCGCATGCAGTTCTTCCAGCAGAAAGTTATTATAATCTGCTTCTTTCTTTATCTCTGTAGCTTCCTCCTGCAGTTTCCGGCAGGCAGATGCAGCCTGCCGGAAACTTTTAAATGTTAACTGATACGCTTCCTTCTGAGCAATATTGCCGGCAAAAGCATCGAGGACATCAAGCTGATAGGTATTGGAGCCCAGCATAAGGGTATCGTGCTGTGAGTGGACATCCATCAGAAAAGCCCCCATCCGCCTGAGCACATCAAGTGTAACAGGGGTATCGTTAACAAAAGCTCTCGACTTACCCCCCGGGGAAATTTCCCGGCGAATGATACTTTCGTTACTGTAGTCCAGCCCTTCTTCCTCAAATATCTGCTTCAGGGGCTTGTACTCAGAAATATCAAAAGTACCTTCAATAATGCACTTGACCTCTTCGTCGTAAAGCACTTTGGTTTCGGCCCTGTTCCCGAGAAGCAGGCCAACAGCACCCAGCATGATGGATTTACCTGCCCCCGTCTCGCCTGTAATAATATTCAGTTGAGCAGCCGGTTCCATTTCCAGCTCCCGGATAAGGGCGTAATTTTTTATAATTAAGTTTTTGAGCATTGATTATGCGTGCTTTTCTACAATCACTTCATCAATAATAGTAAGGGGAAAACGATGTTCCCGATGTAATCCATCAGTCACCACCAGCAGGTCTTTTTCAAAGGATTTTACCTTTACCTGATACACCTGCCGGCCTTCCAGAATTAGGCTGATATCCTCATCCTTTAACCCGGGCAAAACAGCTTTCAGATCAGCTGCGCGGTACCTCCTTTGTTTTTTAGCCATAAGCCATGTCTTTACCTGAAAAAAAACAGGCTGATATACTTGTTTTCCTTTCCGCAGGAATCAATAAAGCTCATGAACAATTCACAAAAGCTTTATTGATTTCCGGAAACGAAATTACAAATTTTTTACCAGTTGAAGCACACAAAGGCAAAGGTTTAAGTCAGCTACAGCAAAAAGAATAAGGCAGAAGAAAATACGGAGCAGGAATAATAAGGGGAAATACAGAAAATGAGAACCGGGAGAATAAGCCCCCGGCAATTTTTAAAAAACCAGCAACGGCCGGCGAACCACTAAGATCAATTAATAATTGTCCTGTATTCTTCAGCTTTGCTGGGATCCATAGTGGAAAGCAGTTCGAATGCCTGCCGGCGCACTGCCATATCACCTTTAGAGAACATCTTGGTCAGCTCATCTCTCTTTGCATCAAAAAACGAAATGAGGTAAATAGCACCCGGATTATAATTCCTGACTTCCTTTAATTTTTTCAAGCCTTCCAGAACCACAGCCCGGCTTTTGTCAGGGTCTTCAATAAAAGTATCGAGCCCCATCCTGTGGTAGTTGTACATAATTGAGCGGATGGGCTCCAGCTGCGGATTGATGATATTATTGATCAGGGCAGCCCTGTTCCTGCTGGCATTTCCCCCGGCCGACGGATCCCAGCCCGGACCACCCGACGCCTGGCTCGCCTGCTGCTGAATGTTTCTGGCAATTTCAAAATAGGGAGTTCCGCCTAATGGACTAAAACTATCGTAATCCATTCCTAAAATAATATTGGCGTAAAACCCAAGCACCGAGGCCAGGTTAGTCTGGAAGCTGTTAACGTTAAAATCCAGGGGCTGCGATTCCACATATGCAAAAGAAAAATCGCTGTCTCTGAAGAAAAAGGTACTGGTAATATAGCTGGAGTTATACACCGGCCTGGCGGCCTGTATAATCAGCGAACCCGAGTAAATTCCTACGCGGTCTGTAGGCTTCAGAACAATCTGGATATTTACATTTATTTTTTCATTATAGTCAAATTCATCCCGGCTCCATTTCCTGTCATTAAGGAAGCGTGCAAACTGAACTTCCATATCGCGGAATACCCTGCGCTCTGTTGTTTGCACCTGAGACTCATCCACCCTTACAACTGCATTCAGCTCCTGTGCCATAAGGCTGCCGGAACAGAAGAGGCTGATTAAAAAGATGAATTGAAAAAACTTAACCATTAATTTTCCTGCTTATATGTTCAATAATATCAACTGCCACCTGCTTTTTGCTTTTAAGAGGATATTCATTCCGCCCCCCTTCTTTATCGAAAATTATAATTTTATTAGTGTCATGACCAAAGCCAGCACCACTGTCATTCAGGCTGTTCAGCACAACCATATCAAAATTCTTTTTCTTAAGCTTTTCAAGGGCATGTTCCTGCTCATTTTCTGTTTCCAGTGCAAAGCCTGCAGTAAACTGGTGCTCCTGTTTCTCCAGGCCAAGGGTAGCTGCAATATCGACCGTCTTTGTCAGCTCCAGGCTTACACCGGCTGCTTTCTTTTTAATTTTCTGAGGGCTGACAACAGCAGGTTTATAATCTGCAACTGCAGCAGAAAATATAATAATATCCTGACTGCTAAAACATTGCTTACAAGCGCTATACATTTCTTCCGCCGAACGCACATCTATACGTCGTATGGCAGGATTATCTGTTTTCTGCTGAACTGGTCCTGCAACCAGCGTAACTTCCGCTCCACGGGCCGCTGCGGCCTCAGCAATGGCAAACCCCATTTTACCGGTACTGTGGTTACCGATAAAACGAACAGGATCAATAGCTTCGTATGTGGGGCCCGCAGTAACAAGTACTTTTTTTCCGGTTAAATCCTTACCGGAAACAGGACCGGAGGCTTCAAAAAATGAGGTTAATATCTCTGTGATTTCTTCCGGCTCGGCAAGCCTCCCCTGCCCTTCCAGGCCACTGGCCAGTTCTCCATGGCCGGCTTCAATAATATGGTTTCCGTAAGAAGTGAGTTTTTGCAGATTGGCCTGTGTACTCCCATGCTGATACATATCAAGGTCCATAGCCGGAGCTATAAAAACAGGGCAACGGGCAGAAAGATAAACGGCGGAGAGCAGATTGTCGCAAAAGCCATTTGCAAATTTAGCCAGGGAATTGGCTGTAGCAGGAGCTACTACCATCGCATCGGCCCATAAACCCAGGGCCACATGGTTGTTCCACTCCCCTGCATTGTTTTTCACATACTCGTGAAGTGCAGGCTTTTTAGAAAGAGTTGATAAAGTAAGAGGGCTTATAAAATCAATGGCAGAGGTGGTCATTACAACCTGCACCTCTGCCCCTGATTTTATTAATAACCTGGTAAGATAAGCCGCTTTATAGGCAGCAATGCTTCCGCATACCCCCAGGATAATTTTTTTACCGCTGAGCACCATAATTAGCAGTGAGTAGTGAGACCTGAGTATTAAGCCCTGTGATTTTTAAAATAAACCTTCCGGTACCTTAAATCCGGCCTCAATACCTTGTACTTAATCCTTTATATTATAAAGGCGTGGGAGTATTATCTTCAGGCTCGGCTTTACGGAACATCACTCCACCTTCCAGGAATTCATCAATAGCCTGGTTAGTTGGCTTAGGCATTCTTTCGTAAAACTTGGAAATCTCAATCTGCTCCCTGTTTTCAAATACTTCTTCCAGGTTATCCACTGTAGAGGCAAACTCAGCAAGTTTAGAGCTCAGTTCATCCTTCATCTGAGAAGAAAGCTGGCGTGCCCTTTTTGAAATTACAGCCAGCGACTCATAAATATTGCCTGTCTTTTCAGCTACTTTATCAAGGTCGCGTGTTACGATGGATGCTTTAGATGATGATGTCATAAATTTATAAACTATTTAATTCGATAATGTGCTAATTCCTTCAGCAGCGTCCTCTCCCTGAGCCGGAACTGCATTTAGTTTTGTTATTTCCCTTTGCGCCTGGTCGTACAGCTTTTCTGCTTCACGCCCCCAGTTACTTTCAGGATAAGTATCTACAAAGGTCTGGTAATAATCAATAGTATCAAAATATCGTTCCCTTTGAAGGCGCGGAAGGCTGTTCTTTGCAAGATCATATCCTACCTTAACTTTCAGGTATGCCAGCTCTTCATTAAAATTTGAATCGGGGAAATCGTCCGAAAAATTATCAAGCGCTATCAGGGCTGCTTTAAAACGACCGATCTGGTAATAAAGTTTCGCATTTTCATAAGCTTTGCGGGCAAGCTTTTGCTGCATCTGGTCTAATATTTCTGTAGCCCGCTCCCGGTAAATGCTCTGGCTGTAAATATTTATAAAATTCTGGAGGGCATTTATGGCTTCAAAGGAGCTGGTCTGGTCCAGGTTATACCTTGGCGACTGCTGGTACAGCGAGTAGGCATGCATAAACAGGGCCTCCTCCGCAAGCGGACTCCTGCCATAGGTATCAAAAAACAACTTAAAATAATGGGCGCTTTCAATGAACAGCTCCTGATGATAATGCGAATAAGCATAGTAAAACTGTGCTTTTTCTGCATCTTCAGTGCCTCTTGTAAGCGGCAGAACCTCTTCGAGAAGGATGGCTGCTTTTGCGTACCTTTCCTCTTCGTAGTATTTTAAGGCCGCCTCATATTTTTTCTTCCAGTCGTCGCTGCGCTGGATTTTACGGAACTCGCTGCATGAAGCTGTAAAAAGCAACATTAGCGGTAACAGAATAAACAGATTTTGTAATTTAAAGGTAGCCTGCATAAGCTCGCAAATATAATCAAATAATGGTAATTAACAATTTTTTAAGGTTTCCGGTCCCGCCTCTGTAAATTAGTGCCTCCTGCTTTTCTTTCCACAGGGCTCCTGCCGGCATCTGATGGCACAGGCTTAAGTGTAGGGTTACTTAATTCCCCTAATGGAGGAATATTAAGGTTTTCAATTCCCCTGTAAAGGACACTTTCCCTGGTAGGACGCTCTTCTGTACGCCACGCAAACCCGTTCAGGCGCTTTTCAGGCTCCTGAAGCTCATGAGGAGGAACCATTTTACCCTCAGGGTTCTGGTATACCTTAATATGGTCCAGCGCATTTTCAATAAAGAACATATGGATCAGGCCGCTGGTCATCCTGTTCATTCCCACCAGCGATTTATCTGTTTCTTCAAGAACAAAATAAATGCTCTCAGCATTCCCGTCCACATTTATCCGGTCCAGCTGGCTTTCATCATTAAATAAAGCCGTAATCTGCCTTCCCTTCACCTGATTAAAATTCTGTACAGAGTCCTCTGAAATTACAAAGGCGTCCGAGCGCAGGAATAAACGGTCGATCTGGTTATTCCTTATTTCCACATTAATCGTATCGCCGGTCATCTGGCTTCCATTGCTCCATAAAACAGGATCTTTGTAGAAGTAAATAGTGGAATCATTGAAGTAGTACACCAGCGAATCTGATATTCCCTGCAGGTCATTTTTATAGATCCGCACATCATGAAAAGCCAGCATCCGCTTATCTGCATCCAGTTCTGCCTCAATGGCCACCAGGGTATCGGCAGAAAGGAAAAGAGTATCGCCCTGCACAGGACGCCTCATAACAGGATTATCATACACATAGGTATAGCCTGTTTTCTTATCATACACCGACCTGCCTCCTGTTATTACCACATCCTGCTCTTTTGAGGTCATCACTACATTGCCTGTAGCTGTAAACACATCATTGATCTTGTCGTAGTTAGTCTTCTTTGCAGTAATAACATAATCAGGATTTTCAATTTTTGCCCCCACTAAGGTAGTCCCCCCTGAGCCGGCATCGTAAATTAAGCCATCCTCGCCAAAAGATTCCTGCTGGCTGCCGTCTTTAGGCACAATAGTGGTGGGGCCTTTGAACTGAGCTAATTTTGTTTCAGTATTATAAAATAAAGTATCTGAAAAGATAGTTCTGTCAGGCATTTGCAGCTCCACTTTTCCGTAAAACCTTGCCATATTATTCTGCTTATCAAAAACCCCTGAACGGCTCACCAGGGTATTTTCCCCGTCCACCATCCGGCCACCGCCAAAATAACTTGCCACTCCGTCTCCTTTGTTATAATCCAGGTTATCGGTAAGCAGGGTGGTTTCACCATCGCGGTACACTACATTGTCACGCATTTTAGCCGTTCCTGCCCCACCCTCAAAAATCAGGCGTTTGGAGGTAATATTAACAGAATCTCCTTCAATTACGCGAACGCGGCCGAAAGCTTCCGCAGTATTATTTTTCCGCTTCACCACTGCTGAATCAGCATAAATTGTTGTCTCACCCTGGCGTATAACTACTTTATCGATCAGGTAATCGACACGTTCGCCATCCACCCTGGACCCCCTTTGCCTTTCAGCCTCGTACCTCAGCCGCTTTTGGGCGAACCCACCGGTGCTCAGTAACAGTAATAAAGAAAATATAATCAGACCGGCTAAACCGGCTCCCTTTTTCATAGGAAAAGACATGCTGCTTTATTTGTTTTGCACAAAGCTAACGAAAAAAGAAGCAATACAGTATGCTGGAAAAATTTTTAGAATATATAAAAGAAAAGGGACTTTTATCAGGAGAAGACAAAATTCTTCTGGCGATAAGCGGCGGCATTGATTCTGTAGTAATGGCGCGCCTTTTCAGGGATGCCGGAATTTCTCATGGTATTGCCCACTGCAACTTTGGCCTGAGGGGCGAGGAATCCGACGCAGACGAAAAATTTGTTCGAAAATTAGCCCGGAAAGCAGATGCACCCTGTTATGTAAAGAATTTCAATACAGAGCAATATGCTGAAGACCACCGGATTTCCATACAAATGGCTGCCAGGGAGCTGCGCTACAACTGGTTTGAAAAGCTGGCAGCCACAGAAGGCTACAACTACATTGCCCTTGCTCACCACCGGAACGACGTACTGGAAACCATCCTGCTCAACCTCACCCGCGGAACAGGAATTGCAGGCCTGCATGGCATAGCTCCTAAAAGAGGCCGTTTTATCAGGCCCCTCCTCTTTGCAGGTAAGGAAGATATTTTCGCTTATGTAACTAAAAAACAGCTCACCTGGCGTGAAGACAGCAGCAATGCTTCCACCAAATACCAGCGCAATAAAATCCGGCAGGAGGTGGTTCCGGTACTGGAAGAGCTGAATCCGAACCTTTCGCAAACGATACAGCAGACAGCTGAAAAAATAAGTGCAGTGGAACGCTTTTTTTATCAGGAAGTGGAAAAGGTAAAAGAAAGCGCCATTCGCAGGCAGGGACAGGACTGGATTCTTGCATTAGATTCAGTACTGAACAGCACCGAACCTGTCCTGCTGCTTAGCCAGCTGCTGGAACCCTGGGGATTCAGCTACACACAGGCACGGGAAATTGTGGCTGTTTATCAGCAGGAAGACACCACATCCGGAAAAATATTTGAATCCAATACCCACCGCCTGAATACCGACCGCGGGCAGCTTATTATCAGCCCTGAAAATTTACAGATTTACCAGGACCTTGAAATTGAGGAAAAGGATAAAGAAGTGGTATATGGCAGCCGGCAATTTATTTTCGACACCATAAAAGCAGAAGGTTACGGAATAAGCGGAGACAAAAACCTTGCTGCCCTGGATAAAGACAAGCTCAATTTCCCCCTGAAGCTACGCAGCTGGAAGCATGGCGACTGGTTTTGCCCCCTTGGAATGAACCAGAAAAAAAAGTTGAGCGATTTTATGATAGACGCGAAAATTCCTTTAAACTTGAAAGAGCGCATTCCCGTTCTTACCTCAGGCGATTCCATTGTCTGGATTGTCGGGCACAGGATCGATAACCGCTTTAAAATAACGGAAACCACAAATGAGGTTCTGGAAGTAAAGGTCCGCCACCATGAAGAATCCTTTTAAAAAAACATATACCGATACAGAGCTTTCACTTTTTCGTTTTCTGGCCAGAATTAAATTGTTTGAACGCTTAACGTTTGAGGAGCTTTCACTCTTCACTCCTTATATGTTCAAGCGTACATTTTCGCAGGATGAGGTGGTTTTTTTCAGGAATGATCCCAGCCAGGCACTGTACCTGATTAAAAGCGGCAGTGTTTCGCTGAATATCGACATGCAGGACAAATTTGAGGTACTCTCCATCCTGAACAAAGGGCAGGCTTTTGGCGATAATTCCCTGCTGGATAATTCCCGTCGGGTTTATACTTCCATTGTAATATCAGAAAAGGCCGATCTTTACGTTATTCCACAGGTAAACATTCTTGATGTGTTTGAAAACCACCCCAATGTTAAGGCGGAGGTAATGAACTCACTCGCTGAATTGTATAATTTTTATACCACCAACCTGTTCAATGCCTACAGATCCTCATTTGGTTTCTTTAATTTGGGAGAAGCGTATTTGAACCCTGAAAAATAGGCTGTTTCGTCTGTTTAGAACTTTATTTAAGGGATGTACCCTCTAAAAGTTGGCTGGCACGTTTAAATTTTTAAATTTGCAATACTTTATAATTACTCTTAAAATTAAACTTTTTCAGATATGAAAGTTACCGTAGTAGGAGCTGGTAACGTTGGCGCAACCTGTGCCGATGTACTGGCTTACCGTGAAATTGCTAATGAAGTGGTTCTTGTTGACATTAAAGAAGGTGTCAGCGAAGGAAAAGCCCTCGACATCTGGCAGAAAGCCCCTATCAACCTGTACGATACCCGCACCACAGGCTCTACAAACGATTACACAAAAACTGCCGGTTCTGATGTAGTGGTTATTACTTCAGGCCTTCCGCGCAAGCCCGGCATGACCCGCGATGACCTTATCGAAACCAATGCCGGAATCGTAAAAAGTGTTACAGAAAATGTAGTAAAACATTCTCCTGAGGCAGTCATCATTGTGGTATCAAACCCGCTGGATGTAATGACTTACCAGGCCCACCTTACTTCTAAATTTCCCCGCACTAAGGTAATAGGTATGGCCGGCATCCTTGATACTGCCCGCTACCGCGCATTCCTTGCCGAAGCACTTAATGTATCTCCAAAGGACATACAGGCGGTATTAATGGGTGGCCATGGCGATACAATGGTGCCGCTTCCACGCTATACTACTGTAGGTGGTATTCCGGTAACTGAATTAATTGAAAAAGATAAGCTGGATGCAATTATCGAGCGCACCAAATTCGGTGGCGGCGAGCTGGTGAAGCTTATGGGTACTTCTGCATGGTATGCCC
The DNA here is from genome assembly GCA_017948555.1 of Cesiribacteraceae bacterium YIM B00369. GTDB lineage: Bacteria > Bacteroidota > Bacteroidia > Cytophagales > Cyclobacteriaceae > Nafulsella. Next base: position 122,534 of record JAFMYY010000008.1, on the reverse strand, counting down.
CGGGTGCAGCAGCGGCTCAAATGGTAGAGGCTATTGTACGTGACCAGCGTCGTGTATTCCCGGTATGTATCCAGCTGGATGGCGAATATGGCATCAGCGGTGTTTACCTGGGTGTTCCTGTTATCCTTGGTAAAAACGGTGTTGAGAAAGTAATCGAACTCGACCTGAACGAAGAAGAAAAGCAATTACTTGAAACAAGCCGTGGCCACGTAAAAGAGGTGATGGAAGTTTTAGATAAGCTTAACAGCAAATAATTTAAAACTTCTGGTGCTGATTGAAAGTGGCGGAAACCGCCGGCTTTGTCAGTACGATTTGATATAAAAGGCTGCAGATCTCATAGAGATTAGCAGCCTTTTTTTCTGTCACCCCCATCCCACCACGGAACCAGCAATACTAATGAAAGCAAATTCTGCTTTGTAATGCATAAAGACTTTTCGCATTTTACTTAAACCCTTACGCTTTTCGGCAACTTAAGGACAATTTCTTACGCTTCTGCTTTTTGAAAAATCCACCTGAAATATGACTTTTATCCTCGTCCAGAGGAAGCTGAAAAAAATAAAGGCAACCGGTATGGCTGCCTTTATTTTACAAATTAAAAGTAATTCTATATCATCCCGCTTATTTTCTCCCCCTCAGTTTCATTGATTACTATTCCTGAATTACGCCACCCTCCATGAAATTAGCTTTCTCCAGGCTAAGAATATTCATAGGATTTGGCTCCAGGCCTGTTACATAATTCTGGGTAAGACGAACTACCTCATCGTAAAACAACACGATTACAGGTGCTTCTTCCACAATTATTTTATCCATTTCGCGGTAAAGATCAAGGCGGTTAAAGCCTTCTGATTCGTAACGGGCTTTTTCGTACAACTTATCAAAGGCGGTGCTTGCAAAGTGTGTTTTATTAGGTCCTGCAGGTGAATAATACTTGCTGTAAAACATGGCAAGGTAGTTCTCAGCATCAGGATAGTCACCCAGCCATGATCCACGGAAAAAGGTTACTTTACTGTTATCCACCAGCTCCTGATGTGTTGGTGTCTGGTTAATTTCAATCTCCACAGGAATTCCTACTGCTGACCACTGCTTCTGCAGGTATTCAACCATTGGCTTTGACTGGATAGTGGTAAACAGCTTCAGCGTTGGAAGGCCTTTCCCACCAGGGAAACCTGCTTCTTTCAGCAGCTCTTCAGCTTTTTTCGTATCATAATCGTAACCTACAACCCCATTTTCCTTAAAGTATTTGATAGCCGGCGGAATGATACCACCAACCCCAGGCGTGCCAAGGTTATTGAACACATAGTTTACAAGCTCTTTTCTGTTGATGGCATAGTTCATTGCCTTCCTGAAGCTCTTATTCAGCACCGGGTGCTTAGGATTTTCATGAATTTTTGGATCCATCTGAAAACCAATGTATTCCGTATTCAGGTAAGGCACCTTTTGCACTACGAACTTTCCTTTAAGATCTTCTTTTACCACTCCGGATTTATCAAGGATAAGATCTATGCTGTTTGCCTGTATGCCGGACATAAAGTCAAGCTTGCCCTGCTGAAAAGTAAGAAGCTCCTGGTTTCTGTCCTGGATAAAGGAAACCACAATCGCATCCAGGTAAGGAAGCTGCTTTCCGTTCTCATCTTTTTTCCAGTAATTCTTGTTTTTAACCATTATAAGGCTGTTTCCTTCATCCCAGGTTTTAAACTGGAACGGGCCGGTCCCTACAGGATGCTTCCTGAAATCCTTACCCCACTTCTCTACCGCCTCACCGGGCACTACAAAAGTATAAGGCATTGTTAATATTTCCAGGAACGGACCAAAGGGCTTTTCAAGGCGAATAACAAGCGTATGAGGACCTGTTGCTTCCACCCAGTTTTCCGCAAAACCGTCTCCCCTTTCATTGAGCTTTACCTTATCGTTGAAAATCCAGGCGCCGGTGCTGGCAGTAGCCGGATCTAACAGCCGCTTAAAGCTGTATTCAAAGTCTTTTGCAGTAACCTCACGGCCTTTGCCTCCGCTGAATGCTTCACTGTCATGAAAATAAATTCCTTTTTTCAAAGTAAAGGTGTACGTAACACCATCTTCTGATACATCCCAGCTTTCGGCAATATTAGGCACCGGATACATGTCGGAGCTTAGTTCAAATAAACCGGAATACAGGTTTGTAATAGCCCAAACATTAGCCTGGTTACGCGCAAAGGCAGGATCCAGGGAGCTTAGTCCCTCTGCCTGGTTGTAACGGAAAACTTTTGCATTCTCTCCCTCCAGCGTATTGTCAGTGGCAGTACACCCGGCTGAAACTATCAATACCGCCCATAAATACACGCAAAATTGTCTTAACATAATTTTTAAGAATTTTGAATTAAACTTCTATCTTTGTACATCTATTAAGGCGGCAAGATTGGCCTATTTTTCATGCTAAACAAGTTGAAATATGCGAATAACTTACTACGGACATTCCTGCTTTTTAATCGAAACAGAAGGCAAAAAAGTCTTATTTGACCCATTCATTACACCTAATGAATTAGCCCGTGAAATTGATATAAATAATATACAGGCAGACTATATATTACTAAGCCACGGACACCAGGACCATATGGCAGATGTGGAGGCTATTTACAAAAACACGAAGGCAACACTGGTGGCTAATTTTGAAATTGTGAGCTGGTTTGCGAATAAAGGAATTGAAAATAACCACCCCATGAATACCGGTGGCAAAAAGGAATTCGACTTCGGCAGTGTTAAAATGGTTAACGCCATCCACAGCAGCAGCCTGCCCGACGGCAGTTATGCAGGAAGTGCCGCCGGCTTTGTGGTGCAAACAAAGGAGAAAACATTCTACTATGCTGGTGATACTGCCCTTACGCTTGACATGCAGTTAATTGCAGAAGAGTATAAAATAGATTTGGCTTTTATGCCAATTGGCGACAACTTTACAATGAATATTCATGATGCCCTGAAGGCAGCAGATTTTGTTAAAACCAATACCATTATCGGCATGCATTATGATACCTTTCCTTACATCAGGCTCGACCATAAGGAGGTTAAAAATGTTGCAGCCAATGCAGGAAAAGAGCTTAAATTGATGGAAATTGGCGAAACATTCACTCTTTAATATAGATAATGACTAAAATAATTGCGATTGCCAACCAGAAGGGGGGCGTTGGGAAAACAACTACAGCAATCAACCTGGCAGCAAGCCTTGCAGCCTTCGAATATAAAACCCTGGTGGTAGATGCAGATCCACAGGCCAATTCCACCTCAGGGCTGGGCATTGACCCTGCGGAAGTTCAGAACAGCATTTACGAGTGCATGGTGGATGAGGCCAAGCCGGGTGAAACTATACTGGAAACAGAAATTAATTATCTGCACCTGATGCCCTCTCACATTGACCTGGTAGGAGCTGAAATTGAGATGGTAAATATCTCCAACAGGGAAGAACGCATGCGTGCAGCCCTGGGTCAGGTACAGGCAGATTACGATTTTATCATTATAGACTGCTCCCCTTCACTGGGTCTGATAACTATCAATGCTTTAACAGCAGCTCATTCAGTGATCATTCCTGTTCAATGCGAATACTTTGCATTGGAAGGGCTTGGAAAGCTATTGAATACAATTAAAATCATTCAGTCGCGTTTAAATCCTGAACTGGAGATTGAAGGAATTCTGCTTACCATGTACGATGTTCGCCTTCGCCTGAGCAACCAGGTGGTGGAAGATGTACAGACCCACTTTAAAAATATGGTGTTTGATACGCTGATTCCACGAAATATTAAACTTAGTGAAGCTCCAAGCTTTGGTATACCTGCCATTGCACACGATGCGGAAAGCAAGGGAGCACTGAGCTACCTGAACCTGGCAAAAGAAATTCTTACTAAAAACGGATTAGGTGAGAAGGCCGCTGTTTAGGCCTTTTTCCCGGTTAAAGATATAAGCGATAAGCATGAGCGAAGAGAATAAAAAACCAACCCCTAAAAAACAAGCACTTGGTAGAGGCCTGGGTGCGCTGCTGACCGATTCACAGTCGCAGCGGAACACAGGCGCAGTAGAAAACAGCCTGCGGAAACCACCTGTTACCAGCAATATGGATGAAATTCCGCTGGAGCAAATAGAAACCAATCCTTTTCAGCCAAGAACACACTTCGATCAGGATGCTCTTGAAGAGCTGGCTGATTCCATTAAAACCCAGGGGATAATTCAGCCTATAACTGTCCGGAAACTAAGCCCGGAAAAATACCAGCTTATTTCAGGGGAACGCCGGTACCAGGCAAGTAAACTGGCCGGTCTTCAGAAGATTCCCGCTTATGTACGCACAGCCAACGACCAGCAAATGCTGGAAATGGCCCTTATCGAGAACATCCAGCGCGAAAACCTGAATGCTATTGAAATAGCCCTCAGTTACCAGCGCCTTTTAACTGAATGTGAGTTAAAGCAGGAGGAACTTGGCGACCGTGTAGGTAAAAAAAGGACTACGGTCAATAATTATCTTCGCCTGCTAAAATTACCACCCGATATACAAATAGCCTTACGCGACAACAGCATCAGTATGGGCCATGCCCGCGCTATCATTAATATTGATGACCCTGCAAAGCAGCTTTATATTTTCAAGAAAATTGTAAATGAAGGCCTTTCTGTACGTAATGTTGAAAAGCTTGTAAGGGAACTTTCCACAGGAAACAGCCCCGCTAAAAAAGAGGCTTCCAGACTGGACCCTGACAAAGAAAGGGAATTCAAGCAGTTGCAGTTTAAATTATCTTCTCATTTCGGGACCAAGGTGAATGTAAAAACCGACGAGAATGAAAAAGGTGAGATCAAAATTCCTTTCGTTTCCACCGAGGACCTGAACCGGATTCTGGATCTCTTGAATATGTAAGTCAGGCATGATTAAAGCCCGGTTATTATACTTTTCCGTTTATTGCACAGTACTGCTGTTTTGTTTCTGCTCCACTGCTGTGGCCCAGGAAGAAGAGCCTGTTCGTACTGAATCCTCAGATTATGAACGGCCGATGCCACCTGTGCCTGTTCCTTTAGACGAAGATCAGATAGATGATCTTCCCATTGAGGTCGTTGACAGCCTTTCTCCCCTGGACCCGGGAACCTCAGCCTTTTATTCGGCTGTGCTCCCGGGCTTGGGGCAGGCTTATAATGGATCTCACTGGAAAATCCCAATTATATACATAGGTGGTGCATTTGTAGCTTATTCTGTCAACTTTAACAACCGCCAATACAGTACAGCGCTCAGGAACCTTCGCGGCATTCTCTACGATCCAAACTTTCAGGCCGACAGGGATCAGAATTTTTACCAGAGAGCCACTGATTTTTACCGGAGAAACCGTGACTACTCCATTATAATGGGTGGCCTGCTATATGGACTCAACATAGTTGATGCTTATGTAGATGCCCACCTTCAGGATTTTGATATTAACGACGACCTGGCAGTGCGTTTAAAACCGGCACTAATTCCAACTCCCGGTGGTTTTACCGGAACCGGCATTGCCTTAACCATCCACTTTAAATAAATGAAAATAGCTTTATTAGGATATGGCAAAATGGGCCATACCATCGAGAAAATTGCAATTGAGCGGGGTCATACCATCAGCCATGCCATTAATATTGATAACCAGCAGGAATTAGCCCTGGTTTCCTCCGAAACCACAGATGTGGCTATTGAATTCAGCGAACCGGGTTCTGCGTTTGGCAATATCAGCCACTGCCTTAAAAATAATGTTCCTTTAGTGTGCGGTACCACAGGCTGGTTAGATAAGCTGCCGGAAGTAAAAAGGCTTTGCGAACAGCAGCAGGGTGCCTTTTTTTATGCCTCTAATTTCAGCATCGGTGTAAACATTTTTTTCCGCTTAAACGAAATTTTAGCCGGCATGATGAATGACTTCCCTGAGTATGATGTGGAAATGGAGGAGATTCATCATATCCATAAGAAAGATGCACCAAGCGGCACAGCTATTACCCTGGCAGAAGGGATCATCCAACACCTTCAAAACAAGAAATCCTGGGAACTGGACAAAAAATCAGCGAAGGAAGCGCTGCCAATTTTCTCTAAGCGCGAGGGAGAGGTGCCCGGCACCCACACAGTTACTTTCCGCTCGGGAGTTGATGATATTGAAATAAAACATACTGCCCACAGCCGCCACGGATTTGCCTTAGGCGCCGTTAAAGTAGCAGAATGGCTGCCTGGTAAAAAAGGTGTGTTAAATATGAACGATTTTCTTAAATTGTAAGCTTCCCCTATATTGGAAGATACACTGCAATGATAACAAAGACAAAACCTAAAAAGCCTGCTACAAAAATGAAGGGCAAAAAATCTAAATCACGCGAGTGGGTGGATGCGATCGCATTTGCTGTAATTGCGGCTACCCTTATCCGCTGGATATTTCTGGAAGCGTATACCATTCCCACCGGATCGATGGAGCGCTCCCTGCTGGTAGGCGATTTTCTCTTCGTGAGCAAAATGCACTATGGTGCCCGTACTCCTATTACACCTTTACAGGTACCCCTCACCCACCAGAAACTGCCGGGAACAGAAATGCAGTCGTACCTCGATTGGATTAAACTGCCTCAGTACCGCCTTCCAGGCCTGCAGGATGTGGAACGTAACGATGTAGTGGTATTTAATGTACCCATTGAACTGGAGCATCCTATTGATCTTCGCACCAACTACATTAAACGGGCAGTGGGAATTCCCGGCGATGTATTGAAAATTGAAGACCAGCAGGTTATTGTAAATGGCGAAAAATCGGAAAACCCTGAAGCCATGCAGTTCAAATATCTCATCAAGGCAGATAATATTCCTAATGAGAAGTTCTTCCTGAAATATAATCTTTACGAAGCTCAGCAGCATCCTGAGGGTTTTCTTGTAAGCCTTACAGGGGAAATGGCCGATGAGATAAGAGAACTGCCCTTTATTCGGTCTGTGGAATTACAGAAAAGGCCTCCTAATGTAAAAGAAGATGGTATTTTACCTGTTTCAGCCCCTGACTTTGCCTGGAACCTCGACCATTTCGGCCCTCTTACCATTCCGGCAGAAGGCATGACCATTCCGCTGAATGAAGAAAATATTGCCAAATATTACAATACTATAAAAAACCACGAGGGGCACGAAAGTACCCAGCTGAAGGATGGTGTGGTATACATTGAGGGCGAGCCGGTAACGGAATATACCTTTAAACAGGATTACTACTTTATGATGGGCGATAACCGCCACGATTCCTACGACTCCCGCTACTGGGGTTTTGTACCGGAAGACCATATCGTGGGCAAGGCGCTCTTTATCTGGATGTCTATGGACTACCATCAGAGCTTCCTCAATAAAATCCGCTGGAACAGGATTTTTAATGGAATAGAGTAAGTTAGTTGATGGTTGTTAGTTGTTCGTAACGACTCCCTTTGGGTGAAATAAATTCCCTTGGGTGATAGCTTTAGAAAAGGTAGTTGGCTTCAGCCAACTGCCTTTTTTTTCATAAATTCCTGTTATGGAAATGCCTCCACCCTCCGGCCTTGTAAATTATAACCAGCACGAATCGAACAACTGTCAACGAACAACCAAAAACTAAAATCTTACCACTCCACCGGCTCTTTTCCTTTTGCCAGCAGATAGTCGTTTGCTTTAATAAAGTGGTTATTTCCAAAAAAACCTTTATTAGCCGCAAAAGGCGACGGGTGAGCAGATTTTAAAACCAGGTGGCGGGTATCATCAATAACAGATCCTTTCTTTTGGGCATAAGCCCCCCACAATAGAAAAACAATATGCTCTTTTTCATCTGACACTATTCTGATAACGGCATCCGTAAATTCTTCCCAGCCTTTTTTCTGGTGTGAGCCTGGTGAGTTTGCTCTTACAGTAAGGGTGGCATTCAGCAACAACACCCCCTGATCTGCCCACCGCTCCAGGTTACCCGACTGGGGAATGGGTTTATCAAACTCATCACTCACCTCTTTATAAATATTTTGCAGAGAGGGCGGCACCCGAACTCCATCAGCCACAGAAAAGGATAGCCCATTGGCCTGCCCCGGATTATGGTATGGGTCCTGCCCGATAATAACCACCTTCACATCATCAAAGGAGCAATGCCGGAAAGCATTAAAAATAAGTGGCCCGGGAGGGTAAACGGTATGCTCCCGGTACTCTTCTTTCACAAATGCCGTCAGCTCCTTAAAATAAGGCTTTGAAAATTCCGGCTCCAGCTTTTCCTTCCATGAAGGAGCTATTTTTACATCCATAATAAAAAAAATATTTAATCCCCGGCCGGAAATATATAAAATACCGGTAACTCAATCCAATTCCTGCCTTTAAAATTCGTTTTTCCTTAAGGAGGTGACAAAGGAATAACCGGCAATATCCCTCCCCTGCCAGTGCTGTATTTTAATTTTAATCAGTTTTTTACAGGGAACTAACAGTACTGCCGGAATTGTAGTTATATTAACGGAAATGCATATTTATGTGGGTATAGCTGTTTACTTATTGTATGCATTCATTATATTTAAATTTTCTAAAAAAAATAATATCATGATGGTATCCGAAATTACACAAGGTGTTAAGGTAAGCGTAGAAACTGAATATCAGCCGGAATATTCAAGCCCAAGCCAGCTGCACTATGTATTCACTTACAGGATTACCATTGAAAACAATAGTAATTTTACTGTTCAGCTCCTACGCAGGCACTGGCACATCCACGATGCCAATAATATTGTACGGGAGGTGGAAGGAGAAGGAGTGGTTGGACAGCAGCCTGTTCTGGAAGCAGGGGAAACCCACCAGTATGTGAGTGGCTGCAATTTAAAATCCGGGATTGGAAAAATGTACGGCACCTATACAATGGAACGCATTATGGATGGCAAAACCTTTGAGGTTAAAATCCCTGAATTTACCATGATTGTTCCTTTCCGCCAAAACTAAATCCTGTGCAGGTCCGGCAAAAAGCTTTTCAGGCAACATCTTTCCTTACGTACTGGCTGCGGGCGCTGAGTGAACATTCGCTGCACCCCCCCTTTATCTATAAACTTTATACAGAGGCCATAAAAAAGGACCTTCAGGGTCCTGAGTTTATGGAAATAGAAAAAGCCCGAGAAGAGTTGCTCCGGAATAATGGTACTATCAAAATTTCTGACCTTGGTGCCGGCTCAAGTGTAACAGGTAATAAAAAGCGCAGCATCCGGAGAATTGCCCGTAACAGCCTAACCAAAGCCCGTTTCAGCCGCCTGCTTTACCGGCTGATCAGGCATATGGAAGCCACTACCGTACTGGAACTCGGCACCTCTCTGGGAATTAACACCCTATATCTGGCTTCCGCCACCAACGGAGGCCAGGTCTACACCCTTGAAGGCTGCACGCAGACAGCAAATATTGCACGCCAAACATTTTCAAAATGGCCTCAATCTAATATTTATCTTCTGGAAGGAGATATTGATCATACCTTACCGGAACTGCTTGGTGAAAAGCTTTCAAAAATAGACGCTGCCTATCTTGATGCCAACCACACCTATGAGGCCAGCCTCCGCTATTTTAACCTCCTGCTCCCACGGCTCCACAAAGATTCCTTTTTAGTGATGGACGATATTTACTGGTCGAAAGGAATGAAAAAAGCCTGGAAGGAAATCAGAGAGCATTCAAGTGTAAGCCTGAGCATAGACCTGTTTCATGCCGGTATTCTGTTCTTCCAGCCGGGAATTCAAAAAGAGCATTACATTCTGGAATATTAAACAGATTGAGCTACTATATTAATCCACAGCTCCCTTCCCTCTCTCGGTTCAATGGAATTATAACACCTTTCTAATTTCCTGATGGTAAAGTAAGGCTCAAAATAAGTCTGGTATTCCTCCTTATTGCCACCAAAGGGAGGCCCGGCCTGATTAAACTGCCCATCAAACAACACACCAGCCAAATGCCCTCCGGGCTTTAATAATTCAGCGGTTTTTTTTGCGTACTCCCTGCGGTTTTCCGGATGAAGGGCACAGAAAAATGTTTGCTCCACCACAAGGTCAAATGCTCCTTTAAGTTTAAAAAAATCTTCATGAAGAAGGTGACCGGCAGGAAAATCAGGGTGCTTATTCCTGAAGTTTTTCAGGGGCACAGCTGAAATATCCAGCAGGAATACATTTTTAAAACCATTTTTATGCAAAAATGCTGCTTCATACCCATTGCCACCTCCGGGAATTAAAATTTCTATATCTTTGTTCTTCAATGAATTGAAGTATTCTTTTAAAGGAGTGGTTATTTCACCGGCGTCCCACTGTGTCTGCCCGGTATTATAGCGGGATGTCCAGTATTTTTCATCAAAGACTGTCATACAATTATATTTTTATTGATATTTGCCGCCTAAAAGGTACCCATGGTTATATTTACGTCATTTTTACAGAACAAATCAAGACAAAATTTTCCGCAAACAAAATAAATGCTGCAGGACCAGAAACCATAAACGAATAATGAGAAACTGGTAAAATATTTGCTTTTGCATACAAAAAAGCAGTTTCAGGCCCGGAAATTATCCTGCGTAAAATGGTCCGGCACCCTGGCAGGGATAAATTTCAAACCCACTCACAGCAGGAAATAATAAATTTTAAAGCATAAACAATATTAAAACTAATTTTACATTAATAGTTGTAAATCAATTAAATCAAGATGGCAGACCAGACTGAAGAAACAAAAAGCACTAATAAAAACAAGAGGACGCTTATTATTGCTGTTATAGCATTGTTGCTTATCGTTAACGGTGTTGTTTACTATATGGACTACCGGGAAAAACAGGAACTGAAGGCGGAAATCAACAGTAAAAACACTGAACTGCTCGAAACATATGAAAAACTTACCCAGATCAGCAGTGAACTGGACCGGAAAATACAGGAAATTGAAGCCCTTGGCGGCGATGTGGCCGAACTGCAGCAAGCCAAAGCTGAACTTGAAGCAGAGAAGGAACAATTAACAAGGTCTGCCTCCATTGCCCAGCGTCGTTATGGTGAAATCAGGGAAAAAGTACAGGGATATGAAACCCTCCTGAAGCAAAAAGATGTTGAGCTTACCCGCCTCCGTGCATTAAGCGACTCTCTTTATGCTGAAAACACTAACCTTAAAACCACTCAGAACAAGCTATCAGATTCCATTAGCCTGATTACTGAGAAAAGAGCGGAACTTCAGAAAAAAGTGAATGTTGCTTCCCGCCTGAAGGCCGAGAATATCAAAGTACTGGCTGTAAACAAGCGTGGCAAGGAAAGAGAAGGGGAATTCAGAGACCGCCAGGTTGAGCAGTTAAAAGTAACCTTCAATCTTGCCGACAACCCTGTAGCTCCAATTGAAAGCAAAGACATTTTATTAAGAATCATAGACCCTGACGGTAACGTTTTGTTTGACGTTGCCACCGGCTCAGGCACCATGATGATTAATAAACGGGAAGAGTTTTATACTGCCAGACAGGAAATCCTTTTTGATAATACCCGCCAGCAGCTCACTTTTATGTACGAGAAGGAAAGCGACTACGAAGACGGGACCTACCAGGTAGAGCTTTATGCAGAGGGATACCTGATAGGAACGGAGAAGTTTACAGTAAAATAACCTTCCGGACACTAAAAATATTAAATGGCTCCGCACTTCCGGAGCCATTTCTTTATCAAACATTTTGATAATTACAAAGGATCTGCTATTTTTGCAGCTTCAATTTAAGTTCATTAACAATTTATTATGCAACCGAAAAATTACGAGACGGTATTCATTTTAACTCCCGTTTTGTCTGAGGCTCAGATGAAGGATACTGTCGAAAAATTCAGAAAAGTATTAACTGATGGTGGTGCGGAAATCATCAATGAAGAAAACTGGGGGCTGAAAAAACTGGCTTACCCAATCCAGCACAAATCAACCGGTTTTTACACCCTTTTTGAATATCAGGCGGATCCTGCGCTGATTGCTACCCTCGAAACTGAGTTTCGCCGTGACGAAACAGTAATGCGATTTTTAACAGTATCGCTCGACAAACACGCGATTGAATACAATCAGAAAAGAAAAAGAGGAGAGTTTAACAGAAAAGAACAAGTAACAGCTAAGGAGGAGAAAAAATAATGTCACTACAGAACGAACCAATCGTACGTAACGAGAACAGAAAAAAATATTGCCGCTTCAAGAAAAACGGCATTAAGTATATCGATTACAAAGACGCAAACTTTTTACTTAAGTTTGTAAACGAACAAGGTAAACTTTTACCAGCACGTATTACCGGTACAAGCCAGAAGTTCCAGAAAAAAGTTACTCAGGCTGTTAAGAGAGCCCGTCATCTTGGCTTACTTCCGTACGTAACTGATTCTTTAAAATAATTCTTTAGTTGTTCATTGCTTTGCTAAAGGCCAAAGGTAAATACCTGAAGCGCCTCGCAGAAAAATTTCAACTATAAACGTTTTTTACACATGGAACTTATACTTAAGAAAGATATTAAAGGACTCGGCTATAAAAATGACCTGGTAGACGTAAAACCTGGTTATGGCAGAAACTTCCTTATCCCACAGGGCTATGCAATGATGGCTACTCCCTCTAATGTAAAGCAGCGCGACGAAAACACCCGTCAGGCAGCTCACAAAGCAGAGAAAGTGAAGCAGGATGCCCAGGCCCTTGCTGATGCAATCGGAGCAGTGAAGCTTACTATACCGGCTAAAGCTGGTGAAAGCGGCAAAATATTTGGTGCGGTTACTCCTAACCAGATTGCTGATGCACTGAAAGCTAAAGGACACGATGTTGACCGTAAGCAAATCTCTATCAATGGCGAAGTGAAAACTCTTGGTGATTACACTGCAGAGATCGACCTTCACAAAGATGTGAAGAAAGAAATTGCTTTTGAAGTGGTTTCTGAATAATCCGGACCACCCATTATAATATTTAAGGCGCTTTGTACCAACAAGGCGCCTTTTTTATTGCCGTGTTCCTTCCCCTCCTGTCGGTTTTTGTTCTTACCTTTAGAATAGCAAAATATTTGAATGGCTTCATTTTCATTCACGAAAGAGTACCCTGTCAAATTAATTAATCAACTGATCAGTCCATGTTCCGCACTGAGCTCCATCCTGTAAATCCCGGCTTCAGCCTTGAACTGAATGACAATATCATTACAGCAGGTTCCTGTTTTTCTGATGTAATCGGTAACCGGCTCAGTTCTAATAAATTTCCGGTGCTGGTTAACCCCTTCGGTACCCTTTTTCACCCCGGCATCTTATGCCAACTCCTGCAATTGGCACTGGAAGCTAAATCGCCCGGACCTGAAACTTTTATCAATATAGAAGGCCGGCAGGTAAGTTATTTACTGCATTCATCCATCAATGCATCCTCTGAAGAGTTCCTCCATGAAAAATTAAACACACTCTTCAATGAGGTGGGGCAAAAACTGCGGCAGGCAAAAGTACTGATCATCACCACAGGCACTGCCTTCCAATATGAGCACATCAGCATGCAAATGGGAGTAGCTAACTGCCATAAACAACCCCAGAAGCTGTTTCAAAAAAAATTAAGCTCAACAGATGAACTCAATAGCAGCTTCCGCTCATTTTATGAGGCCGCAAAAAAAGTAAACCCTTCTCTCCGGATCATATTAACCGTAAGTCCTGTCCGTCATCTAAAAGATACCCTGGAGCTAAATGCAGTAAGTAAAGCTGTTTTAAGGTTATTCACTCACCAGGTGTGCAATTCCTTTGAGGGGGTAAGCTATTTTCCTGCTTATGAGCTGCTGCTCGACGACCTGCGCGATTACCGCTTTTACGGCCGCGACCTGCTCCACCCCGGCGAAGAAGCAGAGGATTATATCTGGCAAAAATTTACAGCCTCCCATTTCAGCGAAAATGCACAGAGCTTCCTTAAAGACTGGAAAAATATTCTTAATGCCCTCAGGCATAAGCCCTTTAATCCGGAGTCGGAAGCGCATCAGCAGTTTATCCGTAAAACAATTCATAAGCTGGAACGATTTCCTTATGAGGTAAATGTAGCTGAAGAAATAGCACAACTAAAAAGCCGGATTTATGAATAGCCCCAATCCTCCATATACTAACAGACTCTCCCAATCAGACAGCCCCTACCTCCTCCAGCACCAGCACAACCCTGTAGACTGGTACCCCTGGGGTGAGGAAGCTTTACAAAAAGCACGCTCAGAAGAAAAGCCAATTATTGTAAGTATTGGCTACTCTGCATGCCACTGGTGCCATGTAATGGAGCGCGAGAGCTTTGAAAAAGAAGAGGTGGCTGCTCTTATGAATAGAGACTTTATTTGTATTAAGGTAGACAGGGAAGAAAGGCCTGACGTAGACCAGATTTATATGGAAGCGGTGCAGGCGATGGGGCTGCAGGGTGGATGGCCCCTCAATGTTTTTTTAACTCCTGAGCAGAAACCATTTTACGGCGGCACTTATTTTCCACAGCAAAACTGGATGCAACTGCTGCAGAGCGTAGCCAAAGCCTTTCGCGAAAACCGCAAAGACCTGGAGGAGTCAGCAGAAAAGTTTACCGAAGCCTTAAGGTACAGCGATATCCGGAAATACGGGCTGGATTCTGTTAACTCAACCTTCACCGGCGGGGACCTGGAGAAAATATACACTGGCTTTGCCAAAGCATTTGATTCCAAGCATGGCGGACTGAATAATGCTCCCAAGTTTCCGATGCCAGAGCACTGGCAGTTCCTTTTACGCTATTGGGAAGCTACCGGCGAAAATAAAGCCCTTGAACATGCCAGGCTTACTTTAACAGAAATGGCCAGGGGCGGCATTTACGATCAGCTGGGTGGCGGTTTTGCCCGCTACTCTGTAGATGACCGATGGTTTGCTCCCCATTTCGAAAAAATGCTGTATGACAACGCTCAGCTCATCAGCCTGTACTCAGAAGCATACACTGCCACGGGTGATCCTCTTTATAAAAAAGTGGTTTACCAGACCATTGAATGGGCAGAAAGGGAAATGCTAAGTCCGGATGGTGGATTTTATGCAGCCCTGGATGCCGACAGCGAGGGTGAAGAAGGCAAATTTTACTGCTGGAGCTATTCGGAAATTGAGAAAATTTTGGGAGAAGAAACTGAAATCTTCTGCGACTATTATAATATTGATGAACACGGCAACTGGGAAGGAGGAAAAAACATTCTCTATTGCAGGGAGAGCACTACAGATTTTGCAGGGAAATACGAGCTCGACCCTGCTGAGTTTGAGGAATTTCTTCAGGAGGCAGAGCAAAAACTTTTTCGTGTACGGGAGGAAAGGCCGCGCCCCGGACTGGACGATAAAATACTGGCAGGCTGGAACGGACTTATGCTTACCGGCTTGGCAGATGCTTATGCCGCCTTCGGTGAGCAGCGGTTTTTGCAACTGGCTCTGAAGAATGCACGTTTTATTGCCACTAAACTGCAGGAAGGCAGCAAACTGATGCGCAGCTACAAAAACGGCAAAGCCGGCATTGATGCCTGTCTTGAGGATTATGCATTTATTATCCAGGGGTACATCCACCTTTATGAGGTATCCTTTGAGGAGGAATGGCTTCTTAAAGCAAAGGCGCTTACGAAATATACCCTGCAAAACTTCCTCGACGATCAGGAAAAGCTGTTCTTTTATACCGGCGCCGGCAGCGAAAAGCTGATTGCCCGGAAGAAGGAATTGTTCGACAACGTAATTCCCTCCTCTAATTCTGCCATGGCCATGAACCTGTACAGGCTGGGGCTCCTGCTCGACGTGCAGAAATACCGGAAACTTGCAGAAGATATGGTGGGTACTCTCCAAAAGCTACTGTTGGCAGAACCAAGGTACTTTACTTACCTGGCCTGCCTTTATACCGGGCTAACGAAACCAACAGCTGAAATAGCCATTGTGGGCCCTCAGTACCGCGAATTCGGTCTGGCAATTACTCAGCTAAGGTATTACCCAAACAAGGTGATTTGCGCCGCTCCCGTGGGTGGCGGCCTGCCCTTACTCGAAAACCGCGAAGCACGCGAAGATAAAACCACAATTTATGTTTGCTACAACCAAAGCTGCCGGCAGCCGGTACTTACTCCGGAGGCAGCGCTTGAAATGTTGCAGAAATAGACTAGATTAGAGGTTAGAAATCATTCGTTTATCTTCTAACATTTAAATTAAAAACACACTGGAATTTCAGGATAGTTTATTTGTTGAGCGGGAAACCCTTTTTTGCAATGTGCTACTGCCTGTGCCCATCCCTAAACTCTTTACCTACCGGGTACCGCAGGTAATGAGCGGACAGGCAGCGCCGGGCAGCAGGGTAATTGTGCAGTTTGGCAAGAAGAAAATCCTGACCGGAATTGTGGATGAAATACACCGGCAGGCACCGGTAGATTATGATGCCCGCTACCTGCTGGAGGTGCTGGACGATGCCCCTATTGTTACTCCAATTCAGTTAAAGCTGTTCAAATGGATGGCCTCCTACTATATGTGCACTCCAGGCGAAGTGCTGAATGTGGCCCTGCCAAGCGGCCTCAAGCTCAGCAGCCAGTCGCAGGTGCAGCTACACCCTAACTTCGATTTTGGCAACAGCCAGTCGCAGTTTAACGAAAAAGAACAGAAGCTGCTGGATGCCCTGCGGGAAAAGCAAACCCTTACCTATGCCGAAGCAGAAGAAATTCTGCAGCAAAAGACCCTGTATAATATTTTTAAGCAGCTAATAGCTAAAGAAGCAATACTGCTTTTTGAACAGGTAAAAGATAAATACAAGCCTAAAACCGCCAAAAAAATCCGGCTGAACGAGTTTTACGCAGGGGACAAAAGGAACCTGGAAGCACTTTTTGAAGTACTTGAAAAACAGCCTAAACAAAGCGATGTGGTGCTGAAATACCTTCAGCTTTGCCCTGTTCTGCAAAACCCTTCCTGCAACCGCCAGGGTATTGAAAAAACGGATCTGGTACAGGGCGATATTTCCCCTTCTTCTATCCGGACCCTTGTGAAAAATGAAGTACTGGAAGAATTTGAAGAAATTGTTCCCCGCTTTATACTGCCTGCGAACCTGAGCCCTAAATCCGTTAAGCTTAACGACAGGCAAACCATAGCAAGGGATGAAATTCTGCAGCATTTTGAAACCAAAGACACTGTTCTGCTACATGGTATAACCGGGAGTGGCAAAACAGAAATTTACATTAACCTGATTGAAGAGGCGCTTGAAAATGGCAGTCAGGTACTGTACCTGCTTCCTGAAATTGCTCTTACCACCCAAATTGTAAACCGCCTTAAAAAAGTTTTCGGCGACCGGATGGGGGTGTACCACAGCCGCTTCTCAGATAATGAAAGAGTGGAAGTATGGCAGGGAGTATTACGGGGCGACCTTCCGCTGATTGTTGGAGTGCGCTCTTCTGTTTTTCTTCCTTTCGACAATCTGGGCTTAATTATCGTGGATGAAGAACATGAAACATCCTATAAGCAGTACGATCCTGCGCCGCGCTACCACGCACGCGACACGGCTTTAGTTCTTTCGCGCCTCCACAGCGCCAAAAACCTGCTGGGTTCTGCCACTCCTTCTATAGAGTCATATTACCAGGCAAGGCAGGGTAAATATGGTTTGGTTAAGCTTGACAGCCGTTACGGCAATGCCAGCCTGCCGGAGCTCCAGCTGGCAGATACCAGAATTGCGCAGCGACAGAAAACAATGAAAGCAATGTTTTCTCAGGAACTGATAAATGCCATGAACGAAACTGTTAAAAAAGGCGAGCAGGCAATTATTTTTCAGAACCGCAGGGGGTATGCCCCCTACCTCAATTGCGAGGAATGCAGCTGGATACCCAAGTGCAACAACTGTGCTGTAAGCCTTACCTATCACATGTACTCCAACGAACTCCGCTGCCATTATTGCGGACATAAGGATTATGTACCTACCTCCTGCCCTGCCTGTGGCTCCAACAAAGTAAAAACCATTGGCTATGGAACTGAAAAGCTGGAAGAAAGCATCAGGCTAATGGTTCCGGAGGCGAATGTGCAACGTATGGACCTTGACACCACCCGCCGGAAAAACAGCTACCAGACGATTATCGACGATTTTGAAGAAGGAAAGATCGACATCCTGGTAGGTACACAAATGGTCAGCAAAGGGCTGGATTTTGAGAAAGTAACCCTGGTTGGGGTTTTTGATGCCGACCGGATGATTCACTTTCCTGACTTCCGCTCTTATGAGCGCACCTTCCAGCTGATAACTCAGGTAAGCGGCCGTGCAGGAAGGAGCGAAATTCCGGGGAAAGTTATTATACAGACCAATAATACAGACCAGCCTATCCTGCACCAGGTGCTGGCTGGTGACTATGAAGGCCTTTATATAAAAGAAATAGAGGAAAGGGAACGGTATTTTTACCCGCCCTTCAGCCGCCTTATCCGTTTAGTGGTAAAAAACCCTGAAAAGGAGATTGCGGAGGCAGCGGCTCATGCCCTGGCAGGAATGCTGAAACAACATCTGGGAGAGGATAGAATATTGGGACCGGAGGAGCCGATGGTGGGCAGGATCAGAGGGCAGTATCTTATGAATATTAACGTAAAACTGGAGCGCCGGAACATCGATCTTCCGGCTGTGAAAGATTTTATTGCGGCCACCTGCCAAAACCTCACAAACGACAAAAACTTCAAAAAAACAGAAGTGGTGGCAGATGTGGATCCAAATTAAATTTAAAATGTCGCAATTTGGAGATTATCCATATTGCGACATTTTCATAAAATAACCTTTTCAGAACTTTACCTTAAATATCCCAGCCCGCATTTATCTCGCTGATGGCATAGTGGGCGGTCATATCAAATTGCACTGGCACCAGTGATACGTAATTGTTGGCTATGGCCCATTCATCATTATCTTCTCCTTTGTCGAAGTTTACAAAGTTACCGGCCATCCAGAAATAGCGGCGTCCGTTAGGGTCAAATCGCTCATCGAACTCCTCCTGCCACTTTGCGCGGGCCTGGCGGCATACTTTCACCCCTTTAATATTCTCATTGCGCTTTGGCGGGAAGTTCACATTCAATGCCACTCCCTTAGGCATTCCATTCTTTAATACCTGCTCAGCTACCTTTGTTACCCATTCGTGGGTGTGGGAAAAATCTGCTTCGGGGTCATAATCGCAGAGGGAAAAACCAATTGCCGGCATTCCTTCAATAGCACCTTCGATGGCGGCCGACATGGTGCCGGAGTATAACACACTGATGGAGGTATTGCTTCCGTGGTTAATTCCACTCACTACAAGGTCAGGTTTGCGGTCTTTCAGTACATAATGCTTTGCCAGTTTCACGCAATCTGCCGGTGTACCGGAGCATTTATAAGCATCCACACCTTCAAATATATCTGTTTTAACAAGTCGGAGGGTATTACCAATGGTAATGGCATGTCCCATCCCTGACTGGGGGCTATCCGGTGCCACAACCACAACCTCTCCCAGTTGCTTCATCAGGTGCACCAGGTTTCGTATGCCGGGAGCAGTTATACCATCATCGTTGGATACTAAAATAAGTGGTCTTGTCATAAAATTTTATTTAGATCAGCAAATATCGGGGATACAGATAATTTTCAAAGCTCTTTTTTTCTTAATGCCGGAACAGGCCGGAATAAACTCCACAGGCACATGCCGGCAGCACAATAAAAATATGCCGGCAAACGAAATCCTGTACCTCCCTGAGCAAAATAAAAACAGGGAAAAATTCCTTTGCCGGTGAATTCTTCCCTGTCGTATGATCTTCATCAAAACGCCTTAGCCCTGCTGTTCGAAAAATCACTTTAAGGCAGCAGACTCTTTTTCAAGGGCATTATAATAGGCTGTTATTCTTACAAGATCCCGGATATGGTCGTAGCGTAGGTTATTACGCTTAATATATTTCTTTACCTCATTATATTTCCGGTCCATTATAGAGAGTAACCGCCGCTTTTTAGGTTCATACAAATTAATTGTTCCATCCTTTTCTAAAAAATAAAAATCGAAGGTAAGGATAAGCCTGGAATCGTTCGGCATTGTTCCTGCTAAACTATTTCCCCTGATCTGACGGTCTCTTTCCATCTGGGCAACCCGTTCCCTGCAAAGAAGTGTAAGCTTTCCTTCATACAATACTTCAAAAACATGAGGAACGCTATAATTTTCTCCTACCTTGTAAGGCAATGCATAAAAATGACGATAGCTTTTAATTCCTTCATCATAAATTTCAAAATAAAACAATTTTTGAGCACTATAGGCTAAAACCTGTTCATTTTCCATTTTTACCTGCACGGTATTTCCCGGAATATCATATTTAATTAATCCTTTCAGGGTATCGTCATTTACCAGCACAGCCTTTCCTTCATGCCACACCTCAGACGGAAAAACCTGAGCATGAACTGAAATTATAATAAAAAAGGAAAAGCAAAAAGTTAAAAAAGTTTTCATCGGCAGTGCAAGTCTAAAAATATTTATTTCATAAGTTTACTTTTTATCATCTTTCAAAATAGTATGGCCCATTTTATCGCGCTTTGTGCGCAGGTAATTCTCATTATGCACATTAGGTGCTATTTCTATAGCCACACTATCAACTATTTCCAGGCCATAACCTATCAGGCCGGCTCGCTTCTTAGGGTTATTCGAAATTAGATTAATTTTTGCCACATTAAGATCCCGGAGAATCTGGGCCCCTACACCATAATCCCTGTTGTCCATCTGAAAGCCCAGCTGCAGGTTTGCCTGTACCGTATCATATCCCTGTTCCTGTAGTTTATAGGCTTTTAGTTTATTTAAAAGACCTATACCCCTTCCTTCCTGATTCATATAAAGCACCACACCTTTTCCTTTCTCATCCACCATCTTCATGGCACTGTGTAGCTGAGGACCGCAATCGCAGCGGCACGAACCGAAAATATCGCCTGTTACACAGGAAGAGTGCACACGCACCAGTACCGGTTCTTCAGGCTCCCAGCTGCCTTTTACCAATGCCAGGTGCATTTCACCTGTATTCGTCTGCCTGTAAGCAACCATCTTAAAGTCACCCCAGTCAGTAGGCATATTCACCTCAATTTCACGCTTAATCAGGCTTTCCTGCTTAAGCCTGTAGGAAATAAGGTCTTTTATCGATACTATTTTAAGACCAAAATGATCTGCTACTTTTAAAAGATCAGGAAGGCGTGCCATCGACCCATCCTCATTCATAATCTCCACCAGCACACCTGCAGGCCTGAAGCCTGCTAAACGGGCAAAATCTATTGCTGCTTCGGTATGGCCCGTTCTTCTCAGCACTCCACCCCTTTTCGCCTTAAGCGGAAATATATGACCTGGTTTACCCAGCTCTTCCGGTTTGGTTTCGGGGTCTACAAGCGCTTTTATCGTTTTTGCCCTGTCGCTGGCCGAAATACCTGTCCCACATCCATGGCCAATAAGGTCCACCGAAACAGTAAAAGGGGTTTCGAAGGCGGCCGTATTCTTTCCTACCATTAATTCCAGCCCCAGCTCTTCGCAGCGGTCTTCAATAATAGCAGCGCAAATAAGCCCCCTGCCATGAGTCGCCATAAAGTTTACAATCTGCGGGGTAATACACTCTGCCGCGCAAATAAAGTCACCCTCATTTTCGCGATCCTCATCATCCACCACAATTATAATTTCACCGTTTTTTATTGCCTCAATAGCTTCCTCAATAGTATCCAGATTTCTTTCCTTATCCATGAATGTTTTTCGTTTGAATTACCGGCGCAATGCGGGGCAATTTTTGTCCTTTATTACTTAAGCTGCATAATAATTGCCATACAAATGTAACAGCTAAATAGCAATTCTTTTGGAAATGAACAAAAAATGTCATCTCCGCGTTCTTAGCGCCGCGGAAATTCAAAGGAATATCCCCTGTAAATTAATCTTTACCAGATCTGTAAGATTTTATTAATTAAGGGTATCTATATTACCGCTACGCTAAAAAAAAAGAAAGGGTTGAGAAATTCAGTATTATTTTGTAACCACAATTCCCAGATATTTAGCAAGTTCCACCTCGGAGCTTTTCAGACTGGCGTGTATCTGCATTAATTCCAGAATTTCAGGCTCCTCCGCGGCGGTCCTCAGCCTTTCCATATTCTGCCTGATGAGCCTTTGTACAGTCCTGAATTTCAGCCGCACCACATTTTGAAAAACTGCCTTCTCCAGCAGCTCCTCTTCCCTGGGGATGTGTATATTATGCCTGTCCTTCCACACCTTGCTCAGGTCATACTTTTCCACAGTAAGCCCGGCCACCAGTTTTTTAACTTCCGGAGAGCCTTCCCTGATGTAGTACTGCGCATCCACCACCTGCCCTTCGGCCAGCTTTTCCTTAAAGGTGCTCAGTATTTCCTGGTAAACAGGGGTTTGAAACTCAATATCTTCAATTTCCTGTAAAAGGTAGTCGTAAAGGTGATATTCCTCTTCTATTTTATTTATCCCGTAATTCAGTAAAAGGCGTATACTTTCCCTTTCCTGTAATGCCACCACTTCCTCCATTGTGGTGGCTGCCGGTGCCGCAGACCTGGTCCCGCCCGGCGAAAAACCAGGCGGCTGGTCTGCATCGGGCTGGAAATCGGGCGGAAATTCATAGTAGTACGAATCGTCGCCGGGCCCTTCTGCTGAGGATGGCGCAGGAGCCTGAGTTTGTGAGGAAGAGGAATACCCGCCCCTGGAAGCCTTCCGCGATTCCTGCTCAAGCTTTTTCCTGTGCAGCTTGTTCAGCTCCTTTAACAGCAGCTCTTCTTCAATATCCAGGAGGCGGCTGCATTCTTTTATGTATACAGCCCTTTCAATAGGATCAGGAATTTTGGCAATACTTGCCACTACCTCCTTAACAGTATCGGCCCTTTTTATCGGGTCATTTGCAGCTTCTTTTGCAAAAAGAGCAGCTTTAAAGGTAAGAAAGTCCTGAGCGTTCTCTTGCAGGAAAGCCTGAAATGCGGTGGAACCTAATTTCTGGCTGTAGCTGTCAGGATCTTCCCCTTCAGGAAATACCACCACCTTTACATGAAGGCCGCCGGCAAGAATCATGTCAATACCACGCAGGGAGGCTTTTAAACCGGCAGGGTCGCCATCGAAGAGCACTGTTATCTGGTTAGCATACCTGCCAATAAGGTTTATCTGCCCTTCTGTAAGGGAAGTTCCGGAGGAGGCCACTACGTTCTGCACCCCGCTCAGGTGCAGCGAGATTACATCGGTATAACCCTCCACCAGGTAACAGTTTTCCTGGCTGCGGATAGCCTGCTTTGCCTGGCTGATCCCATACAGCACATCGCTTTTATGGTAAACAGCTGTTTCGGGGGAATTAAGGTATTTTGGTTGTTTCTTATCCGGCTTAAGAATACGGGCTCCAAAAGCAATAGGCTTCCCGGTAAGGTTATGAATCGGAAATATTACCCGCCCCCTGAAGCGGTCGTAAAAGCGGTCCCCGCCGTTTTTATCCTCTTTCCTGATGATAAGCCCGGCCTTCTCCAGCATCTCCTCTGTATAACCTTCTGCCCTTGCAGCCTTCAGCAATCCATCCCACTCATCGAGGCTATAGCCCAGTCCGAACTTCTCTATTATCTGCTCATTAAAACCTCTCTGGCGGAAGTAGCTGAGTCCTATGCTTTTCCCTTCAGGGCTGTTGCGCAACAGGTTCTGAAAATAGCGTGCAGCAAAATTGAGCACAATAAAAAGGCTCTCCTTTTCATTAAAAGCTTCCTGCCGGGCATCGGTGGTTTCTTCTTCCTCAATCTCCACCCCGTACTTTTGAGCCAGGTGGCGCAGCGCCTCCACATACCCCAAACCCTCAATTTCCATTATAAAAGTAATGGAGTCGCCAGCCTTACCGCAGCCAAAGCATTTAAAAATACCTTTGGCAGGGGAAACAGAAAAAGAAGGTGACTTTTCATGATGAAAAGGACAGCAGGCCCACAGGTTCTGGCCTTTTCGCTTCAGCGACACAAAATCGGAAACCACTTCCTCGATCTCAAGCTTGCTTTGTATTTCTGATATGGTATCCTGGCTTAGTTTCACAGGGGAATTAATTTTGGATGATCAATTGAATGACTGATAAAATAAAATTTACCTGTCATTGCAGGACTCATGACTAAAATACAAAAATATACCAAAGGCTCTGCTTAGCAGCTACAAACTACGGTAAAACTTTATTCCCGAAATTACTCCGGATTTACTACTTTTGCAGAGAAACCGGGAAGAGCTTGTATCTACCCTGTTTTTAAATGCAAAAGCAGCAGCCAGGCTCCACAGGATTAAGCCTGGAAATGCTCCCACTGCACTTTTTTCTCTCTTTTTGTGTTAAGGAAAAGAGAAATCGTGCTCCCAAAAATTTAAACCTGATAAGCCTCATGGCCATTACCAAAGAACAAGTACTGAAAGCATTACGGAATGTAGAGGACCCGGACCTGAAAAAAGACCTGGTAACTCTCGGCATGATCGAAGATGTAGCGATTGAAGGAAATAAAATCAGCTTCACCGTGGTCCTGACCACTCCTGCCTGTCCGTTAAAGGAATTAATACGCAATAATTGCGAAAAGGCAATTGAAGATGATTTTGGCTCTGAGGTTGAAGTTAATATCCGGATGACCTCTAACGTAACCTCAATCCGGAATGATGCTCCTCTTTTGCCCGATGTTAAAAATATTATTGCCATTGCATCCGGAAAAGGAGGCGTGGGAAAATCTACTGTAACAGCGAACCTTGCTGTGGCTCTGGCCCGGTCAGGTGCCAAAGTAGGTGTTATCGATGCTGATATTTTTGGTCCATCCATTCCTGTTATGTTCAATGTGGAGCATGAACAGCCTCACATGGTACAGGAAAACGGCAAAAACATGATTATCCCTATTGAACAATACGGGATAAAACTGATGTCGATTGGTTTGCTTACTCCGGCCGAACATGCTATTGTATGGCGCGGCCCAATGGCAGGCTCGGCTTTAAGGCAGTTCCTTGGCGACACAAAATGGGGTGAGCTCGATTACCTGTTAATTGACCTGCCTCCGGGAACTTCCGACATTCACCTTACCCTGGTGCAAACTGTGCCTGTAACCGGAGCCGTTATTGTAACCACACCGCAAAAAGTGGCCATAGCCGACGCCGCAAAAGGACTGGCAATGTTCCGTCAGCCACAAATAAATGTACCCGTGCTTGGTGTCGTGGAAAATATGGCGTACTTTACCCCTGAAGAATTACCTGACAATAAGTATTATATTTTTGGCAGGGAAGGTGGCGTAAAGCTGGCAGAAAAAAACGGAGTACCCTTTTTGGGTGAAATACCTCTGGTGCAAAGTATCCGGGAAAGTGGCGATTCGGGCTACCCTGCCGTTCTGAAAGATGATGTTACTGCCGAAGCATTTAAGGTACTGGCGGAAACACTGGCAAGGCAAATTGCTATCCGTAACGCCTCTGCCCAACAAACAAAAGTTGTAGAAGTTAATTAAGATACATGAATAATCAAACCGTATTACAGCAGGACGACCTGGTAAGCCAGATTGAAAAAGCACTGGACAGCATACGCCCCTACCTGCTTGCAGATGGAGGAAATGTAAAAGTGCTTGAAGTAACAGAAGAAAACGTTGTAAAGCTGGAATTATTAGGCGCTTGTGGCTCATGTCCTATGTCGGCCATGACTTTTAAAGCTGGTATTGAGGAGGCTATTAAGCGCGAAGTTCCTCAGGTTACTGCTATCCAGGCAGTTAATTTAACCTCCGCCGATGACCCCGGCGCAAAACTCCCCGGAGAATTATAGGTATTAAAATTTGTTGTTTAATAAATCCCACCGGCACTGAATATTCCGGTGGGATTTTTTTATATTTAGCCTCTTAGCCCTGTATTATGCTAAAGGTATGACCAAATACTGCTTCCGGTTCTGTTTCGCTCTGGCATTTGTTCTGTCTATAATGATCCTTCCGGCAAGGGGGCAGGATAAATGTGGTGTGCCTGCCTATCAGGAAATGCAAAAGAAAAGGAATCCTTTGCTTCCGGATAAAAAAGAGTTTGAAGAATGGATCCTGCGGAAAGCTGCTCTCCGGAGCAGGCAAAATAAAGGACAGCGGAACCAGCGACAGTTATACCAGCTTCCGGTGGTAATTCATGTAATCCATAAAGGAGAAGCTGCAGGTACAGGAACAAACATCCCTGAAAGCCAGATCCTCAACCAGTTAGAGACGATCAATACTGATTTTCGCAGAATGAACGAGGCACAGATTAACCAGCTCCCCGCCGGGTTTCGTGCTCTCGCAGCTGATACGGAAATTGAATTTGTGCTTGCCAGACAAGACCCTGAAGGCCTCCCCACCAATGGAATTACACGCACCAGAGCTCCCCGCAATACCTACCGGATGGAGGACGATGTGGAACTCAAAAGCCTGATTCAGTGGGATCCTGAAAATTACATTAACATTTATGTGGTGGACCTTGCGGCTGATGTGATAGGTTATGCACAGTTTCCGGAAACTGATAAGCTCCAGGGGCTTGAATTAGGGCAGGTGAGCAGCCGGACCGATGGGGTGGTAATTGACTATAAATACTTTGGAAAGGGAGGAAATGCCGATCCTTCCAGCCTTGGACGCACCCTCACTCATGAACTGGGCCACTTTTTCGGCCTTCGCCATACCTGGGGAGATAGTGACGATTGTCAGGGTGATGATTATGTAAATGACACTCCCCTTACTTCTGAAGATTACGACGGGTACCAGAACTGCAATGGCAGCCCCTCCAGCTG
Organism: Cesiribacteraceae bacterium YIM B00369; assembly: GCA_017948555.1. GTDB lineage: Bacteria > Bacteroidota > Bacteroidia > Cytophagales > Cyclobacteriaceae > Nafulsella. Next base: position 95,915 of record JAFMYY010000008.1, on the reverse strand, counting down.
TGGCTCCCCTGATATGTTCCAGAATTTTTTAACCTATGCCAGCGATGCCTGTATGTCTCTGTTTACTGCGGGACAAAAGGAACGGATGCTGGTGGTACTTCAAAACAGCCCCAGACGAAAAACCCTGAACGATTCGTATGCAAAAGAGGAGCCTGTAGTTGCGGACAATGATGCCGGCATTTCCGCCTTTTCCATCAGTGTTACAGATCCCTGCACCCAAAGCTTTATCCCTTCAGTGGATGTACGGAATTATGGAAACACCCCGGTTAACAGCTTCGATATTAAAATTCTTATAAATGGAGTACTTGTTTATTCCCGTGCGGTAAGAGGCCTTAATCTCCGGTACCTCGAAACGGAAAAGTTTCTGCTCAGCCAGGTGAATGATGTTTTTGCTAAAGGAGAATTGAAAATTGAGGCCAGAGTTGAAAATGTAAACGGAGCTACCGACAACAAGCCATTTAACAACAGCAAGACAACTGATATATTCGTACCCTATATCACAAACCTTCCTTTTTTACAGGACTTCCAGACCTCTCTTATTCCGTTTTACAGGAAAAACCCCGATTATTTCCTTACCTGGCAGGTTATAAAAGCGCCTTTTTCCGGCGATCCTGACAACCTTGCCGCCTATATGAATTTTTATGATTATGAAAAAAATAAAGGCACGGAAGACCTGCTGATCTCCCCCGTTCTTAATTTTTTGGGTGCCACCCGTGCTTTTTTAAGCTTCCGCTATGCCTATGCCCAGTATACCTCTGCCAACACAGACGGCCTTAAAATTTATATTATAAATGACTGCTCCTCAGGCACGGCAAACGGAGTGGAAATATTCAGCAGAAAAGGAAGCAGCCTTGCCACCGCCTCCCCCACCACAGATCCTTTTGTTCCTGCAGGGAATGAGCAGTGGCGCACGGTACAGATTGATATTTCAGAATTTACAGATATGGAAAACCTGCAGATAGTTTTTGCAGGAATTAATGACTATGGAAACAACCTTTATATTGATGACATTGAAGTATTTACTGATGCCCGGAAAGATAATGATATAGCAATTCACTCCATCAGTTCTCCCTCAGTGGTTTCCTGCGAAACATCCCCTGTTCCGGGAATCATCTACAGGAATGCGGGTTCAGAAACTGTCAACAGCCTGGAGGTAGTGTATTCCCTTGACAATAACAACTGGAAAACGGCTTCCTACAAAGAACTGGAACTTGCGTCGCTCGAAAGTACTTTACTGGAATTACCCCCCTTTCCCAACCTCAGAAGCGGGACACATAACCTCCAGGTGAGAATTGCCTCCGTTAATGGTACCTTCGACGAAAACCCTGTAAATGATTTTATCTATAAAGCATTTGCAGTTAATACTGTTGTGGATTCTATTCCTCTGAGGCAGCGCTTCAACACACTGCCTGCTCCCGGACCTGACTGGGTAAATATTAACCCCGATCCTGCGCTTGACGGCTGGGTTATCCGTTCCATCCCCGGAGCCACGGGCAGCAGCGGAAATGTAGCGGTCAGTGAATTTTACGGCCAGCCGAAACGCCGGGAAAACTGGCTGGTAAGCCCTGTCCTCGATTTGCAAGGGCTGGAAGTTGCGGGTGTACAGTTCCGCCATGCTTATGCTCCTCTTTCCCCGGCATCCGATATTCTGCAAATCAGGGTTTCCACCGACTGCGGAATAACCTGGAATAATATCCTGTATGAAAAGGGAGGATCCGATCTTTCCTCCCGGAAAACCGACACCGAATGGGCTCCCGTAAATGAAGAGGACTGGGACCAAAGCTTTGTTAACCTGAGCGGGTATACAGGACTGCCTGATGTAAGAGTGGCATTTGTGGCTATTTCTGATGGCGGAAATGATATTTACCTCGATAACATAGAATTTTTCCAGTCTGACGTTCCTATAGCTTTTATACTTCCGGATGAGAACAGTATGTATGTGGCTCCCAACCCGTCCTCAGGCAGCAACCCGCCCGGCCTGGCATTTAATCTCAAAGAGCGGGAAGAGGTCCTGATTCAGGTTTATAATGCACGCGGAGCAAAGGTTTTTGAATCACTTATTCCTAATATTCTGAACCAGAAAATACAACTGGACGTTGAAAACTGGGGACCAGGTATGTATTTCGTAAAAGCAAAAAGTGAACATTTAAACGAATCGGTCCGGTTAATTTTCCTTAAATAGAAAAGGCAAAATTCTTTCCCCGCCTATAAAATAAAACTATACACCTGAATGTTACATAACAAAGTATCCTCTTGCCGGCATCTAAGGTTTGCTGCTGGATTTTATTCATTATATTTGCAGGAATGAAAATAGGAATATTCTTTGGTGGTCAGTCCCGCGAGAGAGAAATATCATTTGCCGGCGGACGCACCGTATACGATAATTTAAGTAAGGCCCTTTTTGAGCCAGTACCCATATTTACAGACAGTCTCGGTCAGTTTATTCTGCTCGACTGGCAGTATATTTACAAAGGCACCATCCGGGATTTTTATCCTCCGGCAGCTTTCCTGCCCGAAACGGAGGTCCCTTTCCAGGTGTACATAGAGTCTTTGGGGAAGTTAAGCGATGAAAAACTGGAGGAGCTGGTAAGCAAGGTTGGCCGCGTAGTGCAGCCTGCTGAATTCTCACGCCTTTTTGACTTTGCCTTCCTGGCACTCCATGGTCCTTACGGGGAAGATGGAAATATTCAGGGCCTGCTGGAGTGGTATAACATACCTTATTCAGGTTGTGGTATACTGCCCTCTGCCATCGGCATTAATAAGATTGTACAAAAAGACCTCATGGAGGCCCATAATTTTCCTTGCCCACAGCGTTGGGTAATCAGCCGTACCCAATGGCTGAAGGAAGAGAATAAAGCCTCTGTTTTTGAAAAGGTCAAAAAGCAGGTCGGGCTTCCTGTTGTTATAAAAGCACCCAACCAGGGGTCTTCCATTGGTGTTTCAATTCTTCGCGACGATAATTCCGGAGCTTTTGCTGAAGCCGTGGATAAAAGCCTTTTCATTAAAAAAATTGATACAGGGCAGTGGAAAGCGTTTTCTAATGAAGAGAAGGTACGTTTCCTTACCGTGCTGACGGACATCCGCGAAGGCATAGGATTACCTGTGTATGCGGGTACTGAAAGCCGGGAGGAAGAAATTATTTACCATCCTGCTGAACTGCTGAAGTATCTTGATGCTGCTGCAGCTTCGGGGATTTCATCTGTTAGCCTTACTTCCATAAATTCGGAAGAGGAAGTGCTCTTCGAGTCCTTTATACAGGGCAAGGAATTCAGTTGCATAGTTGTGCAGGACGTGGACGGAACAGCACTTGCCCTGCCTCCCACCCAAATTATTAAAGGCAGCGATATGTTCGACTACCGCGCTAAATACCTGCCGGGTATCAGCCGGAAGATCACTCCTATCAACCTGCCCGATGAGCAGATAGAGCTTATCCGCCGGGAATGCTGCCGCCTGTTCGATGCCCTGCAATGCAATGTATATGCACGTATTGATGGCTTTATTAACGATCAGGGCGAGGTGTTCCTGAATGACCCGAATACCACCTCCGGCATGTTGCCATCTTCCTTCTTCTTCCACCAGGCAGCTGAAATAGGACTCAGCCCCTCACAGTTCCTGACTTATATTATCCGTACCTCACTTGCAGAGCGGATTAAAAACGGAAAGCGGAACAAGGAAATGGCTGCCTTACTCAACAGGCTCGATGCCAGCATAAAAGATCAGAAACAACAAGGCTCCGACAAAATTAAAGTGGCGGTTATAATGGGAGGATTCTCCTCTGAGCGCCACATCTCGGTTGAGAGCGGACGTAATATATTTGAAAAGCTTTCTTCCTCAACCAAATACCTGCCTGTTCCTGTTTTCCTTACCGGCAGTGAGGAGGAGCACCTCCTGTACATTCTCCCTATTAATATCATGCTCAAAGACAATGCAGATGATATCAGGGAAAAAATACAGGCTTACCTGAAAGGCGAGCACCATCCGCTGCTGAAAAAAATAGCAGGAGAAGCCGGCAGCCTTGTGAACAAATATACCGAACTTGACATGATGCACTTCGAACCTGTAGGGTACGAAGAATTGGGTAAAAAGGTAGACGCAGTGTTTATTGCCCTCCATGGAAGGCCGGGAGAAGATGGCGCTGTTCAGCAGCAACTGGAAGCACTGGGCATTCCTTACAACGGAAGCGGCATACAGAGCTCTCAGCTTACCATTAATAAATACGATACCAATAAGCTGTTAAGGGAAAATGGTTTCCATGTAGCAAAACACAGGCTGGTAAGCCGTGAGGAGTGGCAACAGAATGCAGCCGCACTGGCCGGAGAGCTGGAGAAAGAGTTCGGCTTCCCGCTTATTGCCAAGCCTGCCGACGATGGCTGCAGCTCAGCGGTAAAAAAGATCAAGACCAGAGAGGAGCTGAAGGCTTTTGCAGAAATGATTTTCCGCCCCTCAGTGGAGCTTTTACCGGAGCCAATGCAGCAGCTGAAGCTCAAAGCCAGCGAGGAGTTCCCGCAAAAGCAGGCTTTCCTGGTAGAGGAACTTATCAGCAAAAACGGAGCTCAGCATTTCCTGGAGGTTACAGGAGGGCTGCTTACCATCAGGGATGCCGAAGGAAAAATGCATTATGAGGTTTTTGAACCTTCAGAAGCTCTTGCCAGTGGCGAAGTGCTTTCGCTGGAGGAGAAATTCCTTGCCGGCGAAGGACAAAATATTACCCCTGCCCGTTTTGCCCGTACCCCTGAGGAGAATAAACGAATTTCTGCAGCAGTGCGGAAAGAGCTTGAGCGCGTTGCAAAAGTAACCAATATAGAAGGGTATGCACGTATCGATGCTTTTGTAAGGGTTTTTGAAGATGGAAAGGTCGAAACCATTATTATTGAAATAAACTCCCTGCCAGGCATGACTCCGGCAACCTGCATTTTCCACCAAAGCGCTATAAACGGCTATAAACCATATGAGTTTATTGATGCGATCTTAACCTACGGGATAGAAAGCAAAAAACATAAGCAGACTACATGAAATACCAGATCAATTCCATAAAAGATGTGCTGATTCACCTTGCCATAATAGTAGTGCTTGGCCTGGCCATCTTTTTCATTTTCTTCAATGTGTATCTGCCTAAAGCTACCAGACACGGCGAAACTATTACTGTTCCGAACCTTCAGGGGGTGGCATATAGCCAGCTGGAAGAGTATCTGACAGCCCGGAATTTGCGGTACGAGGTAAATGACTCCACCTTCACTACTGAATACCCGCCCCTTACTGTTATGAAGCAGTACCCTAAGGCAGGGGCACAGGTTAAGGAAAACAGGAAAATATTTATTGCTCTTAATGCAGAGAACCCTCCGCTGGTAAAGGTGCCAAGGCTTATAGATTCATCTGTAAAAAATGCCCAGCTGGTTTTACAAAGCTACGGACTGGAGCTGGGTGAAATTGAATATAAGCCCGATCCGGCAGCCAATGCGGTTCTGGAACAGCATTTCAAAGGAAAGCCTGTGGAAGAAGGGGCCTCTATTCCTAAAGGATCTAAAATAGATCTGATAGTAGGCGACGGTAAGGGAGAGCAGGAATTTGAAACGCCAAACCTTATGGGAATGAACCTTGAGGACGCTGAATTTGTGGCGATTGGATCAGGCCTGCAGATGGGGGAAATAAAGTATGAAAAAGCGCCTGAGAAAACCCCCAATACTGTTTTGCGCCAGATACCTCCTGCAGGTGCAAAAGCACGTGTGGGTGAAGTTATAGACCTTTGGGTGGTGGAGTTTGAGGAAGGAAGCACAAAAAATAATACCAGTGTAATCAATGAAGAATGATTAAAAAAAAAATTGTATCTGCACTAACCTCCTCTCTGCTTTTAATCTGCCTGCTTTGCCCTTTAATGGTGCAGGCGCAGCTGGAGGTGGTATATCCTCAACAGCAGAGTTCCCAGCCACGGAAAAAGAACAGCGGAAGCACTCTGCGGAAAATGGCGGAGACAGATACCATCAGGTCCCTTCCCTTTTGGGATGACTTTTCCTATGCGCCGGGGGTGCCGGATACTTCCCTCTGGGAAAAAAGCTCTGCAAGCGTAAGAATAACGAAAAATATTGCCATAAGGCCACCAACCATAGGGGTGGCCACCTTCGACGGCACAGATGCAAACGGACAGCCCCACAGCCCAGAAGCGGACAGGAACGGCAGCATGGATAAATTAACCTCCAGGCCCCTCCAGCTAGGCACTGAGGTAGTTGCCACTGAAGAACGGAACAATATTTTCCTTAGCTTTTACTGGCAGCTCCATGGGCGGGGTGAGGGTACAGAAGCAGGAGATTCCCTCAGGCTTTTTTTCCTCGACAGCGATTCGGCCCTGCATCAGGTGTGGCCGTCTTCTGTAAACCCTGTTCCGGCAGGAGCCGGCGAAGCTGACTTTTACAGGGTTACTATTAATCTTCAGGAAGCAGGCAACCGCCTTAACACCAACTTCTTTCACGATGGTTTCCGCTTTCAGTTTGCTTCCACGAACCGGCTGTCGGGAATGTACGACCTCTGGCATGTGGATTATGTGCACCTGGGAAGAGGCGACAGCAATGGCAGGTTTTTTACGGAAGACAGGGCTTTAAGTGAAATACAGACTTCTTTTTTAAGGCCCTATACTGCCCTGCCAATTGATCAGTTTTTCGCTGCCCCTGCAAAATACATTGATACCAGCTTTGCCATTACTGCATTTAACCTTGGCTATTACGATCCTGATCCTGATGTGGCCGGGGAACCGCTGCAATACTATCTGGACATCTACGATCATAATAATGCTCTGGTGCACGATACAAGGCCTCCCGGTGATACCCTGAACTTTCCAAGGGAAAGAAAAGGCCAGGAGTATTACGATGCGCTTTACACCAATACTGATTTACCTGAAATACTTGCCGGAAAGCTGGAAAGTCACAGAAATAACGACTCTCTGCACCTCCGCACAGTGGTGAAACTGGAAGCACAAAACAGGGCTCAACCGTATTTTGCATATAATGATGCTGACACCATTGTAAATGTTTTACACGATTATTTTGCTTATGACGATGGCACAGCTGAGGCCGGCGTGGCTGTACGCGGAGGCAATGGCATCAGGATTGCGTATCAGTTTACCCTGGAAACCGGAGACACCCTCACGCATTTCGATATGTACCTCCCCTATTATTCCCAAAGCATAGGTGGCCAGTTTGCACGGATAAGTGTATGGAGGAGCCTGGCAATGGAAGGTGAAGGAGGAGAAGACGACCTTATAATTTCCAAAGAAATATCCCTGAGGAACAGCAGCACAATAAATGGATTTGACAGATATGATTTTATAAGCCCCGTTGTTTTACCTGCCGGCACTTATTATTTCGGACTGGAAAAGCAAACCACAAGGGATATAACCTTTGGCTTCGACCGCAATACGAACAGCAGGGATAAGGTATTTGTAAGCACCGATTTTGAAACCTGGCATGCAGGCCTTGAGGAAGAAGGCTCCCTTATGCTCCGCCCCGGTTTCAGGCAGGGAGTGGATCCTGTCACTTTGGGTACGAAAAAACCTGAAATCAATTTTCCTGTCCGTATTTTTCCAAACCCTAGCAATGGTATCTTTGTAGTGGAATCAGAGGCCGAAAGCATAGCCATTTTCAGCAGCATGGGGCAGCTGGTTTATGCGGAGGAACTGCCTGCAGGCACCAGGCACCAGGAAATAAACCTGCACGGGTTGCAGCCGGGTTTATACCTGGTGAAGCTCAGTTATAAAGACGGCATAATTTCAAAGAAAATTCTCATCAAATAAAAAAAAACATGAACGACATTCAAGCTGACGAACTGAAATCAAGAATAGAAAAAGGCGAAAAGCTCAACATTATTGATGTGCGGGAAGGCTGGGAATACGAAGAGAAGAACATTGGTGCCACTCTTATTCCCCTTAATACCCTGCCTATGCGGGTAAAGGAGCTGGAAGACCTGAAAGAAGAAGAAGTAATTGTACATTGTAAATCCGGCAGAAGAAGCGCCAACGCAAAGAAATACCTGGAACAGCAGGGATTCAAAAATGTACGCAACCTCGAAGGTGGCATCGACGGATACCTGGCTCAGTAAGAGTCTTTAGTCTTTAGTCTTTAGATTTAAGACGTGAGACGTGAGATATTAGACATGAGAGAACAGAAAAAGGCGCGGGTTGCAACCCGCGCCTTTTTCTGTTCTCTGTGTCCTGTGTCAATTATTTATAAACCAACATTACCAATCTCTTGTCTCACGTCCCCAATCTCCCATCCCATTATGCAAACACAAAAGGCTCCGGGCTAAAGCAGAGTATAAAGATGATAAGAGCAAGCCAGCCCAGAATTTTACGCCCTGTATTCAGGGGCTGATCAAATAAGGCAGGAGGATGGTAAACTCCCAGGAAGCGGCCTATCAGGAACGCAAAAACCATCCAGCCACTATAACCTCTTACCTCCGGAAAGAAGTAAATTACCAGAAGCTGCCCCAGCACTACTGAAAGCACCAGGATAACCTTCTGGCTGCTGCGCATATCCAGCCGCCCGAAGAGATAGTAAGTAATAATACCGCTCAGGGGTACATACATCAGCAAGGATTCCTGATCGCTCCTGTCGAAAAAGCCCAGCCCGGCCCAAAACACCAGCAGCACAAATAACCCCGTGGAGATGATTTTATGTTTTTCATAGCCCACCAGGCCATACAGAATATGCCCCCCATCCAGCTGCCCTATCGGCAGCAGGTTTAAGGCCGTAAAGAACAGCCCCAGGAAGCCTGCAAAAAGCCAGGGATAGTGGATTACCTCATATGCATTCGGAAGCCGTGAAGAGTCCTCTACAACCCATTCTTCAAATGCCCTGAAAAGAAGGTTCTTCCCGAGGTAAAACACCCCTTCGCGATTATAGGCCTCCTCCTGCCAGTTCTCCCCCATTTCAAGATACTCAGGGTGAATCCTGAAGAGATAATCCTGCGGCGGCAGATTAGTAAAACCATAGTAAAGCACTCCCAGCGCAATAGCAAACCCTGCCAGCGGACCTGCAATACCAATATCAAAATGCTGCTTCCTGCTTTGAATAAAATCCTTTATCCTGATCACTGCCCCCATCGTACCTATGGAAGGCACAATGCCTGCAAACCACAAAGGGATATAATAAGGTAAGGATGCCTTTACATTATATTTCTTAGCTGTAAAATAATGGCCAAATTCATGTACCGTCAGGAACAACAAAAAAGGAAAAGAAAAGGCAAGGCCGCTTCTGAAATCATGCCAGTCAAAATCTCCCCAGATGGTTTGTCCATAGCGCCACTCGGCGCCGGAAAGTGTTGTGGTAATAAAGGTAACAATGAATAAGACCAGGTGAAGCCAGATCTTGTCTTTTTTATCTTTCGGTTGTTCCATTCAGTCCGTCTTCCAGTAAAGTATTTATCGGGTAATGTAATGTCTGTATTCCCAACCCTGCCGCGCTTTTTATGTTTGATGGGTTATCGTCGATGAACAAGGTTTCCGCCGGCTTCAGCCCCTGCTCCTCCAGCACCAGCCGGAAAGCAGCCGTATCAGGTTTCCGCTCCCCCACCTGCTGTGAATAGTAAACCTTCTCAAAGACAGGTGTAAAATCCGGAAGTCCGCTAACAGCCTTTATTCTTTTATGCACTTCCTGGATATGGATATCATTGGTATTGCTGAACATAAACAGGCGGTACTCCCCAGCCAGCTTTTTAAGCATATCAATATTACTTTCCGGAAGCTCCATGAGCATGGCATTCCAGGCTTCTGTCAGCTGGCTGTCGGTCACATCCTGGTTCCCGGTCAGTTCCCGCAGCCCCCCGAGAAAATCCTCATTGCTGATATGTCCCCGTTCAAAATCATGAAAGAGCGGAAGGTTTTCCTGAATACGTTTCTGAAAATCAGCTGTTGAAATACCTGCAAATTCTGCCAGGGCCGCATGTGTACGGGGTTCATTTAAGTGGATGATTACCCCTCCCAGGTCGAAGATAATATTTTTTATGCCTGATAATTTTATTTTTTTCATATGTCTGCTTGTGAATTTGAGTGCAAATATGTAACATTGCATTCCCAAATTCAAGGAGAAAGCAAAAACTTATCCTCCTTTTCAGGGCACAAAGACAGCATAATATGCTTGTGTTCCGGACTACAAAGGTTTAAACCAGAACCGTAAAATGTAGCGAATTTGAAAGGGCCCATAGCTCAGCTGGTTAGAGCATCTGACTCATAATCAGAGGGTCGCTGGTTCGAGCCCAGCTGGGCCCACTACAAAAAAAAGCCCCTTTACGTAATGTAGAGGGGTTTTTATTTTTGCATGTTACGCTACAGGTAACTAGTGCTCAACCAATTTAATTCTTATAAAATGCATTAATTTCATTTACTTTTTCATACTGGCTGGCAAGTTTTTGCCTGGCTGTATCCACCGTAAAGCTCCAGTGAATTTTGGTAGCCTTTGCATTACGATTCTTGCTCCATGCCAAAACCTCTTGTTCCAGTTTTTCTATACTATCAATTCTCCTGTGGAGACATTCCCGAGCCAGGACAGAAAACTCTATCTCCGCCATATTCAGCCGCAGCGGCGGACCGTCAGCTGCCATGCTTAGGCGTGAAATGGAAGTTGAGCTGTTGAGCTAATACTCTTGCCTGATCAGCTGGTAAATGATCATAGAAAGAGCCATAGGCATGAGTATTCAAATTATCCTGTACCAACTCTACTTGCTTCAGGTGCGGGTAATGCTCTTTTACCAGCCACTCCATAAACTGAGCATAATCTTTTTTGGTGCGCTGCTTCCTTACCTGGGTATACCGCTGTCCGGTATCTATATCGTAGGCTAAGAGGATTACAGCTGTGCCTCGACGAATATATTCATGATCCTGCTTTTCAGGCTTTCCTGCTTTCATAGGCAAAGGAGCTATTATATCACCTAATAATTGACAAGGTCTCTCATCAAAACAAAGCCGTGCTTTGTCAGGAACAGGGTCCTGAGCATATAAATCCAGCACATCCTCCATGTTGGCTAAATACTGGCCGTCTATTTTACCAATGCACCACTGCTTTTTCAGCCAGGGCTTAAGCCGCCGCGGCCCGGTTTGCTTTTTTTAAAATCAGCCGTACTGATTCATCATTCAATTCATATCCCAGCTTTACTATACGCTCATTTATCAGGGATACTGTCCAGCGATCTTTTCCTTCAGGAGCTTCGCTACAGGCAATACGAGTTACAGCAGCTTCCACCTCCGGAGTTACTTTACGAGGCTGTCCCGGACGATCTTTTTCGTTTAAAGCTTTAAGCTTACCGGCTAAGTAGCGATCATGTATATTATATACAGTAGCCAGACATACTTTTACGATTTCTGCTGCCTCTGCATGGATCTTCCCCTCATGCAGCCTGAGGAGTATCTGGGCTCGTTTTATTTTTCTTACCGGATGTTTGCCTTTACTCAACAGAGAATTAAGTTCTGCAACCTCTCCTGAACTTAACCGAAGTTTTTCTTTTAGCTTTCCCATCTTACCTCCTTATTTCCTTTAGAAGGCAAAATCACCGTTTTTAGTTCTATGATTTATTTTGGTGAAGCAATAGGGAGAAGAGAAAGCAAGAAGAACCTTAACGTTTACCAGGGGCGCCTACCTCTTTCGCTTGATCCATAATTGTTGCTTCATAGGGAAAGAAGGTAAAACGTCACCTAACCTAATAACTGACAGGGTCTATCAATAAAATAAATCCTTGCCTTTTGAAAGCAGGCTCCGGAGGAAGCAAATCCAGCACGTCCTCCATATTAGCTAAAAACTGCCCGCCTATTTTACCATTACTTAATTTAACCAAGGCTTAAAATAATTTTTTTTAAATCAGCCACACTGATTAATCATTTAGTCATAACCCGATTTTACTGTTTTTTTCGTTTATCAGCGAAACTGGTCACCGAAATTTTCCTTCAGGAGCTCTACTACAGGCGTTACGGATTACCGCTGCTTCTAATTTCAGTGTTACTTTATGGAATTGCCCCGGACGAGTTTTTTTTCAAATGCTGTAGTTTATAGGCAGGAAAACGACTGGAGTAAATTATTTATTCAGGAGAAATAAAAAAATAACAAAAGTATTTTCAGATAATAAATAATTTTACTAAATAGTAAAAAGAAAAAAAACGAAAATATTCAGAACATAAAAGAAAAATATTGTTTTCCTTTTATTATGTTTTTATTTTTTATTTTAATTGTATTGTGAAGTTACCGAAGGTTGCGAGAAAGGCTTTTATGTACAAAGTTTACATTCTTTAGCCAATTATCAGGACCAAAGTAATTGTCGCTCTTTTGGGAATTCTAGAATATAAAAGGTATAGATAATTTTCTTTTTAAACCGGATCATTTAAGGAAAGCAGTCGAATCAATTCAACTCAATAAAAAATTAGCTGCCGAATTTTTTGTATTTCAATTAAATTTTAAAATCAGGCAAACCCTGCAGTAAATCAGGTAATATACAATAGTCTATTTTTATTATAGTTTTTTTTTGCTTTGCAATCGATTGCGTTTCGTTTTTAGAGCAGATTCTTTTTTAAATCTTTTTTATATGAAAAAATCTACATTTCTAAAGATTCTGATTTTTTGTTGCTTCCTCTTTCTTATCGGGTGGAGCACGGCGTTGGCCCAGCAACAAAGTTATGTAAAAGGAAGGGTAACCGAAGAAAGTTCAGGTGATCCTATACCTGGTGTTTCTGTAATGGTAAAGGGAACAGGTAATGGGACCGTTACCAATTTAGAAGGAAATTATACGCTTGAAAATGTGTCGAAAAAAGGGGTGCTTGTTTTTACATTCGTGGGCATGAAAACACGGGAAATGGAAGTGGGAAATCGTGTTGTGGTGGATGTATCGATGAGTGAGGATGTGCAAAGCTTGGGCGAGGTAATAGTAGTGGGATATGGAACTCAAAAGAAAGCAAACCTGACTGGCTCGGTTGCTACGGTATCTGGCGCTAAACTTAATGAAAGGCCTGCTCCTAATGCCGCTAACCTTTTGCAGGGCCGGTTACCCGGTTTGCAGGTAACCCAGCCTTCTGCCGAACCAGGTCGTGATAATCCTAACTTTCTAATTCGTGGACGTGGATCGTTTGGCGGAGGAAATGATCCCCTGGTATTAATCGATGGAGTAACAGGTAGTTTTAATAATCTTAATCCCGATGATATAGAAAATGTAACGGTGTTGAAAGATGCTGCATCAGCGGCTATTTATGGTGCCAGGGCAGCAAATGGCGTGATACTGGTAACCACTAAAAAAGGAACTAAAGGCCAGTCGAATATCAGTTACAGGGGTAATTATGCAATTCATTCTGCTACTGCACTGCCAGATTTTATTACTAATTCGGCAGAATATATGGAAATGTACAACCAGGCAGCCGAACGGTCGGGAATAGCTTTCCGTTATCCTGAAGTGGATATCAGGAAGTACAGGAATGCTGGTGGTGATCCTCAATACCCTAGTTTCGATTTTGTAGATCATTACTTTAATCCGGCTCCTGTACAAAACCATAATTTATCGTTTTCGGGTGGAGGTGAAAAAAATACTTATAATTTGTCGTTGGGCTACCTTGATCAGAACGCTCTCCTGCCTGGATACAACTTTGATCGTTACAATGCACTGCTAAATTATTCTACTCAAATAAGCAAGTATATAACCGCTGGCACTATCCTGAACATGACATATAAAGATAGGAAGGAACCTCCTTTCACCGGCGAAGCAATGGCCTTAACTATTTATGCTGCCGGTCCTACATATGGTCCTTACCTGCCTGATGGAAGTGGCAGGGTAGTCTCCAGAGCATATGCTCAGGAAGGAAGAAACCGGAATCCGGCAGAATATTACCTGATGGGTAACCAGAGAACCCTGGAATATAACCTGAATGCTCAGGCATTTTTAGATATCAAACCTTTTGAAGGATTTACATGGTCAACAAAGTTTGCAGTAAATTATGTGGATGAATTCTTTAAAATGCACCAGCAACCCTATGAGGCATATTTACTGCAGGAGAAAACAGAAGATAGAGATGACTACAGAATGCTCACCTACGGCCCTGATATCCTTGGGGTAACTGATGCTTATTCAAAAAGAATTACTCCTACTGTATACACTACACTCCGGTACGAAACCAATATTGCAAAATCACATAATATAAGTGCGCTGGCTGGTTATGAACAAATCTCATACAAGCAGCAGGGCCTAAGTGCGAGGAGAATAAACTCGGCTTACCCTGGCATACCAGAACTGAGAGGGTACAGTTCTGAGGCACAATTCCTGTTTCCCTCACACCCTCGCCTTCCGGGAAATGTCACACCCAATGAATGGGCCTTGCAGTCGTTGTTTGGCAGAGTAAACTACGATTATATGGGAAGATACCTACTGGAAGGTAACCTTCGTTTTGATGGTACTTCCAAAGTAGCTCCCGACTATCGTTGGGGACTCTTTCCTTCCATGTCGGCAGGCTGGGTTATTTCAGAAGAAAACTTCCTGCGCGAAAGGGTTAACTGGTTAAGCATGTTAAAGGTGCGTGGTTCATATGGTGTATTAGGAAACCAGGATGTGGGAACTTACCTATATCAGGATAACCTTGCTATTAATGGAGTTTTCTATCCGTTTGATAATAGTTCTCTCCGGCAGGGGGCTGTTCTAAATGTTTTCCGCGATCAGAGCCTGCGTTGGGAATCTACCAGTGTCCTGGATTTTGGTCTGGACATGAGTATCCAGAATGGTTTGTTCGCTATTACCTTCGATTGGTTCCGGAAAAAAACCTACGATATACTGGCTAGGCAGCCGGAGTTGATGTCAATAGGTCTTGACCCTCCGGTTTCAAACATCGGTGAAATGCAGAATAAAGGTATTGAATTAGAGCTCACTCACCAGAATAAGATAGGTGAAGTGGTATATGGCATAAATGGATTATTCTCAACTGCGAAAAATGAATTATTGTATATCGCTGCACCCAGCAAAGGATCAACCATCAATGAAATTGGGCTACCTTACGGATCTCATTATTTATATGAATGGGATGGAATATTTCAGGAGGAAGATATCAATAATGAGAATGTTCCGGTACATGTGGATAATCCGAATCCACAGCCTGGTGACCTGAAAATGAAAGATCAGGATGATGATGGAGATGTGGATTCAGAGGATCGTATTGTGGTAGATGGTGCATACCCTGATTTTATTTATTCCTTTGGTTTTAATGTGGGCTACAAAGGGCTGCAGTTAAATGCCTTTTTCCAGGGAGTGCAGGGTCAGAAATCCAGAGTTTGGGGTTGGGGAGTAGACCCCTTTAATCAGGGAACGCCTCCTACGACCAAATGGCGCAACGCCTGGACACCCGAAAATCGAAGTAATACCTTGCCAGCCATTTATGTTGCAGGTTATCCTGGTGTTGACAAATACCGTGAGTCCACATATTATCTTCAGGATGCTTCTTACCTGCGGCTTAAAAATATTATGCTGTCATACACCTTTCCGCAAGAACTTGTTTCGCGGATACGGGCAAAAGGACTTACGGTTTATATTTCCGGAGATAACCTGCTAACCTGGACAAAGTATGAAGGAGCTGACCCTGAACGGGCAAGTGTTACCGGAAACTTTGCTCAGTATCCCCAGGCAAAAATCTACAATGTTGGCCTGAATGTTAAATTTTAATCATGACAGCAATGAATTTATTAAATAACAAGATAACACTGCTTTTTGTAGCAGGCCTGCTGACGTTGACCACGGCTTGTGATAAAGAATTCCTCGAGAAAAACCCATTAGATAGTGTGTCAAGTCAAATCTTCTGGAAAACAGAAGGAGATGCAGTAACCGCACTGGCCGGGGTATATTCAAAATTGCAGGAGAATTTCCTGGGTTATGAAAGGGTGTACCTGGAAGGGCTTTCAGATAATGCTTTCCTGGACCCGGGGGGAAATCAGGGAGGAATAACCAACATGGCTACCGGAAGTATTTCACCTAATACAGGAGGAGCCATGGCTAATATGTACAGTACACCATACCGTGTAATTTCGTCGGCAAATTATTTTCTGAAACATATTGATAAAGCCCCTTTACCCGAAGACGTAAATAGTAAATACAAGGCGGAAGTCATGTTTATAAGAGCCCTTGCATATTTCGATCTTGTCCGGACTTTTGGAGCGGTGCCTTTGTATGAAGAATTTCCGGAAACCTGGGAGGAGGCTAAAATTGCTAAAAGCAGTAAGGAAGACCTGTACGAGCTCATTGAGAAAGATTTAGATTTTGCCATTGGAACTCTGCCGGAGGAAACCTACCGCGGGCATGCAGTGAAAGGTAGTGCACAGGCGTTGAAAGCAAGGGTATTGATTACCCAAAATAAATGGGAAGAGGCATTGCCATTGCTTGAAGAGGTAATTAATTCAGGTGTATTTCAACTTTCAAATAATTATGCAGCTTTATTTACAACAGCAGGACAGGAAAACCCGGCGGTAAACCGGGAAATCATTTTTGCCACTCAGTATTTGGCTCCCAATAATGTACACCATGACAGGATTGGTGGTATGGACATTGAGTTTGGTTGGTGGACCATGATCCAGCCATACGAAGACCTTGCCGAAGAATATGAGATGGAAGATGGTTTGCCCGCAGGAGAATCACCTCTTTTTGACCCTGAAGATCCTTTTGAAAACCGTGACCCCAGGCTGGACATGACAATGAAGCTGCCAGGAGAGGTTTGGCTGGACAAAGGGGGAAATGAAGTTGCGGAGGATTATCCAACTCAAACAGGCTTTCGGATGGAGAAATATCTGAATTTATCGAACCTGCCATTTACCAACGAAACAACAAATACATCTGATCAGGATTATATTCACATAAGGTATGCCGATGTTTTACTCATGTATGCGGAAGCGAAGAATGAAATTGAAGGCCCCGGCCCAACAGTATATGATGCCTTAAACAAAGTGCGGTCACGGCCCGGGGTGGAAATGCCGGATGTGAATGAGAACAGATATAATTCTAAAGAATCGCTCCGTGAATTTATTCACCATGAAAGGAGAATAGAACTGGCTTTGGAGGGGCAACGGTATAACGATCTGAAAAGATGGCGCTTAGCTCATGTTAAGCTACCAACCATGGTGAATGCCGTTGAAACCCCCTTAATATTTACCAACCAACATTATACTTGGCCTATCCCACAAGCAGAGTTAGATAATAACCCTCAGTTAGAGCAAAACGATGACTATTTATAACGGCAGGATTTAAAATTTGCAGATTAAGATTTTTAATATTATGAATAAAATGAAACTATGTTTAATACGCTACTTTACTGCCATCATCTGGATTTTTATTATTTCCTGCGGTGATGACCCTATAGATTTGGGGCCCATGGAACCAGTGGCAGATTTTGATTTCATGGCAGACGGGGAAAATCCGTTTAATATTATTTTCTTCGACGAATCAATCAATGGAGAGGCATACTACTGGGATTTTGGTGATGGCAATACTTCTACTGAAAAGTCTCTAACCCATACATATGAAGCTACCGGTGATTACATAGTTTCTCTCAGGATAGCAAAAGGTTCTGATGAAGACACGATGACACAAACGGTGAGTATTGAAAGTCCAGGTGGGATACCAACAGGGCCCAGTGTAGTAAATGGTGGGGATATGGATGATCCTGATGCATGGACAGTAACGGCAAGCCAGGGTGGGCCTATCGATTATGATTTTGCCGGTGGTGTTTTAAAGTTATCCGGTGAAGCTGAACCAAATCAAACTCACCAGGTTCATATCTGGCAGGCGATTGAAGTTGAAGCAGGACAGGAATATCTTTTCATGGCAGATGTAAAAGGGAGTAACTTTTATTTCGCGTACCTGGAAATTAACTTAGGACCGGTTGCGCCTGAAGAAGGTGAGCAATACGATCCTGAATACCCGGCTGATAAGTATGATCTGGATCACCTGAAAGGGATAGATGCCGGAAATTCCAAGGTAGTCGGTATAAATCAATTCGTGGGGTGTGGCGATGAGCCTTTTGAAGGAAATATGATTAGGGTTGCATGTGATGGACCGGCTCTGGAAACGAATGGGCGAATTACTTTTCCGGAAAGTGGCACGTATTATCTCCTGATTAAGGCAGGTACCTGGAATGGTTCTTTAGGCGATGGCGTAACAATTGATAATATATTTCTGGCACCAATAGTAGGGGAAAAGTAAAAGTTTGGCTATACCCGCACAGAATAGTTGCTTAAGGACTATCTTCTCTGGTTTCAGGTATAGGTAGATCATATAAAGAGCAAGACCGCGGGAACCTTTTCGCGGTTTTGTTTTTATGTCTGCTTACATTCATAACTACAATAATCATTGATACGGGTAATAAAGGGATAAGTGTTTTAACATACATTTAGAGCTTGTTTATATTTCAAAGGAGGAGGAAATTTGAGCAGATATAAAGCAATAAAAGATCAGAACTGTTGCGCAAAATATAAGGTATGAAACATTTAAGCTTTCCTAAGCATGAAGTCCACTCAATACCATAGCCAAGGATGTAAAAGTACAGATAGAATTTAATCCTGAACTTGTGGAAGTCTACAGCTTAATCGGGTATGAAAACAAAATCCTTGAGCAGGAAGATTTTGACGATTATCCTAAAGACGCCGGAGAAACAGGCGCAGGTAAAACCATTACAGCGCTTTATGAAATAGTACCCAAACAAGGTGCTTATTCAGATGTTATCTCATTCAGTACTATTGACTTCCGCTATAAAGAACCATATTCGGAGACAGGCCATGAACTTGGCCCTTCAATCATCGACACTGGAAGAACTTTTGATCAAGCCTCTGAAAACATGAGATTTGCAGCCTCTCTGGCTGGTTTGGCAATGCAACTTCAGGACTCTCACAAAGGCAATCTCAATCTGGTGGATATCAAAAAACGGGCAACAGAAGCATCAACTTTCGATCCCATTGATTAAGGGCAACAACATCTGAAACTTCTGGATTCGATACCCTAAATCCCTTCATCAAAACCATCTACTAACCATTAAAAAGTAATCGAAAAGATTAAGATAAATTCTTAAAAAAAACCGGCCTATGGCATGAGGTAATGATTAGCCGATGTTCCTTTTTTAATCAAGACCTTAATACCACTTCCTCAATCGCACTTCAATATTACTGTTCTGTGATTCGACATTTTTTTTGAAGGCTTCCACGTCGCTTCCCCTGTAGTGGTAAGGATAGATAATTGCTGGTTTGAAGGCTAAAACTCCTGCTGCGGCCTGATGAATATCCATGGTATAGGGCAGGTTCATGCTTACAAATGCCACATCAATATTTTTAAGGTTCCGCATCTCCGGTATGTCTTCTGTATCTCCGGAAATATAAAGGCGGGTTCCGTCGAAGTTGAGGATATAACCGTTTCCTCTGCCTTTGGGATGCCTGGAATCGGCTGTTTCGGGAAGGTTATACATCGGCATCGCTTCAATATTAATACCTTCCCAGGTGGTTTGCGCTCCGTTAGCAAGGACCTTAACTTCAGGAACGGGTAAATTCATTTCCCCTAACTGCTCCTTCACAGCTGCAGGTGCAATAAAATCAGCCCCTTCTAAATTCAGGGACTGTAAAGTTTCTTTATGAAGATGGTCACCATGAATATCGGTGATCAGGATAAGGTCAGGATCATTAATGCTCCCGTAGCTTTCTCCCCCGCCATAAGGGTCAACATATATAGTTTTTCCATTATACTCTAGTACAAGGGAGCCGTGCTGAATGGGTGTAATGATCAGTTGCGCCCCCTTAATTTGAATGGAATCGGACTGAGCACTGGCAAAAAAGTAAAACAGAAGAAAAAGGGAGAGGACAAGGAGCTTTTTCATATATGAAAGAGGTTGAAGTTTTTATTGCAGGAAATTAATAACAGTGAATTAATATTACAGGAATCCTAAAAAAACCCTCCAAATATAATATTTCAAGGGCCTTTATTAATACTTATTTAAACCGGAGGAGTACACCTTGGGAAAGTGTCTGAACAGGAGTTTTCCTGGCCTGAGTACCATTCTCTATGATGGTTTATAAAGCTTTCGTTCCTGCTTCTGCTACGGTATGGTCATTTTCAACCGTGCTCCCCGAAACGCCGATAGCTCCAATTATTTCTCCTTTGGAATTTTTCAGAGGGATTCCTCCGGGAAAAGTAATTAAGCCCCCGTTTGAATGTTCAATATTGTAAAGAGAACCTCCCGGCTGAGAAAGACTCCCGATATCGCCTGTAGGCATATCGAAGAAACGGGCTGTTTTTGCTTTTTTAATGGCTATATCTGTTGAGCCGAGCCATGCTCCATCCATCCGGGCAAAGGCCATCAGATTTGCGCCTGCATCCACAACGGCAATATTCATTTTTAACTCCAGCTCCGCAGCCTTTTTTTGCGCCGCTGCCACTGCTTTTTGGGCCTGTTCTAATGATACATTCATAACTGATTTTTTTATAGTTTAACTAATTACTTTTCCTGCCTTCCGACACAAACAGGAATGATTTTAAGCTATAATTGTTTGGTTTTCAGCAAATAAACATCTCCACTTCCATAGGCATTTGGGTTAATATAATCAGGCAGCCCCTGCGGGTTCCAGGTCGGTAAGATAATCATCAATATTTAACTTTGGATTACCATAATTTAATGATCAGTTAATACCCTGCCTATACCTTTGTTCAGGTAAACCTTATGCGAATTCAGGACCACAGAAAGCTTCTGTGCCATTATATATTGTTTTTAACACATGGAAATTACTACCACAAGATCATTTTTCAAGTCTTCAGGCGCTAAAACTGCTTTACCATACCCCGGGTTGCATCAATTCCTGACAGAACAGGAAAACGTCTGCTACAAATCGAAAACAATAATTTATAAAAAAGGGGAATCCATTTATAAACCGGGAAAGAATCTCAGGGGCATTTATGAGGTGTTGTCGGGTGCTGTACGGATAAGCTATATTTCTGAAAGCGGAGAGGAAGTTACTTCTGAAATATTAACTCAAACTGAAATTTTTGGTAACCTGAAAGGTTCTGCCGGAAATTTTACAGAGTATTCTAAAGCACTTACAGATAGTACCATAAAGATTTATGATGCTGAATTGTTTAGTGAACTTAAATCTGTTACCCCTGAATTAGCTGCCTGGTTCAGTGATTATGCAGTTAACCGCTGGAGCAGACTCGAACGGAGGCTTTTAAGGATTAATGCCTATAAAACCAGCGATAATGTAGCATTCCTGTACAGGGAACTTAACAGAAAAATAACTAACGCTGAGGGAAGAGAAGAACGGCTTATAAAACTAATTACTCAAAAAGATATTGCAGATATAGCTGGTGCCACCAGGCAAACGGTTTCCAGTGTTATTAAGGAAATAGAACACAGAGGGGGTTAATTGTTCTCCTCTGTGTTCCGGTTTTTATTTATTTTTCAGATTCACTATATGCCCTTGCCTCAGGCATTTTCATATCGAGGTTCAGGAGTCTGGCCACTTCAGGAGCCACATCCTCCAGTCCCATCTCTTTAATTTGCCTGCCCTGCTCAATTCCTGCTCCCCACGCAACAAAGCCTGTTTCAATATCCTTAAAATCAGGAAAAAAACCATGTGTGCCTCCGGTGGCTGGTTTTACTCCCTCACCTGATGCCGATCCTGAAAACGATACCCCCGGCTTTGGCGCAAGGGCAAGAACAGCATTCGGGTCAGCTCCAATTTCCTTAAGCTCTTCCTTTTCAACAATCCGGAAAAGATCGCGCACTTCCTGTGGCTGGTTGTTGAGGATCTTTCTTACCCGCTCAACGGTTTTCTTATCCTTCATGTCTTTTATATGAAGAAAAGCTGAAGCTCCTGAAGTGTGGAAGGTGGCTTTCCACTTACCACGATCTGCCTTATCTTCAAGTAAACCGGCATCTTTCAGCCATACATTCGGGCTTAGTGCTGTGTGAATATCCACAAAGCCATGGTCGCCCACAACAATAAAGGTGGTTCTGTCGCTGATACCTGCCCTGTGGGCGGCCTCCATAATCTTTCCAATGGCCCTGTCTGCAGCAGCAACAGATTTGTAAACCATTGCTCCCTCCCTGCCTTCCATATGTTGAAAATGATCTGTAGCAATAAGGTGCACAGTAATAAGGTTTGGCTTGTAGATTTCTAAAACATAGGCTGCCATTTCCCCTGTTCTGTCTTCCTTGCTCAGGTAATCTCCGTTAAATGTTCTGTTGTTCAGTTTACCTAAAACTTCTCTCTCCATCTCTGCCAGCAAACCGGCAGGATTTTCCTGCTCACGCATGGGCTCCACACCGCCATGGCCTTCCGCTGCATCCCAGAATTCAGGGATATTATAATCAACAGGAGCACCTACAGAAACCGGCCAGATAAAACTTGCACTTTTTAAACCCGCATCTTTTACTGCATGCCAGAGGGTTTTAGATTTTATGAGGTCTGTTTCCCAATACCACCTGTTTGTTTTTTGAGCCGGATCAAATGGTGAATTATAGTAAATACCATGGGTGGCCGGCATTACACCGGTAATAATAGTGGTGTGAGAGGGATAGGTAACAGATGGAAAAACGCCCCTGACCCCTGTGGCGTGGGTACCTTCCTTTACCATTTGTTTAAGATTGGGAGCAGGCCATTTCTCCTCCAGGTAAAAATCGGGTCTGAATCCATCAATGGAAATAAGGACCACATGATCGGAAGGGCGCTGTGCCTGAGCAAAACCACTTATATTTAAGATGGTTAATAAGGCCAGGATAAAGCGCAGATTTATTTTTAAGCTCTTCATTAATATTATTATGTAAAATGAAAAAAGAAAATGGCAGGCCGTGATTAAAGCATCAGGCCTGCCATTATTTATCAGAAATTAACTCTTCCTGAAAGCTGGAACTGATAAGGGTTTCCTCCCGGCGCTATTACACCCACATTCGGATTTACGCGATAGGTATATCTTTGAGCTTCCTGGTCGAAACCTGTAATATTAAGAAGGTTCTGGTTACCCAGATTTTTAGTTAAGCCTCTTGTTCTGTCTATCAGGTTTGCGACATTAAATAAATCAGCACCTATTTCAAGATTTGATTTACTTCCAAAAAGTGGTATTTTTTTCGTTACACGGATATCCCATGAGCCGTAAAAGCCGTTTATACCACCGTTTCTTTCTGCAACACTACCAATACTTCTGGTAATATAATCTTTTGCCAGGTTATCAGGATTGTTGATTACCGCAGTCATTGCCTGGTCAAAATCCTCACCATAGCCTGATCCCTGAGGGTCGAAAACATAAGCCAGATCATTCGAACTAACAAAATCACCATTAACATTTCCATTCACTCTCAGTGAGTACCTGGTTCCGCCAAGGCCTGAGTAACGCACTCCTACATTAACACCCCAGAATGAAGGCAGGTTTCCATAAACCACCACTTTGTGGCGGAAGTGAACATTTGAATAAGCCATTTGGCTCAGGTCTCTCGGATCTTCAGTAACCATCTGGAATAAGGTAGCACTGTTTGCCACATTACCATTGTATGAGGTATTGTCTTTGGAGTCGTTCCAGGTATAGCTGGCAGTTATCTGTCCGTCCCTGAAATACCTGTAAGTTCCGTCTAAAACTAAAGAGTAAGTATCGTTTCTTCCTTCGCTCACCAACTCAAGCACTCTGCCGATATTGTTCGTTTTTCTGCCCTGTGTCCAGTCGGTTACGCCTCTGGCTGAAATTGTGTTAGCCGGTACATATACACCTCTGTTTGCTTCATTCTCCAGCCTGAAATAAGGGTTATCCACCATATTACGGTCTACATACATATAGTTGTTCCGTGCCAGAGTGGTAATAAAATTAGCCCCCACTCTTATCCGGTCCGAGATCAGCTTATTGTATGATATATTAGCCTTATAAACAGTAGGTATTTTTAAGTTTTCATTGTTCATGTTGATGGTAGTTACCGGAGCTACACCCGGTAAATCAAACAATTCCACACCCGGTGCACTTGCAGGGTCATTTCTGTACCTTGTAAAATCCGGTGAAGGAACGTTATCGCCCTGAATATCCACGGCAAATATTTTAGTACCATCAAACTGAAGGTTATTTACCATTGCATAATTGTTCATATTTGAACCAAACACGCCCGCACCTACCCGTATTACATCACTGTGGCGGTCGTTAACATCCCAGGTAAACTGGAACCTTGGCTGAACCTGAAGGCCTCTTGCAGAAAGATCTGTTCTCAGGCCAAGATCATTTTGCACTGTCTGGTTAAAGTTCGGCTTGTTCATGTAATCGGTATAATCAGCACGAAGTCCAAGGGTAAAGTCCATGCCTCCTGAAACCCTGTACTGAGCCTGACCATATATGCCGGAAGCGAGAATGTACTGGTCTACTGTAGGGTCTACGGTAGCAACCTCTCTTGCATAGCGGTAAGGAGTACCATTTTCAAAGTTTTCCTGGCCCAGAAAATAGAACCTTCCGTTCATTTCACTGGTAGCCAGCGAGCTTAAATAGTTCATCATCAGGTCGGCTCCAAAGGTATAATTGATCCGGCCTCTGTTATAATAGAGGTTGTTTACCACCTGAAATACATTCGACTCAAACTTTTCAGGCAAATACCTCTGGCCGCCAAGCTGTATAGTGGTATTTACTGTTTCTCCGTTTACTTGCGATGCTACCCTTTCCACAATAGCCCGTGGTATATTCTGAGAAGGTAACTGCTCATTAGGCTGGCCATGGTCGAGAGTATAAAGGTGCTGCACTTTAAGCTCGTTGGTTACCTGGCTGTTAATCGTGGATCTCCAGGAAGCAAGTAAGCTGTTAGCTGTTGATAAGTGGTTGCCATAAACCTCATACAGGTTTATGCTGCTGTTATCACTAACCCCGAGGGTGTTCATATCTCTGGTATAGTTGTTCCGGATGGTCAGTAAGTTCCTGGAATTTAACTGCCAGTCCACCTTTCCAAACAGGGTGTGAGTATACCTGTCCTTAGGGAAACTTCCGGTTTGAGGAGATTCTGCCAGTCCGTACTGGCTTCTTGCTGTCTGAAGGAAAGCATCGAGTGATGATTGAGAGAGGTTATAACGTGCCTCGTCTTCCGGCATTCTGATATCAGCAATAAAAAGAGGTCTGGAATCCAGCTGACCATCGTAAGCAACAAAAAAATGTACTTTGTCCTTAATGATTGGCCCACCAAGAGAAAAACCGTATTGCTGTATGGAATAATCATCATCCCTTCTGTTGCCACGCGTGTCGTAAGGGCTTGCCAGCCAGTCTGCTCTGTTGAATAAAAATGCAGAACCTTCAAATTTGTTTGTACCTGACCTTGTTACCACACTAACAATACCGCCTCCGGATCTTCCGTTAATTACATCATAATCATTGGTAATAATTTCAAATTCCCGGATGGCTTCCATTGATATAGAAAACGGCCCCCTGTTGGTTGTACCGCTTGAAAGCGGGCTCCGGTTAGTCATACCATCGATAGTATAGTTGGTTGATGATCCTAACTGGCCTAAAAGATTGCTTCCGTTACTAAGAGGAGATAAATCAACTAAGGAGGTGAAGTTTCTGCCATTAACCGGCAATACCGACATATCTTTCTGAGTAACTGAGGTGGTTGCTCCCATCTTGTCAATCCTGCCGGTCATTGGTGTTGATTCAACCTGAACTTCGTCTAACTCAGTGCTGGATTCTTTAAGGGTAAAATTAAATTCTAAATTATCACCCTGGTTCAGGCTTACACCTGTAATCTGTTTCGTGCCAAAACCCACAAAAGTGCAGGAAATGGTATAGGAATCACCCAGTGGCAGCTGGCGGATAAGGTAGGTGCCGTTTACCGTGGTTACAGTACCAGTTGTAAAACCGGTATTTTCATTTTTTACCATAACCGTTGCGCCTGGTAAGGCTTCCCCTCCATTATCCTTTACCTTTCCGTAAATGGATGCATGAGTTAGCTGAGCATAAATTTCCGGATTGATAAAGCATAAGAAAAACAGTAATAGCAGCAGTTTGATTTTTTTCATTTAATTAGAGTTAAAAATTAATAAAAGACTAAACCGGTAAAGTCAATAGTCACACTCAGGTGAACTGTGCTGCGAAAGTAGATGGAACGGGCGCTTTAGAGATGTTAATTTTTAACATCCTTAAATGACTTAACAGAAAGTTGATTTTTAAGAAATATCAGCTACCAAACCAGTTAAGCTGATTTCCCTGCTAAATGCAATTAATTTCCGCAGGCCGGGCCACATGAAAAAACTTTGCCGGACATGATCTTTACCCTGTCAAAATCCTCACGATCAAGCCTTTCCTTACAGGAGCCCGCGGCAACCGCATATAGTTTTTGAATTCCCGGAAGTGGATTTTAACCTGCACGAACAGGGAGATAGCCTGTTCTGAAATATGGCTATCAGCGGGTTGGCAGTAAAGAGTGCGTGTTACGGGATTGTTTCAGGTATTATAAAACCATTACTATTTATAATCCTGTGCGCCCTTTGTTTTAAAATTTTCTAAAATCGCGGCAAATAAGCATCACTAACCGTTAATTAATCCTTTACCATGCGTAAGCAAAATCTCTTATACCTTTTTTTATTAACCGCATTTGCTGCCTGTTCTCCAGAGCCCGGGAGCCGTACAGAAACAAGCAGTAAAAAGCCTGAAAATGCAGATAATGTCCATACAATTGCTTTTGGTTCGTGTAACAGACAGGACAAGCCCCAGCCTCTGTGGCCTTTTATATTAGAAGAGAAACCGGATGTTTGGATCTGGCTTGGTGATAATATTTACGGGGACACCAGGGATATGGCTGTTTTAAAAGGAAAGTATGAAGTGCAAAAAAAACAGCCTGAGTACAGCAAATTAAGAGCATCCACCAAAATTACCGGCATATGGGATGACCACGACTTTGGAATTAACGATGGAGGCACACACTATACTAAAAAAGATTCCAGCCAGATGTTAATGCTGGATTTTCTGGATGAACCTGCGCAAAGCCCCCGCCGCAAACAGGCCGGCGCCTATACCTCTTACGAGTACGGGAGTGGTGAAAATGCAGTGAAAATTTTCCTGCTGGATGCCCGTTACCACCGGGACACCCTCTATCGCGAAAACGGCCAATACCTTCCGAACAGAGAAGGCACCATTCTGGGGGAGACGCAGTGGAAATGGCTGGAAGAGGGCTTAAAAAACAGTACTGCCCGAATTAACCTTATTGCTTCGGGTATTCAGTTTATCCCTGAGGAGCACCCTTATGAAAAATGGGCCAACTTCCCTGCTGAACGTCAGAAGCTATTGAACCTTATAGCATCCTCAGGTGTAAAGAATCCGGTTTTATTAAGTGGCGACAGGCATATCGGGGAGGTATCTAAAATCCAGCTTAACGATACTCTGCCTTTGCATGAAATTACCTGCAGCGGCCTTACGCACACCTGGAAGGAATACAAAGATGAACCAAACCGGTACAGGGAAGGAAAGCTGATTGTTGCCTTACATTATGGAGTTCTTAATATTGACTGGGAAGGAAAAATTATGGATTTTGCTCTAAAAGGAGAAAATGGAGAAGTGTTCCTGAATCAGAAAATTGGTATAAAAAATTAAAGGTTACTTCCGGCAGGGAGTAAAAACAGAGAAGTTTCAAATGGCATTATCGTTGGCGGGCCCGTCCTGCCAACCATAATGCCATTCTTTTTTTTAGCCCCCTGTTTGTTTACCCGATGAAATGCCGGGAAATGTTATGCCATTACGCTGCTCCCGGGCGGTTCTTTTCATTTCTTAACTAAAGTCAATGGATTAAAAATTAAGCAATACCATCTTCGCATTATTGATAATTTTTAATCTTCTTACCGATGAGAACATTACTGGCAGCACTTCTTATTCTTGTAACTATTACAGCATTTGCACAAAATCCCCGTCAAACCATCAGAGGAACCATTATAGATGAGGACACACAATTGCCCCTTGTTGGTGCCACTGTGGTTATTTCAGGTACCGATACCCTGACCGGAGCAACCACAAACAACAAGGGTGAATTCCGGATCAGCAAGGTTCCTGCGGGAAGGGTAAATTTAAAGGTTACCTATATTGGCTATGGAGATAAAACAATATCAAATATAGAGGTCAGCTCAGCCAAAGAGGTAGTTTTAACAATTGGTCTGTCGGAAAATTCCTATAAGCTGAACGAGGTAATTATTGCCGCTCCCCAAAACAGGGGAAATGCTTTGAATGATCTTGCACTGGTAAGTGCCCGTTCTGTTTCTGCGGAGCAAACCTCACGCTATGCAGTTGCTATGAACGATCCTGCAAGAATAGCCTCTGCTTTCGCTGGTGTTGCCACCTCCACCGACGGCGGCAATGAAATTATTATAAGAGGTAATTCCCCTAAATATGTTCAATGGCGACTGGAAGGGGCACAGATATCAAACCCGAACCATTTTGGAGATTTAAATTCGGTAAGCGGCATTGTTAACTCATTGAACAACACTTTACTTTCCACTTCTGATTTTTATACCGGTGCTTTCCCCGCCGGGTTCGGAAATGCTTTAGCCGGAGTATATGATATACGGATGCGGAAAGGGAACAATGAAAAATTTGAAGGAATATTCGGCTTAGGCATCTTAGGTACCGATATTACCCTGGAGGGTCCTTTTAAGAAAGGCTATAATGGTTCTTACCTGGTGAATTACCGTAATTCCACCCTGGGCCTTGTTACTGATTTAGGATTAGTGGATATGGATGTGGATTTGAAATTCCAGGATGCCTCCTTTAAATTATGGCTGCCCACTGATAGATTTGGTGCCTTCTCCATTTTCGGACTGCAGGGCAAAAGCAGTTTTTTGTTCGGGGATGTGGACCCTGGTGTATGGATTGCCCCGGGAGAAGATTTTGCCAGGACGACTACAACAAAAGACTACAAAAAAGGTGCCTACCTGCTTAATACAGGGGCAAATCATACGATCAATATTTCTCCTGCAGGTTATCTTGTAACCACCTTTCTTTACTCCGAAGAAGGAATTAAGGACAGGGTTTATGAAAAAACCGGCCCGCAGGAACCTGAATCCCTCCAGCGGCTGAATTTTAATTCGGATATGGTTAAACGTACCTACCGGGCTAACTCTGTATATAATCATAAAATCAATGCACAGCACAAAATTGATGCAGGCATCCGTTTTGCTGTATTCAACCAGGATATGGAACAAAGTATGCCGGATGATAAGCAGGAGAGAATGAAACTGCTTGATTTTAATGAAAACATCAGATCCCTCAGCAGCTTTATTAACTGGAAATACAGGCTGAATGAAAAATTTACCATAGTAAGCGGTATCCACAATACAAATGTGCTGTTCAATAATAATTATACCCTGGAACCCCGTTTTGCAATTAACTACAACCTGTCAAATTCCGGAGCATTAAGTTTCGGGTACGGCAACCACAGCACCATGGAGAGCATCCATAATTATTTTGCAAGGGTACAGGAATCCGATGGCTCTTTTACCACTCCAAACCTGGACCTGGGACTGCTGAGAGCCAACCATTACATATTAGGTTATGAAAGATATATAACCGAAAATATCAGGCTTAAGTCAGAAGTTTATTACCAGGATTTATACAATATTCCTGTTGAGAATAATGAATCAAGCTCCTACTCCACACTAAATGAAGGGCTGGAGCTAAAATACGTGGACCTTGTAAATAAAGGTACCGGTAAAAATTATGGTGTGGAACTGACCCTCGAAAGATTTCTCAGCAGAGGCTATTATGCCCTTTTCAATGTTTCTTTATACGAATCAAAATACACAGCCTTAGATGGTGTGGAGAGAAATACCCGCTTCAATGGCAATTATCTGGTAAATGTGCTGGGCGGAAAAGAGTTTTCCGGATTAGGCCGGAAAAATAATCAGATCCTTTCCCTGAATACAAAAGCTTATTTTGGTGGTGGCCGGTATATTGTTCCTTTACTCCGGGACACCAGGGGAAATGTGGCAGCAGATGTTGCCGGTGGCAGAATTTACGATTACAGCAAAGCCTACCAAAGTAAGCTGGATGAACTGGTAAATATCAGTATCAGTGCCAGATATAAGTGGAACAAAATAAAAACCACTCATGAGCTGTACCTGACCATAGATAATGTAACCAATAATCAGGCCCGTGTAAATGAGTTTTATGATGCACGCAAAGCTGATGGCATAGGATACGAACGCCAAGTAGGTCTTACCCCTAATTTACTTTACCGGATTTATTTCTAAGCCCACCCTAACTACTGGCTGTGTCTGATGTATATTTCTAATTCCCTATTGTTTGTCAGTCCTGCTTCCGGAGAAACCATTCATAATCTGAAGTCAGGATGACAGCAAAAAGGGATTCATCAGGCACAGACTATACCAAATCTTCGGACAGTTTAGCTTTAAACAGAAGCCGCTTACGAATCCGGCTTAAAGATTCAGGTTTTATTCCAAGATAACTTGCTATCTGGTGCTGGGGAACTCTGTTGAAAAGAGCTGGTTTAGTTTCAAGAAGAGCGGTATAGCGCTCTTCCGGAGATGAGGAAATGAAATTGGCCCATTCTTCTTTAGCTTTTCCCAGTTTCTCTTTGGCAACATGCTGAATAATTGCATCAAGCCGGGGGAGTTTACGGCGTAGTTCATCTTCAAAATTCTGATTGCTGATAGTCAGAATACAGTCTTCCACACATTCCAAAGCCTGCTTTGAAGGGGCACCTGGTCCGGAACTGGTATAAGGGGTTACAGTTTCCCCCTCCATATAAAAAGCTGTGGACTTTTCTTCCCCATCCAAAGGCAGGTATTCTCTCAGGCAGCCCTCCAGAATCATATAACATTTATCAGGAACCTGCCCTTTTTTCAGTAACAGAGTGCCTTTTTTGAAGGATTTAACAATGGTACTCTCAACGATAAGCTGAACCTCATCTTCAGTTAAAAAATTGAAGTTCCTGATGTATTCCGCCAGTTTTTGTTTTAAATCCATATTTTTTCATTTACTAAGCAGTATAGAAATATGGTAAAATAACCACCATCGCTGTTTTACCACCGTGAATTGGTAATATAGCAATAAATTTTATGGAAAACAGAATCTTATCCACTTTAGCGTCAGGCTGTGCAATTTTCAACTTTTCGCCCCCAAAATCATCTCTGCCCCCTGTAAACCCGCAGGAATGCAGAAAGAATATACCCTTGGCATTCAGGGTGGTTTGAACAGGTCATATTCAAAAGAGGGACATTTTACGCTGCCTGGCTTTCCTTTAATTTATTACGGAGATTCTGAATTTCATTTTCCCTTTCACTGAGTAATTTTTCAAACTCCTTCGACCTTCTGTTCATCTCCTCCTGAGTTGACACCAGTTCTTCCATACTTTGCTTCATCTCCTCCTCCCTTGTAAGCAGAGCCTCTGATTGCAGCCTGGCCTTCTCAAGCAGGCTTGTGGTGCGGTCATTGGTTTTGGCTGACAATATAGTTGAGGCAATGCTTTCCGAAACCTTTAGTAAAAATTCAATGTAACCGGTTGGTATTTTTTGCAGGGAAGCCACTTCAAGCACTCCAACCACTTCAGAATTATTTATCATTGGCACAATGAGTATACTGGAAGCCGTGGATTCCCCCAAACCGGAGGTTATGGTTGTATACCCTTGCGGAACATCAGTTATATAAATATAATCTTTTTCAAGAAAGGCCTGGCCTGCCAGCCCCTGCCCGATCTCCACCACTTTTTCTTTATACTTCTTCCTGTTGTAAGCATAACACGATTTCAGTACAAGCTGCTTTTGATCATTTTCATCCTCCAATACAAAAAAAGCGCCCTGATTAAGTTTAAGGTAAACTATAAGCTGGTGTAAAACCTGGTCCCCGAGTTCCTGAATATTATTCATGTGCTTCCTCAAGGTTTCATTAATCAGTGCCATGCCCTGACTAATAAAGCGCTCCTGCTGTTCTCTTTCACGGGCTTTAAGCAAACTTTGCTGCATTTCTGTAAGAGCCTTACCCAAATGATCATCCTCATTCTCAATTTGGTAATCCTTTTGTAAATTTCCTTTACTGATATCTTCAGCAAAAAGAATGTTCTTATCTACATTTTTAAGCTGCCTTTCCAGCTCCTTTTGCCGAAGCCCGTCTTCAATCGTTTTCTGAGAAAGGTCATAAGACCAGTAAGCACAAATTGCCACTATCAAAACAGCCAGTGTTGCATGGAAAAGAAAGGTCTGCAAATCCATATAATCCATCTGCGTAAAATACACCTCCTTTATACCTGTAAATTGCAGCCAGGCAAAACCGGCATGATGTACAAGGATTACGACAGATAATGGAATAAACAATTTCCAGTTTTGATAGGTAATTAAAAGAGTAGTTGCCACAAACACCCAGAAATGCATTTCAAATAAACCATGCATCTGATAAATGAATTGGGCCATAAAAACGGGAAATACCGCACTTGCTACATATTGGTGCAGTACAGATTCGGGCAAAAGGAATTTTGCAGAAAAATAAGCAAGCAGGCACAAGCCTCCGACACCTAACCCCACCAGCCAGGTATCGTAAAAGAAAGCCAGGAAAATACCATTGAGAAAATACAGGACCATGGCTATTTGCATAATCCTGTCCGACTTCTCATTAATTTTCCTGAAGAAAAAAGCTCTGTCGCTTTTTGTTAATTGCAGCTGACCATTCATTTCTTAAAACTTTATCAGGTTAAATATTCCCTCATCTTTAAATTCGCATCCATAAGACCTTGTGGCCAGAATACCATAATCCTGCACTGACCTTCCATTCAGATAATCCAGCAGGGCCAACTCAGCATAATTACTGTCTTTTTGGGTGCAGTAGCGGGATTTGTTATAGTTTCCCCTGAAATAAATCTTCCCTTCCTTATCCACAATAACCGCCTGAGGTGAAGAATATACGCCACAGGCCAAAGCAATTCTGCCGGCAACATCTTTATAAACAGGAATATTCTGAGGGATTTGCTTTCCGGCTTCCTCCGTGTCTGCATAATCAGGGATTATAACGGCAAAGCTGATTTCTTTCCCGTAAGTTGTAGCCAGGTAGTTAAAATGCTTCAGGTTAAACCTGCTGCAAGGGCAGTCCGGATTAAAAAAATGAAGAAAGTACGGCCCTTCAGATGAAATTATTCCTGAACTGTCGGGCAATATCTTCGATTGAGGCTTTACCTCAACATAATTTTGGGGAACAGGAGTTGGAAGGATATACTTTATCTCCTGCTGCCAGAAAATATAACCAATCCCGATAAAGCATATTATTAAAATTACAACTATAAGTAATAACCTTCCCCTGTTTTTCATACCTAAGTTTCTGGTTATTCAAACTTAAGCATTTAGATAGTGGCAGTTAAAACTTAATCATAAAATAAAAGCGCGTGTAATATTTATTATAAAATCCGGAAATTACCTTAAAATGTTCAATGTTTGACATTAATTATTAAACAACTTTAAACAAGCTGACAATTAACAATATATTAAAATTAATAAGTAAAGAGAAAAATGGAAAATAACAGCAAATAGTAAATAAAAGAGGTGAAAAATCACATTTGAACAGTAATTATCACCAATTTAATCCTCTTTCCTTAATGCTGCCTGCTTCTGCGCTCCCGCAGGAAATAGGCCAGGGCAGAGCCTGCTGCCAGAACAGCGGTAACGATCAGCCAGCGGTACAGGTAGGAATCCTGGCTTAATCCGGTATTTTTGGGCCTTTGGTCAGCCACCAGCCTTAGAATGATTGGAAAATAGCAAAGCAACAGCAGAAAACTCAACACCACCGGCACTCTTATATGATTGATCCAGCGCCTGGATGTTTTCCCCTGCTTCTCCCGCTTTACCTGGTAATCTGTGAGGAAATGATTGGCCTTCCTGTATGCCGGAAACAGAATAAAGTCGTGCAGGGCAATTCCTGCGGGAAAGGCCAAAGCTATCCATAAAGAAACATTGCTGAATAATTTTACTGCTGCATAGGTAACCAGGCTATAACAGAAAAGCACACCCAAAAGATGAATGGGGCTACGCCCGTATCCCGGAATTTTTTTCATACTAAGCCTCCTCCATAAAAGTTATACGATAAACCCATTTTGTATTCCGGTTCCCGGGGGTTGCCGGCACAATAGTCCTGGCAGGAAACCCATGGTCCATTGAAAGATCGGCACCGTTTACCCTGAGTGCCAGCAGGGACAGCGGATCCTGAATCTGGTTATGCCGCATATAAGATTCCCTGGCGGCTGAATCCTTTTCCTCCATCGACTCAAAAAGAACCTTCCCGGCATCAGGCATTCCTGCAAGCTTTGCCAGATCACGGAGGCGTACCCCCTCCCAGTTCTGGTTGCCTGTGGACCAACCCTCAAGGCAGGCAATTGGCAGCGAAGATGTATATTGCGGCATAGCTAAGAGTTCATCACGGCTAAGCCTCCGGGTTGTTCTGCCCACAAGTTCCAAACGCCAGTCCGGCCCTGCCATTTCAGGAGTAATGCCTGCATATTCAGCAGTTTTATTTACCCTGAAATCATTAGGGCCATTGCCGGGCAAAGTTTGCGCACGTGGGGAAAGTATAGCCATCCGGCTCCATTTTTTCCCAAGGGTCTGGCCAACAGCCAGGCCCATAAGTGTGAGGGCACCACCTCCCACCATTGCAATTGCACCCCTGCGGGAAATTGTCGGCTCTGCAGGATCAGTACTGACAAGCCTTCCCTCTTCCTCCGGTTCCGGCTCTGTTTCGTCCCTGGACTTGCTTAATTCCTCGCTTGTATCACGGTTTTTAAGGCCGTCTATCATTACCGGAAATTTAACCAGTACATGCAGGACCAAACCACCAATAAAAATCCAGTTACCGTAAAAGTGCAGCTGATTGAACTTTACATTGTGAAGGATAATAAAATTCTGTATGTAAAAGAGGCCTGTGAAGATCTGAAAGAAAATCCCCCCTATTACAAAGAGTAAACTTATTCGCTCCAGGGCATGGGCTAAAGAATCGGCCAGGGGCCATTTATAAAGACTTGGCATAATAGCCCACAATTTCCCCAACACCAAAGGAAGCAGGGCTATACCCAGCACTACATGCATTCCCTCCGTTAGTCTGTACAGCCAGATGGGCCTTGTGGGCCATTCAATCCCCGTTAAAAACCCAAGAATTCCCATATCCGGCGTCCTGTTGTTATTACCACCCAAATCAGGGTTCCATGCAACATGATCAATCAAACCGGTAATAAATACTATGGGAATTACAATAAGCAGCAGCAAGCTCATAAAAGAGGCAAACCAGGGGCCGCGCAATGGGCTGCGCCAGTAATCCCGGCGAAAAGGGCCCTTTTCAGGTATTTTATTAATCTCCTCTTTTATACCTCCTGAATCTGAATTCCTGTTATCCTTCATAAATATTTTGCTTTACAGGCTGTTGTTGTTCCTTCCGGAATCAGCACCGGATGAAACAGAAGTGAGATAAAATTCTGTGTTACTTCTGAATAATTCCTTTTGCCTTACCAACCCTTAAATGGCAGGCTTGTTTGCCTGTTTACGTATTTAGAAGGATTTAAAATAATTGAACCTAAGCCTGTAAATAAAAAAGGTCCGGGAGTGGATACCCGAACCTTTTCAAAAGAGCTGCAAGATGTAAGCAGGCCTGAAATTAAATTTTACAGGCAGAGACTCAAAATTCTGTTAAGCCGCTGTTCTCAACCTGCCTTTCGCAGGATTGCTTTCTTTAGCCGGAGGATGTGCCTGTAACCGGGCATCCACAATAGCTTTCCATTTTTCACTCAGCTGAAACTCGTCATTTACCGGCATACCCTCTTCTTTGGTATAAAATTCAAGGATCTTTTCAGGAAGCTTTGGGTTCCTGAAAGCAAAGGAAAGCCCCAGACGGTCAATAATTTTATTATCATTCACCATTCTGTTTACATTCACAACAGAACATTTTTCAACTTCTGTTAAATCGATTACAACATTCTGTTCCCGGCCATCCTGATTTTTGAAATAAAACAATTTATTTTGTTCAGAGTCAAGGCCAATTGCATAACAATGATTCCAGAAATCGTGCGCTGAAATTATTAATCCCTGCTGTTGAGCAAGGGCTTTAAAAATTTTTAATACCTCTTTTTTTTCTTTACTTTTTTTACTTTGAAGGTAAATAACGGGCACGATAAAACATGCCAGGGTGAAAATCCCGAATATTGCTGATCCTAAATCCATTTTCTGTTTTGTTTAAATTTGATAGTACCATTAGCCCGGAGGCAGCGATTTTAATCTTAATCCTACCTGCCGGGCGATTAATTAATAAAGCGGCAGAATGAGCTGCGCTCAAACCACCATACAAAAACAGGAAAGGGATTACCAGAAATAATGGAAGGGGAAGATAATATCCCGGATGCTTAATCCACGGACTATTTCATTTGAGCGGAAGAAATATTGCCTGGCAATACTTTGAATCCTATGCTCAACTGAATGAAAACAGCCTGCTAAACTCTTTGACTGTTTAATTCCGGAATCCGGTGCCGGATAATGAGTAACTGACTCCCCTGGGTGCTCAACAGCGGATGGTAAACAAAATGATGATATATCACCATCAGAAAGCCATGAAGATGAAAGTCTGTCGTCCTCCTGAATACCGGGAAGAACCGGAATAGCTTCGCCAAATTGAGCTGTACCCGTGCTGATCGTTAGCACGATAGCAAAAAGCAGTACAAACAATTTTGAGAAGTTATTCATGAAGCAAATGTACAAGGCTTTTACAATTCCCTGATATAGTCCCTAATATTTATTTTTGGGAAAAAGTTTATGCATCAGCATGTTTAATTTTACCAGGAAGAACCGGTTAAAATAAATCAAAATTAAAGCCTGATTTTAACAATTTTTCCCTTTATTCTTTTCACTTCTTTTAAAGCCCCAATAAACCAGAACCATACATAAAACCAGACCCGCCAGAGCAGGAATCATAATTGATTTACCCGATTCGCCACCAAAGCTCACACTCCAGACCATTTTCCCCGCTGCGATCAGGATCATTACCACCATTCCCCACCACAAATTCCGTTTCCAGAAGGCTGCAGCAAGCAAAGAAAGCGAAAGCGGAACCAGCATGGCTATCATTATTTTTGAAAAATTCCAGGTGCCTTTTAAATACTCCTGCTCCATCAGGAGAAAATCCCTTACCCTGCTGTTTACCTCTTCAGGCTGATTAAACCAGAACATACTGGTTAAAAGGAGAAATAATGTTGCTGTAATGCCGGTCAGGCTGTGCCTGTAAGCAAACCAGCAGAAAGGAATAATAAACAGAGGCCTTATTTACCAGCTCAGCACATTCTGATGGCGGGCAAATGCCCAGGTAAAAAAAGCATCACTGGTAAAAGCCAGGACGAGAAATCCCGCACAAAGGCAGGCAAAGAAAAGACCTGTTTGAATATCTTGTTTCTTATTCATAAACAGCAGGATAGTTTGTAAGGGGAATACAAGTTCCCGCTCCTGTCATAAAGAACCTCATCATTTACAGCTATGCAGGATCAGCTCCATTAATTCATTTCTCCGGTCAAAAAAGACTTCGCTTGTATAGGGCCATGCAGTATAAACCACTACAAGATTTTTTTCAGGTGCCACGAGCAAAAACTGACCTCCATGCCCCACAGCGGCATAGGAATTCCAGGCAGGAAGAATCCAGAAGTAAAAACCATAAGCTTCTCCATTGAAGTTGGCCGATGCCCGGACACTGGTGGCTTCTGCTAAATAAGTGGAGTCAATCAGGGATTTACCTTCCCATATTCCTTTTTGCAATAAAAGCTGCCCTACCTTTCCAAAATCTCTGGGTTTCAGGAACAGGCTAAAAGCCCCAAAGGTGGTACCGTCCTGTGCTGACTCCCACTTCCAGTCCCTTATATTTAATGGCCCGAATAATTTATCTGCAGCAAAGCTCTCCAGTGTTTTTCCCGTTTTCCTCTCCACGAACTCCGACACCAGATGAGGTGCTCCGTCATTATAGTGCATGACCAGACCTGCATCGTATTTCTTTTCCTGCGATAAGACATATTCCACTGAATTACCCTTGAACCGGTATAATTCCAGCGTATGCACATCATTATCAAAATCAAGTCCTGTCTGCATCATCAGGGCATGTCTCAGGGTGATATCTCTTTTTCCCTCATCTTCATCAAAAGCTTCGGGAAAAACCCCGTATAGCTTTTCATCAACAGAGTTAATAAAACCATGCTGAATAGCACTGCCTGTTAAAAGAGATGTAAAGGATTTCGTGCAGGATTGCAGATTATGGATTCTATGAATATCTGCAGGATCGTTCGGGTATGCTTCCGCCACCAGCCTGCCATTTCTAAAGACCAGTAAGCTTCCTGCCATCAGATAACGGTTATTGCTGTAAACCAGCTTATAAGCTTTATTCAACAACTCCCTGTCCATTCCTTCATTTTCAGGAGTGGATAAAGTCCAGCCATCATCCTGTATTACAGGCTCAAAACCGGTAAAATCAGGTTTAAATGGCTCCTCCTGTAAACAGCCGGAGAGTCCTGCCCCCACCAATAAAACTATAAAGATGAGTTTTCTCATATCAGAAGTACAATTTTAACCCTAAACTGTGGAGCAGGTTATAAACCGGCATTCCGTATTTAGCCTCCATATAGCCATAGCGGAACGAGTACCCGATTGACTGAGACAGTTTTTTAACGGAAGAAAACTCATATTCCAAACGGGCATTTATCCCAAAATTTCTTTTCCATAAAGCAGCTTGCCAGTTGCTGTTCATGCTACTTATAATACCTCCGGGGGTTACGTCGTCAATCTTATAGAGCCTGTTTTTTTCCGGCCGGCTGATAAACGAAAAAAAAGGCAGTGAAGCGCTTAAGGCCCATGCACCACCCCTGCTCTTGTAACATAACAGACTGCCGGCTCCCAGGCTAATATAATCCGACCAGTACAGATGGCTGTCGTCCCAGTTCGGGTAAAAACCAAGACCATAGCCAATTCCTGCCTGTGGGCCTGCATAAAAAGTAAAGTTCCGCTGCTTTACCATCCCCAAAAGATGTGAATAAAATGCTTCCAGCTGAATATAACGGCTTGCCGACGGACCTTCAAAGCGGGTGTTAATGCCGGCATAGTCAGCACTGATTCCAGACAGGAGGATGTACTTTCCATTCCCCTTCTGAAAGTTGTGGCCAAGCCGGTAAGAGATCCCTTTGTGTACTATTGGTACAAGGTTCATATCTTTTAACTGCCTTACTCCAACACCTGCTTCCAGGCTGTTCCTGCTAATGACAGAATCAGCATTGCATTGCCCGGCTAGGAGCTTTGGGCAGAGAAGCACACAAAATACAGCTAACAGAATTTTCATGTACAAAGAAAGAGGAAAAACAGAAATTAATACAGCAGGCCTGCCAATAAAATTACCATATGAGCCATCAGGTGTGCAATAAAAGCCGCCTCCAGTCCCTGCCTCCAATACAGCCATCCGAAAATAACCCCTCCGGCTGTGTTCCCTGCCAGAATATACAAAACCATAGAAGTGGAAAGACCTCCTGTAGCCATTATTACTGCCGGCAGATGGAGAGCAGCAAAAAGAACAGATGAAATAAAAATTGCAGTCAGGTAAATTGCAGCCCCCCGGCTTTTGCTCATTTTCGACAGCGCCCACACAAGCACCGTCATAAGCCCGAACCTGACCAGAATTTCCTCCGTAAGGCCACCATAAAGGAACCTTACCAATGGATTAAGCTGCAAATTTGCACCTAATTCAATAAATTCCTGCGGCATGTGGGGCCTGAAAAGCTGTTCTGTAATCAGCATTAAAATGCCTGCCAGAATCCCTCCGCTTAAGCCGGATTTTAGCCGGTCAGGTATATAATTCCCTGCACTTTCACCTTTTAATACGCTTTCTAAGATGGGTGCCCCCAAATTTACTTTATCGTATAAAAGAGTCCCGGATATTACTGCCAGCAAAAGCATTACCGCCGGGTTTACCAGACTCAGCCACTTCAGGGCCTCTTCAGAAAACTCCTTCAAAATTTCAGGAGGCAAATTTTCAGTGGCTACCGGCATTGTTAACAGGCTGAAAATACCTGCCATGCCAATAATAAAGAGCGTAAAACCAAGTTTAATTTTCAGGTTATTCATGACTGAAATGTATAACTTTTATCGAAAAAAACATTTGCTTTGGTTCCGGATTTTTTTCACCTGATCACCATTTCCATATGGTACAGATCAAATCCGGCGGCCCAATAGTCTTTTTCTGTTTTAATCAGCTCAAAACCAAATTTCCGGTAAAATGGAAACACCAGCTGAGTTGTTCTTACAGTAAGTACTTCAACTTCGGGCCTCTGCTTAACCAGATCAATCCTGTAACGGGTCAGGAAACTTCCAAACCCTTTGTTTTGAGCAGCAGGGCGAATCATATCCCACGATAATCTGGCTGACTTTCCATCGCCTGCGTAATTGATTCCGCCTGAACCAACAATTAAGTCAGAATCTTCTGCCACATAGTAATCCCCTGAATGGTTGTCGAGGTAGTAACAGAAATCCTTCTCCTCTTCCGGATGAAAATACGTTGGGGTATTGAGGCGGAAAACTTCCATCAGTGCCTCTTTGTCTGTTTTGCTGTATAGTCTGATCATGGGCATGAAAATCAAGTTTAATTTTTGCCGGCTTATTGTTAAAGCCAAGCTAAATAAAGAAAACAGGACTGTAAAAAGACTAAACAAAAATCTTTCAAAGGCATTAACCGAAAGCTTTTTTCCGGCAGCAGCAAAAAGAATCCCGCCCTGAAAGAGGCAGGATTCTTCTAAAACCTAAGTGTAATAGGGAATTAGTTAACATTACACTGTCCACTCACCTTCCTCAGGCTCCTCACCTTCCTGGTAGCTTTTCCAGTTTCCGTTACCTGCGGCATCCCAGAAAATTTCTGTACCAAGTTCATTCCCGTAATACTGTTTTATATTACCTGACTTATCTTTATTGGATATCACCTCATAACGGAATTCACCTTCTGTGGAGGAAAAAATAAACTTAAACGAATCGTTTTCTAAAATCTCCCATGTCCAGATTAAAGCTGCAACAGATGGATCTTCACCTTCTATATCAAAAACTTTAAAGGTTCCTGTTTTGCCATCTGCAGCTTCTTCTGCATAATAAAATCTCAGATAATCCTTCTGCCCCTGTTCCTTAATGAAAATCTCGAAAACATTTTTTCCGGATTGTTCAGAGAACTGGTAAGCCACTGACTCACCCTGGTAAGACCATTCGTAAACCGTATAAGAAG
This sequence comes from Cesiribacteraceae bacterium YIM B00369, assembly GCA_017948555.1. Classification (GTDB taxonomy): domain Bacteria; phylum Bacteroidota; class Bacteroidia; order Cytophagales; family Cyclobacteriaceae; genus Nafulsella. Next base: position 54,704 of record JAFMYY010000008.1, on the reverse strand, counting down.
CTGCAATCCTTGCATTAGATGCCCGTATAGGACTATTGGTCTTTTTTGCTCCTTCCGGAGGATAAAAGAATGCATCAAATTCATTGAAGGTATTGATTGAATTTACATAACCTACAGCCATTACAGCATATAAGTCTTCAGAACTTTCCATGGCAGCAGGTGTTCCAACCAGAAGCTCCCTTTCAAAAAGGCTAAGCCTCGTTTTGATATCATCATCGCTGTTTGCGCCTCCGTCAGGAGTTACTTCATCTTCCGTACAGGCAGCCACAGAAAAAAGCATGGCCAGTAAAAAAACGGGGAATTTTAATCTTTTCATTGTTGTGTTGTTGTGATTGTTATTAAAAATTCTGATTTGTTTGTTTAAAAAGCCCGGCAGCCTCATTACAGAATCAGCTTCCTGCTTTGGAAATAATATCTGTCCGGACATTCTTGAATACCAGGTGGTTTAATATTTTAAAAAGTACTCTTCTCTTAATTGTATACTAAATTGCCTGCCGGACCTGCCCCAGCCACAGCAAAGCATCCTGCCTGTCCTGGAAAATTCTTAAGCTAAGGCTCCTGCCGGGAAATGACCCGGGTAAATTATCATGACTAAACTGCCGGAAAAGATTATTTTGCGATACGTAAGCCAGGAACCGGATACCTGCGTCGGCAAGTTGCGGAATTACATCTTTTCTGACCCACGTAATATCCTCGGAAGGCAGCAGCTCTCCTTCCTCCACTTCCAGCATGTAAAAAACAGCAATGGCGCCTGCTGACCAGTCTTTTGCCAGCGTCAGGATAAATTCCATGGAAGGCCTGAGCAGCTCTTTGCTGTCAGGGTGCTGATAATAGCACTGGAAGATGCAGTAATTATTTTCAGAGATACTCACCTTACTATAATCATCCTGATAAATGGGAGTAAAAAGCATTCCGGCCTGAATAAATGGGTCCATATTTGTAAAGGTTAAGTTAGTGGGATTTGGCTAAGCTTAAAACGATTGCTGATACCTGTCTCGCCGGCTCCCGGGTAAAGAGGAGTGTCTGCGTTTACAGCCGGCTGCCTTATTTAAAACTTACCGGATACCCCAAGGGTACCAATACCAAAGGTACCGCGGCCAAGCTCAAAGAAAGCGCTGTATTTTGGATTGAAATTGTAGCGCACACCCACAATAGTACCAAAATCAAAATACACCTCATTAGCGTAATAGGGGTTTCCTTCATAGGCTGCATCGAAGTTCCAGGAGCGGCTTTCAAATCCCATTATAACAGTTGCATAGAAGTCTAATTTCTCCGGATCTATGCTTAGTTCAAGGTGTTCATTCAGGAGGTTACTGGCATGTACTGTTCCCCTTCCTCCAAAAGATAAAGCAGTAAAGCGGTCTTTATAACCTGCATATTTATAAGAGCGTGTATAAATTCCGGCATAAGGCCCGACTGCAAACAATTCGTTTAGACTATACTCCGCATTAACTGTAAGAGGTAAAAAGCCACTGGAGCTACCATAAAGACCATAGCCATAACCGAATGTGCCTGCTGAAATTCCTGCATTTATCAGGATATCTCCTTTCTGGTACTGGGCATAAGCTCCAGTTGAAAATGCAGCTGTTAAAAGGGCAAAAAAGAAAATAATTTTTTTCATGAGAGTTAATAAATTAGAATGGTTGTATAAAATGGTTTAGTAGTAGTTGTTATAGATTTTTCACCAGATTTCTCACAGAGATAAAAGGACTTATCAACTTTAATTCTCAGATTGAAGACTCTCTTTTTTCCGGGAGATGATTGCTGTTTTTCAAAATCTTACAATACAAAGTTGGCCAAATTTAACAGGCAGGGAAATACACTGCGGCAGGTGTTTATCTACCGTATTCAAGGTATTTTAAAGTACCTCCACAAGGGTAGAACAGGTACAGAGCAGCGGAATGAAATATCCGGAGAACGGAAATAAAGTATGGCGGAAACAGCAGGAACACCACCAGTCCTGTTGATTTTCAGGGCAAAAAGGTGGATAAGGCAATTGCTCAGATTTAGCAGAATGCCTAAACAGGTTTAGTTAAATCCTGCTGAAAGTTTAACACTTCGCTCAGATAAGAAAATACCAAAAAATACAAGCGTGCACAGCTTCTCCCATGCTGTGCCCCGGCCGGTTATGTAAAATCAAAGACCGGGATTTCAATCTAAATCAGCTTGTGTTTTACTGCGAACTTATAAATCCCCAGGGTATTGTTGACACCTATCTTCTTCATCAGGTTTTTGCGGTGAGTTTCCACAGTTTTGGGGCTTATAAATAGTTTTTCGGCAACCTCCTGATTGGTCATTTCTTCAGCAATCATTTTAAGCACTTCAATTTCGCGCTCTGTCAGCAGACCAGGGCCATTTTCTTTACTTTCTGCTTTTTGTTGCCGGTTATGAAGCATTTCGCGGGCAAGCTGGCTGCCTGCCGCCTGGCTAAGGTAAAATTCTCCGGCAGCCACACGTTCCAGTGCCATTTCCAGCTCTGTTTTTCCGGTATTTTTTAATATGTAGCCTGAAGCTCCGGCATCAAGCATTTCCCTGATACTGCCAGGGTCATTCTCCATGGTTAAGCCTATAACGCGGATATGGGAAAACTCCTTCCTGATCTGGCGGGCTGTTTCAATTCCATCCATAATTTCCATGTGCATATCCAGCACAGCAACATCGCAGTCGGGGTTCCTCCTCAACCTGTCCAGCAACTGTTTTCCGTTGTTAGCAGTAGCCATAATCTCTACCTGCTCCATCTGGCTAAGCAGGGAATAAAGCCCGTCAAGGAACATCTGATGATCGTCGGCTAAAACAATTTTTATCTTTTTTTTCATGGGAGTGGAATATAAACGTCAAACACAGAACCCCGGTTAATACCTGAATCTATTTCTAAATGACCATTAAGCAGGCTGGCCCTGGTATAAAGACTTTTTAAACCTAAACCATCGGTCTTAAAACAGGTATCAAAGCCTTTCCCGTCATCTTCTATCATCATGTGCAGCTGATTATCTTCAACAGAAAGTTCAATAGTTACCTTTCGGGCATTTGCATGTTTGATTACATTATGAATTATTTCCTGTGCTATCCGGTAAATATTAAACTTTACAGCAACCGGAATTTCCACCGGTAACTGATGCTGATAAAAATTATACTTTAAACCTGCAGCCAGCAAATACCCCCGGAAAAGATTGTCCAGTGTTACTTCCAGACTTTTAGCGGTAAAATCGGGCGGCATCATATCATGGGCAATCCTGCGTAATTCACTGCAGCTTTCATCCAGCAGGCTGCAGGTCTCCTCATAAAGCTTAAACTGCCCTTCCAGTGAATCTTCTAACCGGGAAAGGTTTAATTTAGTAAGGGAAAGCATTTGCCCGAGGTGGTCGTGAAGCTCAGCTGCCACGCGTTTTCTTTCTTTTTCCTGTGTTTCCACAACAGCCAGAATTCTTTTTTCTTCCTGTCTGCGCAGTTCCTCATTCAGCTTAACCTGGTTTTCAAACAGGCGGGCATTTGAAAGGGCAATTCCTGTCTGGGTACGAAGCAATTCAAACCAGGGAAGCAGGTTGTTCTTTTCAACCAGTTCAGTATCGAAATTTTCAAGGTAAATCAGCCCCAGCGTTTCCTGATGTCTTTCAAAAGGAATCACCATAATAGAATGAACTGCCTTATTTTTAAAATAATCCACATCGTATAACTCATGGCGGTCGGTTAACCCGGGCACATAGCAAATTTCGTTAAGCTTAAGGCAGTCGTAAAATGTTTTATGCGGGGAGATTACAGAACCTGCAGGTATACTTTGATGAAGCATACTTAAACCCTCTTCATCCAGCCTTGCCACCACCTGCCAGCTAAACTGCTGTTTGAGCAGAAAACTTGCCTGTTTTGCATTTGTCTGCCCGAGGCTGATATGTAAAACCCGGCTGATCAGATCGCTTACATACAGTTCCTGAGAAAGGTTTATGGCCGACTGTACAAGATCCCGGCTAAGAGTTTCCTTTCCATTTCCGGCCGCTTGTTCAGGAAGAAAGGTATGTTGCAGCTTTCCGAAGGAAACTTCAGGATATTTTTGAACAAGCTGCTCAGTTTTGGCACCTGCCCCCCACTTTTCGTAATAGTTGTAAGCATCCACCAGAAAAGTCTCTGCCGACCTCTGCCTTTTCCTCTTAAGCAGGTAATCTCCGCAACGTTCGGCCGCCAAAGCAGCAAAGTGGATGAATTCCTGCCTGAGAGCTTCTTCTATCGCTTCTTCATAAAGCAAAACACATTGCCCACAGGCGGGCTGAAACTTCGCCAGCTCTGCTTCCAGTATTTTTTGTTTGTGTAAATAGTTACCTGAGCCCATAGAAGCAAGTGTCCTCAGCCCTTCAAGCCGTTTGCTTATGTGAGCCCGCGATTCCATGCTCAGCTCACCCCCTTCTTCTGCCAGCGAAACGAGAATCAGGCAATAATAAAAATCGTGCTCCACACCCACCGGAAAAGCTTCATACAGGCTCCTGTGTTTTTCACAGCTACTTCCTGCCTCCATTGCTTCAGGATATAAGCCGGCATGCAGATACAATAGCTCTTTAACAAAACTAAAATGGTATAGCCCGTTTTGGTTCTCCTGTACCTGCTGCTTAAACCTGTTACTGAATGTAAACCTGCCTTCCTTCAGGCCCTGCTTTTTGCCTGTCATATAGGAAACAAATGCCTGGTGGCTTCTGCTGATAAAATTTATATTCAGAAACTCTCTCCGGGATTTATGGCTTTCCAGCATAAGCTGGTTTAAAGGCACTCCCCTTATTATATCAATGATCCGTGCATTGGTAAAGCAGAAGATAGCATAATTAAGGTCACCTATTCCAAGTGAAATCTTTACTGCTTCATCCAGCCTGGCAGATGATTCCCGGTAATGATTTTTCCAGTTATAGAAATTAAGCGTGGCAAGATGATAAACCGAATGCCTGTAGACCTTATAAGGCTCCCTTTCCACCATTTTTAAACCTAACTGCCCCAGCTTATAGGCAAGTTCATAATCATTGCCTGTAGTGGCTATGGTCCATATACTGGAGGCAAAAAGAGAAGGTGTACTTGGGGTAAAACCTTTGTCCATGCAAAGAAGCATACTTTTAACTGCCAGATATTTGGATTTTTCTATGTTGACAAAAAATATAATTGGCAGAGAATGAACCACCAGGTGAATAAAATCATGGAATTCCTGATCCCCGGAAATCTCCCTGTACTCCAGCGGGCCAATGTCTCCCGTGGGAAGTTTTTCAACAAGCTCCAGGTAAGCCGCCTCCATTTGTTCCTCAAAATCTTTTTTGCTTTGCGGCAGTTTTATTCCATATTCCAGGAGCAGGGCTTCAATAATACCCATACCGTCCTTAAATTTAAAAGGCACTTCCTTTAAATTAAGGCATGCTATACAAATTTTCATTTTTATGGTATAGCCTTTCAAACGCATCATCCTGTCTTCCACCTGGTCAAAAATATAATTCAGCGTCTGGTCGGCCAAAATAAAATTCTGTACAAGAAACTCTCCCTCAGCCACTCCCAGTTTACAGATGTTAAACAGCTTCCTGAAAACCAGTGGTTCGGGGAGCCAGTCGTACTTTGGCACAAATCCCGGAAGTTCAATTTCACCTTCGCCGGGCAAGCTGGAAAGGTATTGTCCGGCAATTTTAAAATACTCTAAACTTTTATCAAAAGCTGATTTCCTCTGGGCCAGCCTGGCGGCGGTAAGATTTACCACAGCCAAAGCTCCCTCCTGCAAAAGGCCGTTTTTTACTCCTGCAAGGTTAAGGTGGTTAATGCATTCAAGAAAACCGGGGTGTTGCATATCCAAAGCACCTGAATTTATTAAAAAACGGGCTATTTCAGCATGAATCCTTTTCCTGTCGTCAGCTTGTAACAATTCTTGTGCTGCAGTGTAAAAATGGTCATGGACAAAGTAACATACTTCTTCCTGCGTTATAACTATTTTTCGCCGGGTCAGCTCATCCAGGCCTTCCCGGAAAGTAGCCTTATTTAACCCGGATAATTGCTTTAACCGCTCACAGGAAAAATAAAAGCCCAGACAGGAAGCCAGCTGCAATAGTTTTGAGCTTAACAGACTTAGCCCCTTTATCTCCTGCAAAATTAAAGAAGTGGCATTCTGGTCCCGGTTAAAATGCGGAAGCTGACTCCAGCGAACCTGATGGCAGTCAGCAGTTGTGGCTTCAATTAATTTTTCCCGTGCTATATAATTCAGTATGTGTAAAACATCGAAGGGGTAGCCACCACTTTCATGAATCAGGTATTCAAGAAAAGCTTTTTGTTCATTTTCGCTAAGCTTCCATGCTGGAGGTAAAAATGCGGCCAGCTCAACTTCCGGCAAAGGCTTAAGAAAAAGATTTTTAACTGCTTTGAGTCCCTGCAATTTTTGAATCAGTCCCCTGTTTCTTTCTCCGGACAGCGGCCTGAAAGCTCCAATGATCAGCAAGCCCGGTGCTTTATAGGTGTTCAGCAGGTCATGGATCAGATGCAGGGTGGCATGGTCTGCCCACTGCAGATCATCTAAAAAAAGAATAGTCCTGAAACCACTCTCATAAATTGCCTTCAGAAGTGTATAAAAGTAAAAAGTAAAGCGCTGGCGAAGCTTTAGTGGGTCTGGCTTCAAATCATCAGCTAAAGGGTTGCTCTTCCCGAACAGAATTTCAAGTTCTTCAAAAACGGAAGTAAGAACCTTTTCATTCGGGTGGACAGCTTCCCTTACCTTATGCTTTAATTTTTCGTATGTTTCGTCTTTAAGTATCAGGAGCTGATCCAGCCAGTGGTGCATACATTGCCTGATGGCAAGAAAAGGTACCTTCGAGGGTGCGTTGTGGAACTTTCCATACAGGCAAAAGTCTGACTGCTCATACAGTTCAGATATCAGCCGGTTTATAAGGGCTGTTTTACCTACACCACCTTTTCCTTCCACAAGAAGCATAAGAGAATCCTGTTTTGGAAACCTTTTAACCCATTTTTTCAGCTCATGAATTTCACCATCCCTGCCTGTAAAGGACTGCTCTGCCAAAAGAGCGGAGTACCCTCCTGCTTCGGGAAACAGGGGGCCTGCAGAATCGCTATGAAGAACGGTTTCCTGCATAATGTACCCAAATATTTAAGCAACAAACTTTTTAAGAATCAGCTCAGCAAAAATCTCAGGCTTTTCAAGTGGTGCATAATGTCCGGCCCCGGAAATACAATTTAACTCCTGGTCCGGCAGGAAGTTTTTGAAGTAAGATGAATTAACCATTTGGTCATTTTCTGAAACAACCAGACAAACAGGCACCTTTGTTTGTTTCAGCACTTTCAGCTCGTCAATAAATTTACCCTGATGAATATTCCGGTTAAGAAAGTCCCGTGCCCGGGGATCAGTTTTAAAGTAATCTTCAAATAATAAACCTGCAAGATCCTCCTTTTCTTCAGGAAGCATACTTTTAAAAGTTTGCTCAATTACATCCCTGTCTGATCCGGACTGCATAAAACTGATAAACTGCGGACTCATGTTAAAAGCCATTTCCAGCTGTGGAGGAATGGTTAATGGTGGAGTCCCCATTAAAACAACTCCCTTACAACCACCTAAACGCTCCAGCGATTCCAGAATAACATGACCTCCTAAAGAGTGGCCAAAAAGAACATAATTTTTTACATCATAATGGCTGATTATTTCAACCAGTAAATCTGAATAGGCGGGAAAACTGTACGTGCCGGAAGGATCTTCCGGTACAGGTGACTGCCCATGCCCCGGCAGATCGAAAACTAAAAAATTAAAAGCCTTCCGGAGGTGGCTCTCTACCAAAGGCTTCCAGAAATTACCGGATGACGAATTACCATGAAGCAGTATGAGTGTTTTATCCTGTTGATGATCTGTAAATAAACAATAAACAAACCCATACCTGGTTTTTACCTGCTCACCTGCTTGATTTGCCATAACAATAATGCTATAATATTAAAAAGGAAATATAGCATAATTATAACAACAAGCTTTATCTTGCTCAAAAAAAATTTTGTCTGATATTAATACAAATGAAAATCCCAAAAAAAGCTCCTCTTTTTTTGGAATCATCAGCTTAAGCCTCAGCGCAGGCGTTCTGCCGGCCAGGTAAAGCAGAACCTTGAACCTGTATTCCAGCGGACTGCGTTTTCAATCCAGATCCTTCCGCCTTTTTCATTCACTAATTTTTTAACAATAGCTAAACCAATACCGGAACTGTCCACATCTTTCAGATTGTGCAGAACAGTAAACATATTAAATGCTGCCTCTTTCCTATCTTCAGGTATTCCGGGGCCATTATCTTCCACACAGAAAAAAAGCTCTCCGTCTTTTGTTTTTTCTGCCTCCACCCAAATCCTTCCTGTTTCCTTATCATTATATTTCACAGCATTGGAAATTAAATTACTGAACACCTGGTAAATCAGTATTTCTTCTGTTAAAAGAGCAGGTAACTTCTGGTCGATCTCTACCCGAAAGTTTTCCGGTTTTACAAGGCCATGAATCAGGTCATTTACCAGATTTCTCAGCTGAACCTCTGTTTTTTCAACCTTTTCATGTCCGGCCCTGCTGTAAGCTAGTACACTCTCAATTAAAATTTCCATTTTACTCAGCTGCCCCTTAAAAATATCCAGCATTTTTTCCGGATCCTTCAACTGGCCTCCTTCTATCAGATTAGCAAGGCTTTTCAGGTTATTAACAGGCGACTTCAAATCATGCGACAGGATATGGGCAAACTGATCAAGCTCTTCATTCCTCTTACGTAAAAGTTCATTCTGGATTGCATAATCCTGCGAGAGCTCTTTAATTTTTACATAATTATGCTCAAGCTCATTGTTCAGGGACTGGATTTCCCCCAGCTGTTCCTTGGTTTGCGATTCTTTAAATTTTAATTCCTCCAGCGTTTGTATGAGCAGGTGGTTTTGGCTTTTTAGTTCATCGTAAGGAGAAACAGGCGCCAGCTGGCTAAAGTGAGTACGCCAGCCCGACAGTATCAGATTATTAATAGGAGGATGACTCACCGGCAGCCGCCTGGCTATTTTCACGCAGGTACCTGTTTCGGCAGTACTCTCCATGTTAAATTTATCCGACAGCCGTCTGCAGTTTACAATTCCTGTTTTCTGAAGGTGGGACTGGCTGTTTAATTTTTGCAACAAGGCCCCAAGGTCTTTTATTCCCGGCCCCTGATCTGTAATAACTGCCTCAATGTAGAAGCTCACATCCTCCTTAAAGATACTGAAAGCCACCTCCCCCCTTCCTGCATAAACAAGTGCATTTCTTGATATTTCAGAAACAGCCGTAGCGAATTTAGTCTGATCGGTAAAATTCAACCCTGCAATTTCAGCCAGCTGCATTGCTTTTTTATAAGCAATTACCAGGTCCAGTTCCCGGTCCAGCGAAACTTCAGTTATTGGCTTTTGCTCTTGATTCATCTATAGAAGGATATTTACTTATAATTATACTTGTATCGTCATTACCCCGGTTATAATCCCTGTAAAGGCAGGCTGCCAGTATTGCAGGATCATATTTTTGTACCTGAAGGTATTTTGAAAGATCCCAGCGGGAGATAAGGCCATCGGAATGGAGGACCAGAAGATGATTTTTTTCCCATTGAATTTCCTGATCCTGGTTACGGGAAGACATGACGTGTCCTATAATGCCATTGGAGGAGGGGAAGTGTTTAACGGATGTATAGCCCATTAGCTTTCCTGCGATATTTCCAACGCCACAACAGGAAAGCATATCATTTTTAAAGTTGAACTTTAAAGCCATGCCTACTGCTCCTCTCGTTCTTTTTATTTGCTCATGAATTTCTTTTAATGCCTGTTGCGGTGAGCAATCAGTCAATCCGGCATAAATTTCTATGGCTGCCTGAGCAGCCTCATGCGCTCCGGGGCCATGGCCTAAACCATCGAGTAATAAAATTTTAAAGACCTCTTTCTCAGGCCTGTAATCTATAAAATAACCATCACCACAAAGTGTTTCATTCGGTTTGGCAACGGAAAGAGCCGCAATATTAAAAGGCTGGTCCTTTTGAGGAAAATTTGCATTTACAAAAATCCTTGACAGCACTACTGTTCCCTGCCCCGGAATGGAGTAGATTTCCAGAAAATCTGACTGCCTTTGAATAGCCCCGAGACCTTCCCCTGCCGTACCTGATGTGGAAAACCCATCTTCCATAGCCTGGGATATACTGCGGATGCCGGGCCCCTTATCAAGGGTTAAAATTTCTATACCAGCCTCTCCTTTGTATTGGAAAGCTTTCCATAGAAACTCACGGTTTCGCTCACCAAACTTTAACAGGTTCAAAGCCATTTCAGCAGCCACAATCTGGAGTTTTCCGATTTTTTCAGCAGAAAAACCTAAAATTTTAGCCTGGTTGGCAATATCCCTTTTTATTATGCTGAAAAAGCTCCTGTCTTCAATTCTGTACCTGCAGTATGCTCCTGTATTACCTCTTCCATCGAATGATGGTAACTGTTGTGCCATGCCCTACTTCTGACTTTATATCAAAAAAATTAACCAGCCGTTTTGCCCCCGGCAAACCTAATCCAAGGCTTTTACCTGTTGTGTACCCATCCTGCATAGCCTTATTAATGTCCGGAATTCCAGGCCCGGAATCTTTAAAAATGATTTTCACACCTGTCTGAAGGCGTTCCGAAACAACTTCTATCGTTGCCTGACCTTCTCCTGCATAAGCAAGTATATTCCTTACAAGCTCGCTGGCAGCAGTAATAAGCTTCGTCTGGTTAACCACACTCATGCCAATTTTTACCACATACTCCCGCAGGCGTTGCCTGAACACTATTACATCCTGCTCGGTCCTTATTTTTAAAGTTTCTTTATTCAGGCTGGTCATCGTCCACCCCCTCATCTTGCTGCATATCCAAATCAAGAGGGTCTATGGCTATTTTTGATTGCAGCAGGGCCATTCCCTTCTCCACATTAAGAGCAGTATGCACCCCTGCAAGAGGCAACCCTAACTCCACAAGCGTTATGGCTACGGCAGGCTGCATTCCTACCACTACTGTTTCTGCATCAAGAATTTTAGACATGGTCCCTACGTTGCCAATAATCCTTCCCATAAAAGAATCAACGATGGAAACTGCAGAAATATCTATCAGAACCCCCTTCGATCCGTTTTTATGAACCATCTGAACCAGGTCATTTTCCAGATTCAGGGCTAATCTGTCGTACATATCTACCTGTATAGTCACCAACAGGAAGTCTCCCATCTTTAAAATCGGAATTCTTTCCACCTCTGCTAATTTATAGATTAATTTAATTTATTTCCTTTTCGTAACAACCATGTTCATTTTACTGAAAGCATATTTTAAGGCCGATGCCAGAGTAGCTTTAGTCTGAACCCCTTCTAAATTAATACCTAAATGAACAATAGTCTGCGCTATTTCCGGTCTGATACCACTGATTATACATTCTGCTCCCATCAGGCGGGTGGCATCCACAGTTTTTATTAAATGCTGGGCCACAAGGGTATCGACAGCAGGTACACCCGAAATATCCAGAATGGCAATATTGCTCTCCGTTTCAACTATTTCCTGCAGCAGGTTTTCCATTACAATCTGTGTTCTTTCACTATCCAGTGTGCCAATAATAGGCAGCGCCAGCACTCCTTCCCACACTCTTATAACAGGGGTGGAAATTTCATTCATTTCACTGGTCTGACGTAAAATCACCTCTTCTCTTCCCTGAATATAAGTTTCAAATGTTACTAAACTTAAGCTATCCAGGAGGTTGGAAATATTAAGAATCTCATTTACAAGGCTAGCCGGATCATTTTCCAGTTCTTCCTGAAGTACCCTTATAACTGCTTTTTTCAGGCTTAACACATAAAGGGCTGTTTCGCGGGGAGTAAAGCCCGAATGGGCGCGCGACAAAGAAATTCCTGTTAACAGATCAACTATTGGCTGGTATTCAGTCCGGCTTATATCTTCCAGGTTGCCGGATTTAATAGCCTGCAGGAAGAGATCAAGAAATTCTTCAGACTGATTGCGCAACTCATCATTTGACATCAGGTCGTCACGCAGAGCAGGATCCTCCACCTGGTGATCCACCCATATCTGGAATATATCTTTTCTTCTTTTTATAAGAAGGCTGGTAGTGCTGTTAGTGGCCATTTAATATTATGTTTATGCTGAATTGTTAAAAAAAAGTAAAGAAATAAAAAGAGTAACCTTATCACGCGCCTGCAATTATCTGATTAAGGGCAAAAAAAAAGATTTGCACTCAGCAAAGATAGTATTTAGCTGATAAAATGGATACTTCTTTTTGTTTTATATTTAATCCCCCGTCTTAACAGGCAGCAATTTTTATTAAAGCAGGAGACAGCAGCGAAATAATAAAAATAAATATAATTCCAATACATTCATTTCTAAAGATTCCCCGCCAGATACATAGCCTCCCTCCGGCTTAAAATAATTGCTTATCTTCACCCGCTGGTCAATAACTTTTATGAAAATATTCAGGTTAGAAAATGCATTACAGCAGGCTCACCGGCTATTCTTCTTTTACTGCCAAAAGTACCGGTCACTAAATTTGTGTTGAAAATCCTCCGGAAGCATTTCCTGGTTTTACTCACGGGATTAAAAGGATAAGGAATGCATATTACAGCTTCCATTTCTTCAGGTTTTAAAATGTTATTTCCCTATCAAAAATAATGATGCTGTAATTATTGTTACCACTATACCCCTGAAAAAAAAGAAAGCGGCTGAGAATAACTTCTCATAACCGCTTTCTTTTATAAGTCCTGAAAGATTTATGTTCCGGTAAATAAGACCTAAACTAATTTCACCTGTTATTACACCGGAAATTATCAGTTATTATTTAGTAGAAGTCTGAGCACCTACTGCCTTATTCTTCATAAAGTCCGCTTCAATAACTACTTTTTTAGACTGTGCAAGGCCTAAAGTAAATAAGTTAATGAAGTAATTGTCAATACCTGTTTTTATTACAATCGTAGTATTAGCTACTGCATCAGGTCTTTTGGCAGCTACTTCTTTTGAAAGGTACTCAGATACATCATAAGTATTAGTCCAGTCGAAATTACAGTTTTTCTTAAGAGTAACATGCTCTGCCAGGTCCATGCTCTGAGCCGGCTGGTTGAGACTGATCGGAACTGCTCCTCTTCCGCCAATTTTAGCAATAGTACAGCTTGAAAGCATAGCGACAGCAAATAGTGCAGTCAGCACTGAAGAACTTAATCTTTTCATAATCGTGATTTGTGTTTTGTTTTTTTAACCTGATTAGGTATCACAAATATATGAATTAGATAATTATATTTTGGATAATGTATGAAAACACAATTAATAGTCTGAAATAAAACAATACACACTAATTAATTTCGTTTCTGCAGGCTTTTTAACAAAACACAGGAGAATATGTACAGGTAATAAAATGAACGGTCTGTATATAATCATCAAATTTAAACCTGTGTTTCTACTCCTGAGCTCCTGCTGCACTTATTTCCCACACCCCGGTTTCATTTACCGGTCCGGAGATTTACCTCCATACAAACGTAACCGGCAGGTTTACCTGGCATCGCCCCAAAGAAATTCATTGACTGTATAAAGGAAAATGCCCGGTGAAGGGCATTTTTATTCCTGACCAACAAACCGTTCCGCTATAGCTACTCAGGCACCAACTGCAATTCTGCCGGAATTTCCCTTTCTTCGTAAGCTTCCGGTGGTATGCAGCTGCATATAAGATTACGGTCGCCATAAGCACTGTCGATGCGGCTTGCCCCCGGCCAGAATTTAGCTTTCCGCACAAATTCCAGCGGATAGGCGGCCTTTTCCCTGCTGTATGGCTTATCCCATTTTTCACTCAGTAGTACCTGTGCAGTATGCGGCGCATTTTTAAGCAGGTTATTCTCCACATCAGCTTTTCCTTCCTCCAGCTCCCGTATTTCATTTCTGATGCTAAGCAGGGCATCGCAGAAGCGATCCAGCTCAGCCACAGATTCGCTTTCCGTTGGTTCTATCATCATTGTTCCTGCAACCGGAAAACTAACAGTGGGTGAATGGAAACCGTAATCCATCAGGCGCTTTGCAATATCTTCCACCTCAATACCTGCTTTTTTAAAACCGCGGCAGTCAATAATCATTTCATGCGCACAACGACCATTCCTGCCAGCATATAAAACCTCGTAATGCCCTTTTAAACGTGCCTTAATGTAATTGGCATTCAGTATTGCCATTTGTGTGGCTTTCTTCAGGCCCTGCCCTCCCATTAAAGCTATATATGCATAAGAGATGGTAAGAATGCTGGCACTCCCCCATGGTGCAGCAGAAACCGCAGAAATTGCAGCCTCCCCTCCCGCCATTTCCACAACAGGACTCCCCGGAAGGAATGGCTTTAAATGTTCGGCAACCCCAATAGGTCCCATACCCGGCCCACCACCTCCATGAGGAATACAAAAGGTTTTGTGGAGGTTCAGGTGACAAACATCGGCCCCGATGATTGCAGGTGAAGTAAGTCCGACCTGGGCATTCATATTGGCGCCATCCATATAAACCTGCCCGCCAAACCGGTGAATAGTATCAGCCATCGCCCTGATTCCTTCTTCAAAAACCCCATGGGTGGAGGGGTAAGTAATCATCAGGCACGACAGGCGGTCTCTGTACTTTTCTGCTTTCGCTGCCAGGTCCCCGAAATCGACGTTTCCGTATTCATCGCAGCGGACAATCACCACCTCCATACCAGCCATTACTGCAGATGCCGGATTTGTTCCGTGTGCAGAAGAAGGAATAAGTGCAATATTACGGTGTTCCTCTCCTCTGCTCCGGTGGTAAGCCCTTATTACCAGGAGTCCGGCATATTCCCCCTGGGCCCCTGAATTAGGTTGCAGGGAGATACCGGGGAAGCCTGTTATTTCCCCCAGCCACTTTTCAAGGTCGCTGAACATGGCCTGGTAACCGGCTGCCTGACCGGAGGGCACAAATGGATGGATATTTGACCATTCCAGCCAGGTAAGGGGGATCATTTCCGTACTTGCATTCAGCTTCATGGTACAGGAACCGAGTGAGATCATGGAATGGACGAGCGAAAGGTCCTTACTTTCCAGATGCCTGATATAGCGGAGCATTTCATGTTCAATATGGTAAGAATGAAAAACGGAATGCTCCAGGTAAGCTGATTTCCTCCGCAGGCTCTCCGGCCAGTTTACTTCCACCTCACTGCTTTCTTCCCCGAAATTATATTTTACCGCTTTCCCGGCCGCTGCAGTAAATACAGCTGTGATATCCTCAATATCTTCCGGCCGTGTGGTTTCATCAAGCGAAAGGGTTACAATGCCCAAACCTTCTCTGTAGTTAAGGTTCAGCTCCCTGGCCAGTGCTTCTTTTCTGATAAGTGCAAGAGCCTCCGGATTCTCCACCTTTACCGCCAGTGTGTCAAAATAATGTTGTTCTTTTAAAGCGTAACCTGCCTTTTGCAGGCGGCCGGCAAGAATGCGGGTTAAAACATGCACCCGCTCAGCGATCCGGCGCAAACCATCCGGACCATGGTAAACAGCATACATGCCGGCCATTACCGCCAGTAAAACCTGTGCCGTACAAATATTAGAGGTGGCTTTTTCGCGCCTGATGTGCTGCTCTCTTGTCTGGAGCGCCATACGGTAAGCGGCATTTCCATCACGATCTTTTGAAATACCGATGATCCTGCCCGGGATCATCCTTTTATACTCCTCACGGGTGGCAAAAAAAGCCGCATGAGGCCCTCCATAACCCATAGGAATTCCAAAGCGCTGCGTAGTCCCCACCACTACATCGGCACCCATATCCCCCGGAGGGGTAAGCAGAGTCAGGCTCAGCAGGTCTGCTGCAAAGGCAACCATTACCCCCTGTTCATGCGCTTTTTTTACAAATTCTTTATAATCAGCAACAGCCCCCCATTTATCCGGATATTGCAAAAGTACTGCATAAAGATTCCGGTCTTCAAGATCCAGCTCCTCCACTTTTCCCGTTACCAGCTCTATACCTACAGGAACAGACCTTGTTTTCAGGATATCAATAGTCTGGATATAAGCATTTTCATCTACAAAAAACCTAACTGCTTTCTTTTTGGCTCCTTTGCGGAGACCAGCCAGCATGCTCATTGCTTCAGCTGCAGCAGTTCCTTCATCCAGCAGGGAGGCGTTGGCAATTTCCATACCAGTCAGGTCCATAACCATGGTCTGGAAGTTTACGAGAGCCTCAAGACGTCCCTGGGAAATTTCTGCCTGGTAAGGAGTATAAGCCGTATACCAGGCCGGGTTCTCCATAATATTGCGAAGAATTACCGACGGAACAAAATTGCTGTAGTATCCCTGACCTATATAAGACCGGAAAATTTTATTTTTTTCCGCCAGCTTTTTAAAACCGGTAAGGAATTCACTTTCAGACTGGGCAGGTGGTAATTTCAGATCTTCCTGAAGCCTTATGGAAGCAGGAATGGTTTGGGAGATTAATTCTTCTAATGAGGCCGCCCCTGTGGCCTTCAGCATGTGTTTTATACCCGCCTCGCCGGAACCATTGTGACGTGTTTCGAAACGCTCAAAATTATGGAAGTTTAACTTCATTATTATGAATAATTTAAAAGCTTAACATTTTTTTTCAATAGGTTTCCAACCCTAACACTCTGTAATATTTACAGGAATATTCAAAGCCAAACCTCCTTCTGAGGTCTCCTTATAACTGAAATGCATGTCTCTGGCGGTTTCCATCATGGTCTTCACCACATCATCTAAAGAAACTTTTGCATGTTCAGGGTCGCTGCGCAAGGCAAGCTGGGAGGCAGTTATAGCCTTAATAGCCCCCATGGAATTGCGTTCAATACAGGGCACCTGCACCAACCCTCCCACGGGGTCGCAGGTCAATCCTAAATGATGTTCCATGGCAATTTCTGCTGCCATAAGGCACTGCCCGGGGGTTCCTCCCAAAACAGCAGTTAATCCTGCCGCTGCCATTGCAGAGGAAACACCAATTTCTGCCTGGCAGCCTCCCATAGCTGCCGATATGGTGGCACTTCTTTTAAAGATGCTTCCCACTTCGGCCCCGGTAAGCAGAAACTGCAGAACCTTGTCCTCATTATCGCCTCCTTCGCAAAAAACAGTATAATAATGAAGCACTGCCGGAATAACCCCTGCAGCCCCATTTGTAGGGGCTGTAACTACCCGCCCGAAAGATGCATTTTCTTCATTAACTGCTAAGGCAAAACAACTCACCCAATCCAGAATATGTCTGAATTTATCCCCGCCGCTGCGAATCGCTGCAATCCAGCTGTCATAATCGCTGTAAGAATGGCCATTCAGCAATTCTATATTCAGAGGAGCAGCTCTTCTTTTTACCTGCAGGCCTCCGGGCAGTATTCCTTCTTTATGGCAACCCCGGTAAACACATTCTTTCATGTGCTTCCATATTCCCATCAACCCCTGCTTTACACTGTCTTCCTCTTTCCAGACCTTTTCATTTTCTAAAACTACCTCCCAAATATCTTTGCCTGCAGCGCTGCACCATTTCAGCAAATCAGCTGCTTTATGTACCGGATAAGGCAATCCTTTTTCAGCTCCTTTTGGCAATTCCTCCTCTTCTCCTCTGTTTACAAAGCCGCCTCCCACGGAATAATAGGTCTGCCGCAGCTCCACTCCGTTTTCAAGGCCCGCAATAAAGGTCAATCCGTTGGGGTGGTAAGGCAGGGCTTCTTCTCTCAGGAAGTGGATATGATTCCCGGGATCAAAAGGCACCACACAGGCTCCCCAGAGAAGAAGTTGCTGCTGTTTTTTTACTTCATCAAGTATATCAGTTATTCCGGCCGTATTAATGGTAACAGGATCGTAGCCGCTAAGGCCAAGAATAATTGCCTTATCAGTACCATGCCCTTTGCCTGTTTTAGCCAAAGACCCGTACAAAAGCACAGAAACAGATTTAACTTTTTCGATATACCCTCCGGTTTTGAGGAATTCAAGAAACAGCTGAGCAGCCCTCCAGGGACCTAAAGTATGAGAGCTTGATGGCCCAACTCCTACTTTGTAAATATCAAAAACAGAAATTTTCTCTGCCTGCACCAGGGGATTATTTTGAGCAATGCTTATCCACTTTCTGAATTCCATCAGATTGCATTTCTGCTGATCAGGACCTGAAGGTTGTTTATTTATAAACAACCTGTCTGTTGAAGGCATTCCATAAATAAGATGATCAACAGAGACGTTGTTGCGATAGAAATCAAATACTCTCATACCTCTTCTGTTTAAGTAACTGATAAAGAGTGGTGAAAAAACAGGCACCCAAAACGAGCACCTGCTTTTCAAAAAAACCACCTATCAAAAAAAAAATTAACTTTAAAAATACCCGCAGCCTTAGTAGTCGCAGGAATAATTCCCCAAAAAGTTCTCATCCATCATCATGCTTCCTATGGGAGCACCTTCCGGAATGGAAGATGGATAATTGGGAATGGGCGCTTCGTACGAATTATCAAATTTTTCGATAAGAGACAGGGCAAAGCCTAAATGCGCTTTTTGTTTAGCATCTTTCTCGGATGGCAGGCGCGATGCAATCCAGCTTTTTAACTCTCCTACTTTAAGGGCAGTTGTGGCACGCACCTGGCCGGAAGCTTTTTCATTTTTTACCAGTTTCATCATATGAGCCAGCACCTGGCCACCAACTATCCGGTAAACCTCTCCTTCAAAACCTTCCGGTGCTTTGGACTTCCACGTCTGGTCAATAACTTTATCCAGCACCACATCAAAGCCCGGCAGGCTGTTATCACGGGCACTGTACTGGATCATCCTTGCTGCTCTTTCATGTTGCAGCAGGAAGCGGAGGGTCATATCTGAGGAAGCTTCTGCAGCAGCCAGCGGATCGAAGGTAAGGCCGGTTTTGCCGTCGAAGGTTTCCCTGAAATTCTTACTGTAACCATAGGGCCGCGGGGGAATAAGGGAAAGCAGCTTTTCGGGCACTGCCAAAGTTTTGGGCTCCAGCGTTAACATCACTGCATCCAGAGCAGCCAGCTGCTCTTTAGCCGGAACCATTTTTGCAATTTCCTGCCCGTCACCTCTTAAAGAATAGTTATAATACAAACCTCCAATGGTTTTACAGGTTGCTTCTGTCTGGTAGCGGTGGTAAAGGTATACCGGAACCAGCACCTCTTCCAGAGTAGCATAAGGCTGCCCGACCGGAATTTTGTTCTCTGAAAAATTATCAAGGGCAATTTTCCTTACCTTCAGCATATGCTTCAGTTCTTCTGCCGCACTTTTTCCATTGTCCCAAAGGTGCACGTATGGGTGCGCACTACCTTCAGGACGACCATCCTGATCAGTAAGGTAATGAATATCCTTTGCAATATAATCGGCCACAATATTATTCAGCGCTTCCTTCTCATTGATCCCTTCAGGAAATTGCCTGTATGCAAAGTTAATGGCAATTTTATCCCAGTCTCCAATACCAGTGGAGTAAGCCTCCGAAAGGTCAAGTTTCCCATCAGTAATTTTCACCATTGGATGCGGATAATCCATTACTGATGCCCTGTCGTTATAATTGGAAGCATAGTTATGGGGCATTCCCAGAGTATGCCCTACCTCGTGAGCAGCCAGCTGCCGGATCCGTGCCAGTGCCATTTCCATCATTTCTCCTGTTGCTGGTTTTCCCTCCTGAAAATCTCCCACCAAGCCCTGGGCGATGAGGAAATCCTGCCGGATCCTGAGGGAACCAAGTGTTACTTTCCCTTTGATTATTTCCCCTGTCCGCGGGTCGGTTACTCCTCCCCCATACGACCAGCCCCTGGAAGATCTGTGCACCCACTGTATATAGTTGTAGCGGATATCCAGAGGGTCTGCGCCCTCAGGCAGCATTTTTACCTGGAATGCATTTTTATAACCTGCAGCTTCAAAAGCCTGATTCCACCAGGAAGTACCTTCCAGCAAAGCGGAGCGTATGGGCTCAGGTGTACCCGGATCAAGGTAGTAAATAATTGGCTTCACAGCTTCGCTTACTTCCGCAGCAGGATCTTTCTTATTTAACCGGTGCCTCCTGATATATCTTTTCTCAATTGGCTGATCCACAGGAGTAGCAAAGTCGAAATAACTGATATATCCCATTCCGGAGCGCGGATCAAACTCACGGGGAGTGTAATTGTTATCCGGTAACTTCACAAAAGAGAAATGTTGCCGGATGGTAATAGCATTAGGGCTTGGAGTAACACTCCGGACAAATTCCCCCGGCCTTTCATCTGTTATGTAGGTAAGGGTGGATTCAAACTCTGAGTTTTCAGGAAAGTTTTTGGTCATGGGCAGAAAAAAAGCAGAACGGCTTTTGTCTACCTTAAAATTCCCCTGCTTCGCGCTTTTGATCCATGATATTGCATCAAAAGCATCCTGAAGAAGAAAGTCAGTCATATCAATAAGAACCTTTCCCTTTTCGGCAGCACCTGCAGTAAATCCCCATAAAACCGACTGCGCGAATGCCTCTTCCACAGCTTTTACTTCTTCAGGATTGTCAGAGATGGCTCTGTAATCCTGGTTGGGCTCTATTAACAGTACTTTTGGTCCTGTCTGCACAAATTTCACCACATGTCCGGGCCCCAGGCGTCCACGGTCAAGGCCAATATCGTTTGACCCCATTCCGGCTGATATGGCATTATAGTACAGGAATTCTTCGTTCAGCTTATCTACTTCCAGCCATATCTTTCCTTCCTGCTCATCCCAATAAAAAGGAAAGAAGCCCTGATATTTTTTCATACCGGAGGTTTTCTCTTTGATAGATACAAGCGCACAAACCGGCTCCATTGCACTCATCAAAAACAAAAAAATCAAAAGAAAATGAAATGGTCGTTTAAAATTCATATGGCAAATAATTTTTAAATGTTTCAGAAAAATCAGGGACATAGAGAGCCAGCCGGTTAAAAACCGGACATAATTAAACAGCAGTGGGTTATCGCGAAAAAACTGAAGGTTGATGCCCTTCTTTCAGATTAAATAACCAGCCCGTATTTTCCCCATGGACCGGCATTTAAAGGTTAACATTCAGACACAGCGTCTGATGTTATAGAAATCGTACAGCACATTCTCTTTTTACTCTTTTCTCAGGCAAAATATCTTGCCGTACATCTTTAAACAGCTGGCTTTTTCCTGATGTGCTAATATTTCTTCGTGCTGATTCCTTAGTTATAAATATACTACAAAGCCCGGAACATGCAAAACAAGATTTGGCAAAAGCATTAACCTTCAAAATGCAAAAATAAACCTCAACCGTTTGAACAGCTTTATTTCAGCTATTTCGTTATAAAAAAAATTTTTTGATTTGATTAAATAAATAGAAACAAAATTTAATTTCCTTATTTTTCACACACGTTTATTCATTTTCTTACTTAATTTCTGATTACAAGGGTATTTTATCAACCTAATTGTTTAATTTTCATTGTCTTTCTATTATATTAGGTTATTTTTTAATCTTAACAGACAGAAGACAATCACTGAATTTAATAATTCCGATAGAGCTGCTACTTTATCACCTGCTCTTAACAATGCCGGACAATAATTTATGCAGGAAAAAGCATTCCTCATGAGCCACATAAAAAAAGCCGGACAATACTGCCGGCTCTTAGTAATAGTCTAACCTTCATCTTTATTTTAACGCATATATATTTCCGGTTACTGCGACCTGAGCTTTACCTGAAGCCGGACTTCGCGGAGATTTTTATTAATTTCCGGGCAGGGCTGCCTGCTTCCTGACAATAAATAAAGCTTTTAAATACTGTTCATTAACTGGCCGCTGATCCTTAGCAGGTCTATTTCCATACTTTTTACTATATATTGCTGGCGGAGATAATTTGATTCTGCCTCCAGGGCAGAAAGCTGGATCAGGCGGAATTCTATATCACTGATTACTCTCAATTCATACTGTCTCAGGGCAATTTTTAAGGTTTCCCGCGCAACACTGGTGTTATTTTCTTCCAGGGCTAAGGCTTTTAAGCCGGTTTTATAATTTAACCATGCGGTATAAATTTCCATCCTGATGTCATCTGTCAAACGGGCAGATTCCACCCTGACAGTTTCAAGGTCCAGCTGCCTGTTTTCCACATTCACTCTGCCTGCGCCGCCATTAAATAAATTAAATCTTACCTGTACGCCATAACTGGGACCAAAGGCTTTATTTGATTCCGTAACACCAACCTCATTAGTTGATTTACGGTAACCGTAGTTGCCGAACAGCCCGACCTGAGGGTATAAAACCGACCTGCTCATAACCACATCTTCTTTCGCTATCATTTCCTGTATTTTTGCCAGCTCTGCACGGGAATTATATTCCACTGCTCCTGACAGTAATGATTCAAAACTGAGCGAAGGATTGATAATAAGAGAATCCTGCGGAAAAAAATTTAAATCCAGATTCCTGTTAACAATCCTGTTAATATCAAAAACTATTGTACTGATCTTCGCCTGCTGATAAATAACAGTTGAGCTGTCGCTGTTTCTGTCTATCAGTGCTTTTTGCACGTCGAGGCCACTCCCCGACCCGATTTTAAATTTCTGTTCTTCCAGCTTCAGCCTTTCGCCGGAAATCTGCAGAGAAGTTTCAAACGCCCGAAGAAGGCTTTTCTCCTGTCTGAACTGAAAATAAAGCTTTGCAAGGTCAGAAACAGTTTGCTCAATAAAGTAACGGGTATTCACTGCTCCTGCCTTTGCCATATTTTCAAACTGCCGCTTTCGGGCAAACATCCTGAACCCGTCAAACACCACCCAGTTCAATTCAACCATTGCATCAAAACCGGCATTTCTCGCTCCACTTGCAGTCCGCATTTCACCGGTAAAAAACCTCTGGTTAATTGAACTATACGAAGCAGAGTTATTAAGCAGTGCATCTGCTGAGGGTAAGAAGCCTGCATTACCTAAAGTGTTGTTATTTATCGCCCGCGCTTCGCTTATTTTTGACAAACGCACCTCGTAATTTTTGTACAAGGCTTCTTCTACCAGCTGTTTCAGAGTATAGCTATCCTGGGCTACCAGGCAGCTTTCAAATGTAAAATAGCACAACAGGAACAAAAAGCTATGCTTTTGCCTCCTCAAACAGATATACCATTTCTTTTTTTTCATCTTCTTCAACGGAATAAACCCGTTCCTTTTTGCTTGCAATAAAAGTGTATAATACCGGGATTACATAAAGGGTAAGTATCAGAGAAAAGATTAAACCTCCTATAATGGCAACCCCCATTGGTATCCTGCTTGTTGCAGCTTCGCCTAAAGCCAGTGCAATAGGAACAGCACCTAAAATAGTTGCCAGGCTGGTCATTAAAATCGGCCGGAACCGCTGCACTGCAGCATCCATCGCAGCTTCTGCAATGCTCAGCCCCTGCTCACGCCGCTGGTTGGCAAATTCCACAATAAGAATTCCATTCTTAGTCACAATCCCGACTAATACGATCATCCCTATTTCACTGAAAATATTCAGGGTATGGCCAAAAATGCAGAGAGAAAGTAAAGCTCCTGCAATAGCCAGCGGAACCGTAAGCAAAATTGTCAGAGGATCCCGGAAACTTTCAAACTGAGCAGCCAGGGCTAAATAGATCAGGATAATAGATAAAAGAAAAGCAAACAACAAGCTGTCCGAGCTTTCCGAAAACTCTTTTGATGCACCATCCAGGGAGGTGCTGTAACTTTCATCCAGCAATTCATCTGCTATATTTTCCATGGCTCCAATACCATCCCCTATGGTAAAACCGGGTGCCGGCGCTGCCGAAACAGTTGCGGATATGTACCTGTTAAAACGATAAAGCTCAGGAGGATTACTTTGCAGGGAAGTTTTTACCAGGTTATCCAGCGCAACCATCTGGCCGCTGCTGTTCCTGACAGTAACCTTCTGAAGATCGACAGGATCATCTCTTTCCGTCCTTTCGGCCTGCCCGATTACATAGTATTGCTTACCATCCTTCATGAAATACCCAAAGCGTTGCCCTCCGAAATAAAGTTGCAGCGTCTGAGCAATATCCGCTACGGAAACACCCATTTCACTGGCCTTGCTCCTGTCAATTTCCACGTTAAGCTCCGGCTTGTTAAATTTCAGGTTAAGGTTAACCGTTTCAAACGCCGGGTCTTTTTCCGCCCTTTCCATAAAAGCAGGAATTACTGCTTTTAGCTTATCAATGGAGGAAGCCTGGATTACGAACTGAACAGGCAGACTGCTCTTTCCCCTCCCGGCACTTATGGTTTGCTCCTGAACTACATAGGAGCGGGCAAAATTATGTTTTTTAAGCACCTGGCTCAGGTGCCCGGCTATTTCCATCTGGCTTCTCTTCCGTTCCGATGCCGGCAGAAGTGTTATTCTTACAAATGATGAGTTGACGGACCTCCGGGAGCCTGCGGTAATAGCAAGGATTGATTCCTTTTCCTGTAAAGTATCGGCAATACCGATCATTATTTTCTGGTATTCATCCATCAGGTCATAGGCGGTTCCTTCGGGAGCCGTTGATAAAATCCGGATCCTGCTTTTGTCTTCCAGCGGAGCCAGCTCGGAAGGAATTATATAACCAACCACGCCTATAATGGAAATGGAAACTGCCATTAAAATGATGGCCGCCCGGCGGAAACCGAAAAACCTTTGCAAAGAGCTTTTGTAACCGGCTATTGCAGCCCGGAGGAACCTTTCTATTCCAAGCGAAATTTTATTAGCGGAATGTTTTTTCCTCAGGAGCTTAGCGCTCATCATGGGCGTGAGGGAAAGCGACAGGAAGGCTGAAATAAAAACCGCGCCGGCCACTACCACCCCAAATTCCCGGAACAGCCTGCCGGTTAAGCCCTGAAGAAAAATGACAGGGAGAAATACGCTGACCAGCGTAATGGTGGTTGAGATAATGGCAAAAACAATTTCTTTAGAACCTTTAAAGGCTGCCTGAACGGGGTTCATCCCTGCTTCCACCTTCACGTAAATATTTTCCATTACCACAATGGCATCGTCCACCACCAGGCCGGTCGCCAGTACCACCCCCAGCAATGTGAGGATATTAACTGAAAACCCAAAGATATACATTATAAAAAAGGTACCAGTCAGTGAAACAGGAATAGTCACTACAGGAATTAAAGTAGTACGCCAGTCTCTCAGAAAGAAGAAAATAACGATTACCACTAAGCCAAATGCAATAAGTATGGTTTCCTTTACCTCTGTAATTGCCTTTCTTATACTAATAGTGGTATCCTGCGCCACCCCTACTGTAATATCACCCGGAAGGTCATCTTTAATCCGGTTTACTTCCCTGTATACCGCATCTACAATCTCAATATAATTTGCGCCGGGTTGTGGCTGTATTGCCACGCCTATCATCTGGATACCCCCATTCCCCCTCAGAATTGTTCTTTCATCTTCAGCGCCCAGCTGTGCATTCCCAATATCTTTGAACCTTACAATTGAACCATCTTTACCCGTGGCGATAATCAGCTCATTAAATTCTTCTTCAGTCCTGAGCCGGCCAAATGTACGAATGATTAATTCTGTTCTGTATCCTTCTATAAGTCCTGAAGGCAACTCCACATTCTGCCTGTTCAGGGCCTCCTTTACATCAAGTGGCGTAAGCCTGTAGGCAGAAAGCCTGGCAGGATCAAAGGTGAGCCGCATGGCATATTTCTTTTCGCCCCATATTCTTATTGAACTCACCCCGGGAATAGTCTGAAGCCGCTCTTTGAACATATTGTTTCCAATATCCGTGAGCTCCATCAGGTTCCTTTTGCTGCTTTGAACTGTAATAGACAGAATCGTTTCGGCATCGGCATCTTCTTTTGCAACAACAGGAGGGTCGGCATCAGATGGAAGGTTCCTCAGGGCTGATGAAACCTTGTCACGGACATCATTTGCAGCATTATCCATGTCCGTTCCCAGTGCAAATTCTATCCTGACAGAACTCCTTCCGCTACTGCTGGAAGAGCTCAGGTTTTCAATTCCTGCCACACTGTTAATAGCCTCCTCCAGAGGCTCCGTAATCTGGGATTCAATGATATCGGCATTGGCCCCTGTGTAGGAGGTGGTAACGGAAACCACCGGTGCATCGACACCCGGATATTCCCTGACTCCGAGATAAGAGTAGCCTATTACGCCAAAAAGAATAATGATGATAGAAAACACAGTGGCCAGTACAGGCCGCTGAATGCTTATAGAGGAAAGGCTCATTAATTGACCATTTAGTTATTAACTATTCCACCTGCTTTTACCGGCATCGCCTCCTGCACCTGCAGCAATCCTGTTACCATTACTGTATCGCCCTCCGCTAAACCTTCTGTAATCTGCACAAAGTTTCCGGAGCGGATGCCGGATTTTACACGTTGCTCTGTTGCTCTGCCATTTTTTATTTTGAAAACCTTCTGGAAATTCAGTTCAGGGATGATCGCTTCTGCAGGAACCACCACAGCCCCGTTTATCTTTTCCAGGGTAACTTTTACATTAGCATAAGCCCCCGGAAACAATAAACCTCCGGAATTATCGGCCCAGGCCCTTACCCTGATGGTTCTGGAGGTTTCATCCAGTTTTGGCTCCACAGCATATACCTGTCCCCTCAGCGTGTCCGGAACACCATCCACAGTAAAAAATACTTCCTGCCCCGGCTTTAGCTGGTTTGCATATTTTCCCGGCAGGGAAAAATCAAGTTTTACAGGGTTGCTTTGCACCAGAGACCCCATTGAGGTGCCTGCCGAAACAAACTCCCCGATACTTACATTTCTTAAACCTGCATATCCTTCAAAAGGGGCATTAACTGCAGCCTGGTCTATTTTAACTTTTACCTCCTCAATACTGGCTTTGAGGGCAGCAACAGCTCCCTCAGCCTGATCTACAATTTCCTGGCTGATACCATTAATTTCTAAAAGGGAGGTATTTCGCTCCAGGTTTTTTTCTGCCACTGCCAGCTGAGCCTGATATCTGATCAGCTGACTCCTCCACTCCCTGTCATCAAGCTGCACCAGTTTACGTCCTGCTTCTGTTTTTTCTCCTTCCCTGAAATTTATTTCCATAATTATTCCGGCAACAGGAGCTTTCAGTTCAATAAACTCATTGGAGATGAGGGAGCCTGTGGTATATATATTATTTTCCACCCCTGTCTCTTTAAGAACAACCACATCAGCTACCAGGATTTGGGACTTGTCCGGCACAACTTTCCCCGTCTCTCCCCTTATAGAACAGGAGTAAAAAAGAGAGGTGCAAAAAACAAACATCAGGCCCTTATTCAGATACTCCCGGGTAAATACAGACCGCATTATTCTTTTTTCCATTCTTTTAACATCCCTCCGTTTTATTGAATGATTTTCACTTCCACCCGCCTGTTAAATTTGCGGGTAAAGTATTTATTACTAAAAATGGGCTGCTCTCCGCCAAAAGCCTTTATAATGATCAGCCCTTCATTTATCCCTCTTTCCACTAAAAAACGCTTCACCTCTTCCACTCTCTTCTCTGAGAGTGCTAAATTCAGGTCCGGGTTTCCTACATTATCTGTATGGCCGGAAAGCTCTACAGATGAAGCAGGATTTGCGCTGAGAAACTTCACCAGACTATTCAGAGCTCTTTTTGCTTCTTCTGTAAGGTTAAAATCTCCCTGCGGAAACTGCACCATATCCAAAGCCACCAGGTCTTCCTCTATTTTCACCTCCATAGCAATAAAGGACCGGTCTGCAGGGAAGCCATCTGTAGCGCCGTTCCCGGTTTTAAAAACTTTGCTGTACGGGTTAAGCACCAGGCCACATTCTCCGGGCAGGTTTGAGGTAACTACGTAGCCCGGCTTATTATTTTTTTTGAGCAGGATAACACCACCTCCCCCTCCTCCTCCGGGACCAAAAGAAGACACCAGGGCATTTTCGCTTATACTTCCGCCTGTACCACCAAGGGTCTCCACATACAGGGAGTCTTCAAATTCTTCCACATCAAGGTAAACCGTTCCTCCGGCACCACCCCCTCCGGCCCCATCTCCCAGCGCCCGTGCCTGTCTTGTTTGTGAATTTCCGTTGGCCTTTATAGCATGGGCTTTTCCGGCAATAAGTCCGGCCTGTATTAAAACAATGCCCCCGCCATTGGCACCGGGCGTTCCTGCTCCGTCATTAGAATCGCCACAACCTCCGCCTCCACCCATAAAGATTTTATTTTTCACAAAAGGGATTGCTTTCCCTCCTGCACCACCATTCCCGAAAATCTCACAGAGGGCGATTTCATCACCTCCTTTTCCTCCCGCGCTAAAATTAGCGCCTCCACCACCACCTGCATTATGTTTATTCCCTCCGCCACCTCCATTTGCCAAAGCTCCTTTACCGGCCATCATTGCAGCAGGAAGTTCTGCAATTCCCTCGCCTTTCATAGCTCCTCCTTCTGTCCAGAGTGAATCAGGATTTTCAAGAGGATAGTAAAAGGAAGGGGAGTTAAAGTTGCAAAACCCATCAGGGTTATTTGAGATATTCCCCCCTGAAAAACCCTTCCCGGAAACGTCAATATCCGCTTCCAGAAACAGGGTTTCCTCCACATGAAAGGCTAAAACCCCACCAGTTTCGCCATTCCATGGTTTTGCTGTCAGCTTTTCTGTAATTATACAGTTTCTGTATTCAGGTACTTTAACCACCTGCACCTTTCCTTCAGGTTCATAGGTGTTTTTCAGCTTTCCGTCAATAATAATAATTGAACCTACAATTCCTTTAATCCGGATGTATTCATAATTCCCCGCACTTTTCAAATCCTTTATTGTACCAAAAGCTTCTGTATCAGAAGTGTCTGTTAGTGCCCCTTTCATCTGGATGAGCAGCAGCTTATCCCCGTTCGAAAAAAGAGCGGGATCCGCCACATCAAGTAAAGAAGCATAATAATTTTCATTTACTGAAAGTACTTTTGAATAGCTGTTAATCACTCCCCCGATTCTGTTAGTCTGAGAAAAAACAGGGAACGAAAAAAAGAACAATAGCAGGAACATAAGATCTGATTTTCTCCTCATATTCAATTTTTTTTTCAGTCCGGAAATATGCGGTTTAAAAAGGATGCGGAATTACTTAATTCCGCATCCTCCGGCATCCTTATTCTTCCATTTTATCCACTCTTCCTGAAGTGTTTTCATCCCCTCTCAAAGTAGGATACTGAATCCCTAATTGCTCCAGATAAGTAGAGTATTTGGAAGGATCATAATAGTACTTCTTCATTTCAGGGCGAAATTCTGCCATAATTTCCTCATTAAGTTCTATAGCAGGCTTATCATCCTCATTCATAAAGGATTTATATTTGGTGTCTTTAGTTTGTACATCATTATAATACGCCCATGCACTTTTTAAAATTTCCGGTTTTGTTAAAAGGTCAACCAGAGTCATTCCCATTGCCTTGGCACCTGCAGTGGCACCTTTATGGGAAATAGGGGTAGCCATTGCAATAGCATTCGACCAATGGTGGCCCTGTAAACCGGGAATATTAGAAGGAAACCTTAAAGTAATGGTTGGCACATTCCATGAAATATCGGCTATGTCGTCAGATCCGCCACCCAGGGAAAAGTTGCTTGGTTCCTTTAATTCGCTGACGGTGGTATTAAGTCCTTCAGGATCCGAACCTACTTCTTTTTGTACCGCTTTAGCTAAAGTCTGGTCGGCCTCTGACCAATCCGGCAGGCCTACAGCTTTTATGTTTTCATACATGGCCTCTGCCAGTGGTTTATTAAAATGGCCGGGCCACGCACTCCCCATATACCGGTAACTCATTTTGGTATCTGTCATGAGGGCAGCTCCTTCAGCTATTTTCACCGCTTTTTCATACATATCCACAATACCAGGGTAGGTAGTTTCCCTGAAGTAATACCAGACAGCAGCTTTAGATGGCACCACGTTGGGCTGGTCTCCCCCATCGGAAATAACATAATGAGATCTTTGGGTAGGGAAAAGATGTTCCCTCCTGAAATTCCAGCCAATGTTCATTAACTCCACAGCATCCAGGGCGCTTTTACCTCTCCAGGGAGCTCCGGCACCATGCGCAGCCACACCATCAAAATAAAACTTAACGGATACCATACCGTTTCCCCGTCCACCCCCGTAAGAGGTGGACAGGTTGTTGCTTACGTGGGAAAACAAACAGGCGTCGACATCTTTAAAAAATCCATCGCGGACAAAGAAAGCCTTTGTTGCCAGCTGCTCTTCTGCCACTCCCGGCCACATCATCAGCGTTCCGGGTATATTTTCCTTTTCCATAATAGCTTTCAGTGCCAGCACAGCAGTTACATTTACAGCCTGCCCTGAGTTATGCCCTTCGCCGTGGCCTGGCGCACCTTCTATAATGGGAGAGTGATAGGCAACCCCCGGCTTTTGAGATGCCTTTGGTATACAGTCAATATCGCTGCCAATGGCAATAACCGGCTTGCCATTACCCCATTTCGCAATCCAGGCTGTTGGTATTCCCGAAACCCCTTCCTCTATTTCAAATCCATTCTCCCGCAAAATACCTGTTATGTATTTTGAGGTTTCAAATTCCTGCATGCCCAGTTCACCAAAGCTAAAGATCATGTCCACCATTTCCTGGGTAAACTTCTGGCGTTTATCAACCTCAGCAATAATTTCAGTTTTCAGGTTCTGAATCTTTTTCTGAGGTAAAGCCTTTTGGCCAACGCTTTTTGTTTCAAATGCCAGCATCAAAAAAAGGATGCCCATTAATTTAAAAAGGTCAGTTTTTTTCATAGTAGTAGGTATTTAAATGTAGAATAGCAGATAAGAAGGGAGAAGAGGAGGGATTATCTCCCTCCTCTTTTAAGGCGCAGTAGTCATAGCCTCTTCTTTTAATGTAGGATATTTAATTCCTAACTGCTCCAGGTAGGTACCATATCTGGAAGGATCATAATAATATTTCTTCATCTCCGGACGAAATTCCGCCATAATCTCCTGGTTCAGCTCAATAGCAGGTTTATCATCAGGATTGAGGAAAGATTTATATTCCATGTTCTTTGTCTGATCATTTTTGTAATAGGCCCAGGCATTTTCAATGATTTCAGGCTTTACAAACATATCCAGCATAGTCATTCCCATGGCTTTTGCTCCTGCTGTGGCTCCTTTATGGGCGATAGGGGTAGCCATAGCAATGGCATTTGACCAGTGGTGCCCCTGAAGCCCCGGGATGTTAGAAGGAAACCCTAAAACAATAGTGGGAACTGACCAGGAAATATCAGCAATATCGTCGGAACCACCCCCCAGAGAAAATTTAACAGGCTCCTTCAATTCAGGTATTTTTGTTTCCAGACCTGTTACTTCAGAGTTCACTTCCTTTTGCACCGCTTTGGCCAGGGTCTGGTCTGCTTCGGTCCAGACGGGCAGGCCTGTCTGCTTAATATTTTCATACATAGTTTCTGCCAGCACCTTATTGAAATGTCCGGGCCAGGCACTTCCCATGTAACGATAGCTCATTTTCGTCCCTGTCATCATGGCTGCACCTTCTGCTATATTCCGGGCCTTTTCATACATATCCACAATAGCAGGATATTCCCTTTCCCTAAGGTAATACCATACCGAGGCTTTTGAGGGTACTACATTTGGCTGGTCGCCTCCATCGGTAATTACATAATGCGACCTTTGGGTAGGGTATAAATGTTCTCTCTGGAAATTCCAGCCTATGTTCATCAGTTCCACCGCATCAAGGGCACTTTTTCCGCGCCAGGGCGCACCTGCAGCGTGAGCGGCTTCCCCGTCAAAACTAAACTGAACAGACACCATTCCATTCATATAGCTGTTCTGGCCGTAAGAAGTGGACAGGTTATTTCCTACGTGTGTAAACAAACAGGCATCCACATCTTTAAAGTAGCCATCACGCACATAGAAGGCTTTGGTGGCCAGCTGCTCCTCTGCCACACCAGGCCAAAGCATGAGGGTTCCGGGAATTTTTTCCCTTTCCATAATGGCTTTTAAAGCCAGCACAGCAGTTACGTTTACAGCCTGCCCTGAATTATGCCCTTCGCCGTGGCCGGGAGCCCCTTCAATAATAGGATCATGATACGCAACCCCTGGTTTCTGGGAAGCCTTTGGTATACAGTCAATATCACTTCCAACGGCAATTACCGGTTTACCATTACCCCATTTTGCCACCCAGGCAGTCGGAATACCGGCAATCCCCTCCTCTACCTCAAATCCGTTTTTCTTCAGTATACCAGTTATATATTTTGAAGTTTCGTATTCCTGCATGCCCAGCTCACCAAAGCTAAAGATCATATCCACCATTTCCTGGGTAAACTTTTGCCGCTTTTCCACCTCAGAAGCTATTTCTGCTTTTAATGACTGGATTTTTTTTGCGGACATTGCCTTGCCCTGGGCCCTGAGCCCTGAAGGATCAGCAAAGAAAGCGAAAACACCCAAAGCCATAACCCATATATGCCTTTGGTACCTGGTGTATAATTTTTTCATATTGTTGTTTTTTTTAAACCTGTTATATTTCCTGATACAATTTGCTATTGCTTTTACCTGTATTTATTTTGAAATACCCATGAACCTGGCATCTTCCAGTATGTAAATCATCTGGTAGGAATCCATCGCATTTAAACTGAGCTTACCTTTTATTTTTACTGCCTCCGTGGTATACTCCAGCGGTTCACTCATATATACTTCCACTACTGATTCAGGCCCTCCCACGCCACAGAAAAAACATGCTGCAAGCGGCAGGCTGCTTAAAATAAAATGTCTGGACTCAAATGCTCCCTTCAGGCCTTCGGCAGGAACAAGGTAGCCCGGCAGGGTAATTTCCTTTCCTTCCAGTTCCTTTATTTCCTTTGAGAACCGGGGCAGGGACATTTCGCCATACGGACTCTCCTGCATTGCAAAGCTTACTTTTGATAATGTACTCCACATCTGAGAACTGATCCTTTTCTGATCTTCAGCTCCCGGGGGAATAGTCTGGGCAAAGGCGGATCCGTGAAGTAAAACACCTGCAAGCAAAAACCCCAGCCCTTTGATTATTCTTTCAAACTTCTTATGTACTCCTGTTTTCATATTATTCCCGTTTATAAATTTTTGCACTTACCCTTCTGCCAGAATTTTTGATATATCTGTTTTATAAGCGCCTATGGCCGGAATTATGGAGGAAAGCAGTCCGGCTCCGACACACAGCAACAGTATCCACAGCTCTTCTTCGAGAAATACCCTGCCTGTAATTCCTGACTCATTTTTAGTATCCATAAGGCGAATAAAGATTTCAATTATTCCATGCCCCATCAGGAATCCGGCAACACCTCCCAGTGTGGTCAGAATCATCCCTTCCAGCAAAATATGGAGAAACAGCTTCGCCCTGGTGGCTCCCATTGATCTCATTATGGCCAGATCGTATTTTCTTTCTTTCAAAGAATTGTACAAAGCAATAAAGATGCTCAGGCAGGAAATAAGAATAATCAGCCATGCAAATCCTTTTATCGCATCTAATCCCACTCCTAAGAGAGAAAACAACCGGGTTATCTCAAATGCGGGTGAAGCAGCCTGCAAGGCACTTTTGCTGTTTACCAGGCGGGGCATTTGAATAATGGCCATAGGAGAAGCATATTGGATAAGAATTGCAGTAATCTCTTTTCCCTCCAAACCTTCAGGAATCTTCACCGGAGCGCTGTCCCCGAAGGACACTACTTTTGTTATGTGACTTAATTTCTCCTCATCCCGGTGGTCATATTCATGATGGTCCTCCTCAGGGTCATCATCCTGATGAGCCACATTCCCGTTCCTGTTTTCCTCAGGGTGGAATTCGTGCATTCCCCATATGCTTTCCAGGCCTGTAAGGATCAGCTGATCAAGTACAGTATTTGACTTTTCAAGAACACCTACTACATGGTAAGCATCCTCTTCATGAAAATGCCCTCCCTGAGCCATGCCATGCTGCCCGTAAAATTTATCCCCTGTTTTATAACCAAGCTTTTCCGCCACTACACTCCCAAGGGTTACCTGGTATTTATCTTCCCACAGTTTACCTTCCCTGAGTTCTGCATTGTAGAGCTGCACATAACTATGTTCAGTACCTACTATTCTGTAGGTGGCGTAACTGTCCCCTAATGAAAGCGGAATAGCTTTTTTTACAAACGGGATCTTAGAGATTTTATAAGCCTCCGCCAGTGGAATGTTCCCGGTAGGGTAATCAATATGGAAAATACTGGACAGGATCAGCTGAACAGGGCTTCCTTTCGCCCCCACCACAAGGTCTACATTTTCAGCGTTTTTTGTAAGCTTTTCTTCCAGCTGGGACCCCAGCAGCATAAGAACCACAATAATGGCTATACCAAAAGAAAGCATAATAATATTCAGGCCGGTATTGAGCGGCTTGTGCTTTAAATAGGTCCAACTGAGTTTTAGTAAATTCACAAATTAAAGTGTAAGGCTGTTTTCAAATCTTAATTTTATTCTATGGTCATGAGTGGTAATGACCATGGTGGCATTGTACTGGCTGGCTTGTTTCTGCAGCATTTCAATTACCTTCTCACAGTTGGTGTCGTCAAGGCTGGAGGTAGGCTCATCGGCCAGAATTATTTTAGGTTTATTAAGCATAGCCCTTGCAATTGAAATGCGCTGAGCTTCCCCCTGACTTAACTCATACACCTTGGCTTTTTTCCTGTGCCATACGTTCAGGTCTGCCAATACCTCATCAATTCTTTTAACATCTTTTTTAATACCGCCCAGGTACTGGGCAAGCAGTAAATTTTCCAGTACAGTAAGAGCGCTTATCAGGTGGGACTTCTGAAAAATCAGCCCCATATGGTTCGCCCTGAACTGATCCATCTGGTGGGTTTTTAACTGTGTAATATCAGTTCCGGCCAGTATAACTTTTCCTGAGTCGGGTTTAATAAGCCCTGCCAGTATATGCAGCAGGGTGGTTTTTCCACTCCCGGAATTCCCGAGGAATAAATAATTATATCCCTGCTCAACCCGTAATTCTTCTATATTTAAAACCGGGTTTTCTCCGTAAGCAAACCTGAGATCTTTTATCAGTATCATACTTAATTTCTTTTTGATTGGGTTATATATACCATGCAATTACCTTTTCAATAATGCACTGCTCAATTTCCTGCCCTGCCCATTCCCTCTGCACTTTCAGGCTTTTCCACTGTAGGGTAGCTAATACCTAATTGTTCCAGGTAGGTAGAGTATCTGGAAGGATCGTAATAGTATTTTCTCATTTCAGGACGATACTCCTCCATAATTTCTTTATTCAGTTCTATGGCTGGCTTATCATCTTTATTTACGAGCGGTTCATATTTTTCATTCTCTGTCTGCACATCGTGATAGTAGGTCCAGGCACTTTTTATCAACTGGGGTTTACAAAGAAGGTCCAGGAGCGTCATGGCTTCCACTTTAGCACCTGCTGTAGCCCCTTTATGAGCGATAGGAGTTGCCATGGTAACTGCACTGGACCAATGGTGCCCCTGCAGTCCCGGCATGTTTGAAGGAAACCGCAAGGTTACTGTGGGTACTGTCCAGGAAATATCAGCTATATCATCCGAACCCCCACCCAGAGAAAAAGCAGCCGGCGGAATAATCTCATCCAGCTTAGTATTTAAACCCACCGGTTCTGAACCAATATTTTTCTGGGTGGCTTTTGCAAGGGTCTGGTCAGCTTCAGTCCACTCAGGTAATCCCACGACCTTTATATTTTCATACATCTGTTTGGCAATAGGCTCGTTAAAATGGCGGGTAAAGGCACTACCCATATACCTGTAGGTCATTTTGGTACCCGTCATCATGGCAGCACCCTCTGCTATTTTTATTCCGGACTCATACATCTCCTTCAGCCTTGGGTAGGTAAATTCCCTGAAATAATACCAGACAGAGGCTTTGGACGGAACCACGTTTGGCTGGTCGCCCCCATCGGTAATTACATAATGCGATCTTTGTGTAGGATACAGATGCTCCCTTTTAAAGTTCCAGCCTATGTTCATCAGTTCAACTGCATCTAAAGCACTTTTACCTCTCCAGGGGGCTCCGGCAGCATGGGCGGCCTCCCCTTCAAAAGAAAATTGTATAGATACCAGCGCGTTGGCAGATTCCTTTCCATAAGATACGTTCAGATTATTGCCTACATGAGTAAAAATGCAGGCATCAACATCTTTAAAGTAACCATCCCGCACAAAAAAAGCTTTGGTTGCCAGTTGCTCCTCAGCTACTCCGGGCCACAAAACAAGGGTTCCCGGAATATTCTCCCTTTCCATAATAGCCTTAACTGCCAGTGCTGCCGTTACATTTACAGCCTGCCCGGAATTATGCCCTTCGCCGTGGCCGGGAGCACCTTCAATAATAGGGTCGTGATAAGAGACTCCCGGCTTTTGAGATGCCTTTGGAATACAGTCAATATCACTACCCACCGCAATTACCGGCTTACCATTTCCCCATTTTGCCACCCAGGCAGTAGGAATCCCGGAAATACCTTCTTCTACGGTAAATCCATTTTCTCTTAAAATATTGGTTATATACCTTGAAGTTTCAAACTCCTGCATTCCCAGCTCACCGAAACTAAAGATCATATCCACCATTTCCTGGGTGAATTTGGCCTTCTTATCAATTTCGGCAGCCACCTCTGTTTTATAGGCGGCTAATTTTTTATCTGATACTTTTTTATCCTGAGCTCTGGTTTCTGATAAGGAGAATATCAGGACAAAAAGCAATGCAAGCCCCGTTTTTCCGGATACCCGCTCCTGAGCCGCGCCTGAAATAAGATATTTTCTTTTCATTTCCTGAAGTTTAACAGTTAATAGAATAATAAGGTCACACATTGAAATCCCCGGCAGGTAACAACACCGGGGTGTAACCGGAATCAGAATCTAAAGGGCGGGAATACTTTTTCCGGTACATTCCGGGGTAAAAAACCGGGGTAATTTTTAATTACCCGCGGTTATAATCCGGTCTGAACCAAAATATCATTTATTAAACCCCATTTATCCCTGAAAAAAAAAAGAGGCCGGTTCCTTTAATCGACTACGCTTATAGCTAAGGAGCAGGTACCACTTGTAGTAGTGGGAGCTGGCGCTGTTGTTGCACCATAAGGGTTTTCCCAGCTCAGTTCCGGAATCTCTCCTGTTGCATTGGTATGCTGTGGAAATACAATGTTCGAGGGGAAATTCCGACCACAGGCTTTAGATCCGAAGTTACTGAAGAGGCCTTTTTCACCTGCAAATGCAATTTTAACCAAAAACTCATCGCCTGCCTTTAGCTCTGCTGCTGTTAAACCAAAGAGCTCTGCTGCTTCAGTGGCAGATACAACCACCTCAGATGGAAATTCGGAAACAGTTTTCAGCGTTTTCCACTCCTGAACAGTTGTTCCGTCATTGTAAGCCAGCTGCACTTCAGCACTGGCGGCACCCATGCTGGCCAGGTCTCTTTTATTAAGGGTAAAAACAAAGCTGTCATCTTCTGTTGCCGCTATTTCACTAAGGCTTAAAGAATTTGCAGCAGGACTGACAGTAGTTAATGCAATGGAGGGATTTAACACTAAAGCATCCAGTGTACATACCCCGGCAATACGGATCAGGTTGCAAATGTTGTTGTTGTAAAGGCTGAATACCCGGCCATCTTCAGATGTAACCACAAAGCTGAATTTGAAGGTATCGCCCAACCCGATGTCCTCCAGTCCTATTCCGGATTTAGAAGCTGCTTCCCTGGCAGAAATACTTACTATTGCAGGGAGTTCCCTGAAAACACCTACGGATTTAGCTCCGCTTTCCCCGTTGTAGCTTACAAACACCTCAATGGATTCAACACGGGCCTCTTCATAGCCAAAATCCTCTCCTATTAAGGTAAATTCAAATACTGAATTTTCCAGGTCGGAATAATTAAAGAAGGTTTTATCCTTGTCGACCCATTGTACCTCCGCTACCGGAGCCCATTCAGGCTCTGGTATTGGGTTAAGGTCTTCATTCCTACAAGATCCTATAATGAGGCTTAATCCAATTATATAATATAAGTTTTTCATATTTTCGCAGGTTTGATTGGTGATTTTATTAAATTATTTAGCCCAGAATACCGGTTTTGTAACAGAGTAATCTTTTGGTACATTACGGTTTGATCCTACCTCATCCACCACGTATACAAATCTGTTCGGGAACGGGCCGGCTTCATTATTGTCCACTACCGGTGTAAGGGTTGGGTATCCTGTTCTGCGGTAGTTGTTATAAGCTTCAATGCCATTACCAAAAGTGGCTACATAAGCCTGGTCTATTACAATTTCAAGCTTACCTGCCTCATCAGCGGCATCGTATTTCGCAAGCACACCTGCCACATAGTTTTCAATATCTTGTTCCGAAGGCTTAAATTTTGCATCAGGAGCAGCGTGCTGGTCGCCAAAATCAAGTACTTTTTGAACAGAGGCCCTTGTGCCTGCTTCCAGATACGCCCTTGCATCGCCGGCAACCCCGTCAAGGGTCAGAATAGATTCGGCAATGGCGAACTTCATCATAAAATTAGTGATCATAGGAAAAACACCGGCGCCTGTTCCATGATTTACGGTAGCTGCCTGAAACTGGTCCTGGTCCATCAGTCCTCCTGCAGGATAAACCCCCATTAAGGTTCGTTCGGCCCCGTCAGCCGGACCCACGCTGTTATCGCCCCTGTCGCGCCCCAGGTAACCATTGCCGGTATAATAATAATAACATCCTATCTGGTTCAGCTCACAGGGTATACTGGCGTGCCCTTCAGGCAAACTGCCTACCTGCCTGTAAAAGTAGTAGCGGAGCCGCGGATCCCTGACACCATACTGCAGGTCAGGATCGAGATTATTGTAATCGTCCGGCCGCCTTACGCTACCTGCCAGCATTTTAACGAACAGGCTGTTAGATGTGTAGCCAATAGAACCGGCGGTGGAATAATCTGCTATCCAGTAAGGGTGTGCATTTTGCGGAGCAATGCCGGTACCGAACAGGAACTGAAAATCTTCAGTATTTGAATTTATAATATCTCCCTCATTCAGGATGGCCTGTATTCCGCTGGCCGAAGTGGCGGGATCCAGCAGCCTTGTCTGAAGGAACATCTTCAGTTTCAGGGATTTG
Organism: Cesiribacteraceae bacterium YIM B00369; assembly: GCA_017948555.1. GTDB lineage: Bacteria > Bacteroidota > Bacteroidia > Cytophagales > Cyclobacteriaceae > Nafulsella. Next base: position 15,763 of record JAFMYY010000008.1, on the reverse strand, counting down.
CCCATCCGGATCCACAGGCTTTTATCACCTCCATAAATCATGTCGGCCTCGGGGAGAATTGCTCCTTCAGCATTCAGATCAGCAATACCTTCATCTATCAGAGCAAATAATTTAGGATAAATTTCAGCACCACTTTCATAGACCGGGTTTTCACTTACCAGCGCTTCTTCATAAGGTACATCTCCCCAAAGGTCTGTCAGCACACTGTAAATGTAGGCTTTCTGGAGCTTTGCTATTCCCGCATATGCCCTCTGATTGCTTTCCTCAGCCTGCTCAATTACAACTTTGATATCTGCCAGAGACTGGGTGTAAAGACCTTTCCATGCATTATTAAAATCCGCTTCAGTTAACCTCCACCTGCCATAAGAAGCACTGTGTACCTGATCAACTATTGCTGCAGATGCCCTTTCCACATTACGCAACAGGGCAGATGAATAGCCTGTCTGAATGGCTGGCATCATGAGCTGTAAACTTGCTTCTGACGGGTTGTTAGGATCTGTATTGATATCAAGAAACGAGTCTGAACAGGAGCTTACTACGAAAAAGGTTGCCAGTGCTGCGGCGATTTTTTTATATTGAAATTTTACTTTTCTCATCTTAATTACTTTTAGAAAGTGAAGTTCAAACTAACACCATATCTTTTTGTGGAAGGGACTCCCATAAAATCCAGCCCCTGTGAGTTACTTCCGCTTGAAGCCGCTGTTTCAGGATCGAAATTCAGAACCTTCGGGAAATTTGGTGCCTTGTACCATAAGTTTCTGCCTGAAAAGGTAATGGCGGCACTTCCAAATGGTGTTTTTTCAAGAAGTCCTTTAGGAAGACTGTAGCCTAAAGACACCTCCCTCAGTCGTACTACCGAGGCATCAAAAACGTGCACATCGGTAAAGCTTGTTACTCCAAAGCTGTCTGTAAACCACCAGTCATAATTCGCGATGGCTATGGTATTGCGTACCTTTTCCCCGTCCACCAACAGCGGGCCTGTACCTTCTTCATTGGCAATAACTCCCGGCACAATCCTGGCTGCTTCACGGTCTCCGATGTCCACCACCCCGCGGCCAAGAAGTTCAGATGCTGTCTGTGACCACATATCTCCTCCGTGCTTATAATCAATCAGGAAGTTCAGGGTAAATCCTTTATACCCGATGGTATTGGTAATTCCCAGGATATAATCAGGGTTCGGATCTCCGATTACACCTAACCCTCCACCTATAGGGCGCCCGAGCTGATTGTTTCCTATAAGGATGTTTCCTTCATCATCACGTGCCATTTTAAGTCCGTATAACTGCCCTACCGGCATGCCCACCTGGTGCACCACCTGCACAGTACTGTTACCCCCTACCACAATCTGGTCCAGACCTTTCATGTCCAGTACTTTATTCCTGTTTCTGCTGAAGGATGTAAATATGTTCCAGCTGAATCCATTGTCCAGTTCTATGGGTGTTATGTCAAGTCCTAATTCTATACCCCTGTTTCTGAGTGTACCAATATTGGTTAATTTGGTACTGTAGCCGGAGGAGGCCGGCAATACAATAGCGGCAATACTGTTGGTGGTTTCTTTATTATAATAGGTAAAATCAATGCCCACTTTATTATTTAAAAGGCGCAGTTCAGTACCTAATTCCAGTTCGGTAATAAACTCCGGTTGCAGGTCAGGGCTCCCGGCATTATCTGCGAGTGTAAGGCTGTTGTAGGTAACCCCATTCTGAATAAACGGAAACTGCGTATTATTAAATTCGCTGTTAGTAATGAATGGAGTCGAGGTTTTATAAGGTTCAGCCTCATTTCCCACCCGAGTGTAACCAGCTCTTAGCTTACCGAAGTTTAACAGATTTGATTTAATATTAAGGGCATCGGTAAAAACAACTGAACCACTTGCTCCGGGGTAAAAGTAACTTCTGTTCTGTTCCGGCAAAGTGGAAGACCAGTCGTTGCGGGCTACAAAATTCAGGAAGTAGGTATCCCGGAAGGCAAAGGAGAAGTCTCCGAAAACGCCCTGGTAACGCTGCATGAACATCTCATCGCGGATTACACGCTGTGAGGCGGTATTTGTGAAGTTATTGTTTCCGAATACAATAATTCCATTACCTTCATTTACCTGGCGCTTGGTAGTACGCTGGTTCACATTATGCCCGAGGATCATGCGCATATTAAAGTCACTGGTAAAATCTTTACTGTAGGTCAGAAGAAGGTTTCCGTCCAGTTCTTCCCTGTAAATATTATCAGTTGTAATCTTACCCAGCGGGGTATTGTAAGATCCCTTCTGGATAACGCTTTTCCTGCGGTCATTATAGGCGTTAAAACCAACCTGGTAAGTTAAAGTAAGGTCCTGCATCAGATCATAACCTACCTGGAAGTTACCATAAACCCTGTCCACATCACTGGTATAAGGAGCATATTTGGCTACCCAGTAAGGGTTATCAACGTCCGCCCTGTTATACACGTTGGCTCCTGTAACAGGATCTTCAAAAGGAAGATTTGTAAGATCGTACATAATCGGAACGAACATAAGGCGCTCAACTACTGAAGATCCCCCTCCCAGACTTGCTCCAACCTGCGGCGTTGCCTGCGCTGTCTGCACAAAGTTAACACCACCATTCAAAAACAAGCCATTATCAAGAGTGGCCCTCCCTCCCATGTTCATGTTAAGGCGGCTTATGGAACTGTTAGGAATAATCCCTGAATTATCTGTATATGAAACACCTGCAGCAATGGAGGCCTTTTCGTTACCTGTACTTATCTGTACTGCATTTTCAAACAAAGCTCCCTTCCGGAAGAAGTTTTTAGTATTGTCCGGATAAGCCCGGTAAGCCATTTTTGTGCCTGCATACTGATCGTAAATAGCAGTTCCTCTTAAGTGGGAGGCATCGTAAACGTGCTGAACAGAATCATATTCATCAAAGCGGGGGCCTATACTTCCGTTAAAAGCCACCACCAGCGACTGGTGCTGTCCTGATCCGTACATGCTCTGGTAGTCGGGGAGCTTTGCAACCTGCTCTGTGGAAAAAGAGGTTCTGAAGCTTACTTCAAGTCCTTTTTTCGATCCTCCACTTCCTGATTTGGTGGTAATTACCACTACTCCGTTCGCTGCCCTGGAGCCATAAAGGGCTGCCGCGGCTGCACCTTTAAGCACCGTCATGGAAGCTATATTATTAGGATCTATATCAAATGCCCTGTTGGTAAAAACGTTCCCGCTCGTCCCATCTGTTTCAAAAGTAGAGTTATCAAAAGGAACACCATCCACTACAAAAAGTGGTTGTGTATTTTGGGTTAAAGAAGTATTTCCACGGATGGTGATATTAGTATTAGATCCAACGGCACCGCCTCCACCCTGTATGTTTACACCGGGAATTTTGCCTGTTAAAGCTTTTACAGGATCGGGCTCTGCTTTATTAGTAACTGATTTACTATCAATGTCGGTCACAGAATAACTCAAAGCTTTCTTTTCCCGCTCTATACCTATCGCAGTTACTACAACTTCGCTGAGTTGTTTGGCATCCTCTTCCAGGGTTATTTTCAGGGAGGTCCGGTTATTAACCGGCACCTCTTTACTGGCAAACCCAATATAGGAAAATACCAGAATGTTACTTGAACCATCAGGAACTTCTAAAGTAAACTCTCCGTCAAAATTAGTTATGGTTCCTTTAGAAGTACCTTTAATAATCACGTTCACTCCCGGAAGGGTTTCTCCCTGCGATGTCGCCACGGTCCCTTTTACAGTTACCGGATCCACATTATCTGCCAAGGGGTTAATCAGAAGTTCAGGAATATTTTTGTGAGGTGAGGCTTTTACCTCCGGACTAACAGCCATAGAACCAATCACCAAACACGTTAAATAAATTCGTAGTGGTTTTTTCATAATCATAATGAATGATTTTTGATATAAAGAATCGGTGATAATTATTACCAGAAAGCCAAAAAAGATGGCATAGTAATACTGTGTAAATTTTCTTATGAAATTTTACCTCAGGGAAATAAAGAATCAGGAAACAAGGTTCAGTACAAAAGCAGGAATCAGCCTGAAAGGCATTCCTTTAAAGATTGTTAATTGATCAGGGAAGGTTAAAAGAATTATTTAAGCACTAATTTGTATAAATTCTCATCATACACCTAAATTTAAAGAGTGAAATCAATTCAATGAAACAATGCGGTAACCAATGAAGCTGAATTAGCTCAATGGAATCAAAAAACACCAAAAAAAGCGGATACTGGTAATTCCCTTCCGAAAAAAGGGGAAAATGAAACGGTAAAAATCATTCCGGAATACTGCTTTAAATTAATTAAGCAGTCCTATTCTTTACTCAGCTAAAGCATTAAATGCTTTTTAACCGAAGGATTACCTGTCTGCCTACCCACCGGATAAGAAGCCAGGCTTTAATAGCAGGGCACATTTTAAAGGAGGAATAAACCCTTATTCAACTAATGTTATTTCACCTGAATAAGATGGCTTTCCCACTTGTCATTCTCCGGCATCTTTCCTGAGGCGTGCCTGACTCCCTCTGTTAACTACCTTAAACTTCTTTGTTTCCCCTTGCTAAATCCTTGAATCCAAGATACTACAAGTATTAGAAAGAACAAAATAAGGTTTGGCAGAAAGCCATATAACAAGAATTAAATTTGCTAACGCAAACGATTGAACACCCTGTATTCCCCGATATTTTTTTTACAATTTTTTTTCAAAAAACCCCACATTCAGATTTCATGTTAATTTTTGAGCCACAAAACGATTTCATTACGTTTTATTTTTACTTACAACTTATTTTTATAGCCTATTTTTTAAAAATTTAGTCTTTTATTTACAAACAAGGGCATTATTCCAACCACAATGCAATTGATTTACTTCACATTGCTGCAATAAACCGGGAATAAAAAACGGACATAAATAAGCTGGCAGAATTAATAAAAAAAAGCAGCCCATGTTTATATACATGAACTGCTTCTCTATAGCAAAACAAAACTTCTTTTCTTATGGTACTCTTTCAGTTTCCGGAATCCCAGAAAAATAATTCTGCTCTGCCAAAAACAGCAACAGGTCCCTCATTCCTACAAGAGTATCAGGCTTTGCTGCTTACTTGCTTCATTATAATGACTGATAATTTTCACTACATCATAAATATCTTTTAAATTAAGATTATGGTCTGCTATGAAGGCATCAAAATCAACAGGAGACTGCTCCAGCAGTGACTTAAGTTCATCTTTAAAATTATCAACCTTCAACAACCGGTCTTCATATAAAAAATAGTAATTATATACAGTTGTTTCCACATAGGTAGAAAATGCAGGAGCTTTTACCCCCGCTTCAGGGCCTGGCTTAACAGACACCTGCTTTACCCTTATTTTCGGATCAGCCCTGAGGAGGGTTATTTTCCCGGTAAGCACTACCTCGTAAAATGATTTTAGACGACCCCCCTCTGCCACCGGATTATCATAGGATGCAAAAACTTTATTACACGCCAGCTCATCATCATAATACTGAAACAGCTTCACCTTGTGCGGCGCAAAAACCTTTACAACACCATCTGATTTGCACTGCAAAAGTTTTAACTCCGGATCGTAGCTAAGCTTCCCGCTTACTACCTCATTATTATTTAAATAAGCAACTCCTTTGTACCAGCCGGCCTGTTGTGCCGGGAGAGAAAAAGATGAAAGAACTAAAAGAATGAGAACCGGGAAAAATGCTAATGTTTTCATATTTGCCCTGTTTAAATTTTTACTGTTTTTTATAAAAAAAGCCAACTATAACAGCTTACTTTACAAATAAGGCAAATTTTCTTTAATTTGTTGAAATTAAGGAAAACCCAGGCAAAACACCGCAAATACAAATAAAACCAGACTTATTAGTTTATTTATAAAATTTAAAAAAGAAGGTTAGTTTTTTAACCCGTTTTCCCGTAACTCCTGTTTTTTATTAAAAACACAGCCTTACAATCAACCGGAAATATTTTTTTTTAAAATATCAACTTTTTCCTGAATTTATTCTTCCCTGATTATCATATATGGTTTCTATGATTAAAACCGATAGCTATGAATTTACATGGTTAGTACAGGTCGGGCCAAAAAAAAGTGGTGATCTGTTTAAAAACCACCACTTTATTTGTCCGGCAAGATATCCGGCCTGTAATTATTTAACCTCTTATGCGGCTGAGTTTTTCGGAGTTAATGATGATGATCTTTCCGCTGTTAATTTCAATCAGCTTTTCATCCTTAAAATCGCTTAAGGTACGGATAACTGTTTCTGTTGAAGCTCCCACTATATTCGCAAGGTCCTCCCTTGAAATATTGAGCTTAAAAACCGTTTCTCCCTCCTGTTTATATTGCTTTTCCACTAGTAAAAGCGACTCAGCCACTCTTTTTCTTACGGAATTGTAGGCAAGCTTCAATAAACGCTCTTCTTTCTCTGCGAGGTTATCTGATAGGATTTTAATAAATTTTGATGCCACATCGCGGTTCTTATGGAGAAGGTTAAAGAATTCATCCCGCGGAATCACTATAACTTCCGATTCTTCCAGAGCCACTGCAGATTCCCTGTATTGCTGGTCTTCCAGTAAATCGAGATAACCAATAAAATCTCCGGCTTTATAGAGATTTGTAATATATTCCCGTCCTTCATTATTTGTCTGGTAACCCTTTATGCTGCCTTTACTCAGAAAGTATAAAGCATTAGGGTAGCTTCCCTCTGAAAAGAGGTACTGCTTTTTCTTCAGGACAGTCTTTTTCTGCTCTGAAGAAATTAACTTCTCCAGATTCTCCTTTCCTTTAGCTTCCTGCATAAAATCCTGAAGTCCTTCAGCCGTTTTCTGATATTCCGCTTTCAGAATTTCATTCTTTTTAAGCCGCATTTCAATGGCATCTAAAAGTTCAATATCATCAAAAGGCTTTGTCAGGTAATCATCAGCCCCAAGGTTCATTCCCTTCCTGAAATCTTCTTTTTCGGATTTGGCAGTGAGGAAAATAAACGGAATACCTGAGGTGGCAGGATTCTTACTCAACATATGAAGCACGCCGTAGCCATCAAGCTGTGGCATCATTATATCGCAGATAATAAGATCGGGCTTTTCAACTTTTGCCTTATCCACCCCTGTTTTACCATTTTCCGCCTCAACCACTTCGTAGTTTGCAAGCGATAAAATTTCGGCTGTATTTTCCCGGATTTCATGGTTATCTTCTATCAACAATATTTTTTTCATAGATCAGCAGTTTTGGAAAATGTAATTGTAAAAATGGTACCTTCGCCCACTTTACTTTTAAAATCTAAAGTCCCTCCCATTATATCCACATATCGCTTTACAATGTTCAGGCCAAGCCCTGTTCCCTGGATGTCAGAAACATTTCCGGCACGAAAAAAGGGAGTAAACAAATGGCTCTGGTCACCTTCGGGAATGCCAATTCCCTTATCCTCCACCACTAACTGTATTTTTTCAGGCGTTACAAAAGTACGGAAAAGTATAGGCTTCCCTTCGCCGGAGTACTTACTGGCATTGGATAAAAGATTTAAAAGGATGTTCTTCAGCAACTGTTTATCCAGCACTACCTCTGTCAGAGCACCGGAATGCTGATAATCTATTTTCTGTCCATGCTTCAGGTATCCCTGCATATCATCTTTCACTTCCAGGGAAAGCGCCGGAAGCTTAATAGTGGTGGGAACATTATAAATTTTCCCTTCCTCAATCCTGCTCATGGAAAGGAAATCGTTCAGGATAACTGTTAAATTGCTTACTGATGATTTTATCCTGTCGACATGCTTTTGCCTTTTGGCATTATCTTCGGTGGTTGTATACCTGCTGATTAAAGAGGCAGAGGAAAGAACTGTACTGAGTGGCGTCCGGAATTCATGAGAAGCAATTGTAACGAACCTGGATTTAAGCTCATGGAGTTCTTTTTCTTTCTGCAGGGCTTTCCGTACCTCCTGCTCAGCCTCATAAAGGCTCCTGTTGGTTTGTTCCAGTTTTCTGATGGCGTCGGCCAGTTCAGATGTCCGCTGCTCCACCCGTTCTTCCAGCTCAGAATTTAACTTTTGTATTTCGGCAAGGCTTTTTGCATGTTCTATACTATACCTGATAGAACGCTCCAGTTCAAAAGGACTGATAGTACCTTTTACAAGATAATCCATAGCGCCTATCTTCATCGCTTTTTCATCTGTTTCGCGGTCGCTCTGGCCGGTAAGCAAAATATAGGGGGCATCGCTTCCTTCTTCAATAGCTGTTGTAATAAGCTCAAGGCCGTCTTTCGCACCCAGGCGAAAATCCACCAGGTAAACATGATGCCTGCGCTCACTGATGATCTGCAGAGCATCCCCGTAAGAAGCAGTCCATTCCAGCAGGTAATTTCTCCCCGGGATATCATTTATAATATCACGGGTAATAATGAAATCATCCTCATCGTCATCTACCAGTAATATCTTTATCTTATCAGGCATTGGAAAATAGTATTGGATATTGGATAAACAGCAGCGGGAATTTAAATTGTTGAATTAATGAGCATTCCTGATTTCTGCTGTTAAAAAATTTAATTCTTAATTCTTAATTCTTAATTCTTAATTCTTAATTCTTAATTCTTAATTCTTAATTCTTAATTCTTAATTCTTAATTCTTTTTTCACCCTACAGTTTTGGTAATTCCACTATTTCGAACCAGTATTTGGTTACTGTTTTCATTACATCCACCAGGGAGGAGAAGGTTACCGGTTTGGTAATAAAGGAGCTAACCCCCAGGTCATAAGTTCTCAGCACATCCTCTTCGGCTTTTGAGGTGGTAAGTACCACCACCGGAATCAGCCTCAGAGCCTCATCGGATTTTATTTCCTTCAGTGCTTCTCTCCCATCCTTTTTAGGCATATTTAAATCCAGCAGGATAAGTCCCGGAGTAGGAAATTTTTCTTTGTCACCATACTTATTATTGTTCCGCAGGTAATCCATAAGCTCTTCTCCGTTTTCCACGAACCGGATCTGGTTTTTAAGCCTGCTTTCCTCCAGTGCTTCATGAATAAGCATCCTGTCTTCGGCATCATCATCAGCTATAAGTATCACAATAGGTCGTTTATTTTCCATGACTGTTTTTTTTAAGATTCCTGTGGTTGCCTCTGGGCTAAGGTAATAATAAACCGGGTACCTACCCCCGGCTGGCTCCTGGCTGTTATATCACCTCCGTGCCTGATGGCTATTTTCCGGCATATAGCCAGCCCCACCCCTGAGCCCTCATACTTCTGCCCTTCCAGGCGCTGAAAGATATTAAATATCTTATCAAGGTATTTTTCATCAAAGCCAATACCGTTATCTTCCACATAAATTTCCGTTACCTCATCGCCGGGGGTACCGGTCATATGGGCTTTGCGTTGCAGGTTATTGGCGTATATATTAATTATAGGGCTCTCATTTTCTTTCCTGAACTTGATGGCATTGCTGATCAGGTTCTGGAACAGCTGACGCATCTGGGTAGGTTCGGCTTCAATTTCCGGTAAGGGAGAGCGGATTATTTTTGCCCCCGCTTTCTCAATAGCAACTTCGAGGTCTGACAGGACTTCGGAAAGCACATGGTCCAGCTTTACTTTTACAAATGGTTTGGACTTGCTTGTTACCCTTGAAAAGGAGAGCAAATCGTTGATCAGGTTTTGCATACGTGAGGCTGCATTCAGCATCCTGTCCACATAATCCTGCCCCTGTTCGCTGAGGTTATCATATTCTTTGGTAAGCAGCCTGTCGCCAAAAGCCTGAATTTTCCGGAGGGGTTCCTGCAGGTCGTGTGAAGAAACGTAGGCAAAATCCTGCAGTTCCCTGTTGCTCCGCTCCAGCTCGGCAGCATAGCGCCTCAGCCTTTCTTCATTTAATTTCTGAGCACTTATATCATGAACAAATCCGGTATAAACCTTCCTGTCTGCAAGCGTTACTTCGCTGATGCTGAGGTAAAAAGGAAAAAGGGTACCGTCTTTACGCATGCCGGTAACTTCTCTTCCTATCCCGATAATGCGCTTTTCCCCTGTTTCATGGTAATGCCCCATATAGCTGTCGTGCAGGCTTTTATCAGGTTCAGGCATCAGCATATTAACACTTTTCCCCAAAAGCTCAGCTTCGTCATAGCCAAAAAGTTTAGCTGCCGAAGGATTCACCATTTCCATAATACCACGGGTATCAATGGTAATTATGCCATCAACTGCCGCCTTAATAATTGAATTGATCTTGTTTTCACTTTCGCGTAAAGCAGCTTCCGCTTTTTTTAAACCTGAAATATCATGAATGATACCTGTGAAAATAAGCTTATCCTGGAGCTGAACTTCGCTTATGCTTAATAAAAAAGGGAAAACAGATCCATCTTTCTTTTTACCTAATACCTCACGTCCTTTACCTATTATTTTTGCTTCACCGGTGCGCAGGTAGTTTTCAATGTACTGATCATGCTGACTATGGTCCGGTTCGGGCATTAAAATCTTAATATTCCGGCCAATAATTTCATCAGGCTGGTAACCGAAAATTCTTGCCGCAGCAGGATTCACCGTTTCAATAATACCGCTCCTGTCGATGGTAATAATGCCATCGATGGCTGTATCGATAATCGCTTTCAGCCGTGTTCTGTTTTCTGTATTCTGGTCGGGATTATGAGGATGCTCTTCCAAGGTCTGTTATTTTATCTGAAAATATTTGCTTTAGCGCTAATCAAATATACTTAAGTCTTAAGACAACAGGCAAACTGACCAGGATTAAATAAAAGGAAAGATCCTTGTTCCGGTCATAAGCACCCTGCCCAATCAGGCAGTAAAGTAGCCAATTACCCAAAATTAGGCAAATCAGCTTATGGAGATTATGATATTTATCATGTTTACAATTGCCTGCCATCATGATTATACTACTCCGGGTAAACTAATTTTATAATTCTTATACAAACAGGGCTTTGCTACACAGAGGAAGCCTGTTGCTTTTTGATAGTTTGCTAAGAAAGTAAAAGCCAGAGAAAATAAAGACAGATGAAAGACATTATAATAGCTACAGATTTTTCCGTAAATGCACACGTTGCCGCATTATGTGCCGGAGAACTTAGCAGCAGGCTTGGGGGGCGGTTAATTGTTTTTCATGCCTTATCTCCAATGGCAACCGTGGAAAATAACAGCGATGGAAATGAGGTTTACCGAAACCTTTTACCGGAAGAGGCGGCTCAAAAGAAGCTGGATCTGCTGGCAATGGAATTGCACAACCGCTTTGAAATATCTGTAAGCCGCCTGCTTAAGCCAGGCTTTGCTGAAGTTGAAATTCCTGCCCTTGCCCAAAGCCTTAAAGCAGAATTAGTGGTAACAGGTGCTCAGGGGCAAAATATGCAAACCGGACGCACATTGGGCAGCCTTGCAAATAAACTACTGAACAACAGCACCTTCCCTGTAGTCTGCTTACCGGCCGACAGCCTTTGGAACTTCGACCGCACCACCTCACTCATTCTCCTGAAGCAATTTCAGCTTTGCAACAGCTTTGGCTTAACTCTCCTGAACGAGCTCAACAGCAGGCTCAGTTCATTGCCGGAAAGCCGGAAAAGCAAGGATCAGGGAGCTGCTTAGCAGCCTGAGTTTCTCCTGATCCGAAAGCTTCATATACTGTAAAATCACTACCTTACCACAAACTCAACTCTCCTGTTTTTAGCTCTTCCTTCTTCAGTGGAATTATCTGAAACAGGCTGGCTGTCGCCAAATCCTTTGGTCTCAATACGGGAGGGGTCAATGCCATTTTCTATAAGATAGGTTGCCACCACTTTTGCTCTGAAAAATGACAGGGACTGGTTAATACGGGGATCACCTACATTATCGGTATGTCCATTGATCCGTATTTTCAAAGCAGCCTGTCTTTGCAGGTTCCTTACCAGTTTGTCCAGTTCAGGGTAAGCGCTTTCCAACAAAGCATATTTCCCCTGTTCGAACAAAACACTTTTTAACTGTACCAGCTCTCCGGGCTTCAGCTCCTCAGAGTTATGGATTTCCACCGGTTCCGGGTTACTATTTTTTGCTTCATTTACTAAGTTTACATTTACAGGCTCCCGGCTAAGTTGCACTTCTTCTTCAGCAGGTTCTTTTCGGGCAGTAAGGTTCCTGTTTTCCACCGGCTTCACAGTTTCTTTTTCAGGCTTTTTTTCCGGTTTGGAGCCGTACAGGTATTTTTTCGGAATGATTTTACGTGGGGTATCTTCAAAAAAACTCAACAGCCCACGTGGTTCATCTTCAGGCGACTCCCACATCAGCTGCATTATGCCATGCAGCGGGCCGTTAAAATATTCAATTTTCAGGTCATAAAACTCTCCTCCTTTTAACTCTATTGTTCCATAATAAGTAGTCTCCTGCTGTAACTTCCACTTATTAACCAGGAGCACATTGTTTATCCAAAGGCGCACGCCATCATCGACCCGCACCAGAACTTTATATAAACCTGTTACAGGTGCATATAAGCGGCCCGTCCATCGAATTGAAAAGTTATTGATGTCAACTCCGGGAGCAGGACTTTCCTCCAGGTAATAAAAATCTATTTCTTCCTCAATCCGGGTAAATACCTTCTCCCGGAAACCGGTACCATTAAAATATTCAGCCTTTAAACCATTCCCCTGCGCATGGCCCGGAACAAATGCTGTTCCGGTACTTTCCTGCCCCTTAGCGGAGGAGACCAATAAAAAAAAGCAGGAGCTAAGTAAGAACATGAAAAAATAATGCATAGGCGTAACAGTTTCCTATAACAAAAAGTAACTACCACTAAAGAACGGATTTATTTTTAAATTCCTATGATTTTTTCCGATTTTTTTGGATTATCAAATCCTGTTTTTCCTTCAAACTCAGCCTTCAAAAACAGTATCTTATCGCCCTGACCTTTAACCTGTTAGGTGTAACTTGCAAAAAAAAAGGCCGGACGAAATAATATTGAAACTTTATTAAACTGCCTATGTTGCTATTTACCACCGATTGACCGGAGGTAAGTTCAGGAGCTGTTCCCGGTATGTTTTTTTCCTGCCCTTTTCACCTCCACTTTCAAAAATCTTAATCCTATCCGGATTCAGAAGGAAAGGTATAATTTTTCCTTGCAAATTATTTCGCACCCACAGTTATTGTCATCAGGCTGATGGTCCGGCTCCTGCCCCATGGTGCTCACCCTTGCATAATTAATCTTCAATTATTTGTTTTACAAACCCGTCTCAAAAAGCTGATCCATGTTTTGATTAATGAGATGCCTTTATAAGAATGTTTGAATGATTTCAGGGTATTTTTGGTGGTGATATATAAAATTTCAAAAACCGCAGGTTTTATTTTACAGGGAAAATGGCGGTTTTTCTGTAAGTGCGATTGTTTCAGATTTAAAGTTTGTATGTAACGAAAACTATTTTTTTTCTAGTATGGGTTTAGTTTTAAAATGCAAAAACATTTTGTTATATTGAATATATAAGGTAAAGTCACATGCTATTTAACTTCTTATCATTTTAAAAGACATGAAGATAAAGAACTTCTTAATTTTTTTATTTTTAATTTTTCTTTCCTTAAAAGGATGTAAAGGCGAAGAAGATTTAATTACCGTGGTTAATGGTGTCGTTTTTGATGAATTTAAAAACAAGAACCTATCTAATGCCAAAGTATTACTTGAAGGCTGTAGTTTTTATTTGCATCAAGGGACTTTATGTGGTGACATAATTGATTCCACAAGGACTGATGAAAATGGAAAGTTCAATTTTAACTTTGTGACTGAAAAAAGATATACCGAATACAGAGTTAGTATTGATGAAACAGAAGAACATACCTCATTAACTACATTAGGTGAAGCTTTGATTCAGGGAGGAGAACAAAATGAGGTAACAATTACAGCCCGAGAACTAAACCACCTTAAAATTCACTTAAAGCTTAGTAATCAATATGACCCGTTTGTTTTGTCAGCAAAAAATTCAAGATTCATAACAGAAAAAGAATTTATTGATACTGTCATTTATCTTAGAGTTATTCCGGGCTTCGAAAATCAATTACATTATCGGGTTTGGGAACCTGGAGTTGGGTCTCGTTATAAAATCGAAGTGTTAAACATCCAAATGGATGACACTACAGAGATTTATAGAGAGGTGAAAACTCATGAGTTACCTAAAAATTAGGAGAAAAATAATTTTAAACTCAATGAGTAACTAATAATTCTTACAAAAAAAGCTTATGAACATGATGGGGAATATGAGTAGTATATTTTTCATGGCCAAATAATAACAATGTTTGTGTAGATTATTTGTTTGGGTGTAAATCTTCCCTAATAAAAGGATAGTTTGGAAAATGAAAAAATATGTTTATGTCTCACAAACCCACCCAATTTTGAAGCGGAGGTTTTGTGTAAAAGTGATTAAGCTGATTTTAAACCTTACCTGTAACCCTCAGCTCCTGACTTGTCGGAGTTAGGATTTAATTTGCAAATGCTTTATGTTTCAGGCGCGATTTTATCCAACAAGTTGTCCCCAATTGAACCAATGAAGGAGCTTTTAATCTTAATATTAGTCTTTCTATCCCTCCATGTATCTGGACAGGTAGCAATCATTCGGGATAAAGACGGTTACACAAATGTCAGAAGTAAGCCGGACAACAAATCAGAGATTGTGCATCGGGTGTTCGAAAACGAAGTGTTCTGGATAGACTTTTCAGTGAGGGACACTTCAGAATGGGTTCTTGTTTTCATTCCAAAGAACGACTTCTCTTTAGGATGCGGAGATAACGAATCTATTACTGGATTCATTCATAAATCCAGGGTATTTCCTTTAGAGCGGCTGGAACAGCCGAATAATGACAACTTTACGTTCAAATACAACATTCAGCGTTTTGACCCAACTGGAAAAATCATAGACACTGGTACAGGGCCTTGGATTGGTAGCATTGATGGAAGGCATGCCTGGGGAACTGACGGAAATATGCCGATGAACCAGGTTAGTGGTATTGAAGCATCAATAGACGGACAAGCAATATCAATCAATAGAGTTTTTTACAGCGACCTCTTTGAATGTACAAATAATTTCAAAGTATATAAAAATGGAGACACCTACTTTGTCTGGCAAGGCAATAGCGATGGGGCAGGGTACTATGAATTGGTGTGGGTATTGACAAAAGAGGGACTTAAACAACGATTGGTCGGCTCTTTAATATAAAAAATATAAACTGGTGCAATTGAAGGCGGCCGGTGAGCCAGTAGGTGAAAATTTACAGAAGTTGACATTAATTAATGAGACATATTTTATTCATACTTTCAATTTTGACACTCCAGTTTCTTGAAGCATCAGCACAGGAACTGACAAGAGAAAGTCATAAAATTTCAGGAGTTTGGGTGGTTGACAGTATGGATTATTCCCCAATAAAAATTCCTTCGTATTGTGGCAGCATTACTAAAGGAGCAAAATTAGTTTTTGAATCAAACAACAGGCTATTGGTTTACCCCAAGGACTCTAATAATGCTTGTAATACTTATGGGTACAAAGTTTATAGTGACAATGAAATAAGTATCATTGAACATGACATGATAATGTCGGTAAAATATCGCTACAACAATGATGGGGGTGTAAGCCTTTGGTCTTACTCTTTTGGTTGGGACGATGGTGACTTGTCCTGAAAAAAGTTGACCGTTTTAGTGTCCAATTTAACCACCTTATTTTGAAGCGGTCTGCAGCCCTGATTTATTCTTTTACGATTAAGCCAGGTCCTAAATTCCGTGACCATAATATACTTAGATCGTTTTTTTCCCTTAGGTATGGCCTTTCATTAGTAAATATACGCTCATGCCCCTCTGTTAATAAAATTTTAT
>JAFMYY010000076.1 GCA_017948555.1 Cesiribacteraceae bacterium YIM B00369 | reverse complement strand
ATGCCGTACACCAGCGGAACGCCCATAATGGTTTCCAGTGCAAGGGCACCCAGGTAGCTCACCGAGGTAAGGTTAACAAAGATGTACACCAGTAACCAGAATACAGCAAAGGCGGTACTTACCCCCCTGTTAAAGCGCTGGTTCAGGAACTGAGGCATGGTATAGATGCCGTTCTCGATAAACACAGGCAGGAAGTATTTGGCCACAATGATAAGGGCGATGGCAGCCATCCATTCATAGGCAGAGATTGCTAAACCGATTGCGAATCCTGAACCGGAAGTGCCGATAAAGTGCTCTGCAGAAATGTTAGCGGCAATAAGGGAAGCACCCACGGCCCACCAGGTAAGGGATTTGTCGGCCAGGAAGTACTCCTGAGCGGTTTTTTCCACCCCTTTTTTCGATCTTGACACCCACAGACCCATGAACATAATGATCACGGCGTAGA
>JAFMYY010000075.1 GCA_017948555.1 Cesiribacteraceae bacterium YIM B00369 | reverse complement strand
TAATTCAAGTTGCGCAATATTATGTTAATTGGCAAAGAGTAAATGCCAGGATATAAAGTTCAAGTTTGAGCACAAATCCTTCTTTAGTGACAGCATGTATTTTCTTTGGAAAGAAGTTTGTGATCTGAGAGAATATTACTTCAATGCGTTTACGGTAATAGTTTTTAAGAAAGGCCATATAGGTTTCATCAGTGCGTGTAGAATTTAGCTTTCTGCAGACTCTCAGGTCTATATTTTCCAGACTTTGATAAAGGTCTTCCTGTTCATAGTCAGTATATCCGGCATCTGCGTAAAGTTTGCTTCCTTCCGGTAAATCCAGGTTCATAGATTGGAAAGCAGTTATATCTACAAAGGATCCCGCATGAATATAGAAATCAACAGGCAAACCCTCTGAAGTAGTGATTATTTGTACTCTAAAACCATAGAAAAACCGTCTTTTGCTGGCTGATTT
>JAFMYY010000074.1 GCA_017948555.1 Cesiribacteraceae bacterium YIM B00369 | reverse complement strand
GGGTGTGCGCCTTGAATGGTGAATATAGCTCAATAAGTTGAGTGTTCCAATGGGTGAAAGTCCCTTAAGCGCGGGAGTCGTTACCCGAAGCTAAGCAAGTGGCAAGGTGGTTTACCGCGAGGTATGCACTGAAGTAAGCCAGACTGCGATGTCTGTACTGACGAACAGAAACTACATACAGAGGCTATCAGGCCGGATGAGGTACCACCTACTGCCGAAGTCCAGGCACTCGAAAGGGTGAAGTGTCGAAATGGTAGATGTAGCAGGGATAGACATAAGGATATTCATCTTACCAAGGGAGGTCTCCCGATGTCTGGAACATTGGGAGAAGTCAGCAGAGGTCATAGTAGCTGGAGAAACGAGCAGGGATTGCTAAAACCATACCCCTGAGGACTCACAGAACAGTGAAGGACTGAACATTGAATTGCGTCTCAATTCGATCAGGAAGCATTGCC
>JAFMYY010000073.1 GCA_017948555.1 Cesiribacteraceae bacterium YIM B00369 | reverse complement strand
TTACCAAAAAGACCAAACCCTACAGTTTTGAAGAACGGCTCCGAAAGCTTGCAGAGGTATGGAAAGGCTGGGTGAATAATTATCGCTTGGCGAGTATTCATTCCAAACTGCAAACCCTCGATAAGTGGTTAAGAGCCCGCCTGAGATACTGTATCTGGCACGATTGGAAAAAGCCGGAGAGAAAACGCAAAAACCTTATCCGGTTAGGAGTGGAAAAGGGACTGGCTTATGCTTTTAGCCGTACGGGTATGCGAGGATGGGCGGTAGCCCAAAGCCCTATACTTTTTACGACTATTACCCTGTCCAGACTCAGAAGGAAAGGTTACGAATCCATGTTTTCTTATTACCTGAAAACGCAACCTCAGATTCAGTGAACCGCCGTATACGAGACCCGTACGTACGGTGGTGTGTGAGGCGCACCGGTGGGCTTACAGGCTCATCGGCCGTCTACACGATT
>JAFMYY010000072.1 GCA_017948555.1 Cesiribacteraceae bacterium YIM B00369 | reverse complement strand
TGCAATAATCTACAGGAAGGTATTCTGATGTTATCGCAGACAGCCACAGGGAAAGAATCGATCAGGTATTGAGATTGGGTATTTAGTTCTTTCAATGTTTGAGCCAGAGAATGAAACAGGGCCAGCAAGCCTTGCCGTAAACCATGAAGCCTTCTGATAAAGCCTGATTTATCAATCATTGCCACACCCTGATGCTGCTTCATGTATAGCATGGCAGAAGCAAGGTTTCCATAAAAGTAGCGTGCTGACATAAGAGCTGTGGTTAAAATTTCAGCATCACTCATTTTACAATGAGGATCAGTTTTTCTGCCTGTAGTTTTAAAGAAATCATCTATAAAGCAGTATATTGCTATTGCCTGTTCATTCATGGTAGTAGATGTTTTATGGATTCGACAACTACTAAAACGGATTATTACCAGCGAAGGGACAGGCTATTTTTGTTTCTCGCAACTTGAATTA
>JAFMYY010000071.1 GCA_017948555.1 Cesiribacteraceae bacterium YIM B00369 | reverse complement strand
GCGGCTATGCCCATCATGTTGGCCTCTGCAATCCCTATCTGGAAAAAGCGCTCAGGGAATTCCTTTATAAAGTCTGCCATCTTCAGGGAACCTACAAGGTCAGCACACAGCGCCACCACGTTTTCGTTCTTCCTGCCCGCTTCAAGCAGCCCTGCCCCGAAACCGGAGCGGGTATCTTTCTTATCTGTGAAGGTATATTTTTTCATGTTCTTTTTTTTGAGAGCCAGGAGACAAGAGCCAAGAGTCAAGACTTTCTAAAATCTCTTCTCTTGGTTCCTGATTCTTGATTCTTGATTCTCATTTAATAA
This sequence comes from Cesiribacteraceae bacterium YIM B00369, assembly GCA_017948555.1. GTDB lineage: Bacteria > Bacteroidota > Bacteroidia > Cytophagales > Cyclobacteriaceae > Nafulsella. Next base: position 155 of record JAFMYY010000071.1, on the reverse strand, counting down.
TCTCCCATTGTTTCTTCCAGCTGACCTAAGGCGTTTTCGAGCTGCTCGTCGTTTGGAGCTACTCCGTGCCATTTGTGGGAGCCCATCATAAAGTCCACACCGTGGCCCATGTTGGTCTGCATCAGGATCAGGATTGGCTTTGCCTTGAAGGTTTT
>JAFMYY010000070.1 GCA_017948555.1 Cesiribacteraceae bacterium YIM B00369 | reverse complement strand
GGCAATGCTTCCTGATCGAATTGAGACGCAATTCAATGTTCGGTCCTTCATTGGTTTGTGAGGCCTCTGCTATCTTCTTAGCAGCTCGTTTACCCCCAACTACTATGACCTCTGCTGACTTCCTGGCGCATAGAAACCGAATCTATTCCAGGATATCCTCGGGTAAGCACATATTCCTTCCTCCGATTCCTGCGACATCTACTAAAGAGAGATTGTTGGTTACGGGCGTTGCAATCATGTGCTTACTTACCCTCTCTTTCCAGCCTCCGTATGTCGTTTCTGTTCGTCAGTACCGGATTTTGCCGTTTGACTTTCTTCACTGCATACCTCGCGGTAAACCAGCTTGTCACTTGCTAACAGGCTTCACCAACTCGCCTGTAAGGGACTGGGCCAATTAAATTGGCTTGCACCCTCTGGAATAATTTGATACCTTAGGTACCAGATGCGCATACCGAGCGCACACA
>JAFMYY010000069.1 GCA_017948555.1 Cesiribacteraceae bacterium YIM B00369 | reverse complement strand
CTGTCGCCCAGTCCGCCCAGCCTGTTGTGCTCCTCGCAGCTTACCACGCAGCCTGTTTTGGCTACTGATTTAAGCACTGCTTCTTCGTCGAGTGGCTTAATGGTGTGGATGTTGATGATCTCTGCATCTATACCCATTTCTGCCAGCTGCTCGCCTGCCTGTATGGCTTCCCACACAAGGTGGCCTGTAGCGAAGATTGATACATCTGCGCCTTCGTTCACCATCCATGCCTTGCCTATCTCGAACTTCTGGTCAGGAGCTGTAAAGATGGGCATAACAGGGCGGCCAAAGCGAAGGTAAACCGGACCATGATGATCGGCTATAGCTATGGTAGCTGCCTTTGTCTGGTTGTAGTCGCAGGGGTTGATCACTGTCATTCCCGGCAACATCTTCATCATACCGATATCTTCCAGTATCTGGTGCGTTGCACCGTCCTCCCCAAGGGTAAGACCTGCGTGTGAAGCACATATCTTTACGTTCTTGTCGGAGTAAGCAATTGACTGGCGGATCTGGTCGTATACACGGCCGGTGGAGAA
>JAFMYY010000068.1 GCA_017948555.1 Cesiribacteraceae bacterium YIM B00369 | reverse complement strand
TGTAAATAAGCTGTAGCAGAACGGAGTGGTCAACCTCATCAAAGAATCCTTTTAAGTCGATATCCACAATATCCTGAAATCCACCATTGATGTATTTCAGGGATTGCGATACTGCCTTGTGGATGTTCTTTTCCGGACGGAAGCCATAGCTGTATTCTTCAAAAGTTAATTCAAACTTTGAGATCAGCACCTGACTTACGGCTTGCTGGAGCCACCGGTCTGTTACTGTGGGGATCCCCAAAAGGCGCATTTTCCCGTTGCTTTTTGGTATTTCTACTCCTAAGATAGGTTTGGGCACATACGTCCTGTTCAGGACAGAGAGAATAATCCGGTCACGGTTACTTTCCAGAAAGGAAAATAATTCATCCACCCCCATATTGTCTATCCCTGAGGCACCTTTATTCCGGACCACCTTTCGGCAGGCCTGATAAAGATTTTTACGTTTCAGTACCTGTTCTATCATTCCTTAAAACTGTTCCTTTGTCCGCTTAAGATCAGGCTGGCAATGCTTCCTGATCGAATTGAGACGCAATTCAATGTTC
>JAFMYY010000067.1 GCA_017948555.1 Cesiribacteraceae bacterium YIM B00369 | reverse complement strand
TACCAGCTGCAGAAAATTGCCGGCAAACGCTTCTCGCTGGTCTACAACCTTGTAAATGCCTGCATGTTCTGCTTCCTTGCAGGGGCAATGATTGCTGTTTCGGCCACTGCCGTAGGCATTCCTTTCGACCTGCCCATGCCTGCCCTTAATGATGTGCTCCCCAACTCCTTTGGCTGGGTGGTAACTGTTTTTGCAGTGGGCCTCATCACTACTATTGTTGCTATGTTCGGCTATGAACAGGTGTCGCGCTTCGCAAACGTTGCCGCTCCCTGGATGATCATGATCTTTATTGCCGCCGCTGTGGCTGTACTCCCCCAGCTTGGTGTTAACTCCGTGGGTGAGTTCTGGTCTGTTGCCAACAGCACCATCTGGACAGGCATTCCCCTTGAAGGACAAAGCAAGTTCACCTTCTGGCATATTATGTTCTTTGCATGGTTCTGTAATATGGCCATGCACATTGGTATGGCCGATATGTCGCTGCTGCGCTATGCTAAAAAATGGCAGTACGGAGCCTCCTCGGCTACCGGCGTATTCCTTGGCCACTACATTGCCTGGATGGCTTCGGGCATTCTATACTCCCTTTTCCTGCTGGAAAGCAACAACAGCACCGA
>JAFMYY010000007.1 GCA_017948555.1 Cesiribacteraceae bacterium YIM B00369 | reverse complement strand
GAGCCTGAATTTTCATTTACACACTTTTCTGGACACTGTCTCCTTTTTTATTCTTTCATTTTTTCATTCTATCATTCCTACATTCACTCATTCTATCATTTTCATACTATCCCCTGCGCCAGCATGGCGTCTGCTACCTGTATAAAACCTGAAATGTTGGCTCCGGCGGCGTAATTTTTCGGGAAGCCCCACTCTTCAGCAGCCTTCAGGCACCTGTCGTGGATGCTGCAAATAATGGATTTCAGGCGCTGGTCCACTTCCTCTGCTGTCCAGTAGCTACCAAGGTAATTCTGCATCATTTCTATGCCTGAAACAGCAACTCCACCTGCGTTGGAGGCTTTGCCCGGAGCATACAAAATATCAGATTTTTCTACAATTTCCGTGGCCTCAGCAGTAAGCGGCATATTTGCGCCCTCGGCTATTAGTATAATACCGTTATTCTTTAAATTCTCAGCATCTTTCTCCTGCACTTCATTTTGAGTGGCACAAGGGAAGGCAAGGTCTGCTTTTATATTCCATATCGGGTTTTCCTTTGCCTCCTTATCTACCTCGGTATATTCTGCATCAAACTTTTCGGCATATTCTTTTATCCTGCCCCGCTTCTTATTTTTCAGCTCTTTAATGTAAGCCAGCTTTTCCTCATCAATCCCTTCTTTATCGTAAATAAAGCCGGAGGAATCGGAAACGGTAAGCACTTTGGCTCCCAGCTGAATAAGCTTTTCAATGCAATATTGCGCCACATTGCCTGCTCCGGAAACCAGGCAGGTTTTTCCTTCAATATTACTATCTGCTTTTTTGAGCATTTGCTGCGCAAAGTAAATCAGGCCATAACCTGTAGCTTCTGTCCGCATTTGGCTGCCTCCCCAGCCTACTCCTTTGCCGGTAATGGCTCCTTCGTACGAATTTTGCAGCTTTTTATAAGCACCAAAAAGGTAACCTATTTCCCGGGCACCAACTCCCATATCGCCGGCTGGTACATCTAAGCGGCTTCCGATATGGCGGTAAAGCTCAGCCATAAAAGCCTGGCAAAAGCGCATTACTTCAGCATCTGACTTTCCTTTAGGGTCAAAGTCAGATCCGCCTTTGCCTGCACCCAGCGGCAGGCCTGTAAGTGCATTTTTAAGGGTTTGCTCAAACGCCAGAAACTTCAGTTCCCCCTGCTTTACCGAAGGCGAAAAGCGAAGGCCTCCTTTGTATGGCCCAAGGGCGGAGTTCATTTGCACACGATAGCCTCTGTTCACCTGCACCTCTCCATTATCATCCTGCCAGCTAACCCTGAAGGAAATTACCCGCTCGGGCTCCAGCATTCTCTCTACAATTTTTTGCTCCCGGTATTCCGGTTTCTTTTCCAGCACAGGGGCAATATGCTCCAGCACTTCGGTGGCCGCCTGTATAAACTCCTGTTCCTGCGGATTTTTATCTTTTAATTGTTGAATGATTTTTTCTATATCCATCTTTATTCATATTTAACTTTAAAGCTTTGTCTGAATTTTAATAGATGGTACAGTAAAATTGTTTGGTTTCACGGGAAACACCAGAATCCCTTACTGTGCAAAATCTTCAAATACAAGTTTAAAATCGGCCCAGAAAGCATCGAGGCGGGTAAGGTAGGTTTCAAAAAATTCAAAAAAATCGCGCCAGTCATCTTCCTTATAAATGTTCAGCCCTTTTTTCTCCACATAAATGCGGCTGATGATGCGGCCATTTGGCAAAACATATTCCTTATCCCAGATCATTTCTGTTTCCAGATAACTCAGCATCATTTTACTAAACTCCCGGAACTGCTCAAAAAATAACTCCCGTAAGCCCTCATCCGGATGCTGGAGGTCTATACTCACCCGTCCTCCTTTTTTATCCGCTTCCACCCGGAAAAACACGTCCTTCACTCCCGTCTGGTAGTTCAGCCACTTCAGTCCATAATCAGCCACAGGCTCATGCTTGCGCATATACACACCAAACGCAGTATAAAACCGCTCATTCCACGCACTTGCTTCTGCTTTTGAGAACATAATTTTGAGAGCCAGGAATCAAGAACCAGGAGTTAGGACCTTCAAAGAAANTTTGAGAACATAATTTTGAGAGCCAGGAATCAAGAACCAGGAGTTAGGACCTTCAAAGAAAATTCTTGATTCTTGATTCTTGATTCTTGATTCTTGATTCTTGATTCTTGATTCTTGATTCTAATTAATTTAGCTCAACCTATCCTTATAACTATCATAGCCAAACTCCTTTACCAGCTGGAACTGATTGTTTTCTTTCCAGATGCCAATACCCGGGAGGCCAACACCGTTGAAGGTGGTGGTTTTTACCATGGTGTAGTGGATCATATCGTTGAAGATGAGGGGATCGCCAATTTGTGGTTCTTTATCAAATTTATAGTCACCCACATAATCGCCTGCCAGGCAGGTACCGCCCCCTATCCGCCATGGCGCCGGGCCGGCATCGGCATTGCGGCGGCCGGTTAGCTCAGCATCTGTAGCTCCCAGCACGGCAGGTTTGTATGGCATTTCAATACAGTCAGGCATGTGCGCACTCACTGAAGCATCCATTACAATTACATTAATCCCCTGCGAATCGATCACATCCAGCACCTTTGCGCGCAAATAGCCTGTTTGCCAGCCTACTGCCTCGCCGGGCTCCATAATCACATGCACATCGTAGGTTTTCTTAATATACCTGATAAGCTCAATAAGCCTGTCTATTTCATAGTCGGCACGGGTAATATGGTGCCCACCTCCCATGTTAAGCCATTTCGCCTGGTGGAGAAGCGGCGCAAAGCGGTCTTCCACAGCTTTAAATGTACGCTCCAGCGCATCGGCATTATTCTCGCAGAGGGTATGGAAATGCACACCTTCCATTCCTTCCGGCAGCTTATCGCCGAGGTGGTTTGCCGTAGTGCCCAGGCGTGAGCCGGGAATGCAGGGGTTGTACAGATCCACCTCTACCTCGGAATACTGCGGGTTTACGCGAATAGCACAGCTGATGCCTGCCGCCAAAGCCCGCTCCTTATACTGGTTCCACTGGTTCAGGGAGTTGAAGGTAACATGGCTGCAGATTTTCTCCAGCTCCGGCCAGTCCTCTTCCCGGTAGGCAGGAGCACAAAGGTGGGCCTTCACCCCCATTTTTTCATATATCAGCCGCGCTTCATTCAGTGAGGAGGCCGTTCCTCCCGGCAAGTACTCCCGCACCAGCGGAAAAGCAGAGTGCATGGCAAAGCCTTTCAGCGCACAAATAATTTCGCACCCACTTTCGTCCATCACATGTCGCAGCACCTTTAAATTATACCGCAACAAACGCTCCTCCAGCACAAAGCAGGGGGAGGGAATTTGCTGGAATTCTACAGCTGGTGTTTTATCAATTGGAAATTTTTCGGATGTAGTCATTTTTCAAGAGTCAAGAGTCAGGAATCAAGAAACAAGATCTTTCAACCTCATGCTTTGTGCTGAAATTTATTAATTAAACTATGGAGCATTTTTTGAACCTGAGATAATTTATCAAGAAGCTCCGGTTGAGATTGTTTTAAGAAGCCAAGACGAATGGACAACAAAATTTGAGTTTCCAGTTCAAAAGCAGAACCTAAGGCGATGTTCATAAATCTTGCAAAATCCTTATCGGACCCTCTTCCTGTTCCTTCCGCTATATTACTTGGAATAGAAACCACACATCTCCTCATTTGAGAAACAAGTCCATATTTTTCATTTGATGGCAGCTCAGCAGAGAGCCTGTACAGCTCTTCTGCCAATTCCATAGAAACTTGCCAAACTTTTAAGTGCTTGTAATTATGCATGAACGTCCTGGTTCCTGATTCTTGGCTCCTGATTCTGCTTCTTACGAAGCAGGATACTCATGCGGCAGCTCCAGGCCAACTTTCTCGTGCCAGGGGAGGCCGTGTTTGTTCATGGCTTCCATGAATGGGTCCGGATCCATTTCTTCTACGTTGTGAACGCCCGGCTTCATCCATTTGCCTGTGAGCATAAGCATGGCGCCAATCATGGCTGGTACACCGGTGGTATAGCTAACGCCCTGGGCTCCTACTTCTTTGTAGGCATCTTCATGCTTGCAGTTATTCCAGATGAAATAGGTCTGGTCTTTACCATCTTTTATCCCTTTAATCTGGCAGCCTATGGAAGTTTCGCCGGTATAGTTCTCTCCCAGCTCACCCGGCTCAGGAAGTACAGCTTTCAGGAATTCAAGGGGCACAATGTCCATTCCCTGGAATTTGATTGGCTTAATACTGGTCATGCCAACATTTTCCAGCACCTGAAGGTGGGTAATGTACTGCTGCCCGAAGGTCATCCAGAAACGGGCACGCTTGATAGTCGGGAAATTTTTAACCAGTGACTCAAGTTCCTCGTGGAACAGCAGGTAGCTTTCCTTAGGGCCTACATTAGGGTAGTCAATTGGCTTGTGGATTGACATTGGCTCAATTTCCACCCACTGTCCGTTTTCCCAGTATTTACCTTTTTGGGTAATCTCGCGGATGTTGATCTCAGGGTTGAAGTTTGTAGCAAATGCTTTACCATGGCTACCTGCATTACAGTCGATGATGTCGAGGTAATGGATCTCATCGAAATGATGTTTGGCAGCATAGGCTGTAAATGCCTGAGTGGCGCCAGGGTCGAAACCGCAGCCTAAAAGTGCCATCAAGCCTTTTTCCTTAAAGCGGTCTTTGTAAGCCCACTGCCAGCTGTATTCAAACTTGGCTTCTTCTTTAGGCTCATAGTTTGCGGTATCGAGGTAATGAACACCTGTTTCAAGGCAGGCATCCATAATAGGAAGGTCCTGATAAGGCAGGGCTACGTTAATTACCAGGTCCGGCTTAAAGCTGTTGATCAGCTTCACCAGCTCCTGCACATTATCGGCATCTACCTGTGCAGTTTGCACGCGGTTTCCGCCAATATCTTTTGCAATTTTTTCCACTTTAGAAAGGGTGCGGCTCGCCAGCATGATTTCGGTAAAAACCTCCGGCAGCATTGCACATTTCTTTACTACTACATTACCAACACCACCGGCCCCAATAATTAAAACTTTTCCCATTGGATATAAATATTTTTAGGTTGAAAAATTCAGTTTAGCTTTTCACGGGCAATATTAAAAATTTTTATTGAATACCCTTCTTTTACTAATAGCATATTCAGGCAGATTGTTGCAGGAAGCAGAAAATTGCCGGGAAGGATTGCGCATGAGTGGGGTGGTTCACGCAAAGTGCGCTAAGTTTTTTCGCCAGGAGCGCAGAGGGAAAAGAAAAAGCTTTTTAATTTTATTGAGCGCAAATAAAAATTCTTTGCATACTTTGCGAAAATACTCCGCGCCCTCTGCGTGAACTCACACTTTAATATTTAACAATTACCCTCCCATTTCTTTTATAGTATTATGGAAAAAGGATGGAGTTTAAAAGGAAAGAAAGCAGTGGTAACCGGCGCCACCAAAGGTATTGGAAAAGCTGTAGTGGAAGAGCTTATCAGCTGGGGAGCCGAGGTATTTATCGTTGCCAGAAATAAGGAAATGGTTCAGCAACAGCTGGATGAATACCAGCAGCAGAATGCGCCGGTGCTGGGGATTGCTGCCGATGCTTCCACTGAAGCCGGGCGGGAACTTATACTGAACGCAATTAATGGCAGTTGGAAAGAGCTTGATATCCTGATCAACAATGTGGGAAGCAACATCCGCAAACCTACACTTGAAACCACTGCTGACGACCTGCGGAAGATTATGCAGATTAATGTTGAATCGGCCTTTGAGCTGAGCAAAGGATTATATCCGCTCCTGAAAAAAGCCGAAGCACCTTCTATTGTAAATGTTGCCTCCATTGCAAGCCAGCGTGCAATTAAGGTTACCACCGCCATTTATTCCATGTCCAAGGCGGCTATGGAACAGATGACCAATTACCTGGCCGTGGAATGGGGCAAAGAAGGGATAAGAGTTAATAGTGTCCACCCCTGGTATATAGAAACCCCCCTCACTAAAGTTGTACTGGAAGATGAAGAAAAACGAAAAATGATTACCGGGCAGACACCTCTGGGAAGAGTAGGTACACCTGAGGAGGTGGCAAAGCCTGTTGTCTTCCTCGCCTCGCCGGCAGCTTCTTATTTAAATGGAGTAAACCTCCAGATCGATGGCGGCTTTTCGAAAGCAGGAATAATGTAGCTGTTGACAAAAACATAACATGATTGGTTTCTTTTTAACGCAAGAGTAACTCTCTTTTAATCAAAGAATAACAGGCTCTCCGTTTCTTTGCAGTCGCAACCAAAACTTTTTAAACCAATCAATTATGAATCAAAAGCTAACTGCAATCGGCATGGGCCTGCTTCTGGGTTTTTCTGCCTGTACAGATGATCTTCCAACGGAACCACCTGTTTTTGAAAACCCCGGGTCCTTTTCTGAAATAGGTGAAATTACCCTTAGCGGAGGTGAAGGAGCCGCTGAAATAAGCACCTATGACCATAAAACCAAAAGACTTTTTATTGTTAATAATGCGGGTACATCAAGAATAGATGTTGTTGACCTGAAGAAGCCTTCTTCGCCGGTCTTTCATAAAAGCATTGATATCAGCCAGTATGGAGGTGGGGTTAACAGCCTTGCTGCAAAAAATGGCATTCTGGCTGCTGCAGTGGAAGCTGATAACAAACAGGACAATGGCAAGGTAGTTCTGTTCGATTTAAAATCTTTCGGCCTGATCAAGGAAATTACTGTAGGTACCCTTCCGGACATGGTAACCTTTAGCCCTGACGGTGCATTTATTCTTTCTGCGAATGAAGGTGAACCAAACAATGATTATACTGTAGACCCGGAAGGAACTGTTTCTATTATATCCGTAAAGGACGGCTACAGCGTAAATACACTTAACTTCAGCGCCTTTAATAATCAGGTAACTGCTTTGAAAGAAAAGGGATTACGGGTGTTTGGCCCTAATGCTACCTTGGCACAGGATGTGGAACCTGAATATATTACTGTTTCAGACGATTCTAAAACTGCCTGGGTGTCTTTACAGGAAAACAATGCCATAGCTAAAATTGACCTGGTATCACAAACCATCTCCGAAATTCTTCCTCTGGGCTTTAAAGATTACAACATGCCCGGTAATGAAATTGATGTAAGCGACAAAGACAATGATATACGCTTAGCTAACTGGCCGGTAAAAGGAATGTATCAGCCTGATGCACTTGCTGCTTTTTCAGTTGGCGGTGTAAACTATGTAATATCTGCCAATGAGGGCGATGCCCGTGAATATGATGCTTTTGAAGAGGAAGCACGGGTTAAAAAACTTTCTCTCGATCCTGTTATTTTCCCAAATGCCGCCGCTTTACAAAAAGATGAAATGCTTGGCCGCTTAAAGGTTACCGGCACGCTTGGCGATAAGGACGGGGATGGCGTTTATGAGGAACTATACTCTTTTGGTGCCCGTTCGTTCAGCATCTGGAATGGCCATACCGGTGAACAGGTTTACGATAGCGGCAGCGAACTTGAAAGAGAGTTGATAAAAGCATCTTTATACCCCGATGACCGGAGTGACGATAAAGGAATAGAGCCGGAAGGAGTGGCAACAGGAGAAATCAGCGGCCGCACAATTGCATTTATAGGAGCTGAAAGGGCAGATGCGGTATTAATATACGATGTTACCAGACCAAAGAATCCTGAGTTTTTGCAGGTATTAAAAACAGGTGATGCTCCTGAGGGAATACTGTTTATTCCGGCAAAGGAAAGCCCTAATAAAAACTCACTCCTGGTGGTAAGTTCCGAGGCGGACGGAGTTGTAAAAATTTACCAGACAGGAACGTTCTGATAATCTTCCATTTATCTTTCTTTGCTGTTAAGTTGTACGGGATTTTCCTGTACAACTTTTTTTATGTTTTTCCTGGCCACGGAGCTAATCTGTTACTTCATTTCAAAAATATCCAGGTAATCCTTTTTCCCCTTTTCGCTGAGGTGAGGATAAAGCAGTGCAAATGTAACCCTGGCGTAGTAGTAAGCTTTATCTTCTTCCTTTCCCTGGTACAACAACTCTGCCTCCGAAAGCCAGAAATCGCTGAGGCAATATAATTGTGGCATCAGGTATTCCCGATAAAAATCCGGCCGCATTTCCTGCTGCAAAATACCACTTACCTCCATTAGCTGAATAGCAAAAGAAAGTTCCATTCTGCGGCGCTCGTAATTATCCCTGAACTTGCGGAGAAGCTGCGGATATTGGCGGAACATCTGGAGCAGGTCCAGCATTATAAAGCGGTAACGATCCTGAATTTTATAAGATGTATACAAGGCATTCCATACCGCACGCAGGCTTAATTCCGGGATTTGGGTTTTAGATATTTCATTCTCCAGCTCTTCAATCAGCTGGTTGAGGAGCTCCTCCACCAGGGTATCGCGGTTCCTGAAATGGTAAGTTAAATTCCCTATCTGTATTCCTGCCTCTTCCGCTATACGGCGCATGCTTACATTTCCAATTCCTTCCTGGTTAAATAGCTGCAAAGCGGCTTCCAGAATCTTCTCCTTAGTCTTCATTATAAAATTCTAACTAGCCTTACTGCCTTGCAGCAAGGAGGTAAATTGCGAACTTTTTAGATAATAGTTAAAAGAAATCTTCTCATCTTTCATTTCAACCTCTAATATAAAAAAAAATTGTAGTACGATTGTGCTAAAAGTTTATAATAGTACATTTGTACTATCCAATTTTATCATCAATGAAAGCAATAATCATAGGCGGTGGTATTGCCGGACTGGCAGCAGCCAAAGCCCTCCAGCTCCTCGACTGGAAAATAAGTATTTATGAACAGGCCCCTGAACTAAAGCCGGCAGGAGCAGGAATAGTACTGAGTGCCAATGCCTTAAAAGCCCTTAAGGCTATCAGCCTCTATGATGCTGTCATTGAAAAAGGAAATATTCTGGAGAAATTCAGTATCCTTGACCAAAACGGAAGTACCCTTACCAAAACCAATCATTTAAGCCTCAGTAAAAAATTTGGCCATTTGAGCGGTATTTCCCTCCACAGAACAGAGTTACAACAGGCGCTGCTTTCAGAAATTTTCAGGCTGAAAATCCGGACCGGGAAACGCTGCAAAAGTATTGTGCAGACGGGTGAGTATGTGGAGGCTGAATTTGAAGATGGCGAAAAGGAACGGGCAGATTTGCTGCTGGGCTGCGATGGAATCCATTCAGCTGTGCGGCAGGCAATATTTCCGGCTACAGAACTGCGCTATTCAGGTTATACCTGCTGGAGAGGAGTCACCAGCCACCGGCCAGCGGGCAGGGAAACTTCCTTTGCCAGCGAAAGCTGGGGAAGAGGGAAACGATTTGGCATTGTACCTCTCACCAATAACAGAGTTTATTGGTTTGCCTGCCTTAACTCCCCAAACCAAAAAGATCCTGCTATGAGTGCAATGCAGCCACAGGATTTACAGGAGATTTATGCCGGATTCCACCAGCCGGTTCATGAAATAATAAAAAGCACTCCGCCCGAAGCCTTACTCTGGAATGATATTACAGACCTTAAACCCATTCCATCTTTTAGCAGCGGGAGGGTGGTTTTATTAGGCGACGCGGCACATGCCACCACTCCGAATATGGGCCAGGGAGCCTGCCAGGCGCTTGAAGATGCTGCAGTGCTGGGTTCCCTGCTTCAGAAGAATGACTACATAACTGCCTTCCGGAAATACAACCAGCTCCGCCTTCCACGCACCCGTAAAATTGTAGAACAGTCCCGGCTGGCAGGAAAAATAGCGCAGTGGGAAAATCCCATAGCAGTAAAGCTTCGCAACCTTCTCCTGAAAAGCACCCCTGCCAGCATTAACGAAAAGCAAATGACCAGCCTGTTTAATGTGGAATTCGATAAGGTTTGTAACTGCTAAGCAGTAAATATTGAGCACAAAATAATATTAATCTGAAAAAGCATGGGAAAGAGAAGGCAGAAACCTTGTGGAATCCGCCTTCCGTCTTTATTTACTTCAGCTTCTCGCGCAGGTACTGCGCAGTATAGTTGTTGTCCAGCTTTATCATTTCCTCAGGGGTGCCTGCAAAAGTAATAGTTCCTCCGTTTTCGCCACCTTCAGGCCCAATATCAATAATATGGTCAGCGGTTTTGATCACCTCCATATTGTGCTCGATAATTACGGCTGAGTTGCCCTGCTCCACCAGAGCATTAATAGACTTCATTAATTTATTGATGTCATGAAAATGCAGGCCAGTAGTAGGCTCATCGAAAATGAACAGGATATGCCCTTTCGAGGTATTAGCACCTTTCCCCAGGAAGCTTGCCAGTTTTACACGCTGTGCCTCACCACCACTGAGGGAGTTACTGCTTTGGCCAAGGGTAATATACCCTAAACCTACTTCCTGTAGCGGACCCAGTTTGTTAATTATAGAAGTCTGGCCTTCGAAGAACTCCATACTGTCATCCACTGTCATTTCAAGCACTTCAGAAATATCCATATCCCTGTACTTAATATCCAGGATTTCCTGTTTAAAGCGTTTCCCTCCACAACCATCGCAGGTCAGGTAAAGATCGGCCATAAACTGCATTTCTATTTTTACCTGCCCCTCTCCCTGGCAAATTTCACAGCGCCCGCCCTCTACGTTAAAGCTGAAGTGCGCCGGCTTATAGGCCCGCTGTTTGGCCAAAGGAAGCTCCGAAAACAGACTCCTTATAGCGTCGTAGGCTTTTACATAGGTAACCGGATTGGAGCGGGAAGATTTACCGATCGGGTTCTGGTCGACAAACTCCACCTGAGTGATTTTTTTGTAATCACCTTCCATCTTATCGAACTTTCCGGTGCTTTCATTTACAGATCCCAGCAATTTGCCCACGGCAGGGTACAGGATCTTTTTAATTAAAGTAGATTTTCCGGATCCCGATACTCCTGTAATTACCGTGAGCACATCGAGCGGAATTTCCACATCTACATTTTTGAGGTTGTTTTCGCGGCAGCCCTGTAAAATAATACGGTCGCGCCACTTGCGGCGGTATTCGGGAACAGGAATGGCTGCACGTCCGCTCAGATAGCGCGCAGTATGTGTTTCGCCATGCTCCATCAACTCTTCCAGGGTACCCTGAAATATCAGCTCACCGCCATGGGATCCTGCATCCGGGCCAATATCGAGGATCTGATCTGCGGCGTGCATTACCTCTTCTTCATGCTCCACCACCACAACAGTGTTACCAAGGTTACGGAGTAATTCAAGTACATTAATTAAACGGGCAGTATCCCGTGGGTGCAGACCAATACTGGGTTCATCGAGAATATACATAGAACCTACCAGGGCAGAGCCGAGGGAGGTGGATAGTTTAATTCTCTGGTATTCGCCACCGGAAAGGGTATTGGCCACCCTGTTCAGGGTAAGGTATTCCAGCCCTACCTGTTCCAGGTACTCCAGGCGGTTACTGATTTCCTTCAGGATACGCGCCGCCACCTTTTGCTCGTGCTCATTAAGCTCCAGGCTCCGGAAGAATTCACTGGCCTTATTAATAGGCATCAGCACTACATCGGCAATAGATTTGCCTGCAATTTTAACATATTGTGCATCTTTACGCAGGCGGGTACCACGGCAGTCGGGGCAGCTGGTGCGGCCGCGGTAGCGCGAAAGCATTACCCGGTACTGAATCTTGTGCAGTTTGCTTTGCAGGTGCTTAAAAAACTGGTCTATTCCTTTAAAATAACGGTTTCCTTTCCAGAGAACGTCCTTCTCCTCTTCAGTAAGTTCGTTATAAGGACGGTGAACAGGGAAATCGAAAAGAATGCCATTCTTGAGCAAAGGCTTTAACCACTCTTCCTGCATGCTTGGCCCACGCCATGGAGCAATAGCCCCTTCGTATACACTCAGGCTCTTATCAGGAATAACCAGGTCGGGGTCTATACCCAGCACCTGCCCGAAGCCTTCGCAGGTTTTACAGGCACCAAAAGGGTTATTAAAGGTAAACAGGTTTGCACTAGGCTCCTCGAACTGAATACCATCCAGCTCAAAGCGGTCGGTAAAATATTTCCGGCCTTTACCAGGCACATCTACAATACAATCGCCATTGCTTTCAAAAAAGGCAGTCTGCACAGAGTCGGAGAGGCGAAACTGGTTGTCTTCATCTTCAGGCTGTACACTGGCGCGGTCAATCAACAGATCGTAATTACGGGGCTCAAGCTCTGCAGCATCTTTTTCCAGCAGCTCTTCAATGAATACTGTTTCTCCATCTGCCACAATACGGGTATAGCCTTTACTGAGCAGCACCTTCAGGTCGTCTTTTAAACTACGTCCGGCATGGCGCACAAAGGGGCAGAGGATCATAACCCTGGTCCCTTCTTCATGGCTGTTGATAAAATCCACTACATCCGTTACCGTATCGCGCTTTACTTCCTGACCGCTTACGGGAGAATAGGTATGGCCGATACGCGCAAAGAGAAGTTTAAGATAATCGTAAATTTCGGTGGTGGTACCTACAGTTGACCGCGGGTTCTTCGTACTCACTTTCTGCTCAATGGCAATAGCAGGCGAAACACCGCGGATGTATTCCACTTCGGGCTTTTCCATTCTGCCCAGGAACTGCCGGGCATAAGAACTAAGGCTTTCCACATACATTCGCTGCCCTTCGGCAAACAGCGTATCGAAGGCAAGGGACGATTTACCGGAACCGGAAACTCCCGTTACCACCACTAATTTATTGCGCGGAATGGCTACACTAAGGTTTTTAAGATTATTAACCTTTGCGCCTTTTATAATAATATATTGTTTAGGATCGAGCTGATCCAGCTCTTCTTCCGGGACTGTTATAATATCTTGATTCATAATTAATGCAAAAATACAAAGCTAAGGGCTTGTTTGCTAAAGGCTCAGACAGGTAACAGCAGAAGAATACTAAAAAGTTTATAGATATCACCGAATAAGCAATTCAAAGCTAAATTTTACAGCTAAAGTGGAACATAATAAAACTTTGATCAATTTTTAATAACTTCCATCCAAAAATAGTATCATCAGACATGAAATACTTCCTGACAACCATTTTAGCACTGCTTACTGTTACAGCATTTGCCCAGACATGGGAAATAGCACTTACCGCCGGGGGAAACTACACTTTCTTTTTAAAGGAGCTGGAACAAAAAGGATATTTCACTGCTGAACTCCCTTCAACCGGAGGTTTTGCAACTTATACAGGCAAATATACCTCAAAGCAAAGCTTTAGAAGCAACTATGGAGGCAGTATTCAGGCACAGCTCCAAAGAAGTATAAACAATCACTGGAGGTTATTTTATAGCCTGGGTGGAGAGCTGATAAGATACCAGAGGATTTCCAGATTTGTGGAAATGGACTTTTTATCACCGGAAGGAGAGGCCGGGGAGTGGAGAACTGACCCGGAAATTGATCTGCAGGAGATCTATCCCGACCTTGGCAGGACTCAACTCTGGTACCTTCACCACCAATTAGGAGGAAAATATTCACTTACCGAAAAACTTTCATTTTCCGGAAGCATTTCGGGAAGGCTGCTTATACGGGGAGCCGAATATAACTTAGTAACCAGTGGCCCTCCTTCCTCACAAAAACTTACTACAGACTATTCCAACAGCAGCAATTATCTGAAAAAAATAATAGCAGGTCTAGAGACCGGAGTTCACTACCGGATTTCACCAGTACTGGAGCTGGAAGCAGCATATTCACGTGCTTTAACCCCTGCCTATAAAAAGCCGGAACTTTCAACAGTACATCAAAAAGCCTGTTTTAATCAATTAAATATCAAACTTCATTATCTTATTAAGAAATATTAAGGGTCTTCAGAAAAATCACACCTTTTTCTTTGTCTCAGTCTCCTCCTTATTTTCACTTGCAAGGGCATGGCTTTTCGGGTGGTACTTTCCTTCCAGGTCATCTGTTACAGACTTTTTCCACAAATTAACGCCAGTAAAATAAGATGCCCGGCCAATCATGTGAGCGCCCACGGGAGCGGTAAGGAGCATAAACAGGATAATAGCCAGCACCCTGGAGGTAACCGACAATTCGTTAAAGTAAATAGCCGCAGCAATAAGTATAAGTCCAATACCCAGGGTAGCCGCTTTGGTGGTTACGGAAATCCGCAGGTAAAGATCGGGCATCCTTACAACACCAATAGCTGCTAAAAAAATAAAAAGAGCCCCTGCGGTGCTGAGTATTACTATAAGTATTTCAGTCATTTTTTTCTCTTTTTTCAAGGTAGTAAGAAAAGGCTACGGTTCCCAGGAAGGCAATCAGAGCCAGAATCATGGCAATATCCAGGAAAGTAGGCTGGTTAGTAATAATACTGTATACGGCAATTATTCCCACCCCGGTTGTAATGAGGAGGTCCAGCGACACCACCCTGTCCGACAGGGTAGGGCCCAGCAAAAAGCGCACGAATATGAGTAATACTGAAACAGCCAGTACCGGTAATATTACAAAGTATAAATAATCGTAAAGGGTCATCTTAAAATTTCTAGAAGTCTTTTTTCAAAACCATTTTTAATATCGGCAATAAATGCCTCTTTATCCTTTACATACATGGCATGAACGTATAAAACCTTCTTATCGTCCGACACATCCAGGCTTAATGTTCCGGGAGTTAAGGTTATCAGGTTTGCCAGCAACGTAATTTCAAGGTCTGACTGCGCCGTGAGCGGAATCTTTACAATACCAGGTTTCATGTAAAAGGTAGGCGTAATAACATCGTAAGCTACCTGCAGATTTGCTTTTATAAGTTCGTACAGAAAGAAAAAGATAAAGGCAATTACTTTAGGACCACGTGTAAAATAAGTGCTCCCCCTCCGGTCACTGGTCAATACCCACATAATGAGAAAGCTGAGGATAAAGCCGAAAAAGAAATTAGTGGCGGTAAAAGTCCCTGTTAAAGCCACCCAAATAAAGGACAGCAATAAATTACTTAAAAACCTGTTCTTGATCATGGCGCATCAGTTGGGTTAGAGTTTCCTAAAACAGCCTCTATGTATTGAGAAGGATCCATTAAATCGGCCCCTATTACTTTGGCAACTGCTACAATATTTTCAGCACCAAGGCCAATATAAAGGGTTACGGCAGAGAGTAAAACTATAGGAATAATCATTGCATACTGCTTGGCCCTCCGCAGTTCAAAGAAGTATTTTACATATTCTTTCTTCGGCAGCTCTGCTCCCTTTTTCCAGAAAACCTCTGCCCAAATTCTGGCAATTACGAAAAGAGTAAGAAAGCTGCCCAAAATAATAAAGGCAATTACCACATATTCATTTGTTCTGAAACCTGCCTCTATCAAAAATATCTTTGCCCAAAAACCGGACAGGGGAGGTATACCCACTAAAGAGAAGAGCGGTATTGCCATCAGGAGCGATAGTTTGGGCCAGCTGCGATAGAGGCCTCCCATATACCGCATATTGTAGGTGCCTTCAATTTTGAAAATCATACCACTCACTAAAAATAAATTAGTTTTAACAGTTATATCGTGGATAAGGTAAAAGATGGCTCCCGCAATGGCCAGCTCAGTATAAATGCCTAATCCGGCTATCATAAAACCAATGTGGCATACGATAAGGTAAGAAAAGGCTTTACGGATATTTGTTTGCACCAGAGCTCCCAAACCACCTGCAAGAATGGTAAAGACAGCGATCCAGCTGATGAGGTTTCCGGTAAACTCATCGGGAACAAAAATCAAGGTAAAAACCCTGAAAAGTGCATATACCCCAACTTTTGTAAGCAGCCCGCCGAAGATGGCGGATATGGCCGGCGGAGGAGTATGGTAAGAGGCCGGCAGCCAGAAATAGAGCGGAAAAACAGCCGATTTTATTCCAAAGCCTATCAGAAATAAAATAGCTGTCACATTTACAAGGCCTTGGTTTTCAATTTCAGGTATTTTTAATGAGAGGTCGGCCATATTTAAACTTCCTGCCAAACCATATAAAATAGCTATGGCGGTTAGGAAAATAACCGAGGCCAGGAGGTTCATGGTTACATACTTAATGGAACCTTCTATCTGTGGCTTTTCTCCTCCAAGAGTAAGCAGTACAAAGGAGGAAATAATGATAATTTCAAACCATACGTAAAGGTTAAAAATATCGCCGGTAAGGAAGGCTCCGTTCAGGCCCATCAGGAGCAGGTGAAAAATAGGGAAATAGCCGAATTTAATCCTTCTGTTGCGGACACTCCCTGCCGAAAATACAGAAACAGCCAGTCCGGATATTGCTGTGAGCAATACCAGCGTGGAGCTGAACACATCTGCCACAAAGGTAATTCCAAAAGGGGCCTGCCAGCTCCCGGCTTGCATGGTAAAAATACCTCCGTTCCAAACAGTGGAAAACAGCCATACAGCGATGCCTAAGGCAATTACGCTTCCTCCCATACTTATAAACTTTTGCGCCGTTCTTTTCGTCCAGAAGAACATGAGCACAATAGCTGTAAAAAGCTGAAAAAGAACCGGAAAAATTATATACTGGTTACTCATAAATCCTCGTCAGTTGCATTCATTTGGTCTAAATCGTCAGTTCCTACTACTTTATAGGCTCTTTTTACCAGTATAATGGCAAAAGCCTGAAGCCCGAAACTGATTACGATAGCTGTTAAAATAAGGGCCTGTGGAACAGGATCGGCGTAAATATCTGTCAGTACTTTTGCAGAATCTTCAATAATGGGAGGCTTCCCCTTAACTATTCTTCCTAAGAGGAAAATTAAAATGTTAGCCCCATTCCCAAGTAATATTAAACCGATTATTAGTTTTACAAGGCTCCTTCGCAGCATCATATAAATCCCTGATGCATATAATAGGCCTACAATAATGGCCAGTAATAATTCCATATCAAATAGATTCTGATATTGTAAAAATAATGGTTAGTACCACCCCAACTACTACCAGGTAAACGCCTATATCAAAAAACAAGGCCGATCCTATATTTCCCAAAACCGGAACAGGATCGTGTGCCCACAGGCCTGTCATAAAAGGCAGTTCATGGAGCAAGGGAGCCATACCGCTCAGAAGCGACAATGACAGGCCCACAGGCATTAGAAACCCGGGATGAAACTTGATTACATCTTTAGTCCTGTCCAGCCCATTGGCAAATGAATGCAAAACATAGGCAATGGAAGCAATCAGCCCGCCTACAAACCCCCCTCCCGGCAAATAATGCCCTCTCAGGAGAATAAACACCGAAAAAAGCAGCAGTATAGGTAAAAGGTAAGTTGATGCAGTTTTAAAAATAATGGTCTTCATTTTTGTTTTATCTTAAGTCTTTAGTCCGAAGTTCTTAGTACAAGGATAATTTGTCACACGGGCATTTTGCTCCTGATCCTTCACCTACTCTTTCTCGATATTCTTTAGTCTTAGCTTTAATAAACTGAACACCCCCAGGGCAGCAATGGTCAGCACTGTTATTTCCACCATTGTATCTGCCCCCCTGAAATCTACCAGTATCACGTTCACTATATTTTTTCCATGGGCTTCAGTATAGGCCTTTTCCGCATAAAATTCGGAAGTCTCCCTGTTTACCGGCTCATTTAAAACTTCAAGCGCAATAATACTTATAAGAGCTCCGAAGGAGAGTGCCAGAATACCATCCCTGATTTTATCCCTGGTATCGGAAAGATTCAGGTACTTCGGCAGGTTATAGAGGACCAAAACAAAAAGAATTACCGTCAGGGTATCGATAGAAAACTGCGTCATGGCAAGGTCCGGCGCCGAGTAAAACAGGAATATAAGGCAAATAGCATAACCAACCACACCCATAGAAGCTACTGCTGCCAGCCTGGACTTACTAAATACTGCAAAGCCAATAGCTACTGCCATAATGAACATAGTTACTGCTTCGTATATAGTAATATTAGAAAGACTATCGATATCGATATAAATATTTACTCCCTGAAACAATTTATACGCGACCAAAACAGAAAGAAACCCAAGAATGGTAGTAAGGTAATAGCGCAGGTAACCGTTCTGGAACAGGCTTGTCCACACACCTGAAAATTTAGAAAAGCCTCCTGCCAATAAAAGTACTATGCTTTTTGGAGACCACCCCTCAAAACGGGTAGCTCTTGCCAACAACTCCTCCGAAGGTTTTAAAATATAATAAAGAGCTATTCCGCTCCCAATGGTAATCGTACTCAGGAGCAAAATAAGGTTCAGGCCATGCCAAAGCTGTAAATGAAAATCAGGGGTACTGTTTATCAGAGACGTTACCACAGGATAAAGAAGACTATGCTCCAGCAAAACCGGGAACAGGCCAAATATCAGCCCTAATGCGGCAAGAATCATGGGTGGCAGCCATAAAAGGGTGTATGGCATATGTACATTACCCTTAAATTCAGCAGGAAGCTGCCCTACAAAAGGTTTTACCCCTGCCAGAAAACCAGCTAACACCAACAATATATTCGTCATTACGGCAGCCCCGGTTAACCAGGGAGACCAATCACCCATATGCAGGGTAGCCTCATAAATAAGGTCTTTCCCTAAAAAGCCAAAGGTAGGAGGGATGCCTGCGCTTACACAGGCAGCAACAATGGAGGTAATTCCCACAGGTAACATTACTTTATTGAGCCCTGAGAGCCTGGTAATATTCCGGGTATTGGTTTCATGATCCACAATGCCGGTTACCAGGAACAATGTAGCCTTATAAAGCGCATGAACGATAATAAAAACCGAAGCAGCCAGTAAGGCATCGTCGGTACCCAGGCCAATAAGAAAAACCAGCATTCCCAGCGCCGAAATAGTGGAGTATGCCAGTATCCCTTTCATATCAATCCGGAACAGGGCATGTATGGCAGCATATAACATGGTAATGCAGCCAATTATAATTAAGGTATTATTCCACCACGGATGGTTGCCTAACACAGGAGTAAAGCGGGCCAGCAGGTAAATGCCTGCTTTTACCATAGTTGCTGAGTGCAGGTAGGTAGATACTGGGGTAGGGGCTGCCATTGCACCGGGAAGCCAGAAATGAAAAGGAAACTGAGCCGATTTGGTGAAGGCAGCCATAAAAAGGCAGAAAAGGATAAGCCCGTAAAGCTCATGGCTTTTAATAAGGGCAGAAGAAGCAAGTAATTCGGTAAAACTGAAGCTTCCGCCTGCATAGCCCAGCGTTATCATTCCGGCCAGTAAAAACAGGCCGCCAAAGCCGGTTATGCTGAGTGCTAATAAGGAAGATTTCCGGGACTCCTCATTTTCATTGTTAAACCCGATAAGGAAGAACGAACTTATACTCGTTAATTCCCAGAAGATAAACATGCAAATGATATTGTCGGACAGCACGAGGCCAAGCATTGACCCCATGAACATACTTAAATACCCATAAAAACGATCGAGGTATTCATGACCTTTCAGGTAGGCCGATGTATACAAAAATACCAGAGAGCCGATTCCGGTAATCAATAAGGTAAATAAGAGACTGAGTCCGTCCAGGTGAAAACTAAGATTGATACCTGCCGACGGAACCCATTCGTAGAAGTACCTCAGCTCTCTGCCTTCCCCAACCTCAGGCATAAAGCTGATGAAATAAGCAAACAGAATTATGGGCAGTGCAGAAAGAAGAACCGATAATTTACCTTTAAAAATTTTTCCGGTCAGAGGAAGACTCAGGGCCAGAATAAAACCTGAAAGTACAGCTATTAGCATATTGCCTGATTTAACTACATGAAAAAGTTGAATGCTAAAAATACAAAACTAATTTAAAAGAGACCTTATTAAGGCTTTTTCTTCTGAAAAAGGAAGTTACCGGAACCTTTTTTGTTTCAAAGAATGCAATGTATCCTAAGCATTATACCTTTGCGCGATCTCCGGATTCTGCTTCCTGTCTGGTAACAGCTTAAGTATATTCAGTACACTGAAGTTTGAACAGCCATAAAACCAAATCCGATACCTCTTCCTTCTTCAACAGCTAAAGAGAAAAGCTGATCTGATGAAAATAAAATGAACCATGGGAAAAATGTTCAGCTGAATTACTGAATAGGATATTGAAAACCGGATTTTTTCTATTTCCCTGAAATTATTTTTATTTTTTTCCGGACCCGAAATCTCTCTTCAAAAGGCGTTGCAGCAGCTGCAGGAAAGCATAATTTGCTTCCGGACGCTAAAGCATCTTAATATTAAAAAACTACCGTGAATTTTAACCAGTTGATTTACAGCTTTTTACAAAACCTCTAATGATTCCGGCACAATTTTAGCGGCACAAAATATTAGCTAACGTTTTTGCTTTTCAATTATTCTGGAAATAGGAAAAAACTATTGTGTAGTAGCTTTTCTTTTCCTAATTTTGAATAAGCTTCAATGAAAATTCTTATCTAAAAACCTTAAATCGACAATATGGCATAAACCTCTACGTTAACTTAACAGATTACATACATGAAGAAATACGCAGTTAACGACAGCCAATTAGTTCTGTTTTACAAAAACGGAAATGAGGATGCTTTTAAACAACTTGTTGATCGACACAAAACCAAAATTTTTACAACCATTGTTCTGATTGTTAAGGACACAGAAATTGCCGAAGATATCCTTCAGGAAACCTTTATAAAGGCAATTAATACCATACAATCGGGCAGATATAACGAGGAGGGCAAGTTTCTGCCATGGATTTTGCGCATTGCGCATAATCTGGCTATTGACCACTTCCGGAAGCAAAAACGGTATCCTACCATTAATATGGAGGAGAACAGTCCGGTCTTTAATACTGTGGAATTTTCTGAAAGCTCCATAGAAGACAAACAAATCCGGAAAGACACCTATAATCTGCTACATGAGCTGATAGACGAGCTCCCTGAGGCCCAGAAAGACGTGTTGATCAAAAGACACTTTATGCAAATGAGCTTTCAGGAAATAGCAGACACTACAGGTGTAAGTATCAATACCGCTCTGGGCAGAATGCGCTATGCTCTCATCAATTTAAGGAAAAAGATGGAAAGCAAAAACATAGCCTATGACCAAAACATTTACCCCGGATGATTTACTGAGATATCTTTACGAAGATACAAGCTCTGAAGAAACTAAAGAAATTGAAAAAGCACTTCAGAATGACATCAGTTTACAAGCAGAGTTCGAACAGTTGCAGTCCGATATGGGACTCCTGAACGAAGTAAGTTATGAACCTTCAGAAAGGTGCATCAGCCATATAATGGATTATGCACGGGCCATGAACCTGGCAGCTTTATGTAATTGATTAAATCTGCTTAATGCTTAAAAACAAAAGAGGCTGCTCCGGAAAAGGTGCAGCCTCTTTTGTTTATATTACTACCTGTAAACAGTTGCCTGTACATTTATATTGGGGGCTCTGCTATATTTTCACCACTCTTCCCGCCTGTAACTTAAAAAGCCTGAGAAACAGCAGCCTTAAAGCTAAACCCGATACCTGTTTTCAGAGCGTTCTTTCTTTTGGTGCTCCACGTGGAAAGTATAAAAGCCAAAAATCAGGAATAACACACCCCCGCCAGCTAATATAACAGAAAAGCCCGCTTCTTCCGGTTCTTCGTAAGCTGCGTCCAGGGCATCAAACTCATCTGCAAAGGCAGCTGTGTTGACTCTCTCAGGCCCACTTTCAGATTCCGGCAGATCCTGCAGGCGGTAAATTAATGTTCTGTCTTTATTATTCACATTATTAAACTCCAGCTCCTCCACAACTTCTTCGGAATATGAATTATTTGTAAGGGTATAAGTCTCCAGCCCCCGCGGTGACTGAACAGTCTCAGGCGTTACACTTGCTTCCTTCTGCATTTTCAATTCGTAACTACAAAAGAATGCCAGCCATACCATGGCCAGACCTAAGGCAATAAAAACTTTTTTTACTATATCAGGAATCATAACACATTTATAAACATTTGTAAAACAATACTTTAGCTTAATATTTTTGTTGGTTTAACGGATTCCGCAGAAAAAAGGATGAAGTAGAAGCTGAAAATTTCAGAGCCCCTGCTTCACAGGAAATAATTATATTTGCATATGCAGAAGAAAGATCGTTACAAAGCCTTTATTGAATATTTTACCCTTAACCTTCCCGAACCTGAAACCGAGCTCAATTTTAGCAATCCTTATGAGCTGCTGGTAGCGGTAATCCTTAGTGCCCAGTGTACCGATAAAAGAATAAACATGGTTACTCCGGCACTTTTTGAAGATTTCCCGACACCGGAGCATCTGGCGGCCACTCATTTCGATGAGCTTTTCCCTTATATCCGAAGTGTTTCATACCCGAACAATAAAACAAAGCACCTCATTGGCATGGCAAAAATGCTGGTGGAGGACTTTAAAGGAGAGGTGCCTGCCGACATTAAGGAACTGCAGAAAATGCCGGGAGTAGGGCGCAAAACAGCAAATGTAATTGCCTCTGTTATATTTAATCAACCCGCTCTTGCTGTCGACACACATGTTTACAGGGTAAGCAAGCGACTGGGGCTGGTAACGCAAAATGCAGGCACTCCACTGGAGGTAGAAAAACAACTGGTAAAACATATTCCGCCCGATTTGGTACCTAAGGCCCACCACTGGCTTATTTTACATGGCCGCTATATTTGCATTGCCCGTAAACCTAAATGTGAAAAATGCCCGCTTACTCACTTTTGCAGGTATTATGAGAAGAATGTGGCTGCAGGAAAGGACAAATAAGCGTGACAGAAGAGTAAGGAGAAGGAGGCAACTTCCGGAAGAAGAGAAAGGCTCACCCCTGAAGCCTTAATACTAAAACTTTATATTTACGTACTAAAATGTGTGGAATAAACCTGTTGCTGGACCTGAATAAAAGCCTGTCGTCTGCTGAAAACATCCGGCTTATGTCGGAAGCCACCCGCCACCGCGGGCCCGATTACCAGGGCCTGCTTACCATTGAGCACCCCGGCCGGCAGGTTTTTATTGCCAACAACCGGCTAAAGATTCAGGACCTTGGGGAACAGGGCAACCAGCCAATGCAGTGCGGGGAAAAGGGGAGAGCCGGCGACCGCTTTACCCTGAGCTATAATGGAGAGCTCTACAACCATTATGAGCTAAAAAATGAGCTGCTGCAGAAAGGCTATCTTTTTCGAAGCACATCAGATACAGAGGTTTTACTTTATGCTCTGGCTGAATGGGGAGAAAATGCAGTTGAAAGGCTAAAAGGCATGTTTGCCTTTGCTTTCTATGACGGTGTTAAGGAGCAACTAATTACAGCCAGAGACCGGCATGGAATGAAGCCCCTTTACTACTTCAGTAATGAGCATTACCTGCTCATATCGTCTGAAATAAAAGGAATACTGGCAAGCCGGCTGGTGAAAAAGGAGCTGAATGACAGCCAGATTCCTCATTACCTCCACTTTCGTTACGCAAAAAAACCACAGACTTTTTACCGGAATATTTACGAACTCCTCCCCGGCCATCTTTTGAGCCACAGGGCAGGGGAGAGCCAGCCCCGCATAACTAAAACCGCTTTTCCAGCAGAGGCTCCTTATGATGTGGAACAAACATCAGCCTCTCTTTTACAAACCGTGGAAGAAAAGCTTACCGACGCCCTTTTCAGCCACCTGGAGACTGATCGTTCGCCGGGAATGTTTTTAAGTGGCGGCATTGATTCTACTCTTATGCTTGCCCTGCTCCGGAATAACAGCAGTTATCAGATACCGGATTGCTTTACCATCGTAAACAGCGAAAAAGAAGCTGCCTGGGGTACGCAGGATTATTTGTGGGCATCCAGAGCGGCCAAAAAGTTCGATGCGAGGCATTTTCCCCTGGAGGTCGGTTCTTCCATACTCCAAACCTTCGATACATTTATTGCTGAGCAGGACCAGCCCATTGGCGATAGTGCAGCATGGCTTACCTCCATTTTATCGAAAGAAGCTATAAATAAAAATATACATGTTATTTTAAATGGCGCCGGGGCCGATGAGCTGTTCGGAGGCTACAACAGACATGCTGCTTTTTATACCTACCTTCAACATTACAGTAAACTTCGCCCGCTGTTTCCCTGGTTTAAGCCATTAGGAAATATCCTTCCCTCCGGCAAAATTAATAAGCTGCGCAAGCCGCTACGCCTCTGGAAAAAAATACTAAGGGATATGGATACATCGCCCTCTCAAACTTTTCTTAATTTTTTAAGTTTTAATATACTGTCCGGTACCTCAAATACGGGTCCTGAGAAGGAAGCAGGCAGCTTTGAAGAAGGCTGGATGATGGCCGCCCTCCAACACGATCGTAATAACTACCTCATATCGGATATACTGGCCCTGAATGATAAGGCCTCCATGCGCCACGGACTGGAAATGCGGATGCCCTACCTGAGCGATGAAGTAGCAGGTTTTGCCGGGAGCCTACCGGCAGACTTACTGATGAAAAACGGGCCCAAATGGATACTTGCCGAAATTTTGCGTAAAAACGGAGCGGAAGACTTTGTTAAACGTAAGAAAGAAGGTTTTGGCTTACCTTTTGGCTTATGGGTAAAAGAAGGGAAAACAGAGTTTATGTGGAGCTGGCTGAACAATGAAGAAAACCCCTTACTGCAGCACCTGGGTAAAGACAGCATTTTGCACCTTCTCTCCATGCACAAAAGTGGCAGGGACGATTTTTCACAGGAATTATTCAGCATTGCGGTGCTGGGCCACTGGCTTGAAAACGAATTTACTTAATGCGCATCCTGTATATTCACCAATATTTTAAGACCCCGGAAGAGGGAGGTGCTATCCGTTCGTATTATATTTCAACGGCACTGGCAGCTGCAGGGCATGAGGTGGTAATGCTCACCAGCCATAACCACCCCCATTACGACGAACTGGATATTAAAGGGGTTAATGTGCATTACCTTCCCGTATTTTACGATAATGAGCTGAACAGTCTTGAAAGGAGCAGAGCTTTTTTACGCTTTCTCAGGCAGGCCCGCACTATTATCGATAGCCAGACACCATTCGACCTTTGCTTTGCCACCTCCACACCTTTAACCATTGGCCTGCTTGCGCTTTATGCAAAACGGCGCTACAAAATTCCTTACATTTTTGAGGTTCGCGATCTCTGGCCGGAAGCCCCCATCCAGCTTGGTTATATAAATAACACTGCCATTAAAACCACCTTGCGTAAATTAGAGCACCACATATATTCAAAAGCCAAAAAAATAATTGCCCTTTCACCAGGCATGGCCAAAGGAATTAACAAAGTCAGCCCCTCCTCCGAAGTACACATTGTGCCTAATATGGCCGATTGTGGTTTTTTTAAACCCGGCCCTAAGAGCGAACCCTTTGCCCGGATTTACGGGTTCGAAGATTCTTTTGTAATAAGCTACTTTGGAGCTGCCGGCCCTGCAAATCACCTGCAGTACCTGCTGTATGCAGCTCAGGCTTTTCAGCTCCACCAGTTAAATGTTAAATTTCTAATAGCAGCACAAGGCAGTCAGTTAGATGATCTTAAAGAACAGGCTGAAACCACCAAAAACCGGAATATTGTTTTTGTTCCTTATGGAAGTAAACAGCAGGTTCAAAACTGGATGTCTGTTACAGATGCTGTATATACCAGTTTCGGGCCTGCGCCTGTTTTGCAAACCAACAGCCCCAATAAGTTTTTTGATGGACTGGCGGCAGGAAAACTTTCTATTGTAAACACAAAAGGCTGGCTTAAAGAATTAACAGAAGAAAACCGTTGCGGCTTTTACGCTAACCCGGATGATCCTGAGGAGTTTGTAGCTTTGTTAAAACCCTTCCTTGAAAGCCCTTCGCTCCTGGAGGAGTATCAGCAAAATGCACGGAAACTGGCAGTTGAGCATTTTTCAAAAGAACAGCTCGTTAGCAAGCTCATAAAAATCATTACCACAACCTGATGACTTATGAGTTATTACTCAGGTGATAAGCAGGCTCATTGCCGGACGATCACCAGCCGGAAAACAGGGGCTCAGGGCTAAATCAATGCTACTGTTTTTTCTCCGGCCTGTATTTAGCTCCTTCCAATATCTTTCGTGCACCAGTCTCTGCCATTAATTCCGGCAGACTAAGCTCCTCATTCTTTTCCTTATACTCTTTTACAATTTGCCAGCCTAACCAGGTACCTATTCTGCCCGGAGCTTTATTGCCTATTTCAACAGTGGCAGGCCTTTCATCCAGGTACTTTGTTTTTATAATATGACTGGTTTCATACAAAAGCTCATTTTGAAGGAAATGGGTCCATACAAGATGTTCGTTTACTTCCAGTCCTGCCATTTCTTCAGGAGTATAACCAATAATAAGGCTGTCAGGAACTGTTGGCAGAACAAAGTCAGTAAAGAAGTAAGACTTGCCATAATATATCATATCTGCCAGCATGCTTTTATCCTGCTGATCGGAATGATTAAACCGTTGCGACAACAATAATATACAGGTAGGCACAATATGATTGGGAGTATACCGGCGCAGGATATAATTGGGGATTCCAACCGGCCTGTAAGTAGCCTCAGGACCAAGAAAATAATCAAGGCCGATTATTATCATTTCCTCTGAAACGTAAAGATCGGAACTGAAACCTGTAACCACAGTATAAATTTGAGGAGCTTTGAATTCAGGGTAATAATAGCTGATATACTTAAATGCCGTTTCAAATTCCTGCTCAATTCTTTTCATGTCAGCAAATGTTTCCTGCGTTTCCCGGTATACAGTATCGAGGCTCGGGTTATTAACAAGTGCATACAACTGGTTTACAAGAATGGAATCATGCGGAAATTGGTCTGCATTTAAAAAGTTTTCAGCAAAAGATTCATTTTCCTGTAAAAATACATTTATTTCGCTTTTCGATTTTGCTGAAAACAATTCCTGCTCCAGGCGGATTATATCCACATTAACCTTTATGTCCGACACATCAGGTCGTTGAATATCATCCTGCGAATTTTTGCAGGCAGAAAAGGCAAAAGGCAAAAACAAAAACAGTAATAGTAGTCTAATCATTGATTTAATTTAAATTAAGCAAAAATGCGAAAATTATTTTTTCTCTTAGTAACCTTTCTTTCGCTCCAGGTAGCGCATGCGCAAAGTAAAATAGGTATCAAAATAGCTCCAACACTTTCCACCAACAGAATTAATTTTGAAAGCCCTGATGGCACCACATACTCTGTAGATGCTAACGGAGTTGGCGGCCGTTTTATTTTTGGACCTATTTTCGATATCCTGATATCGGATAATTACTATTTCAGTACCGGTTTACTGTATGCTCCGAAACGAATTGGAATAAGAGTGGCCGGAGGCCCCAATACTGCCCCTCCTGAGCAAACTTATAAGCTCCAGTACATACAACTTCCTGCTACCCTGAAATTATTTACCAATGAGCTTGCACTGGACACCAGAGTATATTTCCAGTTAGGAGCTTTACTTGATATAAAAGTTTCAAGCCAGACTCAGGACAGGTACAGCTTCCCATATATCGACAGAACCAGACTTTTTGATTTTGGCGTACATTTAGGCTCTGGTGTGGAATACAGGCTGGGTTACAATACCATTCTTTTCGGAGGCATATTTTACAACCGCGGCCTGGTTAATGCAGTAACCCGCACACATGAAACCGGACCGGATATCAATGTTAAAAATGATTTAGTAGGACTGGAACTAGGTGTTAAATTCTAACCACTTTTTCCTTGCTGAAACATAATTACAATAAAAAAGACCTGCTTTGAATCCCTCAAGGCAGGTCTTTTTTCTACTCTAATGTCGTAAAAACTTACTGAGGAATTTCTATTTCCTCTTCAGCCCCGTTCAAAAACTTATAATCCGTAATTCCTAAAGATGAATCCTGCTCAATACCAATCCATTTAGAATATTTCAAAAACCATTTTACCCGGCGGGAAATTACCCCCTTGGTAAAAAAGGAATACAAAAATGGGTGGACTGCCAGCTTAATATTTTTTTCATTCTGTATAGTAAGCAGGTGGTCCAGACTGCGCTCAATATTATCGGAAACCAGAATGGTAGGTGTAATTTTCCCTGTTCCATTGCAGGTAGGGCACTTCTCGCGGGTAGCGATATTCATTTCCGGCCTTACCCTCTGGCGGGTGATCTGCATCAACCCGAATTTTGTGAGCGGTAATATGGTAAACTTTGAGCGGTCGTTCTTCATTTCTTCCTTCATGGAATCATAAAGCAGTTTCTTATTTTCTGCTTTACGCATGTCTATGAAGTCGACCACAATAATACCTCCCATATCACGCAGGCGCAATTGCCTGGCAACTTCTTTGGCAGCCTGAATATTTACTTTCAGGGCAGTGGTTTCCTGGTCTGCTTCTGAGTTTGATTTATTTCCGCTGTTCACATCAATAACGTGCAGCGCCTCAGTGTGCTCAATTACCAGATATCCACCTCCCTGGAGGCTTACCGACTGACCAAAAAGAGATTTCAGCTGTTTTTCAATACCGAAATTTTCTAATACTTTGGCCTTGCCACTGTACATCTTTACGATTTTCTGCTTGTCCGGCGCAATCGTTTTAATGTACTCTTTTACTTCTTTATAAATCTCTTCATCATCGACGGTTATGCTGTCGAACGTTTCGTTCAACACATCGCGCAAAATAGACGATGCCCGGCCAATTTCGCCGATGATTTTTTCTTTAGGTTTGGCGTTTTTCAACTTTTTAACGCCTGCGTCCCACCTGTCTACAAGATCGGTAAGATCGCGGTCGAGCTGGGCAACTTCTTTACCTTCAGCTACTGTACGGATAATTACTCCAAAGCCTTCCGGCTTTATGGAGTTCAACAATCTTAAAAGCCTTTGCCGTTCATCGGCATTTGTAATTTTTTTGGAGATACTTACCGAATCGGAAAAAGGAACAAGTATCAGGTATCTGCCGGCTATGGACAATTCACACGACAGACGGGGACCTTTTGTTGAAATAGGCTCTTTCACGACCTGAACCAAAATCTGTTGATTTTTATTCAGTACCTGCGTGATTTTACCATGCTTATCAATTTCGGGCTCCAGTTTAAAATTGTTCAGCTTACCGGAATTCACCTTGCCACTCTGGGCCATTTTGGAGAAGCGGTTAAGCGATTTTATCTTGGGACCCAGGTCCAGGTAATGCAAAAAGGCATCTTTTTCATAACCTATGTCAATGAACGCTGCATTGAGGCCTTGCACTACCTTCCGAACAGTTCCTAAATAGATATCACCAACAGTAAAAAGATTTTCCTCATTTTCATGATGAAACTCTACCAGGCTTTTATCCTTTAACAGGGCTATACGACATCCGCTCTGAGTAGAATTGATAACTAATTCATAACTCAATGTGGTATAATTAAATAGTTAAAAATATAAAATTTCACCTCTTACATGCCTATGCAAGAGGTGAGAGAGAGATGTGTATAGTAATCCGGGAAAGAGAAATTACTTCTTCTTATGTCTGTTCTTTCTCAGTCTTTTCTTTCTTTTGTGAGTAGCGATCTTGTGTCTTTTTCTTTTTTTACCGCAAGGCATAACTTTGTCTTTTAAAATTTAAAATCGAATAACTTAACTATAGTTCTTTCAAATATTCGTCGACCGTGGCCAACACATCCGGATTTTTATCCAGCTCCTTCACCTTCATAAAGCGTGCTCTTGCATCTTCTTTCCGGCCCAGCTGCATATAGCTGTACGCCAGGTAAAACTGCGCCTGCACATTTTCCGGCGCTAAAGCAGTATACCGCTCAAAGCGCTCAACAGCCTTTCCATACTGGTTCGACTGTACCGACAAAATGCCCATATTAAAAAGGGCCTCTTTATTCTCCGGATCTTTATCCAGGACCTCCTGCAACATCCGTATTCCCTTCATAGGGTTCTCAGATGATACATAAATCATGGCCAGCTTGCTCTTTGCCTCCAGCTGCTCAGGATTCTGCCGGAGTACCTCAGTAAGGTACCCTTCTGCTTTGCGGGAAAATTCCTTTTGCCGCGCAGGCTCCATTGCAAACTTAAAGGCCTCTAAGTTATAAGAGCCTGCATCGCTTAAGCGTGCAAGCGTCTTATTCTGCTCCAAAGCCAGTTCAGCATAGTATGCTGCACTGTCGAATTTTTGGGCATGGGCATAGAGCGCCGCCAATGAGTCGGCAAATATAGCAACTTTTTCTTTATTTTCCGATTTTTTTATTTTTTCTGCCAGACGATCAGCAGTTTGGCGTTCGGCGGGGGTGAACTCCTGCAAATGCATACCTGCATTGTGCTGGTGATCATGCTCCCCGTGGTCATGGCCTTCGTGATCATCATGGCTTTCTTCATCGGGCGACTCCCCTTTAGCGGCAACCGGGGTTTCGGCAACAACAGCATTTGCTTCGCTGTTTTTGCCTTCCACCATTACTTTTGGAAGACTAAATAAAATTCCTGTCAGAACTATAGAAACTACTACTCCAGCTATTTGCTTTTTAGACATTATTCAGAGTCTATTTTGGTTTGCAACAGCTTAACCCGTAATCTCTTCGCTAAGTTTCATTTCTTCCGGATTAATTAACTTAACCTGGTCGCTACCCTTAATTTTCTCAACAAACACTTTGGAAGGCTTAAAGCTTGGAACGAAATGCTCATCAATTACCATTGCCGTGTTTTTGGAGATATTACGGGCAATCTTTTTCGCTCTTTTCTTGTTCACAAAACTTCCAAAGCCTCGCACATAAATGTTGTGCCCATTGGACATCGAGTCTTTAATCACGTCAAAGAACGCTTCGATGGTAGTCTGAACATCGGCTTTGTCTATGCCAGTCTGTTCAGCTATTTCTGTAATTACCTCTGCTTTAGTCACGCTTTCTTATTTTAAATTAATTAACGAATTTCCCGTTTCAAACCGAATGTACCACAAATGTATAAGGTCGGGTGAAATATAAAAACATCATAATACAAAAAATATTACCTGCACTAAATATCTCATACTAAACAAGAACGCTTTTAACAACCCGGCTTTGGACAATAATATCACCCTTAAACTACTCAATTGGTACCACCATAACCAGCGTGATTTACCCTGGCGCAATATACGGGACCCATACCGGATCTGGCTCTCAGAAATAATATTACAGCAAACCAGAGTGCAGCAAGGGCTTCCTTATTACGAAAAATTTATTGAAGCTTTTCCAACGGTGCAGGTACTTGCTGCTGCTCCTGAGCAGGAGGTGCTCCGGTTATGGCAGGGACTCGGCTATTACTCCCGCGCCCGCAACCTCCACAGCTGCGCAAAAACCGTAACAGAACAGCACAGAGGCCATTTTCCTGCCAGCTACAAAGAGCTCCTGAAACTCAAAGGAATAGGCCCCTACACGGCCGCAGCCATCGCTTCTTTTGCCTTTAAAGAAAAAGTTCCGGTAGTGGATGGAAATGTGTACCGGGTACTCTCCCGGCTTTTTGGTATCACTACCGACATAACCCAACCCTCTGCCTATAAGGAGTTCTTTTCAGCAGCTCTCCGGCTTATCCCGGCTGAGCAGCCCGACCTCTTCAACCAGGCAATTATGGAGTTCGGTGCCATGCATTGCACACCCTATAAGCCACTATGCCTTTATTGCCCCCTGCAGGAGGCTTGTTATGCTTATGAACACGGCCTGCAAAAAGAGCTTCCGGTAAAAAAATCCAGAATAAAAGTGAAACAACGGTATTTTCATTACTTCGTGATTTCTTCCGACGATGAAAAAATCCTGATGCGCAGACGAGAAAAAAAGGATATATGGGAGGGGCTGTATGATTTTTACCTTGTTGAATCCGGAAAAATGGAATCTCCTGAAACAATAAATTCTCCATTCGTACAACAACTGCTGTTAAAAAACAGTATTTTAGTAAACGAGTCAGCAGAGTACCGGCACCAGCTTACACACCAGCGGCTACATGTAAAATTTTTTCATTTCAAATGTAGTAATCAGGCAGTGCAGGAGCTCCGGCAGGAAATACCGGAACTGGAAGAATTTACACCGGAAGAAACAGGGGAACTTCCTAAACCGGTAGTCATAAAAAATTATTTGGATAAGCTCATTTTTTAAGTATCTTTAGTATTAAGGATTAATTTTTTAAATTTACACTTTACATTATTATGGCAGGAGTTAATAAAGTTATTTTGATCGGCAATCTTGGCGCCGACCCTGAAATCCGGAACTTACCCAGTGGCAGCTCTGTTGCAAATTTTAATATAGCAACATCCGAAAGCTACACTAATAAAAATGGTGAACGCGTTACTCAAACTGAATGGCACCGTATTGAATGCTGGGAAGGATTAGCACGAATTGCAGAGCAGTATCTGAAGAAGGGAAATTCTGTATACATTGAAGGAAAGATCAGAACCGAAGAATGGCAGGACAAGGATGGAAACACCCGTTATACTACCAGAATACGGGCTCAGAATATGACTATGCTTGGCGGAAGAAATGACGGAAGCGAAGGCAGCCAGACAGATAATAGTAATTCTCAATACAATAATGCTCAACAAGGAGGTTCTCAACAGAACTCCGGCAACCAGCAACCCTCACCTTCCGGCTTTAGCAGCGACGGAGGTGCAGACGACGACCTGCCCTTCTGATTTTTGTTGAACGAAATTTTTAATTTTGGACACATCTATAGACGACCCTTACCCGGCCAGCCCCCTGGGGCTTCTTTTAACCGCCGGCAAACACCTGTTGCTTAACAGTAATGGGATCAGCCCTGAAAGCCGGGGCTTTGTTAACTCAAGCCCCGGCCCTGAAATTTCCAGCTTCCCTTTATTAGCAGCAGTAAATTCCGGCGACATGGTTTTCTATGTCGTTACCGGACTGCTGCTGCTGGTTCTGCTTATATTATCGGCTCTCGTTTCAGGCTCTGAAGTTGCATACTTTTCTTTATCCTCGAATGATATTGTTGAAAGCAGGAAAACCAATAAACAGTCAGATACCCGCTTGCTACAGCTGCTGGAGAACCCTAAGCGACTTCTGGCGACCATACTTATCCTGAACAATTTTGTGAATATTGCCTTTGTCACGCTCTCAACTTTCGTTACCTGGCGTGTGGTGGGAAGCAAAACAACAGAGGGCTTAGTGGTTACCGCACTTACCTTTGCTGTTACCTTTGCCATTGTGTTCTTTGGAGAGGTGGTACCAAAAGTATATGCAAGCCAGAATAACCTTATATTCGCCCGCTTTACTTCCGGCTTACTTTATATAAGTAACACTATATTTGCTCCTCTTGCCTGGGTACTTATGAGCATAAGCAGTGTAATAGAATCCCGGGTGGAGCGAAAAGGATATCAGCTAACAGTAGATAACCTGAACCATGCCCTTGATATTACCACTAAGGAAACCACAGAAGAAGAAAAAGGAATTCTGAAAGGGATTGTAAACTTCGGGCAGCTGACTGTAAAACAGGTAATGCGCTCCCGAATGGATATTACTGCTTTTGATATTGAGCTCGATTTTCATGAACTCATGGATAAAGTAAATAAATCAGGTTATTCGCGCGTACCCGTATACCACGAAACAGTCGATAATATTGAAGGGATTTTATATGTTAAGGATCTCCTTCCTTACCTGAATGAAAACGAAAGCTTCAGCTGGCAAACCCTTTTACGCCCTGCCTTTTTTGTGCCTGAGAATAAAAAAATCGATTCTCTGCTAAAAGATTTCCAGCAAAAGCGCATTCATGTGGCAATTGTAGTGGATGAATACGGAGGAACCTCAGGCCTGATTACTCTGGAGGATATTATTGAAGAAATTGTAGGAGAAATTAATGATGAGTTTGACGATGATGATGTAGCCTATAATAAACTCGACGACTCCACTTTTATTTTCG
Source organism: Cesiribacteraceae bacterium YIM B00369 (assembly GCA_017948555.1). Lineage (GTDB taxonomy): Bacteria > Bacteroidota > Bacteroidia > Cytophagales > Cyclobacteriaceae > Nafulsella. Next base: position 196,664 of record JAFMYY010000007.1, on the reverse strand, counting down.
AGGGAAAAACCTCTCTTAATGACTTCTGTAAAATAATTAACGAAGACCCTAATATATTTGAAGATATAAAAGGCGAAAGTGAATCGCTGGGCGGTCTTTTACTGGAACTGAATACAAAACTGCCAAGAGCAGGAGAACGGATTTATTTTAGTAAATTTGTATTTACAGTAGTTTCTGCTGATATAAAAAGGATTAAACGGGTGCGGGTTTTAATAAAACCAATACCTACAGAGGTTAATACAGGAATTACCACTGCCCGATAGAATGGCTATGTTCCCTTGCCGGCTTAAAGCTTACAGGGAACACAAAAACAAATTAAGAACCTGACCAGGCCTGGCAGATATTCCGGAGCAGAAAAAATTTCAGGAAAATGGTATTATTTTTGAGTTACAATTCCTGTTCCGGTAGTTAACCGGATACCTGCTACTATTTAGATGATACCTGACAATATGCAAAATTCTATATTACAACGGAGCTGGCTTTACATTTTTTGTATAGCCACTCTTCTTTTTACCGGCTGCAACAGTGAGCCATCCTATACTCCTAAACCCAAAGCCTACAACAGAATAGACCTGCCTGAGCACAGCTACCAGCAACTGCCTGACACCTTACCTTACTCTTTTGAGTACTCAAAACACGCCAGAATCCTGCCCGATACTTCCTGGATTGCCGAACCCTACTGGATCAATGTATATTATCCTGAATTGGTGGCCAATGTTCAGATAACCTATAAATCAATAGGAGGGAGTGAGGCAAAGTTGAAGGAATATTTCAGAGACTCCTATAAATTAACCTCAAAGCACCAGATTAAGGCCTACGCCATTGAAGAAGGCATGATCCGCACCCCAGGCGGTAAAACAGCTTTTGTAAATGAATTAACCGGGGAAGTACCCAGCCAGTTTCAGTTTTTCACCACCGACTCAACAGAGAATTTCCTCAGAGGTGCTTTATATTTCCGTACATCCACGCAAAACGATTCTCTGGCGCCTGTTATTGAGTATGTAAAAAAAGACATTATTCACATGCTCAATACCCTGGAGTGGAAGGAGAATTAAAATAAAAATTTAAAAATGGCCGGGTAAACCTGATCTTTATTAATTACAGGAATAATGTGATATGGTGACAGGAATCCACTGATCTTATTCTCCCATTCTATTATACGATCATTCAAAATTTTTTCTGAATGTCTGGTTTTTTCAGCACTTCTATAGAATATATGAAAGGGGTGGGCCCTCAGAAGGCTGACCTGCTTAAGAAAGAGCTCCGGCTTTTTACCTATGGAGACCTTATCCAGCATTATCCGTTCCGCTACGAAGACCGTACCCGCTTTTACCGTATAAGTGAGGTGAATGAACAGATGCCCTACGTGCAGCTTAAAGGGAGAATCAGGACCATGGAAATGGTGGGAGATGGCCGGAAAAAACGTTTGGTCGCCTACTTTAATGATGGCAGCGGAGAAATCGAACTGGTATGGTTTCAGGCAGCAGCCTGGACGGCTAAAAAGCTACGCCCCGGCACCGATTATGTTGCTTTTGGCAAGCCTAATAAGTTTGGGAATAAATTCAGTATAGCCCACCCTGAACTTGAAGCTCTCACTGCTTTTGATGGCCAGGGAGGAGGCCTGCAGCCTGTATATCATACCACAGAAAAACTTAAAAGAAAGTTTCTCGACAGTAAAGCGGTAAGCAAGCTACAGGAACAGCTTCTGGCACTCGCCGCTTCTTATATTAACGAAACACTTCCGCAGGATATCACAGACCGCTTTAAGCTCATCAGCAAAAAAGAGGCCCTCATGCATATCCATTTTCCCCAGAGCCACGAATGGCTGCAAAAGGCATTGTTCAGGCTTAAGTTCGAAGAATTGTTTTATATTCAGCTGCGCCTCCTGAAAATGAAACTCGGCCGTACAGAAAAATTCAAAGGCCAGGTACTTGATAAGCCGGAGCTGTTAACCAGATTTTATAAAAAGCACCTTCCTTTTGAACTGACCAATGCACAAAAGAGGGTAATTAAGGAAATTTATGCAGATGTGCGGAGCGGCAGGCAAATGAACAGGCTCCTGCAGGGCGATGTGGGAAGTGGCAAAACAATGGTGGCTTTTATTTCCATGCTACTTGCTATTGGCAGTGGCGCCCAGGCCGCCATGATGGCTCCCACGGAAATTCTGGCCTCGCAGCATTATGAGGGCCTGTCGGAGTATGCCAAAAAACTTGGCCTTACCATTGCCCTGCTTACAGGCTCCACAAAAAAGAAAGAGCGCCGCCAAATTCATGAAGCGCTGTTGAGCGGACACCTTAACATTCTTACAGGTACACATGCCTTGCTGGAAGATCCGGTACAATTCAATAACCTGGGCCTGGCGGTAATAGATGAACAACACCGCTTTGGGGTGGCTCAGCGGGCAAGGCTATGGCACAAGAATAAACAATTCCCTCCACACATTCTGGTAATGACAGCAACCCCTATTCCCCGCACCCTTGCCATGACGCTTTACGGCGACCTGGATGTGTCTGTAATCGATGAATTACCTGCAGGCCGTAAGCCCATCCAGACGGTTCACCGCTTTGACTCCAACCGGCTCCGGGTGTTTGGCTTTATGAAGGAACAGATTGCAGCAGGACGGCAGGTGTATGTGGTTTACCCATTAATTGAGGAATCAGAAAAGCTGGACCTTAAAGACCTGACCGATGGTTATGAAAGTATCTGCAGGGCCTTCCCTCAACCTGAGTACCAGGTAAGCATTGTTCACGGCCGCCAGAAACCTGAAGAAAAGGAATTTGAGATGCAGCGCTTTATTAAGAAGCAAACGCATATTATGGTAGCAACCACTGTTATTGAGGTAGGGGTAAACGTACCTAATGCCAGTGTTATGGTAATTGAAAATGCAGAGCGCTTCGGACTGGCCCAGCTACACCAGCTAAGAGGCAGGGTAGGTCGGGGGGCCGACCAGAGTTACTGCATTTTAATGACTGATTTTAAGCTAAGTAAAGAAGCAAAAATCCGCATTAACACAATGGTCCGTACTAATAACGGATTCGAAATTGCCGATATGGACCTGAAGCTCCGCGGCCCCGGCGATATTACCGGTACGCAACAAAGCGGAATAACCGACCTGCTCATTTCAGACCTGAGCAGAGACAGTAAAATTCTGCAGATTGCCCGCGACGCTGCTCAGGCTTTACTGGATAAGGATCCTAATCTTTCGGACCCGGAAAACGCCAGTATTAAAAGGCAGATAGAGTCTCAGACAAAGGACATCCTTAACTGGAGCCGGATCAGCTGATAAATGAAAGTAAAGTTTTATCTATAATAGCGGGATTGCTGGCTACGGCTGTTGCTCTTAGAAACTACAGACAATTTAATAACCACGAAGGATAAAAGGAAAATACCTGATACCACTACCGGCCATAATTCCTGCTTCTGAAAGCAGTTAACAAATACAAAGAAGGAGGCAATTATCAGAAGGTTTACAATTAATGCCAGAAGGGTTTTTCTAATAATATTCATGGCTTTCCGATTTTTATTTAACAAATTATTTTAACTCTCTCTTCAGTAGGCCCTGATCTTTCTCACTAAAGATCTGCATTTGCCTCCCTGACAATTTAAAGGTAATAAGAATTTTTCTTCCTGCTAAATTATACATAAAACAGCTGAAGATTTTAATGAAAGTTCGGCAGGAATATAACTTTATATATAGGCGGAATTAAAATTATAAGGCCAAATATTACTTACAGCAGACTCAATTTTAAGCATTTATCAGCACCCTTTATAATAAACACTCCAATTGTTATAAAAGCAGGATTTTGAATTTATACAGTAGAACATTTAAATCGTTTTTTAACTAATACTGAACTTTATCCTGCCGTTGAGCCACCTTAGTTAAAGTAATACTTTAAATAGCGCAATAAAATTGGTTTTATAAGGGAAAAAACTAAAAGAATACCTTTTAATACCTTCCGGTAATATAGTATTACACCTTTTTATCCCTTCTCTTTTTTGCTCCTTGCAGGCAGGAATACTGAACAGGAACCCATTGCCTGAAAAAATAAAGGAAATGCGGCCAAAGGATTATTTCGTTTAAGCTAAAAACCTTACTTGTGGATAAAAAAACCTTGACTTACAAAAAAAGCCCCTGGATTGCTCCCGGGGCTTTAGTCTGATTTTATTAAAATGATTAATTAAAAAGCATACTCATTTTTTTCGATAAGCAGGTCTGCCACTCTGCGGCGTGCTTCTTTTACATTAAAAGGCTGCACCTTGGTATACCGCTTTAAGCCCATTAACATCAGGCGCTGGTCATCGCCTTCGGCAAAGGAATAAATCGCTTCCTTGCCTGCCTTGTTTACAATATCCACTGCCTCCATCATATATATGCGCGACATATCAATCTGAGCTTTGCAGGCTTCTTCGCCACGCTTGCTTACCAGCTTCTCTGTCCTGAGCAGGGCCGACTCCAGGGCATAAACCTGAATGAGCATATCTGCAAGGTTCATCAGGATCTCCTGTTCCTTTGAAAGGTTCTGCATGAGCTTTTGGGCTGCCGCCCCGGCAATCATCAGGCCTGCCTTTTTAAGGTTCGCCAACACCTTCTTCTCGGCGGCAAAGAATGAAGTATCCTCATCAGCACCAAAGTCCGGAATAGAGGTCAGGTCTTTCTGAACAGCCATAGCTGCACTCATAAGATCTATCTCTCCTTTCATGGCGCGCCGCATGATCATATCGATCGTGAGCATACGGTTAATTTCGTTGGTTCCTTCGAATATGCGGTTAATCCTGGCATCGCGATATGCCCTGTCCATTGGCGCGTCAGCTGAAAAGCCCATACCACCATATACCTGTACACCTTCATCCACCACATAATCGAGTACCTCAGAGCCATGCACCTTCAGAATGGCGCACTCAATAGCATACTGCTCCACAGATTTCAGCTTTGCCTGTGCTTCATCCATGCCTTCGGCCACCATTCGCCGGTAAGTATCATCAATGTTCTGACCTGCACGATAGGCAGCTGACTCCGATGCATAGGTGCGGGTGGCCATTTCTGCAAGCTTGTATTTGATAGCTCCAAAGCCGGAAATAGCAGTACCAAACTGCTTCCTTTCATTTGAATAGCGCACTGCATTGGCAGTAACTGCTTTACAGGCTCCTATGGCTGCGGCAGCAAGCTTTATACGCCCTATGTTAAGGATGTTTACTGCAATCTTAAATCCATTCCCGCGCTCAGAAAGCATGTTTTCCTTCGGCACCTTGCAGTCGTTAAAGAAAACCTGGCGGGTAGAAGAACCCTTGATCCCCATTTTCTTCTCCTCCTCATTCATGGTTATTCCGCCAAAAGTTTTTTCAACGATAAAAGCCGACAGGTTTTTGTCATCATCAATCTTGGCAAAAACAATATAAATATCTGCAAAACCACCATTGGTGATCCACATTTTCTGTCCGTTGATAATGTAATGCGTACCCTCAGCATTGAGGACGGCCTTGGTTTTTCCGCTGTTGGCATCTGAACCACTGTCCGGCTCCGTTAAGCAATAAGCAGCTTTGTATTCACCTGTTGCGAGTTTAGGCAGGTATTTTGCCTTCTGCTCTTCATTACCATAGTAAAGGATAGGCAGGGTACCAATACCAGTGTGAGCCGAAAGGGCCACAGCAAAAGAGTGGCCTGCACCTGTAACTTCTGCAACCAGCATAGAGGTGTTAAAATCCATGCCAAAGCCACCGTAGCTTTCCGGTACTGATGTACCCAGTAAACCAAGCTCACCTGCTTTATCCAGTAGCTCAGGCATCAGCTCAGGCTTTTTCATGGAGTCAATATCCTCCAGGCGCGGATAGATCTCTGTTTCCAGAAAATCTTTACAAGTCTGGGCTATCATGAGCTGCTCTTCACTCCACTCTTCAGGAATAAATACACGCTCTGCCGGCGTTTCCTTAATAAGAAATTCGCCTCCTTTTATAGTGTTTTTTTGATCAGTCTGCATTGCTATTTATTTTTTTTCTTCTGTTTCAGATTTTTTCTATTCTTATTATCCTGTGGCTGGTGTCTGGTGCTTAGTGGCTGGTATGGCCTTTAATCCGTTTTATCTTTAAAATAACTTATCAAACCATTTAGTAACTTTTTAACGGTATCCAGTAACAGTTTGAATTCGTGAAATTTCTTAGAATCTAAATACCCCTGGTCCAGTGCAACGAAAAGCTGGGTTTCCAATTCAAAAAGACTCCCTCTGGCAATATAGCAGAAGTGTCAAGTTTCTTTTCTGGAATATCTTCCACTTCCTTCAGCAATATTAGAAGGAATTGATACCGCACTTCGCCTAACCTGGCTCGTTAATCCAAAGAGTTCCTCTTTTGGAAACGCTTTACTCACACTGTACACAAGATTTACAAGTTCTCTACTTTTCTTCCAAACTTCTAAATCTGTATAGTCCTTGCTCATTTTATAAACGTTTTACTAAACCAGGCACTAACCTCCTCCCACCAACCACTAATGTAAAAATTCAAAAACCCCGGCTACGCCCTGTCCGCCACCTACGCAGGCGGTAACCATTCCGTATTTGGAGCCGCGCCGTTGGGCTTCGTTCATCATGGTAATGCTTAGTTTGGCGCCTGTGCAGCCCAGCGGGTGGCCAAGGGCTATGGCTCCTCCGTTTACATTAAGGATGTCCATGTTCATGTCAATTTCGCGGGCTACCGCTATAGACTGCGCTGCAAAAGCTTCGTTCATTTCGATCAGGTCGAGGTCGCTCTGCTGAATACCTGCCAGCTTAAGCGCCTTTGGAATTGCCCTTACCGGACCAATACCCATAATGCGTGGCTCCACACCGGCGGCGGCAAAGCTCATAAAGCGTGCCTTGGGCTTCAGGTTATTCTCCTTCAGGTACTTTTCAGATACCACCATTACAAAAGCGGCCCCGTCGTTAGTAGGAGAGGAGTTACCCGCTGTAACCGACCCGCCCTGTGCAAATACAGGCTTCAGCTTAGCCAACGCTTCCATGCTGGTTTCTGCACGTGGCCCTTCATCCGCATCCACCGTATAGCTGCGGGTCTTTTTCTTCATGTTCTCATCGAGGTAAGTCTCCTCCACAGTAACAGGAAGAATTTCCTCAGTAAATTTACCATCTGCCTGAGCCTGCAATGCTTTCTGGTGGGAGCTAAGTGCAAAAGCATCCATGTCTTCGCGGCTGATGTTAAATTCCTTACTCACATGCTCCGCTGTTAAGCCCATGCTGGTGTAATAGTCAGGGTTATTTTTGGCTATTTTATAATTCAATGCGGTACGGTATCCCATAATTGGCACCATCGACATGCTTTCTGTTCCACCTGCAATTATACAGTCGGCCATACCTGCATGTACACGGGCAGCTGCTATATTGATGGCTTCCAGACCTGAGCCACAATAGCGGTTTACAATCAAGCCCGGCACCTCCATTGGCAGCGAGAGCAGGGCGATCATCCGGCCCATTTGCATGCCCTGCTCTGCCTCAGGCACTGCGTTGCCTACAATCAGGTCATCAACAGTATGCGGATCGATACCTGTTTCTTTAACCAGATGTTTGATTACATCAGCAGCCAGGTCATCCGGCCGCGTAAAGCGGAAAGCACCCTTCTTAGCCCGGGTAACCGCTGTTCTATATCCTGTTATTATATATGCGTTCATTTTTTTAGTCTTGAGTCCTGAGTCTTGAGTCATGAGGTTTCCCAATAGAAACTTTTAAGCCATAGAGCATTTTTTGAACCTCTTCAACAGCTTTTATAAGTAGCTCAAAATCAGGATTGGATAAAAATTTTAAATTCTTAGCAATAATGAGTTGTGTTTCCAGCTCATAAGCAGATGCATATGCGATGCTAAGAAACTGCACAAACTCATTTTTATGGTTTCTTCCTGCCCCTTCGGCAATATTGGAAGCAATTGATACTACACTCCTTCGAATTTGAGAAGTAAGTCCATATGTCTCTTCTTTAGGAAATGAACCTGAAATCCTGTAAACATCGGTAGCTAATTCTACTGCTTTTTGCCAAACTTTCAGATTTCTGTACTGATTCATCACTTTACCTTTTCTCAAGACTCAAGACTCACTACTCATGACTACCCTCTATCTTCTAATTTCTAAGCGGCTTCCCTCCCTGCAGAATTGCCTGGATGCGCTCCAGGGTTTTCTTTTCAGCGGTAAGGCTCAGGAAGGCTTCTCGTTCGAGATCAAGGAGATACTGCTCGGATACATTCTGGGCGTAGGACAGCTCGCCGCCGCACATTACATGGGCGATCTTTTCAGCGATCTTCTGGTCATGGGCAGAGATGTATCTTCCGGCGCGCATGCCATGGATACCCGCCAGGAACAGCGCAATGCCGGAGCGGCCCTGCACTTTAATATCGGTACGCTGGATAGGCTTTACATAACCTGCTTCGGAAAGGGCAATGGCTGCTGCCTTGGCGTCGGCAATCTGGCGGTCTTTATTTACCACCACCATGTCTTTATTCCTGAGAATATTCATCCCTTTAGCCTCATGAGCTGATGTAGCCACCTTTGCAGTAGCAATATTCATAAAGGTGTCCTGCAGTACGTTAAATTCCACATCGCCGCTTTCAATCTTATCCGACACCCGCAGGGTCATTTCCTTGGTACCACCGCCGCCCGGAATAAGGCCTACACCTACTTCTACCAGGCCGATGTAAGTCTCCGCGGCTGCCACCACCTGGTCGGCATGCATGGTGAGCTCGCAACCACCGCCCAGGGTCATGCCATGGGGAGCTACCACCACCGGAACACTGCTGTAGCGGGCACGCATAATAGTATTCTGGAACTGACGGATCATGAAATCTATTTCGTCGTATTCCTGCTCAATGGCGTACATAAACACCATCCCCAGGTTAGCCCCGGCGGAGAAGTTGGCTCCTTCATTGGCAATTACCAGTCCCCGGTATTTTTCTTCGGCAAGGCTTATGGCTTTATTGATACCATCAACTACACCGGCACCCATGGTATTCATTTTACTATGGAACTCCAGGTTCAGGATACCATCGCCAAGGTCAATAATGGTGGCATCGGAATTTCCCCACACCTTATTGCTTTTCCGGAGGGTATCGAGAAGAATAAACTCTTCGGTACCTGGTACGCCTTTGTAAGATTTGCTTTGGATGTCGTAATAGAGCTTACGGCCACCTTCTACCTTATAAAAGCTTTCGTGGCCGGCCTCCAGCATATCATATACCCATTGCTTTGGCTTATAGCCCATTTCCTCCATTTTTGCTACCGATTTTTTTACCCCGGCAGCATCCCAGGTCTGGAAGGGGCCCAGCTCCCAGCCAAATCCGGCCCGCAGGGCATCGTCTATTCTGTAGAGCTCATCGGAAATTTCGGGAATACGGTGCGTAACATATTCAAAAAGGCCGAAGAAGGAATCGCGGTAAAACTCACCTGCCTTGTCTTTGCCGGAAAGGAGCACAGGAAAGCGTTCGCGTAGGTTCTCAATTGGCTTTGTTTGCTCAAGCGTGGCAAATTTTACCTTTTGCTTCGGCTTGTACTCCATTTCCTTCAGGTCGAGGGTAAGAATTTCCGTTTCGCCTTTTTCGTTCTTTGTTTTCTTATAAAAGCCCTGACCGGTTTTATCGCCCAGCCACTTTCTCTCTGCCAGCGCATTTACCTCCGGAGGAAGCTTAAAAATTTCACGGCGTTCATCGTCCGGCAAACCCTGGTACAGGCCATTGGCAACGTTTACGAGGGTATCTAAACCTACGACATCGCTGGTACGGAAGGTAGCTGATTTTGGCCGGCCTATTACCGGGCCTGTAAGCTTATCAACTTCATCAACGCTCAGGTCCAGCTTCTTCATAGTATCCACCACTTTCATAATACCGAAAATACCTACACGGTTGGCTATAAAAGCAGGGGTATCTTTACAAAGTACAGTGGTTTTACCCAGGTAGCGATCGCCGTACTTCATCAGGAATTCTGTAATTTCCGGATCGGTCTTAGGAGTTGGAATAATTTCCAGCAACTTCAGGTACCGGGGAGGATTAAAGAAGTGCGTGCCACAAAAATGCTTCTGAAAATCATCGGAACGGCCCTCGTTCATGAGGTGAATAGGGATTCCTGATGTATTGGACGTAATAAGCGTGCCGGGTTTCCGGTACTTTTCAACCTCTTCAAAAACCTGCTTTTTAATTTTCAGGTTCTCGACCACAACTTCTATAACCCAGTCGCTGTCGCCAATATCCTTCATGTGGTCTTTAAAGTTGCCAAGCTGTACCCGCTCAGCAAAAGAAGAATCGTATAAAGAGGCTGGTTTGCCTTTGAGCATGTTTTCCCAGGCCCCGGTTACGATGCGCATTTTCACTTTCGGATCATCCAGGCTCAGGCCTTTTTTCTTTTCCTCCTCATTCAGGTCGAAGGGAGCAATGTCCAGCAGGCGTACTTTTAGCCCGATATTGGCAAAGTGCGCTGCAATACGCGAGCCCATTATACCGGAACCTAAAACTGTTACCTTGTTAATAATTCGTTTCATAAAAAAATTATTATTAGTTTTTGATGTTGATTTTCCGCCACCGCGGATATTTATCTTTTTCTGTGGTTTATGTTATGGCCGGAATAAAACCTTAAATTCAGTCTTTAATCTTTTTTTCTTCCAGGAGCCGGTTCACATGGTTTATGACCTCAAAAAAAACCTTTAACTTCTCCTCCGGCACCACTTCCCTTACCGATTTATTAAAGGCCTTTACAGTACGCCGCGATACTTCTTTTTTTTCCTTTCCTTTATCAGTTAAAAAAATGCGAACCAGCCGGCGGTCTGAAGGGTCGGCCTTTCGGTAAATGAGCTCCTTTTCCTCCATTGTTTTCAGCATCCGGGTAAGGCTTCGTGCCTCAAGCCCCAGGAGGGGAGCTATTTTAGTTGCTGGTGTTCCTTCTTCGGTATCGATATTAAGAAGTACAAAACCAATGGAAGTGGTAATGTCGTGCTGCATGGCTTCCTGATTGTACATGCGCGATATAGCATGCCAGCAGGCCTTTATATTATAATCTATGGTTTCTTCCCGTTTCATTGCAGCCATTTTGTTTTTCTGTTAATAGAGAAACTATACTTTGGGTAATTTTCTATCTCACCTTTTGTTTAATCTTCAACCACCCTTTTTCCAAATATAAAAAATTTTAGTATGCATGCATACCTTTTTGAAAAGTTTTTATATCAATATGAGAAAAATTAATGAGAAAGGGGCGGAAAGAAAAAAGAATAGTATTACCATTTAATGAAGAAAACCAGCTACTATTCCGGAGAACCCGATTAATAAGGTAAATACTATGACAAATGAAAAGCAGGCAGAGAGCATGGGCTAATAATAATTTACCCAAAACTGAGGGAATCCGGAATGTAAAATAACCTCATTATCAGAATTTAAAGCATAAAAAAAACTACCCTAGAAACCGTTCGGGCTCCTTCAGGTAGTTTTCTTTGATACACAGTTTAAAAAATTTCTATAAAAAGAAAGCTTAATATATACCAATGAAGTAGGAATCAGCACCTGCTTTTAAAGATGCTCCCTTCGTAAATCCATCAGGGGAAGCAGATTCAGGATCGAAAATATAAATATTACCTTCACCTCCCACCGGAGTAATAGCCATATGGAATTTACCGTCAATTACCACACTGTTCTGGTATTGCTGCAACCACAGGTTATCAGGCAGGTTTAGCTTAACTGCAGTGTTGTTATAAAGATCTACACGTGCAACTGACCAGACAGGGTCTCCTGTACCTCCCAGATCGGTATTGGCATAAGGAACATAGCCAATGCCATTGCCTACATAAAACCATCCATTTGCAGTAGTTTCTTCGCCTAATAACTCTGAAAGGTTAAAGCTGAAGCTGTCATCATAAGCGCCATCCTTAATTTTCAGGATGTAGGTATCAAATGTATTATCAGGAACAGAAATAATCTGGTAAATATCTCCTTTTTCGTCAACATGCGATACAGGAGTCCTGTAGCCATTGGTTGCGCCTTTGGCTCCATTCACTTTAGTGGAAATTAACCTTGGATTAGTCAGGTTAGGATAATCAACCACCAATGTTTCCACAGATGAATATTCTGCAGTGCTGTTCTGGTCGGTATCAGGATTATATACCCGCTTAGCCATTCCATAATAAGCTTTATTTCCAACTACAATTGGAGCATCTATACGAAACACAAAATAACCGGCAGCAGCATCCTCTTCATTAACAGGAATTTCAAATTCTTCAATTTTTCCCAGCTCCAGGTTTTTCAGGTTAATGGAAACCAGACGTGCTCTGGAAACTGTTTTCACATAATTTCCTGCATCATCATTTATCCTTTCAGTTTCCACATTATGCAGGAGAGCATAATCTTCGCTGATCTTTGTCCATCTTGGATGGGTAGTACCAATAGCATACTGCACATTGGTTTCTTCTACCTTATTATATTCCTGCCCGCCTTTTGCATCAAATTTATAAACACTGCCTCCGCCATAATCGAGGCTAAAGAGGGTAGATCCGTCTTCAGATGCAAAAATTCTGGCTGTTCTGGTGGAAGGCACCTCAAAACCAAAACCGTTGTAACTGATGGTACCTGTGCTAAGGTCAGTAAGACCCTGAACTATGGTGGCGGAAGAGTTTCCTGATCCTGATGCATAAGCCACATTGTAGATTCTGGCATCAGGTCCTGTTGCTTCTTCTGCAGGCTCTACATTATCTTCAGTACAAGCTGATGTATAGATAACTGCACCAGCCATAAAAAAAAGCCTTAAAAATTTAGTTAAATTTCCTTTCATTACGATTTACCTGTTTTAAAATATTGAAGTTTGATGCTTATCTGAATTAATAAATATTATAATTGATTTTAGCATAAAAGGCTCTTCCGGGCTTTTGTAAGGCCCAGTTATCAAAAACCTGTGCATTAAGAATATTCCGGGCATCCACACTTAAGGTAACCTTTTCCTGAGGGAAGGTATAGGCAACACCCAGGTCGTGCACTATCTGCGTTGGAATAACGTCTTTACCTGCACCGCCTATTGATTCCCAGTTTCTGTAAAATTCATGCACATACCCCAGATTATAATAGAATGACGTCCGGGACTTTTTCTGAATCAGGTCTTTTTGGTTGTACCTGATATTGCTATTCATCGTAAAATATGGCTCATTTCTTAATCTGTCCCTGTAATATTGATATTCAGCTCCCCTTGCATCATATTGGGTATTAAACCTTGCATTGAATACTGACATACCCACCGACCAGTTTAACTTCCTGTCAAAGGAGTACTTAACTTCAGTATCAAAGCCTGTACTCACTACCTCATCGAGGTTTTCATAAGGAAAAGTTTCAGAAAGCTGGTCCGGAACGCCAGCCCTTATCATTCCCTGAATATCTCTTGAAAAAGCATTGGAATTTAATTGCAAACTATGTCTTTCAAATTCAAATGGCCCCAGGTCAAAGCCCAGATTAAGGTTTAAGCTCCGCTCCGGCTTCAATTCATAAGAAGGCTCAATGTTTTCTGTCACGTTCCCGAATACCTCCTGGCTTTCGGGCAGGCGTAAAGTATTTTCAGCTGAACTCAGCAACCTTATTTTTGGAGTAATGGCAAATGAAAAGGCCAGTCCATAACCTGATTCTGAGGTCTTACTATTGTACTCATAAGGTGTTACCACATTTCTTTCCCTACGGGCATCCTTTAAACCCAGTGCCTGATAATAATGCTTATAAAAGAGTGATGTTCTTAACCTGCTGTCGAAGGCTTCATTCTCAAGGGTTAAACCGGCAACACCTGTTTTCAGATAGCGGGTATCAATCAGCTGCCTTTCGCTTTCAGGCCTTAGCGGATCATCGGGTTTCCTTGCAAAATCCTGCAATAAATAATTGAAAGCAAGCCTTGTATTACGGTTAAGGTGGTATGACAAATTAAGGCGTCCTGTATACTTAGTTTCATTATCCTGATTCAGTGTCGGGTTACTTCCCTCCGCACCACTTGACCATTTGAACCAGTCTTTGGTTCTGCTGTCATAAGTTCTTTCGCCAAGCCAGTTATACATATAAGGAATAGTATCTGTTATTGTCCTGTTCAGCTTTGAATAGGAACCAAAAAGATTTACATCAAGGCCCTTTGTCAGGAAATTATGTTTAGTATAGGTAGTATGCAGCAGGCGGGTAAGTTGTTCCATACGCCTGTTGCCATACACCACTTCCATAGTAGCACCATTTTGTATGTCTTTATCCATTTCCGACAGTACAGTTCCAACAAAAAACTGATCGGCCCATTTTACATTGGTAAAACCGAAATCAAGCTTTGTGCCCAGAGAACTGTAAGTATCATGAAAGCGCTCTGCCTCTATATGCTTTTTCTTACCATTTTCGAGTACGTAAACTTTATCACCCCATACTTTATAATTGTTGTCAGAATAATTGTAGAAAGCAGATCCTTTAAAGGTAAAGCCGTTGGTATTATTCCTGTAATTTCCATTTAAGCTCCACTGGTGTGTATTGAAGGAGCCGAAAGAATAGGAGGTATTAAGCGTATTAGGCATATTCCGCTTAGTAACCACGTTTATCGCTCCACCGAGGGCATCACTGGCCAGCTCTGCAGGTACCACGCCTTTGTAAACTTCAATACGCTCAATAATAGATGTGGGAATACTGCTCAGCGAAAAGGAATATCCGTAGTTTTCAATGGGTATACCATCAAGAAAAATCCGGATTGAATTCCCTGTCAGTCCGTTTATGTTATACCTTACTCTGGAGCCTAACCCGCCATCCTGCCTTATACGTACACCTGCACTCTGGTCAAGCAAATCGTTTGCCTGTATCGAATGCACTTGAACTTCGCTCATATCGATAGCATTTGCTGCAAAACCTTTTTCTCTTACAAGCTCCATTCCCGATTTCCCGGTAACAACCACTTCCTCCATTTCCTGTATATCTTCATTCAGTTCAATATCCAGGTTCAGACTTTTGCCAGGCAAAACGGCTATTTTCCTTACCTGCTGCTGAAATCCCACCCCTGAAAAGATAAAGGTATGCTCACCGGCAAGAAGCCCTGCCAGCTCAAATTTACCTTCAACATCTGATACTGTGCCGGTTCCCTTTTTTTCTATCAGAATGGTAATACCCGGAATGGGCTCTTTGGATTTGTCTAAAATCCTTCCTCTCACGCAGACAATCTTTTCCTGTCCCCACGTAATCTGAGGGCAGGCCAAAGTAATCAGCATGAGAAAAGAAGCAATTTTGATAAGGAATGATAACATCTTGTCCTTTATTTAGACTAATTTTAATTAAGACAAATGTACCGCCATCCTGAGTGCAAGGCAACTGCTACTTTTAGTAAAATTACACTACTAGAAGTAGTAGTGGGACTAAGTATAATGTGCAGCTAAGCTATAAGCAGGGACAATATATGAGACAGCAAAAGATTATGAAACAAAAAAGCGGACAACACCTGAAACTTTCAGAGTTATCCGCTTTGCCTGCAATTGCCTTCCGGTAAGGCCTGCTTCAAGAGGAACTGCATGTAATCTGCCCTTCTCATTCTCCCGGTTTTAAAACTATCCGGTCAGGTTAAGTAGCCACTGGTCCGGCATATATGTAATCTGACTATCTCTCTCTCTCTATATATATATATCAGGCTACTTTATCTTTATAAATGATTTATTTTCCAGAACCTTATTACCCTCAGTTAATTTAATGATATAAAATCCAGCTTTTAAGGTTTGCAAATCCACTATTTCAGTTCCCTGAAAGTTTTTAACATTAAGTTCTCCCGTCAGTATTAAAGCACCATTTATATTATATATAGCATATATTACTTCTGTATCCGGAACATTATCAAATTTAATATTAAGCTCCCGCTCCACAGGGTTAGGATACAAAATGTAATTAACAGTTCCTTTTGAAGAAAGGCTGATGGCGCCTTCATTATCAAACCTGGCAGCAGCAATATTGCCTCCATCCTGCGATAAAGCCTTTTTAGAATAAAGTTTTTCTCCAGGGATGGCTTGCTTCGCTATGCCGGGACCCTGATAACTTACTTCCAGAACATTATCACCCCATCCTTCAAAATAGCTTACCTTTATCGGATGATCTCCTGCAGAAAGATAAACACTGCCTGATCTCTCCCTGGCAGAGTGTCCGCCATCATTATCCACTATCATCTTCCCGTTGATAAATAACTGCGAACCATCATCTGAATTAACGTAAAACGTATAGGTTCCGGAAGCTGATATTCTGATATAACCTTCATAAACAAAAGCAAAGAAATCCTGACGTAAACGTGGCTCCAGACTAAATCCACCTATTGTACCCTGCTTCTTTGGCTCCAGACCGGAAAAATCAGGGAGCTGGCTCCACTTGCCTTCATAATAGGAATAAGACAGGCCGCTTTCCACCTGCGGAACAGAAGTAAGAGACGGAGAAGAAGAAGATTGAGAAGAAGATAAAACCGAAGCCGGAATAATCTGCTTCTCTATGCCGGGGCCCTGGTAACTTACTTCCAGAACATTATCACCCCATCCTTCAAAATAACTTACCTTTATCGGGTGTTTTCCTGCAGAAAGATAAACACTGCCTGATCTCTCCCTGGCAGAATGTCCGCCATCATTATCCACTACCATCTTCCCGTTAATAAATAATTGCGAACCATCATCTGAATTAGCATAAAATGTATAGGTTCCCGCAGTTGGTACGGTGATATAGCCTTCGTACACAAAAGCAAAGAAATCCTGACGGTCGCGCGGCTCCAGACTGAAACCACTTATTGTACCTTGCTTCTTTGGCTCCAGGCGGGAAAAATCAGGGAGCTGGCTCCACTTGCCTTCATAGTAGGAATAAGACAGGCCGCTCCCTTCTTCCACAATAAATTCATCCTCAATTGCTTCTTCTATATCTTCATCAGGCTGAATATTAATAGCTGCCTTATAAGCTCCGGGAACCAGCTTTTCTTCCTGTCCAAGACTGTTTCCCCAGAAATCAATTTTGCCCACTTCAATACCATAGTATTCACTCCGGTCCATGGCATGGCCCGCCAAAGCAGTGCTTTCCTTAAGTTTATATCCACTCAGGGTATTTAACCGTTTTTGGTCTCCAATATGGATACCCGTTCCGGGGTTTTCAAATTCAGGATCAAGTACAGTACCTCTGGAATTTCCATTGCGTTTCTCCTGTCCGCTTGCCTGCTGCCATGCTGCAAGACTGGTGTAAGTGGTGCTGCCCCATATAAATTTAGTTTCCTTTCCCGATGCCCAATAGTTATTTCCTTCAAAGGAAAGTCCACTTCCCTGTTGTGCCTGCACCAACGGCAGCCCGGCAGTAGTCTGGAAAATATTATTCATGACTCTGGTGGAATGGATGCCTCCGCTTTGTGCGAAAAAAGCTCTTGGAGCCTGCCCACCTGAAGCAGGGCTGAGGTAAACACTGTTATTGTAAATATCAAGATTTCTGATTCCGCCATTAGCTCCTGAAGACCACAGATGAATTGCGCCATATCCGTTTTTCCTGCCATCATTCTCACTTATGTTATAGCGTATAGTGATGTTATTCATGGGAGGTGCATTATTAAACTGGGCTACCAGATAGCCGGCACCTTCATTATCGTGCGAATAATTGTACTGCAGTATTGTGTTCGTACAACCTCCATCCACATCAAAGCCACCTCCATCTTTTGTGGTGCCGGTTCTGTTATGATGAGATTCGTTGTGCTGAATGGTTATGTTATTACACTGGTAAGCCCATATACCCACCGGGCCACCATCGCGCCAGGCGTTCAGCCACCCGTTATTATAAGCTTCGCTGTATTCAATTACTCCGCCGTCTACACCGCCAAGTACAATACCGCTGCCACTATGGCTGTCGGTTTTTTCAGGTAATCCGGAGTTATTGTATGCTTTACAATTTCCTATATAGATATTTTTATGCCCGAGCACAGCCTCTGCAAAAGTTCCTATACCGGCTTCACCATTATTATGAGCAACACTGTTGGTAATAGATATATTGCTGAACCCGCTGGCACCATTCCAGCTGCCAACCATAATTCCTGCCTGGCGGTAACCGGAAACATCTACTTTGTCAATATTTATATAATTCAGATGCCGGTTACTCAGGTCCATATAAAACTCTATTCCTGAACCAGTATTGGACTGCCTCCCTGAACCCTTAAAAATAAGGTCCTTAATATGAAATCCGGCAGTATTATATGCGCTTAGTCCCGATGAAGTACCACTGCTAATTGTCGCCCTTCCATTTCCGTAGGAACCTACCACTATAGGCTGCTCAGCTGTTCCTCTGTTAAAAGGAGAGAAACTGATCGAGCCCTGAAAGGTACTCCCTCCCTCAAACAGAATCACGTCCCCGGCAGAGAAAATCATTCTGTTAACTCTTGATATGCTTGCCCAGGCCTGATTAACTGAAGTACCTGAATTACTATCATTGCCATTTGAATTAATATAATAAGTAGCCGCTTCAAGCCAACAGGAGCTTAAAATCAACAACACAAACAAGCTTAAAGACCTGCGCTTAATCATTTTCCTAATGTTAAATTATTATGAATCAAAGAATTATGAAAGCACAAAACTAAAGACATCGCAGGGAAATAAGAACATAAAAACAGGAAGGACCTTACTGACCAATGAAATGAGGCAGTTCCTCTGTTTCTTTAAAACATTTCCGCACTTTTTAAAAATTTGCTGAAATTCAATATTTTCCTGAAAAAGCAGGGTGCTTAATCAGGTTAACTCCTCCGGAAAGATAATTAATATCAGAAAGGCTATAGTGCCTGATTCGGATTAACAAAACTGAAAATATAATAAAACCAGGGAAAAATAAAAAGTCTGAATAATTTTGTTGCGCCAAAGAACATACAGGTTAAAGAAAAATCATCTAAAAGAAAACATTCGCCGCAGTTGAGAAGTCTTGATTTTTTTCAAAAAAAAATACTCTCAGTCAAGTAAAAAAGTAACCGGATTCAAGTAAAAATCAATATTAAATATTAGCATATTCAATAAAAAAATAAAATATTTTCCCAATACGCACAACCAGCAGCTAAAAAAATAACATTGCTCTAATTTTATTACATACAGGCTACCCGTTTTATTCCTAAAAAGGGGGGGGGCCACACACTACTATCTGTTCTTTTGAAAATGGATTTTTCAGCGATTGTGAATATATGGTTTCGCCATGTAAAGCCAGTCTATAAACCAGGTATCCCGATTCGGGTGCTATTTTTTACCTGCCCGACCTGATCTCCGCCAAAACAGAGCAAAAAAAAAACGAACAACTCTCAGGAAATCTTTGAGTTGTTCGTTTGATTTGTGCGCAAGAGAAGAGTCGAACTTCCACTTCCGAAGAAACGGCCTTCTGAGGACCGCGCGTCTACCAATTTCGCCACTTGCGCATAATCGCAGGTAATTCTGCTGTTATTGGAATGCAAATATACAATAAGAAAACTTATGGACAAATAAATACTTGCACCTTTGCGAAATTTATTTCCTGCTCCTCCTGAGTTAATTTTTTGCAATGCAGCAGCCTGCCTGGTCAAAATTTTACTGCAATCATATTTTAGTCAGGGACTTCCCTACTGCCTTTTCCACCATGTTCCGGCTTGCCACAGGGCGCAAAAAAACCAAACAAAAAAACATCCGGAGCCCGTATTGGTTTATTGCACCATACTATATACAATCAATATACAGCCGGTTTTAAACTCTTACACTAAATAAAATACAAAACGGAGTATGGATAAAACAGAGTTCAATGCAAAAACAGGAATGTGAAAATTCAATAAATTCCACCAGCTGAAAAAAGAAGTGCAATAATAGGGAACTTTTATTGTTAATGAGTTTGTACAGAATGTTACGGTTTTGGGAAGAGGAAAACAGGGGAGCAGATATAAGCTTAATATATAAACAATAAAAGCTTGACTATTTCCTGATAAAACCTTCTTTTTGAAAAATAAAACAGGGATTGAATTTAACTTTTAATATTTATATGAATCTTACAAGGTTATATATTGTAATGCTGCTTTTTTTAGCAGTTTCAGCACCAGGAGCTTATGCACAGACCGATGCACCAGGCAGCAATACTCTTGAAGAGCAGTTCCGCTCAATGAAAGAAAGTTCAAATTCTTACCAGGAGTACAAAGTAGTAAGAGAAACCCTTCTGAATCAGTTCTATAATAATGTTCGTGATTCTATTTACACTGCCCAACAAAGAAGACTTGAGGCACAAAACAAAATTAATGCACAGCAGCAGGAAATAAGCCGGTTGAAGGAAGAACTGGAAAGCCGCCAGGAAGCACTGGAACAGAATGAATATGAAATTGCTCATACCCAGCTACTGGGAATAGATATTGAAAAAGAAACCTATAATTATATTGTTTGGGGAATTATACTGGTACTTCTTATTTTACTGGCAATTGCCATTTTGAAATATAAAAGCAGCAACAGGGTAGCCGTAAAAAAACGGAATGAATACGATACTCTTGATCAGGAATTTAATGAATTTAAAAATCGTTCCCGCGAGAAAGAAACCAAGCTCATGCGGGATTTACAAACTGAACGTAATACAGTTGAGGAGCTAAACCAGCGTCTTGCAACTTCTCAGAAAAATAAATAAAAAAGACTAAGCAAATAAACATAATCCTGAACATCTTTTGTTCAGGATTTTTTTTGGTCTTAACTCAAGGATAAAGAAACTAAATCAGTTATATTTCGTAGGAAAATTGCCCCTGCCTGTTCCTGAAGCGAACTTTACAGGGGTGATTTTTGTCATTCAACTACTATATTTGGCAAAGCTGTAAGGCAAAACAGTTCATAAAATACTTACTAAATTCTATAAATGGCTATTGGCGAAAAAGCAGGGCCCCGTGAGGCAGATAAAATCAAACCATTTAATTTCACCACATTTAAGGCTTTTGCCACCTATATAATTGAATTTAAATTAAAGAAAGCTGCAGAATTAAACTTACAGCTATCAAAGGAGCTTAACCTTCCCCTGCTTCGTTTATTTCATCATCTTTCAGAAGAAGAACTCTTTGCTGTTTTTTTAAAAGGACAAAAGGATTTCTTTGAACAGGTAATAGAAGATACTGCTTTTACCAAAGCAAAGGAATCGCTCCTTCAGTGGAAAGAGGATAAGTTAGAAGGAATAAGACGCGAGGAGGTTGAAATAGCAGATATTGTTCTTTCTTACAGCATCCGTAAACAAACTATTTATGCATTACTTCCCGATTTTACCTCAGATTGCCATCAGATAATTTCTATTTTTCAGGAACTGGAAAAATTTCACCAGATTCTGGAGCGGATTGCTTTCCAGATTTATGTAGAGATCCGGCAAAAAGAGCTTTATCAAAATAATCAGTTTCTGTCTTCGCTAATCCGCACCAGCGAGGAAGGTATACTCGCTTTTGATACCGCGATGAAAATAACGGAATGGAATCCGGCTATGCAAAAAAGCCTGGGGTTCAGTAAAAAAGATGTATTAGGTAAACACATCCTGGAAATTTATCCCGCTCTCGCAAACAGCCCGATTATAATTGCCTTTCAACGGGCACTCAGGGGCGAAACTGTCCACCTGCCCTCTAATTCCTACACCTCCAGAGAAGGGTATTACGAAGCAAATATAACTCCCTTACTCAATGAATCCGGAGCCACAACAGGAGTTCTGGCGGTTATTCATGATATTACCCATCGCATTGAAACGGAAGAACGGTTAAAAGAACACCAGGAGGAACTGCAGACTGCAAATGAAGAATTAACAGAACAACAAGAGGAACTTCAGGCAGCAAATGAAGAGCTTACAGAACAACGGGAAGAGCTTGAAGCCGTAAACGAAGAGTTGCAGGAAAGCCTGGCACAACTTGAAGAGGCCCGTGAATCGCTTGAACATTCTGTACAACAACTCGAAGAAGCTCAAAGTATCGCCCACCTTGGCAGTTTTGAATTCCATATCAGCAGCAACCATGTGGAATGGTCTGCAGAGATGAAAAGAATATATGGCATTCAGGAAGAGAATTTTTCCCTGGATTACGAAGGTTATCTGGAAAAATTACACGAAGAGGACAGGGAAATGATAAAAGCCACTGTGGCTAAGGCAATTGAAGATGGAGAGCCCTATTCTTTTGAACATAAAATAGTACGACCTGACGGAGAGATACGCTGGATCCGTTCAAATGGAAAGCCAGTATATATGAACGGGACAGTTTATAAGCTTCAGGGTACGGCCTTAGATATTACTGAACAGAAACTGGCGGGTTTAAAATTACAGGAAGAACAGTATTTTATACAGAAGATAACAGATACATCTCCCGATGTAATTACCATTTTTGATATTGATAAAAGGGTAAATGTGTATGGCAACAGGGAGTTAACCAGCCTGCTTGGATATTCGGAAGAAGAAATAGCAGAACTGAGAAAGGATCCTGCCTTTTTGCAGAAAATGATCCATCCTGATGATATGGAAAAGGCTGTTAACTTTCTGATGGAATTTAAAGATTATACCGGCACTCAGTTTAAAGAGGTTGAATACAGGCTACATACCAAAGAGGGAAATTACATTTGGGTTTCAGCACGCTACAATGTTTTCCGCAGAAATGCCCAAGGGCTTCCGGTACAGATTATTGGCGTTACCAGAGATATTAACGACCGCAAACTTGCCGAAGATGCCACCATACAGGCAAACTTCAGGCTCCACGAAACAAATGAAGAGCTTGTGAGAACCGAAGAGCTGTTGAAGGAGGCAAACAATGAGCTGGAGGAGCAGGTAATGAGAAGAACCGCTGAATTGCAAAGAAAAAATTCGCAGCTGGAGCGCATTAATGCCGATCTGGATAACTTTATTTATACCGCCTCCCACGACCTGAAGGTTCCTATCGTAAACCTGGAAGGGCTCCTGATTCTCCTGAATAAAAAATTAGTGGATAAACTACCTGAAAAGGATCAAAACCTGCTCGATATGATGCATACCTCTATTGAAAGGTTTAAAACCACTATACAGGACCTTTCCGATGTTACTAAAATGCAGAAGAACCTTGATGAGGAAGTACGGGAAATAATACAGCTTCCGGAAGTGGTGGAAGATGTGCAGAAGGATATTCATCAGCTGGTTCAGGAAAATAATGCTGTTATACATACCTTTTTTGAGGTAAAGGAGGTACCTTTTGACCGTAAAAATCTTAGAAGTATTATTTACAACCTCCTTACCAATGCTATTAAATACCGCTCAGATGAAAGGGAGCCTGTAGTAACTATCCGGTCTCAAAAACTGGAACACTGCCTGCTCATCAGCGTTAGCGATAATGGGGAAGGTATTCCTGAAAACCAGTATGAAAAAATATTTTCTCTGTTTAAGCGCCTCCATAAAAAAGTTGAAGGCTCAGGAATGGGGCTTTACATTGTAAAAAGAATAATTGAAAACAATGGTGGAAGAATTGAAGTTGAAAGCGGGATAGGAAAGGGAACCACCTTTAATATTTTTCTGCCTGATGAAAGATAAACTGACAACAATTTTATTAGTTGATGATGACGAAATCAGTAATTTCATTACCGAATCGCTGATTTCGGAAATGAATATTGCCCGTGACGTTTCTGTTGTAACAGATGGCAGGCAGGCTCTTGACTATATACGCGCTCATCCTGTAATAAAAGATGGCGAAAAAGGACATATACTGGTTTTGCTTGACCTTAACATGCCGGTAATGGATGGTTTCGAGTTTATGGAAGAGTACCAGCAGCAGAATTGGACTAATAAAGTAAGTATTGTAATGCTTACCAGCTCCAGCAATCCTAAAGATATGAGCAAAGCAAAAAGCTTTGAATTTGCTGGTTATCTTCAAAAACCTTTTAGCCAGGACGATATTCAAAAATTAATTGTGAGCCGGGATTTTATTTAAACCACTTACCAAAAAAGAATAAACCACATAAAAAATTCCCTGCCCGGCAACTGGTCCTCTGTAAGTAGAAGCCGGCAGCAGGGGCAGGGAATTTTAAATTATTGCTTCTTTGTTTTTTGCTGTGTCTGATAAATCAAGTTTTGTTATCATGCTGACGATAGGAAACGGTCCGCCGCTGCGGCATCTTTCCACGTAAGATAATCCTCCCAGGCTTCATATAATGAAAGATTTCTCCCGCGCGGCGTCCGCTGCCGTCGAAATGAAAACATTACGTTAAAAGGCATTCGTCAGACACCCTGGTAAAATCAGCTTTTCAAAGCTTTTAAACCAACAAGTAAACCACCTACAACAGCAGCTCCCAGTATATAATCTCTTTTTCTGGTTAACCACAAAAGCTGGCTTTTTGGTTTGGCCTGCTCTCCGAATGAGCCATGGGCGCCATGATCTCCGGGAATCGGTTCCCAAAGGTTATGCCGGCGGTCCGGATCTTCCAACTCCTCTGTCTGCTGGCCGTCAATGGCACTGTTTGCCAGAACTTTATCGCCATACCAGGGAGCAATTTTGTTTCCTATAATAGCTTTCAGGGTAGAAAATCCTACCATCATTTCCCTTGTATTATGCTCTGCAGCATGCACTATTGCACGTGCTGCTACTTCAGGCTGGTATATAGTACCCATAGGCTGAGGCTTACGGGGCAGCCTGCTTTTTACAAAACCAAACTGGGTGGTATTGAGCGCAGGGAGTTCTACTATAGATATTTTTACTTTGCTTTTATCATGGATCAATTCCGTACGAAGAGAGTCATAAAAGCCTTGTACAGCGTGTTTGGAGGCACAGTAAGCTGACTGAAGCGGAATACCGCGGTAGGCGAGGGCAGAGCCTACGAAAACAATAGATCCTTTATCTCTGGGCAACATTCTTTTTAATGCAGCAAGCGCTCCGTTAACCTGCCCAAGATAAGTTACCTCCGTTACTCTTTTATATTCTTCGGCCTTCATTTCTTTTACAGGGCTAAAAACACTGTTCATGGCATTATTCACCCAAACATCAATAACCCCCAGTTCTTCTTCTATTTTTGCTGCGGCTTCTTCAACGGCTTCAGCATCTGCTACATCCACCTGATAATAAACTGCGCGCTGTCCATAACTTTCAACCTCTTTTTTAGCACCTTCAAGGCCATCTTTACCACGGGCAATCAGGGCTACATCATACCCCTTCTTTGCAAAAGCCCTTACACATGACCTGCCTACACCAGCCGAGGCCCCTGTAATAACAACTACTCCTTTTCTTTCCTGATAATTATTTTCCATTTTATAATTTGTTATAATTTTATGTTAGCTAATCTGCCAGAATAAACAACCATTACAAAAATTACTGATTATCAAACTGGTTTATCCTGATTAACTAATCAATCCATGGATAGTTATATTTCAGGCCTTCATTCAATTTCTATATTATGCACAACATAGTCAGCAAATTTTTCCCACTGAATTTTCTGGAAGGCAGCCCAACCTCCTTCAGCAATAACAGTATTGATTAATCCACGGTCTCCGGCCTCTTTTCCTTCATTGTTGATACCTTCATTCTTTCCTATTTCATACCCGAAAATAGTTCTTCCTTCACGATGAACACGAAAAGTACTTGTGGCCTCGTCTATAAAAAAATGTTTGATTTCTTCGGATTCCTCTCCTTTAGCCCGGGGATTTGCGCTGGGGCTAACAGTAAATTCAGCAAAATCATCTTCCACTTTTATATCAATTACTTTAACCCAGTTAGGAGGCGTCGGTCCGGGCAATTCGATATATAAATAATCTCCCACAAGGGGTTGGGTAGCTTGCTTCTTTTCTCCCAATTCATTGCATAGCTGAAAGGAGGAGGTAATGCCGGGCATATCAGACCAGCGGTTTACATTAAACAACTTGGCTTTGGACCTTTTAAACTCCTCCCGTGCAATCTCTTCAGTTTCAAAATCCTTTTGCGCGGAGTAGAATTTATTCTTTGTAGCCTCTCCTTCAAGCACTTTCTTTTCTTTCCAGATCTTCTGAATTACCTTTTTGACTCCCATGGCGCCAACATTTTAGTTTAAAGCTATTATACTCATAAGTACAAATCCGGGTTGTTCTAAACCAGGCAAATTCCCACCCTCTTTTAAACTTTCATGCATAAGGCTGCTGCATTTTTTTCCCGGGCATTTGAAGATAATTTTTCGGAAACCAGACAGAAACAGGCACTGATAACCGGCAAATAAAAAAGCACAGCCGGAGGTTTTATCCTCTTTATGCTATGCTCATTCTCAGCTATAAAAAATTTTAACTATGCGGCCAAAAACTTTTTACAGGCTTCTTCACATTCACGGCAAGCTTTAGCACATTCCTTACAATGATCTGCCTCCATTTTACCACATTCATCTCCGCAAAGCCTGCATATCTCCTGGCATTCTTTTGCGAGATGTTTGGCATGAGGTGAGTTTGACGCAACAAAGCTTGCAGTAAGCGCACATATTTTGGCACAGTCACGATCTAAGCGGATGCAATCAACCATCATTTTTAAATTGTCTTCATCAAGGCAGGAATCAAGGCAGTTTTCACAGGCTGCTGCACAAGCGGCAAGCTTTTCTAAAAAATCTTTGTGCTTATTCATACTAAAAAATTTTCGTTAAACATATGTACTAAAAATTATAACGGGACATCAGCTGCAGAGTTAACAGGCGGGTTTGAAAAGATGTATAAAATTCTGGCCAAAGTTTATGTTATTCTTTTCGGTAATTAAGATTTCCCTGACTGCTGAAAAATTCAGGTGAGCAATGCTATTGCATAACACATTTATAACTAATATATTTAGGCAGGACTAAACTAATTAGTAATGACAGAGGCGTCGGAATTTTTTAAAGGAAGAGGATCGCAGATAAAAACAGCCAATCCTTACCTGAAACAGCAATATGTAACCGAACATAGCGAAGGCTTAGATGAGCCTCTGCTGCAGCAGCCTGCTACACAGGTTTATAAAGAAAATCCTAAAAATATTATCAGCAAAACAGATAGCCCCGATTTGGGTGGAAGGGTATATTCAATGAACCCCTACCAGGGCTGCGAACATGGCTGTATTTATTGCTATGCCCGCAACTCTCACCAATACTGGGGCTTTAGTGCAGGGCTGGATTTTGAAAGTAAAATTATAATTAAGGAAAATGCTGCTGAATTGCTGGAAAAGCAATTTCAGAAAAAAGGCTGGCAGGTACAACCCATCATGATATCGGGCAATACGGATTGCTACCAGCCGCTGGAAAGAAAATACCAGCTAACCCGTAAGCTCCTGCTGGTGGCTGCTAAATATAAACATCCTGTCAGCATCATTACCAAGAACAGCCTTATTACCCGCGACATCGATATCCTTGAAGAATTGGCAGGGAACCAGCTCGTGCATGTTTACTTTTCCATCAATACCCTCAACGAGGAACTCCGGAGTAAACTGGAGCCACGCACTGCCAGTGCCCGTAAAAAGCTGCAGGCAATGGAATTACTCACCCAAAAAGGCATTCCGGCAGGGGTAATGAACGCGCCGGTTATTCCGGGACTAAATGACCACGAAATACCGGAAATCATCAGGCAGTCGGCAGCACATGGAGCAAGAGCAGCAGGTTACACGGTAGTACGCCTCAATGGTTCTATTGCAGAGCTGTTTGAAGACTGGCTCAGTAAGCATTACCCCGACAGAGCACAAAAGGTATGGAATAATATTTCCGGCTTACACGGAGGGAAAGTAAACGACAGCGAGTGGGGGAGACGTATGAGGGGGGAGGGGCCTCTGGCTACTATTATTAAACAGCTGTTTACCACGGCAAAAAATAAATACCTGGCAGGCCGCTCCATGCCGCCTTACAACCTGGAAGCTTTTAGCAGGGGAGGGCAGTATTCCCTGTTTTAAGTATTCCCTGTTTCAAATATTTATTCGCAGCTTACTACTTGTTTGGTGCTGATGGTGCGAAGCTCTGCGGCGGTTAGTGTGTTAAAGCAACTGCTTAACCACCTGAATTTTATCTGGCTGGTTAAGCAGTTCAATTAATTAAAAATGCTTATTTACAAAACTAAGAATTTAAATAGTGACAGAATGAGTGAACTGCCCTGTTCTGTTATACATTCCGGTTCAGGTGGGGTTCAAAATCCGGCAACTGCCTGTTGTATTTTTCATTCAGTAAACGGGAAGTAAAAATATAATCAGCTGTTGCCCTGTTACACGCAACAGGAATATTCCAGACAGCCGCAATACGCAGCAGGGCTTTAATATCAGGGTCGTGTGGCTGGGCTTCAAGAGGATCCCAGAAGAAAACAAGGAAATCAATTGCGCCTTCTGCAACCATGGCACCTATTTGCATATCGCCACCTAAAGGGCCACTTTGAAGCCTGTTTACCTCAAGGCCTACTTTATCTATAAGAAGCTTACCTGTGGTTCCTGTAGCATAAAGGCTGTAGCTCTGCAACAATTCTTTATTATGCCCGCACCAGTCAATTAAATCAGACTTTTTATTATCATGAGCCACCAGGGCAATGGCAGGTTTATTTGTTTTGGTCATAAAAATAATTTTGTACCTAATGTAACTGTAATGAGGCAAAGCCACAATTAATCATCTCTCAAATTAAGTACCCTACAAAAAGAGGCAGCCTGATCCGCTTCTTTTATATTTTGATGATCACTTTACCACTTACATGTCCTCCCTCACTACGTTCATGGGCTTCACTTATCTCTTCCAGAGGATACGTACTGTCTATTACAGAGGTGAGTTTACCTTCATCTGCCAGTTTTTTAATATCCGCTAAATCATCATGTCCGGGATGCAACACAAATATTTCCATGTGTTTGTGGGAATTGAGCTTACTTATTCCTAAATCGACAAGGCTTTTAGGGGAAGGCAGAGTACTAACCAGAATCCCCCCGTCGTAGAGGCTTTTTTTAGCATTCCTGAAAGATAAATTTCCATGTGTGTCGAAAATCAGATGGTATTTCTTCCCCGGCACCAAAACCGGCTCCCTTGTATAATCTATTACACTCTGAGCCCCGAGCTTTTTTACCAGATCCAGATTTCGGGTACTGCATACCCCAGTAACCTGTGCTCCCATAGCTGCAGCAATCTGCACGGCATAAGTTCCCACACCACCTGATGCTCCATTGATCAGGACTTTATCATCAGGAGCCAGTTTTCCCTGATCGCGCAAGCCCTGTAAAGCAGTCATTCCGGCCAAAGGAATAGCAGCGGCTTCCTCAAAACTCATACTCTCCGGCTTAGGGGCAATATATTTTTCTTTAACTGTTATATATCCGGCATATGCTCCTCCCTTTACAGCTCTTTCCATGCCAAAGACTTTATCTCCCGGTTTATACCGGCTGTCAGGGCTTCCTGTGCTTACCACCTCTCCGGCAAAGTCGGCTCCTAAAACTTTAGGGAAATCATATCCTGTTATCAGCTTAAGCTTCCCCTGCCTGATCTTCCAGTCCACCGGATTAACGGATGAAGCCTTTACTTTTACCAGAACTTCTGATTCGCCCAAAGTTGGCTCAGGCATATCATTTATTTTAAAGCTATAGGCAGGGCCATAACGATATATAACTGCTGCTTTCATAAAATGAGATTATCTGTTGGTTGTACTAAATATATACCTTCAGGACCGGGAGTTGTTTATCGCCAGTGGCAGATTTTGCTTCTTTTTTCCTTTGCTGCGGTGGCATGGTAAACCACAGGTAATGAAAAAACCCTCACTCAAAGTGCAAGGGTTCATATCATATGTTATATCAAAAGCTTAAATTTATGCAGCACTCAGTTCAGCAAAGCTACACCAGGGGATATGGAGAAATTACCAGCTTCCGCCGGCTCCGCCGCCACCAAAGCCGCCACCGCCAAAGCCACCGAATCCTCCTCCGCCGCCGCCACCGCCGCCAAAAACACCGCCACCTCTGTTAAAGTCTCCATACGAGCGGCCTCTGCCACCACCCATGGCACTCATCAGAAGAAGTGTACTTAGCCAGCCTGTCGGCCTTTTTCCGGAACCAAGGTGGTGCTTCCTGAAGGCCCTTCTTTGCATAACAGGGAATATGATGAGGAAAAGAATTATAAGTATCACAGGAATAATGCCAGCTCCGGATGATTCCCCGCCACTAACATCCTTTGCAGTATATTCTCCTGATGCCAGCTTCATTATAGTATCTGTAGCATCATCAAGGCCTCTATAGTAATTTCCTTCTCTGAACCGGGGTGTTATTTGTTGCTCCACAATACGCTTTGCCAGCGCATCAGGTACTGCTCCCTCCAAACCATATCCGGTAGCTATAAATACTTTTCTGTCGTTTTTAGCTACCAGAATAACCAGTCCGTTATCATATTCAGCCTGTCCGACACCCCACTTATGTGCAAGCTCAGTAGTATACTGGCTAATATCCATACCATTGGTACTGTTAACCGTTACAATTACCAGTCCGGAGGAGGTAGTATCGTTATAATTACGCAGCTTTTGCTCCAGTCTTGCCTGCTCATCACGGCTTAGTAAACCCGAAAAATCATTGACTGCCCGTTTAGGCTCCATAGGATCAGGAATATTCTGACCTGCAATCAGCAGGGGAAAAAAAAACAAAAAGAATATAATAGGGTGGTATTTTCTCATAATATAGCTTTTCCCGTGCACCTTATTAAAAACCAGCTAAGGTACCGGAGTCATTTAATTTTTATTGAACGAAATATCGTCTGAAAGTTCATTCCTGTCATCTGATTTATAAGGAAAATGGGATTTTAGCTGCTGACCTGCCTTTTTGATCCCTTCAGATAATCCTTCAGCATATTTCCCTTCCCTGAATTTTGCAACCATAAAGTCGCGGATATCTTCCCAGAAGTGCTCAGGAACTTTGTTATTAATACCCATATCGCCTAAAATTGCCAGCTTATGGTCCTTCATAGCAAGGTAAAAAAGTACTCCGTTCCTGAGTTCGGTCTCATGCATTTTCAAAGTGCCAAAAATTTCGGCTGCCCTGTCCAGTACATCCGCTTTACAATGGTTCTCCAGGTGCACACGAATTTCTCCTGAAGTATTCAGTTCTGCCTCCTTAATAGCTGAAACAATCAGCTTTTTTTCTTCATCTGTTAGCTTATCTTCCGGCATATTAACCTCAAGTTTTTTGTTCGTTTAAAATGTTACAGTGGGTGCCTGTTCTGCTCCGCTTTGTGCTTCAAAATAGCCTTTCTTTTCAAAACCGGCTGTGCCTGCATAAAGCGTTTGAGGAAACTGGCGGATGTAGGAATTATAAGCCTGTACTGTTTGGTTAAACCTTTGCCTTTCGGTTGATATGCGGTTTTCCGTTCCCTCCAGCTGTGCCTGCAACTCCAGGAAATTCTGGTTTGCCTTTAGTTCAGGATACCGCTCAACTGTTACCAGCAGGCGCGACAAAGCACCGCTCAATTGTTCCTGTGCCTCCTGAAACTGCTGCACCTTAGCAGGATCTAAATCTCCGGCATCCACATTTATCGAAGTTGCTTTGGCCCTTGCTTCAATTACCCGTGTAAGCGTTTCCTGCTCAAAATCGGCATATCCTTTTACGGTATTTACCAGGTTAGGTATAAGGTCGGCCCTGCGCTGGTACTGGTTCTCTACCTGGGCCCAGGAGGCTGTAACCTGTTCCTCAAGCGTAACCATCTTATTATATCCGCAGGAATTCATGCTCAGTACAAAGAACAAAGCCGCTACGTACAAAAATATTTTTCTCATAATCTGTTATATTATTAATTTTTTCAATTTGTAAAACAGTATAACAACCGTTCCTGTATGGTTGCGGTTTATTTATCCGGAAAAAACTTTTTTACAACCCCGGTCATTTCTGCTTTAACAGTTTGTACACTACCACTCTTCCATTCCTGAAACAGCTGTAGCTTTAAGCCTTTACCCCGGTAATTGCAGGAAAAGCAGGTATACAGCCAGTAAGCAGGAGTAACCATAAAGTTTTATCCATAAAAAGAGCTACCTCTCCCGAAAGTAGCTCTTTTTATGAGTAATAAGATTATATTACCGGTGATTACTTATTTCTGTTTCTGCGGTTTCCATAGAAACGTTCTTCGTCAAAATGATCATGAGTATAAAACTCATCAGTTTCCGGATCATAACGATCATCAGGCAATTCATCTGAACTATGTTCCAGATTGCTTTCGCTCACCGGCCTGTTCTGAGAATATCTTTCCGGATGACGATCAGATCCTGGTGTAGAGGTACTTCCTGTACTTCCCGGAGAAGAGATACGGCTACGGTCATCAATTCCCGCATTTCCTTCTCTGTTTTCCAGGTTACCCATATTGGAACCGCGCTTAAAATCGTTTCCTAAACTGGTTGAACGGTTTAAATCACCTGTTTCGTTAAATCCGGCTTCACGGCTGCTTTTTGGTGCATCAACATCAGGGTTAGTATCATGGATACGGACACGCTCCTCTTCTGAAATATTCTTATTCCTTTGGGAGGATGGCCCCTGCTCAAGCTCTTTGTTTGGCAGGTTAGATGTCCTGCTCGAAGAAATTCCTCTGGTTCCAATTCTGTCCTTCATATCGGTAGATGAGGCAAGGTTTGGAGAACCAAAGGCTGTATTTCCATCAGGACGACGGTGCTCATCGGCTGAATGGGTTCCGGATATTGTGTTTGAATCAGCCTGGGTGCGGTCCCGCATTCTGTCTTCCTGCGGCAGGTCGCTTATTTGTCCGGTACCTCTGTGCACATCTTCATTGCCCGTATTCCCGGATGTTCCTGTAACTACATCTACCCGTGCTCTTGAATTTGAATCAGTACCGGAAATTGCGTCGCGGTCTTTTCTTTCATAGGTTTTGCCTGTATGTGCATCGCGGATGGTTTCATTTTCAGTAACACCTGTGGCAGGAACAGTACCTCCTGCTTCATAAAAGCGGCGGATTGTGTTTTCATGATCTCTTGAAACTGCTTCGCCACGGAAAGCAGGGTAATTTCTGGTGTTGCTGCTGGTAAGGTTACTTACGACCACATCATTATTCTTTTCATGCAGCCTGGCAGCACCAATTGGTATAAGAAGGGTTTCTTCTCCTCTTTTAAAACCCAGCTCATCTTTTGCATCAACCACCAGGTAACGGACTTTCATCCGCTTGGTATCCACGATAAGTTCATCTACCTTACCAATTACCTGATTATCTCCGCTTATTACATTCCATCCCCTCACATCAGGATCATCGGAAGCCACTTTATAATCCTCCAGATCGCGCAGGCGGTTCAAATAAGGATTATTGGTATCTCTTCCGGATCTGTATTCAGATCCGGATGTAGAAGTATTTGGATTCCGGTTAACTCCCGCAGTGCGGCTAGCTCTGTCTTTTGTATGATCTTTCATTTTTATCTCCTTTTAAAAAATATTAAAAAATAAATTTGTTTGAAATTGTGCGGCAGCTTTGGCTATGCTTTGGAAAAGTCTGTTAATATTAGCTTTGCAGGATTATTTTCCACTTCCGGAACCGAAGATTGTCCATCTTCCACTTCCTGGTATTCATTTTCGCGGTATTCATCCTCTATTTCGCTATCTTCACTAAAAGCTTCAACCAAAAACCATATCAGCCCTAGCAATAAAATAATGCCTATTATCCAGGGCCAGATTGGCGTCTGCTTTTTTCTTTCTACTTTGATCTCTGCCATAGTTGTTAAGTTTTAAAAAATTTTGGTCTTAAAGAATCAGGGATACATTTAGCCTGATAAAAAAATATTGGCTGAGGAATAACTTATCATTAAAGGAAACATACTTTCCCTACCCAAACCATATACTGCCTGGTTCTACAGTTTACGCATCTGTAAACAGGTTGTTACATTAATTAACTTATTGTAACAGAATTTTTTATACAAATTTCTTCAAATTAAAAAACACTATTTGTATGCTATGGCGACATCAGAATTTTCAGCTTTTTAAATTACCGTAAGCAGTAAGGACCAGTTTTCTGCCACCTCCGTAATTGCGGTGCTCGCAAAGGTAAATGCCCTGCCAGGTTCCCAGGTTTAATTTGCCTTTTGTAACCGGAACCTGTACCGAACAGCCAAGTATAGATGCCTTAAGATGGGCCGGCATATCATCAGGGCCTTCCTGGGTGTGGGTATAATATGGCTCTTTTTCAGGTGCAAGCCGGTCGAAATAAGAACGGAAATCGGTTCGGACACTTGGATCGGCATTTTCATTTATAGTAAGCGATGCAGAAGTATGCTGGATAAACACCTGCAGGAGACCATTTTCCATTTTTGGAAGAAAGGAAGAACAGGCATCTTCAATATGGCGGGTAATAATATGGTAACCACGGGAAAAGGAGGGAAGCTGAAGCGTTGTTTGAAAAATTTCCATAATCAGTTTTCGTTATCTTTTTTGTTTTTTTCGGGATTATCCACAGGTTTCGCTACGGCTATTGCCGGCCTGTATTTCTTAGCAACCCCGGCTATATCAGTTATGTTGTTTTTTTAGCAGAAATTCCACTTCCGGCGGGTATTTACAGCAGAAGAAGTATAATATCAACAATCGAAAAAAATCAGGATCAGTTGCTTTGCAAAATAAACCGGCACAAATCTGCTGTGCTGGCTTAAAAGAACGTCACAATCCATGCTTAAAAAAGCTCCACGTGAAAATTAATACCTTTCCGGCTTCCTGTTCAGGCCCTTGCCTTTGCCACTTATAACCCACAGAATGCTTACTGCTGCGCTTCTTCCTTAGCAGGAATATATTCGTATGCACCAATATCCGGCTTATTGTCGCGCCGGGTTCCTCTTAAATCACGTTCGTAACCCAGCGGGAAACCAGCATCTATAACAGGCGAAAGTGTATCGGGGCTATAGTCGTACAAATAATTGGCCCTGAATTTTGGCTGTACATCCCTGCCGGTAATATTCTCATTTCCCTGCCAAAAGCTATCGGTAGTCCGGAGGAGGTTATTAAAATGCTCAATCTGAACATTTTCAACATTCCCCCCATCAAAGCTTATTTCATCAGCCTGAAATCCATTTCCCCAAACAATTGAATTCACCAGCCTCACTTTTAATGGGCCGGGAGGATTTTGGCCGTAAACGAAGTATAAAACAGGTGAAGCTTCGCGCTGGGAAAAGAAATTAACAAAGGTGCAGTGCTCATAGGTATAATTACCACCATAAAGGTTTGCCACCGTGTACCTTGCTGCAGAATGTACAAGGGTATTATAAGCCTTCAAATCTGAATTGAAACATACAATCCCGCCCCACAGGCTATTTTCAATCTTACAATTCCCCAATACCACCTCAGGTTCCTCATTATCGTCGGGTGCATTAAGGTATACACCATAGGTGGCATTGCGGATAGTAACGTGGTTCAGAAGATTATTCCGGGTACCGGGCATAAAAACAATACCGCCCCATTGCCCCGGCTGGTTGTTATAACCTTCTCCCATTCTATGGCTTCGAAAAAGTATTCTGTCGTGATGGGCAGTGTCTCCTTCTGCAATCAGGCTCCCCTTTACATATAAAGAAGCTCCCGGTTTAAAATAAAGCTTTACCCCTTTTTTTATGGTAAGGCTACAGAGGGAATCGACCAGTACAGAATTTGTAAAAACATAAGGAAAAGGGCTATCCCACACCTCGTTGCACACCACCAGCGAATCGCTTACAAAGCGGGCGTTTTGCCCGTATCCGATTACAGGTATTTCCTGCTGCAGTCCTCTGTTATTAACCAACAACATATCGCCGGCAAGATAGGGTAAAGTATCTGCGGTGCGGGGCAGTTTGGCCTCCATCAGGAGCAGAAGGCTGTCGCCGCCAAATAAATGCTGTTCTCCAAATTCTTTTCCAGCCACTCCATTTACATAAAGCGTATATGGCGAGCGGGAGCCTTTTGCTAAACCAATATAATCAATCAGAACCGTTTTCCGGGAAGGATTATAAACCCGCAGCCGCCTCGTAACACTCTGTTCAGTGGTAAACAAAGTATCAAAGGCTATGGTATCTGTTTCAAAGCGGAGACTTACAGCCTCACCGGCCATAATTTCCTCCTCAGGCCGGCAGGCAAGTACAGCTGTGGTAATGCAAAAGATAATCAGGAGAAATCTCACCTAAGGCTAACGTCTGTTTTTAACTTTAATTACTGCCACTGGTGCCATCTTTTAATTTTACAGCATTTTCAGCAATCCGCAGCTGTTCAATAAAATCGCCTATTTCCCCCGCCATAACAGAGGGTAAGTTATGTACCGAATAGCCTATGCGGTGGTCTGTAACACGCCCCTGAGGATAATTATAGGTTCTGATCTTGTCGGACCTGTCGCCGCTTCCCACCATTGACCGGCGCTGGGCACCTACTTCATCGTTATGTCTTTGGAGTTCAATTTCATAGAGGCGGGAACGCATTACTTTAAGTGCTTTTTCAAAGTTCTTGATCTGCGATTTTTCATCCTGGCAGCTTACAATCATTCCTGTGGGTAAGTGGGTAAGGCGCACTGCAGAGTAAGTGGTGTTTACCGACTGCCCGCCCGGGCCGCTGGAGCAGAAAGTATCTTTCCTGATTTCATTCATATTAAGCTCCACTTCCACCTCTTCCATTTCAGGCAAAACAGCAACAGTAGCAGCCGAGGTATGAACGCGGCCCTGTGTTTCGGTGGCAGGTACACGCTGAACCCTGTGTACTCCTGACTCAAACTTCATCATGCCATAAACATCCTGCCCTCCAAGCATGGAAATAATTTCCTTATATCCGCCTGAGGTACCTTCTGTAAGGTCAAGCACTTCCATTTTCCATCCCTGCTTTTCGGCAAAGCGCTGATACATTCTGAAAAGGTCGCCGGCAAAAATAGCTGCCTCATCACCACCTGCACCGGCCCTTATTTCAAGAATAGCATTTTTGGAATCGTTAGGGTCTTTAGGAATCATCATCTGCTTCAGCTCGTCTTCCAGCTGCTCCTCCTGCGGATACAACTCATCTAACTCCAGCTTTGCCATTTCGCGGAACTCAGGATCCTTCTCCTTATTAAGAATTTCTTTGGCATTCTTAATATTGCTAATTACCAGCTTATATTCAGTGTATTTATTTACGATCTTTTCAAGATCTTTATATTCTTTACTCAGCTTTGAATACTGTTGCATGTCTGCCATGGCCTCCGGTTGTACAATAAGCTGTGCAACTTCTTCGAAGCGGTGTTGTATGGCATCCAGTTTATCTTTCATATTTTCATTTATTTACGACACAAAATTAGTAAAAGCTTCCCTTATAAAAGTATCAGGCTCAAAAAAATTAAATTCCCCCCTTCCTCCTGCATTGTTTTATTCCATTTACCTGCAGGGCCGGTTGTTGTACAGATAGCTTCTGCAAATGTTCAGCTAACAATCCCATACAGGAGATTGGCTCTTCGCCCTGCCCGGTTTTTCTGTACAAGCAATCATTCCATAAAATTCTTTATCCCGGAGCAGGCCCGTCCGGATATATTCCACGAAACTGGCAATTACCAAAACCTGAAAGTTTATAAAAATTGTTAACATCTGCCGGGGTGATTTCTTCTCAACCGGTATGATACTTTGCTGTCTTTAAAATCCTAATTTTTTCTAAACTTATTGAAGATCAGGGAAAATATTACCTGCTTAATGTATTGGAAAAGAAACAACCTATACTGATTGTTTTATACTTTAAGTTTGTGTCAGGTAAAATTATGAAGATTTAAATAAGGGTTTTATGAAGAAGATTTACTGTCTTTCAATTTTGTTCGTGGTGCTTTTTACCGCCGGCATAAGTGAAGTTAAGGCACAGCAAGTGGATTATAAGTATCATTCACTTTTCATGTACAACTTTACGAGGTACATTAAATGGCCTGAAGCGGCTATGGGGGGAGAATTTGTGATTGGAGTTATTGGAAGATCCGGCATTACAGAACACCTGGACAAAATGGCTCAGTCTAAAAATGTGAACGGGAAGCCAATTGTTGTTAAAACATTTAAGAATGCAGAAGAAATAACCGACTGCCATATGTTGTTTATTCCTGATGGATACAGCAACAAGCTGGCCGATATCCGCTCTAAACTTAATGGCAGGCATACACTGGTAATCAGTGAAAAACCAGGTCTGGCTGAAAAAGGAAGCGATATTAACTTTGTGGTTAATAATGGCAAATGGAGCTTTGAAATGAACCAGGCCTCTACCGACAGCCGCAGCCTTAAAGTTTCGAGTGAACTCACAAAATTCGCAGCTAAGATTTATAATGAAATTTAAAAGAGCTGTAACTTCCCTGCATAACAAAACAGACAATTATATAAAGATTGCCTGGCTGGCAGATATATTACATGCAGATGCTACGGGAACCTTTTAAAAAAAAATAAAATAAGTTAGTTACAGCGGAAGCGCTATAATGCAATATTATGAAGAACATGAAATTTACCATTGGTAAAAAGATATTGTTTAGCTTTTTAATTCTTATTACCATCTTCGCCGCAAATGCAGGGTACAGCATCCTTACTATCAACAATAGCGACCAAACCATCCGCCTGAATAAAGAGGTAACAGATCCTTCTGTTAATTCTTTAAATGAATTCCGGCATATGGTTACCCGCTCAAAGATGCTTATAACCAACTGGGTTTATATTCGCGGAAACATGAATGATCAGGCAAGACTCGATAGTCTGCATCGTTACCGTTATCCGGAACTTAAAAGCCATTTGAAGAATCTGTCTGCTAACTGGGAGAAAAAACAAGAAGCTCAGGAGCTTGACTCTGTGCTGGCAAGCTTTGAGGTGGCCCTGGGAAATCAGAGAGAGGATATTATGAATGTTCTTAACTCTTTTGAAGCTTATGAGGATTTCATGATTAAATCGGAGGTTGAGGAAACCCTTGTAAGCAATATTTTACCACAGCTGGACCGTGTTGAGAGCCGATTGGAAGTTCTTGCAAATTCCAAAATGGCAGAAAAGAATAAAGCGGATATGGAGCAAATTGCTTCTTTCGAACAGCTAAGCCTCTTTACCATTATTTTATCCCTTACGGTAATAGCCATCGCCTTTGTAGTTGCCTTCGTTATAACACGTTCCATCACCCGGCCAATTGCTACTATTAAAGATGTTATCCAAAAGCTGGGGCAAGGTATTCTTCCCGAAGAGAAGAATCTTAAATTCAGCCGCGACGAAATAGGGGAGATGGCCGAAGCCGTGGAAAAACTTGTAAGCGGTTTACGCTCAACATCTTCGTTTGCCGAAAATATCGGTAAAGGTAATTACCATGCAGAATACAGCCCTTTAAGTAAAGAAGATGTTTTAGGAAATGCCCTGATAGAAATGCGCAATAACCTGCAGGCAGTAGCTGAAGAAGATAAACGACGCAACTGGGCAACTGAAGGTTTAGCTAAATTCGGGGAGGTTCTCCGCAAGAATAATGACAACATTAATGAACTGAGCGATATCATCATCTCTAACCTGGTTAAATATGTGAAAGCAAATCAGGGTGGTCTTTATATCATTAATGATGAAAACGAAGGCGAACATTATCTTGAAATGGCTGCCTGTTATGCCTGGGATAAGAAAAAATATGTAGAGCAAAAAGTATACAAGGGCGACGGCCTTACCGGCCAGGCATGGATTGAAAAAGATACTATCTACCTTACAGATGTTCCGGGAGATTATATTACCATTACCTCAGGTCTTGGCGAAGCAAATCCTTCAAGCATCCTTATTGTACCGCTAAAAATTAATGAAGATGTTTATGGTATAATTGAAATTGCCTCGTTTAACCTTTTTGCCGATTATGAAATTGAGTTTGTTGAAAAAATTGCCGAAAGCATTGCTTCAACACTTTCATCGGTAAAAATTAATGAGCGTACTCAAAAACTGCTGGAAGAGTCTACAGAGCTGACAGAACAAATGCGGGCGCAGGAAGAGGAAATGCGCCAGAATATGGAGGAACTGCAGGCAACCCAGGAGGAAATGGAACGCGGGCAACAGGACAGGGAGGCAAAGGAGAACATTATTAATTCAACTACAATGATGTTTGAACTTAACAGCCAGTTTAAAATTTCCCTTACTAATGCCAATGCTTCTCAAATTTTAGGCTTTGCTGAAAGTGACCTTAAAAATATGCCTCTGGATAATATTGTTCTTTCCCGTGAAAAACTGAGCCAGGCTAAAACAGCATTGGAAAACGGACAGGCCTGGACAGGAATTCTTCAGCTTAAAAATAAAAAAGGAGAAGAGGTTCTGACAAAAATTTCATCAGGAAAGATGGATGATCCTTTTGATGGTACCGTGAAGTACCTTTTATTTGCTTCAGATATAACTGAAGTAATAGAGACCTTATGAAATACTCCGGCATAACCTGGATTTACCTTATATTTATGCTGGCTGCCTGTGATTCAGGCAGCCAGCGTCATGTTAACAGGGATGCATTACAGGAGGAAATACGCAACCGGGAACCAAAGAAAATTTCAGAAGCACAAATTACAACTGAAGCTTTCAGTCAGGGACAAATTATAACCGGAGAAGCTCAAAAGGAATTACTTCAAACACTTCATAAAGTTATGGAAGAAAGCGGTCCTGTAAAGGCTGCTCAATTTTGTTCTGTCCAGGCCCGTCCAATAATGGATTCCCTGTCGCAAAAATATAATGCAACTATCCGCCGGACGAGTCTTAAACCACGGAACCCTGGCAACGCCCCTGATGAAGTTGAGAAGCAGCTACTGGAGGCTTATGAGTATAATGCTGAAAATAACTTACCCATGAACGAAAATGTACAGCGCTTAAGTTATGATTACCTTTTATACACAAAACCAATTATTATAAATAATGAACTCTGCCTTAGGTGCCATGGCGAGCCGGGCAGGAACTTTGAACAGGAAACTGTAAAAGCTATTGATCAGCTTTACCCGGAAGATAAAGCCCGTAATTATACTTCAGGAGATTTTCGTGGAATCTGGAGCATAAAGCTCTCTCAAAAAGAGCTGGTAAAAGCACTTTAATAATCTACAGGAAATATCAGCTTTTAACCATAAAATTTGCCTGCCGGTACAAAACCTGTTTCAGCTCTGCAGGGTGCTGACTGCCAATTAAAATTTTAGTACCGTCATTTAACAGCAGCTGTACCGCCTGCTCCCATTTTACATTATAGGTGTTATGACTTTTTAACTGCCAGCCGGGTTTACGCTGGCCATACTCCTTTAAGTATTCTTCCCGGTCTATTTTCAAAATTTCTGCTTCCCTTACTTCGTTCAGCTTAACTGTACGCTGGATCCAGGGTCCTAATTTTATTTCTAATGTATCCGGATAAACCTGTACAGTTAAAACCAGAGCATTAATAAAGAGAGGAATAACTAACAGCAGAACCAGAATACCTCCGTTGATAAGAAAAAAAGCAACATCCGTATCAGGCATATTTGAAAAAGATCCATCACTGTACATCTGTTCAAAAGTACCTGAAACAATAATGCCCAATAATGGGAAACCAATTAACAAATAGATAAGCCATAACTTATTTAAATTATACTGTTGTTTTTCAACATACAGAACAGCTGGTTCAGCATCCATAAACATTTATTATAAAAAAATTCCGGAAGGAGATTGGCCCGACAAATATCCTGTAAACTAAAATCAGGTAAAAAAGTTTGATAAAAGAGCCGCTGATAACTTTATTATGCTATATATTTTGAAGAATGCAGTTTATCAGGCAACAATTCTGCTGCCTGCTTATAACCTCTTACAAAATATAATAAGCTGCTTCCAAAGATTTGTAGCCGGAAAAAGACTTTATAATAATGCTGCTAAATACTCTTAAACCTGCAATACCGCATTTTCTTGCTCCAGTTTCTTCCAGGCGTTCAAAAGCTGAAGTGTAACAGGCCCTGGCTTTCCATTTCCAATATGCTGATCATCTACTTTTACTACCGGCATTACTCGTTTAGTTGTTCCTGTAATAAAGGCCTCCTGACAGGTATTTAATATGTTCAGGGGGACAGGCCGCTCCTCAACGGGTATCCCCAGCTCCCTTGAAATTTCCAGTACTCTGGCCCTTGTAATGCCGGAGAGCACCTGTCCTGCAGGAGCTGTAATCAACACCCCATTGTCAACCACAAAAAAATTGCTCCTGCTACATTCCAGCACATTCCCATTCCAGGTATACAAAAGCTCTGTAGCTCCGGCCGCCTCTACCTGAGGCCATAAACTGATGGCATGAAAGTAATTTGTTGTTTTTACAGAAGGAAGGTCACGCAAATATTCAGTACTTATCAATTTAATACCTTCAGAATAAAAAGCTTCCTCCGGCAAAACTGATTTTTCAATCCTTATAATAAGATTGGGTGGTCCGGGAGTAAAAATATTTTCTGAGTATCCTCCTGTGAGCAACAGCCGCACACCACTCTCCCTTCTGCCATTGATCACAATCAATTCATTGATTACTGATTTCAGCGTTTCATCAGATAGTTCAAGGGATAAACCAATCCGGCTGCCCGATAGCCTGAAGCGTTGAAGATAGCTGTCCATCAGGAAAGGGCTGCCCCCATGGGTCCTGAAATAATCAAATACTCCGTAACCGCGGAATAGCTGAAGGTCATTTAACAGGAGAGAAGCTTCCTCAGCTGGTAAAATCTGATTATTAACAAAATAAAACTGGCCGGATTGTTTCATTTACTCATTTTATATTTAGGTAGTGGTAAATGTAATTATTTGTTTAATTATTCCAGCCATTTCTTTATCAAAATTACTGCTTTGTCAAAGTACTTACATTAACCAAAGCATAACATTTCCCTCCAATATATCTGTTAAAGCAGTACTATATATAATTTAAAGCTAATTAATGATGAATCTTTACACTCTTTAGCATTGTCCTCTGTTCATTCTAATTGCTGTATATTAAAACATAAACAGGAAATAGAGAAATAAACTTATCCATAAGAAATCCACAAAATGCCAGTAGGTGGTCAGCATTTCAAACTTCATTTTCTGGTAAGGATTAGTTACCATGATCAAACATTTAACCGAATCGTTGGCCACACGCGAAATTTTTATAAACTGGTAAGTCATAAAGAAAATACCACCCACTAAGTGCAGAATATGAATGCCTGACATAACATATAAATATGCTCCGCTTGTTATTCCTGTTAACCCATAACCTGATTGCTCCAGCTGGTGCCATCCCCAATATTGGCAAAGGGTAAAAATTATACCCAACATAACGGTTATGCCTAACATATTCCGGAGCTTCTTCATATTTTCGTTATCGTAAGCTCTTAAAAATTGTGAAACAAAATAAGATGAAAAAAGGATTATTAAAGAGCTTAAGACAAATGCTTTAGGCATTGTAAACCGGAGCGATTCCTGAACCTCCGGCCCCGAGTGAGTGGCTGTAAAGGCTACAAGCATAAACAAGAAAATAAGGCTACTCCCGATAATGGCTAAATATAATAGCATTTTGTGAGGATGTAGCTTTTCAATTTTTTCAAGAGTTGTCGCAGGACGCGAATCACTTATTTTACGGTTATGAAATGGTTGCATGTTAGTTCTGTTTGAAAAATTTATTACTATAACACAATTTGGGCAGCAGAGATTTACCTGAGAGGCATTTTGCCCCTCAAACCTGCACCAACTGAAAAATATCGCCTTTCGGGAAGGGATAAAAAAGATTGGCAGAAAGATAAAATTGCTACCTGAGTATTTAATTTTACTTCAATCAGCATTTTTTGTTGCACAATGGAGCAACAATTATCCTGCTACCCTGGTCTTTTCTTATCTTTGCCTGAGAATAATAAATTCGGGAACC
This sequence comes from Cesiribacteraceae bacterium YIM B00369, assembly GCA_017948555.1. Classification (GTDB taxonomy): domain Bacteria; phylum Bacteroidota; class Bacteroidia; order Cytophagales; family Cyclobacteriaceae; genus Nafulsella. The sequence goes on along the minus strand of JAFMYY010000007.1, from coordinate 153,048 downwards.
TGAATAAGTAAGTTTTCCGTTTTGTAAATTAAATTTACTTATCTGGAATTTTACTTTCAGAAACTCAAAATTTTCCTATTTTGACAGTACAGGATTTTATTACTTTATATTCCGAAGACAGCCTTATAAAAACCCTCGCCGGGTATTTACAAAAGAATGAACACCGGTGCATTCAGCTGAAAGGTTTAAAAGGAAGTTTGGATGCCGTTTTTGCAGCTACTCTACACAGGTTAAATAACCAGGCCACTCTGTTTGTAATGCACGACAGGGAGGAGGCGTCTTATTTTATGTATGATTTGCAAAACCTCGTGCCGGATCAGGAAGTGCTGTTGTTCCCTTCTTCTTACAAACGCCCTTACCAGTTCGAGGAAACAGAAAATGCTAATATTCTGATGAGGGCGGAAATCCTGAACAGGATTAATCAGAAAAGCCCGAAAAGTGAGCTTATTGTAACTTATCCCGAAGCACTTACCGAAAAAGTAATTAACAAGCGTTCCCTGCTGGAAAATACCTTTACCGCCAAAACAGGTGAATCGGTGGATACTGAGTTTCTGGCAGAGCTGCTCCAGACCTACGACTTCGAAAGAACAGATTTTGTGTATGAAGCAGGGCAGTATGCTGTAAGAGGTGGTATTATTGATGTATTTTCCTATGCAAATGAATTGCCCTACCGCCTTGAATTGTTTGGCGACGAGATAGAAAGCATCCGTACCTTCGATCCGGTAAGCCAGCTCAGTGTCGATCCGGTTGAGCAAATCAGCATAATACCCAATGTGCAAACAAAGCTGTTGAAAGAAGAACGACAAAGTTTCTTTGACTTTCTGCCAAAATCGACCAAAGTCTTTTTCAAAGATTACCAGCAAACTCTGGATGTAATTGAAAAATCTTACGAAAAGGCAGGGCAGAGCTTCTCCTCCCTTATGCAGCAATCCGGAGAAACACAGGTGGTAATGAATCCGGAATTGTTGTTTGAGTCCCGGAATGAGTTTACAGATAAACTGCAGCAGTTTAGCCTGGTTGAATTTGGCAATCGCTTTTATTTAAACCCCGACCATGAGCTGAGCTGGGAAGCAGAACCGCAAGAAAGTTTTAATAAGAACTTTGAGCTGATGGCTAAAAGCCTGGAACAAAACCAGGAAAACGGCTACACCAATATTCTTTTGGCCGAATCGGCCAAACAAATAGAGCGGTTAACTACTATTTTCGAAGAAATAGACCCTTACCTGAAATACCAGGGATTGAATATTTCAATACGGGAAGGCTTTGTTGATAAGATTATTAAACTGGCCTGTTATACCGACCACCAGCTTTTTGACCGGTTTTATAAATATAAGAGCAAAAATAAATACAGTAAAAGCAAAGCCCTTACCCTTAAGGAAATCCGGAGCCTGCAGCCGGGCGATTTTGTTACCCACGTAGACCATGGCATTGGAAAATTTGCCGGCCTGGAGCTGGTGGAAAGTAACGGGAGAAAACAGGAAGCTATCCGCCTTATTTACCGCGACGATGACCTGGTACTGGTAAGCATCCATTCCCTGCACAAAATAAGTAAGTATACCGGAAAGGAAGGCACACCTCCGCAAATTAGTAAGCTGGGCAGCCAGGACTGGGAAAACAAGAAAAAGCGGGTAAAGAAAAATGTTAAGGATATTGCCAAGGACCTGATAGAGCTATACGCAAAACGCAAAGGCGCTCCCGGTTTCTCCTTCAAACCCGACGACTTTTTACAGGCCGAACTGGAAAGCTCCTTTATTTATGAAGATACTCCCGACCAGGCAAAAGCCACTACAGATGTAAAATCGGATATGGAACTTCCACACCCGATGGACCGCCTTGTATGCGGCGACGTGGGCTTTGGTAAAACGGAAGTGGCCATAAGGGCAGCATTTAAAGCCGTAAATAACGGAAAGCAGGTGGCGGTGCTTGTGCCTACCACTATACTGGCCATGCAGCACTACCGCACCTTTGCCGAACGCCTTTCGGAATTTCCTATAAGGGTGGAATATATTAACCGCTTTAAGAGCACCAAAGAGGTAAAAAACATATTAAAAGACCTTAAAGAAGGGAAAGTGGATATCCTTATCGGTACCCACCGGATTGTGAATAAAGACGTGGAATTCAAAGACCTGGGCCTCATGGTTATTGATGAGGAACAGAAATTTGGCGTAAAAGTAAAAGAGAGGCTGAAGGAAATGCGGGTAAATGTAGATGCACTTACCCTTACAGCAACACCAATTCCGCGGACTCTTCACTTTTCTTTGATGGGAGCCCGCGACCTGAGCGTAATAGCAACACCGCCTCCAAACCGCCAGCCGGTTACTACTGAGCTGCATTCCTTTAACGATATTATTATCCGGGATGCTGTTAGCTACGAGGTACGCAGGGGAGGGCAGGTTTTCTTTGTTCATAACCGTATTTCGGATATTGAGAGCATTGCAAACCTGATCATGAGGCTCGTTCCCGACGCAAAAGTAATAGCAGCTCATGGCCAGATGGATGGCAGCAAGCTGGAAAAGATAATGGTTCAGTTTATTGAGGGAGAGTACGATGTGCTGGTGTCCACCAACATTATCGAATCGGGACTTGATATTCCTAATGCCAATACGATCATGATCAACAGGGCGCATATGTTCGGCTTGTCTGACCTGCACCAAATGCGCGGAAGGGTAGGGCGCTCCAATAAAAAAGCATTTTGTTACCTGCTCACTCCACCAACCGCCACCTTATCCGGCGATGCCCGTAAAAGGCTGAGCACCCTGGAGGAGTTCAGCGACCTTGGCGATGGTTTTAAGGTAGCCATGCGCGACCTTGATATTCGCGGAGCAGGAAATCTGCTGGGAGCGGAACAAAGTGGCTTCATCTCCGATCTCGGGTTCGATATGTACCATAAAATTCTTGATGAGGCAGTACAGGATTTGAAGGAAAATGAGTTTGCCGCCCTGTTCCAGCATGAGTTAAGTGAGGCTGCAAAGCCACTGGTGCAGGATTGCTCAATTGAAACAGACCTGGAAATCCTTATTCCGGAAAGTTATGTTTCTAATATTACAGAAAGGCTGGGGCTGTATTCAAAGCTGGATAATCTTAAAAATGAACTTGAGCTTGAAAAATTTGTAAACAGCATCCGCGACCGCTTTGGGCCTTTGCCGGAAGCTGTTAAAGACCTTGTGGAAACCGTACGCCTCCGCTGGCTTGCTGAAAAACTTGGTTTTGAAAAGCTCATGCTCAAAAACGATAATATGAAGGGTCATTTTGTACCATCTGAAAATGAAGCTTACTTTAAGTCGGAGATTTTTGGAAATATTTTAAAATATGTACAAACGCACCCACGCAAATGCCGCATGAAGGAATATAAAAAGCGGCTGGTGCTTACGGTGGAAGATGTTACCACCATTGAAGAAGCAATGCTGGTACTTAAATCTATGATAACCAACTGATTTACGGGAACTTTGATAATTGAATAAAGCTTAGAGTTGTGAAGTGAGAAAAGCAACTAAAAACTTACATATTTTCATTAAATATCCTGATGCTGCTTATACTTGCAGAGAATTAGAATCGTTAAATTATATGTGTTGGTGTATGGATGGCCTTTTGCCTGAACATCAGCGGAGGCAAATAGTTAATTTTAGCTAAAAGGAGTAATATATTACATAGAAAGTAATTTTGGGCTATTTACACTTAATATTCAGGTATTTTAGTTCAATTTTGTTGGTAAAGCCATTAAGCAGAGGCTTCAAGGTAAACAGGGTATTGTTAGAAATAAATTGTGTGAAAAAATAATTGTGTTATGACGAAATTATCGAGTGTGTTCAAAGGCTTTTCGTCGGTGTTATGCGGTATTGCCATACTCACCTCCTGCGGAAGTAGTAAGCCTGATGCCAGTAACCCCGGCATGCAAAGTACAGCAACAGGTTTAGCATATAATGAAGACGGCGCTTTTCAGGTACGTGATTTTAACGGACAGCCGGCCGGCCCTAACCTGGCCTTCATACAAGGTGGGCGAACCACCCTTGGATCGTACGAAGAAGATATCCTGAACTCAAGGGATAACCTGGAGCGTACCGTTACGGTAGCTTCTTTTTATATGGATGAAACAGAGGTGGCTAATATTCACTGGCTGGAGTACCTTTACTATGTACAGCTTGACTCCTCCCGTGAATTTTATGAATCTGCCCTGCCCGATACAACAGTATGGGCAAGAGAACTTGCATTTAATGACCCTTACGTAGAGCATTACCTGCGTTACCCTGCTTTCCGTTACCACCCTGTGGTAGGTGTTACCTGGGTTCAGGCAAATGACTACTGCAAATGGAGAACTTCTGTAGTTAATCAGAAATTAGCCGAAGATAACGGCCTTGAGGATATTCCGGAATCTGCCGGAGGTCGTATTCCTCTTGAAACCGGTGTTGTTCTTCCGGATTACCGCCTGCCAACTGAAGCAGAGTGGGAATATGCCGCACAGGCGCTTATTGGTACCCAGTGGCTTGATGAAAACCAGACCCACAAAAGATTATACCCATGGGATGGCCACGCATTACGTAACCCTTACGGAAAAGAAATGGGTTATTTCCTTGCTAACTTTAAACGCGGCCGTGGTGACTATGCCGGTATAGCAGGTAAACTTAATGACGGAGCAATGATTACTGCTTACATTTACGAGTTTCCTCCAAATGAATTCGGCCTTTACAATATGGCAGGTAACGTAAACGAGTGGGTGCAGGACGTTTACCGTCCACTTTCTTTCCAGGATTTCGAAGACCTGAACCCTGTTCGCCGTAACGATTACCAGGATGCTACCTCGCAGTACGATGCTGAGAACTCTCTTATAAATGACCGTGTTCGTGTTTATAAAGGCGGTTCATGGAAAGATGTTGCTTACTGGCTATCTCCGGGTACCCGCAGGTTCCTGGAAGAAGATTCTGCAACTGCAACTATTGGTTTCCGTTGTGCAATGATCAGCGCAGACGCTAAATACTAATAAAATACTTCTTTATAATGAAAGAGGCTGTTTCAGGAAATGAGGCAGCCTCTTTTTTTGCCTTATAAGCTATGCTATAGCAATGGCACCCACACTTAATTCTGTACAACCGGCAGCCACTAAAACCTCACCACAAGCTTCCACCGTAGCTCCTGTAGTAATTACATCGTCCAGCAGCAAAATTCTCTTTCCCCTTACATTTTCTATTTGTTGTACCTCAAAAATTGTTGAAACATTCAGCCAGCGCTCTATCCTGCTCTTCCGTGTCTGGGTTGAACTGGCTTTAATACGAATAATCAGCTCTGCATCAACAGGAACGCCCAGTCCCTCAGAAAGTCCATTGGCAAACATTTCACTTTGGTTGTAGCCTCTCTGCTCAAATTTACTGGTATGCAGGGGTACAGGAACTATAAGATCAAAAGCTTCAGTGTATCCTTCCTTTGCCAGCCTGGTTCCGAAATGACGTCCTAATTCAGTTCCTAACTCCGGATAGTTTTTATACTTTAGCAGCTGAAGCAACTTTTGAGTACTGCCCGCCTTCTGGTATAGTAAATATGCAAATACCTGTTTAACAGGAAAAGTAGCTGATAATTTTTGATAAAGGAACTGGCTCCGCTCCCCGTGAAGTTGTATGTGGGGCAAATCTGCTTTGCAGTTGGTGCACAAAAATGTTTCGCTCTTTACAAGCGCCTCCTCACATAAAGCACATAGCGGGGGAAATAATAAATTCAGAAATTCACGAAACACATCCTTCATAGTCCTTCAATTTTATTTTGTTTCACGTGAAACTAAAGTGATCAGTTTTCTCCTTTATCAATTAATAAATGCTGATAGAAATAAAATAAGGAGACAAAGCCGAAATGGTAATTAAAATTTAATTTTGAACCAGACAATCCTTTGAATAATAAAATGAGTATAGTAGAAGAATTTAACCAATACCGCAGCCGGATGAACGAAAAAATTCTGGCAGCTGATAATAAAATAATTAAAAGAATATATAACCTTGATACCAATGCTTTTGCCGATGGTGCTTTAGATGCAAAAACAAAAGAAGCTGTAGGTTTAGCATGCTCCATGGTACTTCGCTGCGACGATTGTGTGCGATACCATTTAGAAAAGTGTAAGGAACAGGGGTATACAACAGAGCAAATGTTTGAAATTTTTGCAGTTGCCAATCTTATTGGTGGTACCATTGTAATACCCCATTTACGCCGTGCGGTGGAATATTGGGAGGCTTTAAATGAAGGTGAGGAAGGAGTAAAAAATGATTAAAAAAGATCTTGAACTGGAACGAAAATGGCACCGGCTCCTGCTGATGCTAAAGGAAAATATAGGGAAAAAACCTGCTGACCTGAATGCAGTGCTCTTCCTGATTGGTGTACAGGAGCTGGGGCAGGGGAGGAGGAATTTCACTAAAGAACAAAAGCAGGACCTGATGCATATTGCCATTTGCAAAGTACTGAGCCTGTCCGGCTTTTATGAATTAGAAGGCCTTGATGAACAGGGCTGGCCTCACTGGAAACTGGTGAAAAAATTACCACATTTCGATATGCTGGAACAGGAAAAGCTTTTGAAAATGCATGTACTCGACTACTTTGAGCAGGAAATGGGCTGGGAAGATTTAGCTCCTCCTGCCGATGCAGGGTAGGCAGCCTGAATGAATTCCATATATTTCCAGGCAGCCAAACCTCGGAATGGCTGCCTGGTAATAAAATACAGCAGTTAACAGGAAGTATCTTATTTTCAATAGAAACAGAGGAACTTTCTGAAGAAAACTTGACAATCATTGACTTTTTGTATCCGGAAAAGCAGCCAAAGTATTTTGCTACAATATAACCTAACCGGCTGCTTCAGCCATTCTTTGATTATAACCTAATAACATTGTTTGAATGTCCTGATTCTTCCCCTCCTTAAGCCTTCATCCAGACTAAAAATTGAGGCATCCTGTAAAAGAATAAAAGCATCTGAGCAGCTAAGAAAAATATTCTGAAATTTATCATTTATCTGCTGATTATCACCAGGTTACAAATTAATAAAAAATATTTCTGCCATTAAACTGTTATATTCCCATTAATCCTCTTTTTTGCAAATTTTAATACATAATACTATTTTTTCGTCTCTATTTACCTAAAAAACAGTACCTTTCATGGAAAAATCCTTCTTACCTATGCAATCATTTTGCATCTTTGAAGATTAGTACTAACTCAATAATTTTCTTTACCACTCCATACTATTTGTGGTAAAATATTTCAAAATAATGAAGATAATATCCTATAATGTTAATGGCATTCGTGCCGCTATGAAAAAAGGTTTTGTGGAATGGCTGGAGCAGGAATCGCCGGATATAATATGCCTCCAGGAAACTAAAGCACAGCCTGAACAAGTTGACGTTGCTGCTTTTGAAGCCTTAGGATATGAACTATATTGGATGTCGGCCGAAAAGGCAGGATATAGTGGAGTAGCTATTTTTAGCCGCCCAAAACCCAAGAATGTCAGCTTTGGATGTGAAATTCCTGTATATGACAGCGAAGGAAGGGTTTTGCGTGCAGATTACGATGATTTTTCGTTAATGAGTGTTTATATGCCCTCCGGATCAAGCGGCGATACAAGACAGGATTTTAAAATGCAGTGGCTGCAGGATTTCCGGGAGTACATAGATGACTTAAAAAAAGAATTACCCGACCTCATTATTAGCGGAGACTATAATATTTGCCATAAACCAATAGATATCCACGATCCTGTCAGAAATAAAAATTCATCCGGCTTCCTGCCCGAAGAGCGGGAGTGGTTCAGTGAGTTTATAAACTCAGGTTTTACAGATACTTTCAGGCACTTTAATCCTGATCCTCACCACTATTCCTGGTGGAGTTACCGCGCAGGGGCCAGAAAGAATAATAAAGGCTGGCGGATTGATTACCACCTTGCAACGGATAACATGAAGGACCGGCTGAAAGGCGCTTCTATTCTTCCGGATGCTGTACATTCCGATCATTGCCCGGTGGTAGTGGAAATTGTCTGATAACCAGTCTTTTCCTTTGACCTGATTATTATTTGCTACAATGTTTTAGTATATTTTGAGTTCGTTCTAATGAAAGCATGAAAACTACGTTCAAACTGATCTTTTCTGCATTGCTGTTTGCAGGCGCCTGTACCAGTGGCCCCCAGGAAAGCCAAAATGAAACCGAAAATACGAACATGCGCGAAGGTGCCGGTGGCCGGTATTACGGAGGAATTTTCCGCACTAATGAACCGGAATATATTAAGAACCTTTTCCCGCCGTCCATTACCGATGTATACTCCTATCGGGTAGCATCTCAGGTGTACGAAGGCTTATTCAAATTTAATGATCAGGACCTGACAGTTACTGCAAGTCTTGCAGAAAGTTATACCCTTGATTCAACAGGAACTGTATACACCATTAAATTGCGCGACAATGTTTTCTTTCATGACGACCCATGTTTTCCAAATGGCAAAGGCAGGAAACTCTCTGCTGATGATGTAGCCTTTTGCTTTACCCAACTTTGTTCAAATACAGCTATAAACCAGAATTTTTCTGTTTTCTCAGGGCTTTTAAAAGGAGCAGATGCTTATTATAAGGCAACTACCACCAATAAACTACCCGCTTACGGGGTGGAAGGTATAGAGGTACCGGATCCGCTTACGATACGGCTTACTTTAACCAAACCAAACTCTGTTTTCCTGGTAAACCTTGCCCGTCCGGCCTGTTATATTTATCCTCCTGAAGCACTTGAAAAATACGGGGCGGAAATGCGTATTAAAGCAGTAGGAACAAACGCATTCAAAATGGGTAGTGTGGAAGAAAATATTTCCATTGTTCTCCCCCGGAATCCAAATTACTGGCGGAAAGATCACTACGGAAATGATTTGCCCTTCCTGGATGCCATAAACGTACAGTTTATTAACAGCAAAAAGGCAGAATTATACGAGTTCAAAAAAGGAAACCTGGATATGATTTACAGGCTCCCGACTGAGCATATTATTGAAATAATGGAACAGAATTTATCCGGATCCGGAGAATTTACCCGTTACCAGCTGCAACGTGAACCGGAAATGGTTACCCAATTCCTGACCTTCAACACCACCAATAAAAAGGTGTTTGGTAATCCTGATTTGCGCAAAGCGTTCAGTTATGCTATAGACCGTGATAAAATTTTAACTTTTGTATTGAACAACGAAGGCTTTGCTCCCGGTAACCATGGCATAACCCCACCCGTATTTACCGATTATAATACCACTGAAATACCAGGCTACCGCCTTAATGTTGATTCGGCCCGCTACTATCTTGCTAAAGCAGGATACCCGAATGGAAAAGGCTTTCCTAAAGTAGAGTTTATGCTCAATGCGGAAGGAGACAGGAATACGAATGTGGCTGTGGAAATACAAAAGCAGCTGAGCGACCACCTGAACATAGATGTGGAAGTTGGTACTTATCCTTTTGCTCAGCTCCTTGAAAAAGCATACCAGGGAAATTTTGATCTGATGCGCTCTGCCTGGTATGCAGATTACCCAAGCCCTGAAAACTTTTTGTGGATCTTTTACAGCGGTAATAACGACGGCCACACACGTACTCAGGCTTATCCAAACATAGCCCGATATTCCAGTGTTACATTTAATAAATTATACGAGCAGGCATTAAAAGCGCGTTCTATAAAAGAGGCCAATACCTTTTTCAAGGAAGCTGAAAAGGTACTCATGAAAGATGCCCCTGTAATTATATTGTGGTACGACGAAGGATTTCGCCTGTTACAGTCTTACGTGAAAAACTTTCCAAATAATCCTATGCAATACAGAGATTTGAGTAAAGTTTATTTTCAGCAGGCAAGAACCCTGAGGACGGAATAAAGAAGGAACTGGCTTTGTTTTAAATATGTTTGGGTAGGTTAGGAAGGAGCAAAAAATGCAAAACTCAGAAAACATAGTTTTCAGAAATATACAAAAGTATAAAAGAAAATATTACCTGAACTTATTGTTGCGTGGCCTGATTTGGTCTGCAGCAGTTTTACTGTCGGTATTTCTTATAGTAACTTTTGCGGAATACTTTGCTTATTTCAATAAAACAGTAAGGGCAGTATTATTTTTCAGCTTCGTATTTATCGCAGCAGTAGTGCTGTTTATTTGGGTTGCATCTCCATTGTTCAAGTTAATGAACCTGGAGCGTTCGTTTCCCGATGAACTGGCTGCCACCCGTATAGGTTCATCTTTTCCACATATTCAGGATAAGCTATTGAACCTGCTGCAACTACAAAAAAATTCAGACAGGGAGAACCAGCTCCTGATGGCGAGCATCCGCCAAAAATCTGCGGAGATAGAACCTGTATCGTTTGATACGGCTATCGATTTCAGTACAAATACACGCTATTTACGTTACCTTATACCCTCCGTTTTACTATTGCTGGCAGGCTGGTTCCTGATTCCCGGCCTCTTTACCGACTCTACAAAAAGAATAGTGCAGTACCGGCAGGATTTTACTCCTGCAGCACCATTTAACTTTGTTCTTCAAAATAATAATCTTCAGGCATTTAAAAACGAAGACTATACGCTTCAACTTCAGTTTAACGGGGAAACCAAACCTGCAACTGCTTATATCTGGCTTAATGGCCGAAGAGTAAAAATGCAGCAACAGGCAGGACTCTTTTCCTATACATTTTCCAAAATACAGGAAAGTAAAAATTTCCGTTTTGAAGCAGCCGGATATGATTCAAAAGATTATGAGCTAAATGTTGTTGAAAGGCCATTCCTGCAAAACTTCCAGGTTGAATTGAATTATCCTTCTTATTTGCAAAAGAAAAATGAAAGGTTATCTAATATAGGCAATTTTCAGGTTCCGGAAGGAACTCAGATTAACTGGCAGTTCAAAACTTTGAATACGGACAGCCTCCGGATTGCTTTCCCCGGTTCAGGAGAAGACACTGTTCTTAATTCTGCTTCCGGTAAGACACCCCTTCTCAGCTTTTTAAAGCAGGCGAAAAACAGTCAGGATTATGAGATCAGCCTTTATAATCAATGGAGCGAAAACAAAGATCCAATTCGTTACCACCTGGAAGTAATTAAGGATGAATATCCAGCTATAAGTTTGAATCCTTATGCAGATACCACTCTCTATAACTTTATAGTGCTTGGAGGAAATGTATCTGACGATTATGGCTTAAGTCGTCTGCAAATTTTCTACAGGATAAACAGAGCTGAAAAAGGCGAAACCGAAGATTACAAAAGCATTCGCTTACCTTTGCAAGCAAACCAAACCAGCCAAAGCTATTATTACCGCTGGAATCTGGACAGCTTAAACGTAAGAAGAGGGGACCAACTGGAATACTTTGTAAAAGTATGGGACAATGATGGAGTGAACGGCTTTAAACCAGCTCAGTCAGGAATGCACACCTTAAAGTTACCTGACACAAAGGAACTGAAAGAAGCAGTAAGCAAAGCTGAGAGAAATGCGGAAAGTGGCATCAATAAAAGCGTAAAACAGGCAAAAAGCCTGGAACAGAAAATTAAAAAAGCAGAAGAAAGGCTCAAAGGAAAGAACAATGTAAATTACCAGGACGAAAAGCAACTGCAGGAAATTCTTGAAGAGCGGAAGAAACTGGAAGAGCAACTGCAGGAATTAAAGAAAGAAACCGAAGCAATAAAAGAACAAAAAGAGAGGTTCAGCGAAAAGCAGAACGAAAAAATAAAGGAGCAGAGCGAAGAGTTACAAAAGTTGATGGATGAACTTCTGGACGAGGAAACCAAACGCTTATACGAAGAGCTTGAAAAGCTCATGGAAGAGAAGCGACAGTCCGAAGATTTTCAGAAGGTTTTGAAAGATTTAGGAAACAAAGAAAAAAACCTGGAAAAAGAATTAGCCCGTGCTCTGGAAATGTTCAAAAGAATGAAGTTTGACAGTAAGCTAGATGAAGCTATTAAAGAACTGGAAGAGCAGGCACTAAAGCAGGAAAAACTTTCAGAGGAAACAGGAAATAATAAAGAGCAGGAAAAGGAGGATCTCCTTCAACAGCAACAAGAGCTCAATGAAGAGTTTAAAGAGATGGAAAAATCCATGGAAGAGCTGAACAAGCTAAACCAGGATTTAAAGAACCCTAACGCTATGGATGATTTCAATGAAGAGCAGCAGGAGATAGAAAAACAACAGCAGGAAAGCCGGGAGTCACTCGAAAAAGGGAAAAAGAAACAAGCTCAAAAATCACAGAAAAAAGCTTCGGATCAAATGAAGCAAATGGCTAAAAAGATGCAGGAAATGCAGGGAGGGATGGAAATGGAAATGATGCAGGAAAACCTTGACCACCTGCGCGACATTGTCGATAATCTTATTACGCTTTCCTTTTCACAGGAAGAGCTTATGAAAGAATTCAGGCAAATTAACCAAAGTAACCCCAGATTTGTTAATCTTTCCCAGGAACAGTTGAAGATTAAAGATGATGCTGTAATTTTGGAAGATAGCTTACGCTCACTCGCTGAAAGAGTATTTCAGATTCGCTCCTTTGTCACAAGGGAAGTTAATGACATGAACAAATACCTGGATGAAAGCGTAAACGCAATAAAAGAACGCAAGAAAGGAGAAGCAACAGGCAAACAGCAATTTGCAATGACTTCAATGAACAATCTTGCTTTGCTCCTTGATGATGTACTGCAACAAATGCAGCAGCAAATGGCTGATGCAATGGGCATGCCTCAAAAAGGCAAAAAAAATAAAGATGGTGATGGAGCTCCTAATTTAAGCCAGCTGCAAAAACAATTAAATGAACGCATCAGCCAGCTTAAGAAAAGCGGAAAAACAGGAAAAGAACTTTCAGAAGAACTTGCCCGAATGGCTGCGGAACAGGAGCAGATAAGAGAAGCACTAAAAAATTCAGAAGAAAAATTCGGAAAAGGAAAAGAAGGAAAGCAATCGGGCAAAGATGGTCTGCAGGAACAAATGGAAGAGACAGAATCTGATCTTGTAAATAAAAAAATTACAAGAGAACTCCTGGAAAGACAGCAGCAGATTCTCACCCGTTTACTCGAAACTGAAAAGGCAATGCGGGAAAGAGAACAGGACGAAGAGCGGAAAGGAGAAACAGCAAAGGATTATGAAAAGAGATTACCCGAAGCCTTTGAAGAATACCTGAAGCTTAAAGAAAAAGAAATTGAATTATTAAAATCTGTTCCTCCTAAATTAAACCCTTATTATAAAAAGGAAGTAAATAACTATTTTAAAAGACTTGGTTTATAAAATGAATGAAATTTATGATTAGCACCATTAAAATTGAAATACCTTCGCTTCTCGAAAATGTCCGGATGATTGAAAGCTTCATTGACAATGCAAAGGAAGAATACAACCTGGATGATGGCATATATGGCAACATAATGATTGCTGTTACAGAATCTGTAAACAATGCTATTCGCCATGGAAACAAGCTCGATCCGAATAAAAATGTGAAATTATGTCTTCAACTTAACGACAATCAAATTACTTTTCTTATTGAAGACGAAGGAGATGGTTTTGATTACAATGATCTACCGGACCCAACAGCCCCGGAAAACATTGAGAAGCCAGGAGGCAGGGGGATATTCTTAATGCGCCACCTGGCTGATGAAGTAAATTTTAAAGACAAAGGAAAACTAGTAGAATTAAATTTCTACATAAATTAAAATGCAAAAAATAAAGTTCTTTTCTGAGGATATCCCTTTTATTCTGAAAAATAAAAATAATATCCGTACATGGTTGAACAATGTAGTCAATAGTCATGGTGCTAAAATTAAAGAAATTAACTACATTTTTTGCTCAGATGAATATCTTAAACAGGTGAACATTGAATATCTCGACCACCACTACTATACTGATATTATCACTTTTGATAATTCAGAAGAACCAACAATTATTGAAGGAGATATTTTTATCAGCATAGATCGTGTCAAAGAAAATAGCAGTGAGTTTTCAAAAAATTTTGAAGAAGAGTTACACCGTGTAATGGTTCACGGTGTTTTGCATTTACTTGGCTTCATGGATAAAAAAGATGAAGACAACATTAAAATGAGAGAGCAGGAAGATATATCATTAAAAGTACTTAAGGCATAAGAACCATTTGTTTATTAATTTTGTATTTAATATTATCATCTTCAGCTGTTCCACGTGGAACAGTTTTTCTTTATATAAGCATCTGTTCCACGTGGAACAGCTACAAATAATCAGACAATGTTTCCAGAGTACGACGTAATAGTAGTAGGAGCCGGCCACGCAGGTTGCGAAGCTGCACATGCAGCTGCAAAAATGGGCTCAAAAGTATTGTTGGCCACAATGAATATGAACACCATTGCTCAAATGTCCTGCAACCCTGCAATGGGTGGGGTGGCAAAAGGGCAAATAGTACGGGAAATAGATGCACTTGGAGGTATGTCAGGTATTATTTCCGACAAATCAACAATCCAATTCAGGATGTTGAACAAATCTAAAGGTCCTGCCATGTGGAGCCCAAGAAGCCAGAATGACCGGATGAAGTTTGCGGAAGAATGGAGGTTAGCACTGGAACAAACACCTAATGTAGATTTCTGGCAGGAAATGATACGGGAACTGGTGGTGAAGGATGGAAGAGTTACGGGTGTAAAAACAGGAATGGGTATTGAAATAGCCGCCAAAGCAGTCGTCCTTACTAATGGAACATTTTTAAACGGGGTTATCCATATTGGGGAAAAACAATTTGGAGGTGGCAGAACAGCAGAGAAAGCAGCAACAGGAATAACAGAACAGCTCGTTAGCTTAGGTTTTGAAGCCGGAAGAATGAAAACGGGAACACCTCCAAGAATTGATGGAAGATCGCTGGATTACAGCAGAATGGAGGAGCAAAAAGGAGATGAGGATCCCGCAGGTTTTTCATACTTAACAACTAATAAATTACAGCAACAAAGAAGCTGTTATATAACCTATACTAATCAGGAGGTGCACGAAACTCTGCAAACGGGGTTCGATCGTTCGCCAATGTTTAACGGAAGGATTAAAGGTTTGGGACCGCGATATTGCCCATCCATAGAAGATAAAATTAACAGGTTTGCTGAAAGGGACAGACACCAGATTTTTGTGGAACCGGAAGGTTGGAGTACAGTGGAAATTTATGTAAATGGTTTTTCAACTTCACTTCCTGAAGATGTGCAGTATAAAGCGCTGCGTAAAATTACCGGATTTGAAAATGCCAAAATGTTCAGGCCGGGATACGCAATAGAATATGATTTCTTTCCGCCAACACAATTAAACCTGACACTGGAAACAAAGCAAATTCAAAACTTATACTTCGCCGGCCAAATTAATGGAACAACAGGCTACGAAGAAGCAGCTTGCCAGGGATTGGTGGCAGGTATAAATGCACATAATAAGGTTCATGAAAAAGAGGAATTTATCCTCAAGCGTTCCGATGCTTATATAGGTGTTTTAATTGATGACCTGATTAATAAAGGCACTGAAGAACCTTACAGAATGTTCACCTCCAGGGCAGAATTCAGAATTTTACTCCGCCAGGATAATGCTGATCTTCGCCTTACAGAATTCGGTCATAAATTAGGCTTAGCATCAGATCAAAGAATGGAAAAGATGCTGGATAAGAAGAATGACGTGAAACGATTATTGAACGACCTGAAACAGAAAAAAGTTGAACCTGATACTATAAACGCTGGTCTGGAGGATTTAAATACTGCCACCATCCGTGAAAAAGCCTCAGTTATTCAGCTATTGAAAAGGCCACAAATTGGTATTCCGGAATTGATGAAACTGGATGGTGAACTGGCTGCATATTTAACTAAGTATCCACAGGAAGTACTTGAACAGGCAGAAATCCAGATCAAGTATGACAGCTATATAGATAAAGAACAAAAACTGGCAGAAAGATTAGACGGTTTGGAAAATTACAGAATACCTGAAGATTTTGATTATTCAAAAATAACAGCACTATCTGCCGAAGCTAAACAGAAACTGAATAAAATGAAGCCTGCAACAATAGGCCAGGCAAGCAGAATAAGTGGTGTATCGCCCGCCGATATTTCTATTGTAATGATTTATTTAGGAAGATAAACAACCGATGAATATTGAACTTAATAACTGCCCGCTTTGTAATAGCGGGCAGTTTAATTTGTACATACCTGCAAAAGATTTTTCTGTAAGCAAGGAAAATTTTAATATAGTTGAATGTCAGCAATGCAGTTTCCGCTTTACAAATCCCCGTCCTCCGGAAGACAGGCTCGGGAAATATTATGAATCCGAAGATTATATTTCCCATACAAATAAGAGTAATAATCTGCTCAACAGAATTTATAAAGTCGCACGGGTTTATACAATTCAGGAAAAAAGCAAGCTTTTAAGGAAATGGAGCAAAAAAGGAAATCTGCTGGATATAGGTTGTGGAACAGGGGAGTTCCTCCAGTACAATAAATTCATTGGCTGGCAGGTTAATGGAGTAGAGGTAAATCAACAGGCAAGAAAGCAGGCAGAAAATAAACTTTCTCAAACCTTATTATCCAGTCTTGATAAAGTTCAGGAAGATAAAAAGTATCAGGCAATTACACTATGGCATGTTCTTGAACATGTGGCAGACCTTGAAGAAACATGTACTAAAATAATAAAACTGCTGGATACCAATGGTACACTTATTGTAGCAGTTCCAAATTGTGAATCTTACGATGCGGGATACTATAAAGAGTTCTGGGCAGCCTACGATGTTCCGCGGCATTTATATCATTTTACAAAAGCCACAATGGAAAGGCTGTGGGAAAAATATGGTCTTTCAATAAAAGCTGTTCTTCCCATGAAGCTGGATGCTTATTATGTAAGCATGCTAAGTGAAAAATATAAAAACGGAAGTACAAATTTAATATCAGCAGGCAGGGTAGGGTGGATCTCAAATTACAAGGCAAAAAAAGAAAATAACTATTCCAGTCTTATCTACATTATCAAAAAATAGAAAATGAAAAAAAGCAGTTTCTGTTTAACATGTATTGCAATTTACCTTTGCATTCAGTTTTTAGTAACTTCCTGTGCAAATATTGGTTCTCCCACAGGTGGACCTAAAGATACTATTCCACCCCAACTTGTAAAAGTCAGCCCGGGACAGGGAACATTGAACTTTAACGAAAGTGTTATATCATTAGAATTTAATGAGGCTATTCAGGTAAAAGACTTAACAAGCCAGCTTATTATTACTCCAAGTATCAATGGTAAGTATAAAACAAAGCTTTCAAAAAATTCTCTCGAACTTCAGTTTGAACAGCCTTTTGATACAAATACCACATATACCCTTAATTTCAGGGAAGGAATAGTTGATTTAAATGAGAGTAATCCAGCTAAGAATATGATATTCGCTTTCAGTACAGGCGCATATCTGGATTCTCTTGAAATAAACGGCAGGATAACAGAGGTACTCAATGGGAAACCCGTAGCGGATGCAATTGTAACACTTTACAGGGCCGCAGATACCTTAAATACCTTCAATAGCAGGCCCTATTATCTGCAGAAAACTAATAAAGAAGGATATTATCATTTCAGAAATCTAAAAACAGGCAGATATTTGATTTATGCCACACAGGATTTGAATAAAAACTTAAAAACAGATCCACGAAATGAAAAATTTGGATTTTTAAAGGATACTATTGAACTTTATAAATCAATTGATTCCCTCCATCTCCGTATTCTCAATATTAATACCGCAGACATCAGGATAAACAGCAGCAGGCCTACCGGGCCTTATTATGAAATTACTTTAAATAAATCAATCACCGGCTATACACTTGAGCCTTTAGAGCCAACAGACATACGCTTATTCAGCAACCCGCTGGATAATAATAAGAAAATAAGAGTATATAATACTTTCCCTGGTTCAGATAGCGTGGCAGTTTCATTTACGGCAACGGACTCAATTAATCAGCAAATAAACGATACATTATACGTCCGTTTTGAAGAAAGCCGAAGAGCCAGGGAGGAATTTAAATATA
This sequence comes from Cesiribacteraceae bacterium YIM B00369, assembly GCA_017948555.1. Classification (GTDB taxonomy): domain Bacteria; phylum Bacteroidota; class Bacteroidia; order Cytophagales; family Cyclobacteriaceae; genus Nafulsella. The sequence goes on along the minus strand of JAFMYY010000007.1, from coordinate 135,101 downwards.
CAGTTTCGCCCAAAACCGGAAGTGCTATCCGTGAAGCTTTCAATGCTACTATAGATTTTAATAAACCAGTGACGGCGATAAATTACGACAGCATATTTTTCCAGTATGACAGCCTCACAATTGTAAGGCCTGATACCAGCAAAACATTTACCTGGAATGACAGGAGAGATAAATTAACAATTGAGGCTACATTAGATGCTAACCAGCCACTGGCAAGTGTGCAGCCGGCAAGCGGGAACCTTACTGATAATGTATTACCGGCCGGCCCACGGAGTGTTATGCTCTACCTGGGAAAAACAGCTTTTATAACTGTGGATAATGATACCTCAGCTACTAATCCTGTTAAATACACCTTTGCCGATCCTAAGAATTTTGGAACAATAAGTGGAAAATTGGATATACCTTACCCGAATTTCACCATTCAACTCCTCCAACCCGGTAATTTTTCTGTAGTACAGGAGCAAAAAAATCAGAAGAACTTCAGTTTCCGCTATGTACAGCCGGGGGAATATCACCTGAGGGTTTTAGTGGATGAAAATGAAAACGGGAAATGGGATCCGGGTAATGTGCATAAAAGACAGGAACCGGAGCCGGTAATCATACATCCCGATAAGGTAATTTTAAAACAGAACTGGGAAGTAACAGATATCCTTATAACTGAATAAAACTATGTGTATAAGTAGTGGAAAGTGTGGAAATAACAGGTGGAAAAGGTACAGGCAATTAACACTCCCCGTACATCTGACCTGAATGTGTGTAAAGCCTGCCGGTTAGCAAAAGAAATACACTGGTATATCCACACTTTTCCACTGTCCGAAGCATCACAAAATATTAATGCATTACTTTAAGTGCGTAACCATAACAGACTGATTTATAATTTATTATAAAATATAAAAATGGAGGTTTACGTATATTAATTCTAAGAGTACAAAAATGAAAAAGAGAAAACCGAAACTTATCCACGAATCCACACCTTAATAGATATAATAAATAATTTATAAATTGATTCAATAATAACTATAGAGCTGTTGATAATGTGCATAAGTAGAAAAATTAAGGAAGTCGGGCTGGCTGGCGCTATGCTCACTGCTGTGCTCCTGGCAGGTACTTTACCAGCTTGTGCACAGGAAAAAGAAAAAATAAGTCTGGCAAATCAGTATTACGGGCAGGGAGAAGTGGAAAAAGCACTGTCAATGTATGAAGAGCTGGCAGAAAACAGTGAGAATGTTCCTCTTATCCACGATAAGTATCTGGAGCTGTTAATAAATTCACAATCTTTTAAAACAGCTGAAAAATACCTGGAGAAACAAATACGCAGCAGGGCTAATGCGGAGCAGTACAGAATTGAACTTGCTCAGTTATACGAAATGCAGGGAGATGCAAAGAAAGCCGGCAACCTTTTGAACCAGGTTATCAACACTGCCGCTGGTAATCGTTTTAAGAGCAACCAGGTCGCTCAAATCTTTCAAAGCAAGAGAATGTATGACAGGGCTGTTCAAACCTTTCAGAAGGCCCGTGAGGAGCAAAAAGACGAAAGTGGAATTTACGCCCTGCAAATAGCAAACCTGTATGGTATTATGGGCAGGAAGGAAAATATGATTGAAGAGTATTTTCACTATGTAAATCAGAATCCACGTAATATCGAGTATGTTAAGAACATGCTGCAGAACTATCTAACTGAGGCAGAAGATATGGCGGCATTTGAAAGCATGTTGTATGAAAAAGTGCAGAAGCACCCTGATAACCTGAATTACTCGGACTTACTTATCTGGATAAATCTTCAGCAAAAAAACTTTTACGGAGCTTTTATTCAGGCCAGGGCTATACAAAAAAGGTTGATGACAGGCGGCGGTGAGCTCATAGATATAGGAATTATTGCTCTTGATAATCAGGATTATAAAACAGCAGTTAAGATTTTTGAATATGTAACTAAAGAATTTAAATCAGGCACAGACTTTTTTATCGGCAGCCGGTATGTAATTAAAGCCCGTGAGGAACTGGTAAAGAATACTTATCCTGTGGATAAAAGTGAAATTCTGAAGCTTGTAAATGACTATCAGAAGCTGGTTGATGAAATAGGTATGAATAATACTTCCCTGGAAGCTTTAAACAGTAAAGCCATGTTACATGCCTTTTATCTGAACCAAGAAGATTCGGCTATTCAGATTCTTAAACAGATAATAGATTCGCCGCGTGTGGCGCCTGATCTGAGAGCCAAGAGTAAGTTATCCCTGGGAGATATTTATCTCCTCACAGGAGAGCCCTGGGAGGCCACGCTGGTGTATTCTCAGGTGGAGAAGGAAAATAAGGATCAGCCTATTGGTTACGAAGCTAAACTTAAGAACGCAAAATTATCTTATTACAAAGGTGAATTTGCCCTGGCACAGGGGCATCTGGATGTTTTAAAGGAAGCCACCACCCGGGAAATTGCCAATGATGCAATGGCCTTAAGTTTACTTATTAAAAATAATTCTGTACTGGATACCTCTGATTTTGTAATGAAACAGTATGCGGATGCAGAACTTCTTCTTTTCAGGAACAAAAAGGAAAAAGCAATGGAGGCGCTTGATTCTATATTGATAAACTTCAGTGGCCACAGCATTTCGGATGAAGTGTTATACTTACAGGCCAAAATAGCCCTTGAACTTGGAGAATATTCCACAGCTGTGGATAAGTTAACAATAATAACAGAACAGTGGGGAAAGGATATCCTTGCAGATGATGCTTACTTCCTGCGGGCCAGGATTTATGAAGAGTATTTGAAGGAAGAAGAACAGGCAATGGAGTATTACCAGAATTTTCTTACCGCCTTTCCGGGAAGTATTTATGTGGCTGATGCCAGAAAGCGTTTCAGAAACCTTCGGGGAGATTTTTCCAACTAAAATGCTGATATTTAGGTTAATATAGGTGGTGGTGGAGAGAAATTGAAAAAGAAATAATTTTTCTTTCTTCACTATTGTGGAAAAAGTCTGGTTTAATGGCAGGCCCGGGGGTATTACTGTATCTTCTATTTCTATCATCAGGTTACCTGAACCGGGCCAAAGTATTTTTTTAACTTATTAACATCCTTATGCCTATGGCAGCCCGTTATCCAAATGGTACGGATAAAAAAACCGGAATTAATAAAAAAGCTTCGATACCCGGAAACAGAAGATCAAACCATGAAAATGATCATTACCGTTCCCTGGTAGAGAACGTACCCTTAGCATTATGGAAGGCTCCTTATGATTCTTTCCAATTCTCTTATGTCAGCCCTGAAGCGGAAAAGATTTTTGGCTATTCCCGGGATGAATGCCTGGAACCGGATTTTCTTGAAAATATCATTCCTCCCGAAGAAAGGGAATGGGTAAGGGAATATACACGCCTGGCGGTACAGGAAAACCACACCTACCAGATAGAATACCACATTATTACTAAGAAAGGAAAGGTTAAGACCCTGCGTGATACCGTTCGCCTGATATCCAGAGATGGGAAACCTTATGAAAAAATAGGAGCTACCGTAGATATTTCGGTGTACTCTCAAACAATGGATGAGCTGCAGGCAAGTAACCGGAAATTTTTTAGTGCTTTTTATAATTTTCCGGTTCCTGCCGCTATTTTCAGGTTAAAGGATGGGCGGTGTATTGATGTTAATAAAAATTTTATTCAGGCTTCCGGCTTTGAGCGCAATGATATTCTTGGAAAGTCGCCTTTTGATATGTCTGTTTTCGTTCTTACCGGAGAAAGAGACCATGTGATAAACAGCCTCAGAAAGAAAATGCGGCTGGATAAATACCCTGTACTGCTCAAGGATGCCTTTTCAAGAGTCCGGAATATTTTAGTTTCGGCCGAAAGGTTCGAGAATGATGGAGAGCCCTGTATGTTATTTATGTTTCATGATGTTACTGAACAGATTTCCACAGAACAGCGCCTCCAGCAGATTAACCGGGAGCTGGAAACCTTTATGTATAAATCATCTCATAATTTAAAAGGTCCTGTGGCATCCATAAAAGGTTTGCTGTACCTGGCACGTAAAGGCAAAAGTGATCCTCAGACAATGCAATACCTTGAGTTGATGGAAAAAAGTGCTGAGGGTTTGGAAAATACTTTAACAGAGCTGATGGATATTGCCAGGTTAAAACAGGGGCAATTGAAAATTGAAGTTGTGGACCTTCATTTTTTGCTCGATGAAATAGAGAATAAATTGAAATTTATGCCTGACTGGCAGGAGGTTAATTATGAGGTTGCCATTCAGCAAACTTCTCCTTTTTATACCGACTATAGTTTGCTTCATTCCATTTTACAAAACCTGGTGGAAAATGCAGTTAAGTACAGGGAAGAAAAGAGAGAAACCCATATACAGATAAGTGCTGTTATCAGGCGTAAGGCAGTCGAAATTCAGGTGAAGGATACTGGAATAGGAATTCCCGAAGACCAGCATGAAAGGGTATTTGAAATGTTTTACCGGGCTCATCAAAAAGCAAACGGTACCGGTTTAGGGCTTTACATTGTCCGGAATTCGGTTCAAAAGCTAGATGGCAAAATAACCTTGAAGAGCGCTCCCGGCCACGGTTCCTGCTTTAAGGTAAGTATTCCCAATTTATATTTTCCGGAAAAGGCTGAAAAATAATTGATTCGGGTTTAAGAAAGCAGGATAAAGTATTCACGCTCTTCAGATATTTTTTGTTATATTCCAGTAATGAACTTTATTGGATACAGCATGGAATTATTACGGCTTTTCGACCTGCTTTACCGCCAACTTAACCGTTTTCCAAAGGATGATGCGCTGGCCTATAAGCAGAATGGACAATGGATTCGCTACAGTACTGCGGAATTTGCAGCTATTGTAAACAGGCTTAGCATTGGATTGCGTAAAGCAGGAATTGAGAAGGGAGATAAAATAGCAATTATATCTCCAAACAGGCCTGAGTGGAATTTTGCTGATTTTGCCATGCAGCAGCTGGGGGCAATAAGTATACCCATGTATCCTACCATTACTGAGCAGGATTACCGTTATATATTTGAAGATGCAGGGGTTAAACTGATTTTTGTTGCAGATAAGGAGTTACTGGAAAAGGTAAGAAATGCTACAGAAGGAATGCCGGGGATAACAGGCATATTTACCTTTGACCACATACCTGAAGCAGCCCACTGGAGTACAATAGCCAGCGACGGGGAAGGGGAAGATCCGGCACAGCTGGAACCAATCAAAAGGAGTATCCGCACTGAAGACCTGCTAACCATTATTTATACTTCCGGTACCACCGGAAGGCCCAAAGGGGTAATGCTTACGCACCGGAATATATTGAGTAATACGCAATCGGTTGCGAACCTTTTTCCCGGAGATATTGCAGAGAAAGGCAAAGCAATGAGCTTTTTGCCCATTTGCCATATTTTCGAACGTACTGCGGTTTATTCATACATTAATATCGGACTTTCCGTTTACTATGCCGAAAGCATGGAAACAATTGGTGAAAATTTAAAAGAGGTTCAGCCTGATATATTTACCACTGTGCCACGCCTTCTGGAAAAGGTGTATGATAAAATTGTAGCTAAGGGAAGCGGCCTGAAAGGAGTAAAAAAATTCCTTTTCTTCCGGGCCCTTACTTTAGGAAATGGGTATGAACCTCATAAGAAGTACGGCTGGTGGTATACCACCCAACTGAAAATTGCCAACAAGCTTATTTTTTCTAAGTGGAGGGAAGCCCTCGGTGGAAACATTAAAATGATCGTATCGGGTGCCGCAGCCATGCAACCCCGCCTGGGAAGGGTTTTCTGGGCTGCTCAAATTCCGGTTTGCGAGGCTTACGGCCTTACTGAAACCTCCCCGGGAATTGCATTTACAAAACCGGATCCGGCAAGGGTTCGCGTGGGTACTGTAGGGGAAGTACTGGAAGGGGTAGAGGTAAAGATAGCTTCTGATGGAGAAATACTGGTAAAAGGACCAAATGTTATGAAGGGGTATTACAATAAGCCGGATTTAACTGCTGAAGTTATTGATGTGGATGGCTGGTTCCATACAGGAGATGTAGGGGAATTGCTTGAAGGACATTTTCTGAAAATTACTGACAGGAAAAAAGAAATGTTTAAAACCTCCGGTGGAAAGTATATAGCTCCTCAGCCTGTCGAAAATAAGTTTAAGGAATCAACTCTGATTGAACAGATAATGGTAGTGGGGGAAGGAGAACGTTTTCCTGCTGCCCTGATTGTACCTTATTTTCCTGCCCTCCGGGACTGGTGCAAAACAAATGGACTGGCATATACTACCGATGCTGCTATGCTCCGGCATCGGGAGATTTTAAATTTGTTTCAGCGGGAAGTGGATAAATACAATAAAAATTTTGCACAGTATGAGAAAATTAAGCAGTTCAGGCTTATTCCGGAACTATGGACTATTGAAAGCAATGAATTGACGCCAACCCTTAAACTGAAAAGAAAGGAAATTATTAGTAAGAATGAGACCTTAATCCATGAAATATATGCTTCAGAAGAAGCAGCCCCGGGGGTAATTGAAAAAGGAACGGATATAAAATAATATGCTGCTCATTTAGATATTTACGGAATTATAATGCAACAAAAATTTTCTGTACCAGTTAAAATTCTATAATTCAGGCATATGTAATATTGGTCATCATAAGAGAATGGTTAAATTTTAAACCTGACAGATATGGATACTCAAAAATTAATCCCGCTTTTTCAGGGTTCTGCAGTAGAAGCAGATCAGCTGCATGAATACCTTGCCCAAAACAATGTGGCATCGCTGATACGAAATCACATGCAGGAGACACTTTCAGCAGCCTGGATGGTTGCAGATGCTGACCATGCTGCCGAAGTTTTTGTTTCAGGTGACGAATTTATAAAGGCGGAAGGTTTATTAAAAAATATGTTTCACGATAGTTTATCTTCAGATATAATTATTGAAGAGGAAACAGATGATCCTGTTTAAGGTTTTCTGATTTTGTTAATGCTATAATATTCTTCCATTTCCTGTTTGTACAGTACCTGTCCGCTGGTAGTAATATACTGCAGGAGGTTACTGTCCTGTAAAATTACGTTATCAGCAAATTCAAAATTGTTGCAGCTGCGGCCTTCAGGTGAAACAGCCATTAAAGCTGCACCATTGGTAAAGGGTGTGGTAAAACAGATATTGCTGTAAAGGTTATCTGAAAAAGCTTTCCTGCCTTGCTTATCAATGAAATAAAACTGATTATCTTTTCCCACATAAGCGTAGCCATTCGAAAAAGATTCGGCAGTTCTGTACTGGAGAGGAATTACAAATTTTCCATAAACATCTACAAAGCCCCATTTAAAATCTTTCCAGACTGCAGCCATACCTTCTGAAAAATCTTTTGCCTTACTGAATTCAGGTTCAATTACCCAGCTTCCCTTTTTATTAATATATCCCCACTTTCGGGTTTTCTCATCAAGGGCAGGAGCTAAGCCATTCGAAAATGAGCCGCACATAATAAATGCAGGTTTAATAGCCCATTCGCCATTGCGGTTAATAAATCCGTACTTATTGTTTTTTACAACACATGCTAAGCCATCGCTAAAGTTAAAAACCTTCTCATAATATCCGTACAACTCCAGCTCTCCGGTTTTATTGAGGAAACCACTTACCGGAGGACCTTTATAATTTTTATCCAGGATTTCCACCATTACAGGTACGAGGCCTTCTGTAAATTTTTTATTCGGCTGTATAGTTACACGGTAATCGAAAAGCTTCAGGAAAACACCATAGCCAAAATATTCCGACTGGATAATCTTTTGTCCTTTATCATCAATTACATCCCATACCTCACCCCCCTGGTAAGTATCTTTTACCATTGCAACACCATCTGAAAACGGGAGAGCCATGTCAAAGGTAGGCTGAATTACCCATTTTCCGCTGGAGTTGATGTATCCCCACTTATTGTAATTCCTCATAGGATAAAGGTTCTGAGCCTGCACTGATGTTAATCCCGGCAGCAGAAATCCTGTCAGGTATATCATTAAAAGAATTATTCTCATTAACTATTCAAAAGTTATTTTCCACCACACAAATCTTGCTAATTATCCTTCCACCTAACTATAAATCGATTTGCTACGGATGTGTTTCGGTTGATAATATTCAAACGTTGCATTATAAACCTTTTATTATAAAAAGCTTACGTAAAGTTCCGAATAATGTCCCACAATATTGCAGTTAATCCTAAAGTTGCTATTGAAATTTATTAAACCGGAAACTATTCCTTTTTCAAATTGAGACTTATCTGGTTCCCGGATATAATTGCAATACAGGAGAAAACTATATGATTGTGAAATATATCAATTTAAAATTTTTTATATCATTTTTTTTTTTGATCTTACTTTTTAAATGGAGTATAGCATAATATAGTATAAAATTTAACCATCTTTGTTGAGTTCATTTTGCAGTAAACCAACTGCCAGAAATAATAGTAAAAATTACTACAATCGATTGAATTAAAATTAAAAGGCTTTTTTTAAGAAAATTGTACCCTTATGAAAAACTATACAAAACCTAAAATAATATTGTTATTTTGGTTTACTTTTTCCTCAATCATAACATTTGCACAGGATAGAACCGTTACCGGAAATGTTATAGATGGTGATTCTAATGAACCATTACCAGGAGTAAATATTATTATCAAAGGTTCGGGGCAGGGAACGGTTACCGATATTAATGGTAATTATTCAATAACGGTACCTGATAATGAAACAGTGTTAGTTTATCGTTTCGTTGGTTTTAATGCTGAAGAAGAAACTGTTGGAAACCGCAGTACTATAGATGTAACGCTCTTACCTGATATAGAATCTTTACAGGAAGTGGTAGTAATTGGTTACGGTACAGTTAAAAAAAGAGACCTTACCGGATCTGTAGCTTCGGTAAAAGCAGAAGAGATAGTTAAAACCCCGACTCACAACCCAATGGAAGCAATTCAGGGAAGAGTTTCAGGAGTAGATATTGTAAGAAGTTCAGGATCGGCTGGGTCAGGTACAGAGGTACGGATCCGTGGAAACCGTTCTATAAATGGAAGTAATGAGCCATTGTATATTATTGATGGTTTCCAGGGTGGTTCAATTAATGATGTCAATCCTAACGACATAGAATCAATTGATGTTTTAAAAGATGCCTCTGCTACTGCAATTTATGGTTCTCAGGGAGCAAATGGAGTGGTAATAATCACTACCAAAAGAGGTATGGAAGGAAAACCTCAAATATCTTATAATGGATTTTATGGAGTAAACGGCCTGACACCTTTCCCTGACAGGTTAACAGGTGAGGATTACCTGCAATTGAGAAGGGAAGCTTACCGGACTACAAATGGAACTTATCCTACTACGGATGAACAATTGTTTGGAGGTGAAAATGACCTGGTAAACGCTTACCAGGAGGGGCAATGGGTAGACTGGGTAGATGAATTAATGCGAAATGGAAGGCAACAAAGCCACACCCTGTCGGTGAGAGGAGGCAATGAATCGACAAAAGCATTTCTTTCGGCAGGTTTATTCAGAGAGGAAGGAATGTACCGGATGAATGACATGGACCGCTACAATGTACGCCTGAACCTGGACCAGAAAATTACCTCCTGGGCAATGGCTGGCTTATTAAGTCAGGTAACCTATTATGATCGCAATAACCGGACAGATCCTTTGTCCGCCGCAATATCTGCTACCCCTCTTGGGAGAGCCTACGATGAATTTGGCAATATAATTCATAGACCAATTGCAGGAAGTAGTTCTGTCAGTCCTTTGGCAGATGAAATCCCTAATGCCGCAATAGATAATACAAAAAATACAAACGTGAGTCTGAATGCATACTTAGAGCTTAAACCATTTAATGGGCTGAGTTTTCGTTCAAATTTTGGATCCCGTCTTAATAGCAGCAGGAGAGGAAAATATTTTGATGAAGTTTCTTACACCCAAAGAGGTACAGGAATATCAAGGGCAGAGCTTACCACTAACTTCAACAGATTTTATCATTGGGATAATATTTTAACCTATTCCAAAAATATTGATGACCATTCTTTTACCATTACTGGTATTACTAATTACACACAAAGTGATGAGGAAGATTATTTTATGTCTGGTATAGGGCAGGTTTTGTCATCCCACTTATTTTATAACCTTGGAGGAACCTCACCCGACGGCAGAATTATTGAGTCTGGTTACACAAGATCCAACACAATGTCTTATGCCGGTCGCCTGAACTATATTTTCAGAGACAAATATTTAATCACTTTAACTAACAGGGTTGATGGATCCTCTGTATTATCAGGCAGAAAGTTTGATGCTTTCCCTTCCGTGGCAGCTGGCTGGATTATTAGCGATGAATCTTTCATGAACAACCTGGAAAGGGTAGATCTTTTAAAATTGAGAGGAAGCTATGGACTGACCGGTAATTCAGGCATTGATGCTTATGGAACCCAAAGCTTAGTGGTTACCGAACGTGGAATGGGCTTTGGAGACGTGGCTGCTCCTATGTACCGTTTTTCAACCAGAGTTGGTAATGCTAATCTGGGCTGGGAAAATTCGGCAACTATCAATCTGGGGTTAGATCTGGGCTTGTTTAATAACAGATTGACTGCTTCAATTGATGCGTATAACACCCAAACAACGGATATTCTTTTTGCAAGAACTTTACCTCAATCTACAGGAGTGGTAGATGTTTTACAAAACGTAGCCTCCACACAAAACAGGGGAATAGAATTAGGTTTGAATTCTATAAATTTTGATAATGATAATTTCCGGTGGGCAACTTCAGCGACTTTTACCAAAAATAAGGAAGAAATAACAAGCCTGATCAGCGATAATGATATCATTAGCGCTTCAGATCCTGAAACAAATTCTTTACTGATAGGAAGACCTATTCAATCTTTTTACTCCTATAAAAAGCTTGGGATCTGGCAGACAGATGAGGCTGATGAAGCCGCAGAGTACCGTTTTGGAAATGAAAACGGACCAACTTTTAAACCCGGAGATATAAGAGTGGAGGATGTAAATGGGGATAAAATTATTGTACCTGCAGATGACCGGCAATATTTAGGCAGTACGGTTCCGAAGTGGATAGCAGGATTAAGAAACAGTTTTCGTTATAAGGCTTTTGATCTTGATATTTTTCTTTTTGCACGCTGGGGTCAGATGATCAATGCAGGATTTTTGGGAAGATATAATCCCGAAGGTACTGGTGGATCACTTTCAATGTTTGACTATTGGACACCAGAAAATCCTACCAATGATTATCCTCGTCCGAGAAGAGGCAGCCTTAGCAGTATTTATGGCTATCAGGCACTTCCTTTTGTAGATGGTTCATATTTCAAAATAAGAAATGTTTCTATTGGGTATAATTTACCTGGTTCTGTTTCTGAAAGAATTTCAGCAGGAAAAATCCGATTGTACGCTACGGGATCCAACCTCCTGGTAATATCGAAAAGTCACTTGCTCAGCAATTATGATCCTGAAGGAGGTGGTTCAGAAAATTATCCTATAAACAGGCAGATTGTTGTGGGTGTTAATGTAGATTTTTGATGATGGTTTATAAATTTTAGTCAGATAAGTAATTATGAAAAGCAGTAAATATATATTTTCAAAATACATAATTGGAGCATTCATGACAGCTTTGTTTTCATGCAATGATCTTGAAGAATACAATCCCGGAGGTACAACAGCCGATGCCATTTGGAGTACACCTGAAGGATTTGTAACTCTGGTAAATGCCACCTATTCAGATCAGCGTGAAATATTTGGTAAAGCTGATGGAATGTTCATGCTGGAATCAGGTACGGATTTATGGTTTAATGAAAGAAAACAGGGTTATGCCGATCAGATTACCCAGTATAATGGTCTTACCCCTGCAGATGGAAACCCAAACAGAGCTTTATGGCGGATATTATGGAAAGGAATAAATCATGCGAATGCTGGTATCAACCGGATTAATGATGCCGGTTTTACAGATCCTGTTGAAGAAAACCATCGGCTTGGAGAATTGCGGTTTCTCAGAGGCATGTATTACTATTATCTGGTAGAAACTTATGGTGGGGTAATGTTGAGAACAAAAGAAACGCAGGATGTAATTTTAACTGCTGAGAGAAGTCCGGTGGAAGATTTTTATGAGGTTATTTTAACAGATCTTGAATTTGCTGCTGAAAATCTGCCCGAAAGTTATGGAGATGAATATAGCCGCGCCACTGAAAAATCGGCTCTGGGTTTTTTAGCAAGAGCCTTATTATCAAGAGCCTGGTATGCACAGGGAGCAGAAAGAGATGAATATTTTGGAAGAGCAAGAGATATTGCAAAAAAGGTTATTGATGAACAGGCAAGGTTAGGTGTTGAATTGTGGGATAACTTTGAAGATGTTTTCGATCCCCGGAACAATAAAAACAATAAGGAAGCTCTGTACATAATGAGTAATTCCCTGCAAAATCCAAGTTTAAATTTTGATGTAAATGGCAACCGGTTGCATGAGTTATTTACCACCAACTATGCCAATAAGCCAGGACTGCTAAGGTCCCTTGAATACGGGCATGAACAATACCGGCGGCTGATGCCAACACTGGCTTTTTTAGATTTTTTTGATGAGGAATCAGATGCCCGATATGCGGGGTCTTTTAGAGAAGTCTGGATTACAAATACACCATTAACCTGGACAGCACAAATGGCCGCTGAATATGGTAAGGATCCTGAGGTAATCGGGACTACTATGGAGGCGGGAGAGGATACAGCACTTTATATAACTAAGAAAGCGGTTACGGATAAGTCATCCCGCCCGTATTTAGTATATGACCGGAACGATATGTATAACCCGGATGGATCAATAAATGAAGGGTTAAATTTCGTAAGCTTTACCAAGTTCGAAGATCCGCTAACCAGAGCAAGTGCAGATGAAAGGACCGGCTATCTGGATGTGATTGTCATGAGATTAGCAGAAATGTATTTAATAGCCGCAGAAGCCGAATTACAATTAGGAAATCCTGGAGTGGCTGCTGATTATATAAATGTTATTCGGGAGAGGGCGGCTTATCCTGGAATGGAAGCCGAAATGGAAGTGGACGGTGGAATTATTAATATTGATTTCATTCTGGATGAAAGAGCAAGAGAACTTGGTGGTGAGTTTGTAAGATGGCTTGACCTGAAACGAACAGGTAAGTTATTAGACAGGGTTAATCGTTTGAACCCGGATATTACTTTGATTCGCGATTTCCATGTATTAAGGCCAGTTCCTCAGGCAGAAATTGATGCGCTTGAAAATGGAGAGGAATTTAAAAATAACCAGGGTTATTAATAAGTAAGGGGACAGAATTATTATTACCAATAAAAGCCAGCCTTGTCATGTTGACGTCAGGAAACATCTTTCGCAGTTTAAAGCTCCTGAAAAGCTATTTTATTGGCAAGATCCGGCATCGGCCGTCCGACTCCTGCGTCGGGATGACAAAGCAAGCTGATTATGTGTAAAATAAATATGTCCTGTTACTTAGTTAATGTTAAAATTTAAAGGCAGTTAATATTGTTTTTTAGTTTGAGTGTCATTTAGTTTTTTCAGTCTACTTAAAAGCGGATTATCGTGGTCCGCTTTTATTTAAGCCTTTCTAAACAGAAATGGCTGGTATTTATCCTTTACCTTTCTGTTGAAAGTATGGGATATAAATGCTTAACTTATTTATTTTCATTCATATAATTCTTTTAAAATGACCACAGACTCTTCCAAAAGTTTGTTTTTTTTACTGTTCTTTTTTTTAAGTATTACCTCTTTTGGGCAGGAAAGTAATAAATATAAACCTGACTGGGAATCGCTGTCCGCGCACGATGAAGTGCCGGAATGGATCCGCGACGCTAAATTTGGTATTTATGCCCACTGGGGTGTATATGCAGTACCTGCCTATAATAATGAACACTACATCCAGCATATGCACAATGAGTCGGAATATGCCAAACTTGGTACGCATAACCGCCATGTAGCAGTATATGGCCCTCTTTCAGAATTCGGATACCATGATTTTATTCCGATGTTCAAAGGCGAAAATTTTGATGCAGATGAATGGGCCGATCTGTTTGTGAAAGGGGGGGCCCGCTTTGCCGGCCCTGTAGCAGAACACCACGATGGTTTTGCCATGTGGGATAGTGATGTTACTCCCTTTAATGCAGCTGATATGGGGCCGGAGAGAGATATTGTGGGCGAACTTGAACAGGCAATCCGGAAGCGGGGCCTGAAATTCTTTACCTCCCTTCACCATGAATTGAACTACACTAATGTAAAAGTAAAACCGGAATGGGAAGCTGCTGACCCGCAATATGCAAAGCTATATGGTTCTCCCATGCCCGAAGAAGAATGGCAGCAAATGTGGCTGGATAAGTGTCTGGAGATTGTAGATAAATATCACCCTGATATTATCTACCATGATGCATGGCTGGAACAGGTTGATGAAGAAAAGATAAAGAATTATGTGGCTCATTATTATAATGAGGCGGAGAAGAGAGGGCAGGAGGTAACCGTAACATCCAAAGGAGGCGATATACCATATGATGTAGGGATGGAAGACCATGAAAATTCAAATCCTGACAAAATCAGCGAAAAACCTTTTTTAAGTGATTATTCCATTGGCACAGGTTTCTCCTTTTCCTGGGGCTACACCGAAGGAATGGGCATCCGAACCACCAAAGATGTAGTACATACCTTAATCGAAATTGTAAGCAACAACGGTCAGATGTTGCTGAACCTGTCTCCAAAGGCAGATGGCACTATTCCTGAAAACCAAAAGCAGGTGGTTACGGAAATAGGCATGTGGCTCTGGACTTTTGGTGAATCTATTTACGGAACACGACCTTTTGTGGTGAGTGGCGAAAAAACGGCTACTGGTAAAAGAGTTCACTACACTAAAAAAGATAAAAATGTGTATGCCATCTTCCTTGATTGGCCCGGGGATCCGGAGGAGAAAACCACTCAAAAGGATATGAACGTATATTTGAAACAACTTACTCAGAAGAATTTAAATGGCAAGGTTAAGAAAGTGACGCTGTTGGGTCTAAAGAAGCTCGAAGATATTCCTTTTAAGCAAACAAAGCAGGGATTAACCATGACTATTCCGGCCAAAACCAGGGTTCCTTCGGAATTAGCCCATGTTTTTAGGGTAGAATTAGAGTAAAACAGCACATTATGAGTATGTTGAAATATAATAATTATTTATACCTCCTTACAGTAGCTTCGCTGATGCTTTTTCAATGCTCCACAAATAATTCCGGAGAGGAAAGCGGAAATGCCGGTGGAGCTGCAAATATCCCGGAGGGCGTGGAACAGCAGTCATTAGAGATAATGAATACTCCAGCCTGGAAACCGGCTGATTTCGAAATATTTAGTCCTGGTGGATACACCACTTTTCAGGCAGCAGACCTGGGGCATCCTTTCAAAGGAAGAAAAAATAGTGTGGTCCGTATAGCACCTGAAATTAATGGCCTCACAGGGGTAAAACTTCCTGCCGGTCAGTACGAAAAAGGCGTAGAGGAACCCTTAAAATTAAAGTTTCAGGAGCCTGTAAAAGTCCTGATCGGGATCTTCCAGGACAAAGGATACCGCCAGCTGCAAAGTGGAAAGGGAGAGCTGGTGCTCGAAAATGGCCTTACCTTAACCGGGATGCCACCGCTAAAGATTTATGCTGTTCCTTATCCGGCAGGAACACATCAAATAAATCCTGAAGGGAAAGGCCTGTTTACGGTAGTGGGAGTAGTAAAAGAGAATCAGACGCTTACTTACCGGGATGCCGGATTGATGGACGGAAGAGAATATGAGCCTTTTATTGTAGAAGGTTTTTCCGATGAAGAAACCCTTTTTGAAATTATTGGCGGACCGGATGAGCCGGTGGTAGAGGAAGGAATGCCGGGAACAGAAGGTATTCAGGGAGGTTTTGAAGGAGGCCGCTGTGTAAAGATTGGCGATACCTACCATATGTTTCCTACTGAAAGGGCCGGGGAACCTGGAGTGGAAGCTTATCACGACCGTGTAAAAACGCGCATTGGCCACTGGACCAGCAAAGATGCCATCAACTGGACAAGGCAATCGACCATTTACCAGGCCAGTGGAAATTATGCAGTAACCGAAGATGATAACCCGATGAATGACCGCAGGGGAGCTATCTGGTCGTTTATGCCTGTTTTCAGCGAAGAAAACAACCGCTGGTATGGTTTTTACTTAGCATACACTGTTCATAAAGAAATAGCGCCTAACCATTCTTTCGGCCGCATTTGGCGGGCAGAATCGCAACAGGAAGGCATTGAGGGAATTGGAGGACCCTATAAAGATGTTGGTATAGTCATCGAACCGGGCCTTAATTCTCAGCCCTGGGAAGGCCGGCAGGGGGTTGCCTCTTTCTTTCCTTATAAAGTGAAGGATCAGTGGCTGGGCTTTTACAGTGGCGCTTTTCCTTATAACAGCTGGGCCGACTATCCAAAGAATACAGGAAAAGGCTGGTATGTAGGTTTAGCAGAATCTGATAAGCTGGAAGGCCCGTGGACGCGCATGGATACCACCGTAAATCCTGTTACCTCCATGCATCCCTGGTTTATCGAAAATCCTATAGTGAGCCAGCTTCCAAATGGGCTGTACATTGCAATTTACGATGGTGGTCCGGATGCCTGGGGGCTCCACCTGCCGAATATGTTTGGCTATTCTCTCTCAAAAGATGGCTACCACTGGTCGGAGTCCCATTATTTCCCTATTCGTACAAAAGTTAAAAAGTGGTGGGATATTATGCGTACACCACTTTGCCTGATCCCTGAAGGAAATGATATCTATACAGTTGTATATGCAGCCATAGACGAGGAAAGGCGCTTCCACCCAATGGGAATGGTTAAATTAAAGCTCAACCGGGAGGTTTTAGAAAGGAAATTGCATAATATGTAACCTTATATTATTAATGTTACTTTTTTTTAATTCATAGCTGTACTTTCACTCAGCTTCAACAAATAAAAAGAAATGCCCTATATAATACTTCGGACCTGTTCAAAATATTTCCAGTTCACTTTTTCCGCTAAAGAATATTCCAGAGTGAAAAGATTGATTGGAATGTTCCTCCTTGCCTGTACGCTAGCCATATATTCCTCTTGTGTAAACCAGCCGGAAAATGCTTCCGGGAAGAATCAGGTGTACAATATTACGGAGTTCGGAGCGGCAGGAGATTCTGTTACTGTAAACACAGAGGCTATTCAACGGGCCATTGACCAATGCTTTGAAAGTGGTGGAGGTACAGTACTGGTACCGGAGGGGGTTTTCTCTTCGGGAGCGCTGTTTCTTAAAGAAAATGTAAACCTGGAAGTGGCAAAAGATGGAAAACTCCGGGGTATAGAAGGGAATGAAAATTATCCTGTCCTTAAAAATACCAGAATTGCAGGCATTGAAATGGACTGGCCTTCGGCCTTTATAAATGTTCTGGATACAAAAAATGTAAAGATCTCAGGAGAAGGTAGTATTGATGGTTCCGGTTATTACTGGTGGGCACCTTACTGGGCCGCACGTGATAGTTTATCTGAAACAGTTCCCGGAGACCTTATCGACTGGCATGTTCCACGGCCCCGCCTGATCCTGTTTCAGAATTCGTCCCACTCGCAGGTGGAGAATATACATTTAAAAAATTCCGGCTTCTGGACCGTACATATTTGTTACAGCAATGATATTGAAGTAACAGGAGTTGATATCTTCAATCCTGTTCTGGAGTCAGGGAAAAAAGCAGCCAGCACCGATGGCATTGATGTGGACTCCAGCCACGACATCGTAATCAGGGACTGTTCTATTTCAGTGGATGATGATTGTATTGCCATCAAATCCGGCAGGGGCTCAGACGGGCTACGGGTGAACATCCCTTCTGAAAATGTGCTGATCGAAAATACTCACTTTGGCAGCGGACATGGAGGGGTATCCATAGGAACCGAAACAGCAGGAGGTATTAACAATGTATACGTACGCAATTGCACTGCCGATGGAAACATTGCCCCCATTAAATTTAAGCCTCGTCCGGGCAGGGGAGGAGTTATCGAAAATATTACGCATGACGGCTGGAAGATTAAAAACTCAGGAACGGTTATAGATTATGCCCTGCGTAAAGTAACCGGCGAAGATTATATTGATGAATGGCAGAATATTGAAGTGCCTTTTGAAAAAGCCACACCCAGATACCGGAATATCACAATCAGGAATGTAAGTGCAACGGGATGCAAAAAGGCTGTCAGTTTCCTTGGCTGGCCGCTGGCACATGCCGAAAATATTATTCTGGAAAATGTTTCCATAGAGGCTCAATCCGGCGCGAAGTTTCAATACATCGATAATCTGTTGATGAAAAATGTAACCATCGAAACTGAAGGGAAGCCTGTGGAATACCTGGAGGTTTCTAATATGGCCCGGCGATAAAGGAAGTGTTTAATTCCAGGGCGGTTTTTTTAAACCTCCCTGAAGACTAATAATAAAGTCAGTCTTTGTGTAAAAAAGTTGTCAGAAAATTTGAGGACAATATTTAATTCACAAAGAATAAATTTTAAATCCGGCAGAATGAAAAGATGTATTTGTCTTTTAGTGTTTTTTTGTATGTATTTCAGTGCTTCTGCACAAAATAGTGCTACCTGGATCTGGTATCCCGGCGATTATGAGATCTGGCTGGGAAACCAGGTGCAAAACCGGAGAACAGAGCGGGGTGCCTTTTTTCCGCCTTTCTGGAGAATTTACAGCCACTATGTTCAGGTCGATTTTCAAAAGGAGTTCGATATATCCGAAGCTGAAGAAATCGAAATCCATACAGAAGGAGAATATAATGTAAAGATCGATAGCAAAATGCTGGAGGGAAAGCCAAAAAAGGTGCTCCTTCCTGCAGGAAAGCATACTCTTAATATCAAAGTTTTTAATCAGGCCACCGTTCCTGCTGTTTTTGTCAGTGGAAAAAGCTTGGTTACAGACAAAAGCTGGAAGGTAACCTTTGAAGATAAAGAATGGATTGATGAATCCGGCAAAGTGTCCGACAAATCAGCCACAGATTGGTTAGCTGTAGGATCCTGGAATTTTAATGATGCTCAATCCCTTCCATCTGCTTTCCATTTGCCGACAGAACCCAAAAAAGCTGAAAAAATTGAAAGGAATGGAAACACGCTCTTAATAGATTTTGGCAGGGAAACCTTTGGCTTTGTAAAGTTTCACGGACTTAAAGGAAAGGGAAAACTCAATCTTTATTATGGAGAATCAAAAGAGGAAGCTTTGTCTGTTGAACATTGCGAAACCTTTGACCTGATGGAGGTCGAACCTGCCATGCATGGCGAATTTGTGTTGCCTGGCTCCAGAGCGTTCCGCTATGTGCAGGTACAGCATGATCCTGGCGTGCAGTTCGATTCCGTATCCATGTTGTATGAATATCTTCCGCTGGACTACAGAGGTTCATTCAGGAGCTCAGATGTCCGACTAAATGAAATATGGGATATATCAGCCTATACCATGCATTTAACTTCGCGGGAGTTTTTTATTGACGGAATAAAGCGCGACCGCTGGATGTGGTCAGGCGATGCTTACCAGAGTTACCTGATGAATTACTACCTGTTCTTTGACAGCCCATCTGTTACCCGTACCATGATTGCTTTAAGAGGTAAAGAACCGGTTTCCAGCCATATCAATACTATAATGGATTATTCCTTTTACTGGTTTGTTGGCATATATGACTATTACCTGTACACCGGCGATAAGGAATTCATCAAACAGTTTTACCCGCGAATGGTGAGCCTGATGGATTTTTGCCTGAACAGAAGAAATGAAGAAGGTATGGTTCAGGGTCTCACCGGCGACTGGGTTTTTATTGACTGGGCAGACGGTTTAAGTAAGCAGGGAGAGGTAAGCTTTGAGCAGTTGCTCTTTGCCCGCAGCCTCGAAGCAATGGCCATAAGTGCAGAAATTGCAGGAGATGAGAAAGGAGCTGAAAAGTATGCCCGCCTGGCTGAGGAATTAAAAGAAAAGCTGTTCAATGTATTTTGGTCAGATGAAAAACAGGCTCTTGTGCATAACAGAGTAAATGG
Organism: Cesiribacteraceae bacterium YIM B00369; assembly: GCA_017948555.1. Taxonomy (GTDB): domain Bacteria; phylum Bacteroidota; class Bacteroidia; order Cytophagales; family Cyclobacteriaceae; genus Nafulsella. The sequence continues at coordinate 115,091 of JAFMYY010000007.1, read as the reverse complement.
CGAGCTGCAGGATAATGTAACCCGCTATGCGAACATGTTTGCCATCTTCTTCGATTATCTCAATGAAGAGCAGAAGCAGGGGGTAAAAAACAATGTGCTGCTGAATGACAACGTACAAAAGATTACTACCCCCTATATGCGCTTTTATGAGCTTGAAGCACTCTGCGCCATGGGTGAGCAGGAGTTTGTACTGGACGAAATCCGCGATTACTGGGGTGGTATGCTGGACCTTGGAGCCACCTCTTTCTGGGAAAAGTATGATCCGGGAGAGGAGGGAGCAGAACATTATGAAATGTATGGACGCCCATTTGGCAAAAGTCTTTGCCATGCCTGGGGAGCCAGTCCGGTTTACCTGTTCGGGAAGTATTATCTGGGTGTAAAACCCCTCACACCTGCATACGATACCTATTCCATTGAGCCTGTTCTTGGAGGGTTGGATTGGATGGAAGGAAAAGTGCCTACTCCAAACGGGGATATCAATGTGTACTGCAGCAATAAAGAAATAAAAGTAAAAGCTGATAATGGGAAGGGAACGCTCCGGTTCAAAAGCAGCAAAAAGCCTTCTTCCAGACAGGCTGCAATCCGGAAGGTAGATCAGAACCTTTACGAAATGAGCCTTGAACCGGGAAAAGAATACAAAGTATCCTACAGGGCAGTGAAGTAAATAAAAAAGCAGGAGATGAAGATTTGCAGCATCAAAATATTGAAAGAAAAACGACCTTTAACTTTGGTTTTGCTGTTCGGCTGTCTGGCTGGTTATCCTGGGAGTTTTGGAGCCGGGGCTCAGGCGGCTCCGCTTCTGCCACCGGATGTTATAGTGGCGCAGGATAGTTCAGGTGATTTTATAACAATTACTGATGCGATAGCTTCCCTGGAAGTGACAAGCTCTCATCGGGTAGTCATCCTTATTCGTGATGGCGTGTACACAGAACAGCTTGTAATTGAACGACTAAATGTAACCCTGCGGGGGGAGAGCAGAAAAGGAACCAGAATAGAGTTTTCTATTCCAAAACGCTATCCTGATGAAAAAGGGCCGCCTTTGCTGGGGCGGGGAGTGGTTAACGTAATGGCGGATGGAGTGATTTTAGAAGATCTTACAGTAGCCAATACTTATCCCTTTCGCCGCCATACTTTCGCCCTCTTTGGCAGAGGTACGGAAACGCTTACACAGAACTGCGATTTCCTTGCCGAAGGGAATGACACCGTTGCACTCTGGGCCAGGGGTGGAGGAGATTATTACCATGCTAACTGTCACTTCCAGGGGAATATAGATTTCCTGTGCCCGAGGGGTTGGTGCTACGTCACTAATTCCACCTTTTATGAAGTAGATGTAAAGGCTGTTCTCTGGCATGACGGAGGAAAAGATCCCGGGAAGAAACTGGTGATAAAGAATTCCTCCTTCGATGGGGCAAAGGAGTATCCATTAGGCCGGTACCCCCGGGATTCACAGTTTTACCTCCTTTCCTGCAGGTTTTCGGCAAATACCGGAGATATTCTGGATAGCAATGCACCGGATCATCCCAATGAACACTTCCGCTGGGGCCGTCGTGTCTTTTTTTATAATTGTCATAGTGAAGGGGGCGATGCCAGGTGGCATGCTAATAACCTGGAAACAGCAGCAGGGGCTCCAGATCCGGAGGAAATAACAGCTGCCTGGACTTTTGGAAACCGCTGGAATCCTGAACGTACTGATGCGCCAGTAGTGGTAGAAGTAAAAGTGGGATATCCTGAAAGGGTAGTGGAGGTGGTTTTTTCCGAGCCGGTAACTGTAAGAGGCAATCCGGTAATAATGACCAAAATGGGAAACGTTCTCCGTTGGTCGGAAGTGAATGGAACGGATAAACTTACATTTGCGCTGCTTGAACCTGGAGATGAGCCAGTTGAGCTGTTATTAAAAGGTGGAATAATTTTTGCCTCAGGAGCTACAACAAAATTCCGGCCTGCAAAATTAGACTTAGGATGGAAGTAAAAACAGAGTTTTACTTTTTGTAATAATTAACGGGAGTTCAGGAACGACAGAAAATGATTTTATTAATCTCAGTAATTTCTATCAGCTTCCACAAGTTCGTTAGTATTTTTTTAAAATATTTTGGATTTGAGCGGGAATAAAAGAAAATAACATAATTGTAATGGAAATTTTTCTTAAATTTACTGATGTAGTATAGTATAGCATAATCAACAGAATTAATATGTTTCAAATTACTTTGAATGGGGCATCGAACGGATCGGCTGGGATTCCTAAATACCAGCAGATTGTGAATTTCGTGATTGATGCTATTGACAGCAAGAAATTAAAAATAGGAGATAAAATACCATCTGTTAACCAGGTAAGCGAAACAACGGGTTTTGCAAAGAAAACAGTGGTTCAGGCTTTCGAACAATTAAAAGAAGCCGGAATATTATCCTCTGTTCAATACCAGGGTTATTTTATTTCGAGCTCAAACACAAATTCCAGGCATAACATCTTTTTGCTGTTTAACAGATTAACAGCTTATAAGGAAGAAATATATGAAAGCATCAAAAAAAGCCTTGGTAACAATGGAGTAGTGGATATTTTTTTTCATCATGACAATCCACAGGTTTTCGATGCGCTCATTGAACAAAGTGTTGGCAAGTATACAGAATATTTGATAGTGCCAATGGGGGATCCTTCAATCAATGCTTCCATAGAAAAGTTGCCACAGGATAAAATATTTCTGCTTGACCTTGGATATAAGGACTGGGGACTAAAATACCCTTCTGTTTGCCAGTATTTTGAAGAGGACATTTATAATTGCCTGAACGACTACATTGCAAAAATAAGGAAGTACAGGAAGTTAGTTCTGATCTCAGAATTGTACCTGTATAATACCAGGCATACAAGGAAAGGATTCAAAAGATTTTGTGAGGAGAATAATTTTGAAAACGAAGTTCTATTCTCTTTAGAAGGTATAGAACCTGGTGCCGGAGAACTTTATATCATTATGGATGATAAGGATCTGGTTCAGCTGGTAAAAATGACCAAAGCCTTATCATTGGAAATAGGGAAGGATTTAGGAGTTATATCATACAATGAAATGCCGATCAAGGAAATTGTAAACAATGGTATTTCCACCATTTCCACCGATTTTGAAAAGATGGGAAAAGATATGGTTGATATGATTTTAAACCGGAAAAAGGAACATTTGAAAAATCCCTGCCATTTGATTGACCGGAATTCCTTTTGATGTTATGGCAGGCTTTTATCCAGTGCTTTACAGGAGAGGCGAAAATTTACCAAAAGGAATCACAGGTAACTAATTATTTTATTTTATAAACGAAGGAATGAAACAAGCATCGGTATTTTTCAAAAATATTCTTTTAGTTATAATAGTTTCTTTAGCGTCTTCTTCACTAAAGGCACAGCAGTATTATAATGTCCTCGAATATGGAGCAACCAGAGATGGCAGCACCAAAATAACTGAAGCAATAGCTAAAGCAATAAAAGCAGCAACGGCTGCAGGGGGAGGAACCGTCTATTTTCCGGCAGGTGAGTATTTAACAGGGCCGATCCATTTTGAAAATAACATAACCATTTTTTTAGATGCAGGGGCATATGTAAAATTCAGTAATGATTTTGAGGATTATTTGCCTTTTGTACGCTCCCGTTATGAAGGGGTGGATGTACAAAGCTTCTCCCCGTTATTTTATGCCTATGAAAAAGAAAATATTGCTATAAAAGGAAGAGGAACCATTGACGGAAACGGAAAAAAATGGTGGGCTTTTGCGGAGATCGACTCCAGAAAGTCCAGGGATTCCAGATGGCAAAAGATGTTTTTTGAGCAAAACAAGGATATCCTGATGCCGGAACAGGCAGGATCTATTGAAAGGGGCTTTCTTCGTCCTCCTTTTATACAGCCAATGTTCTGCAAGAATGTACTTATTGAAGGGATTACCATTATAAATTCTCCCTTCTGGACTGTAAATCCGGAGTTTTGCGAGAATGTAACAATTACAGGGGTAACCATAAATAACCCACCTTCTCCAAATACCGACGGGATTAATCCATCCTCCTGCAAAAATGTACATATTTCTAATTGCCACATCAGTGTAGGTGACGACTGCATAACTATTAAATCAGGGAAAGACGAAGCGGGCCGTAAAATGGCCACTCCTGCTGAAAACTATACTATTACCAACTGTACCATGCTGAGAGGTCATGGAGGAGTGGTAATTGGTAGTGAAATGTCCGGCGATGTGAAACGGATCACTATATCAAATTGTGTTTTTGACGGCACCGACCGCGGAATTCGTCTGAAAACTATGCGCGGACGGGGTGGTGTTGTGGAAGATATCCGGGTAAGCAATATTGTGATGAGAGATATTAAAGATCAGGCTATTGTAATGAATATGCATTATGGTAATACTGATCCTGAGCCAGTGTCAGAAAGAACTCCTCAGTTTAAAAATATCCATTTCAGTAATATTACAGCCAAAGAAGTAAATAAAGCAGGAGCCTTATCAGGAATTGAAGAGATGCCAATTGAAAACATCAGCTTTACCGATGTTAATATTGAGGCCAAAGATGGATTTACCATTAAAACAGCTAAAAACATCCGGTTCCATAATGTGCAGATCAGTACTGAAATGGGATCTTCCATAGAAGCAGAAGAGGTAAAATATCTTGAAATAGATGGAGTTACCACGCTCACGCCACATGCCAATACCCCGGTGATAGAATTAAAAAATGTGGAAGACGCTTTTATTCACAGTGCTTTTCCTTTTTCCGGTACAGATGTTTATTTAAAAGTTATCGGAGAAAAAAGTAAGCTAATTACAATTCAGGGAAATAACTTCCGCCATGTAAAAAACCCGGTGGTAAAAGGGAAAGAAGTGCAGGAAAAGCTGACGGTAAAAAAGTAGAGGTTGAACAGTAATAAATGTTATGAGACTAAAAGTATTGCAGGTCATTGTCTTTTTTAGCTGTCAGCAAAGTATAGTTGATTAATGCAATCGATTACTGATCAGGAATAAAGTTTAAACAACAGTGTGCTCCTGCATATACAAGGAAAAATGAAATGAAGATTTTTAAAGGATCACCATTATTTTTTTTAGTAATACTATGTGCCGCATGTAGCCAGGGCAACATGCATAAAGCTATGCCTGCGGCTGAACAGTCTCTGAGACTTTGGTACCAGGAACCAGCCGAAAAATGGACGGATGCTTTACCTATTGGAAATGGCAGGCTCGGCGGGATGGTTTTTGGCAGACCTGAGCAGGAAAGGCTCCAGTTTAATGAGGAAACTCTTTGGACTGGTGAGCCCCGGAATTACCACAGAGAAGGTGCTGTGGAATACCTTGCTCAAATAAGGCAGCTCCTTTTTGAAGGCAAACAGGAAGAAGCTGAAAAGCTTGCAGAGCAACAGTTTATGGGCAGGAGGAGCAATGAGGATGAATACGATACTCAAAGAGAAGCCTGGCTGGCAAAAGTAACTGCTTCTTCAGCCAATGCTCCTGTGCAAGCCAGCTTTGATGACAGCCATTGGGAGGAAATGAACCTGCCGCACGGAAAGGGGGGCTGGGAACAGGCTGGTTTTGAAGGCCTTGACGGATCAGTTTGGTTCCGGAAGTCATTTGAACTGCCTCCGGACTGGAAAAATAAAGACCTGAGACTGGAGCTCGGGAAAATGCGCGATCTTGATAACACTTTTGTAAATGGCCAAAAGATAGGAAGCTCTGAAGGGAGAAATACCTATCGGGAATATACAATTCCTCATAACCTCCTCCGGGAAGGTACCAACCATATTGTTGTCCAGGTAATCAATCATTACGATGATGGAGGTTTTATCGGTTTTAAGAGTGGTGACCCTATCAGCATTTTTCCTGAAAAAGAAGGGCGCGAAAATGGAATTAACCTGAATGGAGCGTGGAAATATAATATTCAGGACGATGAGCCTCCTGCTGTTCCACGTTTTGAAGCGGCCTATCAGCCATTTGGAGATTTGTGGCTGGATTTTGCCGGCCATGAGGGTGCCACCAATTACCAGCGGGAGCTTGATATTACCAATGCTGTTTCACGTGTAACATATGAAGCAGGTGGGGTTCTGTACACCCGCGAGTATTTCGCCAGCGAACCGGACCAGCTGTTAATTGTGCATATTACTGCCAGCGAGCCGGGAAAAGTTAGTTTTGAAGCCAGGATGGATAGTCCCCATAAAGAATCATCTGCAAAAAAATTAGATGATTCAACGCTGGGGCTAACGGTAAAAGTGAGAAATGGAATACTAAGGGGAGAAAGCCGGTTAAGAGCACAGGTTGCAGGAGGAAGCTTTTTGGTGACAGATAATAAAATAAAGGTTGAAGAAGCTGATGAGGCAACCCTTTTGCTTGCTGCCGGGACAAATTATGTAGATTATAAGGATGTTTCAGGCGATCCTGCTGCTATATGCCGTAAGGCCTTGCTGAGTGCCAATGGTAAAAGCTACGATCAGCTTAAATATGCCCATATTAACGAGTACCGCGGATATTTCGATCAAATGTCAGTTGACATGGGCAAAAATGATGACTCACGGCCTACGGATGAAAGGCTGGCAAATTTTGCCTCTTCGCCTGATCCCTCCTTTTTAGCTTTATATATGCAGTATGGCCGGTATTTGCTGATCTCTTCCTCACGGCCAGGGACGCGGCCTGCTAACCTGCAGGGAATATGGAACGACCAGCTTTTTCCTCCCTGGGATAGTAAATATACCAGCAATATCAACTTGGAGATGAATTATTGGCCGGCCGAATTATTGAACCTTTCAGAATGCCATGAACCCTTGTTCGATATGGTGGAGGAACTGGCGGAGGCAGGGCAAAAAACGGCCAAAGCACATTACGGAGCCGATGGATGGGTATCGCACCATAATACAGATCTGTGGCGGGGCACTGCACCAATTAATGCCTCAAACCATGGCATCTGGGTTACCGGAGGAGCATGGCTGAGCCTTCACATGTGGGAGCATTTCCGTTTTACCGGCGACACCACTTTCCTTGCGGAACGGGCATATCCGGTAATGAAGGAGGCCGCCCGCTTTTTTGCAGATTTCCTGGTAAAAGATCCCCAAACCGGCTGGCTTATCAGCACTCCCTCAAACTCTCCGGAATTTGGTGGTCTGGTAGCAGGACCTGCAATGGACCACCAGATCATCAGGTCTCTTTTCAAGGCTGTTGCGCAATCAGGTGAAATGCTGAACAGAGATCAGGCCTTTCAGGATACCCTTCGCCGGCTGATACCGCAAATTGCCCCTAACCAGGTTGGCAGGCTTGGCCAGCTACAGGAATGGATGCAGGATGTGGATGATCCTGAAAATGACCACCGCCATGTCTCCCATCTCTGGGGGGTACATCCGGGCAATGATATTACCTGGGAGAATCCTGATTTGATGAAAGCTGCCCGGCAGTCACTCATTTTCCGTGGTGATGGAGGGACAGGATGGAGCCTGGCCTGGAAAATTAACTTTTGGGCAAGGTTTAGAGATGGCGATCATGCCTTTAAAATGGTGAAAACCCTTTTAAGTCCTGCGGTAGATGCTGAGGGAAATGAAAGAGGAGGATCTTACACAAATCTTTTCGATGCCCATCCGCCCTTCCAGATTGATGGAAACTTTGGTGGCGCTGCAGGAATTGCCGAAATGTTGGTACAAAGTCATACAGGAACCATTGAATTGCTCCCTGCCTTACCTTCTCAATTGCCATCAGGAGCGATTAAAGGAGTTTGTGCCAGGGGTGGATTTGAGCTGAATATGATCTGGCAGGAAGGAAAGCTTGAGGGAGTGGAGGTAATTTCCAAAGCCGGCGCCCCCTGCATTCTGCGGTATAACGATAAAGAAGTTCGCTTTGAAACAGAAGAAGGAGAAAGCTACCAACTGGATAAAAACCTGAAGTTAATATAATGAAAGTTCCTTTGGTGATAAATACATACCCAATTTCAAAATTTAACAGCATAGTTGCCGGAGTGTTGCTTTTTCAGGGTTTTTATAAACCCCGCATAATGGCTGCCATTGTGCTGTGCCTTTTAACCTTTTCCACCGCAGTGTTAGCCCAGGAGGTAAAGCCTGAGGAAACAGAGGATTGGTCCCGAAAGCCACCGCTTGTGGTACCAGGCAAGCCGGGGAATCCTCCTTCGGATGCAATTATTCTTTTTGCCGGTAAGAAAGATTTAGATAAATGGGAACATGCCGACGGGCGCCCTGCAGAATGGAAAGTAAAAGGAAAGACGATGGTGGTAACACCAAAAAGTAAAGATCTGCAGACAAAGCAAAAGTTTGGCGATGTACAGTTGCACATAGAGTGGAAGACACCCGACCCTAAAGAAGACAGCCATAATGATTATGGTAACAGTGGAGTCTTTCTCATGGGACTATATGAGTTGCAGGTTTATGAGTCTTATAACTACAATAATGAGATTTATTATAATGGCCAGGCAGGCAGTATCTACAAACAGCATATTCCGCTGGTAAATGCTTCTCTGCCTCCCAAAACATGGCAAACTTTCGATATAATTTTTAAAGCGCCTGTTTTTAATAGTGATAAAAGCCTGAAAAAGCCGGCTTATATGACCGTTTTTCATAACGGGATCCTTATTTTGAATCATGTGGAGCTAAAAGGGCCTATGAAATATCAGGGATACCCTGAGTATGAGTACCATGAAGCTAAGCTTCCACTTCTCCTGCAGGAACATAAAAGCAGGGTTAACTTCAGAAATATCTGGCTTAGAGAATTATAATATTTTATAGAAAAAATATAGTTTCACTGGTTTTCATTAAGTTGAAAAATTGGAAAACAAAAGTGCATGAGAAGTAAAATAAAATTCCTTTGCCTGTGTATGTTTATTTTCACTGCCTGCGGGAAAGAGCAGGAGTCAGGAAGCAAAGTGCAGGGAAACAGCTTACCACCTAAACGCATAGAGCTCACAAACCTGGATAATTTTAAATCTTCAGCTGTTGGAAAATGGTCAGTTGCAGGCAATGTTTTTGCAGATCGGCTTAAAAACCACCACCTGGAGGCTAAGGCAGGAACAGGAATTCTGGTGAACCTGCCTGGAGAGGATGTATCAAAAGGAGAGCATCTTTTCAGCAATTTTGAACATGGAGACATAGACCTGGAACTGGAGTTCATGATGCCGAAGGGATCAAATTCAGGCATTTATTTACAGGGCAGGTATGAGGTTCAGCTCTTCGACAGCTGGTTAAAAGACAGTCTTAGCTATAGTGATGCTGGTGGAATTTACAGAGGGGCAGGAGAAGCTTTCAAAGGTAATGCTCCTGACAGGAATGCCTCAAAAGCCCCGGGCCTCTGGCAACAACTGAAGATTCGTTTCAGGGCACCAAAATTTGATGGTTCAGGTAAGAAGATTGCCAATGCCCGGTTTGAGGAGGTTTATTTGAATGGGGTATTAATCCATAATGGAATAGAAGTAAGCGAACCTACTCTGGCGGCTGCTTTTGAAGATGAAAAAGCCAGGGGACCACTTATGCTTCAGGGCGACCATGGTCCGGTGGCCTTCCGGAATATAAGCTATAAAGCTTATACCGGTGAGCGGATTGCCCTGAAGGAAATGCGGTATGAGATATATGATGGTATGTACAAGATTGATATTGACAGCTTGCCTGAAATGCAAGCCACCATCACGGGTACTACCGATACCTTATCCGGAAAGTTCAGCCATGAAGATGACCTTTTTGTCATTGAAGGAGCCATGGAAGCTCCACGCAGCGGGGAGTATATGTTTGAACTGATGGCCGGAGGCCCGGCCTGGCTGTACATAAATGCTCAGCAGGTAACGGATAACCGTGGTACCAGGGATTATGAGGACGGACATTACGGGGTAGTGAAGCTTAAGGAGGGAGAAAATAAATTTCGCATCATATATCAGAATTACGATGAAAGCCTTGCACTTGCTTATGAAGGCCCCGGAATTCCATGGACGGCATTAAATACACCTAATTCTGCCCGCCACTGGCCAAAAGCAGGCCGGATGATCTATGAAGCTAAGAATGCACCTGTGCTGCAAAGAGGTTTTATGATGCACAAGGGAAAGAAAAATACCTCAGCGGTTACCGTAGGATTACCTGTAGGCTTAAATTATGCCTATGATCATAATAATAACAGCCCTTTGAATGCCTGGTATGGCACCTTTCTCGATATAGGTGAAATGTGGATTGAGAGAGGTGAATCTCAACTGGCTAAACCTTATGGTGCAGCTGTTGAATTCTCCGGAAAACCCACAGTGGCAATTTTAGAAAACCCTGGTTCCCTATGGCCGGCTACAGACCGGCAGGAAGTTTATTCTGAGCAGGGTTACCGGTTGAATGAAAATGGGTTACCTGTCTTTTATTATCAGCTGAACAATATATCCATTGAAGATTATCTCTATCCTTCCGATGAGTACTTTTCTAATATAAATGGGGCCAGTGCCCTTGTCAGAAATATCAGACTGAGATTAAATCAAACAGAAGAAAAAGTTTACCTCCTCCTTGGAAGCGGAAGCAGTATAGAACTTTTACCTAATGGGGTGTACGCGCTGGACGATAAAAGCTATTATATAGAAAATCTGGATGCAGGCGAAGCGAAGCCTTTCATCAGACAATCCGGGGGAGAAGCAGAACTTATTTTGCCTGTAGTTTCCGGGGAAAATGGTTCAGCTTCTGTATCTTATTCAATTATCTGGTAAAGAATTTACAATGAAAGTGCAGCAAATATACATTATCCTTTTTTTGTTCATTTACTCTTTTTCCCTGCAGGCACAGCAGGAAGATGAGATGGCAGGAAGGAAAAATACATTTTATGAAATTAAAGATGTACCTATTCCGGATGAGGTATTGCTGGAAGTAGGTGGTCTTGCTTTTACCGAAGAAGGTAAACTCGGTGTAACCACACGGCGCGGGGAGCTATGGTTAATTGAAGATCCGGCATCATCCAAACCAAAATATTCGCTTTTTGCCTCGGGTATGCATGAGCCGCTTTGGCTTTCGTACCGCAATGGCTCATTTTACACTACCCAAAGAGGAGAGCTTACAAAAATTACCGATACCAACAATGATGGTAAGGGGGATCTTTTCAAAACCATATATGCCTGGCCACTTTCAGGAAATTACCATGAGTATTCTTATGGACCTCTTTTTATGCCCAATGGTGATATGATTGTGACCTTGAATGTATCCTGGGAAGGAAAGGGGAAAAGCCTGGCCAAATGGCGGGGCTGGATGCTCCGGATTACAGAAGACGGGAAAATGGAACCTTATGCCACCGGCCTGCGGTCACCGGCAGGTATAGGATTAAATGCTGAAGGTGATTTATTTTATTCCGAGAACCAGGGTGACTGGATTGGATCAGGCTTTGTAACCCATGTGGAAAAGGGCGATTTTACCGGCCATCCTGCCGGTCTTCGCTGGGCAGGTGAGCCAAATTCTCCTATTGGTATTCCCGAATATTTGTACAGGGATTCTATTGGTACCATTTTCGAGTTTTCAAAAAGTATTTCGAGTGTAAAAGTTCCTTCTGTATGGTTCCCACACACAATTCTGGGGGTATCCACTTCCGGAATGGTTACTATTGAAAATGATGAATTTGGCCCTTATAAAGGTCAGATGCTGGTAGGAGACCAGGGGCACAGCAAAATTATGCGTATGTTCCTGGAAAAAGTGAATGGCGAGTATCAGGGAGCCTGTTTTCCATTCAAAGAAGGCTTTGAGTCCGGTATCCTGCGCCTGGCATGGGGCAACGACAATTCGTTGTATGTGGGTATGACAAGCAGAGGGTGGGCTTCTACAGGTGAAAAAGAATATGGTTTACAGCGCCTGGTATGGAATGGAAAAACGCCTTTTGAAATGAAGGCTATAAGGGCAGTCCCTGATGGGTTCGAAATCGAATATACACAACCTGTGGATTCCGGATCGGCTTCTGATCTGAATGCTTATCAAATCACAGGTTTTACTTATAGCTATCATAAAGGATATGGAAGCCCGATTATTCAACAAAAAAAATGCCCTGTAGTCAAAACGGAACTTTCTGCAGATGGACGAAAGGTCCGGCTTTATGTTCAGGGCCTTCGGCGGGGATTTGTGCATGAAGTAAAAGCAGGGGGAGTGAAATCTAAAGAGGGAAAGCCGCTCCTGCATAATGTGGGATATTATACGCTGAATAATATGCCTGAAGGCAGCGGCCATGCAGGTCATATGATGGCAGGAGAGGTAAACAGTCCGGATGAACAGGCGAGGTCATGTGGTGCCGACCCAACTAAAAACATTAAAACACGACCTGCCAGCTGGACCAACGGACCCGATGTAGTGATTAAGATTGGAACTGTCCCGGGATTAAAATTTGATATCGAAGAGTTTGAGATTCCTGCCGGAAGCAAGGTGCAGTTAGTGCTTAACAACAATGATGATATGTTGCACAACCTGGTGATTACTACCCCCGGTGCAGGGGATAAAGTAGGAAAGATGGCAATGGAAATGGGGCTGGATGGTCCTGCCCTGGGCTTTGTACCTGCCTCAGAAGATGTTTTATTTAATACCTGTGTGATAGAGCCGGAAACCAGCCAGAGTCTGTTTTTTGTGGCTCCGGAAAAAGAAGGAGATTATACTTATGTATGCACATTTCCTGGTCATTACTTTAATATGCGCGGTATAATGAAAGTAGTAAGCGGCCCCTCTGTTTCTCAGGCAAAGTAAAAGAAGCCCGGTAAAATAAGAATATTATAAAAGATGCAAATTTTAGACATTGTTGTTTTTTTCGCCTACATGATAGGCATTACACTCTTTGGAGGGTCTTTTTATAAGAAGAATAAAACTTCTTCTGCTTTTACACTGGGCAATAGCAGTATCCCCGGCTGGGTGGTAACCATGTCTATTTTTGCCACTTTTGTGAGCAGTATTAGCTTTCTGGCCTTACCAGGAAATGCTTATTTAACGAACTGGAATGCTTTTGCATTTAGCCTTTCTATTCCCGTGGCTGCTTTTATGGCCGTAAAGGTTTTTGTTCCTTTATATCGCAGGATCAATAGTCCTTCAGCTTATTCTTATATGGAAGACCGCTTTGGACCCTGGGCCAGAATTTATGTATCTATCTGCTATTTGCTTACCCAGTTAATGCGGGTAGGGACTATCTTATATCTTTTGGCTATTGCCCTGAATGCAGTTTTTGGATGGGATATTGCCACTATCATTATTGTAACCGGCATTGTGGTGATGCTGTATTCCCTGTTAGGAGGCATACAGGCAGTAGTTTGGACAGATGCCATTCAGGGAATTCTCCTGATAAGTGGTGCGGTTATTTGTGCTGTTTATATCCTCTTTAATATGCCGGAAGGGCCGGGCCAGCTTTTTACCATTGCTATGGAGAACGATAAATTCAGCCTTGGCAGCTTTGGCACCAGCCTCTCAGAATCGACCTTTTGGGTAGTATTGATCTACGGGGTATTTATAAACCTGCAGAATTATGGCATTGATCAAAATTATGTACAACGTTATATGGCTTCCAAAACAGAAAAAGAGGCTAAACGTTCTGCCTTTTTTGGGGGAATGTTGTACATTCCTGTTTCCCTTGTATTCCTTTTTATCGGAGCTGCTTTATTTTCCTTTTATACCTCTGCTGCCGGAACTTTGCCTCCGGAACTGCAGGACCCTGGAAGGAGCGACAGGATTTTCCCTTATTTTATTGTGCACGAGCTGCCGGCCGGAATTTCAGGCCTGCTCATTGCCTCTATCTTTGCCGCCGGAATGAGTACAATTTCCACCAGTTTTAACAGTTCGGCAACAGTGATTCTGACTGATTACTATAAGCGGTATTTTAAGAAAGATGCCTCCGACAAGGATTCAATGAAGGTATTATATATTTCTTCTCTTATCATTAGTATCCTTGGAATCCTTATTGGTGTAGCCATGATTAATGTGCAAAGTGCCCTGGATGCCTGGTGGAAACTGGCATCTATTTTTAGCGGCGGCATGCTGGGACTCATCCTCCTGGCCGCTTTTTCCCGGGCAAAAGAGGTTAAAGGAGCTTTGGTGAGCGTAATTGCCGGGATAATGGCAGTACTTTATTTAACCCTTGGGCCAACATTTTTTGGAGAAGATATCATTGGTGGCCAGCTCCACAGCTATCTGACTATAGTAATTTGTACAGCTATCATCTTTATAACAGGCTTTTTAATTTCCACTTTTTCAAAAAGCAGGAAGCCGGGAAAGCCTGAGAAAATGTTGGTAAAGTAATTTGTTACAAAGGAAAAGAGCAATATTGAAATCCTGGAATTATGACCGTTACTTTTAAAATATATCGCTTTATAAATGGTTTTTGTTTACTTCTTCTTGCCTTTTCATTTAACGCATATGCAGAAGTAAAGCTTCCCGCCCTTTTCAGCGATGGTATGGTGTTGCAGCAGAAGTCCGGAGCAGCCATTTGGGGATGGGCCGGGGCCGGAAATAAAGTAACTGTTATCCCCGGCTGGGATGGAAAGCGGTATACAACTACCGCAGAACCTTCAGGAAAATGGAAGGTGGAGGTCCTTACACCGGCTGCCGGAGGTCCTTATGAGATTACCATAAGCGATGGAAAAAGTATTAAGCTGAAAAACGTGCTGATAGGAGAAGTCTGGATTTGTGCCGGCCAGTCAAACATGGAAATGCCCATGAAAGGGTACAGAGGTCAGCCCATTTTAAATTCTAATCATACTATTCTTAAATCAAAGAACCCTGAGATCAGGCTTTTTACGGTACCACGCTCAGGAAAACTGGAGCCTGCGGAGGATACCAGTGGCGAATGGCAGGATGCAGGCCCTGAAACGGTAGCCAACTTTAGCGCAACCGGATATTATTTTGGCAGGCTGTTAAATGAAATGCTGGATGTACCCATTGGTCTCATAACAGTAAGCTATGGAGGCTCCCCTGCCGAAGCATGGATGAGCGGGGCAGGACTTGTTCCTTTCCCTGAAATTAAAATTCCGAAAGAAGGTGACAAAATTGAATCGCCAAACCGGACGCCTACTATGCTGTTCAACGGTATGCTAAATCCTGTGATTGGCTATGGCATTAAAGGAGTAATCTGGTATCAGGGAGAGTCTAATTACGACAGACCCGATCAGTATGAACTGCTTTTTCCTGCTATGGTAAAGGAGTGGCGTGATTTATGGAAGATAGGAGATTTCCCTTTTTATTTTACCCAAATTGCTCCATACAATTATGCGCAGCTTCCTCCATATCATAAAGGAGGAAAATATAATTCAGCTTTTTTAAGAGATGCCCAGCGGAAATCGGAAAAGGTAATTCCAAACAGTGCCATGGCTGTAATACTGGATGTTGGGGAAGAGTGCTGTATTCACCCTGGTAACAAAGAAGTAGTGGGAACCCGCCTTGCTTATCTGGCATTGGGAAAGGAATATAATATCAAAGGTTTTGGATATGAAAGCCCTGAATTTAATACCATAGCTGTAAATGGGAGTGAGGTGGTGGTTTCTTTTAATAAAGTACCTAATGGCCTTACCTCCTTCAATAAAGAACTTACCACTTTCGAGATCGCCGGTTCCGACAAGGTATTCTACCCGGCTGAGGCTCTTTTGCGGTCGAAATCAGTGGTGCTAAGTTCGCCGCAGGTAAAAGAGCCTGTGGCAGTACGATATGCTTTTAAGGATTATGTAAAAGGAGAACTGTTCAGCACCGAAGGCTTACCCGTGTCGTCCTTCCGGACAGATGACTGGGAGGAGTAGTTTTTTTATCTGTACCTGAATTTTAAAAATGAAAATCACCCTCATACACCTTACATTTCTTCTTTGTTTCTTCCGGACAGGAGCCCATGCCCAGCCGGAAGCACTGGACCAGTATAATATTGTCTGGAACAACCAGAGTGAAAATTCGGGAGAATCCATGCCTGTGGGTGGCGGGGATATTGGATTGAATGTTTGGGTGGAAAAAGGAGAGTTGTTGTTTTACCTTGCTAAAAGCGGAACTTTCGATGAAAACAATGCTTTTTTGAAATCCGGAAGAGTGCGGATGAAGCTAAGTCCTAATCCTTTTGAAGGAGAGGATTTCAGGCAGGAGCTTGTTTTAAAAGATGGATACATAATTATTAGCGGGAAGAATGGGAAAGTAGCTGCCGATGTAAAGGTATGGGTAGATGTGTTCCGGCCCGTGGTACATGTGGAGGTTAACAGTAAGCAGCCGGTAATTACCGAAGCGGCTTTTGAAAGCTGGAGGTACCAGGATAGAATAATGGAAGGAAGAGCCAATAATGCTAATTCCTATAAGTGGGCACCACAGGGAGAAGTATATACATACAAAGATAGTATAGCATTTGCCGGCAATGATATTCTTTTTTACCACCGCAACCGAAATGATGTAGTTTCAGCATTTGACGTAGTAGTGCAGCAGCAAAAACTGGATACGGTAAAGGACCATCTTTTTAATCCCATAAAGAACCGGACTTTTGGAGGAATTATGAGGGGTGAAAATATGGTTCCCGCAGGAACTTATGAGGGAAATTATATTGATACTGATTTTAAAGGCTGGAAGCTGAAAAGTAAAGAGGCTTCACGTTCCCAAAATATAGAAATTTATCTTCATACTGAACAGGCACCTTCATTATCAGACTGGCAAAACAATCTGAATAAGTTGGTAATAAATTCCGGTTCTCATAAAAGGAAAGCGTTTAAAAATACCTCGAACTGGTGGAATGAATACTGGGAGAGGAGTTTTATTATTATACAGCCGGAAGAGCCGGATGCAAATTCCATTCCATGGCAGACAGGCAGAAACTACCAGCTTTTTCGCTATATGCTGGGCTGTAATGCGTTTGGAGAATACCCCACCAAGTTTAATGGCGGTCTTTTTACCTACGATCCCCGTTTTACCGACTCCACAATGAATTTCACGCCCGATCACCGCAATTGGGGAGGAGGGACAATGACTGCCCAGAACCAGCGGCTGGTGTATTTCCCGATGATCAGGACCGGCGATTTTGAAATGATGAAGCCGCAGTTTGATTTTTATATGCGTTCATTAAAGAATGCTGAACTCCGTACCAAGGTGTACTGGGGGCATGAAGGAGCTTCCTTTACCGAGCAACTGGAAAGCTTTGGCTTGCCTAACCCGGCGGAATATGGGTGGAAACGACCTGAAGGCTATGATCCGGGCATGCAATACAATGCCTGGCTGGAATACCAGTGGGATACTGTGCTGGAATTTTGCCTGATGATGCTCGAAAAAGAAAGGTACCGGGGAGAGGATATATCAGCATACATTCCTTTTATTGAAAGTTGCCTTACGTTTTTTAATGAGCACTATCAATACTTAGCTAACCAGCGGGGCCGTAAAACCTTTGATGCAAACGGGCACCTGGTATTGTACCCAGGCTCCTCCTGCGAAACCTATAAAATGGCTTACAACTCAACCACCACCATTGCAGGTTTAAAAGTTATTTTAGAAAGGATGCTGGAATTACCGGAAGGATATTTGAACGACGAACAAAAGAAAGAGTGGTCGGTCATGCTGGAAAGAATTCCCCCCATCAGCTTTCAGGATTTTAATGGGCATACCACCATTGCTCCGGCAAAATTGTGGGAGCGGGTGAATAATACGGAAACCCCACAGCTTTACCCGGTTTATCCGTGGGGCATTTATGGCGTTGGCAGGCCCAACCCGGAGATAGCCATCAATACCTGGAAATACGACCCTGATGCTATAAAATTCAGAAGCCATAAAGGCTGGAAGCAGGATAACATCTTTGCCGCCCGGATGGGTTTAACAACCGAGGCTGCTGAACTAACCACCTTAAAATTAAAGGATTCCGGCAGGCGCTTTCCTGCTTTCTGGGGTCCCGGCTTCGACTGGACTCCCGACCACAACTGGGGTGGCTCCGGCATGATAGGTCTCCAGGAAATGCTCCTCCAGACTGTTGGCGAAAAAATTTATCTGTTTCCTGCATGGCCTGAAGACTGGAATGTACATTTTAAACTACATGCGCCTTATAATACTACGGTGGAAGGGGTAGTCAAAAACGGGAAAGTCAGCTCACTGAAAGTGAGCCCGGAATCCAGAAGGAAAGATGTGGTGAATATGTGGTAAATAACTTAGGGTAGTCTGAAATATCATAATCAGACAGCAGCCTGTACAGCTTTTTGCCAGCCTTTGTAATATTTCTTTACCTCCAGCCTGTTATTACCGGGGTGAACGGAACGCTGGTTTTGCTGTAAACTTTTGAAATGATCGAGGTCGCGAAAAATACCGGCCTTCAGGCCTGCAAGACCGGCAGCACCAAAAGCTGAAACATCTGATAAGCCAATGTTTACTACCGGTTTTTCAAGAAGATCGGCTAAAAATTCAAGGATGAACTGGTTTGAAGTAATTCCTCCATCGACCATTAATTCCTGTAGCTCTATAAATGTATCCTGCTCCATGGCAGCGATTACATCTTTTATCTGGTAAGGAATACTTTCGAGGGCAGCCCGCACAATATGACTTTTATTGCTTCCGAAAGTTAAACCAACAATAGATCCTTTCCGGCTCATATTCCAGTGGGGAGCTCCAAGGCCGCTGAATGCCGGTATAAGGTACACACCATTATTATCGGGTACCGATGTAGCCATGGCCTCTGTTGCGGAACTTTCAACAAATAACTCAAGCTCGTTCTTCAGCCATTCAATAGTGCCGCCGCAGGTTACAATTACACCCTCTAAAGCATAATCCACTCTGTTTTCGGTGCTCCAGCAAACAGTAGTTACCATTCCTTTTTCCGATTCTTTTATCGTTTGCCCAATGTTCATCAGAATAGAGCAACCGGTTCCAAGGGTAGCTTTGGCAGTGCCGGGAGAGAAACATCCTTCTCCAAAGGCAGCAGCATGGGAATCGCCAATCATGCCGGAGACAGAAATGGGCCGATCTAAGATACCATTGAAATCTGTCTGGCCAAAGTGGAAGGAGGATGGCCTGACCCCTGGCAGCCTGATTCCGGAAAGGCCAAGCAGGCTTATTAATTCTTTATCCCACTGCAATTCCTGCAGGTTGAAGAATAAGGTGCGGGAGGCATTAGTGTAATCAGTTAAATATTGTTGTCCATCGGTTAATTTGTACAGGAGCCATGTATCGATAGTTCCAAAATAAGCTTCCCCGTTTTTAATTGCCTGCCGGATGTGAGGTTCATTTTCATAAAGCCAGACAAGCTTCGAACCTGAAAAATAAGGATCTATAATCAGTCCTGTCTTTTTCTTAATAGTGTCCTGAAGTCCGTTTTTAGTAAGCCTGTGGCATATATCTACAGAGCGTTTGCATTGCCAGACAATGGCATTGTATAAAGGTTTACCATCTTTATCCCATATAACAAAAGTTTCCCGCTGGTTTGATATCCCGCTTACCTGAATATTAGTTACATTACCTCCCTGGTTCTTAAAAGTATGAATGCATTTGGAAATGGAAGCTATAACATTCCTGTAAATTTCTTCAGGATCCTGCTCTACAAAACCCTCTTTTCCATAGTGTGTTTTCAGCGGTTCAGAAGCTCTGGCCACTACAGTTCCATTACTGTCAAATATAATTGTTTTTGTACTGCTGGTTCCCTGGTCAATAGCAAGAATATAACGCTCCATAGGGACTATTAATTTTTAGAGTTAGATTTATCGACAATTACAGCAAGTAAAATTACTACTCCTTTTACTACCTGCTGCCAGAAAGGAGATACATCGAGGAGAACCAAACCATTGTTGAGAACACCAATAATGACAGCACCCAGAACAGTGCCCGAAATAGTTCCTCTGCCACCAGAAAGGGAAGTGCCTCCAATTACCACCGCTGCTATTGCATCCAGTTCGTAGCTAATGCCGGCGTTTGGTTGGGCTGAATTTAAACGGGATGTAACAATTAGGCCACCCACCGCTGCCAGCGCACCGGCAATGGCATATACAATTATTTTAATTTTGTGAATGTTAATTCCCGATAGCCTTGCTGCACTTTCATTGCCTCCAATAGCATAAATATAGCGGCCCAACCTGGTTTTATTTGTCATAATCATGGCTGCTATAACAATAACTCCTGATATCCAGACAGGCAATGGAATGCCAAGAAACCAGCCCGAACCCAGGAAAGAAAAATTTTCACCCAATCCGGAAATGGGGAATCCCTCAGTCCAAAGCATCGTTAAGCCTCTGGCAATTGTAAGCATGGCAAGAGTAGCCACAAAAGGAGGAACATTAAATTTTGTAATGGTCCAGCCGTTAAATGTACCCAGTAAGGTACCGGTCAGCACCCCGGCCAGAATACCACCTAAAAGTGTAAAACCAATGTAGAGATCAAGTGAGGATATTCCAATTCCAAATTTCAGCAAACCTGCAGCGATAGCTCCTGCCAGGGCAAGAATGGAACCTACAGAAAGATCTATTCCACCTGTTAAAACCACGAGTGTCATCCCTACAGATATGCAAACATTAACCGAGATCTGCCGCATTACATTCCAGCCGTTAGTTACGGTAAAAAAATTATCCGAAAGCAGGCCAATTGCCATACAAAGTACAATAAGGGCAATCAGGGACTGAAATTTAGCAATATAAGTACGGTATTGTTTTGGATTTGTAATCTCCGGCGGACTATAAGGGGAGTTGGGTTTGATTTTTTGATCCTCTATATAAACTTTTGAACTCATAGCGGCTTTAATTATATAGTTTTAGGGATGGCAGCTTTCAGTATCATATCTTCGGTGGCTTCATTTGCAGGGAACTCAGCAGTAAGAGCACCTTCGGCCATAACCAGTATCCTGTCGGAGATTGCTAAAATTTCAGGCAATTCTGAAGAAACCACAATAATTCCCAATCCTGCATCAGCTAAGCTCTGTATCAGCTTATAAATTTCATTCTTTGCATTGATGTCAATACCACGGGTCGGTTCATCCAGCATCAGAATTTTTGGTTTTGTAGCCAGCCATTTTGCAAGTACAATTTTTTGCTGATTACCGCCGCTAAGGTTTTTTACCTTTTGTGTATCTGAGGATGTTTTAATCCTTAATTTTTCAATGTAATCTTCTGCCAGAGTTTCCTCCTTGCTGTTGCTGAGAAAACCCATACTTTCAACATTGTTGAGTACAGGCAGGCTTATATTCTGTTTAACATCCATGCCAAGAACAAGGCCATCTTTTTTACGATCTTCCGGCACCAGTGCAATTCCTGCCTTAATTGCATCTAAGGGGGTTTTTATAATAATTTCTTCATTATCTATAGAAATTCTGCCACTGAATGTGCGTGCGTTCAGGCCAAATAATGTTTCCATTAGTTCTGTCCTGCCGGATCCCATTAAACCGAATATTCCAATAATTTCACCATGGCTGAGGCAGAAAGAAATATTTTTCAGGAGGTTTTCTCCCGATCTGGCAGGGTGTTTTAAGGAAATGTCCTGAACGGTTAAAAGCGCTTCGTTACAATTGTTACTGACATGCTTCCGGATTATCTTTATTTCTCTGCCAACCATTTTCCGGATTAAATCGTCATGTTGCATCCCCGGCATGTCACCCGATTCAATGCACCTGCCGTCGCGCAGTACAATAAAACGATCGGCTATTTTAAAAAGCTCGTCCAGTTTATGAGAAATGTAAACAATGGTTTTGTTTTCCTGCTTAAGGCTTTTAATGATCTCAAAAAGAACTTCCACTTCGCTTTCGCTGATAGCAGAAGTAGGTTCATCCATAATAATTACTTCAGAATCAATTAACAGCGCCTTGGCAATTTCAACCACCTGCTGCTGGCCTACCTTCAGTTGGTGTACCGGGGTATCAGGTGGTACATTTAATTTCAGTTTTTGGAGGAGCCCTCTGGTTCTTTCCCTCATTTGTTTAATGTCAAGTCCGCCCCATTGCGTGGTAATTTCGCGACCTAAAAATATATTTTCACTTATACTCAGGTAAGGGATAAGATTGAGTTCCTGGTGGATGATTGCGATACCACAGTCCTGGGCTTCTTTCGGATTTGAGAACTGAACCTGTTTTCCTTTATAAATTATCCGGCCTTCAAAATCAGGATAAACCCCGGACAGAATCTTCATGAGGGTGGATTTACCAGCACCATTTTCGCCAACGATTGCATTGCACTTTCCTGCATGCAATTCCAGGCACACATTATCCAGTGCTTTTACTCCTGAAAATTGTTTAGTAATGTTTTCTGCAATTAGCACAAATAAAAATTTTGAGAGTCTGGTAAATCTTAAAAATTACTTTTCTACAATCTTCAGTACAATGGGAATTACCTCAACATTTTTCAGGTTAAGATATTCTTTGTTCAATTCTATTGCACCGGTAAATGCTACTATGTCTCCTTTTTTTGCCTGGCTTCTGAAAGGAGTGGTTATTTCGCTCCTGATCTTTTTATTTATTTCTTCCGACACCTTATTAAGGTCCATGGTATTGTTAAAATCTTCCAACGCTAAAACTCCCAAAGCATCTCTTACAGCATTTCCATACACATATTCTAAAGCTATTTCCACCTGAATTGCTTCTGCGTCATCCGTGTTTTTGATCAGTAAAGTGGCAACATCTTCATTTAAATCTATAATTTCACCTTGTCCCTGTATCAGAAAATACCTTAGGTTGCCTATCCCCAGGGCATTTGAATGCTTTTCAAACGTTTGTTCTTTTTCTGTTTGAAGTAAAGAATAAAGCTTGTCTATCTCAACAGCTCTTTCTGTGGAAGGCATTATTTTTTCAGTCCAGAAAGTGCCGGCAAAAGATTGCGCGTTAAAACCTTCTTCTGTAACGGCAGCCTGAACATCCTGGTAGCTTTGGATATGTACAGAATTATAGCCTAAAAAGAGGACTACTATTACAGAAATGATATGTTTAGATCTTTTCTTTAGCATTCTTTTAATCTAATAATTACATGTAGAACCACTTATACTTATTACTCTGCCGGAGCTGAAATCCAATGCAGGTAGTAATCTTATCCAAAGAAAGTTAAGACAAGGTAAATTCAGAAAATATGGGCTTTACTAATCCTCAAGATAATTCTGCACATTTTCTTCATAAACCAATTCTACTGCTACCGGCATTTTTTGTGGGAAATCACGCTTACCTTTCAAATAATCATCAGCGTATTTTGCAGCAGTCTGAGCCATTACTACCGGAAACTGCATGCCGGTTGCCTTTATTTTTCCCTCAAAAATGGAGCTAACCACCTCCGTGGCTCCGTCGAATCCAAAAACTTTTACCTTATCAGCTTTTCCTGCCGCTATTAAAGCCTGGTATGCGCCCATGGCCATAGCATCATTACCACAAAATACTGCATCAATATCCGGTTGAGCCTGTAAAACAGATTCCAGCACTTCCATTGCTTTATTTCTGTCAAAATCTGCGCTCTGTTGAGCCACCATTTTCAGTTCCGGATACTGGTCCACAACGCTATGAAATCCTTTAGACCGGCTCCAGGTATTATTATCTCCTACAAGGCCAAGAATTTCCACATAGCGGCCTTTTTTATCCATTTGCTCCACAAAGTATTTCCCTATGGCTACACAACCTGAATAGCTGTCCGACAGGATTTGAGAAGTAGCAGCCTCATTGGAGTTTACTTCCCTATCCATACAAAATACCGGTACGCCAGCTTCTTTTGCTTTCATTACATTGGAAACAGATCCATTGGCATCGGTAGGATTAAACAGAACAGCCTGGAAGCCGGAGGCAATTGCATTTTCAAAGTGATCGGCTTCCAGTGCCGTATTATTTTGCGAATCAAATATTTTTGTTTCGTACCCTAACTGACGGGCTTCTGCTGCTGCTGATTCTGCCAATACCACAAACCAGGGATTATTTAAAGTAGATATAATAACTGCTACTTTTTTAGAGCTATTTGTTTCAGTACCTGCCTTTTCCCGGCAGCCTGAGAGCAGAAGAAAAAACAGAAAAAATATCCGGAAGGATATAGCCCATGAAAATACTGGTCTTCCCATTATTTATTGGAGTAAATTTTATTCTAAAAAGTAATATAGAAATTCTATGAAGAAAATTCCATTTTTTTCATCATATTCTTATCTGTCAGAATACTGAAAAAAATTAGCCTTTTCATCACTTAAGTTCTTTTTCCGGTGCCATAAAAATTTCCTTAAACAGAAATACCAGGGGGAAAAGAAAAGGTGGACAGTATTTAATATTCCATGGTTTTCATAAATGCTTTTACACTTTCTTTAACAGGGTAAGTGCACTTTTAGTAATTCCATCCTCTGAAATACCATAATGGCCAAAAATTTCAAGTTGAGATCCTGTAACAGTATATTCATCCGGAATGCCCATTAATTTAAATGGATTATGATTTCCCTGCTCCATTAAAAAAGATGCGCAGGCTTCTCCAAGTCCTCCATATATACTATGTTCTTCAACAGTTAGAATAGGGCAGTTCATTGAGGCCAGGCCCGATAATAATTCATAATCCAATGGCTTAATGGTGTGCATACTTACTACTGTTGCATTTATCCTATACTCTTTTTCAAGCTTCCTAGCAGCTATTAAAGCCGGATATACAGTTTCTCCGGTACCTATAATTACCATGTCTTTTCCTTCCTTTACAACTCTGCCTTTTCCAAATTCAAATTTGCTCTTAGAAGCCGGTTGCAGGAAAGGCATAGGCTTTTTCCCAAACCGAATATAGGTGGGATGATTTATCCTTGCTGCAAGTCTTATAGCTTCCTCAGTTTCCCAATTGTCGGCCGGAGCTACTACAATCATGTTATGAATAGCTCTTAATGCTGCAAAATCATGAAGGCTGTGGTGAGTGGTCCCGAGCGCTCCATAACTTACACCGGCACTTATTCCTATCAGGTTTACCGGATTATCGGAATAAGCAACGTCATTTTTTATTTGCTCCAGCGATCTTGCTGTTAAAAAACAGGCGGGAGAAACAGTAAAAACTTTTTTTCCTGTAGAAGCCAGCCCTGCCGAAACCCCTACAAGGTTTTGTTCTGCTATTCCAATTTCTACTATCTGTTGGGGATATTTCCGGCCAAAGGGTACAAGTTTACCCGAGCCACGGGAATCGCTTGTTACCACTATAATACTTTTATCGTAATGGGCAAGGTCCTCTAAAGTACTTGAAAATACTTCTAAATTTGGCTTCTCTTTTTTTAAATCCTTTTCAATGATTGCATCCACATCTTTCCTGGTTATAGTTGTACGATCAGATCAATATCTTATCCTAGCTGCAATGCTGTGTAAGCATTATTAAGCTCCTCCATGGCAAGTGTAAATTGTTGTTTATTCGGAACGCCATGGTGCCATTTAATTTCATTTTCCATATAACTTACTCCTTTGCCTTTAATGGTGTGGGCAATTATTAAAGAAGGTTTCCCCCGGGTATAGGGCATTTCTTCAAAAGCTTCTTTTAGCTGTTTCAGGTTATGGCCATCGACATGGCGTACTGCCCAGCCAAAGCTTTCAAACTTCTGGTCTACAGGGTCTATATTACAAACCTCTGCGGTAGGTCCGGTAATTTGTAAAGAATTGTAGTCGAGGACGGCACATAAATTATCAAGTTTATAATGAGCTGCCAGTAAAATTGCCTCCCAGTTTGACCCTTCCGGAAGCTCTCCGTCGCCTAAAAGGGTAAAGACTCTGTAATTATGGCCATCCATTTTAGCGGCGAGCGCAGTGCCCACGCTCATTGGAAGGCCATGCCCGAGGGCACCTGTATTTTGTTCAATTCCATTGATTTTACGCGTAGGGTGGCCAATATAGTGGGAAGTATATTTGCACAAAGTGTTTAGATCTGATTCCGGAAAGAAGCCTTTGTCGGCTAAAACCACATAAAGCGCTTCAACAGAATGGCCTTTACTCTGAATATAGCGATCCCGCTCAGGAGAGCTGAAACTTTCAGGGCAGACGTTTAATATCTCATTGTACAGTACGTTTAAGATATCAATACATGACAAGCTTCCTCCGGTATGCCCTGCATTAGCGCCACTGATGTAGGTAAGGATCTTTCGTCGGTATTCAATAGACTTTATTGCTAATTCTTTCTCTGTCATGCGCTTTTATTTTATAAAAAACATCTTTATTCTTTTGCTGCCTGTGCGACCTATTATTTTCCCGGCAATTACTTTTTCAGGATATCCGGCCATTGGTAAGGTTTGCAATTCCGTATTTCGGGTACCAGTCTTATTTATTATGCTCATGAACTTCCCAACCCATATAATTCTCCAGTGCTTCCTTTAAAATTCCTGCTGTTCTGGAAGCATTCATTACTACATGGTGTTCAAATCCATTTTTGCAAACGTATTGCATTAAGCCCTGCAGGTTATCGATTTTTGCTACTGCACGGTTACCAAAGGTTTTCAGGTCATCATCAGTGAGCATTCCTTCTCCAACATATGCTTTTATTATTCCTTTGGAATCGTCTGTACTGATTCTTCCAAAAGTTAGCGGCATTGCCGGTGTACGGCCTGAAAGTGCACCGTAGGTATTTTCTTCCCCAACAGTAGTTCCCAGGATAGGAGCTGTACTTATTTCAATATCGGGAAGGAAGGATTTTGCCCAGTTTCCGCAGTGGAAGAGAACACATTTATCTTCATCGTTGGCATAATTGTTATTCCAGTCCACTAAAGCACTGGGTGTACCTGAGGCCAGCTGCATTGCATACATGCTCAAGGTACCAGTAACATCCACTTCGCAACCACTGGGGAGCATATTTTCGCTCATCATACTCATGCTGGTGCATACATTGCAGCCATAGTTTTGCTGAACAGATGTCCAGCATTGAATTGCTGTGGCGTCCAATGCGTTTTCCTCCATAAAGTTTGCCAGTACCACATCAAGCTTTGCCATCTGAACAAGAGATTCTTCAGGTGTGCGGCCGACAGGAGAATAGTCCCTGATCCTTGCCAGGCGGTCGCGAACAGGAGCATCATCTTTAGTAAGCTTGTTTGCATGGCCTAAAATCTCACTTAAATCGATTGTGGTGACGGAAATTCCATGCCGCTGCAGGATCTTTTCACTGTATCGTACTGTGTTAAAGCCTCCCGGTCTTGCACCAATAGCACCAATTCTCACATTTCGTAAGCCTTTTACCACCCTGCAAACAGCTACAAAGTTTAACAGCTCTTCCTGGAAGGCAGGCTCCTGAGGGCTTATTACATGTTGGTTTGTAATTGTATATTTTATACCATATTGATACAGGTTATTGCAAACAGAAATTTTTCCACACCAGGAGTCTCTTCTTCTGGCGACATCCATTTTATTTAAATCATCAGGATAAGCCTGAACCAGCACCGGTACATTGAGCCGCGACAGCTTAATGGTTTCCGCCACGCCTCTTTCATCCCCGAAATTAGGAAGCACAACCAATATCCCCACGATTTCATCTGCATGCTTCCGGAACAGTTCAGCACATTTCTGAGCATCCTGAAATGTTTCCACACCTCCCAGCTTCGACTGGTTTTCGTCCAACAGAATTGGTGTAATATTTAGCTTTTCAAATACATTTATAACCTCTGTTCTTGCTTCTGCTACAAGTCTGTCAGGGAAAAAGTCTCTGTTACCAATAATGACCCCTATACTTAATTTTTTATTCATTATGCTTTACTCTTTTTTTATTTTTCCTTTTCCTTCTAAAATTTTCTTTTAGCTGGCTATAATTAACTCAATTTCATTGTCATGAAACACTTTTTTGTGTTTGTTTTCAATTTCTCCATCAGTTATAATGTAGTCGATAAGCGAAAGAGCACCCAGACTCGCAAATGCACTTTTCCCGATTTTGGTGGAATCTGCCACCAGATAGGTGGTATCAGCGGCATCAATCATAGCTTTTTTTACCACCAGATCGCTTATACTAGGATATGTTAAACCTGATTTTAAAGATATTCCGGCTGTTGCCAGAAAAAGCTTTTGCACATTCAATCCGGTAAAAAAATCAGCAGCCTTTTGTCCTGTTAAAGAAAGGGTGGGGGGCTTAAATTCTCCACCGGTCATTACTACTTCTATTCCGGGTTCAGCACCCAGCATCAATGCTATGTTCAGTGCATTGGTAATAACTGTCAGGTTTTTAATTCCTTTAATTTGTTTTGCTATTTCCGTTGTTGTCGATCCTGAATCTAATATTATAGTATCTCCACTTTCTATATAATCAAGACATTTCCTGGCAATCATTTCTTTTTTGTCGAGGTTATCCTGATGGGCAAGTGAAAAATTGCGAACCTGGTCTTCAACGTTTTTTAAAAAGGCTCCTCCATGTTCTCTTACTACTAATCCATCCTTCTCCAGCTTTTCAAGGTCCTGCCGTATTGTTACCTCCGTTACTTTAAAGAGTTTAGCCAGATTAATTACTTTCGCTGATCCATCTTCTTTTAACAGGTCGAGAATTTTCTCTCTGCGTAAATTCGCCATCATAGCTCAATATTGATTTAGGGTGCTCTGTTTATTTTTTATATTCAAATATTGAGTTAAAATAAAGAAAAATACATTGTTGAGCTAAACCAGGATTATAAATGTTTTTGCTTACACAAGAATAACGAAAAAAAACGATAGAAAATAATAAATAAAACAAAATTAATTTGCGTATTTAGAAAAACATTTCCTAAATTGAAAAAAATATTCACAGGAAGAGCTTGCTTTTATTTGTTTTATAAAATTTTAAATACTCATAAAAGAGCATATAATATCCTGATTTTTTGTAATCGGCAGCATTAAATGAATTTACAGGAAGCAAAAAAGAAAAAAATTTAAAAAAAAGTAATCAAAATATTATACTATACTATATTATATTCTTAGTTTGCATATATTAAATTCTGGTCTCTTTAGTACATATATTTAAAAGGGTAAGAAAAAGCTGTCAATAATATACTCAGACAGGGAATTCATTTGAATTTTAACCTATGAAAAAGCTTAAGCGCATACAATTAACTATTTTGATCTTAGCCTGTGCAATGGGTGGAGATCTTGTTGCGCAGCAAAAAGGTTTGGTAAATACTTCCGGCAGTTCTTATGCCCGCCTGAGCAGCGTGGATCTGGATGATGTGGTTTGGACCAAGGGGTTCTGGGCCGATCGTTTTAAAGTTTGCAAAGAATCAATGG
Source organism: Cesiribacteraceae bacterium YIM B00369 (assembly GCA_017948555.1). GTDB lineage: Bacteria > Bacteroidota > Bacteroidia > Cytophagales > Cyclobacteriaceae > Nafulsella. The sequence goes on along the minus strand of JAFMYY010000007.1, from coordinate 86,081 downwards.
TTCCGAATATTTTTCAGTTATACAAAAATCCTGAAGTTACACATGCATTCAGGAATTTTGAAATAGCTGCCGGCTTGGAAGAGGGAAAGCATTCCGGACCATCGTTTCATGATGGTGATTTTTATAAAGTACTGGAAGCAGCAGCAGCCACTTATGCTGTTACTAAAGACCGGGAACTGGACAGGCAAATGGATGAGGCAATTGCAGTAATTGCGAAAGCCCAGCAGGATAATGGTTATATCTATACCCCTGCCATTATTGAGAAAAAGAATAATAACGGAACGGGAGAGGCATTTCAACAGAAGAATTTCGAAGCTTATAATCTCGGGCATTTAATGACTGCCGCATGTGTACATTACCGTGCCACAGGTAAAAGCTCATTTTTAGAGATAGCCAAAAAAGCAACAGATTTTCTGTACAACTTTTATAATGAAGCATCTCCGGAACTTGCCCGGAATGCTATTTGCCCATCGCATTATATGGGCATTGTTGAAATGTACCGGACCACAGGGGACCCGAGATACCTGCAGCTGGTTCAGAACCTGATCGACCTGAGGGGCTTAAGTGAGGATGGAACAGACGATAACCAGGACCGCATTCCTTTCAGGGAACAAACTAAAGCCATGGGGCATGCGGTAAGGGCCAACTACCTCTATGCCGGGGTGGCCGATTTGTATGCCGAAACAGGCGACGAAAGTTTGCTGAAGACCCTGAATCTGATGTGGGATGATGTAGTGTACAGGAAAATGTATATTACAGGTGGCTGTGGCTCCCTGTACGATGGGGTATCGCCGGATGGCACATCTTATGATCCGGTGGAAGTTCAAAAAATTCACCAGGCCTTTGGCAGAGACTATCAGCTCCCTAATTATACTGCACATAATGAAACCTGTGCCAACATAGGTAATGTGCTGTGGAACTGGAGAATGCTGCAGGTTACAGGGAAGGCTAAGCATGCTGATATAATGGAGCTTGCCCTTTATAATAGTGTTTTATCGGGCATCAGTCTTGAAGGAAAGAAATTCCTCTATACCAACCCGCTTGCTTATTCCGATGATTTACCCTTCAAACAGCGCTGGTCTAAAGACAGGGTTGAATATATAAGTATTTCCAATTGCTGCCCCCCAAATGTGGTGCGTACCGTGGCAGAAGTAAATCAGTACGCTTATAGTATATCTGAAAGAGGAATATATTTTAACCTGTATGGAGGTAATGATCTTTCGACCGAATTGAAAGATGGTGCAAAGGTGGAATTATCGCAGGTAACAAATTACCCCTGGGAAGGCGACATTCAAATAAACCTGAAGAAGGTTCCAAAAAAGTCTTTTTCTCTTTTCCTCCGGATTCCGGAGTGGGCTGATGGAGCAAAATTAGCGATAAACGGAAAAGCAGAAGACATTATGCCGGCGCCAGGGAAATATGTTGAATTGAACAGGAAATGGTCGGCAGGAGATCGGGTAAGCCTGGTATTGCCTTTGGAGACAAAGCTTTTAGTATCTCATCCATTTGTGGAAGAAACCCGCAATCAGGTAGCGGTAAAGCGTGGGCCAGTGGTTTATTGCATGGAATCTGTTGATTTGCCTGAAGGCAGGAAAATTACAGAATTTGCAATTCCCGTAAATGCCAGGCTAACGCCAAAAATGATGAGGATAGAAAACAGTGATGTAATGAGCCTGGAAGGTGCAGCTTTACTTGTAGATAAAGCTGATTGGGAAAACCGGTTATACAGGGAAGTTTCAGATGAAAAACCCTTAACTGCCAATATCAGACTGGTTCCCTATTATAGCTGGGGGAATAGAGGACACACAGAAATGAGTGTTTGGATGCCATTGACCCGTTAAAGAAAAAGAAAATAAAAGAAGGACGGGAAACTTTATTTATTACCGGGCGCAATCGTTTGCGAATTTGGGAGGATAAGCCGGGAAAAATATTTTACTTTGTTTGGCTGCCGGAATTGAAAAAATACCATTTGGGACACCTGATAAGTATCCTGAACTCAAAGAATGAAATATTAGTAAGTGATACGAATGATTATGAAAGAAAAACTACTTTTTAGCGCAATCCTGATGTCCCTGCTGGGAGGGCAGCAGGCTCAGGCCGGAAACTGGCTTCTTCCCCATGACCCGGAAGTGGCTCATGCGCCCCTTGGTGTCCTTCAGGCATCAGAAAATGTTGCTATTAAAGGAAAAGTGGTATCCGGTGAAGATGAGCAGCCTCTTCCTGGTGTAACCGTAATGGTAAAAGGAAGCTCAACAGGAACTATTACAGATGTAGAAGGCAATTATTCCATGATGGCTCCCAGAGGATCGGTGCTGGTTTTTTCTTTTATAGGCTATAATAGTGAAGAAATTGCCGTAGGAGATCAGTCAACCATAAATGTTGAATTAGTTCCTGACCTGAAGCAACTTGAAGAAGTGATAATAGTAGGCTACGGGGAACAGAAAAGAGCCAATTTAACGGGGTCTGTTGCACAAATTAGTGCGGAAAAAATAGAAGATATCCCTGTTGGAAATATTTCTCAGGCGTTGGTAGGCCGCCTGCCAGGTGTTAAGGTGGGAATTCAAACCGGAAAGCCCGGAGAAGCAAATCCTATTACTATTCGTACCACTTCTTCTTATGGTGCTGCTGAAACACCTTTATATGTAATTGACGGAATAATTTTTAATGATAACGGGGAGCAATTAAACAGACTCGATGCCTCAGAAATCGAATCCATATCATTTTTAAAAGATGGTTCTGCTGCTGTTTATGGTGCGCGGGCTGCTGGTGGTGTGGTGCTGGTAACAACTAAAAGAGGTAAAAAGGGAAAACCAAAAATAAGCTATAGCACATCTCTTGGAATTGGTAATCCAACCCAAATGCCTGAAATGATGAGTCCGCGGGCTCATGCAGAGCTTTTAAATGAAAATTTACATTATCAATATGGGAAATATCATACATATGATCTGGAAGCAGGTCAATATATCCCCCATCCGGAGTATCAGCGCCGGCTTCGAGCAGATGTGGATTTATTTACGGAAGATGAACTGGCCGCATTGGACACCTTAAATTATGATTGGTTAGACAGGTTATATAAAAACGCAATAACCCAGCGCCATACATTAAATGTGAGTGGAGGATCAGACAATGTAAGATATTTTGTGGGAGGCAGTTATTTTAAAGAGACAGGTAACATTGAAACTGTATCAGCATCCAGGTACTCCATAAGAACTAACGTTGATGCTAATGTGACAAAAGATTTAGTATTATCTGTAGGGCTTAGCATAAACAGAGGTAACAAGGAAGAACCATATTATTCAGGGGAGACTTCCCCCGGAAAAATGGGTGATTTTTATAAAAGGCTTTTAACTGCTCCGGCCTGGATTCCGCCAACCATTTACGACCCAACTTCGCAAAGGGATTTGCCTGTTTTTCTGGCTGGTTCATGGAACCCTTACGGGCTGCTGGAATCCAACAATTATAAAAGCAGTACCACAAATAATACTAACCTCACAGGTGCTTTGGAATACAATGTTCCTGTTATCAAAGGTCTTCAGCTAAAAGCCCAGTTTTCTTATAATGAATTATCCGGAAGAGGCAGGCAGTTTGCTCAGGATTATTACGGATATAATTTCAGAAGGGTAGGTCAGCATAAGCACATTTTTACAGATGAACTAACCGCTTCCAATCCTCTTCAGACAATTGGAAACAAAGAATCCCTTTATGAAAGTGCAAACAGGGATGTGTCATATCAACTCAATACCTCTATTTCCTATAAGCGTTCTTTCAATGATCATAATATTGAAGCTTTGTTAGTATATGAGCAGGCGGAGAATGAAGGAAGTTCTTTTAACATATTAAAAAATGGAGCAGATGTTAAAGGTTATGACCAGTTATGGGCATTTAAAAATGATGGTATGGTAGCCGGATCAAATGCAAATGAATCGGGAAGGTTAGCTTCTATTGGTCGTTTAAATTATAATTTTAAAGAAAAATACCTTTTTGAAACAGCTTTCCGTTATGAGGCTTCCCAGGTTTTTCATCCTGATTACGCATGGGGATTCTTCCCTTCTGTTTCAGGTGGATGGATAATATCTGAGGAGAATTTTTTCCGGAAAAATGTTTCTTTCATGGATTTCCTGAAATTAAGGGCATCGGTTGGAAGATTGGGTAATAGTAACGTAGGAGCTTTTCAGTGGAAGCAGAGCTATGGAGCTAATACCAATGGTCCCATTTTTGGAAACACCTTTACTAATGCTATTGAAGCAAAAAATTTCGGAATATTTACCCCTACAATTACCTGGCAAAAAACAGACTTTTACAATTTGGGTATAGATACCCGCTTTTTTGATAACAGGGTAAATGTGGGCATTGATGCTTATTATAAAAACACCTATGACATTCTGGATAAAAGGAACAACCTGCCGGAAACTTTTGGATCCGCAAAACCACCGAATGAAAACTATGGAAGCATGTATGCCCATGGTCTTGAATTTCAGGCAGGTTATACGGGGAATATTGGAAACGATTTTCAGTATTCGGTCGGTGGAAATATTTCCTGGGATTATGCCCGCCGAACCAAGGTCTACCAGAACCCTGCTGTACTTGGCCGGTGGGATGATTACCTGATAAACCATCCCAGCAATCAGACAGGATATCTGGCAGGGGGTATAATAAGAACGGATGAGGATTTAAGGATGGTGTTGAATATGTACGATAGTATAAATGGATTACCTGTTCAAAAAGGTATGATCTGGTACCATGATATCAGGGGAGATAATTATTCAGAAGGACCGGATGGTAAAATCAATGAATTTGATAACGCTGTTATTGCAGAATTTACCAGTCCTCCTTATAACTATGGATTCACTTTAGGGGCAAGCTGGAAGGGGCTTAGGTTAAGCGGTACATTTAGCGGAGCATTCGGACACAAGGTCTTTATACAAAAAGATGAACAGGCAGTTCCAACTATGGACCAAAATGTATTTTCTTTTTGGGGAGATTACTGGACGGAAGACAATCCAAACGCTGCAATGCCAAGGCCTTACGAATATGGACATGCCCAACAGCATTCCACTTTCTGGAGACGCGATGGCCATACTCTTCGATTGAACAATGTTAACTTGTCCTATGCCCTGCCGTCTGTTTTAAAGGATCGGTACAAACTACCACAATTCCGCCTGTATTTTACAGGAACCAATATGTGGACCATAATAAATCCTTTCGATCATAAAGACCCAAGTGTGGCAAGGGCATACGATTACCCAATGATCAGGTCATACAACTTTGGCATAAATGTTACTTTATAATATTTGAAGTATATAAAATGAAAAAATATTTGATATATGTTTTCCTTTTGGTAACCATAATAGGTTGCGAAGAGGTAATTGAAAAAAGGGAGTTAGACGCTGTTGATAATGATGATGTATGGAACTCTCCCGAACTTGCAAATCTTTACCTGAATAAGCTTTACACCTTTGCTTTGCCGGCGTTTTCAGGAAATGCCAATACAGATTTGTCAGATGAATCTTTTGGGGCAGGCCCGGGAGATATGATGTATGGCTTGCTGGAGTTTTCAGATGGCTATGGAAATTTTGGCATTACCACCTATGGTAACATCAGGCAAATTAACCTTCTTCTTACTGAAATAGAGAAGGGAAGTTTAGTTGATGAGGTGAAAAACAGAATTAAGGGCCAGGCTATTTTTTTACGGGCATTCATTTACTGGGAGCTGGTAAAGTTGTATGGAGGTGTTCCAATGGTATTGGATTTGCAGGATATAAATTCAGGGGATGCTATATATATGGAAAGGAATTCGGCCGCCGAATGTGTTGAATTGATAGTAAATGATTTAGATGAAGCCATTGCATTGTTACCTTCCACCTGGCCTGCCTCCGATTATGGTCGCATTACAAAATCCGCAGCAGCAGCTTTGAAGGGAAGAGTGCTTTTATTTTTTGCTAGTCCACAATTTAATCCCGGTAATTCTCAGGACAGATGGGAAGCGGCATATTTAGCGAATAAACAAGCTAAAGAAATTGCAGCCGCCGCCGGCCACGGACTTTATCCTGATTTTGAAGATATTTTCCTGGAGGAAGGAAACAGAGAAGCCATCTTTGTTACTGTTTATGATGGTTCACGCCTTTCTCATGGATATGAGAACAGTGTTCGTCCGGCCAGTGTAAGTAACACAGCCAGCACCAGCGGGAACCCAACCTGGGAATTTGTGCAGGCTTTTCCCATGAAGGATGGCACACCTATAGAAGACCACCCGGATTATAATCAGGAAACCTATTGGCTGGACCGTGATCCACGCTTTTATGCCACAGTTGCGTATAACGGCATGGAGTGGATTTTTCCAACAAGAAGAGATGTATCAACCCGCCAGTGGGCTTACGTTTTTAACAATTTAGAGCAGCCAAATAATACGCCTACAGGTTTTTATCTTCGCAAAAATGTGGATGAGTCAATTCCGCCAACTGAAACAGTCAGGACGGGAACAGACTGGATTGAAATACGTTTTGCGGAAGTACTGTTAAACCTGGCAGAAAGTGCTAATGAAGCTGGCCATGTTGAAGAAGCATATACTGAATTAAAAGCAATCAGAGCCCGTGCAGGAATTGAGGCAGGAAATGGAAACTATGGCTTACCTGCAGGAATGTCGGTAGAAGAAATGCGGGATGCAGTAATGAGGGAGCGCCAAATTGAGCTGGCTTTTGAAAATAAAAGACACTGGGACATGCGACGAAGAAACTTATTTGCCGGCGGTCTTAATGGCAGCAGGAGGACAGGCATCCAGGTGATCCTCGACAGAGAGTACATAAGCGGCCTGGAAGGGATTTCTGCGGATTCTGCAATAGGACATTTTGAAACTTATATGAGAGACACTATCAACTGGGAAAATCCCGAAAATCATAATATCTATTTTAATACAGACTATAAATTAATTCTGGATGACAGGGATATAAATTATATGCAACCAAAATATAATTTTTACTTTCTTCCTCAATCATCCCTGGAAAAAGACCCCAAACTGAAGCAAACTATTTTATGGGAGGGTGGAACATTTGATCCTCTGGCTCCCTGACCAATATTGAAGGAGCGTTGAAAGTCGCTCCTTCAAATAGCTGAGTTAAATAATAATTTTTTTATAACCCAAAATGCATTTGAATCATGAAAATGAAATTTACTAAAATGTTAGCAGCAGGACTTATCCTGACTTTCGGGGCAGGAAACCTCCTGGCACAGGAAGAGGTAACTTACACTTTGGATCCTTCTGATATGGATGTCCATGATGAAGGGTACTATAAATCAGGGATCACAAAGGAGGTAGATGGTCAGGAAAAATTCTTCAATGGTTGCGATGATGAATACGGTGATGCTAACCATAATGAAACCGGGGAGCAGCAGAATTTTTATTATGAAAATGTGATGATCATGCCGGATTGCCCTGGTAAAGGGACTCCTCCGGAAGGGGTTGATAATGTAGGTTATGTGCAAATAACCAAACATAAAGATGCTTATACCGACTCTGCTTCTTTTGGGTATATCATGACACCGGGAGTAACTGATATCCGTAGCCTTGAAGTTCATGTGGGAACAGATTTAAGCGTTGGTAATCACCGCAGGATTTTTATGGCCATTCAATCTTCTAATGATGGGGGTGAAACCTGGGGAATTGATAGTGAGACCGGATGGGAATCTGTAATAGAACTGACAGAACAGGGAGGTAATATAATTTTGTTAGAACCTGATGGAGATAATGTAGCATTTAACAATATGGTGGCAGACTCAAGAAGTGGAACTGTGCACCTGAGAATTCTTCCTGTACCAACTCCAGGTTTAAGTACTGACACCAATAATGGCGAAAGATTAAAGATTTTTAGAATGGAACTTCAGGCATCCGAAGGTGCTACTACCACTTCTGTTGCCGCCGACTTTAAAGAAGCACCATTTTTTACAGTTCAAAACAAAACCTTCGTATCTAATCAGGATAAGCTTTCGGTATATACCATTACAGGTGCTTTTGTGGGTTCCGGAAAAAATGTAAGCATCCCGTCTAAAGGAATGTACATTGTAAGGTCCACCAAAGGAAAAGCTGTAAGGATAGGGATTCAATAATCCAATAGCATTCATTTTAGTATAGTTAGTAAGTAGTGGAAGCATGGTGTTTGGCTTTAAAGTCAAATGCCAGGCTCTGCTATACCTTTTCAAACTTATTTCCCCTCATTTATTATGAAAAAATCTTACCTGAACTTTTTAAAAAGCAGTTGCCTGCTGGGGTGTTTCCTTACCTTCGGTAATCTGACCGTCAGCGCTCAAACCGAGCACAGAATCACAAACGAAACCGCAAATTCCCTGGAAACTTTCATAGAAGATACTGAAGGCTGGTCAGCGGGAGATGTAATTGTTCTTGCCAGTACCGGGACCTATGATGTAGCAGGTGCAATTTCTATACATCAGGATATCACGATTAAAGCAGATCCTGATCTCGCAAGTCGTCCTCTTTTAAAATTCCACGATAACGGTTTCGTTCCTTCCGCGGAAGGTTTAAGCATGCGTTTTGAGGGCTTTGATGTGGATGGCCTGACCACTCGTGTGGGCGAGAATAATGAGGAAGTGGAACACAGGGCATCACTTTTGCAGTATACCGATGACAATGCCTTTGGAGCTGAATTAATTCATTTCGATGATGTACATGCCAGTGGTTTGAACACAGGAGTAGAATTGTACTACAATCAGGGAAAAACTTATAACAGTATTATTATAAATAATGTAATATGGCATGATATATCCGATTGGATTTTCGACCCTCGTATGAATGCACTTATTGATGCCAGGATTACAAATTCTACTTTCTACAATACTGGTGGGTTTTTAAAGAACCCTTATTTCATGAACAAGGACCGTCTTGAAAAAATCGATCAACATATTGTGGTTGACCATAATACATTCTACAATGTTTTAGGGCCTGGTTTTTCCGATGCACTTTTACAGGTAAATGATCCTTCCGATGGTTCTGTGGAACTTGCTTTTACGAATAATATTGTAAGCACATTACGGGATCCTGAAAATGCCCGTCCTTTCAGGATCAATGAAGCGGCTGGTTATTTTGAAATTGCTAATAACGTGTTTCATAGTTTTAATTCGGCAAAAGATGCAGGAAAGTGGAACTTAAACGAAGTAGCTGCGGCTCAGGCTAATGTTGTAACAGAAAATATAATCAATGATGATCCTGCATTTGGTGATCCTGAAAATGGAGATTTTACCATTCCTGAGAATTCCCAACTGGTAAGTGCAGGTACAGACGGAAGTGCTTTAGGCGCTCCCCGCTGGGCCCCTGAAAGACCGGATTTCGAATTTGGTGACAGGGTACATTTTGTATCAAATGCTGAGGCCAATTCTCTTGAATTGTTTATTGAAGACATTAGTAAATGGAATCCTCGTGATACAATTGTTCTGGCAAGCAGTGGAGAATATATTGTAGCTGGTACTATAGATTTATTTCAGGAAGTTACCATAATGGGTAATCCATCACTTTCAGTACGTCCAGTAGTAAGATTTTTTGATAACGGATTCAGGCCAAAAGAAGACTCCATTAGCATAACAATCAAGGGAATTAACTTCAATGGTCTGAAAAGCGATAACCTTTCCTTTGCACCTTTTTTGCTTCGCTTTGATCAGGCAGGGTTTAAGAATTACAAGAACATTACTATTGAAGATGCTGAAATTTTTAATTTCAGTGGAGTGGTTCAGTTATACAAGAATAAAGGTACACAGTACGAATCATTGAGTATCAATAATGTAGTTATTCATGATATTACCGGCTTTGCTATTGATCCTATGTTAAATTTTGTACATGAGCTGAGTGTTACAAATTCAACTTTTTATGGTGTAGGAGGATTTTTGAAAAATGTAGGAAATGATAATGATGGTAACCTTGAAAGCCCAATTCAGCAAAGTATTGTTGTTGACCGGAACACTTTTTATAATATTGCCAGCGATAACAATGCACTTATTCAACTAAATGATGGCTCTGACGGATCTATTGATTTTACTTTCTCTAATAACGTAGTTAGTACAATTGCAGGACCTGAATTTGGGCGTCCATTTTTGATTAATCCTGAGGCAGGGGATTTTGTATTTACAAATAATGCATTTTATAATTTTACATCCACCAGAGATGAGGGTGCATATAACCTGGCCACTGTGGAAGCACAGAATAATGTTACCGTTACTGAATTAAACACCGATGATCCTGCATTTACCAATGCCGAAGAATTTAACTTTTTATTGCCGCTTTCTTCACCACTGTTAACCTATGGAACAAATGACGGCCCTATCGGCGATCCACGCTGGGTACCTGAAATTGGTGTAACCATTCGTGACCTTACCGCTGTTGTAGTCGAAGGTGATGAGGTTCAGTTAGGAGCAGATGTCATTTTTGCCGAAGGTGTGGACGAAACTGTTACCTGGACTGTTGAGAATAATTATGCAGGAACTACTGGCGAAGCCACTATCGATGCAGCAACCGGCTTATTCACAGCAACCTCTGCCGGCAAGGTTTTGGTTACAGCTACCTCAAATTACAGTGGAGCATTTTCAGATCAGATAGAAATTACAATAGGTGAGCGAACCTTAGTACAATCAATAGCACTGGTTGCACGTGATAGTGAAGATGTTGAAACAACTGAAATCAGAACTGTTGCGGGTGAGCTTAACCTGACAGCAACAGTACTGCCGGGTAATGCTGATAATAAAGAAATTATCTGGTCTGTTAGTGACGAAAACTTAGCAGCTATAGAAAACCCGACAAGTACTACAGCCAGGCTGGTAGCTAAAGCAAGTGGTACAGTTACTGTAACAGCAACTGCGAATGATGGGTCTGGTGTTGTTGGATCCATTGATATAGTAATTGTAAACCAAATTCCCCTCCTTGACATCAGCGTTAGCACAGAAGACGGAGCAACTGAAAATGTTCAACTGGCTGTAGATGAAACCCTGCAGATGACTGCTACATTGAATCCTGCCGATACAGATACCCCGGAATATACCTGGACTGTGGATAATAATTATAATAATACTACAGGTGAGGCGACTATTTCTGAGGATGGTGTGCTCACAGGTGTAGCTCCCGGACAGGTAAGAGTAAATGCTACCTCCGATTTCAGAGGGGGTATCAGGGGAAGAATGGTGGTTACTATTACCGAAGTTACTGCAATCGGTCCTGATATTGAAATTGCAACGGTTTATCCTAACCCTGCAGGTAATTTCATTTATGTAAATGCTGCTTCAAAAGTAGAAGTAAGCGTTACTACTATTACAGGCAATGTTGTAAAGTCAGGAATAGTAAACGGGAAAGGTACTTTTGATCTTGCCGGATTGCAGAAAGGACTTTATGTAGTTCTTATAAAATCAGGTAAGGACGTACAGACCCTGAAACTGATGAAGGAATAATTTAAATTATACCCGGTGATATCAGGAAGTATCACCGGGTTAAATTTCCAACCGGATATCCGGTATGAAAACCTAACAGATTTTATATGAAAAAGCTAGTTACTCTTTTTACCACTCTTTTTATTTATTTATTGTGTAGCCCGGTATGGAGCCAGCAAATTGCTTTTCCAGGTGCCGAAGGATTTGGCAAATATGCCACAGGCGGTCGTGGAGGGAGAGTAATAGAAGTTACCAACCTTAAAGATCTTTCCAGAACGGGGCAACCGGAGCCAGGTAGTTTCCGGGCTGCAGTTAATACCGAAGGAGAAGATCCGATTACAATTGTATTTCGGGTTTCCGGTAACATTGAATTGATGACCGAACTTAAATCCGGCAGGTCTAACATGACGATAGCCGGCCAGACAGCTCCCGGCGATGGAATAACTTTCAAAGATAATACCATTAAACTTTCAGGAAACAACCTGATTGTCCGCTACATCCGTTTCCGCCCCGGAGATTTGTTAAGGGAGCAAACATCTGCCCTCAATATTGAAAATGCAAAAAACTTTATTGTAGACCATTGCTCCATGAGCTGGTCAGTAGAGGAAAATACCGGTTTTTACGATAATGTAAATTCCACCATACAGTGGTGTATCATCAGCGAAGGTTTGTATGAAGCCCAGCATGCAAAAGGAGCCCGTAGCTATGGCGGACAGTGGGGTGGCCAGTATGCCTCTTATCACCATAACCTGCTTGCGCACAATAATAGCCGTGCCCCCCGCATAAACGGGAGCCGCTCTAATGATACTGTAGCCCTGGTGGATATACGCAATAACGTAATATATAACTGGATGAGCACAGGTGCGGTATATGGGGGTGAAAGTGAAATACTTGTGGATGATCCGAATAATCCGGGAGAAAAAATTGGCGGAAATTATACTAATATGGTTAATAACTATTATAAGCCGGGACCAGCCACACCAGACAAAAAGATTTTCGCTCAACCATATTATGAATCTCTTCCTGATAAAGGAGAGCAATTCGGACAATGGTATTTTTCAGGAAATATTATGGAAGGAGATACTGAGGGTTTGAATGAGAATAATTGGCTGGGAGTAGATGTGAGTCGGGTAGGTGGTACAGTTGATGATCTAAGAGAGACCGAGGAATTTGAGGTAGCAGATGTTACTACCCACTCTGCCCAGGAAGCTCTGGAGCTGGTATTGGAAAATGCAGGTGCCATTTTGCCTGAGCGTGATGAGGTAGATTCCAGGATTGTAGCTGAAATACGTGGTGAAGTAGCCGTAACAGGAAATGGAATTATCGACTCGCCATCCGAAGTGGGTGGCTGGCCGGAAATGGAAAGCCTGCCTGCACCAACAGATACTGATAAGGATGGAATGCCTGATGCATATGAAACAGAGAACGGACTTGATCCTGAAGATCCTGAAGATGGAAAAATTATAACTGAAAGTGGATATTCTAACCTTGAAATTTACCTGAATAGTATTACCGAAAGCCAGCATGGAACAGAACCGGAGCCTGAACCTGAGCCTGAGCCTACAGGAGTAAAGGATAGTGAGGGAGATACAAAACTTTTCAATGTATATCCCAATCCTTCAGAAGACAAAATTTTCTTTAACAGTAATGAAAAGATTAAAAAGGTTGAAGTTTATAACCTGGCCGGGAAGAAGGTATTGACCAATAATCAACCCGATAAAAACAACTACTTATCACTAAGTAAGCTGGATACAGGTATATATGTGATAAAGGCAGCTTTTTATAATGGCAGGACAGCCGAACGCAAGGTGCAAAAGCAATGAGTTTAAAGTTATACCCATTATATAGCATGGATAAGGTAAAGGGTAAGATAGCAGTACTGCTACTCCTCCTTTCCTTCACGCTTCCCCTGGAAGCGCAGGTTTACGATATGGTAGTGGCGAAGGATGGTACAACAAGGTATTCCTCTATTCAATCGGCCCTGGATAAAGTTCCGCTCAATAGCCGGGACCGGACCTTGATTTTTGTCAAAAATGGAGTGTATAACGAAAAAGTATGGCTCTATGCAACTAAGCCTAATGTTAGCCTCATTGGAGAAAGTACCGAAGGTGTAATTATAAGCTGGGATGACTACAGCGGAAAAACATCAGGAATGAGCACTGCTCAATCATATACTTTTCTGGTGGAAGGAGATGACTTTTATGCGGAAAACCTGACGATTGAGAATACTGCCGGAAATGTGGGTCAGGCCGTGGCAGTCCATACCACCGGCGACAGGCAGGTTTTTAAGAACTGCAGATTTCTGGGTTTCCAGGATACTTATTACGCCCACAAAAAAAGGCAGTATAATCTGGATTGTTATGTGGAAGGCGCTACTGATTTTATTTTTGGCGATGCCACTACATTATTTGAGAACAGCACCATCAATAGTGTAAAAGGAGGCCAGTATATTACTGCTCCAAATGATACTAAACTTATTTCTACCACTGAGTCTGGCGAACCCTTTTACCATGGACTGCTTTTCCTGGACTGTCTGCTCACTGCCGATGAGGATGTGCCGGCGAACAGTTACTACCTGGGGCGCCCATGGGGAGCTCCCGGTTCTGCGGTTTATATAAACAGTACATTAGGAGAGCATGTAAAGCCGGAAGGCTGGGCGGAGTGGAACGATAATAATCATCTTAACGGCACTTTTGCCGAATTTGAAAATAAGAAAGTAACAGGGGAGCTGGTAGAAACCTCTAAAAGAGTTAGCTGGAGCAGGCAGCTCACTGCGGAAGAGGTGGAAAGCTATTATAATCTGGAATATTTCTTTGAAAAAGATGGGGTGGCGTGGAATCCGGGGCAAACAACAAATGCTTTAGAGACAGCGGAAAACCTTTTTTTCAGCTCCGGTCAGCTTTCATGGGAGGAGGTTGAGGAGGCTAAAGGATATGTGATCTATCGAAATGGTTCAGTGGCAGGTTTTTCGGAAACAAATTTGTTTGAAGATACAGAAGCAGAGCCGGGCACAGAGAATACATATCGGGTAAAAGCGGTAAACTCTAATGGTAATTTAAGTGCTTATTCAGAATCATTTACAGCTGTTGCTCAGGTTACAGGGGTTGAGGATCCAACTAATGCCTCTTTTGAGGTATTCTTTACAGGAGGAGAACTCAACATCTCTGAAAAGGTAGCGGTATCGGTATACACTCCCCTTGGCGTTTTGGTTAAAAGGGTTGAAAGCACCCAACGTGTTTCCACGGAAGGTTTGCAAAAGGGGGTATACCTTATTAAGGTGGTGAATAGGAATGGCGGGGAAATTGTAAAGAAAATTCTTTTGTAACAGAGGATCTGTATAAGGAAAATATTTAAATATTAAACACACAGGATAAGAAAGTAAAGAAAGAATGAAAGGACAATTATTAAAAATTTTAAGCTTCGCATTAATTTTTGGAGCCCTTCAGACTGCACAGGCTCAGTACCCGGGCATTTCTTCTGAAGACCGGAAGAAGGAGGCTGAAATTAAAGAAGCAGCTATGAAAGAGGCCGATGAGGCATGGGAAAAAGCGCTTCCGGTCATCCTTAAGGAAGCTCGTGAGGGTAAACCGTATATTCCCTGGGCGGGCAGACCAACAGATCTTCCTCAGGCAGAAATTCCTGCTTTTCCGGGTGCGGAAGGAGGAGGAATGTACTCCTTTGGTGGCCGTGGCGGCAAGGTATATGTAGTTACCAGCCTGGAAGACAGCGGACCTGGTACTTTACGTGAAGCCTGTTTACAGGGAGGTGCCCGCATGATTGTTTTTAATGTGGCAGGCATTATTAAACTTAAAACACCAATTATTATTCGCGCTCCTTACGTAACCATTGCCGGCCAGACAGCTCCGGGCGATGGAGTATGTGTGGCCGGAGAAACCATCTGGATCGATACGCATGATGTGGTGATTCGCCATATGCGCTTTCGCAGAGGAGAAACCTTTGTAGGGCGGCGCGACGATGCTTTGGGTGGTAATCCGGTAGGTAATATCATGATCGATCACGTTTCGGCGAGCTGGGGGCTGGATGAAAATATGTCACTTTATCGTCATATGTATGAACCCGGAGCAAACTACAAAACGGAAAAACTGCCAACTGTAAACATTACTATTCAAAACAGTATTTTCTCCGAAGCGCTTGATACTTATAACCATTCCTTAGGAAGTACCCTTGGGGGAGAAAACTGCTCCTTTATGCGCAACCTGTGGGCCAACAATGCAGGTAGAAATCCTTCGATCGGCTGGAACGGCATTTTTACTTTTGTAAATAATACCGTTTTTAACTGGGCACACCGAACAACTGATGGAGGTGATTATAAAGCTACTTTCAATATTATTAACAACTACTATAAGCCGGGGCCCGCTACGCCTAAAGAAGGAAGCATCAGTCACAGGATGCTTAAACCAGAGTCGGGCCGTAGCGATTTGGATACACTTGTGTTCGGCAGAGCTTTTGTGGAAGGTAATATTATGCACGGAAATGAGCGTGTAACTAAAAATAACTGGGATGGTGGGGTTCAGGTTGAAGTGGTGCCGGATACAGCGAAAAATAAATATGTGTCGGTGGTATTAGAAAATGCGGGTTCTTATACTGATTATATCCGTTCAAAAAGGCCATTTCCCATGCCTCATCTAACCATTATGCCTGCCCAAAAGGCACACGAATTTGTGTTGGAAAATGCAGGTGCTACACTTCCTAAGAGAGATCCTGTAGATGAGCGTATTGTAAAAACCGTGCGGACAGGAAAGCCGGAATATGTAAAAGGTCTGGATCCGGAAAGCTTTTATCAGTTTGAACACCGTCGTCTGGCTCCTGATTCTTATAAGCAGGGTATTATTACAGATATCAGCCAGGTGGGTGGATACCCCGAATATAAAGGAAAGCCATATAAAGATTCGGATAATGATGGAATGCCTGACAAATGGGAAAAGAAGTACGGCTTAAACCCAAAAGACCCTTCCGATGCGGCTAAAGACCTGAACGGGGATGGCTATACTAATATTGAAAAATTTATCAATGATATGGATCCAACAAAAAAGATTGACTGGAAAGATCCTGAGAATAACATTGATACCTTAACCAAACTCTGATTTCAGAGTTCTTTAAATCAAATTGTTCATATCAAATATTTATAAACTATAAACAAACAATTAGCTATGAAAAAGTTATCTTATTTACTTTCTCTCCTTTTTTTAATGACCCTGACTGTTTTTACCTCCTGCAAGGACGATGAGGGAGATAACCCTCCTGCACCAACCGCTCAGGAAACCAAAGCAAAACAATTAGCAGGAACATGGACTGTAACAAATGTGACCAGGCCTGGCGTAACAGGCAACGTAATCGAAGATGGCCAAACTGTAACCCTTACCTTTACAGAAGATGGCACTTACAGTGCAACTAACACTGATGTAATGCCAGGTGAGACGCCTGCTTTCCCAAGCGGCACAACATGGGCATGGCCAAACACTACCTCCACTAACAGCATCGTTATCACACCAGGTAATGTTAACTTTAACGCCCTGAACGTAACAGATAATTCATTAACCTTTACTTACACCACTCAGGATGCAAAATCTCAGGGTGCTGACGTTAATGTTACTGTTACTGCAACGAAGTAATACTTCCCAAAACAGAGATTTAGGTTTTCATTTTGGTAAAGGCTGTCATTTTGTGACAGCCTTTCTTTTTCCCTCTTATTTCCACGTGGCTTTATTATAACAGTAAAGTAATGAAACCGGCTGTTTAATACCTTTACCTGTACAATGGCTGCTGTTAAATCATAAAGCAGTACTGCCGCCTGTTTATCATGTCACCCGAACATACTTCTATAAAAGCTTCTTTCCACATTTGGTAATGCCCTCAGTTTTAAAATACTATATGCCCGTTTAAGAGTATTGCTTACCGCACAGATATATCCCGGAGGCTTAGTTCTTTAGCATCTTTAGAAATAACGCGGATAATATAATTGCCTGCATTGATCATGCTGCCGGTTGTGGTATTATAATAGTTCCATTTTCCCGGACGTGTGGTGGTGCATTCAATAATATCTTCCTTCATGAGTGTTCCGTCATTGGCTAAAACTTCAAATTTAGCCGTAAGCGTTTCTTCCAGAGGATTATAATATTTTACTTCCAGGGCATAAATATCCGCTACGCCTATGCTTACCATCCACTCTACAGTATCGCCGCCGGCTCTCCTGAAAGTTGCCACTTCATAATCATTTTCCATATCCATTTCTACCCCGGCGCCAATCAGCCGGGCTTCCGGCGCTTTATATCGGGTAGAAGGTTTAAGGTCATATGGTGGATCCATTTTACTGGCCTTTACAGCAGCCACTGTATACATGGCACCGTTTCCGGGGCTTCCCAGCTCAACTTTAGTGCCTTTCAACAAATGGTTTGTATATACATTAAATTTATGGCCACCCTCCAGGGAACTTTCAATTACCGTATTAGTATTTCCAAAATCCTTAAGCCACTCAGGCTTATGCGTGTTTTCTGCATCAATGGCTACATATACATCAGCATCATCCGTCAAAGTAAAAGAGGCAAGAGCAGAATTTTGTATTTTTCCCGCCTTTTGGGGTGCCCTTATCCATTCCGCACCATAAAGGTCAGAAGGTAAAGCGCTGAAAGCAGCTTCATTATCTGTATACTGTTTGTTGCCGGTGTCCATCCAGCTTTGTACAGACCACTCACCGGCCTCAGTTACTTTTAACTCCTTTATAAGAGATGAAGAGGCAGGTGCGGGGCTTACAGAGGGATTTGTGGTGGCAATGGCAATAGCAGATATAACCGCCTGCCCTGCTGCGACCCGGGGGAAGGAAATAACTAATTCGCCACCTGTTACCTTTGCTATTACTGTTTTTTTGAGAGCTCCGTCATGGCCCGCTTCTTTCCAGATATCCAGGTTTTCAATGACGGTTTTATCATTCACTGCCACATCGAACAATCTCCATCCGCTGGCATCCAATCCTCCGCCGGTCCCCAGCCAGGGTTCTGTAAAATACAATTCCACCAGGTATTCCCCGTCAGGAACAGGGAAACTATAATAAAGCTTCTCCCGCCCATACCGGAATTTCTGGAAAAGGGGCCAGTCCCTGCTTCCTTTGATAGGATCATGGGTATGACGCTGGCTGGCGAAATAATCCGGCATTCCCGGAAACTCTGAGGTCCAGGACGTGGAGCCCCAGCTGGTTGGGTTCACTCTTGCCCTGTCTGCCATCCATAAATTTCCGTTCTCATCAGTATAATCAGGTCCGCCACTATTTACACGATAGAGGTAATTGTAACCTGGCTGTGGTTTTGTAATTGGTTTTGCTCCATCTAAAAATTTAGCAAAGCCGGGAGCTTCAGGTAAATGGTGCAGCACAATGTAGTCACGGGCCACTTCTTTTCCATCAACATAGCCCACTGCGTACAGTACATTATAATTTATTTCCACATCATTCCACTGGAAATGAGTGCCAGTACCATTACGGGTCCTTTTTCCTAAGGAAATATTATTTACATCGTTAAAGAGCTCCACCTCATCGCAATTTGAGTAAATAGAAATGCTGTCTTTTTGACCCGGACTTAACCAGCGGTCGGGCCAGGTGTGGGAAACAATGTACACCATGGGTTCTTTATTCTTAGGCGCAAAATTTGAACGGAACATATAAAAAACATCCAGAGGTT
Organism: Cesiribacteraceae bacterium YIM B00369; assembly: GCA_017948555.1. GTDB lineage: Bacteria > Bacteroidota > Bacteroidia > Cytophagales > Cyclobacteriaceae > Nafulsella. Next base: position 66,975 of record JAFMYY010000007.1, on the reverse strand, counting down.
CTTCCCAGGGGGTTAAAAGGCCTTTATAGTTTACCGGACCGATCCGGTCCAGCTCACGGAAACCTTCTCCTGCCTGCACCCGGCCCGGATTGTCGTGAGAGGTGAACAGCCAGAAATAGTGACCGCTTACGCTGTCCTTTACCCCCTCTGCAAGCCGTACCTTCATTTCCATAAGCTGTGCCATATTGTTCTCACTGTTAGATCCATTCTGCACAAAAGGTCCTTCGGTATGCAGGTCCAGCGTTCGCCAGGCACCAAATTCTCCAACTAAAACCTGTCGCTTCAGGTCTTCCCCATAGGTGGATGGATTTCCTCCGTAGGTACCTGTCCAGTTCTGGGGAACATCCCAGTCGGTACCCTCTCCACCGTTGCAGGTTGTAACCAGGCGCTGAGAGGAGGCAGTGGGATCAAGGCTACGGATCAGTTCCGTACATTCCCGGGCAAAGTCTTCAGGTAAATGACTTTCGTTTTGGAGTCCGTACATTATTACCGATGGACTGTTGCGACGTTCTTTTACCCATTCAACAAGCTTAGCTTTAAAATTTTCGCGGAATTCAGGCGTGTCAAACCATATATGAGCAGAGAGCTGGGTCCAGAGAAGAACTCCAAGAGAGTCCCAATGCTGCTGGTAACGGAGATTGTGTGGCTGGTGAGCATCACGGAAGGAATTAAAGCCGGCTGCCTTCATTTGCAATACCCTGGATCGTACCTGCTCTGCACTAAAGGCATGGCTCTTACCTATTAAGTGTTCATATTCAGCCACACCATTAATGAAAACAGGCTTTCCGTTCAGGAAAAACTGTTTTGAATTACCTTCTCTGCCAACAGGCCAGCTGATCCAGCGGATTCCATATGGAATCGATTGCTGATCCACAAGCATCCCGTTTTCTACTACCTCCGATACGAGGGTGTACAAATAAGGGTCTTCCACAGACCACAAATGCGGGTTCAGGATTTCGGGAGTTTCCTGGCGGACAAGGGTGGTTGCACCTGGCTTAACTTTCTTCTTTTCTTTTACTTCTGCTATTATTGCTCCGTCTGCATTAACCAGTCGATTTAAAATTGTAACATTTCTGCTCTTTCTTCCATAGTTCTTTACCTCAGTTTCAATATATAAGCGGGCGCTTTTTTCATTTATGGTGGTGTCGTTCCATACATGAACGCCAAAGGGTTCTATTCGTACAGGATCTGTAACTACAAGGGAAACGGGCCTGAAAATACCCATTGGCTGAGAGCCTTCTGAAAATCCGCGTTCTTCGGAGCAGCCACCACAAACCCAGGGCAGGTCCCGGATTTCTGCAGGATGATCTGCTCTTACTGCCAGTGTGTTGGTCTGTCCCGGAGGGTTAACAGCATCGGTAATATCAAGCGTAAAGGTAGTTCTTCCGCCAGCATGTGTGCCTGTTTTTTTTCCATTTACCCATACTGTGGCATAAGAGCTTACTCCTTCAAAGAAGAGAAAATAGTGTTTTCCTTTATCTTTAGGGCTAATTGTAAAATTGCGGCGGTACCAGGCATAGCCATGCCTGTTCCCATGGCGTTTGCGTCTGTAACCTGCGTAAGCATCCCAGTTGTGTGGTACATCTGTTTTTTCCCAGCTGGCATCATTAAATTCCGGCTGTTCAAATCCTGCGTAGGCATCCGGATTTTTATCATCAGCAACAGTCCGCCATCCATTGTTAAGCGAAATCTCTTTTCTTGCTCCCTCCTGGGCAAAGGAATTTAAAGAAGTGAAAATAATCAGGAGGATAAATGAAATAATGTGAATAATTATTTTTTGATACGAAATTGAATTGCTCTGGGCTGTTTTTCTTATTAAATCCATAGATTATCCGGTTCTGATATAACTTTACAAAAGTAAAAGAGAAGTGCTTTCTTGTCTTCAATTTCTTTCCTATTTTTACATAACGAAAGAATACGAAAGTAAATAAAAAAATAAAGAAAGCTATTTCTGTATGCTTGTTTGGCTCTTATGTAAAACAAATATACAATTATTTTTAATTTTTTTGGAGAGTAGTATAGTATAGCATATTTATTTCCTATATTAGTTGTTCAAATTGAGAAGCAGGATAAAGCCATTTATTAGTTACTCATTTTTATTGATGCATTGAGTTTGGTTTAATGCGTTTTGAGTGCTTAATAATTTGCCGGAATCAGTTTCCCAATTATGGATAGAAATCGATTGCGATTCTGGTATGGATGTTGAAGGCTACAGATCAATCCCTTCAATGGTAACTAAGAAAGATAATGAAATAAAGGTACCGTACTCCACACTAAATGAGCTCTGTCAGGATAAAGCAATTGAAAATTAACAGGTTAAAATCTTATTTTTAATGAAAAGCAGCTTAAAATTTTTAATTCCATTTTTAGTAATGGCAAGCAGCCCGGAGCTGGTAAAGGCACAATACCCTGAAATTCCTGGTAATGTAAAAGCAGATATTGAAGCTTATATGTCGGCAGCAAAGCAGCACTCCGATGAGGCCTGGGAAAAAGCAGAGCCTGTAGTTATGAAGGAGGCCGGCAACGGGAGACCCTATATTCCGTGGGCACAGATGCCGGAAGATTTGCCTCAGGCAAAAATTCCGGCATTTCCCGGTGCAGAGGGTGGCGGTATGTATTCTTTTGGAGGCAGGGGAGGAAAAGTATTTGTTGTTACCAGTTTGGAAGATAGTGGTCCCGGTACTTTGCGCGAAGCCTGTGAACATGGCGGAGCCCGTATAATTGTTTTTAATGTAGCTGGTATTATCCGGCTCAAAACCCCTATTACTGTGCGGGCTCCTTACCTGACGGTTGCGGGCCAGACAGCCCCTGGGGATGGAGTATGTGTGGCAGGTGAATCATTTCTGATTGATACTCACGATGTGGTGATCCGCCATATGAGATTTCGCAGGGGAGAAACCTATGTGGGGCGCAGGGATGATGCCATTGGCGGAAATCCCATCGGAAATATAATGATAGATCATGTTTCGGCAAGCTGGGGGCTGGATGAAAACATGTCTATGTACCGGCATGTATATGAACATCCTAACGGCAGGTTAGAAAAACTTCCTACCGTCAATATTACTATTCAGAATTCCATTTTTTCAGAAGGGCTGGATACTTATAATCATGCCCTTGGATCGACTATAGGTGGCTTGAACAGTACTTTTGCCCGCAATATTTGGGCTCATAATGTTGGACGGAATCCATCAGTAGGGATGTATGGAGATTTTGCCTTAGTAAATAATGTAATTTTTAATTATTGGAACCGTACAGTAGATGGCGGAGACCATCGGTCCAGGTATAATATAATAAACAATTATTTTAAACCTGGTCCCGTAACTCCTGTGGATAAGCCGGTTGCATACAGAATCCTTAAACCGGAAGGCCATAGAGGCCACCAGGATTCTCTTATTGTCGGAAGAGCGTATGTTGGGGGTAATTATGTGGATGGTTTTGAGAAGGTAAGTCAGGACAACTGGAATGGCGGCGTGCAGGTAGACGGGAACCCTGAAGAAACACGCCGGTATGAACACTATCTCAGAATGGAAAATCCATTTCCAATTAAAAATCCTTTAACAATACTTCCTGCCAGGGAGGCCTTTTCTGCGGTTTTAGCCAATGCAGGAGCTACTTTGCCTAAACGGGATCCTGTTGATGCACGGATTGTGGAGGAGGTTAGAACCGGGAAACTTGGAAACCGGGTAAAAGGAAAGGGCGAGGTAGGAAGTGAGTATGTGAAGCGCCGGATGCCTGAAGATTCCTATAAACAAGGTATTATTACCGATATAAGCCAGGTTGGCGGATACCCTGAATATAAAGGGTCTCCCTATAAGGACTCCGATAAGGATGGAATGCCGGATAAGTGGGAAAAGAAATACAAATTAAATCCAAACGATCCTTCAGATGCAAATGGAGATATAAATGGTGACGGATATACCAATATTGAGAAGTATATCAACGGAATCGATCCTTCAAAAAAAACTGACTGGACTAACCCGGAGAATAATAAAGATACTCTTGTGAAGCTGTAATCTGACTTTCTCTGGTGGAATACTTTAAAAAGTGATTTTCAAATAAATTATTATACAATGGAACGACTCCTGAATTTTTACTCACTCGTATGTGGCCTGATTTTAATTTCAGCCACATCAGCTTTCTCTCAAATAACGGATATACCTGCCGGAGATCAGGAATACATAAATGTGCTAAAGGGGAGATCAGACAGGATTGTGGCAAATCTTGATATTGCAGATGCTGCCAAAAAAGAAAAGGTAAGAGATCTTATAGTAATGCAATATTACAGGTTATCGAAAATTCATGATGGCCGTGATGCAGAAGTGGAAGAATTAAAAAAGCAGGAGGATAATAAAGCTGCAGAAAAGAAGATAGCCAAAATTGAAAAGAAAGCCGATAAGCAGCTTGATAAACTTCATAAGCAATATGTGAAGAATCTTTTGAAAGAACTTTCTCCCGAGCAGGTAGACGGTGTTAAAGATGGAATGACTTATGGGGTGGTGCCAATTACCTACAACGGTTATATAGCTATGCTTCCGGAACTTACTGAAGAGCAAAAAGAAAAAATCCTGAATTATCTTGTCGAAGCCCGGGAGCATGCGATGGACGCAGGTTCCTCAGAAAAGAAACACTGGTGGTTTGGCCAGTACAAAGGAAAAATAAACAACTACTTGTCAGCAGAAGGTTACGACCTGAATCAGGCTCAGAAGGATTGGAAAAAGCGCAGGGAAGCAAATGCGGCTAAAGAATAGAAGGATAATTAAGGGGGCCGGCTAAATCTGTTAAGTTAGTTAAGTACCCGGCCGGCCACCCTTTTCTTAAGCCTTATAAAATATTCATGTAGAATTGAAGGGCAGGATTAGCGAAGCTGTAATCTTCCTCAGATCCTGAACCCCGGTAATAAAGAAGGTATGCTAAGAAGCAGTTCAGAAATACATTTCTTCAGCCCTTGCTATATAAAGAACAGGATAAAGCTCCTGTTCTTTGTCTGCTATGTACTTCCGTTATCGCTTGCTTGGGCACAACCGGGGGCGATTCCTCCGGTTTCTGTGGGTTCAGGTGGAGAATTAGTGTATACTGCCGATGCCCTGGGAAATAGAGTTCCTGACTTTTCTTACAGTGGATATATGGGAGCTGAACAGCCTGTTCCTGATGTGCCTGTTCGAATGGTAGTAGCGGTAAAAGATGGAGATGCCACCCACCGTATACAGACCGCCCTGGATTATATAGCTTCTTTAAAACCGGATGCTAAAGGAATCAGGGGAGCTGTATTATTGGAAAAAGGAATCTATTATGTATCCGGCACTTTAAAAATTAATACATCAGGAGTAATTCTCCGCGGAAGTGGCATGGGTGAGGGGGGAACTCTTCTTATAGGTACCGGTAAGAACAGGGCAACACTCATAGAAGTGGGTGGAAAGAATGATCGTAAGCTGCAAACGGCTGTTGAAATAAATGAGGAATATGTACCGGTAAATGCCACTTCCTTCCGCGTGAAAAACCCGGGGCAATTCAGGAAGGGAGATAAGGTTATTGTGCACCGGCCAGCCACACAGGAATGGATTGATACACTGGATGCAGTGGAATTTGGAGGCAATCTTGGCTATATAGGCTGGAAACCCGGAGAGCGGGACATTTACTGGGACAGAACAGTAGAGGCAGTGGAAGGAGAAAAGATTATATTGGATGCTCCCATCACCACCGCTCTGGATAAAAATTTTGGGGGAGGAACCATTGCGGCCTATGAATGGCCCGGCCGGATAAGCCAGGTGGGCATAGAGAATCTCCGCCTGCAATCAACTTACGATCGCAGTAACCCTAAAGACGAAGAGCACCGCTGGGATGCTATTAGTATGGATGCCGTTCGTGATGGATGGGTTCGCCAGCTTGTGTTTGAGAACTTTGCCGGCTCTGCCGTAATTATCCTGCCCGGCGGTAGCCGCATTACAGTGGAAGATTGCAAATCTCTTCATCCGGTATCTGAAATTGGTGGCCACCGTCGCTACACTTTTTATACACTGGGGCAGCAAACGCTTTTTCAGCGTATCCATTCTGAAAGAGGATACCATGATTTTGCCGCAGGCCATTGTGCGGCAGGTCCTAATGCTTTTGTACAGTGTCATTCGGCTCTGCCCTACAACTTTAGCGGAACTATTGGCAGCTGGGCATCGGGAGTACTTTTTGATATAGTTAGTGTCGACGGCCATGCTTTAAGTTTTAAAAACAGAGAAATTGAGGCTCAGGGAGCAGGATGGAGTGCAGCAAACAGCATGTTTTGGCAATGCTCTGCAGCCCGTATCGATTGCTACCAACCACCAACCGCACAAAACTGGGCATTTGGCGTGTGGGCGCAGTTTGCAGGTGATGGTTACTGGTACGAAGAAAATAGTCACATCAAGCCTTACAGCCTGTATTATGCCCAGCTAAGTGATCGCCTGGGGAAAAAGGCTGCAGAAAGAGCCCACCTTCTCCTGATAGAAACGGATGCCACCAGCAGCCCAAGCCTCGAACAGGCGGCTGCTATAACGGCTTTATCCGTATCTCCGGCCCCTGTTTTGGCCGACTGGATCGATATGGCCGGTCAGCGAAATCCTGTACCGCTAAGTACAAACGGTGCCAAAACTCTGGACCAGATAAGTTACAAGCCTCCTGTTTCCCTAAAGAAACAGCCGGGGAAAATGGATATTCAAAATGGCTGGCTGGTGTACGGGAATTCTGTATTAACGGGCAACCGCAAACATGTACAGTGGTGGAGGGGGAGCCTGCTGCCAACTGATATTCCGAAATTTGGTCCTCATCTTACCCGCTTTGTGCCGGGCAGAACCGGAACAGGCCTGACAGACAAACTGGAGGAGGTAACAGGCTGGATGAAGGCCAGCAATATGGTGGCTATAGATCACAATTATGGATTATGGTACGATCGCCGCCGCGATGATCACGAGCGGGTACGCAGGATGACAGGCGATGTTTGGGCACCTTTTTATGAACTTCCGTATGCCCGTAGTGGAAAAGGAACCGCCTGGGACGGTCTTAGCCGTTACGACCTTACTAAGTTTAATCACTGGTACTGGAGCAGACTGAAAGGTTTTGCTGACCTGGCCGATCAGGAGGGGCTGGTTTTACTGCACCAGAATTACTTCCAGCACAACATACTGGAAGCGGGAGGGCATTATGCTGATTTCCCCTGGCGGCCTGTTAACAATATAAATGAAACAGGCTTTCCGGAGCCGCCACCCTATGCAGGCGATAAGCGAATTTTTCTGGCAGAGCAATTTTATGATATTGAACACCCTGTCAGGCGTGAACTCCATAAGCTGTACATCCGTCAGTGCCTGGAGAATTTTAATGACAATAAAAGTGTAATTCAGCTGATAAGTGCTGAATACACCGGCCCACTCCATTTTGTTGAATTCTGGCTGGACACCATTCTGGATTGGGAAAAAGAAACCGGCAATGAAGCTACTGTTGCTCTTAGCGTTACCAAAGATGTGCAGGATGCCATTCTGGCCGATACTGTTCGTGCCGCTGTAGTGGATATCATCGATATTCAGTACTGGCACTACGGAGAGGATGGAACGCTTTATGCACCCGAAGGAGGACTGAATTTAGCTCCCCGTCAGCATGCCCGGCTGGTGAAACCAGGTAAAGAAACCTTTGAATCTGTTTACCGGGCTGTGCAGGAGTACAGGGAAAAATTCCCCGATAAAGCGGTCATGTATTCCACCAACCGTTATGGCACCTTTGGCTGGGCAGCCTTTATGGCAGGGGGTTCTCTGGCTGCGCTTCCTGTTGTACAGCAGCCGGAGTTTTATGCTGATGCAGCCACTATGCAAAGGGTTAAGCTGCCTTCCGGCAAAGAAGGAGTGTGGGCATTAGGGAATAAGGAAGGTAATTACATCGTATACTGCTCTTCCACCTCTCCTGTTGAGTTAGACCTGAGCACTTCAGCTAAAAAGGTTAAAGTACGCTGGATAAATCCGGAAGATGGCAGTTTACTGGCGAAAGAAGAGGATGTAAAAGGAGGAAGAGTGGCAGAATTCAAAAAACCTCAGTCAGGCGCAGCAGTACTTTGGGTGAGTGGTGTAAAAAATGGTCAGACAGTAAAAGCCAGATCAAAATAATGGAATATAAAATGAGCATAAGATTTTTTACAATCGCTTTAGGAGCCCTTTTGGCAGCAGCCTGCTCTTCCCGGAATGTTCAGGAAGAACCGGTAAAATCTGCTGAACTTGTAGTATCTGAAAATGGAAGATTCTTTGAGAAGGGTGGAGAGCCTTTCTTTTGGTTGGGAGATACCGGCTGGCTTATTTCTGAGCACCTCAGCCGGGAGGAGGTGGATGAGTACCTGAACGACCGTGAGCAAAAAGGATTTAATGTGGTTCAGATTAGTGTGTTGCATGGAGTGGGAGCGGTAAACTATTATGGAGATAGTGCAGTAGTTAACCTCAGTGCAGGGAATCCGGATACCGTAGAAGGAAATAACCCGGATGATGCAGCTCAGTATGATTACTGGGACCATGTTGACTACATAGTGGAACAGGCTGCGGAAAAAGATATTTATGTGGCAATTGTTCCTGTGTGGGGAAACAACGTAAAGAATGGAAAGGTAAGCAGGGAAGAAGCTATGAATTATGCCACGTTTCTGGCAGAACGGTATCAGGACGACCCAAACATTATCTGGCTTAATGGGGGAGATGTATTTGGCAGCGATTCTCTGGAGATATGGAAAACCATAGGAAAAACTCTGAATGAAAAGGATACAAATCACCTGATTACGTTCCATCCCAGAGGCCGCACACAATCATCAAAATGGTTTCATAATGAGCCCTGGCTGGATTTCAATATGTTCCAGTCCGGCCACCGCAGGTACGACCAGGACACTGCTTCTAATGAGTTACGCTATGGAGAGGATAACTGGCGCTACATTCAGGCTGATTATGCAATGGTACCCATAAAGCCAACGCTGGACGGCGAACCCTCGTACGAAGGAATCCCTCAGGGGCTTCACGATCCGAAGGAGCCTTTCTGGAATGATGCCGATGTAAGGCGTTATGGCTACTGGTCAGTTTTTGCCGGAGGAGCAGGTTATACCTACGGGCATAATGCCGTTATGCAAATGCAGAAAGACACCTCGGAAACGGGGGCTTTTGGAAATAAAAAACACTGGAAAGAAGCACTGAAAGATCCGGGTGCAGGCCAGATGGTCCACCTGAAAGAGTTAATGCTTTCCCGTCCTTATTTTGAGCGTGTGCCGGACCAGTCGCTGGTGGCGGAGCAGGGCGAACGTTATGATTACCTTGCAGCGACCAGAGGAAAAGGATATGCCTTTATCTACACTTATAATGGGCGGGATATAAAAGTAAATATGGGAAAAATAGAAGGCGATAAAGTTAAAGCTTCCTGGTTTAACCCAAGAACAGGTGAGATTTCCAGACTTGGAGAATACCAGAACCAGGGTGTGGCTGAATTCAATCCTCCGGGTGAAAAAAGAGATGGAAATGACTGGGTACTGATTTTGGACAAATTATAAGGGAGATATGGAACGACAGACAATAGATTTAAGCCTTAGATAAGTGAAAACTTAAAGGCTTACCCTGTTCACTAAAAAATACCCGCTAAAACATAAAATGATGCTTAAGAAATACATACTGTTCTGCTTAGTCCTTGGTCTTATAGCCTCCTGTCAGTCATCGGAGAAAGCGGGTGTGGCGGAAACCGGGGAGCAACCGGACAGGCCTGTGTATATGTTCACATCTTTCCGTGAACCGGCGGATGAAGGACTACGCTTCCTGTACAGCTACGATGGGTATAACTGGGTTGCACTTGACAGCACTTTCCTGAAGCCTGATGCCGGAGAGGGGAAATTAATGCGCGACCCCTCCATTGTGATGGGTCCCGACAGCACCTACCACCTGGTGTGGACCACCGCCTGGAGGGGAGACTCCGGCTTTGGATATGCCAGCTCCAAAGATCTGGTTAACTGGTCGGAGCAGCAGTTTATTGAGGTAATGGCTCATGAACCAACTACAGTAAATGTTTGGGCTCCCGAGTTGTTCTACGATGAGGATCAGGACCGCTTTATCATTATCTGGGCTTCTACTATTCCTCATCGGTTTGAGCGGGGAATAGAAGATGAAAAGAACAACCACCGGATGTACTACACCACCACCAGGGATTTTAAAACCTTTACCGAAGCTAAATTATTTCTCGATCCCGGCTTTAGTGTAATTGATGCGGTAATTGTAAAAAGAGATAAAGAAGATTACGCTTTAATATTAAAGGATAACACCCGCCCTAACCGGAATTTGAAAATGGCCTTTGGAAACCATCCCCTCGGCCCTTATACTAATGTTACAGAACCTTTTACCGGCAATTTTACCGAAGGGCCTACCGAAGTGAAAATTGGTGATGAATGGCTGATATACTACGATGTGTATGAAGAAAAAACCTATAAAGCCATGAAAACAAAGGATTTTAAAGTTTTTACGGATGTGTCGGATCAGGTAAATGTTCCGCAAGGGCATAAACACGGAACCATTTTCATGACCACAGAAAGCATATTGGAGGGCCTGAAGGAAGCAGCAGCAGAGAAAGGTGAGGCAATGACAAAGAATAATTATTGAGTGAAAGAAAAAATGAGAGACTGAAAATTCTATCATTCAATTATTCATTCATTCAAAATTTTTCCGGAAGCAACGAATAACAAAAACAAAGATGATACATAAAAAACTAGCCACACTGGTTCTTGGCTTATTAAGCTTTTCAGGCGTAGAGGCCCAGGATACAGTCAGGTATGTGGGCGAAACGCTTTCAAATGTAGACTATCACCACGGACAGTTGCCATTGGCAGTGGGCGTGCATAATATTCAGGTAATGCGTGCGCGACGGGGATTTCCTTTACCGGAGGACGGATATGGCTGGACCTACAATCATGGTCCCAATCTGGCCCACTGGAACGGTACTTTTTATCTGCATTACCTGAGCGACCCGGTGGGGGAGCACATTCCACCCAGCCGGACGCTGTTGGTTACCTCCGAAGATGGATACAACTGGGGTGATCCTCAGATTATATTTCCACCTTACAGGATACCTGACGGAACCTCGAAGGATGGCCATCCCGGAGAGGCCAAAGACCTGGAGGCCGTTATGCACCAGCGCATGGGGTTTTATGTATCGAAAGAGAACCGCTTGCTAAGCTTTGCTTATTACGGGGTGGTGCTGGATCCGAAGGATGACCCTAATGACGGGAAAGGAATCGGGCGGGTTGTAAGGGAAATTAAGAAAGACGGAAGTTTTGGTCCCATTTATTTTATCCGCTTTAATTCCACCACTGACAAGCAAAAAGCTGCCTACCCTTTTTTCACCAAAAGCAAGGATAAAGGTTTTGTTAAAGCTTGTAAGGAAATACTTGATAACCCCCTTATGATGCAGCAATGGGTCGAAGAAGCTGACAGGGATGATCCTCTTATTCCTTTAAAAAATCAGTATAAAGCCTTCAACTACTACCATCTGCCGGACAATAGAATTGTAGGCTTATGGAAGCATGCATTAACCTCAATCAGTAAAGATGGGGGTTATACCTGGGAATATACACCTACCCGTGCGCCTGGTTTTGTGAACAGCAGTGCCAAAATTTGGGGGCAACGGACTTCCGATGGTCAATATGCCACAGTGTATAACCCATCTGAATTCCGCTGGCCTCTGGCTCTTTCAACCAGTAAAGATGGTATGGTTTATACCGATCTCCTGCTGGTGAACGGCGAAATTACCTCTATGCGCTATGGAGGAAATTATAAATCTTACGGACCTCAATATGTAAGAGGCATTCTGCCGGGAAATGGAACACCGCCCGACGGTAATATGTGGGTAACCTATAGCATGAATAAGGAAGATATTTGGGTAAGCTCTGTGCCTGTTCCAATAAAGAGTACAGCAGAGGAACATGCAAACGAAGAATTTGCCGGAATGCCTGATGGGGAGGAGCTTAACCTTTGGAATATTTATAGCCCCCGGTGGGCCCCCGTGGGAATAGAAAAAGCTATGGATGGCAGTAAGGCGCTTGTGCTGAAGGACTGGGATAAATTTGACTATGCCAGGGCCGAAAGATTGATTCCTGCCACAAAGAAAATGACTGCAGAGTTTTCTTTAATCCCGGCCCAGAACGATAAAGGATTGTTGCAGGTGGAGTTCCAGGACAGGCAAGGGAGTCCGGCCATTCGGCTGATCTTTGATTCTGACGGTATTTTCAAAAATAAGTCGGGCTACAGATTATCGAATATGATGGAATATGAAGCGGATAAGCAATACGATGTGCGTGTTGAGCTGGATGTGGATAAGCGGATGTACCATGTTTTTGTGAACGGTAAAAAAGAAACAACACGCATCTTTTTTGCACCGGTTCAATCTATTGAAAGAATCATGTTCCGGACCGGCGAGGTGCGCCGCTTCCCTGATGCAGATACGCCAACAGACCAGGATTATGATCTTACAGGTGCCGCAGATCAGGATCCTAAAGCAGAATTCTATATTAAATCATTGAGGACTCAGGACCGGAATAGTGCTGCAGCCAGCGCTGATTAGTTTTTTGTTCCTCACCGGGAGGAAGAAAGCAGTTTAAGATGACGCTCAGGTTTAATAACCGGATAGTTAAACAGAAATTCTGAAAAATATTAAATATACCATTATGGTAAAGCAAATAATATATAGTTTTTTAGTTGCAGGAGGAATTATCGGCTGTACTCAGCAAAAACCAGCCTCTAAAGCAGAGGTGGTACAGCTGGAAGTGCAGAAAGTGCAGAATTCAGCACCTGTAACTGCTATACAATCTGTAGGTGGATTTGTGGGTGACAGGCTGGAAAAGAATAAGGAAAATTATATCAGGACCTTTCCCATAGAAGAACATGTGGAGTTTATTGAGGAAAGGACTCATACCGGCTGGGACTGGAAAAAGGCTGAGCAACCAGGGAAATGGGTGGAATCAGCTATTTTAACAGCCAAACGGACAGGCGATAAAGAGCTGGAGCAAAAAGCCCGCGAAATGCTTAACAGACTAATTGCTTCACAGGAGCCGGGAGGTTATGTGGGAGCTACAAGTCCGGAAATCCGCTCAGCTGAGCGCCCGCTTCGCGGAATGGATGCCTATGAACTGTATTTCCTGCAGCATGCCTTTTTAACCGCATATGAGCAGCTGAACGAACCTGAAGCTCTGGAAGCAGCTAAGAAACTGGGTGATTACTTTGTGAAATATATTGGACCAGGTAAAGCCGAATTCTGGCCAACCGAAGACCGCTATCCTGAAAATGTTGGAAAAGTGTACAGAGGAACAGTGCATTCCAAAATGGCCGGACATAGCCTCCACTATTCCTGGGAAGGTTCTCTCCTGATAGACCCCATGCTGCGCCTGTATCAGATGACCGGCGATGACCGCTACCTCGACTGGAGCAAATGGGTAATCAGCCGTATCGATGAGTGGAGTGGCTGGAATTCCTTCTCAAAGCTGGATTCAGTAGCGGCAGGTACAATGGATATTAATGAGATACAGCCTTATGTACACTCCCACACCTTCCAGATGAACTTCCTCGGTTTCTTAAGGATGTATCAGATAACAGGCGATCAGTCCTACTTTAGAAAAGTTGCAGGGGCATGGGACGATGTGGCTGAGCGCCAGATGTATATTACCGGTGGTGTAGGCGTTGGCGAGCATTATGAACGCGATTATATTAAACCCTTAACCGGTGAAATGGTGGAAACATGTGCTACTATGTCATGGCTGCAGCTTTCACAAAACTTGCTGGAGCTTACCGGCGACACCAGGTATGCCGATGCCATGGAAAGGCTTATCTGGAACCACGTTTTTGCAGCACAAACGATTGATGGCGACTGTAACCGTTACGATACTCCTCCAAATGGAATTAAACCGAAGGGCTATTTTCACGGACCGGATTGCTGTACAGGTAGCGGGCACAGGCTTTTATCCATGCTGCCAAAGTTCTTTTATGCAAAAAATAATAATGCAGTATTCATCAATCAGTTCGTAAAGTCCGAAGCTAAAATAGAGCTGGATGAAACCACTGTACACCTTTCGCAGCAAACTGATTATCCTGAAGAAAGCAGGGTGGCAATTCTTGTAAATCCTGAGGATGATGAAGAATTTACAGTAAATGTCCGGATTCCATCCTGGGTTAAAAACCCTGAACTGAGTGTGAACGGAGAGAAGATTTCAGGAATACAGACAGGTGAATATGCTTCTATAACAAGAGAATGGGAAAAGGGAGATAAAATAGAACTGGAACTGCCAATGGAATTGCGTTGGGAGCGCCGCCGGAACCATATGAAGGTATCAGACAGAAAGCCTTATCCGGCGGAAGAAGATCCGGAAGCTCCCTATGCTTTATTGCGCGGGCCTATCGTGTACGTGCTGGATAATATCTGGTATACCGGTGCCCCGGGCCTGTTCCCTGCCGATGTGATGAATGAGGTGAAATTTGTGCTGGCTAATCCTTCCTCCTTCAGGAAACTGGAAGTAGCAAGAGAGGATATGTATGGTCCGGGCTACGAGGTTCCTGTGGAATTAAATGGTGGCCGGGAAATAACCATGGTTATGTATCCTTTTGCCAATATAGGCATCTGGTACAAAGATAAGCTTAAAAAGCCCGATCCTCAATCCGATGCCTATTCTTATGCTATATGGCTGAAAGGAGTGGGAAATAAAGGATCAGCAAACTAGCACCGGAAAAGAGTATCGGTTTGTTTTAGTGAAAGGAATTTGAGGATAACAGGATTCAATAATGACAGGAAGAAAAAAATACAGCGGTGTAGTGGTACCCATGGTAACCCCTCTTACCGAAAGCAAATAAATTGATGTTGCAGCGGTGGAAAGGATTGTTATGTCCTTTTCAAAAAACCACATATCGCCATTGGTGTTGGGAACCACTGGTGAATCTTCCTCCTTTGGCGCCAAAGAAGGGGTGAATCTGGTGAAAGCAGCGGTTGCATCTAAAGGTTTGAACCAGCAAATTTATGCAGGCCTGGTGGGAAATAATGTTCAGCACCAGATCAACTGCGGAAAACGGTATTTTGAGTTGGGGGCAGATGTAGTGGTGGCAACACTTCCTTCTTATTACATCCTGACTCCCGGCCAGATGATTGCCTATTATGAAACCCTGGCGGATAGTTTACCCGGGCCCCTCATGATGTACAACATTAAAGCGACCACACAAATGTCCATTCCTCTGGAGGTTGTGGAAAGACTGAGCCGGCATGAAAATATATGGGGACTCAAAGATTCTGAGCGGGATGTGGAACGCCTGCAAAAGTGCATTAATACCTATAAGGACCGGAAGGATTTCTCTTTTTTCTGTGGATGGGGCGGCCAAAGCGCCAATAGCCTGATGTGGGGAGCTGATGGTATAGTACCTAGCACTGGAAATATTGTGCCTGAAATGTACAAGCAATTATACTTAGCGGCCATTCAGCAGGATAATGAAACAGCGGATGATTTGCAGGTAAAAACCGATAAAGTGGCAAAAATTTACCAGGAAGGCCGCACGCTAGGCCAGTCTCTGGCAGCCCTGAAGGTAATGATGGAGGTGGCCGGTTTGTGTAAGTCTTATATGAAGCCTCCCCTTACGGAACTAAGTGAGGAGGAGGCTGGAGCAATCATAAGAAGAGCTAAGGATTTTTTACATTAAATTTAAAAACCATGACATATGAAACACTGCATTGGGTAGATTACCTTATTATATCAGTTTCAATAATGGTTACTGTTTTCATGGGTATTTATTTTGCAAACAGGCAGAAGAGCTCTGATAATTATTTTGCCGGAAGTCAGAATATCCCCTCATGGGCAATCGGGTTTTCTATTTTTGCAACTCTGATCAGTAGTGTTACCTTCCTGGCATACCCCAGCGCTGCTTTTGCCTCCAACTGGATTTTGCTGGTACAGGGTATAATGGTTCCTGTTACCCTGGTGGCTATGATTTGGATTATTGTTCCACTTTTCAGAAAAGTAATCCGGCTGAGTACGTACGAATATTTTGAAAGGCGTTTTGGTTATTTTGCCCGCCTCTACAGTTCTATTGCTTTTATCCTGATCCATTTCTCAAAAATGGGGACTGTTCTATACCTGGTAGGCTTAGCCCTGAGCGAAATGACAGGCATTGGAATTTTTACTGTTCTTGGGCTCCTCGGTTTGGTTATTATAGCCATAACCTTACTCGGAGGGATTGAAGCTGTTATATGGATGGACGTGATCCAGGGTTTCCTGCTCATTGGCGGAGGTCTGCTTTGTGTAGGTATTCTTCTTTTTACCCCTGAAGGCGGGCCATCGGCCATTTTCCAACAAATAAGTATAGATAATAAAATTGGATTCGGCCCCTATGACTGGGATTTTACCCAACTTACCTTCTTTGTAATGGCACTCAACGGTGTTTTCTATGCCATACAGAAGTACGGAACCGACCAAACCATTGTGCAACGTTATTTAACGGCTAAGAATGATAAGGAAGCAAAAAAGGCCGCTCATATAGGAGTCCTGATGAGTGTCCCTGTTTGGGCTCTGTTCATGTTCATAGGAACGGCCTTGTTTGCCTTCTATAAAGTTTCAACCGCTTCCCTTCCTGCTGATATAAGTGCAGATGCAGTATTTCCATATTTTATTATGTCGGAATTACCGGTAGGAGTTACCGGTTTGGTGGTGGCAGCCCTGGCCTCTGCTGCTGTTTCCAGCCTCGACTCCGATATGAACTGCCTTGCCGCCATTGGTGTGGAAGATTATTACCAGCGCCTGAAGCCCAATTGCACTGACAGGGAACGCCTGAATATGGGTAGAATACTGGTAGCAATATCAGGCATTGGGGCCGTGGGAGTAGCTTCTTTATATGTGTTGTGGGAAGGTGAAGGAGTATTGAAGGCTGTTTTTGGCTTATATGCCATTTTCTCAGCAGGAATCGTGGGCATCTTTCTCCTGGGGCTATTAAGTAAAAGGGCAAATAAGCAGGGTCTTTATGTAGGTATTGGTGCCTGTGTGCTGTTTACCGCTTATGCGGTGCTTAGTTCCACTAAAATGGATTTTGGTGGTGGTTCCCGCTTATTTCTGGACTTAGGAGCCTACAATTTCCCTCATCATAAATACATGCTTGGTGTGTACAGTCACATTATCGTTTTTGTGGTGGGTTATGTGGCAAGTTTCCTCTTTAAATCAAAAAATGCAGATGAAAGTCTGACTATTCATGGCTATTTTAAAAAAGTAGACAAAGAAAAGCAGCTTATTACCCCCGGCCCTAAACAAGTAGTCATTAAATGAGAGCAATTACCCTTATACAACCCCCTAGAATAGTTTTTGGAGTTGATTCCCTGAAGCAGTTTACTACGGACTTTAATAAATCCGGCTATAAAAAAGCTTTATTTATTATTGCCCGTTCAGCAAAAAAGTCGCTAAATCAGGTTTTTGAAAATCTGCTGGAGCAAAAAGTTTTAGTGGAAGTTATCGAATATACCTTCCGGGAACCAACTTTTTCCAATTATGAGGAAATTGTAAATGATGCCCGCTCTTTTAATGCCGATTGTATTGTAGGAGTAGGTGGAGGAAGTGTGCTGGATGTGGCAAAACTGGTGGCAGCGATGCAGCATAATAGCCAAAAACTTGAAGAGGTAGTAGGTATTAACAATCTGTCAGGAAGATCTGCAGGCCTTATTTGCCTCCCGACCACCTCAGGAACCGGCGCTGAGGTATCGCCAAATTCCATTTTACTGGACGAAACCACACAGGAAAAAAAAGGAATTATCAGCCCCTTTCTGGTTCCGGATGCTGCTTATATCGACCCTTTGCTGACCCTCAGCCTGCCTCCAAAAATTACGGCAGAAACGGGGATAGATGCTCTTAGTCATTGTATTGAAGCCTACACGAATAAATTCAGCCATCCTGTTGTAGATGAATATGCGCTGAAAGGAATAGAATTGATCGCCCGTAATCTGCATAAAGCTTATATTGATGGAGGGGATGTGGAGGCACGGTCTGCCGTTGCACTTGGAAGTATGTATGGT
Source organism: Cesiribacteraceae bacterium YIM B00369 (assembly GCA_017948555.1). Lineage (GTDB taxonomy): Bacteria > Bacteroidota > Bacteroidia > Cytophagales > Cyclobacteriaceae > Nafulsella. The sequence goes on along the minus strand of JAFMYY010000007.1, from coordinate 48,936 downwards.
GGCTTATGCCTCGGACCGGTCAACACTGCGGCAGTACATGCTATTTCCTACCCGCTGGGTGGAAAATACCACATTCCGCATGGCCTGGCAAATGCCATTTTATTGCCGGAAGTAATGGATTTTAACATGCCTGCCAATGTGCACAAACATGCAAAAATTGCCCTTGCAGCCGGGGTGGAAGAAAAAGAGACAGAGAAAGCAACTGCCGGGGCAGGAGTGGAAAGGATAAGAGAATTAGCCTGTTCATGTGGTATTCCAACTAAATTAACAGACATAGGTGTTACCAAAGATTCTGTAGATGAACTAACCGGACTGGCAATGAAGGTAACACGCCTGCTGAAGAATAACCCAAGGGAAGTTACTTACGAAGATGCAAGGAATATATACCTCAGGTTATTTGAGTGAATGATAGAATAATATTTACTAGTAAACATATTATTCTATCATTCACTCAATCTATTATTCAAAATTTATAAACGAAACAAGAAAAGCATCATGCTGCCAATTATAGGAATTACGATGGGAGATCCGGCGGGTATTGGACCGGAAATTATTTTTAAAGCCCTCAGCAGGAAAGAAATTTATGATCAATGCCGCCCTTTTGTGGTAGGAGATGCCTTTACCATGCAAAAGGCTGCCGAAACGCTTGGAACTAAAATACAGATTCGTGCTATAGACAAGGTGGAGGATGCGAAATACAGGTACGGAACTATAGAGGTGTACGACCTGAAAAATGTCAGGTATAATGAGCTTGAGCCGGGGAAAGTATCTGCAATGGCCGGAAATGCCGCTTTTGAAGCAGTAAAAAAGGTGATAGAGCTGGCAATGGAAGGAACCATTGATGCAACAGTTACGACACCTATTAATAAAGAATCAATTAACCTGGCAGGGCATCGCTATGCCGGGCATACTGAAATATACGCTCATTTTACCAATACCAAAAATTATGCAATGCTGCTGGTAGAAGAAGCTTTGCGGGTGATCCACGTCAGTACACACGTTTCTCTTCGGCAGGCATGCGATCTGGTAAAAAAAGAAAGGATTTTGGATGTAATTAAGCTTTTGCATGATGCCTGTAGACAGTTTGGCATTCCAGAACCTAAAATTGGCGTGGCCGGATTAAACCCTCATGCCAGTGATGGCGGCTTGTTTGGTGATGAAGACGAAAAAGAGATCCTCCCTGCTGTGAAAGAAGCAGTGGCATTAGGAATGAAGGCGGAAGGTCCTGTTCCTCCCGACACTCTTTTCGCAAAGGCTGCACAAGGTTTTTACGATGGAGTGGTGGCCATGTACCACGATCAGGGTCATATTCCATTTAAGGTAAAAGGCTTTGTTTGGGATAATAAAGCCAAAAAAATGGAAAGTGTAAAGGGAGTAAATATAACCCTTGGCCTGCCCATTATCCGGGTGTCGGTAGATCATGGTACTGCCTTTGAAATTGCCGGTAAAGGCATAGCGTCCGAAGATGCCACTGTTCTCGCAATAGAGTATGCTGTTCAAATGTCTGAAAATAAAAAAAAATGATTGTAGTTGTAGCAGATGATATGACCGGTGCAGCGGAAATCGCGGGCGTTTGCCTTCGGTACGGGCTTCGTGTTGCCTTTGCTACAGAAGTTACTTCCCTGCCCGAAGCCGACGTATTGGTAATAGCTACCGATACCCGCTCAATGGAGTTGAAGGATGCAATCAGGGAAACCGGGAGATTACTGACCAGGCTGAAAAAAGCCGGTGTTACCTCCATATTTAAGAAAACAGATTCTGTTATCCGGGGCCATGTGTTGGCTGAACTGGAAGTGGCACTTGATGTCTTTGAAAAAGAAAAGGTACTGTTAATATCAGCTAATCCGGCAACAGGCAGAACAGTGGCAAATGGGATTTATTATGTCAATGGCATTCCTCTTAATGAAACCAGCTTTGCCAGCGATCCTGATTTCCCTGCCACCTTTTCAGAAGTGGAGAAATTACTGGCCGATCGCTACCATCCGGATATTTCAGCAACGCTGGGATTAAGCTTAACAGAAATAATAAGTGTTCCTGATGCCTCCTCCAGGGCCGATATGGAGGAGCAGGCTTTGCAGCTGACCAAAAATGTTTTACCGGCAGGTAGTGCGGCTTTCTTTGAGGCTTTTCTCAGAGTGCAGTTTCCGGGAAAGGGAAGGATCTTTTTGAAGAATTTTAAATTCCGTGGTAAGCAACTGATCGTTTGTGGAAGTGCCCATGCCAATAGCCGGGAATTTGTGCGTGAAAGCGGCAGCAACGGGATACCGGTAGTGGAAATGCCCCCCATCCTTCATAGCAGGTATGCTCAGGAGGAGGATGTAAATGTGTGGGCAGATGAAATACTGAAGCAGTTTGCGCAATGTGATAAAGTAATTGTAACTGTGGGCGGAAGGCTTATCAGTTTTGAAGAAAGTTCCCGCGTGCTGAAGGAAAGAGTGGCCAGGGCAGTAAATAAGGTGCTGAGCTGGATCCACATTGATGAACTGTTGATTGAAGGAGGCGCTACTGCCTTTGCCATAGTTCGTGAAGCAGGCTTTACCTCTTTTACACCTGTAACTGAATTAGGCAATGGAGTGGTACGAATGAAAGTTTCGGGCAAAGAAGAAATGTTTATGACCAATAAACCGGGAAGTTACCTGTGGCCGGAAAACCTTTTCAGATAATTTGAAGACAAAGATGAAAGAAAATATAAAAATACGCCAGGTAAAGAGAACGGCCGTAAAAAGCATTTTGGGTTGTTTGCTGTGCCTGATGATTCTTTCTTTACAGGTTTCAGCTCAAACGGCAGATGACCAGTTCGCCAGACCTTTAGAAGAGGTATTGTTAGAAATTGAGAAGGAATTTAAAATTGACCTGCGGTATCCCGAAAAGCTGGTAGAAGGTAAAACGCTGCCCTATGCCGACTGGCGTATCCGGAAATATAGTCTGGAAGAAACACTATCCAATGTATTAACTCCTTTTGACCTGAAGTTTAATAAAGATTCAGAAACAAAATACGAAATCAAGTCTTTCGAATACCACCGCAGGCCTGTAGAGCAGGCAGAACGGCAGCTGGAGTATCTTTCCTCTTTATATACTGATAAAGCTTCCCTGGAAGAGCGCCGGAAAGAGTTGAAAGAATGCATGCAGACAGCTTTAGGGCTGAACCCGATGCCTGAAAAACCTGACTCTAAGCCAATTATTACCAACAAACGCAAAATGGATGGCTATACAGTGGAAAATGTGGCCATCGAAACACTTCCGGGTGTGTATGTAACAGGCTCCCTGTATCGGCCGGTCAAACAAGCCGGCAAGTCCCCCATTGTACTCAACCCCAACGGGCATTTCGGCGATGGCCGTTACCGTGCCGACATGCAGATCCGCTGTGCTACCCTTGCCCGTATGGGGGGCATAGCTTTTAGCTACGACCTTTTTGCCTGGGGTGAATCACTCCTCCAGTTTAAACCGGAAGACCACCGGAGAAGCATTGCTCACACTATTCAGGCTCTCAATGGCATGCGTATCCTGGATTTCCTTACCTCTCTGAAAGGAGCAGACCCTGAGCAGATCGCCGTTACAGGTGGTTCTGGTGGCGGTTCTCAAACGATGTTGCTTTCCGCCATCGACGACAGAGTAAAAGTAAGTGTGCCGGTGGTTATGGTATCCAGCCATATGTTTGGTGGCTGCCCCTGCGAAAGCGGAATGCCCATTCACTTATGTGGAGGAGGAACAAATAATGCGGAAATAGCAGCTATGGTGGCTCCAAGGCCCCAGCTGATCATTTCCGATGGTAAAGACTGGACCCACACGGTGCCTGAACTGGAATATCCTTTCATTCAAAAGGTGTATGGCCTGTATGATAAGGAAGAGCTGGTAAAGAACAGTCACTTCGCAGGCGAGGGTCACGACTATGGAGTATCCAAGCGAATGGCTATGTACAAGTTTTTGGCAGAGCACCTGGGGCTCGACCTTAGCAGGGTGCAAAATAAAGAAGGGGAAATAGACGAAACGAAAGTGACCATAGAAGAATATCCCGAACTATATGTTTTTGGCGCTGAGGGAGAAAAGCTTCCAAAGAATGCAATCAAAGGTATTTCAGCATTGAACAAGGCATTAGAAAACGCCAAACAGTAAGCATTAAAAGTTAGATTTCAGCATGAAGAAAGCATATTTAAAAATAGCGGTTGTTTCAATTATAAGTATTTGCACCTTTGGCTGTAGCTCTCAAAAGGAAACTGCAGATGTGCAGGAACAGGAAGGGGAGCTATATTCCGTGGAGATGGCGCAGTCGGAAATGGAAAGATATCCTGAGCTGTGGAAAAGCGATCATACAGATGCGCCACGCTGGGGCTATCACCAGGGCCTTATTGGCAAAGCCATGCTGGACATGTGGGCATATACCGGCGACACTGCTTATTATAAATATGTAGAAGCTTATACCGATACAATTATTACTGAGGATGGGGATATCACAACCTATGAAAGAGAAAAGTACAATATTGACCTGATCAATGCAGGTAAAGTTCTCTTTACTCTCTACGAAGAAACAGGTGATGAAAAATATAAAACGGCCATAGAAACCCTGCGCGATCAGATGCGCGAACACCCGCGAACCAGCGAAGGAGGCTTCTGGCACAAAAAACGCTATACCCACCAGATGTGGCTGGATGGCTTGTATATGGGGGCTCCTTTCCTTGCGCAGTATGCAAAAGAATTTAACGAACCTGCCCTTTATGATGATGCAGTAAAGCAAATCAGGTTGATCTCAAAGCACACTTATGATCCTGAAAAAGGCTTGTTCTACCATGGCTGGGATGAAAGTAAAGAGCAGATTTGGGCTGATAAAGAAACCGGTACCTCTCCCTCCTTTTGGGGAAGAAGTATCGGCTGGTTCGGAATGGCACTGGTAGACATGTTAGATCACCTGCCGGAAAATCATGAAGGAAGAGAGGCAGTAATCGACAACATTCAAAAAGTGGCGGCCGGAATTAAAAAATACCAGGATGAAGAAACAGGAGTATGGTACCAGGTGGTGGATCAGGGCGACAGGGAAGGTAACTACCTTGAGTCTTCAGCATCCGGCATGTATGTATATTTTCTATATAAAGCAGTGCGGGAAGGGTACCTGGATGAGTCATACCTCGCAGTGGCCGACAAAGGGTATCAGGGCTTACTGGACCAGTTTATTAAAGAAGAAGCCGATGGAACAGAAACGATTACCCAATGCTGCGTAGTAGCAGGCTTAAGTGCAGATCGTGATGGCAGCTTCGAATATTATATAGGTGAACCCATCCGGGAGAACGACCCAAAAGCTATTGCTCCATTTATCTGGGCAAGTATAGAACATGAAAAAGCTAAGAATAAAGAAGTTTCACTTAAGAACTCATAGCAGAAGAAAGACGAAGAAATCGTAAGTTAAACCGGAAGAGCCGGAAGTTTTCCATATCGCCGGTTCGGGCATTTTTCGACGAGGGCAGGAAAGCTTACTCTTTATTGTTTTAGAAAGGGTTCTGAAATACAAATCCCGCTTATTCAAATAAATAATGCATATAAAAAAGCCATACATATTAATTCTTTTGTTACTGCTTGCTTTCTGCGCCAATGCAGAGGTAAGTCTTCCTGAAATTCTGGGCAGCAACATGGTGCTGCAGCGCAATAAACCCCTTCCCGTTTGGGGAACCGCGGCGGAAGGTGAAACGGTAAGGGTGCACTTTGGCAACCAGACCAAAACAGCCACTGCCAACAGTTCAGGAAAATGGGAAGTGGTTCTGGATCCTTTAACTACATCAATGGAGCCCGCTCAATTGACCATTTCAGGAACAAATACCATTGTGCTGAAAAATATCCTTGTTGGAGAGGTGTGGCTTTGCTCAGGACAGTCAAACATGGAATATTCCATGAATAAAAGTGCCAAATTTTCAGATGCAGTGAGGAGTAAAGGGCTTACGGCGGAAGAGCTTAAAAATGTCAGGGACAGAGGGCTGCGGCTGTTTCTGGTAAAGCGCAGCCTGTATGAAGGAAACGGCCAGAACAGAGGTTGGGAAGAAACGGATTTTGAGGCGGTAAAGGACTTTTCGGCTGCTGGCTATTTTTTTGCAGCTAAGCTCCGGCAAGAGCTTAATGTTCCTGTTGGAATCATTTCCTCAGCTATACCCGGAAGTCCTATTGAACGCTGGGCACCGGAAGAAGCATTTGCTTCACAGGCAGATTTTGATCCGCGGGTTCCGCTTGACCCTGAAGTGATTGACGACCTTAACGCCGGAAAGTTCTTTTACAGTATGATTCAGCCGCTGGCACCATTTGCTTTGAGAGGCTTTTTGTGGTATCAGGGAGAAACGAATGCTTTTCAAAATGAAGCTTTTGAATATACCGATAAGATGGAGGCCATGATTCATACCTGGCGCAGTATCTGGCGGGAGGAGGAACTTCCCTTTTACTATGTACAGATTGTGCCTTTCCGGTACTCTGACAGCAGGGGCAAGTATCCTTTAACAGAGGAAACACTGCCCGGGTTTTGGGAGGCCCAGACTGCAGCCCTGCAAATTCCTCATACAGGCATGGTCGTGACGACAGATTTAAATGATAATCCGGAAGAACTTCACCCAACCTATAAATGGGAAGTTGGCAGGCGTCTGGCCCGTTTGGCCCTGGCCAAAGACTACGGCAAAGAATCGCTGGTGTATTCGGGGCCTGTCTTCAGGAGCATGAAAACCAGAGGAAACAAACTAATATTAATTTTCTCTCATACCGGCAGTGGCTTAAAAAGTGGAAATGAAATGCCGCTTACCTATTTTGAAGTGGCCGGCGCAGACGGAAATTTCGTACCTGCCAAAGCTGTAATAAAAGGGAAAAATAAGGTAATTGTTTCAGCAGAAGAGGTAAAATCGCCTCAGCAGGTCCGCTTTGCCTGGAACGAAGCAGCACAACCTAATTTGTTTAATAAAGAAGGGCTTCCCGCTGTTCCTTTTCGCAGCAACGGACCAGTCTGGAAGAAAAAGCGCTAAGGCAATAAAAGGAAACTTTATCTTTCATAAGATAGGAAAAGATAAAATTCGCACAAGCTTGATAATATGGACAAACAAATGAGACATAGTATATTCTTTACGTTCCTTCTGGTACTTTCAGGAGTATTGGCCACAGCATTTAAAGGGAATACTGCAGGAGAAATTTTATTGAAGAACCTGCAAACTGAGATGCTGGTGAATCCGGAAGGAATTGATGCGAAGAAACCCCGCCTGAGCTGGGAAATATACAGCAGCCAGCGCAGCGTAGAGCAAACAGCCTACCAGGTACTGGTAGCATCCACCCCTGAAAAGCTGGCGGCTGATGAAGGTGACCTGTGGAATTCCGGAAAAGTAGCCTCCGGTGAATCTGTATTGGTTGCTTATAATGGAGAGCGGCTCGAAAGCAGGGACGATTGCTACTGGAAAGTAAAAGTATGGACCAATAAAGGAGAAAGTTCGTGGAGCGAAGGAGCCTACTGGAGCATGGGGCAGTTGAATTATTCTGACTGGTGGGGCCGCTGGATTGGTATGGACCGCTCCTTTCCCTGGGACCGGGAAGATAAATTCGCACGACTCTCAGCCCGCTATTTCCGCAAAGAGTTTGAAACACCTAAAGAAATTAAGCAGGCGAAAGTGTATATCATGGGGCTTGGTCTTTACGAACTTTATATCAACGGCCAGCGCATAGGCGATCAGGTGCTTGCACCTTCTCCTACCGATTATTCTGAAAATGTTAAATACAATACCTTCGATGTTACTGAGGAGCTTCGGAAAGGGAAAAATGTAATTGGTACCATTTTAGGAAACGGACGCTTTTACACCATGCGGCAGGATTACAAGCCATATAAAATCAAGACCTTCGGCTATCCTAAAATGCTGCTGAACTTAGTAATTGAATATACCGATGGTACCAGCGAAAGGATCCGGACGGACAGCAGCTGGAAAATGACTGCCGATGGACCCATCAGAACAAATAATGAGTATGATGGCGAAGAGTATGATGCCCGAAAAGAAATGCCCGGATGGAATAAAGTTGGTTTTGACGAAAGCCAATGGTTACAGGCAGAGTATGTTCAGGAGCCCACGGGAACCCTGGAAGCTCAGATGAATGAGAATATGAAAGTAATGGAAACCATTAAGCCAGTATCCGTGAAGCAACTGAAACCAGGAACCTATATAGTGGACATGGGCCAGAATATGACAGGCTGGGTGAGAATGAAGGTAAAAGGAAAAAGCGGCGAAAAAGTTACCCTGCGTTTTGCAGAGGTGCTGAATGAGAATGGTGAGATAGAAGTCGAAAACCTCCGCGATGCCAGGGCAACTGATGTTTACATCCTGAAAGGCGGAGAGGAAGAAGTGTGGGAGCCTTCCTTTGTATACCATGGATTCCGTTATGTAGAAGTGACCGGCTATCCCGGCAAGCCTGCTGTAGATGATTTCGAGGGCAGGGTGGTGTATGATGCCATGGCAACAGTAGGAGCTTTCAAAACCTCCAGTTCTGTCCTGAATCAGGTTTTCAAAAATGCCTATTGGGGCATAAGAGGGAATTATAAAGGAATGCCTGTGGATTGCCCTCAGCGGAACGAGCGGCAGCCATGGCTTGGCGACCGTCCGACCAGTGCCTATGGGGAGAGCTTTATTTTTGACAACGGAAAACTTTATGCAAAGTGGCTGGACGATATTAAGAATGCACAAAAGGAAGATGGATCTATTCCGGATGTCGCACCTGCATACTGGAGGTATTATAGCGATAATATGTCATGGGCTGGTACTTATCTCTTTATTGCCGATATGCTGTACCAACAGTATGGTAATGTAAAGCCTTTGGAGAAACATTACCCCTCTATGAAAAAGTGGCTTCAGTATATGCAGGACCTGTATATGACGGAGGATTTCATCCTTACCAAAGACAGCTATGGCGACTGGTGCGCACCCCCTGCCACCATTGAAGAGGGCAGAGGCATGAATGCAAACGTGAAAAATCCCAGCCAGTTAATTTCTACTGCCTACCACTATAAATATTTGCAAATGATGCAGCGCTTCGCCCGCCTGACGGGAAATGAGGAGGATATTAAAGGTTACCAGGCAACGGCGGAAAAGGTAAAAAAGGCCTTTAATGATAAGTTCTTTCATGCAGACAGCGCTTATTATGGCGATAATAAATTAACCGATAACCTGCTGGCTCTGTATTTTGGGCTTGTGCCGGAAAAACATAAGGAGGCCCTGCTTAATACAATTGTAAATATTATTGAGGTAGAGAATGGGGGGCACTTAAGCACCGGCGTGGTTGGCACGCAATGGTTGCTGCGGAGCCTTACGGAGTATGGCCGTTCTGAGCTTGCTTATAAGTTAGCGGTTAACACCACCTACCCAAGCTGGGGATATATGGTAGAAAATGGTGCCACTACTATTTGGGAACTGTGGAATGGTAACACAGCTGCCCCCAATATGAACTCCTATAATCATGTAATGATGTTAGGCGACCTGATAATATGGGATTTCGAACATCTGGCCGGAATAAAATCCAGCCTTGAAAACCCGGGCTTTAAAAGGATTGTCATGAATCCTTTGAAGCTGGAAGATCTAGATTATGTAGATGCCAGTTACCATTCAATTCACGGGCTGATCAAAAGTGGGTGGAAAAAAGATAAGAAGCGTTTTAGCTGGAATATTTCCATACCAGGTAATACAAGAGCCGAAGTACATATTCCTGCCCGCTCTCAAAATGTTGTGAAAGAAGGAGGCAAGGCACTTACTTCAGCTGACGGGGTTAAATTTTTACGGATGGAAGGGGACAGAGCTGTGTTTGAGGTAGGTTCAGGAGAATACTCTTTTACATCAGCTATGTGATTACTTAACATTCAACACTTGAGGTTCTTAAAACCTCCGGGATTTTAAACATGAAATAAAAACTGCAAATAACTATTAAAGTGATGAAGAAAATTTTAGTAACACTGCTTCTCCTGACTTGTGTTGGGACAAGTGCTCTTTTTGCCCAGGAGAAGTGGAAGAAGGGAATCCTGACAGATGAATTTATCTATGAATATGCTCCTTTCCCTTCCTGTCACTCCGCCACTATTGAGGAAGTACCGGGTGGCGGTTTGGTATCTGCCTTTTTTGGGGGTGTTCACGAAAGGCATCCGGGAGTGGAAATATTTGTAAGCCGGAAAGAAAAAGGAAGCGATACATGGACTGCTCCTGAGTCTGTTGCAAAGGGTGTGCAGGAAGATGGAAGCCGCCTGCCAACCTGGAATCCGGTTTTGTATCAGGTACCGGAAGGTGAGCTGATTTTATTTTATAAAATAGGGCCTAAGCCTTCAGAATGGCAGGGCTGGATGAAAACTTCTCAGGATGGTGGAAAAACATGGTCAGAACCAGAAATGCTACCCGAAGGATATGTAGGTCCTGTAAAGAACAAACCGGTATTATTGGAAAACGGCGAACTTTTCTGTGCTTCCAGTACAGAAGGAAATGGCTGGAAAATACATTTTGAAGTAACCAAAGACTTTGGAAAAACCTGGGAAAAAATCGGCCCGATTGAAAAAGGAAAGGATGGGGAAGAGCATGATGCAATTCAGCCAAGTATTCTTAACCATGGAGATGGGAAACTTCAAATCCTTTGTCGCAGCAAGAGCCGTGCTTTAATAGAATCCTGGTCATACGACTATGGCAGAACATGGACTCCCCTGGCTAAAACGTCATTACCAAACAATAACGCCGGTACCGATGCAGTAACTCTGGAGGATGGACGGCATATACTCGTTTACAACCACGTACTTCCTGAAGGCGATAAAGTTAAAGGAGCCCGGACTCCACTTAACCTTTCAATCTCTGAGGATGGCAAAACATGGAATGCAGCCCTTGTATTGGAAAACTCTTCTATCAGCCAGTATTCATATCCTTCAGTAATCCAGACTTCAGATGGAATGGTGCATGTGGTATACACATGGAGACGCGAAAGAATAAAGCATGCAGTAGTGGATCCTGCCCGGCTGGAACCTAAAAAGATCAAAAATGGCAAATGGCCAGGTGGTAACCCGGTAAAAAATGATCAGGAAGAAGAGCAGGCGAAAAATTAAGCACCCTTAAAATTGGACATGCAGGACAAAACAAACAAACCATTCAGCAAAAGCCCTATAAAGCGCCGCCTGTTCTTAAGCAGTGCTGCTACGGTTGCTGCCGGCCTTATGGCAGCACCGGGTTTTTTAAGCTGTTCATCTTCCCGCACAGCTGCTAATTCAGTAAATGGGCAACAGTATAAAATCGGGGTGGTAGATCTGATGATCCTCAGGAGGCAGAAGATCGGTGCTTTTCCGCTTGCCAGTGAAATTGGTGTTGATGGGGTGGAAGTAGATATGGGAGGCTTGGGTAACCGGGATACTTTCGAAAGTAAACTGGCAGACCCTGCCGTTCGCCGGGAATTCCTTGATGCAGCCAGGGAAAATGGGCTGGAAATATGCTCCATTGCCATGTCGGGTTTTTATGCCCAGTCTTTTGCGGAGCGCCCGACTTATCAGCAGATGGCAGGTGACTGTATCAAAACCATGCAGCATATGGCGGTAAAAGTGGGTTTTCTGCCCCTTGGCGTAACCGGCGATCTGGTAAAGTATCCTGAACTGCGCCCTGCTATAGTGGAGCGTTTGCAGGTTGTGGGGAAAATGGCAGAGGAGGCCGGTGTTGTAATAGGAATAGAAACTGCGCTGGATGCAAAAGGCGAGAAAAAACTGTTGGAAGATATTGGCTCTCCCGGAGTAAAAATCTACTTCAATTTCTCCGATGCCCTGGAAGCAGGGCTGGATCTTCAGAAAGAGCTGCAGATTCTGGGGAAAGATAATATCTGCCAGATTCATTGTACTGATAAGGATGGTGTACTTCTAAAAGATAATACCCGCCTGGATATGCATGCAGTAAAAGAGACACTTGATGATATGGGCTGGAGTGGCTGGTTAGTTCTCGAACGTTCCCGCGATGCCAGCGATCCGCATAATGTAAAAAGGAATTTTGGCTCTAATGCAGAATATATGAAATCCATTTTCCAATCAGCCTGATTAAGAGAAGAAAATGTTTAGAATACCTGAAAATTAAGCTTCGTTGACATTGTTAACTTTAAACATGATATCAAGAACAACCAATAATTTCATTTCTGTAAATAATTCAGTTTGTATACTGTTAGCTGCCATTTTCTGCCTTGCCTCCTGCAGCAGCAAAAAAGAAGCCCGTACTTTGGCGGAGTTTAATAAAAGCTGGAAATTTTCTCCTGAAGGCGACAGTACAGCTATTGGTGCAGATTATGATGATGCATCCTGGAGAACGCTAACGCTTCCGCACGACTGGAGTATTGAAGGAGAATTCAGCGAAGACAATCCGGCGAAGCCGGAGGGAGGGGCTTTGCCTACGGGTACCGCCTGGTATCGTAAAACCTTCACACTCGACGAAGAATTGAAAGATAAGCAGGTATTTATCGATTTCGACGGGATTTACCGGAACAGCGAAGTATGGATTAACGGACATTACCTGGGCAAGCGCCCGAATGGGTACATTTCTTTCCGTTATAAACTAAGTCCCTATCTTAATTATGGGGAAGAGCAGAATGTAATAGCTGTAAAAGCAGATAATTCGGAGCAGCCCAACTCCCGCTGGTACACTGGCTCGGGTATATACCGGAATGTGAGGCTGGTGACAACAGGTAAAGTACATGTAGACCATTGGGGAACTTTCCTGACTACTCCGGAAGTGTCAGGAGAATCGGCCAGGGTAAATTTAGACATTCGCCTCCGCAATGCAGCTGCCAATGTACAAAATGTAAAGGTGAAAACAGTTTTGTACAATGCCGGAGGAATAGAAGTCGCATCAGGGGAATCAGAGCCTTTTTCTATCCGTGATTCTCTGACAGAACTTAGCCAGGAATTTACGCTGAGCAATCCTAAACTCTGGTCAACCGAAAGCCCTTATATGTATAAGGCGGTAACACGGGTATCGGTAGATGGAAAGGACACCGATCAGTACGAAACACCTTTTGGTATCCGCTACTTTAACTTCGACAGCCAAACCGGCTTTTCCCTGAATGGCAAACCCCTGAAAATCCTTGGAGTTTGTAATCACCATGATTTAGGTGCCCTGGGTGCTGCTGTGAATATTCGCGCTATGGAACGCCAGCTGGAGATCCTGAAAGAAATGGGTGTTAATGCGATCCGTACTGCCCACAATCCTCCTGCTCCTGAGCTGCTCGACCTCTGCGATAAAATGGGTTTTATTGTGATGGATGAGTCCTTCGATGTGTGGCGGAAAAAGAAAGCGGCCAAAGATTACCACCAGGATTATGATGAATGGTACCGGAGAGACCTGGAAGACATGGTTTTACGTGACAGAAATCATCCTTCAATAGTTATCTGGAGCATTGGAAATGAAATACGGGAGCAGTTCGATAGTACAGGAATTGAGATGACCAAAGAGTTGGTAAAAATTGTTAAAGATCTGGATACCACCCGTCCCGTTACCAATGCCCTTACAGAAAATATCCCTGAGAAAAACTTTATTTACCAATCCGGAGCCCTGGATGTATTAGGCTTTAATTATAAGCACGAAGCTTATGAGGACCTGCCCGAAAGGTTTCCCGGAGGGAAATTTATAGCAACTGAAACAAGTTCAGCCCTTGCAACGAGAGGCCATTATGATATGCCTTCCGACAGTATCCGCTACTGGCCTGCAGCACATGGAGTACCTATTGAAGGCGCAAATCCGGATTATACCGTTTCTGCCTACGACCATGTTGCTGCCTACTGGGGCTCCACGCATGAAGAGACCTGGAAGGTGGTAAAAGAGCTTGACCATATGGCCGGACTCTTCATCTGGTCAGGTTTTGACTTTTTAGGTGAGCCGGTCCCTTATCCCTGGCCGGCGCGCAGTTCCTATTATGGTGTAATCGACCTTGCCGGCTTTCCTAAAGATTCTTACTATATGTACAAGAGTGAGTGGTCGGAAGACACTGTTCTGCATGTATTCCCACACTGGAACTGGGAAGAAGGAAAAACTGTCGATGTGTGGGCCTACTATAATAATGCAGATGAAGTGGAGCTCTTCCTGAATGGAAAATCGCAGGGAGTTAAGAAAAAAGAAGGAGATGAGCTGCATGTTATGTGGAGGCTGAAATATGAGCCGGGAACTCTGCGGGCAGTATCGCGGAAGGGCGGAACAGAGGTGCTTAGCCGTGAGATCAAAACGGCAGGAAAACCGGCAAAAATTGAGTTAAAGGCTGACAGAAGTGAGATAAATGCCGATGGTAAAGACCTTTCCTTTGTGACTGTCCGTATTCTGGATAGCGAAGGAAATGTGGTTCCAAAGGCAGATAACCTTGTGAATTTTAAGGTTGAAGGAGAAGGATTTATTGCCGGGGTGGATAACGGCTACCAGGCGAGCATGGAACCCTTTAAGGCCGATTATCGGAAGGCCTTTAACGGAATGGCTCTTGCTATAGTACAGGCAAAAGAAAAAGGGGGAGATATTACCCTCCGGGCCACCTCCGAAGGCCTGCAATCTTCAACCATAAAAATCAGAAGTAAATAAACTTTATTACCCCCCGTTTAAATTAAAATTTTTTCGATCAACAAATATGTCTGACCAAAATATACAACTGGAAGGAATTACCTGGAATCATAGCAGAGGGCTTGTACCTATGGTTGCCACCTCTCAACGATTCTCGGAGCTGAATCCTGGTGTTGAAATAAACTGGAAAAAAAGAACGCTGCAGGAGTTTGCCGATTTTTCTATTGAGCAGCTGGCGGCAAAATACGATCTGCTGGTTATTGATCATCCATGGGCAGGCTTTGCAGCCGGGAAAAAAGTGATTCTTCCTTTAGATGAATACCTTCCGGCTGATTTTATGGAAGATCAGCGGCAAAACTCCGTTGGCCGCTCTTTCGAAAGCTATTCATTTGGAGGGCACCAGTGGGCCTTGCCGCTGGATGCTGCTACACCCGTTGCTTCCAGCCGGCCGGATCTGTTGGAAAAACATGGTTTTAAGTTGCCTCAAACACTGGATGACCTTTTTGCACTGGCCGGTAAAGGTTTAGTGGCATTTGCTGCAATACCAATCGATACCCTTATGAACTTCTATATGTTCTGCAATTGCTTTGGTGAAGAACCCTGTAAAGAGCAGGACAAGGTAGTGAGTGAGGCAACAGGTACTCAGGCGCTGCAGGTTATGCGGAAGCTGGCGCAAAAAATGGATCCTGCATGTTTCGACAGAAATCCAATCAAAATTTACGAAGCCATGACCTTAACGGATGATATAGCCTATTGCCCTTTTGCATATGGTTATTCGAATTATGCCCGAAGGGGTTATGCACGGAAGAGGCTCCGGTTTCATGACCTGATATCGGTTAATGGAAAAAAAGCTGTCAGTACTTTAGGAGGAACCGGTCTTGCAATTTCTGCTGATTGTAAACATATTGAAGAAGCTGTTAAATATGCCGCCTTTGTAAATAGTCCTGATATTCAGCGCACCATTTATACCGATAATGGCGGACAGCCAGGGCACTTAAAAGCCTGGCAGGATGAGCAAGCCAACAGTCAGACAGACAACTACTTTTCATCCACTTTGCCCGCTTTACAAAGAGCATTCCTTCGTCCACGCTATCACGGATCAATGGATTTTCAGGACCACGCCGGCGACCCGATCCGTGAATACATGATGAAGGGCGGAAATGAAAAAGCACTGCTGGAGAAGTTAAATGAGCTGTATGTAAAATCGAGACAACAGGTAAATGATATAATGAGTAATCGAAAGGATAGAATTTTGTAAAATGAATTTGCAATTACATGGAAGTATCTTCTAATTCCACCGTTCACTCTTTTTGCCATTCAAAATTTATTTTAGAACAATGAAACCTCTTGACGGACTACTTGTATTGGAATTCAGCCAGTTTCTGGCAGGCCCCTCGGCTGGTTTAAAACTGGCCGACCTGGGAGCGCGGGTGATTAAAATCGAGCGTCCGGAGACTGGGGAAGCAGGGCGCAGAATTGCCATCAAAAACCTTTTTATAGAAGGTGACAGTCTGGTGTTCCATACCATCAACCGGAATAAAGAATCCTATGCTGCAGATCTGAAAAATCCGGAGGACCTGGAGCGGGTGAAAAAGCTTATTGCCAGGGCGGATGTTATGACGCACAATTTCAGGCCGGGCGTGATGGAAAAGATTGGGCTGGATTATACTTCCGTGCAGAGCATCAATCCAAAGATTATCTATGGAGTGGTAACAGGCTATGGAAATAAAGGGCCATGGGCCGGCAAGCCGGGGCAGGATTTATTAATACAATCGCTTTCCGGCTTAACCTGGCTATCCGGAACCCGAACTAATGGACCTGTTCCCTTTGGTTTAGCAGTAGCGGATATGGTTTGCGGAGCGCACCTTACCCAGGGGATTCTTGCGGGGCTGATCAGGAGAGGAAAAACCCGTAAAGGAGCACTGGTAGAAGTAAGTCTGATGGAATCCATGCTGGACTTTCAGTTCGAATTCCTGACTACATACCTGAACGACGGAGGAAAGCTGCCAAGGCGCGGAACAGCGAAGGGTGGCGGTCATGCCTACTTAAGCGCTCCGTACGGTATTTATAAAACTAAAGACAGCTATCTGGCTCTTTCGATGGGAGATCTGCAGCAAATAGGAAAAGTAATTGGCTGTGAAGGACTGGAGGGTTACCTGGACAAAGCCTCATGGTTCGACAAGAAAGATGAGATAGTAGAATTGCTGGCAGGTTGCCTGAAGAAAAAAACAACTGAGGAATGGCTGTCGGTACTGGAACCAAAGGGGATTTGGTGCGGGAAGGTACTGAATTACCGGCAGCTGATGGAGCAGGAAGGTTTCAAGGTCCTGGAAATGCAGCAAAAGGTAACTCTACCCGACGGTAACACCCTTACAACTACCCGTTGCCCTATCCGGATCAATGGAGAAAAGCTTTTTTCAGATAAGGCCGCTCCCAAAGCAGGTGTAGATACAGAATTGATCAGCAGGGAATTTAAGCTTGAATAAGGCTGGTTTGCTGGTGCCAGTGAAGGCAGAAGACCATAACAGAGCAACGGCTGACAGCTTCAGTCTCAGGAAAATTAAACAGGAATTAATATATGAAACCACTGGAAGGATTTTTAATAGTTGACTTTAGCCAGTTTCTGTCAGGACCCTCGGCAAGTTTGCGGCTGGCCGACCTGGGAGCACGGGTGATTAAAGTGGAGAAACCGGGCACCGGCGATATTTGCCGGCAATTATATACCTCCAATGTGGTAATGAATGGAGAGTCATCAGTCTTTCACGCAATCAATAGGAATAAAGAAAGCCTGAAAGCTGACCTTAAGGATGAGAAAGACAAGGAGATTATCAGAGAATTGATAAAAAAGGCAGATGTGGTGATGCACAACTTCCGTCCCGGCGTAATGGACCGGCTTGGCTTTGATTATAAAAGTGTAAAAGAGCTGAACCGGGGAGTGGTATACGGGGAAATATCCGGCTACGGGAGTGAAGGGCCCCTGAAAAACAAGCCGGGACAGGACCTTCTGCTGCAATCCTTATCAGGCTTAACCTGGCTGAGTGGAAATGAGGGCGACGGGCCGGTACCAATGGGCATTGCAGTAGTCGATATACTGGCAGGCGCTCACCTGACGCAGGGAATACTGGCTGGCCTGGTGCGAAAGGGAATCAGTGGCGAAGGTGCGTTGGTACAGGTTAGCATGCTGGAATCGGCCATTGATTTTCAGTTCGAAACCCTCACCACATATTATCAGGATGGTGGAGAGCTGCCTGTGCGTACGAAGTCTAATAACGCACATGCTTACCTGGGAGCACCTTATGGAATATACAAAACGAAGAACGGATATTTAGCGCTGGCCATGGGGGCTATCCCGATGTTGGGCCGCTTATTAAATTGCCCTGAGCTGTTGCCTTATGAAGAACCAAAACTGGCTTTTGAAAAGCGGGATGAAATAAAAGGTATTCTTGCAAAGCACCTGGAGAGGGGCACTACCGAAGAGTGGCTGGCCATACTGGAACCTGCCGATGTATGGTGCGCCGATGTTATGCAGTGGGACCGGTTAATGGAACATGAGGGTTTTAAGGCGCTTGATATGGTGCAGGAGGTAAACATGAGCGACGGTTTTCGCTACAGTACAACCCGCTGCCCGATAAGGATAGACGGGGAGATTTTTAAAAATGGAAAAGGATCTCCTAAGCTTGGGGAGGATACAGAAAAGATAGTGTGGGAATTCGGGGGCCAGTAAAAAGAGCGTTATATGGAAGCAAAGGAGAAAACACTAAGAATAGCGGTCAGGAAATTCAGTCCGTTTGAGAGCACTATTCAAAAGATATGGGATAGTTTTAGCTGGGAAACGGGTACTGAATACGCTGTTGAAATGGTTCCACTGGAACTGCACGACCTTTACCGTTCCACCATCGCGGAGGGTGGTTTGAAGAAGGGTGACTGGGATGTGGCCATCATTAATACAGACTGGATTTACGAGGCCTATACCTCCTCAGCCGTTGAAAACCTGAAGCCTTACCTGGATAAGGACCCGGCCGATGATTTTCCGGATGGGTGGAGTTCTTCTCTCCTGTCGCTTCAGCAGTTTGGAGACGCCCTCATGGGACTCCCTTTTCACGATGGCCCCGAATGCCTGATCTATCGTAAAGATTTGTTTGAAGATAAGGATGAGCAGCAAAAGTTTCTTGAAAAATTTAGCAAACGATTGCAGCCCCCTCAAAACTGGGCAGACTTTCAACAGATAGCAGAATTTTTTAACCGGCCGGAGGAGAACCTGTACGGTACTGCTTTCGCAGGTTTTCCGGACGGGCACAATACTGTTTTTGATTTTTGCCTGCAGCTCTGGACCAGAGGAGGGAGCCTCACAGACGAAAAAGGTAATATTCAGATCAACACCGAAGCAGCCCGCGAAGGACTGGAATTTTACAGGCAGATGATGCGGAATGTTGATGCAGTGCACCCCGGCTCTTCCGGATTTGATTCAGTGCAATCGGGCCGGGCCTTTGCCGGAGGCGAGGTCGCCATGATGGTAAATTGGTTTGGCTTTGCCTCTGTATGCGAAGTTTCGGAAGATTCAAGGGTAAAAGGAAAAACAGATATCACCACCCTCCCGAAAGGAGCCCATGCGGATTCCGCCTCCCTGAATGTTTATTACCTCTACGTAGTAGGAGCAGGTAGCCGGCATAAAGAGGAGGCTTATAATTTTGTAAAATATGCAGTCAATGCCGGAAACGATAAGCTGCTCACACTTGAAGGAGGGATAGGTTGCAGAATTTCCACCTGGAAAGATCCGGAAGTAAATAAGGTCATTCCTTATTATCACAAGCTGGAACTTCTGCATCAACATGCAAAGACTCTGCCCCAAAAGAGCAACTGGTCGCAAATAGCGGCTATTATCGATGAAGTAGTGCTGGAGGCAGTAAATTCTGATACTCCGGTGAAAGATATTCTAAAGCAGGGACAGGATAAGATAATGAGATTAGATTAAGGTTAATGAATGACTCAATACTCAATACTAACTTCTATGGATATAAATTATAAACCCACTTTACCCGATAACCCACTGCCAATTGTTATTATTGGTGCCGGTGGAATAGTAGGAGATGCACATTTGCCAGCCTATAAAAAAGCAGGTTTTAAGGTGGTGGGTATAACCAACCGTACCAGGTCCAAAGCAGAAAAGCTTGCTGCGGAATGGGGCATACCCCATGTGTATGATACCGTAGCAGATGCGGTAGCTCATGCACCGGCAGATGCAGTGTATGATATCACCATCATGCCCGAAAAATTTGTGGAAACCCTGGAGCAACTACCCGATGGCTGTGCAGTTCTGATTCAAAAGCCTATGGGTGATTACTACTGGCAGTCGAAAGAAATTTTAGAAGTCTGCAGAAGGAAAAAGCTTGCAGCCGCTATTAACTGCCAGCTCCGTTTTGCTCCTTATGTGAGTGCAGCCAGGAATATGATTGAGCAGGGACTCATAGGAGAGGTATACGATATGGAGGTGCGGGTAACAGTTGAAACACCCTGGGAACTATTCCCGCACGTAATGATACACCCACGCCTGGAAATCCAGTACCACAGTATCCATTACATCGACCTGATCCGGTCCTTTTTTGGTGATCCCCGGTCCGTGCTTGCCAAAACCTTAAAGCATCCGGGCAAAAGTCTGTCCTCCTCCCGTTCCACCATTTTATTCGATTATGGCGATACGCTTCATGCCGTTATCAATACTAATCACGATCACTCTTTCGGGCCCGACCAGCAGGAGAGCTTTATAAAATGGGAAGGCACAAAAGGAGCAATTAAAGCTAAAATGGGTTTACTGATGGATTATCCGCAGGGTGTGCCCGACCA
This sequence comes from Cesiribacteraceae bacterium YIM B00369, assembly GCA_017948555.1. Classification (GTDB taxonomy): domain Bacteria; phylum Bacteroidota; class Bacteroidia; order Cytophagales; family Cyclobacteriaceae; genus Nafulsella. The sequence continues at coordinate 28,570 of JAFMYY010000007.1, read as the reverse complement.
TTTCCAGTACTGCCTGCAGGAAAGAGGTAAAAAATGTAAATGGCAAACCCTCGAACTTGAAGGATCCTGGTTTCCGGATGCCTTTATCGGCACCATGTCAAGCCTGATGCGCTATCAGCAAGGTGAAACCAAAGAATTACCCACAAGTGTGGAAGATGTGATCAGGACTATGGCAGTAGTGGAATCTGCCTACAAATCCAGTGATACCGGTGGTGTGGTGGTGGCCGGGCAGCTGGAGTCAGAATAAACCTGTCAGGTTTGGCATCTCATACGGTGAAAGAGAAATCAAAACATAATAAAAATAAGTAAGCAGCATATGTATTTCAGATCAATATTTTTTGAGGATTATACGGTGGGAGATAAACGGACCACTCTGGGAAGGACCATTACGGAAACAGATATTATGGTACATGCCGGGCATACGGGGGACTTCTTTCCTCACCATGTGGATGAAGAGTGGTGCAAAACCCAGCCTTTTAAACAGCGGATTGCCCACGGAACCATGATCTTTAGTATAGGAATCGGGATGACCGCCTCGGAAATTAATCCGGAGGCAATGTCCAAAGGCTATGACAGGCTCCGCTTTGTAAAACCGGTTTTTATTGGCGATACCATCCATTCCGAGATTACTATTTCGGAGAAATCAGATGGAAAAAAACCTGAACTGGGAACTGTAGTAGAGCATGTGGAAATACTGAACCAGCATAATGATGTTGTGCTTGTATGCGATCACCTTCTGGTTGTGAAAAGGAAAAATTCTGCCAGCTAGTCAGGAAAAAGAAGCAAATTTTAAAAAAAAAGAAACGCATGGCAGGTATTCCAACACAGGCACAACCCATAGCTACGGAAAACTCCGGGAGCAGGAATCAGTATCTGATCCCCTTTATCCTTATTACAAGTTTATTCTTTTTATGGGGGCTGGCGCATAATCTCAATGCTATCCTTATTCCTCACCTGAAGAAAGCCTGTGAATTAAATAACCGGCAGTCGACCCTTATTGATACTTCCGTTTTTCTGGCTTATTTTTTAATGGCCGTTCCTGCCGGTATTTTCCTCAAAAAGTGGGGGTATAAAAATGGTATTATTACAGGTCTGCTGATTTTTGCACTGGGTGCTTTTCTCTTTATTCCGGCTGCAAATACCCGCATGTACGAGATTTTTTTGCTTGCCCTTTTTATTATTGGCTGTGGATTGACCATTCTTGAAACAGCAGCCAATCCTTATGCTACAATACTTGGTAAGCCGGAGAAAGCTACTTTCCGCTTAAATCTGGCAGCTTCCTTCAATGGTCTGGCGGCCATTATTGCGCCCCTGATCGGAACACAGTTTATACTGTCGGGAGTGGAGTTTACCGGTTCTGAATTAGCCGGCATGCCGGATGTGGAGAGACTGGCCTACCTTTCTGAGGAAGCAGCTGCTGTTAAAATGCCATTTATCATTTTAGGTGGGGTGCTGCTCTTATGTGCCATTATAACGTGGTTTGTATCTCTTCCTGAAGTAAAACAGGAAAGTCCGAAAACCAGGATATCTGAGTTTATATCCGCTTTCCGTCACAAACATTTAAGCCGGGCGGTGGTGGCGCAGTTCTTTTATGTGGGCGCACAGGTATGTGTAACAAGTTTCTTTATCAGTATGGCAAAGCAGGGGGGTGGTATGGATGAAAAGACTGCCGGCTATTATTTAGGTATGTATGGATTTCTGTTTATGGCCGGCCGCTTTGCCGGAACCTTTTTCATGAATTATGTGGCTCCTCCGCGGCTCCTCTCCATTTATGCAGTACTGTCTGTGTTGCTGTCGGCTACAGCCATTTTCGGAGATGGGGCTTATGTAATTTACTCTTTAGGGGCTCTTGGATTCTTTATGTCCATCATGTTCCCTACTATTTTTTCTCTTGGAGTAAAAGGACTGGGAGAAGAAATCAAAACCGGCTCATCCTTATTAATAATGTCCATAGCAGGAGGCGCAATCCTTCCCTACCTGATGGGCACAATTATCGATATGAACAACAATAATGTACAAACAGGCTACTTCGTTCCTCTTATATGCTTTGCGGTAATTCTGTATTTTGGGTTATCGGGGTATAAGGTGAGAAGTCAGACAACAGATTAAAAACACCGGAAGACAGATTAACAGAGTAAGTATCAGGTGCCTCTGTTAATGTCACTGAGATCAGACTTGTGTGATTAAAGAAGCAAATAATTTACTTCACGCTGAAAACCTTTAAACTAATGTCTGTCATCCATTGTGCAAACACAAAAATTATGAATAAAACAGTATTGCTGATTCTTATAGCCGGCCTTTTTTCTTTGCAGGCCAATGCGCAGCTGGTGGATGGCACGCCTGCTCCTGTTCCTCCTGTTCCTGAGGTATTTAATGCAGAACCATGGGAAAATCAGTTAGTTACCAGTATTAACAGGGATCCTTCCCGTGCTACTGCTTATTCCTTTGCAAGTGTGCAGGAGGCATTAACTGGTAACAGGGATCAGTCCCGTATGTTGCTCCTGAACGGGGAGTGGGACTTCTTTTTTGCCCTAAAACCTGCAGATGCACCCAAAGATTTCTATAAGAGCCGTGTACAGGGCTGGGACAAAATAGAGGTGCCTTCTAACTGGGAGCTGAAGGGTTATGACATTCCAATATACAGAAGCTCCCGCTATCCTTTCAGCCCTGTAGATCCGCCACGCATTCCGAAAGACTATAATGCAGTAGGGTCCTATCAGCGTACATTTACCTTGCCTGCAGACTGGAAGGATATGAATGTAACCCTTCACTTCGGTGGTGTTAGCTCTGGATTCAAAGTGTGGGTAAACGGAATGTTCCTGGGCTACGGTGAAGACAGCTTTTTACCTTCAGAGTTTAATGTAACGCCTTATTTGAAGGAGGGAGAAAACAGAGTGTCGGTGCAGGTGATTCGCTGGAGCGACGGTGCCTACCTCGAAGACCAGGATCACTGGCGGATGAGTGGTATTCAGCGGGAAGTAATGCTGCTGGCAGAGCCAAAGCTGCGGATTGCAGACCTGCATTATCAGACAAAGCTGGACAGGGACTATCGTGATGCAGTAATAAGTATCCGCCCGCGGCTGGATAACTATACCGGCAAAGAAGTGGAGGGCTTTACTGTAAAAGCACAGCTTTATGATAAGAATCAAAAGCCGGTTTTTGATTCAGCTCTTGAAAAATCTGCTGCTTCTATCGTCAACGAAGTATTTCCCCGCCTCGATAATCCGAAGTTTGGTTTGCTGGAAACTACTGTTAAAAATCCCGCGAAATGGAGCGATGAAGAACCAAACCTTTATACGCTGGTACTTTCACTGGAAGATAAGGATGGAAATGTACTGGAAGCCAAGAGCACCAAAGTAGGCTTCCGAAGTATAGAGTTTTCAGAAGAGGACAGTAAACTGCTGATCAATGGGAAGGAAACTTATTTGTATGGAGTTAACCGTCACGACCATCATCCGGTAAGAGGTAAGGCCCTTACACGTGAGGATATTCTGGAAGATGTAAAAACCATTAAACGGTTCAACTTTAACTGCATTCGTACAGCCCATTACCCCAACGATCCTTACTTTTATGACCTTTGCGACCAATACGGTATTTTGGTGATCGACGAAGCAAACCATGAAACTCATGGGATGGGAGGGAAACTAAGTAACGACCCAACCTGGACCCATGCCTATATGGAAAGAGTTACCCGGATGGTAATGCGGGATAAGAACCACCCAAGTGTTATCTTCTGGAGCCTTGGAAATGAGGCAGGCCGTGGACCAAACCATGCGGCCATGGCGGAGTGGGTCCATGATTTTGATATTACCCGCCCGGTACATTACGAGCCTGCACAGGGTAACCACAGAGTGGAAGGGTACATTGACCCTTTGCATCCTGATTATCCGGAGCCGGTAGATCATGCCCACCGGATTCAGAACCCGACAGACCAGTATTATGTAGATATGGTTAGCCGTTTCTATCCGGGCTTATTCACAGTAGACTTGCTGGCGGATCAGGCTGGTGATAACAGACCTATTATTTTTGTGGAGTACTCTCACTCCATGGGAAATTCAACCGGTAATATGAAGGAGTTCTGGGATGAATTCCGTTCCACCAAAAGAGTTATTGGAGGCTGTATCTGGGACTTTAAGGATCAGGGCCTGATAAAAGTTGATTCTACCGGAGAAGAATATTTTGCCTATGGTGGCGACTTTGGAGAAAAAGTGCATGACGGTAATTTCTGTATCAATGGAATAGTAGCTTCTGATGGAAGGCCCAAAGCTGCTATGTATGAATGCAAGCGGGTATACCAGCCTGTAGAAACAGAGCTGGCCGATCAGTCCAAAGGCCTTATAAAAGTAAAAAACCGCCACGCTTCCAAATCTCTTCAGGGCTACAAGCTGACTCTTTTGGTGCGGGAAGATGGGAAAGTTATAACGCAACGGCAGCTTCCATCCCTTCCACTTGCCGCAGGAAAGGATACCCTTATCAGCATACGCAAGTATCTTCCTGGTATGAAGAGCTCCGGCGAATACCTGGCGGATATTGAATTTGCCTTATCAGAAGAGGAGCCTTGGGCTCCCAAAGGTCATATTATAGCCTCCAATCAGCTGGCGCTTACAGGAATTCCATCTGTGAGCAGTAATCCTGGAAAATATCCGGCTCTTGATATAAATGAATATCCTGACAGTATAATCCTTAGTGGAAAGGGATTTCAGCTGGCTTTCGATAAGAGCAATGGAGCCTTGAGTTCCTATAAGTGGAATGGAAAAGAGCAAATATTTTCTCCGCTTGTGCCTGATTTTAGCCGTCCGCTGACTGACAATGATAAGAAAGGCTGGGCACCACATAAAAAACTTAAGGAATGGTATTCGCCGGAACTAAAGCTGGAAAGCATAGAGGCCACTCAGGCTGAGGGTGGAGGTATTGCCAAAATAGTAAGTAACCACACCCTTATTAATAGAAAGGCAGCCTTGCAAATCGTGTATACGCTTAATGGAGCTGGTGTGCTGAAAGTGGATTATGCGCTGAACCCTGCAAAGGACCTGCCGAATATTCCCAAAGTAGGGATGCAAATAGGAATTAAAGGCAGCTACGACCAGATTAACTGGTATGGCAGAGGACCTGTCGAAAATTATGTAGATAAAAGGTATGGAATGGATGCAGCGATTTATTCACAGCCTATCGGCGAGTTTATTGAGCCGTATGTTATGCCGCAGGAAAACGGTAACCGCACCGATGTTCGCTGGATGTATCTATCCGACAGGGGAGGAGAAGGCTTACTGGTGGTAGCTGATAGTCTCCTGAGCATGAGTGCATGGCCTTATACAGAGGAGAATCTTAATGAGGCGAAACATACTTATGAGCTGAAAGATCCTGGTTACAACACGCTTAATATAGACCTGGAGCAGATGGGAGTAGGAGGAAATGACAGCTGGTCCATTGTTTCCCAACCGCTGGAAAAATATCAGATTCCGGCAAAGCCATATAGCTACAGCTTTTATCTTTTGCCATACAAAGGCAAAAAGGACAAAATTAATGCAACGGTAAAGAAAATAAGGTTTAACACGGATGTAAGGCAATAATTTCCGGCAACAGACAAGAGATGGGAGATGGGGTTCACGTGCGGGATTTCTTTTCAATAATCATCAGGGCTTTAAGTGAGATTTTCTTCCGGTGAGGATTTTCCCGATTTTATGAAGACAATTTCAAACAGTTAAAGCTATTTTCTCCCGTCTTAAATCTGAAATCTCATGTCTCACATCTCAAGTCTTTAAGTAAAAATATGAACTTTAAATGGAATAGGAGAGAATTTATTGTAAAGACAGGAACTGCTACTCTTGCGGCTTTTGTCTCTGGTAATTTATTATCTTCCTGCAGCAGTAAAGAGCTTGTGGCAGATGGTGCTGAAGCGGCGGACCTGACTAAGTTATTTTTAAACCCTCCTGATGATGCTAAACCGGGTGTTTTATGGCATTGGATGAAGGCAAGCGTTTCCAGGGAAGGAATAACAGCCGATTTAGAAGCCATGAAGGAAGCAGGGATTGGATATGCATATCTGATGTCCATAAAAGGACCGGATAATCCTCCCTTAATGGACCCTCCTGTAGAACAGCTAAGTCCTGAGTGGTGGGGAATGGTGAAACATGCGATGGAGGAGGCGGACCGGCTGGGCATTCAGATAGGAATGCATGCCTGTGATGGTTTTGCAGTGGCTGGAGGCCCCTGGATTACTCCTGAACTCTCAATGCAAAAAGTGGTGTGGACGGAAACTTTTACTAAAGGAGGAAAGGAGTATTCGGACACTATTGCTCAGCCCCTGGCAATTAAAGGCTATTATAAAGATATTGCTTTACTGGCTTTTCCGAAGGTGGAACATGCGGAATTGAATACCCGGAATGTTGTGCCAAAAGTAACCACCAGTGAACAGGGTGTAAATGCGCAGTTCCTGGTAAAGGAAGGAAATGAGGAGCAGTTTAAAAGTGAAAAGGCAGCCTGGATACAATATGCATTTGAAAAACCATTTACATGTCGTTCTATAATCATTCGCACGCAGTGGAATAATCATCAGGCCCACAGGCTGAGGATTGAAGTCAGTGAGGATGGACAGAATTTTAAGGAGGTAGATCAGTTAGAGCCGGCAAGGCATGGCTGGCAGGATTATGATTTCCACACCACTCATGCAATAGTACCCGTTACTGCCAGTATTTTCCGCTTCGCATTCGATAAAGCAGGTACGGAACCGGGGGCCGAAGATCTGGAATCAGCGAAATGGAAGCCTGTTCTCAAAATTTCAGGAATAGAGCTTTCCGGTGCTCCAAGAATCCATCAGTACGAAGGGAAAAACGGAGAGGTGTGGCGAATCGCTCCCCGTACGACAACTGCTCAGATTCCCGACAGACTGTGTGTGCCGAAGGCTCAGATCCTGGACATCAGCGAATTTATGGATGCCAGCGGTAAGTTGAACTGGAAGGTACCGGAAGGAGAGTGGACAATTCTCCGGCTTGGCCACACATCTACCGGGCATGAAAATTATATTGGAGGCGCTGGAAAAGGACTGGAATGCGATAAATTTAATCCAGATGCTGCACGCCTGCAGTTTGATAATTGGTTTGGAGAAGCCGTCCGTCAGGCGGGCCCCGACCTGGCCGGACGGGTGCTTAAATACTTCTTTATCGATAGCTGGGAATGTGGGAGCCAGAACTGGTCTCCGGTTTTTCGGGAGGAGTTTAAGAAGAGAAGAGGCTATGACCTGATGCCTTATCTGCCCGCTATGGCAGGCGTTCCTGTAGAGAGTGCAGAAATTTCAGAGCGCTTCCTGTATGATATCCGCCAGACGATTACCGAACTGGTGAATGACAACTTCTTTAAACCCATGGCGGAGCAGGCCCATGCCAAAGGTTGTACTTTTGCAGCGGAAAGTATTGCACCAACCATGGTGGGCGATGGGATGTTGCATTACGATAATGTAGATGCTCCAATGGGAGAGTTTTGGCTGAACAGCCCTACCCATGACAAACCAAACGATATTCTGGATGCTGTTTCCGGAGCGCATGTGTATGGTAAAAATATCGTGCAGGCAGAGGCTTTTACTACCGTTCGCATGGACTGGAGCGAGCATCCTGCCATGATGAAGGCCATGGGTGACCGTAATTATACGCTGGGAGTCAATCGTTTTATTTACCATGTGTTTGTTCATAATCCATGGCCCGATCGTAAGCCGGGAATGACACTTGATGGAGTAGGCCTCTACTTTCAGCGCGACCAGACATGGTGGAAAGCAGGGCGTGCCTGGGTAGATTATGCACAGCGTTGCCAGTCTCTTTTACAACAAGGCCGCCATGTGGCGGATATTGCGGTCTTTACAGGAGAGGAAGTTCCGCGGCGGGCTGTCCTTCCTGATCGCCTGGTGCCGGTTTTGCCTGGTTTATTTGGGGCTGAAGTGGTGGAAAAAGAGGCACAACGGCTGGCGAATGAAGGGCAGCCCCTTCGGGAGAAACCTGATGGCGTAACCCTGTTAGCCAACATTGCTGATGCTGACCATTTTACAGATCCGCTCCGGGGATATGCCTATGACTCCATCAACCGCGATGCACTGCTGCGGCTTGCGAAGGTGCGCGACGGGAAAATTGTGCTGCCTGGTGGTGCTTGTTATGGTCTGCTGGTTATTCCGGGGAGCCGGCGGATGATGCCTGAAGGAAACAGGCTATCACCTGAAATGGCCAGACACCTTCTCCAGCTGGTAAAAGATGGTGCGACTATTCTGGTGGAAGAAAGGTGGCAACATAGCCCGGGCCTGGAAGCCTCTTCAGAGGGCGATGAACTTATACAAAAAACAGTGGATGAATTGTGGAGTGGGGAAGCTGTGGAGGTAAGCAGTGGGGCAGGTAGTAATTTAAAGGTGTGGAAAACAGGAAAGGGAAAAGTAATACAGGGGCCATATCAAGGCAATTCCTTAAGTCCACTGGGTATTGAGCAGGATTTGGTGGTGAAGGATAGCGACGGGTTAAATGTAAATAATATTGCCTGGGTTCATCGTACTGAGCCAGGCAAGGATATATATTTTATCTCAAATCAGCAGGAAAAGCAACAGCTGGTTGAAATATCCATGCGTGTACACGGACGGGAGCCTGAGCTGGTGGATGCTGTTAACGGCGAAGTTCGTTCAGCCGGTGAATGGAGGATTGAGCAGGGAAGAACCATTCTTCCTCTGAAGCTGGAGCCGAACGGATCCATTTTCGTTCTGTTGCAAAAGCCAACCCGCAAAGCTAACAGTAATGAGGGAAAGAACTGGATTGAACCTGTTGTAGTACAGCCCATAGAGGGAGACTGGCAGGTCAATTTCGATACCCGCTTTGGAGGCCCTGCTGCGCCCGTAACTTTTTCCCGCCTCAGCGATTGGAGCCGGCATACTGAATTTAATATCCGCCACTATTCAGGAACGGCAGCCTATTCACAAACCTTTATCTGGAAAGTTCCGGTAAAGGGAAAGGATCGGGTATGGCTTCAGTTAGGCGATGTGGCCAATATTGCAGAAGTGAAACTTAACGGTCAAAGCTGTGGAGTAGCCTGGACTGCTCCCTTTCGCGTAGAGATTACGGATGCCCTGCAGGCAGGTGAGAATCAGCTCAGCATAGAAGTGAGCAACACCTGGGCCAACCGCCTCATCGGCGATCAGCAGCTTCCCGAAGATCAGCGCATATCGAATACCACTGCCCCTTTCAGGCTGAAAGATAAACCCCTCCTGAAAGCTGGACTCTTAGGACCTGTGAGGATTGTAAAAGATGCAGCGCAGCAGGTAGGGTAGTGTGTCTGGTATTATAAAAATGTTGATCAGGAACCTCCGGTGAAAAGGCTTTGGAGGTTCTTAATTTTAGATGAATAGAAATCAAGAACTTAAACAGAAGATAATAGTTGGGCCTGTATGATTTTTATGACCTTTAGTATAACAGCTTATTTAAAAAATTGATTATGCCTGCCGGATGTTTGGGAGTATTTTAAGAACTCAATGTTATTGTCTGTATTTCACCTCACTAAACTGATTTAAATCATATATTAGCCTTAATGTCTTCGGTATCTTACAGTCCCCATAATTGTAGTAACAGAATCAGGAATTAAAAAGGTATCAAAATAATTATGTCAGATTGGATCAGAATTACAAGAAAGTTTTGCTTTGAGGCGGCGCATGCGCTATCAGGCTACGATGGCGCCTGTAAAAATATTCACGGACACTCTTATAAACTGGAGGTATGTGTACGGGGGAGAGTGCGAAATGAAGCGGAGCACCCGAAAGATGGAATGGTAATGGATTTTGGAGAGCTTAAAAAGCTTGTAAATTCACTTATAATTGAAGATTGGGATCATGCACTTCTTCTGCACCAAAAAAGTAATCCGGAGCTCATTCGCCAACTGCAAAAGAATGGAGAGAAACTCATTTTGCTCCCTTACCAGCCCAGTTGCGAAAATATGCTGCTCGATATTAAGGATCGTCTTATAGCCCATATCCCGGGAAACATTCAGCTCATTCGCCTTATGCTTTCAGAAACCGAAAATTCTTTTGCAGAATGGTTTGCTTCTGATAATGTAGAACAGGCGTTATGAATTAGAAATTTTAAGCTGATAATCAGGAGAGAAGAGAAAGCAGGAAGAGTATTAAATCCTGCGCTTAAAAATTTCAGAAGCCAAAGGAGGGATTAGTATTGGCAGGTCTGCAGAATTTATCTTTCCATTTTCTAATTTGAAAAATTCTTATTTCTGATTTACAGTAATAATTCCTTCTGGTTAATTACACTAAAGCTCAAAAAGTCTGATGAATAAAAATTATTTTAGCTTCTGCGTGTTAATAGCACTAATCCCAGTCTTTTCCTCCTGCAACCATGAACATGACAATAGTGAAAAAGGGGAATGGGTTTCTCTTTTTAATGGACATGATCTTGATGACTGGATTGTAAAGATCAATCATCATGAGGTGGGGGAGAATTTCGGGAACACTTTTAGAGTTGAGGATGGACTGCTTAGAGTTCGATACGATGGATACGGGCCATTTAATGAGCAGTTTGGTCATATTTATTATAAAGAACCATTTTCCTCTTATCACCTGCTGGTAGAATATCGTTTTTTAGAAGGCTTTAAAGAGGATGCACCTTCTTACACTTTTAGAAATAGTGGAGTTATGTTCCACTCGCAGGATCCTGCTACTATGCCCCCTGAGCAGGATTGGCCCATAGCTGTTGAATTCCAGTTTCTTGCCGGTCTGGACGATGGGCAGCCTCGGCCAACAGGCAATATGTGCTCTCCCGGTACGGACATTGTTTATAATGGCGAAATTTATCCTGACCATTGCCTCAATTCAGATTCAGATACTTATGGGATTAACGAATGGGTGCGGGCAGAACTTATTGTTTTGGGCGATTCCCTGATCACCCACATCATTAATGGAGATACTGTACTGCAGTATTCCAAACCACATATAGGTGGTGGCGTAGTAAACAACTATGATCCTGCCATAAAGCAGGATGGTAAGCCCCTGAAGGAAGGTTTTATTGCATTGCAAAGCGAAGGTCATCCAATTGACTTCCGAAAGGTGGAAATCAGGAAGCTGGGTATGAAACAAAACAGGTAAATCCCCGGTCATTGTTTTCTACCTGTTTGTTATTTACGGAATCTCATTCCCCTGACTTCTCCTTTGCTGCTTTTTCGGCCTGAGCTTTTTTGACGTATGATTTGTAGAGTTCCCTCCAGTTGCGGCCATTGCTGTTCAGGTGCTGTTCAGCCTTGGTTTTATAGATCTCAAAAATTGCGGATATCTGCTCCATATTTTTGTAATCCACCGCCTGTTCGCGTGCCTGCTCCAGGAATCCGCGAATTGTTTTCTCCTCTTCATCTGTAAGGTCAGGCACTATGGCATGATATCCCTTCATGGTAAAATCTACTTTGCCAATTGTGTATTTGTCCAGTATGGCCTCCACCTGCTCTTCGTTCAAATCCTTCCGGAGTCCGGCCATTAAGTTCTCATGTACAGATTTTGGCATGGCAGAGTTTGCAATAACTTGCCGGTCCAGTTCACTTAATGGTTTTCCGTCCAGGGGATTAATCCCTGCGGGAACAGTTGTAAAAGGATGCTCATTATGCCAGTCCCGGATGGTTTTAAGGTGATTGGCTATCACTTCCTCTAGGCGGTCTTCTTTTGCTTTATCATTAAGATGAAGGGATCCTACCCACTCTTTTGCTTTCTTTTCCTGTTCTGCATCTGATTTTGCTTTGCGATCCTTTGCTTCGCGGACTTCAGGTGTATTAGTGTTTGCCGGGGTTTGGCTGCGGGCATCAAAAGAGAATAAGCCGGCGCTAAAAATGACAAGGTAAATAAGGTGATATTTTTTCATATTTATTTTATTTTCAATTCAAACCAGGGGTTTTAAAAAAAAGCTCATAGGCTCACAGCCGCAGCCTGAAAGGTTAATTGTTGGTGATATGCACTAAATTTTAACAGCCTTATACTTGCTGCTTTGTCCTGTTAACATTCCGGTTTATCATTTTGCAGTAGCCTTTGCCATGGCCGCAGAGGTGCTTTTAATTTTTTTTCCTGATTTCTCCACTACAGGTTTCTTCTTCCAGTAATTGGCAAGAATTGATCCTGAAATGTTCATCCAGGGGCTGAAAACCGCAGCAGCCAAACCAACAGTGCCGAGTTTTCCCATTACGCCTGCTAAACCGGAAGCCATTCCTCCATTTTGTAAGCCTACCTCAAAGGCCATGGAGCGGGCAGAATTTTTATCGAGGCCCAGTGCGCGACTGAACCAATAGCCAAGAAAATAGCCTGCAGTATTATGTATTACAGAAGCAAGGAACAGGAGTAATCCCACCTGAAGGAGGTTTTCGCGACCGGCAGCAGTAGTTACTGTCGTAAAATAGACAATGCCGAACATTGATACATAAGGCATAAAACTGTCGAGTTTTGGGAAGCGGGAGGCCAGTAAGTGATATACTACTCCAATTACTTCAGCACCAAGAAAGAAGCTCAGAATTTCAATCGATTGCAGGGGCGCGCCTGAAAAATTGCTTGCCAGGAAATCCCAATAGCCCAGGGGAAGCATAATCAGCCATACAAAACTGAATGCAGTAATTATTTTTATGGCTTTCCAACTCTTTTCAGAGGCCCTTTTCAGATAATCGTGCAAGAGGGCAGCGCCAATGGGAACGATCACAATCTTAATAATCTGCATCATCATACCAATGAATTCAATTTCGACCAGGGTACCTGCCAATAGCTTCATCATGAAGGGAGTCATGAAAGGAGCGGCCAGGGTAGCCACAGCAGTAACAGTAACCGACAATACCAGGTTAGCCCGGGCAATATATACCATTACATTGGATGCCAGTCCGCTGGAGCAGGCTCCAATCAGGATAATGCCTGCTGCAATTTCAGGGTCGAAACTGAAAGCTTTTGTAAGTAGAAAACCAATTACCGGCATAATAGAAAACTGACACAGCAGCCCTACCAATACTCCTTTGCCGGAAGTAGCCAGGCCGGTAAAATCCTGAATGCGCATCTGGATACCCATCCCGAACATTACAAACTGAACCACCAGCAGTACCAGCCAGGAATTCCGCAGATCAAATTCACCCCAGGAGAGAAAGGCTGCAGGGTACATCATGGCTGCTACTACAGCAGTAATGATCCAGGCAGTGTACTGGTACCCTTTTAAGGCAGGTACTGCTCCTATCCCTATTGCCAAACCCAAAGCAAGTCCTACGGTGGCCGGCTGCCACAATTGCCCGCTACCTCTGGAGATACCGGCCAGCAGGAGAATCAGGCAAAGAAATGCAACTATCAGAAATATTTTGCGAATAGTTTCCATAAGCCCGATTGTTTAGAGCATTGATGCCAGGTGCCTGATGGCTTGCGGTGGACTTGCAATAATAGGTACTTTTTTATCTGCTTCGCTTAAGCTTTCCACAACTCTTGCCATAGAGGCCTGGGCGAGTAAAATAACGTCCACCTCCCTGGAAAGATCCCGTAAAGCACTGGCCACCATGCTGTCATGAGTGGCACTATCGCCGCTCATCAGGGCATCGAAAGCGCCTTCGCAGAGACGGGAAGTGAGCTTAATTTCTTTGCCTGCCAGTCTGGCCCTGCGCCTTACAAGGTCGCTGGTAGGATCGAGTGTAGTGGGAAGTGTGGCAATCACTCCAATGCGGGTTCCGGTTTTTACTGCAAGATCTGCCATGGGCTGATCCACCCGCAATACCGGAACCTTTGTAAGCGGAGCGGCAGCTTCTACGGCAGTGCCAATGGAGGAGCAGGTTACCAGGATATAGTCGGCACCGGCCGATTCTGCCGAACCCACATAGTCGACTACCCGTCTTGCTGTGCTGGCAGTTAATTCTCCACGGCTGATTACATCCTTTATAAGGCTATCGTCTACAATGTTAAAAACGTTTATATTGGGCAACAATTCCTTACACAATTGCTGAAACACGGGTACCAGCGTGGCTGAAGTATGAATCAATCCTAATGTTTTTGCCTTCATAATATTTGATGTGTTTTTTAGCTATAAAAAAATTTAAGTTTTCTTTCCTGAAAAATCCTTACCGTTGTTGATAAGCTTTATTCCTGCCTGTACCTTCCTTCCTGTAACATTCCAAAATAATTTTCACTACCTACCTGGCCACCTTTAAAATTCACTTCAATGCCGTCTGCTGCGGAGCCGGGAGCAAAGGCTTTGCATAATGGAGCTCCCGGCGAAAGTGGAGCTATCATTTCCACTGCTTCTATACCCATGGCCCTGGCAGCATAGCTGGAGGTATCCCCTCCGGCAACTACTATTCGCTTCAGTGGTACCATTTCAATTACTGCTCTTACAATATTTCCCAGGGCTGTTCCAAACAGCTGGGCTGTCTTTTCCCGGATCATTCCCTCATCCGGCCCGTTTCCTGAAAATACTTCCCGGGTTTTTCCTGCTCCGGGGGTGTCTGCTCCACTGTTGGTGTGCAGGATTACACTTTTTCCTTCATTAAGCAGTTTTATAGTATTTTGAATATACTCTTTCAGTACTTCAGTTGTACTTCCACGGCTGAGAACAGCTGCGGTATCCAGAGCAATTTCCTCAAACCCGTTTTTTACTGCCCATGATATTTGTCCGGCTGTAACAGGAGAGCAGCTTCCGGAAGCTACCAGCAGAGGTTCTGCTTTTCCGGGATTGCTCCGGTTGGTGGGAGGATTTAGTATGCCTTTTTGTGCCCAGAAACTGCCTAATGCCATTTCAATGCCTGAAGAACCCACTGAAAAAAGAGGCTGTCGGGGACTTGCATAAGCATCTAACAGGCGGCCAATTCCAGCCATTTGGTCCTGGTAAAGAACATCGAATAATATTACTTCCTTTCCCTGCCGGATCAGCTCCTGTAATTCTTTCTGAGCTTCTTCTTCCGGCAAAACAATTTGCAGGATATCCATAAGCCCCGTTTTTTTGCTGGTCTGGCGGGCAAGGTGGAGTCGTAAATCACTTTCACCGGCTGGAGTTACAGGATGCCGGCTCATAGAAGGATGCCGGTCCAGCCGGTGAATAGCTCCTTTGCTGCCTATTCCCATGCGGGCAAACAGGTTGCCAAAGGTGCAGTAGCGGCCAAGAACAGGAGCTCCCACTAAAAGTGGAATAAATGGGGCCGAAAATATTTCGGCGGCTATGTCAATAGCCTTACCAATGCTGCCTGTGACAGGGGAGGAGTCGAAGGTGGAGCATACCTTATAGTGCACATGCCTGGCTCCTGAATTTCGAAGAGCAGTAAAAGCTGGTCGTAACTCCTCTTCCATTTCTGCAGGAGGCATTGACCGGCTCATTCCGGCTACTCCAATAGCACCCAGGTCTTTATAGCGGGATAGCTGTTCAGGACCGGGTGGTTCTATAAATAAAGCTGTTTTTACTCCTGCACGATTTAAAAATTCAAGAGCATCCGTGGAGCCTGTAAAATCATCGCCATAATATGCCAGCAGTAACTCGCTCTTTTCCATCTTATTTTTTCTTTCCAAATTTACCCACCGATTTACCAAATTCCGGATATTGCCTTGCGGCTTCCGCTATGGAAAGGCCATTAACTGCCGCTTCCCATGCCTGCTGCAGTGCTACAACCCCTCCGGCAGGACCATCAGGATGGGCCATAATGCCTCCGCCAGCCATGTAAAGCAGATCGGTCGTTTGGGTTCTCCGGTATGTTTCAGGCGCCTGGCCTCCCCACTGGCCCGAAGAAACTACCGGTAAAATGGAGTAACCACCAAGCAGCGGCTGCAAACAAGCTTCAATGGAGCGAACCACCGAGTCGTCCGATTCCCAGAACTTATTTTGAATACCATTTACATGAATCTGATCCACGCCAGCCAGCCGCCAAAGCTTTTGATAGGCCGGAAATTCAATTCCCAGGAGTGGATGCCGGTTTAGCATACCCCATCCATTCCGGTGACCATGGATAGCAAGCTGGCCCTGGTCGCAGATTTTCTTCACTCCGGAAAGGCCAACAGAATTTAAGCTGAGCATTGCACAGGTGCCTCCTTTAGCTACAATATATTCGTAGCGCCGGAGCATAGAATCTATTTCATCGCTTATGTTAAAGGCATACATAACCTTTTTCCCTGTTTTGTCTGCATGTTCATTAATAACATGCATAACAGCATTAACACGATCCTCAAAAGATGAGTTGGCCGGAGAAGACATCAGCTCATCATCTTTGATAAAATCAATGCCTGCCTCTGCTAAGGTTTTTACCAGTTCCGCAGTCTGTTCAGGAGTCATCCCTATACTGGGTTTAATAATGGTGCCAATCAGAGGGCGCCCTTCCACCCCTGTTAACCTGCGGCAGCCTTCAATGCCAAAGCGGGGTCCGGGGAAATGTTGAGCAAAGGAAGGAGGGACCTCCAGATTCATTAATTTAAGTCCGGTAAACTGAGTAATTTCATACAGGTTCCCCTGGAGTGTGGAGACCATGGTGGGTAGATTATATCCAAAATTCTCAATAGACCATGATACCTCTACCATTGCCCTGTGGTATTTACCTGTGGCAGAATTCGCTCCCGGGATTGCCGGCTCGTTTACCGTTTCCAGTGGCTTTATATTTTCCACACGTGCAGCAAAACGTTTTTTTAACTCCTCCGTTTCTCCGGGTACCGCTACAAAAGTTCCTGAAGACTGCTCCCCCGCCAGTACCCGGGCAGCAGCCTCTGGTTCATATGGAGTTTCTATATAATATTGTGCAGTTATTCTTTCCATAGTTTTGTTGAATCTTCAACCAATATAATACACTTCACCGGCTCTGTTTTGAGTAACACATCCGGTTTTCAATTTTAGAAAGAAATGAACCCCTGAGTTTTAAAAAGCCTCAGGGGTTAAAATTTGGAAACAATTATTTTTCAGATGCAAACCGGATGCTGCTTTTGCCCATGTCTTTGGAAGTGGCTACAGCTATTCCTCTTTGCTCTTTGGAGTTTACCGCATTGTAAAAATGGTAAACCACTCCCTCATGCTTAATGACAAATGATTTGTGAGCAAATGTTTCATCATAAGGTTCGGAAGGGCGTATAAGATCTTCTCCTTCCCAGTCGGTCCAGTTCATAAGGTCATAAGAGCAGGCAAAGCGATTAAAGGCACCATCTCCTTTTCTTTCCTTCCAGAAGGCTCCGAAATAAAACATCACATACAAATCGTCCATTTTTTGAATAACAGCATCTCCGGAAATTCCGTAATGGTGATTTATAACAGGGTCTTTCCGGAATCTTTGCCAGTTCACCATATCATTGGAAACTGCCATACCAATACGTTCTGCTCCACGACCCGGATTTAAGCTGTCGCCTCTGGCATTATAGTACATAACAAATGGATACCCGGTTTTTTTTGACTTATCCCATATAATGGAGCTTTTATATATGGTGCTGTTTTCCCACCAGCGCACATCCTCATCGGTAGCCATTAAAACAGGTTTTTCGAGCCGGTTCCACATATGAACCGTGGTAGGTTCTCTTTCGGTATAGGCAATCCCAATGGAAAGAAGCCCTGCTTCATAGCCTGTGGAATTGCCACCGAAATACGACATCCAGTATTTGTCATCATATTCCTGCAGTTCGTAGCTGCCGCCCCAGTCGTGGTCCTGAAGTGCATTATAGCCTGCTTTCTGGTTAGAATCCCAATCAGTAGTATCGGAAAAGGATAAGATTTTTCCTTTATGCTTCCAGTTCAGGAGATCCTCACTTTCTGCCAGCCAGGTTTCATAGCCCCTGCCGTCAAACACAATATAAGTCATGTACCACATATCGTCTTTGCGGAAAACCGTGGGGCAATCCATTTTTTTTCCATCGTTTGGAGGCACCATAATAAGACCGTATTTATATGGCGTTTTCACCTCCTCATACACTTCTTTCATTCTTTCTTCAGATACTACTTTCGGTTTGGAGGTCTGCGATTGTGTACATCCTCCGATGATCGCAAAAGTGCTTAGGAGAAGGAGTAAGCTTAGGTATTTATATTTCATTATTCGTTGTTGGTTGATCGTTGTATTTGTTCTTATTCCTTATCAATCGATTCAAATTACAGTATTTCTTTTATTTAAAGTCTCATGCCTGTCTTCCCCGAACCTTGCTTGCTGACTCCTGATTGATTCGCTATAGCTCCCTCATTTATTTACAGACCTGCTTCATCCACGGTAAAGGAATATGACCCT
Source organism: Cesiribacteraceae bacterium YIM B00369 (assembly GCA_017948555.1). Taxonomy (GTDB): domain Bacteria; phylum Bacteroidota; class Bacteroidia; order Cytophagales; family Cyclobacteriaceae; genus Nafulsella. The sequence goes on along the minus strand of JAFMYY010000007.1, from coordinate 10,384 downwards.
GACCCTACTGCTATAATTGCTCTTCCGTTTTCATAACCGAGGATTTTTGCGTCTTTATTGCGTTTGAGTGGGTTTCCGCTTTCCATTATCCGGGCTCCTTCTCCTGCCGGCAAATATACTTTGGCAGTAGTATTGGCCGGAATTTTCGTATTTAACTCAAAGCTATTTCCTTCTTTCTTCCAGGCGGTGCTAATGAGGCCATAAGGAGCATGGTGGGTCATAGAGGCTGCTGTTACATCTCCTGCCGGTTCAGGGCGGATATCAATAGTTTTGAAGGCTACTGAGTTTTCGCCGGGGCGAAGGCCGCCGAGGCTGGTGTAAAACCATTCCTGGATATGCCCCAGCATAAAATGATTATTTGAAACGTTGGGCAGTGCCTGCCATGACTCTGTAAGTGAGGTGGCGCCCTTCTCCAGCTGGTACCCGTAGCCCGGAACATCTGTACGGCTGTTCATAGCAAAAATAAGGTCTGAGCGGTTTTCATGGTCGAGTACCTGCAGAAGGTAGCGGTAGCCGATATCGCCGGCTGTCAGGCTGTTATTTCTGTCGAGAATATCTTTGATTATATTTTTAACTACAGCTTCTTTATATTCCGGCTCTACCAGGCCTACATATACTGACAGGGCATTGGCTGTCTGGCTTCCGGTAGCATACTGCCCGGTATCTTTATTGAAGAACTTTGTATTATAAGCTTTCTTTACTTCAGCTGCCAGCTGCTCATACTGTTGGGCGTCCTGAATTTTGCCAAGCATCCGGGCCACCTTGCTCATAATGCCAAGATCATAGTAAAAGATGGCTGTAGCGGTTACTCCATTTGGGGTATGCTGGGAAAAACCCGGTCTTTCAGGCCCCAGATCATACCAGTCGCTCAGACCATGAGATACAATCAGGTTCTCCGATTTGCTTTTCAGGTACCCGATGTAAGCCTGCATCATAGGATAACTTTCTTCCAGGATTTGGCGGTCGCCATACCACTGGTACATATACCAGGGAAATATTATGCCGTTGCTGCCCCATTCAGGTGAATCGCGGAAGCTTTCATCACCATTAAAGCTAAACTCCACATATTCAGGTGCAATGTTCGGGATAAGGCCGCTCTCTTCCTGGGCTACCTGCATATCGCGGATAATCTTTCTGCCAAGACTTGCAATATCGTAATTGTAGCGAATGGAATTTCCCATCAGGTGAACCTGTTCGAGCCAGCCCAGCTTTTCGCGGTGAGGGCAGTCTGTCAGCACACTTACCATATTACTCCGGATCGCCCAGTCAATGAGTTCATCCGTCCGGTTAAATAACTTTTTGGAGCTGCTGAATTTGCCAATGGATTCAGCTGCATTACGGGTGTGCAGGCCAGTAAGTGAAACCAGTTCAGGTTTATTATCCGGGTTTTCCCTGCCCTGAGGTACTGCTCCTTCTACCTGAACATAGCGGAAGCCGTAGTAAGTAAAACGTGGCTGCCAGCTTTCGGTGCCCTCACCTTTTAAAGTGTATTCAAAGTAGTAGGGGCTTCCGGTGGCTTTTTGTGAAACTTTTCCGTCTTCAGTTAAAAGTTCACCCGGGGTTATTTTAACAGTTGCTCCTTTTGGGCCCTTAACCGAGATACCAACAATACCGGAAAAATTCTGGCCAAGGTCGTAAACCCATACACCTGCCCCGGGCTCTGTAATTTTTTCAGGTGAGAAACTGTCGAATATTTTTACAGGAGTAGCCAGCTGTGGATCCAGATTTTCAGGGCCCTCCACTGTAATGGCCTGTTTCCATTTTTCATTCCCCTGGAAATCAGGGGAGTTCCATCCCTCCGGCTCCAGTCGGGCATCGTAACTTTCCCCGCCATAAATACTGGTAAATGTAACAGGCCCTGCTGCTGTTTTCCAGGAGGTATCGCTAATTATATTATCAGAGGTTCCATCTTTATATTCCAGTACGATTTTGCTGATCATTTTGGGGTAGCCGAAAGAGCCGGTTAATTTCCTGTATCGTTCCCTGGGAACATGATAGAATCCATTACCCAACATAACACCTACGGCATTTTTCCCTTCCTTTAGCTGGCTTGTTACATCAAAAGTAACATAGAGTGCATGCTGTGAATAATCGGTCCAGCCCGGATCCAGAAAATGATCTCCAACCTTATTCCCATTGAGGCTCATCTCAAAATGGCCAAGGCCACAAATAAAAGCAGTAGCTCTTTTCAGTGGCTTTTTTACCTCAAATTCTTTTCGGAGCAGGGGAAGGGTATTTTTGCCCTCATCCAGCTCTTTTTTACCTTTTCCATGCATTGCAGGCACTATTCTCTGGTTGTCGGGAAGCTCTTCGTAAGCAATCCAGCGTGCCCCCGCCCAGTCTGAAGCAGACGGAAGGCCCATTTGCCATGAAGCTATTTCACTCCAGTCCGATTCATTGCCTTTATTGTCCCATACCTTCACCTTCCAGAAATATGCTTTGGCTGGCTGTAAGGCCTGTCCTGTATATGGTACCTGTATGGATTGCTCAGACTTTACCTTACCCGAATCCCATATTATTCCTTTGCCTGCTTTTAAAGATTCCTCATCTACACCTGCCTGTAAACGATAGGCCTTTTGCAGGACAGAGCGCTCTTCCGAATTTAATTCCCAGCTAAATCGTGGGGCTTTGCTCTCTATTCCTAACGGGTTCTTCCGGTATTCGCACTGAGTATTGGTTACCTCCAGGGGTAATTTCCCTTGTGCAAAGGCTGCTCCCGAAAAAAGGAAGAAATAAAGAACAAAAAAGTATTTTACCATTTCCTTAGTTGTTTAAATGCCCCGTGCTTCTTTCAGTATCTTATTTTCTTTCTTATCTGCCACGCCGGTTATCCGGGAAAATTGTGAATGTAGAGTGGGTTAGAAAAACTCATGGTTCCTTTTATTTAGTCCGCCCCTGCTAAAACCTTACAATTTGCTGCCACAAGCTATTCAGACTTGCCAATTATTAAAAGTCAACATTTAGCTGCAAGCCAAATTGAGAAACACCCGGAGGTGGATAGCCGGAAATATATGTAAGGAAGAAATCCTGCTTTTTGCCGGATAAAAGTTCCACCAATACGCTTCTTGTATTAGAGTTTGAATCTGAATTTATATGGCACTTTTAATTCCCAGTTCTTTATGGAGCTGCTGATAATCGTTGAACAGCTTATCTACCTTATTCTTTGCTTCTTTAGAAAAAATACCATCATTCTTCCGTACAACTGTGGAAATGCTAAGGCCACGTTTCTGTAGAAAGTATTTAGAAACAGTAGGATATACATGATGCATCACTTCCATATTTTCTTCAAGAAAACGCTGAACCTTGTCCACTTCAATCTGCCTTGACGAATTATTAAAGTTATTGCACAGCCACACGATGAGTTCAGGAAAATAATTGCCCTGTATACATGTTAATCCTGCCGATCCGGCCTTTAAAGATTCAACTGCATGAACCATATAGGCATCATAAAGCTTAAATTCATGGCCTTTGGCCGCTTCTATTTTAGCTTTCACACTATCGATGCTAAGGCTGGTGTCTTTGTAGTATAGGATCCTGTTGCTTGCAGCTGCAATTCTTCCCAGCTGTTCCGGTGATAATACCCTTTTGTAGGGATCAGGGCATTCATAAAAGCCCATTGGAATATTGTCGGTATGCTGGAACAGTTTATAAACATTTTCCTCAAATACCTCTTCCGAATCATCTTTTTCGGCAAGGAGGCTGGTAATAATAATTGCAGCCTGAATACCTGTATCATGTATTCTTTTTATAAAGGCAGCCTGTTCTTCTACAGGACCTCCGAAAGTTCCTGTAGCAACCACGGGAACAGTACCTTTTACATAATCAACAACAAACTTTGTAACCTTTATCCTTTCCTCTTCTGTCAGCTCATACATTTCGCTGGATAAGCAATTGGCAAACAGACCTGTAGCACCGGCTTCAAGATAAAATTCAATCAGGTCGGCCAAACCATAGTAGTCCACCGCTCCATTATCCTTGAATGGGGTAAGCATTACCGGAATAAAGCCTTTTTTAGTTTCAATCATTTTCTTTTGGAAATTAGTTAAACTACTTTCTCTAAATATTTTTTTCTTTGATTCATGGTCTGGTAATATCTCCCCGCAATCGATTTCAGTGGTATGGATTAATTTTTTGCGGCTTAATAGCTGGGTTGTTGTATTGTAATACATAGGAAGAAATTCTTGGTGCTGAATATCAAATATAACAATAATAGGAGGCTGAGTTCTGTATCTTATTTGCTTCCTCTTGTAGTATGTTTGCATAGAAAGAAAAATTCTAATGCAAAAGCTGGTTAAATGGCAATTATTTTTTTAGTTGAAATCATGCCCTTGCCAGTCAACATCCCCACAGAAGTGAGTTTCAATACCCAATTCAGCCATGGCTGCGGCTTTTATGCGGCAAGCTTTATGAGCAGAGGCTTCATCCTTTGCATAAACAACCTGAATATGGTTTGCTTTATGGCGTGCCATCATCTGGTCGCGGCTAACTCCTTTCAATACGGCGTGCATAATAGGCCACTGAGGGGTGGTTTCCTGCCAGCGGCGATTTGTTTCTTCTTCGGGAAGCTTTACTACCTCGGCAACGCCAAGGTCGCAGTGGAGTTTGTCGTTCATTACAAATACTCTGCTCCAGACAATATGGCCGGGTTTGCTTACACCTTTTAAGCTCCCGCCTCCCAGGCGAAAATACATAGGGGGTTGCCGGTCACTGCTAGCACCTTTGTATCCGTTGATGAAGTGGTTGGGAGGAGCTGCGCCTGAAATGAGGAACACCCATACAAATGCATCAATTCCGTTTTCCTGATACTGCTGCCCCCAGCGGAGATCATGTAAAGTATTTTCCCCATCCATTCCCATTTCTTTCCAGAGATGGTAGGTAAGAAGGGCGTCTATTCCTGCACATTCATCTACCTCATTGAAGTGTGGGAGAGCCTGACCTGGGAATAATTCCTTGCCTGATTTTGAATAGGCGGCAGGACGTTCCCCGTTGTTTAATAATCCTTCTACCAGGTCGCTGGCAACGCTAAGGTCTTTCAGTCCCTGCTGATACTGAATGCCTATAGTATCGCAGCCAAATTCATCGGCAATGCGCAGGGCAGCAATGTACATTTTGCACTGCTCAAGACTCTGAGCTTCGGTAAGCTCTGTTGCTTCATCTTTTCCCCAGTTAAACTTTACCCCTTTTTCCAGCAGCCAGTCCAGTATAGCTCTTGCTTCTTTTTCTTCAACCTCCTGCATGGCTGCATAAAGGCTGGACTGGCTCAGGCGTTCCTTAAAGATTCCGGTTTTATGCAACAAATGATCCGGAACGATAGCATTGAACATTCCCATGCACCCTTCATCAAATACTCCCATTATGGCTTTATTGCTGCGGAGCTTTTTGGCAAAGTCCCGGCCTTTTTGTTCGTCGGTTGCAGGAATTTTAACCAGCTCAAAATCCTTTACATGGCTTTGATCATGGCGGATGGTTCCGGTAGCCAGCCATTCTGTTAAACCGTTTGAAAAGAAAGTATCGTTAAAATGCCCGCTCCATAGTGAGCTGTAATTTACTCCCGCTTTAGTAAGAGAGCCGTTCAGGTTGAGCATACCCACCAGTCCAGGCCATTGACCACTCCAGTTGGCCACAGTCAAAACGGGGCCTTTATGTGTGGTAAGTCCTGCCAGTACATGGTGGCTATATTGCCACACACTTTCAGCAACTATGAGAGGAGCCTCAGGATCTATATTTCTGAATACCTCCATTCCCATTTTTTGAGAATCTATAAAGCCATGTTCTTTTTCCTTGTCGTAAGGGTGTGCCCGGCGAACTTTCCAGCCCTGCTTCTCAATAGCTTTAGTGAGGAGTTTTTCCATTTCCTCCTGTGCTGCCCAGCAACTTCTGTTGGCAGATAACCTTAAATCCCCGCTTGCCACCAGCCATACTTCATTGTGATTCGTTGTCTGCATTTTCAATTCCTTTTTTATGATGGTTTTTTACCGTGGAAGGTAATTTTTTTCTGTAGAAGGTTGATTTTTAGTTTGGTTGGATAAAAGTCATAAATGCCAATATTTTACAACTATCTCATTGTGTGACTTTATTTAATTTCTCCAATTAACCTTTTTTACAAATGTTGCAAAAGTATTGACGTGAATTATATAATTTTATATCCTATTATTGTAGGATTTTATCATTTGCCTTTTTCGTGGACTTTTTCGGCCGGTTTTGTTCCGGACAGAATTTATTGTTTAAGAATTTGTGTAAGTTATTTGAAGAATTCAGAAGGAATGCTATAGTAGCTGAAGAAAAGGTGAAAGGTGGAATTCTGATTTTGATCCTGAGGATGCTTAAAACTAAGCAATAAATTAAAGTTTGCTTAGTTTAATAAGATACCAGTTCCGGTGAAATGAAAGGCAGGTAACAGCCAGGCAGTTTGAGGTGTGTTTATTGTCCTTATAATGTGGAAATTCCTTAGGGTTAATAGATCTTTTAAAATCATATTGTATAAAATTCCTTTTTAATGAAGCCCCGATTTCATAAAGTTCCTATCAAAATACAAAACTCTTATAGTATACGGCATGATAATATGCCGAAGTTTGGAACAGTTTGGCATTACCACCCCGAACTGGAACTGCATTATACTATAAAAGGGGAGGGGGTTCGCTTTATTGGAGATAATATCAGCAATTTTTCAGCAGGTGAAATGCTTCTTTTGGGGGAGAACCTTCCCCATATGTGGCGATGCAAGGAAGAGTATTTTCAGGAAAATGCAGGGCTTGAAGTAGAGGCTATGGTTTTACATTTTTTGCCACACTCCCTGGGTAAAGATTTCCTGAACCTTCCTGAAGCCTATCTGATTCCTAAATTGCTGGAAAAAGCCAGAAGAGGGATTGTCATTACCGGGGAAGCAAAAGAAAAGCTTATCCAGCTTATGCATACTGCCATGGATGCAACGAACCTTGACCGGCTGATAGTGCTTCTTTCCATGATCAAGGTTTTAGTTGAGTGTGAAGAAATGGAGCCAATTTCCTCCGGATATCCTAACATTCAATCCAACGATATAGAAATGGCCAGGCTGGATAAAATTTATTCTTATACGCTTGCCAATTATAAAGATGATATCAGTTTGGAAGAAATTGCTTCAATAGCAAATCTGAGTGTTACCTCCTTCTGCCGCTATTTTAAGCAAATGACTAATAAAACATATTACGACTTCCTGATCGAAATACGGATTAGCCATGTATGTAGGGCATTAGTGGAAGATAAGTTAACTACTGAAGTAATTTGTTTCGAGTGTGGCTTTAATAATGTTTCCAACTTCTACCGTCATTTTAAGAAAGTTAAAAAGATGTCGCCGTTGCAGTATAAAAAGAATTATTTGAATTTAAGCATGTAGTGCTGGAGTCAGAATTCAATCCGGTAACCTAAAACAGGGATAATCCCCAGTTGGTAAGCCGGTTTTATTTCCTCTTTTAGCTGGTCAAAATAATACCAGCTTATGTTCCGGCGATTAGTAATGTTCTGGATATCCAAAGACCAGATGCGCAGGTATTTTTCTTTCTGCTTCGTGTGGCTCAGGCGGAGGTCCAGGCTGAAATAAGCAGGCAGTCTTTCTTCGAAAGGCCGGTCCTGGTTAAGAATTGTCGTATTTTCTGCTATTGAAGCTTCCCTGTCAATTGGAGTTTGCCAGTAGCCGCCTCTGTATATCCCTTTCAGGTTCAGTCCGATGGTGCGAAGTTTCTCTCCTTTTTGTTTTATCCATTCTTTGCCACCGGTAAAACTTAGTGTGTACCGGCTGTTATACCTCATATTGTGCGTTTCACCTAAGGCATCTTTATAAGTAGCATCAAAGAGAGATAAGCTTAACAGGTAATAAAGATCTCTTACAAAATAGCGTTGCAGTGAAGCATCAATTCCATAGGTTTGGCCTCGTCCTTCCTGCCGGATATTGCCAAATGCCAGTTCTTCTACCGTATTTAATGCAGAGAAAATGCCTGAGCCAATACTTACAGGTACCTGATAAAAGTGCTGATAAAATATTTTTGATTTCAGGCTGGTTTGTGATTGCCAGTTTTTCTGGTATCCTATAGAGGTATAATGGCTCCTGATAGGGTCAAGATGAATTTTTTGATCGTTTCGATAAGCAGCAGGTAAAAGGAAGGGTTGTATTAACGTGGGTTGGCTAAGTAAATTATAGCTGAATTGCAGCTTGCTGTTGGGGCTTAGGCTATGCAGGATATCCAGCCGTGGTTCAGGAAAAAGAGTAGTATTATGGGTGTCAAACAGCAATCGAAGGCCGCCGGTTACCAGCCAGGCAGGAGACCAGGTATAGTGAAATTCTGTAAAAGGATGAAAGCTGGCGTAAGAAAGTTTAAGATCAGCATCGCCTTGGAGGAGTCGTTCGTCCCTTGCAAAAAAACTACTATTGTAATAATTGATGGACAAACCGCTGTTAGAGGTGAGTGCGTCGGTGTGGTGTTTGGCGAGGACTCCTTTGTATGCAAGTAAATGCTGATTAACGGATGTCTCACTTAAGTTGAAAGGGTTGGAGTTAAGGTTAAAAAACTGCCCCTGGCGATTGCTGTAGCCCGAAGAATAGGCAAGTGTTTGGCTGACAGAGGCGGTGCCGGATAAAGAAAGGCTTTGGCGAATGCCCACTGCTCCCATGCCTGCCTCAAAAAGCACCTCCTGCCTGTCTTTGTCCGCTTTCCATTCGTCGGAATTTTCCAGTGGAAACAGTTTATTGGAGCTTAGGCCTCCCAGCCCGAAAAGAGAAATAGCGCCTGCTTTTGTGGAGGGAAAGTTCAGGTGAAAGGAAAAATCCTGGAATTTTATTTCCTCATTTCCAAAATTGACCCCAAATTCACTTAACAGGCCAACAGTTGAATAGCGGTAATTGGCAAGGTAGGAACTGTTCTTACTTTTTCTGAAAGGACCTTCGGTGGCAAGGTCAATGCCTAATAAGCTGGCCTGTATGGTATGTGAGCGCTGGTCGCGGGTTCCTTCCCGAAGAGAAATGTCAAAAATTCCTGCAATTGCATTTCCCATGCTTGCCGGATAAGCCCCGCTGTAAAACCTTGAATTATCCATCAGCTGCCCGCTTAAAATATTTACACCGCCCCCGCTCGGGGCGCTTCTGTCATTAAAAGTGCCGGCATTAGGCAGGTGATTGGGGTTTAAAATTTCTGCTCCTTCTAACTGCCAGCTCACATGGTTTGGAGATTGCCCATGTATAACCAGCTGATTCGCCTGGTCGTTGGAAGTGGTAACACCGGGCTGAGAAGTCATCATCCTGGCCGGGTCGTAAAAAGAGGCAGGAAAGCGTTGTGTTTCTTCAATGGTAAAGGTTGTGGAATGGATCGATGTTCCACGTGTAACAGGAAGTGGGTGTATTTCAGTTTCTGCCAATAAAATTTCCTGTTCCTGCAAATATATAGAAAGTCGCTGGGGGCGGCTTGCTTTAACGAAAACCTCAGGAATAGTCTTTCTGGTGTAAGCAACATGTGAAACAGTAATTTTATATCTGCCGGGAGAAATATTGATAAAATTAAAATTTCCGGAAGAATCACTAACGGTATGTTTTTGTAGATTATTCCCTTCCAGAGTAATGTGAGCTTCAGGAATTGGTTTTAAGGATTCTGATTGAAGAACAGTGCCGGAAAGCTTTTGCTGAAGTTGCTGGCCGAAGACAGGAAGAGTAAAGGAAAGGAGCAATAAGGAAAATATGTACAGTCTGAGATGCATAAGGATATAATTCAATGGTAACCTGAGTAAAAAAAGAAAAGCCTTTTATAATAAAGTGAAAGCCTTAATTTAAACTAAAGCTATTACGCACAGGGCTTTTAATTTTAAATTAACAGATAAGAAAAAACTTTCAGGCTCAAAAATATAGAAGAAATATAAAACTTTACTTTTAAAGATGGGGTACCGTAAAGATTTGCCAATTAAGTTCCAGATACTTTTCTGAAGGATACTTTATTAATACAGGGGAAGGAATAAAAATCTAAAAATCCGGAGGGTGAAAACCTTCCGGATTTTTTTATGCTGCCTAAGCGGGAGAAAAGGGGGTGTTGCAGTAATAATATTCTGTTAACAATTCCTTAACCGGAATAAAGGGTATTGAAAAAGAGAAGCGGCAGAAAGCAAGCGGAGGCAGGGAAATTTATCTTTAGCAGCGGGCTTGTTAAACTAAAATAGCCGCCGTATGTTTGCACTCCCAATCGAGGGAAAAGGCAGTGAGTGGTAACAAATTTGCAGCTAAAATTTATTGAATTCTTTTCTGAAGCTAAAGCAGGGAAATAATTTACACCGGCAGGGAACTTCCGGAGAAGTTATTACTGTTATGTAAAGCCGGCTATTTAAAGGGAAGCTACAAATAAACCTTCAGAGGTTTTGAGAAGCGCCTTTA
>JAFMYY010000066.1 GCA_017948555.1 Cesiribacteraceae bacterium YIM B00369 | reverse complement strand
TCTCTTCTACATCCAGAAGAAGTAATACAATAATCCGATGATCAGGATAATACCTGCGGCGCCGATGTTGAACGGAGTACCGGTGTTGAAGAGCACAGGATCGGAAGTCAGTGCCTTCTTATCTGCATATTCCATTTTAGCATTGGTGTACACGATCATGCCCAGCATCAGGAACAGTACAGCCAGCATATAAGCCGATTCTATACCTATGTTGCTGTATTCTCCTGAAAGGATAAGGATGGCAACGATCATGACAGCACCGATGGCAAGGAATGCATAGGCGAAGCCCAGCAGGTACTTCTGTCTTCCCGCCTCCGGCAGCGGTGTTTTAACCTTATGCCCTTTCTCCACAAAGCTGATCACTGAACCAATCACGCAGAGGATGATGAACACATAGCCCATCCTCATCAGGAACGGCATATCAGGGCTGATGATCTTGAAGAGGATACCGGCAGGAATAGTGGCAATAGCCGTCCAGAGGGCAGCATTGGGAGTAGCCTGTTTCCAGAACAGCCCCATTGCAAACACCACCACCACACCGGGATAGATATAACCGGTGTATTCCTGAATGTACTGGAATACCTGATCCAGTGAAGCCAGCTGCGGGGCCACCACCATGGCAATTAAAAGCGCAACAATGGCCACAATACGGCCTGCTCTTACCAGCTCCTTGTTAGAGGCGCTCTGGTTAAAGTAGTGGCGGTAAATATCCATGGTAAAGATGGT
>JAFMYY010000065.1 GCA_017948555.1 Cesiribacteraceae bacterium YIM B00369 | reverse complement strand
TATCAGACCTCACGACCGGCAATTGCATTTTGCTTGGGTTGTATGCCGTTTTTATTCAATTCTTTTAATTCCACTCTCATCAAGTTGAAAAATTTCCCAAGTCAAAGGCTTTCTTGCACCCGATTCTTTTTCCCTAATCATTGCCTTAAAATCATAAATTTCTTTTTCGCTGCATTTTGGAAAAACTATCATTGCATCTCTTTGAGGTATTGAAATATAACAGGTATCGGTTTTCAAATTCTTTCTGGCAAATGAATATAAATTAGTCCAATAAAGTGATGCTGCCGACAACCAATGATCAGAAAATAAAATAAATGGTATATTATTCGGTCCGTCAAACAAGGTGGCCTTTATTTTATTTTCTACAAACATTTTATTAAGGTTCGATTTTGACGAATCAATCACTTGTTGTTTTGAAACTTTATAACTTTTTAAATCAGATAATTTTACATTTTCAACAAGCCCGTTCAAATCTTTAACTAATGTTAAATACAACTCATTGTCAATAAGGGTATCAACAATTATTGTTTCACTTATTGCTCCCTCAATCAAATAATCCTTTGTAATGATATAGGGATATACCTTATCCAAACCCTCTTTTTTATCACATCCGAAAAGATTTAGTAGTCCCATAATTAAAGCTGTCTTAAGAATTAGCTTATAAAGTTCCATGAAACTCGTTTTAAATTCTGACAAACGTCTGTTTAAGTACAATAATTTTCTGAATTAAATCAAATTCCATCCGTTTGCTCAAGAAATTAATTTTGATTTCGGATTGTGGGGAATGGCATACAACG
>JAFMYY010000064.1 GCA_017948555.1 Cesiribacteraceae bacterium YIM B00369 | reverse complement strand
TCATCGGATTATTGTATTACTTCTTCTGGATGTAGAAGAGAGTCTTTAGTCCTGAGTCCTGAGTCTTGAGTGATGGGTTAGCAAGCTCTCTTTCATCACGGAAGACTCCAGACCCGGGATAGCATAGCGGCGGTTATTTGCCCGAGACTAAAGACTAATGACTAACGACTAAAAACTAAAAAAAATAATGACAGATCTTAAACAACTTGAAATCTGGTTTGTAACAGGCAGCCAGCATTTATATGGCGAAGAAACCCTTAAGCAGGTGGCTTCCCACTCTCAGCAAATAGCTAAAGGACTCGACAGCGCGGAGCAGATTCCTGTAAAGGTGGTATTTAAGCCGGTGGTAAAATCCACTGAGGAGATCTATGCCACCTGCCAGGAAGCCAATAATGCAAAGAACTGTATTGGTATAGTGGCATGGATGCACACCTTCTCCCCTGCCAAAATGTGGATCAGGGGCCTTAAGGCACTTCAGAAGCCACTCCTCCACCTGCACACCCAGTTCAACCGCGATATTCCGTGGTCTTCCATCGACATGGACTTTATGAACCTTAACCAGAGCGCCCACNGGCTGGAACGACCTGCAGGGAGCAAAGTTTGCCCGTATAGGCGACAATATGCGCTTTGTAGCCGTTACTGAAGGCGACAAGGTGGAGGCTGAGCTGAAGTTCGGCTTCTCTGTAAACACCTATGGTGTGGGCGACCTTGTGGCGGTGATCAACGGCATCAGCGATGCTGAGGTGGCAAAATTAACAGGGGAATACGAAGAGCGTTACGCAGTGGTGGAAGCACTCCGCAAAGGTGGTGCACAGTACAA
>JAFMYY010000063.1 GCA_017948555.1 Cesiribacteraceae bacterium YIM B00369 | reverse complement strand
GTTTATATAAGTTAATAAAAAAGTTCGGGATTTTTTGTCCCAAACTTTCATTTACACAGTTTTATAAACGCTGCCGTAATAACAATACTTTAAATTAAATTAAAGGAATCATCGATACTATTACGACATATTACCCCCTTTTTGCAAACATATCAGAATTCACACCTCCTATACTAAAGGTCTGTACTAAGTATTCATCACCTTCTATTGTCAATATAAAACCAATTTATTATAAATGCATTTGCACCTCCAAGGAGGCTAACATGGTTAAATATTCAATTTTGTTTTTCCTGTTCTTATAATGCCACAGGCAAATAGCGAAAAAAAAGTATCACTCCGAAAAGCTGGGGAGTAGCCTTTTATACCCAAATCATGGTAGTGTACTGAGGGTTGGTCTTTTTCCTGATTTAAGATGGACAATGCAGATTCTTTTAATTATCAGGAAAAATTATCATTAACAGGTAAAGATTTTATACAGGGCATAAAAAAANTTAACAGGTAAAGATTTTATACAGGGCATAAAAAAACCCTCACATCGTTTGATGCAAGGGTTTAGGTAATTGTAAAGGGAATGGCAACGACTTACTCTCCCACATTTTACTGCAGTACCATCAGCGCTGGCGGGCTTAACTTCTCTGTTCGGAATGGGAAGAGGTGAGCCCCGCCGCTATAGTCACCATAAGATCTTTAAGAGTAGTGGGTATTGAGTAGTGAGTCCTGAGACCCGACATTTACTCATCACACTTTTTAAACTCTTCATGCTGTGCCTTATGCTCAGCTTAATATTTTATATGTTTGTTTATTCTTCAGAGAGGTTGAT
>JAFMYY010000062.1 GCA_017948555.1 Cesiribacteraceae bacterium YIM B00369 | reverse complement strand
TCATCGGATTATTGTATTACTTCTTCTGGATGTAGAAGAGAAGTGAGATTTCAGACATGAGACATGAGATTAAAACAAAGTCAAATTTTGGCTTATCTCCTTTCTCATGTCTCACGTCTCATGTCTCATGTCTCACGTCCCATATCTTAATTCAAAAACTAAAAATAATGACTGATCTTAAACAACTTGAAATCTGGTTTGTAACCGGCAGCCAGGATTTATATGGCGAAGAAACCCTTAAGCAGGTAGCTTCCCACTCTCAGCAAATAGCTAAAGGACTCGACAGCGCAGCGCAGATTCCTGTAAAAGTGGTATTCAAGCCGGTGGTAAAATCCACTGAGGAGATCTATGCCACCTGTCAGGAAGCTAATAATGCAAAGAACTGTATTGGTATAGTGGCATGGATGCACACCTTCTCCCCTGCCAAAATGTGGATCAGGGGCCTTAAGGCACTTCAGAAGCCACTACTCCACCTGCACACCCAGTTCAACCGCGATATTCCGTGGTCTTCCATCGACATGGACTTTATGAACCTCAACCAGAGCGCCCACGGCGACCGTGAGTTCGGCTTTATGGTGTCACGCATGCGCANTGGAACGACCTGCAGGGAGCAAAGTTTGCCCGTATAGGCGACAATATGCGCTTTGTAGCCGTTACTGAAGGCGACAAGGTGGAGGCTGAGCTGAAGTTCGGCTTCTCTGTAAATACCTATGGTGTGGGCGACCTTGTAGCGGTAATCAACGGCATCAGCGATGCTGAGGTAGCAAAGCTTACCAATGAATACGAAGAGCGTTATGCAGTGGTGGAAGCACTCCGCAAAGGTGGTGCACAGTACAA
>JAFMYY010000061.1 GCA_017948555.1 Cesiribacteraceae bacterium YIM B00369 | reverse complement strand
GCAAACTCTGATGCTGAATTTTTGTTTCTTTTTTTCTGCTTAATTTTCTCTGCCGGTGAAGCCACTTCCTTGCGGTATCCTCTTTTAAGGATTTACCTCAAATGAATAAAGACTTACCACAAATTCACCTCTCAAGGCTTATGTGTGGCTCCTTCCTTTTTGAACAACCGGCTTTTCATAACAGTAATAAATTCTCCGGAAGCTCCCTTNAATAAATTCTCCGGAAGCTCCCTTCCGGTGTAAATTATTTCCCTGCTTTAGCTTCAGAAAAGAATTCAATAAATTTTAGCTGCACATTTGTTACCACTCACAGCCTTTCCCTCGATTGGGAGTGCAAACATACACCGGCTGTTTTAGTTTAACAAGCCCGCCGGCAAAGATAAAATTTTCATCTTTCTCTTGCTTTCTGCCGCTTCTCTTTTTCAACACCCTTTATTCCGGTTAAGGAATTGTTAACAGAATATTATTACTGCAACACCCCCTTTTCTCCCGCTAAAACAGCATAAAAAAATCAGGAAGATTTTTACCCTCCGGATTTCTGTTTTCTCTTAACAGCTCTTAAAAAGAAAGAAGCATTTCATGTGCCGCCTTCATTTTACGAATCAGAGCCTCTGATTCGCGGAAGTTCAGGGTTTGCTGACCGTCGCTGGCATCTTCTTCAGGTTTCTCATGCACCTCTACAATTACACCATCTGCTCCAGCCATTACACCCTGGCGGCCAACTCCTCCATATTTTACTGCAGACGACGCGTCCCGAAATCATCAGGGCCGGCGGGCATTACTGCTGTCTTTTGATTTGGTAGTGCAGGGGGGTGCACTCATGTGATCCCTGCTGCTATAGTCACTAAAGTTCTGGCTGCTGTCCGGTGGTAGTGAAATAATTAGACAACAGGGCAAAAAAAAACCCTCACATCGTTTGATGCAAGGGTTTAGGTAAT
>JAFMYY010000060.1 GCA_017948555.1 Cesiribacteraceae bacterium YIM B00369 | reverse complement strand
TACTAAGACTGTTAATGTAACTAATAATAAAGCTCCTCAAGCAAAAATAATAGCAGATGAAGTGTATTGTGTTTCCAATGAGATAAGTTTTGATATAACTACCGAAGATGATAGCGTTATTAATTTTTTGTGGGAATTTGGAGATGGGGCTTCTTCTTCAATGCGCACACCTAAACATATCTATAAATCTGCAGGCAATTATGAAATAAGTTTAAATATAGAAAGTGAAGCAAGTTGTAGTAATGTTATTCAAAAATCTGTATCCATTTATGAAGAGCCAGAGCCAGGATTTCACACAAACAAAAATACATATTGTAGTTTTGAGGAAATAAGCTTTATAAATACTACTGCTGGTGAATATGGCGAGATAGTCGAATGGAGTTGGGACTTTAATGGTGAAGGTAACTCTAAAGAAAAGAATCCAAAGTTTGCCTTCGAAACTGTGGGGATAAAAAATGTTAAATTAACTGTTAAAGTACTCGGTTGTGAGCAGATTTTAGAAAAAGAGTTAAATATTATCAGTGGTCCTGCTGTAGCTTTTAGCTATGACAATACTTGTTTAGGGGCAGAAGTGAGGTTTAGTGACAGGACACACGGAGTAGGTATTGTTAGTTATCAGTGGGATTTTGGTAATGGAGAGATGAGTAAAGCTCAGAATCCATCTACAGTATATTCTACGGGAGGTATTTATAAAGTTGGTCTAAAGGTTAAGAATGAAAATGGGTGTGAAAATTTTTTGGAGCAAGAAATTGTAATATACGATCAAATTATTGAAGATGTATTTGTGCATCAGGTAATAGAGAATGTTCCTTTTATGCCGGAATTAAGTTTTATTGATAATCAACAATTTGAAATTGCCTCATACTTGTGGAGGTTAGGAGAGGAGGTTAGTGATGAAGCAAATCCAATTTTTACTTTGGCTAATTCAGGAGATCACAAATTGAATGTTAAGTTGGAAACAATTAGTGGCTGTGTTTTTACTTATGACAAAGAAATTTTTGTAGAAGAGGCAGTATCACCTACAACCTTATTTTTAGTTGCTCAAGAAATATGTCAAGAGGAGAACTTATTAATAAGTAATCAAT
>JAFMYY010000059.1 GCA_017948555.1 Cesiribacteraceae bacterium YIM B00369 | reverse complement strand
CTTGAGGAGCTTTATTATTAGTTACATTAACAGTCTTAGTAATAGAACTAGATGATCCATTCTCATGGTAAGCAGTTAGAGTAATCGGATATGTTCCTGCCTGTGTAAAATACACATGAGGATTCTCTTCCTCACTATAACCTATTGATGCATTGCAAGCAGGATTACTTCTGAAACTATATAGAGTAGTGGTTATATCCTTTACAAAAAAATTGTACAACTCACCTTTGTCCTTAACTAAAGACATTGCATATCCTTGGTCATAAGTAGTACCAGCACCATATTGAACTGAGCCTGTATTGATACCGCTTATCTTTATATCTGACCCTAAGTTTACCTTGTATAATCCTCCCTGAAAAGTTACCACATGCAGCTCATATCTATCCCCACTTTTAATAATTTCTATATTATTTGGATTACCTCCACCATACAAGTTGCCCGTAACTTCCAACTGAACATTCTTTATACCTGACATGATGTCTGACTCAAAATCTACTCTTGCGATTTTACCTGTAGTATATTGAGCTATAAAACCATACCAGTTCCCTCCTTCCTGAATCATTTCTATTTCTCTGGTATTTCCAAGCCCGGATATTACCGGCGTTTTTAAATAATTCGCTGCTGTTAATTCTTTATTAACATCATTTTGAAAATCCAGGATCTCAATAGTTGCATTTGAATTGATTAAAACCACCCTAAGTTCTGTAGGTGTAGAAACTAAATCCATCTTTGAATTAGATGCTCCAAATGAACTATAAACCACAGTACCAGACTGATTTAATCCCCCTATCCCATCTTCAAATTTTATACGCACTAGACTTTTTGAGCCCCAATTATGAACGAGAGCATAAACTAAACCATTTTGCTCGACTAAACCTACGGACACTGGTTGATTGAACACCCCCCCTACGTTACCTAAATCCGTAATTGAAGTAGGAGCCGAAGCTAACCCTGCACCAAATGTCAATCGAAATAATTTATTCTTGTCGAAACTCGTCGCTATACCATACCAAACTCCATTCTGATTTATAAAATCAATCCCAAGATTCCTCCCCCCTCCTGTTATTGTAGTTGAAAAGTTTGAAATAAACCCATCTGCAAAACTTTCTACACAAAAGTCCCACTCATATTTGACTGCATTATTAGATTGATTACTTATTAATAAGTTCTCCTCTTGACATATTTCT
>JAFMYY010000006.1 GCA_017948555.1 Cesiribacteraceae bacterium YIM B00369 | reverse complement strand
GTGCAAAGGTAGAGAAACTTTTGATTCGTGCAAACTCTGATGCTGAATTTTTGTTTCTTTTTTTCTGCCTTTATTCTTTAGCTAATAATACTACTCTGCAGGTTAGGCTCTATTAAAAGCTTATTTGCAATCCTTAAAGGCGCTTCTCAAAACCTCTGAAGGTTTATTTGTAGCTCCTTTTGAGCAGCCGGCTTTGCATAACTGAAATAACCCTTCCGGAAGTTCCCTGCCGGTGTAAATTATTTCCCTGCTTTAGCTTCAGAAAAGAATTCAATAAATTTTAGCTGCAAATTTGTTACCACTCACTGCCTTTTCCCTCGATTGGGAGTGCAAACATACGGCGGCTATTTTAGTTTAACAAGCCCGCTGCTAAAGTTAATTTCCCTGCCTCCGCTTGCTTTCTGCCGCTTCTCTTTTTCAACACCCTTTATTCCGGTTAAGGAATTGTTAACAGAATATTATTACTGCACCCCCCCCTTTTCTCCCGCTAAAACAGCATAAAAAAATCCGGAAGATTTTTACCCTCCGGATTTTTGTTGTTCCCTGCTTAGCAGGAACTCCTAATGCCTATGTGTTTAAATATGTAAAGCTCTGTTATCTGAAGCAGCCAGGCAGGCCTCTTTTATAGCTTCAGTAAAAGTAGGGTGAGCATGACTCATTCTGGCAATATCCTCTGCAGATGCCCGGAATTCCATCGCCACCACAGCTTCAGCAATCATGTCTGCCGCACGCGGACCTATCATGTGCACGCCCAGTATTTCATCAGTCTCTTTATCGGCAAGAACTTTAACCAATCCGTCCAGGTCCATTGAGGCACGGGCACGGCCTGAAGCTTTAAACGGGAACGACCCGGTTTTAACTGCTCTTCCCTGTTCTTTTAACTGCTCCTCTGTATACCCCACACCCGCAACTTCCGGCCACGTATATACTACACCCGGAATGAGCAGGTAATTGATATGAGGCTTCTGCCCTGCTATGGTTTCCGCTACATATACCCCCTCTTCTTCTGCTTTATGGGCTAACATTGCACCTTTCACCACATCACCAATAGCATAAATACCTTCCACCCCTGTTCTCAGGTGCTCATCTGCCTCAATCCTTCCCGCTTTATCAGTTTTAACACCTACATTTTCCAATCCGAGACCTTTGGTAAATGGAATTCGACCTACAGAGACAAGGCAATAATCACCTTTCAGCTCCACAGGTTCACCCTTTTTGTTTTCTGCTTTTACCACTACCTCATCTCCCTGGCGCTCTACAGAGGTCACTTTGGTACTTAAATGGAATTTCAGGCCCTGCTTCTTTAAAACTTTCTGCAACTCCTTACCCATTGTTCCATCCATTCCGGGAATCAGACGATCCATGTATTCCACCACAGTCACTTCCGATCCAATGCGGCTATACACTGAACCCAGTTCCAGCCCGATTACACCCCCACCTATTACAATAAGGTGCTTAGGAACTTCTTTCAGCTCTAATGCTTCGGTAGATGTAATTATTCTGTCCTTATCAAGCTTAATGAATGGCAGTGTCCCCGGCTTGGAACCGGTAGCTATAATTGTATTTTTAGTAGTAATCTGCTCTTCCTCACCACCCTCGGAGGTTATTTTTATTGTGTTTTTATCCACAAAAGATCCTACCCCTGTTTTTACATCTATTTTATTCTTCTTCATCAGGAATTCAATTCCCTGAACTGTCTGGCTTACCACTTCTCCTTTCCGCTTTATCATTTGCGAAAAGTTTACCTTAAGATTTTCCAGATCAATTCCATGCTCTTTAAAAGTATGAGCGGCATTGTGATAATGCTCCGAAGAATCGAGCAATGCTTTTGACGGAATGCAACCTACATTCAGGCAGGTTCCTCCCAGAGAGTTATATTTTTCGATCAGTGCGGTTTTCAATCCCAGCTGTGCACAACGAATTGCGGCTACATATCCACCAGGACCTGAACCAATAACTGTTACATCGTATTGCATAATTATCTTTAGTCTTGAGAAAAAATATTAATTAAAAAGCCGTGTCCCTTTCTTTACTACTAAGGGGCCACGGCTATGATTATTTAAACTCCCAACAGAAGCCTGGTAGGATCTTCGAGCAGTTGCTTCAGGCGCACCAGGAAGCTTACTGACTCACGACCGTCAATAATTCGGTGATCGTAGCTCAATGCAATGTACATCATCGGGCGGATTACTATTTCCCCATCAACCACTACTGCACGCTCTACAATATTATGCATGCCCAGGATTGCAGATTGTGGCGCATTAATGATTGGTGTTGACATCATAGATCCGAAAACCCCACCATTGGTAATAGTAAAAGTACCTCCCTGCATTTCATCGATGCTCAGCTTACCATCACGTGCACGCTTAGCCAGACGAATAATTTCTGCTTCGATTTCATTGAAGCTCATTTGCTCTGCATTCCGGATTACCGGCACCACCAGACCCTTAGGGGTGGACACAGCAATTGATACATCACAGTAATCATTATAAATAATTTCATTACCGTCAATCTGAGCATTTACTGCCGGCCATTCCTGCAGCGCCACACAAACAGCTTTGGTAAAGAAGCTCATGAAGCCTAAACCTACTTCATAGCGCTCCTTGAACATATCCTTATACTTCTTACGAATATCCATTACCGGCTTCATATCCACCTCATTGAAGGTAGTCAACATAGCCGTTTCGTTCTTCACTGATACCAGACGGCGGGCAATTGTCTTACGCAGAGAGCTCATTTTCTCGCGCTTCTGATTCCTTTCTCCCTTAACCGTAGTTTCTTCAATTACCCGGTCCTGCTGCTTAGCCGGCTGAGCCTGCTGCTGAGGCTTTTCTGCCTTCATAGCATCTTCTTTGGTAATACGGCCATCGACACCGGTACCTTTCACCTGACCTGCGTCCACTCCTTTTTCTGCTAATATTTTAGCTGCCGCCGGGGAGGCATGCCCGCTTGCATAAGTTTCCTTTCCTTCTTTGGATGCAGATGGTGCCGCAGATGAAGAAGATTCCTGCTTTGGTGAAGCCGAACCCGGAGCTGTTCCGGTACGGGTTTCGATCTGGCAGATCAGCGCGCCAATTTCAAGCGTATCACCCTCCTGTGCTTTAATGCGCAACACACCTGTTGCTTCAGCAGGCAGCTCAAAAGTGGCTTTATCTGACTCTATCTCTGCAATTACCTCATCAAGCTCCACCATATCCCCATCTTCTTTCAGCCACTGGCCTATGGTAACTTCTGTAATAGACTCTCCAACAGTTGGCACTACCATATCAACAGTTTTGCTTTCAACAGGAGCACCTGCAGAGCGGTCGCCAGCTGTTTTAATTTTATCTCCTTCTGATACATCGCCTACACTTGAAGCATCTTCTTTGGCTTCAGCTTTTGGAGCGGCCGGCTGAGCGCTTCCGCCCTCACCTTCTTCAATTACGCACACTACAGTTCCAACCTCTACAGTATCCCCTTCTTCCACTTTAATCTGCAGAATGCCGGCAGCTTCAGCAGGCAGTTCAAAAGTTGCTTTATCAGATTCGAGTTCGGCAATTACTTCATCCATTTCTACGTAATCGCCTTCTTTTTTGAACCATTGGCCAATGGTAACTTCGGTAATCGATTCGCCAACGGCAGGCACTTTTATTTCTAAGCCCATTTTATTTTGTTGTTAGGTTCTGTGGTGTATCTAATTATTATATATAGTAAGTAAAAGCACCTGACGAGTGTTCCCGCCAGGCCTGTTTTTATATTTCAAAAGCTTTGCTTACAATTGCCTCCTGCTCTTTACCGTGTACCTTATGGTAGCCTGTGGCTGGCGAAGCACTTTCCTTACGCGCAATTACCTTCAGGCGACGGCTTTCGTAAGTCCTGAGAATAAAGGCCCAGTAGCCCATATTTTTAGGCTCTTCCTGTACCCAGTAAACTTCCACATCGCTTCCGTACTCTGCAAGCTGCGCTTCAATTTGCTTTTCAGGAAAAGGATGAAGTTGCTCCACACGGATAATTGCAACATCCTTACGCTTTTCTGTTTCCTGGCGTTCCAGTAAATCGTAATATACTTTACCGGTACACAGGAGCACACGCTTCGCTTTCTTTTTATCCGCATAAGTATCCGGCAACACCTCGCGGAACCTGCCTTTAGCCAGCTCCTCCATAGGCGAAACCACTCTCGGGTGCCTCAGCAGCGATTTTGGCGACATTACCACAAGCGGCTTGCGGAAAGGCCACGCCAACTGACGACGAAGCAGGTGGAAGAAGTTAGATGGCTCTGTAACGTTGGCCACCACAATATTATATTCAGCAGACAGCTGAAGGAAACGCTCCGGACGGGCATTGGAGTGCTCCGGGCCCTGACCTTCGTAGCCATGAGGGAGCAATAATACCAGGCCGTTCATGCGCTGCCATTTGGTTTCCGATGGGGTTACAAACTGGTCGATCATTGTCTGGGCTCCATTGGCAAAATCACCAAACTGAGCTTCCCAGATCACGAGCGCATCAGGATTAGCCATAGCATAACCAAACTCAAAGCCCATAGCTCCATACTCCGACAACAGGGAGTTATAAACCATGAACTGCTGCTCAGATCCTTCAATATGGTTAAGGCTGTTATAGGCTTCATTGGTTTTAGCATCGTGCAGCACTGAGTGGCGGTGAGAGAAAGTACCACGCTCCACATCCTGCCCTGCCAAACGCACAACTTTTCCTTCCAGCAACAGAGAACCATAAGCAAGCAACTCTGCAGCACCCCAGTTCAGTTCTTTGGTTTTAAAGAACATTTCATTCCGCTGCTTCAGTGCTTTTTCAATTTGCTTGATAGGTTTAAATCCTTCAGGCACTTTTACCAATGCTTTAGCAACTTTTTCCAGCTGCTTCATATCCACCCCGGTTTCAGGCGACTGCTCAAAGTCTTCGGGCTTAGAGCGGCGTAGCGACTGCCATGATTTTTCAAGCTCCTGGAACTGGTACGGAAGCGGTTTCTGCTTCACCATTTCAAGACGGTCCTGCAACAGTTGCTTAAACTCTTCGTCCATTTTGCGTGCAAGATCAGCATCCACATGCCCTTTTTCGATCAGCTTTTTATTATAAACTTCACGGGGGTTGGCATGCTTACTGATTTTCGCATAAAGCTGTGGCTGCGTAAATTTAGGCTCATCGCTTTCATTATGCCCATGGCGGCGATAGCACAACATATCAATAAAGATATCATTATTAAACTTCTGCCTGTATTCGACTGCCAGCTTCATACAGAATACTACTGCTTCCGGCGCATCGCCGTTCACATGTATAACCGGAGCATCAATTATTTTAGCCGCATCCGTACAATAAATAGAGGAACGGGCATCATCATAATCAGTGGTAAAACCAACCTGGTTATTAATTACAAAGTGAATAGTACCTCCGGTATTATATGCTTTCAGGTTGCTCATCTGAACAATCTCATACACAATACCCTGGCCGGCAATTGCGGCATCGCCATGGATAAGGATCGGCAACACACTATTCAGGTCACCATTATATTCATGCTCTGCCTTGGCACGTAAAAAACCTTCCACCACAGGATCTACTGCTTCAAGGTGCGAAGGATTTGGCGCAAGCTTAAGGTTAACTTTATTACCACTTGGCGTGTCAACAAGGCTGCTATAGCCCATATGGTATTTAACATCACCATCACCCATGGTAAGGTCAGGGTCTGCAGTACCTTCGAACTCGGTAAAGATTTGCTCGTAGGTCTTGCCCATAATATTAGCCAGCACGTTCAGGCGTCCGCGGTGAGCCATACCTATCATTACCTCTTTTACCCCAAGGGCGGCCCCGTGTGTAATAGCAGTATAAAGAGCAGGAATAGTAGATTCACCACCTTCAAGAGAAAAACGTTTCTGCCCGAGATACTTTGTATGCAGAAAGTTTTCAAATACCACCGCTTCATTCAGCTTTCTGAGAATTTCCTTCTTTACATCCAGGGACGGATCGAACTTCAGAGATTCTTCTTCAGCCTTTTTCTTGAACCACTCCAGCATATCCGGATCACGGATATACATATACTCAAAGCCAACTGTACCCAGGTATATATAGCGGAGAACATCTACAATTTCGCGCAGCTTAGCCCTGCCTATTCCTATTTCTTTCCCTGCATCAAACTCTGTATCCAGGTCAGCATCGGTAAGGCCAAAATCTTTTATATCGAGATAAGCCTTATGATCGCGGCGCTGGCGAACAGGGTTTGTATTGGACTTTAAATGCCCGCGGGACCTGTAAGCATAAATAAGCTGACTTACATTCAGCTCTTTTATATTTCCTCCTCCAATAGTTGGCGCTGCTACGGCAGGCTTATCAGTAGGATGAGCAACAGCTGTTCCATTGGATTTCCCGTTTGAGGAAGCCTGACCAGGCAGCGCTTCGTATGACTGCTGAGAAAACTCAAAGCCTTCGAAAAATTTCTGCCAGCTAATGTCTACCGATTGAGGATCATTTTTATAAGCTTCGTAAAGCTCTTCAATATAATTGCCATGTGCATTGGCAATGTAAGAATATTTATCCATGGATCTTGATATAGTCGTTAGGGTTACAAAACTACAAAACTATGCAAAACATTAAAAACCTTATATTCGCATATACGATTTTAGCTGATCTTCAGCAAATTAAATAATTAACGCAATCGATAGCAAAAGATTATTTGCTTTTAACGCCTTACAGGGGCATTTTTATACAACGGGCTTAAGTGAATAAAGATTAAAAAAAGACAAAAACCTTCATTCTGCAGCAAAAAATTCTGCCATCAGGTAATATATTTCTAAAAATTACACATTTTTCATGTATTTATATACCGGCAGCATATGGCAATTACACAAAATTTGTTATTTTTGCAGCCTGTTTACAAGATGGACGTGATCCATCCAATAACATATAGTAAATAAAACTATGGCAGTAAAAATCAGACTGACCCGCAGAGGTCGCAAAAAACTGGCAATATTCGACGTGATCGTATCAGATGCCAGATCACCACGTGATGGTAAATTCATTGAAAAAATTGGTGTTTACAATCCAAACGCCAACCCTGCACTTATTGATATTGATGCAGACAAGGCTTTTCAGTGGGTAATGAAAGGCGCGCAGCCAACCGACACTGTAAAAGCTATTTTAAGCTACAAAGGAGTAATGTATCGCAAGCACCTTCAGATTGGTGTGGCAAAAGGAGCTATTACTCAGGAAGAAGCTGACAAGCGCCTTGCAGAATGGACTGAAAAGAAAGAGGCTAAGATTGCCGGCAAAACTGAATCACTTGCTTCAGCCAAAGCCGCAGATGCTAAAGCCCGCCACGAAGCTGAAACAAAAGTAAAAGAAGCACGTGCTGAAGCACAGCGCAAAAAGCAGGAAGAAGCTGAAGCCGCCGCAAGAGCTGCAGAAGCACCTGCAGCTGAAGAAGGCACCTCTGAAGAAGCAGCCGGCGAAGAAACCACTCAGGAATAAATTAATCTGCCATGAACAAAGACGCTTGTTACCTGCTTGGGCACATTACAAAACTCCATGGCCTGAGCGGCGAAGTAACAGCTTTCTTTGATGTGGACTTTCCTGAAGAATATAAAAATCTGGAATCAGTTTTTGTTGAACTCAACAATAAACTGGTTCCATTTTTTATTGATACTCTGGAAATTACCCCAAAAAAGAATATTCTGAAATTTGAGGATATTGATACGGCCGAAGCAGCAGAAGAACTCATAGGAACAGCCCTCTACCTCCCCCTGTCTGCACTCCCCCCCCTTTCCGGAAAAGCATTTTACTTCCACGAGATTATAGGCTTCATGGTAGTGGATGGAAGCTTTGGAGAAATTGGTCCGGTAAAGGAAGTTTACGCCAGCACAAACCAGGACCTCATCGCCTGCGACCACAAAGGCAGGGAAGTCCTCTTCCCTGTTTCAGACGAACTTATTGAAAAGGTAGACCGGGAAGAAAAAAAGCTCTATGTTCAGCTCCCCGACGGCCTGATAGAGATATACCTGGAAGAATAGCTGAGCTGATTAAGAATTTCAGGATGAGAAAATGTATGAATTTACTCTTCTGCAGAATTCATTCAGAAGTAAAAATATCAACCACCTCGGAGTGTTCTTTTTTTCACAAGTCTCAAGAGAAAAAGCAACCTTTCCAGAGGAAATTAATCTGGCTGCTGATTTTCAAATTTGCACATTCACAATTTTTCAAATTAAAAACCAATGCGCATAGATGTTATTACCTGCCTGCCGGAACTGCTGGAAAGCCCGTTCAATCATTCCATTCTTAAGAGAGCCCAAACCAAAGGACTGGTGGAAGTAGCAGTACATAATCTCAGAGAGTACAGCACCAACAAACACCGCGCCGTAGATGATTATGCCTTTGGAGGCGGAGCAGGAATGGTCCTGCAAATAGAACCCATTGCCCGCTGCATTGAATTTCTCAAAAGTGAACGTTCCTATGACGAAGTCATTTACATGACACCCGACGGACAAACACTGCAACAGGGCATGGCTAATGAACTGAGCCTCAAAAAGAATCTTATTATTTTATGCGGCCACTACAAAGGTGTGGACGAAAGAGTCCGGGAGCATTTTATCACGCGCGAAATAAGCATTGGCGATTATGTACTCAGCGGGGGAGAACTTGCGGCAGCTGTTTTAGCAGACTCCCTGATCCGCCTGCTCCCCGGGGTTTTAAATGACGAAACATCGGCCCTTTCGGACTCTTTCCAGGATGACCTTCTTGCCCCTCCTGTATACACCAGGCCAGCAGATTATAACGGAATGAAAGTGCCGGATGTACTGCTAAGTGGCCATGCAGGAAAAATTGAGGAGTGGAGACACGAAAAAGCTGTTGAACGCACAGAAGCCCGCCGTCCGGACATTATGAAAAAACATAAGGGAGAATAAAGAAATAAATTCAAACCACTACTGCATTTTTAAAAAATACTCTTATATTTGCAGTTCGTTTTACGGAGAGAAAAATAAAGAACATAAGGAATACATTAAAGCTATGAGCGAGTTAATTAAAGTCATAGAGAAGGAGTACCAGGAGAAACGCAATAATTTCCCTTCTTTTAAAGCCGGTGATACTATTAACGTACACGTTAAAATCAGCGAAGGCAACAAGGAGCGTATCCAGCAGTTCCAGGGTACTGTTATCCAGCGCAAAAATGCCGGATCTAACGGAGAAACCTTCACAGTACGGAAAGTATCTAACGGCGTTGGCGTTGAAAGAATTTTCCCTATCATTTCTCCAAGCATTGATAAAATAGAACTTCTTCGTCAGGGTAAAGTTCGTCGTGCACGTCTTTATTACCTGCGTGGCCGTCAGGGCAAAGCCGCTCGTATCAAAGAGAAACTGTAATTCAATAATTGAATTAAAAGCTTTATTAAAGAGCCATGCCCAAATGCATGGCTCTTTTTTTTACCCTTTTGCTTTCTTCCGGCACTATACTTTCTGCCTCCCCCCTTTTTTTTAACCGCCCTAAAACCTACCCCGCAAATTTCACAAAAGTTGCACTCACAGCCACAAAACCTGCTTTGCATCCTCACCCCAACACCCCACCTCCGCTCCACACAAAAAGTACAGGAGTGACATATAAGCCCATACATTATAAACTCAAACAAACCCAAACCATATCCCTTTCAGCCAAACCGGCATTTTACAAACCCGAAAAAGCCAGATTACTTTACCTCCCCCGTTCTTAAATTCAATATATAACACACACATCCCCACAACAAAAAAGAGCTTCTCAAAACTTTATATTATTATTTGTAAATATATCAGAATATAATATCTTGCACCAAACGTAAAAAGGATTAAAGAAACATATTTCCAACTTTAGCCAATTTTTTCATTCACCCGGAAAACGTATAAAATAATACTGGTCAATTTTAAGTATGCTTATTTATTGCGGTTTCACAGGGGCGGAATGAACCATCCCGGGGCCCGGGCAATAGAAGTTCCGGACAAAAAAAGAGACATGTGAAGTAATCCGAAGAGGCCGGGAGCAATTCCGGCCTCTTTTTAGCTTTCCTTAAAAAAAATTAATTAACAAACTCCTCAGGAAAATGTATATTGCGACTGAAACAATATATTATGCAGGAACTTCATTTTTATAAATATCAGGGAACAGGTAACGACTTTGTAATGCTCGATAACCGGGAGCAACATTTCGACAGAAAAAATTTAGGACTGGTAAAACAGCTTTGCCACCGCAAATATGGAATTGGAGCAGACGGACTAATTCTGATCGAAAACCATCCGACTGCAGATTTCGAGATGGTTTACTACAATTCAGACGGCTCTCAGAGCCTTTGCGGAAACGGAAGCCGGTGCGCCGTTCACTTCGCCCGTTTCCTGGGCATTATTGAAGATAACGCCCAGTTTATTGCCATAGATGGTTTGCATGAGGCATACATGATAAAAGAACAGGTGTACCTGCGGATGCACAATGTAAATAAGGTGGAGCGTTACGAAGAAGATATGTTTATTAATACCGGCTCTCCCCATTATATACGTTTTGTAAAAGAACTTGCAAAAGTCAACATGGTGGAAGAAGGCCGCAGGATCCGGAACTCCGAAATCTTTGTAAAAGAAGGGACAAACGTAAATTTTGCAGAACCTACCGAGGAAGGAAAACTGTATGTACGCACCTATGAAAGAGGTGTGGAGGACGAAACCCTTTCCTGCGGAACCGGTGTTACAGCCGTAGCCCTGGCCAGCAGTTACCTTGGTTTTAAATCGCCTGTAAAATTAATTACTCCGGGCGGTCAGCTACAGGTGGCTTTTAATGTAAAAGATGAAGACAGTTTTACTGACATATATTTATCAGGTCCGGCAAAAATGGTTTTTGAAGGCAGGTTAAAGCTACCGGACTCCGGAGACCTTTAATAAGGGCCATCAAAAGCTGCCATTTAGTCAGCCGGCACTTAAACTGCACAAAAATTGTTCCTTTATCGGGAGGACATTATTACCCTTTTATTTCAGACGGGAAGTAACCCACCTGTTTAACTTTATTTTAAGAAATCCTGTTAACTTTATAAGTTCAAAGGTCAACAGGCATCAATCAGATAATACAATTCCAATATGTTTGATTTTATTACCAAAAGTATCCAGAAGGTACTAGGCTCTAAATCTGAAAGAGACGTAAAAGCTTTATTACCTTATGTGGATAAGGTAAACGAAGAATATAAAAAACTGGCTTCAATATCTGATGACCAGTTGCGGAACCGCACGAGAGAAGTTAAGGCTAAAATCGACAAATTCCTGGAGGAGGTTGATAAGCAAATTGCTGCGCTTCACCAAAAGGTTGCTGACCAGCCTGACCTTGCTATTGAGGAAAAAGAGCAGGTATTTGATAAAATCGATAAGCTCGAAACGGAAAGGAACAAACAGCTGGAGGAAGTACTGCTGGAAGTGTTGCCTGAAGGTTTTGCCATTGTAAAAGAAACTGCAAGGCGGTTTAAGGAAAATGGAAAATTAACAGTTACCGCCACACAGTTCGACAGAGAACTTGCTATAAGGCATAAGCACGTTGAGATTGACGGAGATAAGGCCATATGGCACAATAAGTGGAATGCCGCCGGAACCACCATTACCTGGGATATGCTCCACTACGATGTTCAGCTTATTGGTGGCGCAGTTTTACACGAAGGTAAAATTGCTGAAATGGCAACCGGTGAAGGCAAAACCCTTGTAGCCACACTCCCTGCTTACCTGAATGCACTAGCGAAACGGGGAGTACATATTGTAACAGTAAACGATTACCTTGCCAAGCGTGACTCTGAGTGGATGGCTCCGCTATTCAACTTCCACGAGCTTACCATCGACTGTATTGACAGGCACCAGCCCAATTCCGAGGCGCGCCGTAATGCATACCGTGCAGACATTACCTACGGCACGAATAACGAATTCGGTTTTGACTACCTGCGCGATAATATGGCCCGCAATCCTGAAGATAT
Organism: Cesiribacteraceae bacterium YIM B00369; assembly: GCA_017948555.1. GTDB lineage: Bacteria > Bacteroidota > Bacteroidia > Cytophagales > Cyclobacteriaceae > Nafulsella. The sequence goes on along the minus strand of JAFMYY010000006.1, from coordinate 237,811 downwards.
GGTTCAGCGTCGCCACCATTTCGCTATGATAGATGAAGTGGACTCGGTATTAATTGATGATGCACGTACCCCTCTTATTATTTCAGGCCCTGTACCCAGAGGCGATGAGCATGAGTTCTATGACCTGAAGCCACGTATTGCCCGCCTTGTGGATGCACAGAAAAAAGTAGTTTCGCAATTCTTACTGGAAGCAAAAAAGGGACTCTCTGCAGATATAAAAAGCGACGAGGCTGGTCTGGCACTGCTGAGAGCACATCGTGGCCTGCCAAAGTACAAGCCACTTATTAAATACCTGAGTGAGCCCGGCATCCGCCAGGCCCTGCAGCGTACTGAAAATATGTACATGGCAGAGAACAACAAAATGATGCCTCAGGCAGATAAGGAACTGTTCTTTACCATTGAAGAAAAAAATAACAGCATAGAGCTTACAGAAAAAGGACTGGACCTCATTACCAACGATGGTGAAGATACCAGCTTCTTTATTTTACCTGATATTGGCAGCGAAGTAGCCGACCTGGAAAACAGGACCGACATCAGCGATGAGGAAAAAGTAAGCAGAAAAGATGAGCTCATAAGAGATTATGCATCTAAATCGCAGCGTATACACACCATCAACCAGCTGTTGAAAGCATATACTTTGTTCGAGAAAGACCAGGAGTACATTCTGGTAGATGGTAAAGTAAAAATTGTTGACGAACAAACAGGCCGTGTAATGGAAGGCCGCCGCTATAGCGATGGTTTACACCAGGCTATTGAGGCAAAAGAAAATGTTAAGGTGGAGGATGCCACTCAGACATATGCCACCATTACGCTCCAGAACTACTTCCGTATGTACCACAAGTTAGCTGGTATGACGGGTACTGCAGAAACGGAAGCAGGCGAATTCTGGGATATTTACAAACTCGATGTAGTAGTAATCCCTACTAACAAACCAATTGTACGCGACGACCGCCAGGACTATGTGTACAAAACCATGCGGGAGAAATTTAACGCTGTTGCCGACGAAGTTGTAAAACTCAGTGAAGCAGGCCGTCCGGTACTGGTAGGTACTACCTCTGTAGAGATATCTGAATTATTGAGCAGGATGCTGAACATCCGCAAAATTAAGCACCAGGTACTGAATGCCAAGCAACACCAGCGCGAGGCCGAAGTAGTGGCTGAAGCCGGTAAACCAGGCACTGTAACCATTGCAACCAACATGGCCGGTCGTGGTACCGACATTAAACTAACTCCTGAGTCAAAACAGGCTGGCGGTTTAGCTATTGTAGGTACCGAACGGCACGAATCGCGCCGGGTAGACCGCCAGCTCCGCGGCCGTTCCGGCCGCCAGGGAGATGTGGGCTCATCGCAGTTCTTTGTTTCACTGGAAGATAACCTGATGCGCCTCTTTGGCTCCGACCGTATTGCCCGTTTAATGGATAAGATGGGATATGAAGAAGGAGAGGTAATTCAGCACTCTATGATTACCAAGTCTATTGAAAGAGCCCAGAAAAAGGTTGAGGAAAACAACTTTGGTATTCGTAAGCGACTGCTGGAGTACGATGATGTAATGAACTCACAGCGTGAGGTAATTTATAAGCGCCGCCGCAATGCCTTATATGGAGAACGCCTGCAGCTGGATATCATGAACATGTTGTACGACACCAGCGAAGACATTATCCTGAATACTAAGGGAGTTGATGATTATGAAAGCTTCAAATTAACTGTACTGAGTGTATTCGGGCTGGATTACCCGATCGGCAAGGATGAATTTCATAAAATTTCTACCGAAAAACTCACTAATGACCTTTATAATAATGCTTATCAGCATTATAAGAGAAAGAATGCTTCTATTGCCCAGAAAGCAATGCCTATTATAAAGGAAGTTTTCGAAACACGTGGAGAAACTGTTAAGAACATAGTAGTTCCGTTTACTGACGGCAAGAAGCAGGTTAGTGTGGAGTCTGATCTGAAGAAGAATATAGATACCAACTGCCAGGAAATGATCATTGCTATGGAGAAGTCGATTACCCTCTCCATTATAGATATGCTCTGGAAAGACCACCTTCGCGAAATGGACGACCTGAAGCAGTCGGTACAAAACGCAGTGTATGAGCAGAAGGACCCTTTATTAATCTATAAATTTGAAGGTTTCCAGCTGTTCAAGCGGTTTATTGCCAAGGTAAATGAGGAAACAATTTCGTTCCTGATAAAGGCCAACCTGCCGGTAAGAGAAAACCAGGAGGTACAGGAAGCCCGTCCCGCAAGACCTCAGCCACCTCAGCGCCTGCAGGAGCAGAAAGCAGAATCAGGCTCGCTGCTGGGTGGCGGGGGCAACCAGACAACCACTGCACCCAACCACAACACCCAGGCGGCTGAAAAAACAGCACCGGTAAAATCGGAAAAGCTGGCCGGAAGAAATGATAAGGTAAGTGTACAATATGCAGATGGCACCATTAAAAAAGGAGTTAAATTCAAAAATGTTGAAGAAGACCTTAAAGCCAGCCGCTGTGTAATTATAGATGTTGAGTAAGTAATTTTAAAGGTTAACTACCCATATTAAATGCCACGGACTGCCTCCGTGGCATTTTTACTTTCGCCCGGCAAAACCTGCTCAACATTTTAGAGTATAATTTATTAACTTGCAGGGCAATCTGTTATAAGCAGCAGCACAAAGGGAGCTGGTTCGCCAAATCATCAGACGCGCTAAATAATGCTGCCCTGCCGGCGTTTATAATTATTGCAACTCTTATCGTTATTGCTTAACACCATGAACAAAATAAAAAATATGATTTGGTTTGTCATGCTGGGGCTTTACTTCGGCTGCTCAGGTTCCGGAAACACGCCTCAAAATTCATCTGCCTACACAGTCGATTATGACGAAGACCTTTCCGTATACCGGACTTCCTACGATTATAAAGCAAATGAGGAAAACACCGTGACACCCTCCAAAAAGCCTGCTACAGGAACCCGGCCCGAACAGACACTTAATATTGACACAGATATTACCGTTACCAGGGAGCTTGATAATTTATTAGCAAGTGTGGCAGAAAAAAATAAAAATGTAAAAACTATCCGCGGCTACACCATACAGGTTTATTCCGGAAGCAACCGCGAAAGAGCAGAGCAGGTAAAACGACAGGTATACCATATACTTCCGGATTCCCGTCCGGAAATAAAATTTATCCCTCCCAACTACAGAGTACAGGTAGGTCAGTTTACGGAGCCACTCGAAGCCCAAAAAGAATTCTCTCAACTGAAAAAGGAATTCCCGAACGCCATCATCAGTCCGGACAAGATCCAGATAAACAATTAATTATTTATGAGTTTAGCAGAACGTATCAAGTCTCTTGCCGGGGAGCATGAGCAACATATTATTGCCAACAGGCAACACCTTCACGCAAACCCCGAGCTGTCTTTTGAGGAATACCAGACCTCAGCCTATGTACAGGAAAAGCTTACCGAGTACGGCATTCCATTTAAAGCAGGTTATTCAGGCACCGGAATTGTTGCTCATATAGAGGGGAAAAATCCTCAAAAAAAGGTAGTGGCTCTCCGCGGCGATATGGATGCCCTTCCTATACATGAAAAAAATGACGTTCCCTATAAATCAAAAAATGAGGGAGTAATGCACGCCTGCGGCCACGATGTTCATACAGCTTCGCTCCTGGGTGCCGCACGCATATTAAATGAGTTGAAAGACAGCTTTGAAGGCACCATTAAACTTGTTTTCCAACCGGGAGAGGAAAAAGCTCCCGGCGGAGCTTCCTATATGATTAAAGAAGGAGCGTTGAAAAATCCTGATGCCGGAGCAATTCTCGGGCAACATGTAATGCCACTGATTCCTGTAGGGAAGGTTGGCTTCCGCTCAGGAATGTATATGGCTTCTGCCGACGAAATTTATCTTACAGTAAAAGGGAAAGGCGGGCATGGAGCAATGCCGGAACTGAATATCGACCCTGTATTAATAGCCTCCCATATTATTGTTGCCCTCCAGCAGATCATAAGCCGGAACGGAGATCCTAAAATACCATCTGTACTATCATTTGGAAGGTTTATTGCCGAAGGTGCCACTAATGTTATTCCCAATGAGGTAAAAATTGAAGGAACCTTCAGGACCATGAATGAAGAGTGGAGAGCTTCTGCCCTCAAAAAGATCCGGAAAATGGCGGAAAGCATGGCAGAAGGAATGGGCGGCAGCTGTGAAGTAGAGATTATCCACGGGTATCCTTATCTGGAAAACCACCCTGAACTTTCAGATCTTTGCAGGGAAGCTGCGGTTGAATACCTGGGCGAGGAAAATGTACTGGACCTTGACCTTTGGATGGCATCAGAAGATTTCAGTTATTACTCTCATGAAACTGATGCCTGTTTTTACCGTCTGGGCACGCGCAATGAAGCTAAGGGCGCAACCTCAATGGTCCATACACCTACCTTTAATATAGATGAGGAAGCTCTGAAAATAGGGGCAGGCTTAATGGCCTGGCTGGCAGTCCGGACCCTTGAAAAAGATTATTGATACAAGTATAAATTAACTGTTACCGCCGGACTCTTAGCCGGAAGTCTTTGTATCCTATAAACCTACTGCATTAAGATTTACGGGAGCGGAAATTTTAATACATGGAAGCAAAAAACCGGCCTCTTCAGATTAAAGAGGCCGGTTTTTCTTTTGCTAAATGAAGCTCTGTAAGGGCTACAGAGCTCAGAGCAGTATAATTAGTTTATCTGTCTCATTACCCGGCGGAAAAATCAGAACAGTACTTCAAAAACTTCATTTCGAACTTCTGCATTAATCGCCAGAGCAAGTATAATTGCCACCAGCAGACCTATGAGAGCAAAAAGCAGGTCCTTACCAATCATTCTTAATGCCCGCTTGGTACTTTTCACTTTCTTTTTCTGACGTTTTTTAGCAAAACTGATTGCCAGTTCCCTACCTCCGAGCAAACCAATAAAAACCCAGGTAGTACTCATAGGAATATTACTTAAGCCTTTAAAATAAAACAGGAGCACCGCGTAAATAAAGTCTACAATAGTGGCTGCACGAATGTCTGTAATGCCCGCTTTTTCAGAAACCACCGACTGGATTTTATCCCCTTTAAGATAAAACAAGATCCCTAAACCAAAAAAGATGTAAGCCGCAAAAGCAATAAACTGCATTAAGCTTAACGACCTCGGCAGGTACACTGCAATGTTAGCCATATCCTGAGCCAGCCAGGTGTACCATAGAGCTCCGCTTGCCACCCACTGCACAGGCATCCACCACCTTGATGGCTTCCCCTGAAACTTATATTTAATAAGGGAAGAAATTAAAAACCAGACAACAATTGCTGATATAAATGCAATAACATATCCGCTTATACTTTTACCAAGAACTCCTAATATAGACTCCGAGCTTGTGGTAAAAGCACTCAGAATAAGAAAGGTGGTGGAGACAGGCATCCGGAGCCGTGTAAGGATAAGGAGGAAAACCGGTGCTGCAAGGTGGAGAAAAGTAAAGGAGGTGGGGGCTTCATTAAAACCTTTAGAAGCCAGCCTTTGGTAACTCACATCCCCGTCATTTACCACCCAGCTATAAGTTACAGTACCAACAAAAATAAGCCCCATAAAGAGCCAGAGATACCACCATTTCCGTTCACTGTTGGATGCTATGAACGTACCAATCGTCTGGATACTATCGTTCGCAATTGCTGAATAGCCTGCTATTGCAAAACCCACCCACATAGCCACATGGGGAAAAGGCGAGGCAATAGCACAAATAAGGAAAAGGGCGGCAATCAGAGCAAGAAAGTTTTTCTCCTCCCTGGCCAGATCAAATATTTGATAAGTCCTTTTAGATAACTTTTTCTGCGTTATCCTATCGTTGATATCTTTTGCCATGAAGCTTTTGAAAAAATGCATGATTTTTAAATCCTGCCCGGTTTACAATAAATTTATACCCAAACACACTTCCATTTTCCGGAGGCAAAGGTAAGGATTTGTTTTAATTTTTACTGAATTAAATTCAGGATAAGCTGATCCTTAAAAGACGGAAAAGCCTGTTAAACGAAATTTAAAGCAATTCAACAACAAAGGCTTACCCGGAGACCTGTCTTTCACATCCAAATATTAACAATTACTTCATATTGGACCATAGCTGTTTATTCTTTTAATAGAGTACTTTTGTCAGAATTTTCATGCTTACAATGATTTTAGTTTTACCGGATTTGCCGGCTGTTTCTTTTGTATTTCAGCATCCGGCTCTATAAGAATTCAGGAGAGAGCACTTTATCTTGTATCCCCTTGAGGAATCATCACTTTGCAATCAGAACACGCTTGTTGGCAGTAAAACCACATCAGAAAACAAATTTCCTAAGGCTCCTGCAAATTCTTGCAGCAACAGCTTTATTTATATTTGCCATAAATTTTGCCGGCTATTCATTTAAAGTAGCGGGGGGCGAAATAACAAAAACAATTCTTTCTGTTACTTACAATCCTTTTATAAGCCTGTTTATAGGTTTGCTTGCCACTGCTATTATTCATAGCAGCTCCACCACTACCTCTATAATAGTTGCTGCAGTTGCAGCCGGTACAATTGAATTTACCTCTGCTGTACCAATGATTATGGGTGCAAACATCGGTACCACTATTACCAGCACTCTTGTATCTATCGGGTACCTGAATAAACGGCAGGAATTCCGGAGAGCAATTGCCGCCGGAACCCAACATGATATTTTTAATATTCTGGTTACGCTTATTCTTTTTCCCCTGGAATTGTATTACGGAGCTTTATCCAGCCTGTCATACTGGATCACGGACTTTATTGTTCCTTTCGAAAACTCCGATTCCGCCACAAGCTTCAGCTATGGTTTATGGGGGAGCAACAGCATTTTCCGCTGGTTTTTTTCTGCCACAGATAATACTGTAATCCCCTTGATAACTGCTTTTATAGTATTAATTGTAGCTGTAAAACTGTTTTCGAACTTACTCTACAATACCTTGTACGGCAGTTTTAAAGACAAACTCCAGCGTCTTATATTTTCAAGCCCATTACGGGCATTTTTATGGGGAATGGGCTTAACGGCAACGGTCCAGTCCAGTTCCGTAACCACCCCTTTAGTGGTGCCATTAGTAGCTACCCGCAAGGTGTCGCTCAAAAGCTCCTTTCCCTATATTTTAGGTGCTAATATCGGAACTACCTTTACTGCCCTCTTTGCCGCGTTATTCCATTCAAGCGAAGCAATCAGTATTGCAATTGTTCATGTTTTATTTAATTTAATAGGTGTCCTGCTGTTCTTCCCTGTTAATGTTCTAAGGCAGATCCCAATTAAACTTGCTTCCCTTTTAGGCTTTGCCACTATCCGGAACAGGTTCTTCGGATTTATATATATTCTGATTACATTTTTTTTATTACCTTTCCTGCTCATTTATTTTACCCAGGAAAACCAATAGCTTAACCAGCCCGTCGGCCTTATTTTTATTAAAGAGCACCTGCAGGTATTGAGCCGGTGAATTTTCAGAGGAAACAGTTCCGGTTAGTTGATACAGGCTGCTCCTGAAAGGGGCTTGACACTCAATTTTATGTTTTTACTCTTTCCGAAAGTGCATTAACTAAACAAACTTTGCTGTCTCCCGTTTTATATTCTACCGATAATTTGATTTTTACATAAAACTGTTATACCCGTGAACCAACCCAGAGGCATATTAAAACTTTTAAAACTAGACAGTCTGATTCAGAACCTGACTGAATATATGGAAACCCGCATTGCTTTGGTAAAAGCCGAGGTAAAAGACGATATTATGAAAGCAATGAGAGCCGGAATGATTTTTGGCGCAATTGCTATACTGGGACTATTTTTCGTACTTTTCCTTAGCCTCACAATTGCACTGGCATTAAATGCCCTGCTCGACAGCTGGTTCTGGGGTTTTGCAATAGTTACAGGCCTTTACCTGGTTACTCTGGCAGTTCTCTTTTCCCTGAGGAATTCTGAAAAAGTTAAAAATATGTTTGGCGACGGAAGCCTTCAGTTTCTGAAGAAAAAGCCTCAGGATAATAATAAGAGCGATGAAGAAAAAGAAAATGAGCGCGATGAGGAAATAAGAAAAGAAGCGGAACGCAGGGAGAGGCTGGCAGAAATAGAACATGAACAGGTTGAGTTTGAGCACAACCAGACAGAAGACCGGCCCGCCCACCCAAGAGGGGAAAGAGCTGATATTAAAATTGAAAAAAAAGAAAGCCATTAAACCACCCTATAAAAACCTGAATTACCCCCTGTTTTTATTTCTGTTTTTATCAGCTATTTTTGAAATAGAACAGCTTAACCACCACTTCTGAAACCATGGAAAAAACTGTAGACAAAAACCAGACTATTGACGAAACAAAGCGTAAACTTCAATCGTCGCGCGAGAAACTTGAAGGAGAACTCGAATTTCAGTTACAGGATATTAAAAAAGACGCTGCAGATGTTGGTAAGCAAATTGCCATTATAGGAGGCGGCTTGTTTATAGGCTGGAAACTGGTTAAAGCGCTTACAGGAAGAAAAAAAAAAGATAAGCACAAAAGCAGCGCCTCATCTGACAACAATAACGGGAGTGGCATAGGACGCATGATTTTACATCAGCTCATGACCATGGCTGCGGTTGCTGTAACAGACCAGATAAAACAAGCCCTCAATCAGAACAAAACTGTTGATGACCGTAAGAAGAATTCTTGAAATCCTTTCTCTTCGTAAAGCTCAGGGCATAAAATCCTTTGCCGTCCTGATTGATCCGGATAAAATAACGGACCGGGCTGCCTGCCAGAAACTCATTAATATGAGTATAGAGAACAAAGTGGACTTTTTCTTTATTGGCGGCAGCCTGATAACCGACGACAGTTACAACTCCATTGTTGACCAGATAAAGAATTCCTGTACCATACCTGTTGTCCTTTTCCCCGGCAGCAATATGCATATCAGTTTTAATGCTGATGCAATTCTTTTTCTTTCCCTCATATCGGGCCGGAATCCGGAATTACTTATAGGGCAGCACGTGGTGGCTGCCCCCATCTTAAAGAAGAGCAGTCTGGAAATTATCCCCACCGGATACATGCTCATTAACTCAGGCTGCACCACAACTGTTGCCTATATGAGCAACACCTCCCCTATCCCTAATAATAAACCTTCTATTGCAGCCTGTACTGCCATGGCAGGAGAAATGCTGGGCCTCCGCCTTATGTATCTTGATGCTGGCAGCGGAGCCTTAGAACCTGTATCACCCAAGGTAATAAATATGGTGCGGAAATCAGTAGAAACTCCTTTAATAGTTGGAGGAGGCATTAGAACAGCCCATATGGCAGTTACTGCTTTACAGGCAGGTGCCGACCTGGTGGTGGTTGGCAACGGGATAGAAAAAAACCCCAATCTTCTGATTGAGGTTTCCAGTGCTGTAACAGATATGAATGCTGCCTTAAACGTTCATTAACGACTCACGGCGACGCATTTTACCTGCCGGTATACCAAACATCATTTTAAAACGGCGGCAGAAGTAAGCAGTATCTTTATACCCTACATCCTTACCAATTTCACGGATACTCTTTTTAGAAGTTCTAAGCAGTGTTACTGCTCTTTCCATACGCTGGTATTCAATATAATCCTGAGGGTTTATACCGGTAAGCATTTTAAAATACTGCCCCACATAATCTTCAGAAACATTTGCCACTCCGGCCAGTACTTTATTTGATAAATCGCCGGAAATATTCTCTTTGATATACGCAAATATGTCAATCAGGCGCGGGTCGTTGAAGTAAGTGCTGTTTGTTGCCAGTTGCTCCACAAATAACTTATGGTCCAGGATATGGCGGATTACTTCCACTACCAGGCGCTCAGTATTTAACTTCACTATCCTGTCCTTACCAGGCTGCGTGGAACTGTTCTCTTTCGCAATATCTTTTATAAGGTCGAAAAGATCAGGATTATTCTCCAGTTTGAAAGGAGGAATATCAAGCGAAGCAAAGAAGTTCACTGAATCAAAAACCTTTGCCTCGAAGTTAATGCAGGTAAATACTTCACCTTCCACCTTATCAATATCCTGCTGAGAAACCGGCTGCCAGTACTTCTCCCTGTTATTCAGGAAATCTTCGTTATGCACTTTTTTGGCATTTCCGCTGCCATAGGTTACGGATGAGTTTTTCCCACCCGGAATAAACAGAGCCTCTCCGCTGTTTACAACTTCGTTATCACCGTATTTTAACTCGCCCTTACGCAAATAAATTATAATGTTTTCCACGTCGTAGTAATTATCCACGTGGACAGACTCTATAATCTTAAAATGCTTAACTTTTAAGAATCTGATGCTTAAGGACTCTATTATTTTATTGTAATCTTCCATTATATAGATTTATGCTGTGCCTTGCAATATTAAAATTTACACAAAAGAAACAGATATTCTTCAAAATATCAAAAAAGTGTAATTTTTTTACTCGAAATGCACTTTATTTATTTTAATACAGTAGTTATTACTTTAAAAGTTCCCGCGAAATTACAATTTTTTGTATTTCTGAGGTGCCTTCATAAATTTGTGTAATTTTAGCATCCCTCATCAGACGCTCCACATGATACTCCTTCACATATCCATAACCGCCGTGAATCTGAACAGCCTCAGTTGTTACTTCCATGGCTGTTTCGGCCGCATATAATTTTGCCATTGCACTGGCCTTAGCAAAATCACCTCCCTGATCTTTCAGCCACGCGGCGTTCAGGCACAACATCCGGGCGGCATCAATTTTAGTTGCCATATCGGCCAGTTTAAACTGTATGGCCTGATGCTGAGCTATAGGCTTCCCGAACGACTTCCGCTCCTTAGCATACTGTAAAGATAATTCCAGCGCTCCTGAGGCTATACCAAGGGCCTGAGAGGCTATTCCTATACGGCCACCATTGAGGGTAGACATGGCAAATTTAAAACCAAATCCATCCTCTCCAATCCGGTTTTCTTTAGGAACTTTTACATCAGAAAACATCAGAGAATGAGTATCAGAACCGCGGATACCCATTTTATTCTCTTTTTTGCCAATGGTAAAACCATCCAGTCCCCGCTCTACAATAAGGCAGTTGATGCCTTTATGCCCCAGTTCAGGATTAGTCTGGGCAATAACTAAATATACCGATGCGCTATTCCCGTTGGTGATCCAGTTTTTAGTGCCGTTTAACAGGTAATAGTCTCCTTTATCTTCGGCCGTTGTCCGCTGAGAGGTAGCATCAGAACCTGCTTCAGGTTCCGAAAGACAAAAGGCACCCAGGATTTCCCCTGTTGCCAGCCGTGTAAGGTATTTTTGCTTTTGGTCTTCTGTTCCGTACTTTTCCAGCCCCCAGCAAACCAGCGAATTATTCACCGACATTGCCACAGAAGCAGATGCATCAATTTTAGATATTTCTTCCATGGCCAGCACATAGGAAATGGTATCCATACCCCCTCCGTTGTACTTCGGGTCCACCATCATTCCCATAAAACCCAAATCACCCATTTTTTTAATTTGTTCTGCCGGAAAACGCTGTTCTTCATCCCTGTCAATAACTGCGGGCAAAAGTTCAGTTTGTGCAAATTCACGGGCGGCATCGCGTACAGCTTTCTGTTCTTCGGTTAGTTCAAATATCATGGCTTTCCGGTTAAATATTCCAATAATAGGTAAAGTAATGCTCCTGATTTTAATAACGTTAAAATATACAAAAAATTCAATTTTTACTCTGCATGCATACTAAAATAATAAAAAAAAATAAAAGCGGAAGAGTAAATCTCCCGCTTTCAGTTATATACGATTAAGCAATGTGTTCGCCGGACAATAATTTAAAAATCAATTAGTCCCGGCGACCACCAAGGAAAATAGATACAAGGTACAGCAGCTGAGCAAGGGAAGCCAATGCAGCTACTACATAAGTCATTGCTGCCCATTTTAAGGCATCTTTAGCCATGGTATGCTCCTGACTTGTTACAACCCGCTGATTATCCATCCATGCCAGTGCCCTGCGGCTGGCATCGAACTCCACGGGTAAAGTTACAAAAGAAAAGAGCGTGGTAATTGCAAACAACCCTATACCCAGCAATAGTGGAATGGGTGTGGTGTTAATTACAAAAATACCAATAAGAATAATCCAGGACAGATACTGCGAGGAAACATTCAGTACAGGCACCATTGCTGACCGGAATTTTAACATTGCGTATGCATTGGCATGCTGTACCGCATGCCCCACCTCATGAGAGGCAACTGCAACCGCGGCTGCATTGCGCCCGTTATACACCTCGCTGCTGAGGTTAACCGTTTTATCTGCAGGGTTGTAATGGTCGGTAAGCCTGCCACTGGTGGAAACAATTCGCACATCGGTTATTCCGTTATCGCGCAACATCTGAGCGGCAGCCTCAGCACCACTTATTCCTGAACGCAGGCCAATTTGCGAATACTTGCTGAATTTGCTCTTCAGCCTCTGTCCTACTGCCCAGCTGGCAATAGCAAAAACCGCGAAAATGATTAATCCTGTTCCGTCGAAAAACATATTCTATTTATTTAAATGTTCTTTATTTTTTCAATTATCTGAGTCGTGGAGCAGCCTTTCACCAGTGGAATAGTCTTAACCTCTCCTCCTTCCTGTAAAACTATATCTGCCCCAACAATATTATCAATCGTATAATCATCTCCTTTAACAAGGATATGAGGCTTTAACGTTTCAATAAGCCGCAGGGGTGTATCATCTTCAAAAAGAACTACTGCATCTACAAAAGCCAGGGCCGCAAGCATTCTTGCTCTTGCATTTTCCGGTTGCACCGGGCGCTGCGGACCTTTGAGCCTCTGAACAGATATATCAGAATTTATGCCAATTATTAATTTACTCCCCAACTGGCCCGCTTTTTCAAGATAATCGATATGCCCGAGATGCAGTATATCAAAACAGCCGTTTGAAAATACCACTTTCTCCCCTGAATTCCGCCATTCTGTCATAAGGCCGGACAGTTCGTCCAGACTCATTATTTTATTTTTAGTTTCGTTTTTAAGCATTTTCTGTAGCTGCAACCGGCTTTTTCCTGTTTATAATAAAACTGACTAATAACGAAATTACACCTGTTACTATTACAAATATGGTTTGAGAAGTATGAAGAACAAAGGCAAGCAATACTGCATCATTTTTAGATGCACCATACACCATTAAAACGCCACTCACCAGCAAATGATAGGTACCTAAACCTCCCTGCACAGGAGCCGCCATACCAATACCACCCATTGCAAGAATAGCTAAACCAGCCAGCACATCAATACCTGAAGTTTGCGGCAGCGAGAACACAATTACGTACGACATCAGGTAATACATCACCCATATGAGGCTGGACGACAGCCAAAAACCCCGGCGGCTTTCCAGCTCCCGCACACTAAGGACCCCGCTGAGCAGTTCTTTAAGAAAAGAGCTGAGCTTTTTATAAAAAGCATGCTCCCTGATAAAGGCTTTATTCCGCTGATAATACCATACTCCAAGGAAAACAGCTATCAGCAATCCGGCACCTATATATATAAAGGCAGATACAGCAGGCATACGGCTGCCTCCGGAGAATACTTCGCCCAGAAAGGCACTTAGTTTATCAAACTCAAGAAAAAGGGTGGCAACAACAATAAGTACAAGAAAGAAAAGGTCAAATACCCGCTCCGCTACCACTGTTCCCAGTGAGGTGGACACAGGAACATTATCACTGCGCTTCAGCACACCACAGCGCACCACCTCTCCAAAGCGGGGCAGCACCAGATTGGCCAGGTACCCGATCATGGTAGCCAGAAAGGTATGAAGAAAGCCGGGACGATACCCCAGGGGCGCCAGCAGTAAATTCCAGCGGTAAACCCTGAACCCATACCCCAGCAAAGCACAGAATAATGAAACACCAATCCAGAAGTAATTAAGCTCAGATACTTTGCCAAGCATTTCTTCAATGGCAACATCCTTCAGCACAAACCATAAAACACCCACAGCAATTGCAAGGGATAAGGTATACTGCAGAAACGGCTTTAAGAACTTACTATTCAAACGGATCAGCTGAGTTTATTGAATTCGTCGGGAAAAATAACCGATGGTTTAAATTTTTTTGCCTCCTCCAACTCCATCAACGCATAGGAAATAACAATTACAACATCGCCCACCTGCACTTTACGGGCGGCAGGGCCATTCATGCAAATAACCCCGCTCCCCCGCTCTCCGGTTATTACATAGGTCTCCAGGCGCTCTCCGTTGTTTACATTCACTACCTGCACTTTCTCCCCTTCAATAAGGCCGGCAGCATCCATAAGATCTTCATCAATGGTAATGCTCCCCACATAATGCAATTCGGCCTGAGTTATTTTAACCCTGTGTAATTTCGACTTTAATACTTGAATCAACATTCTGTTTATATATTCGGACTTGTCCGGTTAATACCTAAAGTTAAACTTCTGTAAGCAGGTTGTCAATTAGCCGTACATCTCCGGCATATCCTGCAATACAAAGCGCCAGCTGTTTATGATCAGAAACAACCTTTACAGGCTGCAAAGTTCCGCCGTCTGCAATACTAAAGTATTCCAGCTGAAGGCCGGGAAAAGTCCGGACAAAAGCCTCCACCTCCCTGCCTACCACCGATGGCTCCTCTCCCTTCAGCAGCATATCGCGGCCAAGACAGAGAGCTTTGTATAAGGCGGTGGCCTCTTTTCTCGCTTCAGGCTCCAGGCGTACATTGCGCGACGACATTGCAAGCCCGTCTTCCTCGCGCACGGTAGGAATTACCACTACCTTTAAGTTAAAGAGGAGGTCGGCCGCCATATGTTCAATGATGCGGCACTGCTGCAGGTCCTTCTGCCCGAAAAAGGCCAGATCGGGCTGAACGATATTAAATAGTTTGGAAACAATCAGACCCACTCCCCGGAAATGCCCCGGGCGATAGTACCCTTCCATTACCTCTTCAAGTGCCCCGAAGGAGAATTGTGTATAAGGAGGGTTAGGATACATTTCCTCTACGGAAGGGCAAAAAAGAACATGGCATCCGGCGTCCTCTAAAAGTTTTTGATCTTTTTCCGGGGTTCGTGGATATTTTTCGAGATCTTTTTTGTTAGTGAACTGGATGGGGTTAACAAATATGCTGCATACTGTAATATCTGCCTCCCGGACGGAGGTTTCAATCAGGGACAAGTGTCCCCGATGCAACGCTCCCATTGTAGGCACCAAACCTATTGTATTTCCTGCTTTTCGTTGTTGCAACAAATACACGGTAAGATCTGCCTTTCTCTCAAATACAAGCATACTCAGAGCAGATGAATCGTACTAAATTCCGGCAAACATACGTTATTCATTGGAAAATATCTTGAAAAGACCTTAAAAATTTTATATTTTTGTGGCTTGCTTTAGTAGTCTAACAAACCTTCATATATATATGTCAAAATTACGAATATTGTACGTTGCCAGTGAGATCAATCCGTTCCTGCAAACAACTGAGGTAGCCGATTTCGTGCGAAAGCTTCCCCAGGGTATGCAGGAGAGAGGAATGGAAATCAGAATTCTGGTGCCTCGCTTCGGCCTGATTAACGAGCGCAAAAACAGGCTGCATGAAGTTGTCAGGCTCTCCGGCATCAATATCGCGGTTGGCGACGAAGAGAAACCACTGGTAATTAAAGTAGCATCCATACCAAATGCCAAGCTTCAGGTTTATTTCATTGATAACGAAGATTACTTCCACCGCAAGTATGTATTTTTTGATAAAGAAAATAAGTTTTATGCCGATAATGACGAACGGGCTATCTTCTTCTGCAAAGGCGTAATTGAAACTGTGAAAAAGCTGGGATGGGCTCCTGATATTGTACATTGCAACGACTGGATGACCAGCCTTATTCCTATGTACCTGAAGTCGACTTATAAGAACGATCCGCTGTTTAAAAACACAAAAACTGTGTTTACAGTATACAATAATTCGTTCAAACATAAGTTTAATGGAGACCTGCTTGAGAAGGTTAAAATGCTTGATGTGGAAGACAGCATGCTTACCAACCTTAAATCAGGAGATTTTGAAGGCTTTATAAAAATTGGAATACAATATTCCGATGCATCCGTAAAAGGAGAAGATAAATTCAGCGAAAGCCTTAATGCCCTTTTTATGCATGTTGCAGACAATAAAAAAGTAGACACGATTGATAAAGACACCGATTACCTTGACTCATATTACAACCTCTATAATGAGCTTGCTGGATAATAAAAAAGGGCTGACCATGTTGTCAGCCCTTTTTCTCCTTTTTGCCTGCGAAGAACCCAGTGAACTTCCCCTCGGCATTTCCCCTAAACAGGGTAATATCTCTTCTCACTACATAGAAATACCTGTTGAAGCAGAGCAGTTCCGGCTCGACAGCACTGTAATGAGTTCACTTTCATCAGCTAATACCGCTATTTATATAGGCCGGTTAACCGACCCTTATTATGGAAAGCTGGCGGCAACTGCCTATACAAATGTAGGAGCACTTAATACAGCTCCCGAAATACCGGCAGGCACAAACCTTGATTCGGCATACCTTACCTTAACCTACAATAATAATTTTATTGGAAGGAATCTTTGGGCTACCCAATCTTTAAAAGTTTACAGGCTTCCGCAAGCTATTGCCGAAAACCCTGTTACCACCTCCGGCAGCCTTCAGCACAGGTATTCTATAAATGACAGCAAACCGACTGAAGGTGCCCGGCTGATTGGTGAAGTGCAATTTGATACAGCAACGGTAAAAAACCATCCCGTCACCAACAATATAGTATGGATAAGGTTAAACAATGATTTTGCCGCAGAGCTTTGGCAGGATCTAAAAGATAATCCCGGCACATTTACTAATCAGGAGGCCTTTAACCAATATTTGGGAAGCCTCGCTTTTGTTCCCGGCGAAAATAATACTTTTATAACCGGCTACAGCTTTCAGGAAGCCACTTCCGGCATCGATTTGTATTACGGGCAAAGTGCTGTTTCATTCGAATTTCTGCCAAAAGTAAGGGAAGATAAGCGTGCTTATGCCCAATACCCTACCTATTACAGCCTGCAGGCAGACTACAGCGGCACTGCTTTAGAGGGCATAGAAGGGCAGCAGGCCAACATTCCCTTTCAAACATCTGACAATCAGCTCTATTATCGTTCAGGTGTAGGTTTATTGCCAAAAATCAGTTTTCCAGCACTGGAAGAATTCGTTACTTCGACAAATCTTTCTAACGTAGTGATTAACAGCGCAGTACTGGAGATTGACAGCATCCGGAGAAGGACAGAAATTAACCTTACTGCTCCTTCCCAGCTGAGCTTTTATCTGGTGGAGGATAAAAACAATAATCGATTTGCGGGCGTTAACAATGAAACATACGCAGGAGCCCAGTTAATGGGCCAGCAGTATATTACAGCTCAACAGGATACATTAATCAGGTACAGAGCAGATATTGCTGAGGAAATAGAATATTATTTTATAAATAAAGACAGCAAATATCTGCAGGGGATGCTTTACAATGGCAACACCACTTCACCTGCCTCATTGTCGGGTTTTATAGCTGATCCGAAGCGTATGGTTCTGAAAATCTATTATACTATTTTAGAAGAATCGAATCAGGAAAATTAATTAATTAAATAGCATTGGCGTATGTGCGGAATTGTTGGATATATTGGACACAGGGATGCATATCCCGTAGTGGTAAAAGGCCTGAAGCGCCTTGAATACCGGGGTTATGATAGTGCTGGTGTAGCTGTTATAAATAACGACCAGTTAAAGGTTTTCAAGAAAGAAGGCAAAGTTGTTGAACTTGAAAATTATGTAAAGGATAAAGACCTTAGCAGCAATGTTGCTATGGGCCATACCCGCTGGGCCACCCACGGGGCTCCAAGCGATGTAAATGCTCACCCGCATTACTCTTCTAATAATAAGCTTGCCATTATCCACAACGGTATTATAGAGAATTATGGCTCTCTTAAAAAAGAACTTATTAAGAAAGGTCATGAGTTTATAAGTGAAACTGACACCGAAGTGCTCATTCACTTTATTGAAGACATTCAGCACCACGAAAATTGCTCGCTTGAAGAAGCAGTTCGCCTTGCTCTTACCAAAGTAGTGGGTGCCTATGCTATTGTAGTAATGTGCGAAGACGATCCCGGTTCTCTGGTAGCTGCCCGCAAAGGCAGTCCACTCGTAATTGGAATCGGCAAAAATGAATTCTTCCTTGCCTCTGACGCAACTCCTATCATTGAGTATACAAATGAAGTTGTATACCTGAACGATTTTGAAATTGCCGTAATAAAAGAAAATAAACTGAGCATCCGTAATACTCAGGACGTTCCAAAGAACCCATACATCCAGACTTTGGACATGGAGCTGGAAGCTATTGAAAAGAATGGCTTCGAACATTTCATGTTGAAGGAAATATTTGAACAGCCACGTTCTATTGCTGACTGTATGCGTGGCCGCTTAAACGCAGGCGAAGGTTACCTCCGCATGGGAGGCATCAGGGAGTATGAAACAAAGCTGAACAATGCAGAACGTATCATCATTATTGCCTGTGGCACTTCTTGGCATGCCGGCCTGGTGGCTGAGTATATCTTTGAAGAGTTTTGCCGCATACCGGTAGAGGTGGAATACGCATCGGAATTCAGGTACCGGAATCCGGTAATTAATGAAGGCGATGTGGTTATTGCCATTTCACAATCAGGTGAAACTGCCGATACCCTGGCTGCCATTGAACTGGCAAAGAGCAAAGGCGCTATAATCTTTGGTGTTTGTAATATTGTAGGCTCTTCTATTGCCCGCGCATCGCACGAAGGAGCATATACCCACGCCGGTCCGGAAATTGGTGTAGCCAGCACAAAAGCATTTACTGCACAGTTAACCGTTCTTTCCATGATTGCTTTAAGGGTAGCCCATAAACGTGGCACCATTACCCTGAGCAAATACAAAGAGATGCTGGTTGAGCTGGAAACTATTCCGGCAAAAGTAGAGAAGGCCCTTGAGCTGAATGATGAGATAAAAGCAATCTCCGAAATCTTTAAGGATTCAAGAAACTTCCTTTACCTGGGCCGTGGCTTTAACTTCCCGGTGGCACTTGAAGGAGCCCTTAAACTAAAAGAGATTTCCTATATACATGCAGAAGGTTACCCTGCGGCAGAAATGAAGCACGGACCTATTGCTCTTATAGACAAAGAAATGCCGGTTGTATTTATTGCAACACGTGACAGCTCTTACGATAAGATCGTTTCCAATATTCAGGAAGTCCGTTCACGGAAAGGCAGGGTAATTGCAATTGTAACCGAAGGTGATGATATTATTCCTGATATGGCAGAGTTTGTAATAGAAGTACCTGCCGTAAACGAGGTGCTTATGCCACTGGTTTCTGTAATTCCTCTTCAGCTCCTCTCCTACCATATTGCGGTAATGCGCGGCTGTAATGTAGACCAGCCACGAAACCTGGCAAAAAGCGTTACAGTAGAGTAAGAGCAGTTTAGCGGAACATTAATAAGATAAGCCGCCTGAAACAAAGAATACTAAAATCAGAAAATATTGAAAAAGCCCTGCAATAACTTAACTGCCGGGCTTTTTCTTTTATATATACCCGCAACAAAAAACTCCATGTTGAGCACCATCTATAATAAAAGAGCAGGTCCAGAAAAAAATTAAAACAGCATCTCCCGGGGGCTCCTCTCTAAAGCCGGACAACCTTTCCGGAAGATCCCGGATTTCATTCACAAAATCTGTTTTACAGAAAATAGAAAATTAGGAAAGTATCGATTGCACATAAAACACTCAGGAGAAAAACAGAAACACTACCGCTTGTAACAACAATAACCTCCCGCAAACACCATATTTTATTCTGCACCACCAATCTTCATCCTTATTTATCCCCGCTGAATTTAGAGCATTACCAAGGGTTTGGTTCAGGATATTTTACTTAACTTTGCACATCAAAAAAACCTGTTTTACAAGATGATACCTGCAAAGGAAGTAAACCTGAAGATGCTTATACCCTCTTTAAGTATTTGTCATCCTGCCGGTATTTCCACTTTACTGAAACAGAACCAATTCCAAAGGAAATTCTGTTTTCCGGAAATCCTCCGGATGAAAAATCATGATAAAAAAGCAGGTTTACAAGGATTAAAAATTCTTTACCATCAGAAGCCCGAAAAAAGATATTCTCCTGCTATGGTAACAAATAGGTGGAACAATTCCTTTGAGTAATAAACATTTGACTTTAGCCTTATTTAATTATGGACATCAAATCTAATGAAACAAATCCTGATGTAGTTTTAGTTGGCGCCGGTATAATGAGTGCCACTTTAGGGGTACTGCTGAAAGAACTACAGCCCGATTTGACCATAGAAATTTTCGAAAGGCTGGATGAAGTAGCTGCTGAGAGTTCGGATGCTATGAATAATGCAGGCACAGGACATTCTGCCTTTTGCGAGCTGAACTATACTCCCGAGCTGGCTGATGGTTCAATAGAAACGTCCAAGGCTATAAAAATTGCAGAATCATTTCTTGTTTCACGGCAATTCTATTCCTTCCTTCTCCAAAAGGGTTATTTTGATAAACCGGAATCTTTTATTCATAAGGTTCCACACCTGAGCTTTGTCTGGGGAGAAAACAATGTTAATTTTTTAAAGAAGCGTTATAATGCACTCCTGAAATCGCCCCTTTTTGAAGGCATGAAGTACTCGGAAGACATCTCTGAGCTGACTGAATGGATGCCCCTTGTAATGAAAGGCCGTAATAATTCGGAAAAAGTGGCTGCCACCTATATGGGCATTGGAACTGATGTTAATTTTGGTGCCCTTTCGCGTGGAATGATCAATAAGCTGAAGGAAATGCCTGGCGTAACCCTGCACACTAACCACGAAGTACGCAAGCTGAAGCAGGAGGAGGACTCCAGCTGGAATATAAAGGTGAAGGATACTATTACAGGGAACAAAAGAAAGGTAAAAGCAGGCTTTGTGTTCCTGGGGGCAGGAGGCGGTGCATTGCCACTATTATTAAAATCAGGTATTCCTGAAGGAAAAGGCTTTGGCGGGTTTCCTGTAAGTGGCCAGTGGCTCATTTGCAAAAACCCTGATATTATCAGGCAACACCATGCCAAAGTATATGGAAAAGCATCTGTAGGTTCTCCGCCTATGTCGGTACCTCACCTGGACACCAGAATTATAAATGGAGAAAAGGCACTTCTTTTTGGCCCTTATGCCGGCTTTACCACTAAGTTCCTCAAACAAGGATCTAAACTTGATCTGCCACTTTCGATAAAAGCGAATAATCTGCGGCCTATGCTTTCAGCCGGTGCCGACAATATGTCGCTGACCAAATACCTGATTAACCAGGTACGCCAGTCGCCGGAAGATCGTTTTGAGGCACTGAAGCAGTACCTGCCTGACGCTAAAATGGACAACTGGGTGCTGCAGGAGGCCGGTAAAAGGGTACAGGTAATAAAGAAAGACCCTAAACATGGTGGCGTTCTTGAATTCGGAACCGAAATTGTAAGTGCCTCCGACGGAAGCCTGGCAGCCTTACTGGGTGCCTCCCCGGGTGCCTCTACAGCTGCATCTATTATGCTGGAACTCTTCCGGAAATGCTTTAAAGAAAAGTTTGAGTCGGAGGAGTGGCAAACCAGGCTTAAGGAGATTATTCCTACCTATGGCCAATCCTTAGCAAAGGACCAGGAACTATGCAGGTTAACCAGAATCCGGACCGGTGAAGCTCTTCATATATCTGAAAAGCAAACTGTTCATTCCTGATCAGGGCATTCCTTTAGCAAAGAAGGTCCGGCCGTATTTTAATTTAAAACACAGGCTCTCTCAAATTCAAAGGGGAGCCTGTGTTTTTTTATTTAACCTAACAAAAGTTAAAGTTTTATATTTAAATTATTCAATCGGGTAAAGAAAACTAAAATAAGCCGGATAATTTTTTTTACTTCCGCTCATGAATTCGCGAATTAATCCTAATAAAATATTATTTGAATAAACACGTATTTACCAACTTACCTGCTGTCAACCCAACAAAAACCTCCTTAAAAACCTTCAAATCAATACAATAACGCTATCAGTCAATCTGAACAGCAAAAGTTAACATTTAAATAAAAGCACAAAGCGAAACCAAGCGAACCTCTTTTCGTTCTAAAATATGAAAACCTAAACTCATGTAATTAAATATGTGAATCTGAAGTTTCTATCCCACCTGATTAACCGGACTACCCTGATAAACCTATGAAACAGGCGCTTCCTGTCCTGAATATCATTTTTTAGATGGTACTTATTTTTTATGTACCCGACAAAACAGCACAGCAAAGTATGTGATCCTGTTACCAACCATCTTATTTGTTTTTTTTATTAACAGCCTGATGTTTCTTCAGCCGGAAGAGAACGGGCTGCAAGTCTGATTTTTTTAATTTTCTTATCATTTTTTGTCATGCTGAAGAAACTATTAACGGTTGAAGAAGCCGCTTCTGCAAAAAGAATATTTGGATTAGATATAATAAGAGCTGCAGCAATATTCCTGGTACTTATTGCTCATGGGTGCGAATTTTTAAACCCTTATGTATCAACTAACAAATACACCCACTTTGCCGGAGTACTTGGCGTGGAATTGTTTTTTGTATTAAGCGGCTTTTTGATCGGCACTATCCTGATTAAAACATACTACAAAGAGGAACGATTCAGCTTTCGCAGTCTTAAAGAATTCTGGATCAGAAGGTGGTTCCGCACAATTCCACTTTATTATCTGGTCTTGCTGCTGAATTTCCTGCTTGCATACTTTTTATTCCAAAGACTGGAGTTCGACTGGCGCTTTTTATTTTTTTCGCAGAACATAGTATCACTCCATCCGGATAGCTTTGATGAAGCCTGGAGTCTGTCAGTTGAAGAGTGGTTCTATCTATCCTTCCCTTTTCTTTTACTGGTCTTTTCCGGCCTTGTACGGCTCAAAAAAAAGCAACATTCCTTCATTTATTTTATCGTTGCATTTTTTGTGCTTGTTCTTACTCTCCGGGGAACAGTTATTTACCTTAACCAGAGCCTTCCGTGGGACAATGGGGTCAGGCGGCTGGCTCTTCTGCGACTGGACTCCATTCTTACTGGCGTTATTGCTTCTTATATTTACTTTCATTTCCCAAAGTTCTGGCAAAGAAACAGGTATCGTTTTCTCCTCTACAGCCTCATTCCGTTAGGGGTATTGGTTTACTTCTTTGCAACTGATATTATACCTAATGGCTTTTCAGGGGCCGGACTCCTCACAAAAACGTTTTTCTTCCCTGCAATGAGCCTTTTCTTTGTGTGTTTTCTTCCATTAGCGAACAGCATTAATCCACAGCGGAGAAATTTTTTTATGCGGCTTACCACTCACCTGAGCGTTATTTCCTATTCAGTATACCTGCTGCACTTTTCCATTATCATGACTCTCCAGAATTACATTTACAAACCTGTAACTTTATCAGAGGCTGTTATTGCTATTGGTGTTTTCTGGGCTGTTACTTTCTGGGTCTCCACTATTGTATACAATTTTTATGAGAAGCCCTGTACGAAACTGCGGGATAAGCTTAGTACATCTAACCTTAAAAATGCTATCACTTTCAGGTAGGGGTTAAAAGTATTGAACAAGTTCTTACGCTTTAATCTCCTGCAGGCGTTTTTGTATTAGTCCTTTCAACTCTTCCAGTTCAATTCCCTCCATCTCTCCGGCACTAATGAGCTGCCGGAGGGAATTGCCGGTAAAAAAATAAACAGAAGGAAAATCCTTCTGCCGCGGATACTCTTTCATAAAATCATTTTTGTACCGGAACACAACCTGGTAAGGCAGCTCCTCCACAAATTGCCTCCAATCTTTTTTCATCCGGAAGTTTCCATAAGTTATGGCACATAAAGAACACCGGTAAGTAGCAGGGCTTACTATTTTATGCAAAAAATCAAAAGCCTTAT
Organism: Cesiribacteraceae bacterium YIM B00369; assembly: GCA_017948555.1. GTDB lineage: Bacteria > Bacteroidota > Bacteroidia > Cytophagales > Cyclobacteriaceae > Nafulsella. The sequence goes on along the minus strand of JAFMYY010000006.1, from coordinate 213,928 downwards.
GTGCCAAACCATTTTCGGCATTGTAAACAAACATTAATTTTGATGATGCATTTTCCATATCAGCAAAAAAGAATCTTAATTTTAAAATACCCCCGGGCAAAAACCATTTTTTTACCATCAGGATATCTGATGTAACAAAATCCGGCAAACAGCAACAGCCCTCAGTTTAAGCATATACGTAATTATTCCAACCCTGTGCCACATACTGATCAGCTGCAAAGTGGGAGCCTGAACTATTTAAAAAAGATTATATTTCCGGCCAATTATTAAACCGGCACCTCAAGAAGTGTTAATTCAGGCATAATTATAAAACTTAAATTCCACTGGTATACTTAATTTTTTATGGAAGCAATTATCTTTTGTGGCATTCAGGCCTCAGGGAAATCAACTTTTTACCTGCAGAATTTTTTTCATACCCATGCAAGGATTAGTATGGACCTCTTACGGACCAGAAACCGCGAGCGGCTCTTTATGGAACTGTGCCTGAGAACCGGCCAGCGATTTGTAATAGACAATACCAACCCTACAATTGAAGAGCGCAGCAGGTACCTTACCCCTGCTATAGAAGCAGGTTTTTCCACTATTGGCTATTTTTTTGAAAGCTCTCTTTCAGGAGCCATCCGCCGGAATGCCACCCGCACAGGAAAAGCCAGAATACCTGACAAAGGGGTGGGAGGAACTTACAAAAGGCTCCAAATACCAACCCTTGCTGAAGGGTTCCAAAAGCTTTATAAAGTAAAGCTTACCCATGAAAACAGCTATCTGGTGGAAGAAGTAATCGTCTGAAGGTAGCAGAAAGCTGCCGGAACAAAAAAACCATATCTCAAGGGTACAGTTTAAATAAAGCATTTCTTCTGATGCATATACTGAATAGCCAAAAAAAACTTAAAAATGAACTGGAGCCTCCTGCTCAACTTCCTTGCCGCCATTCTGGCCATCATCAATCCTGTAGGTCTTATTCCCATCTGGCAGGAGCTTACCGGCGATGCCCGCCCCGAAGTAAGAAGAAAAATAGCCTGGCTGGTAACTATTGTATCAGTAATAATCCTGCTGATTTTTTTAAATACCGGTACTTATCTTCTTACTTTCTTTGGTATAAACCTTGCGGTTTTTAAAATAGCCGGCGGTATTTTACTACTGCTGACTGCTCTTTCCATGGTTCAGGGAACGGCTACCAAGCTGGAAGAAAGAGACGAAAAGGCAGAAACTGCCTATGGACTTGCCAAAAAGAGATTCCGCAAAATACTTGTTCCCCTCGCTGTACCTATGCTTTGTGGGCCTGGCTCTATAACCACCGTTCTGCTTTACGGCTATAAGGCCACATTTTTTATGGATTACCTGGGATTATCCATTGTACTGGTGCTTAACTTTGCCCTCCTTTCCGTGGTACTGGCTTACTCCTATAAAATAGAAAACCAGGTAGACGAACTATTTTTTGTTGCCTTTACCCGGATTTTTGGAATAATGGTAGCTGCAATTGCTGTTCAGTTTATGGTTGAAGGCCTGGCTGCGGTTTTCCCGGCCTGGGCAGAGGGGCCCTCGGTAATTAAGCCTGACTCTATAGGCACCCAATAAGACTCTTCTTTGATAAATCCAACATTTATAATCCCAAGCCGTAGAATTTATAATAAGAAGTAAGAATTAAAATAATTAAAATAATGATGAAGAAGAAAACTTACCTGCCCCTTTTTATACTTTTATGTTTATTAGTTACTGCCTGCTCCACCAGCCCCGGCGTAAATACAAACGAAGTTTCAGATGTGGATTTCAGCAAATTTGATTCCTATGCTTATTTACCAAGTGGCGACACTGCTGAGTATCAGACAATTTTAGAGCAAAAGGTAGTTAATGAGGTTAACCTGCAAATGGAAGCAAGAGGATACGAGCTTGATACAGAGGAACCCGACCTGCTCGTTCTGGTTAAAACCATGTTCGATGAAGAGGAAAGGCTGGAAAGAGATCCTATGTACACCAGTTACAATTATTATACCCCCGGTTTACGTGGAGGAACGGCACTGGGCCCTGTTTATTACCGCAACTATCCTTCTGTTCCAAGGGTAACAGCAATGGGTGGTGCCGTAAGAGAAGTGGAATATACCGAGGGTACTTTTGTGGTAGATGTAATTGACCGCAGCAACAACAGCCTTATATGGAGAGGATGGTCTGAAACCCCGGTAGATGAAACTAATCTGGATGAGTCAATCCGCGACTATATTGCCAATATTTTCGGAGAATATCCGGTAGCTCCTGAAAACGCTCAGTAAATTCCGGCCGGCAACCAGGGCCACCTCCCGTAAGCCGGCTATTCCATTCTGGCAATAACAACATAAATTTACAACAGTGAAGGAGAGCCTGCCGCTCTCCTTCTTTTGTTCTGTACCGCATTATTATCAATAAAAAAAGCCAACAGCAAATAAAAAAGCTATCCATTTACGCTCTTGTAATGGATAATATAAATCATTCTCAGCTATAGACAAACTAAACCGGCATCAGGAATTGTTCATGAACTACTACCCTGCCTCCGGTAAAACAAAAACCTGACGGCTACTAAAAAAAGCACAATAAATTAGTTTATATTGCCGCGTTTTTCACCAAATATTAATGTCGATAGCAAAAAAAGTAAAAGCAGTGGAGAAAGTCTACCAACTGCTTGACCAGGAAATAGCACAGTTCCGGAATAATTCTGGCTTAAGCTGTATAGCAGGCTGTGGTGCATGCTGCCAAAAAGCAGATATTGAGGCTACCATTCTTGAGTTTCTGCCTTTTGCATACTACTCCTTTATGCAGGACAAGGCACTGGAAACCCTTGAAAAATTAAAAAACCAGCCCGGGTCGCTGTGCCATCTTTTAAAAATGGCAGTGGTGGGTGGTAATTCCGGCTTATGCCACGATTATGTAAACAGGGGATTAATATGCAGACTTTTCGGATACGCAGCCGCCCGTGACAAATATGGTAATCTCCGGCTTGTTACCTGTAGCAAGATCAAAGAAAATCAGGCAAGCCTGTATGCCGAAAGCATTGAAAAGATTAAGGCAGGAATGGAAGTACCGGTAATGAGTCAGCATTACAGCAAGCTCAGCAGCATTGATGCTGAGCTTACCCGTAAGTTTTACCCAATAAATGTTGCCATGGAAAAAGCGCTTGAGCTTGTGCTGCATTATTATGCCTACAGGCCAAAGCCCCGCAAGCGATTAAAAATAGCCGGCTAATGTTGATGTGTAAAACCGACAACAACAAACCCGCACCTGAATTAATTAAGCGCATAGTTTAAACAAACCTTATTATCAAAATACAAAGCACCCTGCAGGCAACCACCGCTCAGGGTGCTTTCTTTTTTATACTAATGAATACAATCAAAGAACTGTGTACCCTCTCTGTTTTAAATGTGCGGGTTTAATAATTTTTCAATAAGTTTACAGCAGAATGCCTGCCCAAACCCCTATATCGTGGAAAACTAAAAATCAGGCAGCGAACCTGCTCCTGCTGGTTCTCCTGTTGCTGATGCTTTTTCTTGCCGACCTCAGCCTGGGCTCAGTATCTGTTCCTCCTGCCCAAATCATTAAAATCCTTTTCGGGGGAGCGTCAGAAAAACCTGCCTGGGAACAAATTATCCTGCAGTTCAGGCTACCTAAAGCCATTACAGCCCTGGCCGCAGGCAGCGCTCTGGCCTGCTCCGGCCTTCAGATGCAAACCCTTTTTCGCAATCCGCTTGCAGGGCCTTTTGTATTGGGTATCAGCTCAGGAGCAAGCCTTGGAGTGGCACTGGTAGTAATGGCCGGATCAGTGGCCGGAGGTTTATTTACTTTAAATTCCCATGCACTTACTGTACTGGCTGCAACGGCAGGTTCTATGCTGGTGTTGCTCCTGGTGGTTGGCGTATCTGCCCGGATCCGCGACAGCATGACACTCCTTATAATCGGACTTATGTTTGGCAGCTTAGCAGGGGCTCTGGTAAGCATTCTGCAGTTCTTCAGCCAGGCAGAGCAGGTACAGGCTTACCTCATCTGGACTTTCGGAAGTCTGGCAGGCACCACCTGGCAGGAGCTTGCTATGCTGCTCCCTGTTTGCGGAGCAGGTCTGCTGCTTTCCCTCTTTTTAGCCAAACCATTAAATGCTTTACTGCTGGGCGATCGCTACGCCGAAAGTATGGGCGTACCCCTGAAAAAAGTGAGATTCCTGATTATTATCAGCGCAAGCCTGCTGGCAGGAGGTGTTACTGCTTTTTGCGGGCCAATCGCTTTTGTGGGCCTGGCCGTACCGCACCTTACCCGCCTGCTGATTCCAACCGCCGACCACCGCCGGCTCCTTCCTTCAGTTATGCTCGGAGGCGCCATTTTAATGCTGCTCTGCGATATCCTGTCCCAGCTGCCGGGTACAGAAAAAGTATTGCCTATTAATGCCGTTACTTCCTTACTTGGAGCCCCTGTAGTAATATGGCTCATTGTGCGCCGCCGCAATATCAGCAAAAGCTTCTGATGAATACTCCCGCCCCACATATAGCCCTTAATGCTAAAAAACTAACCATTGGATACCAAAGCAAAGGCCGCCGCCAGCAGGTGGTACAGGAAAACCTGGAGCTGCAACTCTGCCGGGGGGAACTTGTTTGCCTCATGGGCCCCAATGGAGCAGGGAAATCCACCTTACTCAGAACTCTGGCAGGGGTACAGGCACCTCTTGCAGGAGAGGTTACTGTTGGAGGAAAGTCCATTTATACGCTGAGCCAATCGGAACGGGCCAAACACATCAGCCTGGTCCTTACCGAAACCATAAATGCCGGTAATATGACTGTACAGGAACTGGTAGCCCTTGGCCGATATCCTCACACCGGTTGGGGAGGTTCCCTTTCCCGAACCGACGAGCAGGTGGTGGAACAGGCTATGGAAGATCTGGAGGTTATACCCCTTGCTAACAGGCTCCTGTTTGAGCTGAGCGACGGGCAGCGCCAGAAAGCACTTATTGCACGGGCACTTGCTCAGGATGGGCAGCTTATTATTCTGGACGAACCTACAGCTCACCTCGACCTCATTAACCGGCTGCACATAATGCGCCTCCTCCGCCAGCTGGCTGTTCTCCGGAATAAGGCCATAATTGTGGCGACCCATGAGCTGGACCTTGCTTTGCAATCGGCCGATAAGCTTTGGCTGCTACATAAAGAGCAGGGAGGGTTTACGGAAGGTACTCCGGAGGACCTGGTACTAAATGGCTCCCTGGCTGCTGCTTTTTCCCGAAGCGGCTACCACTTCGACCCTTACAGCGGCCAGTTTGTGGAGGAACAGGAGGCAGGTGTTCCTGTTCAGCTAACCGGCGATGGTGCCGCTTTCTTATGGACAAAAAAAGCGCTCCGGCGGAAAGGTTATAAAGTTGTATCAGCTGATGCTGAAATAAGGGTAACTGTAAAAAGCAATCCCTCCGCCAGCCTGTGGGTTATCTCTTCCGGCAATATAAGCACTACTGTTTATTCTGTGGAGGAACTCCTGCGGGAACTTGAAAAGCTACAGTAAAAAAATCAGGGTGCTTTGCCTAACCGCCTCCGCCCACAATTTACCCCCGCCCCTCATTTTATATCTGCCGGTTAAATATGCTGGTAAATCCAGCCGGGCACCACTTTTAAAACCCCGGCTATTGACCTCCAGCGCCTGCTTACATACACTACAGGCTTTCTTTTATCAATAGCGCTTTTTATTTGTATGGCGGCTTTTTTAGCAGTAGCCACCCAAAACCGCCCCTCTTCCTGCGCCATTTCCGTATCTACAAAACCCGGCCGGATGTCGGTAATATGAACAGGCATTTTTAAATACTTCGTCCTCTGCCGCAGCCCTTCGAGGTAATTTATCTGATAGGCCTTTGTTGCATAATAGGCAGGGGCATGCCTGCTCCCCCTTAATCCTGCAATAGAAGTTATAGCTGCAAAATGACCTTCTCTCTGCTTCTCAAAATACCTGAAGGTCCAGTCTGCAACAGCCGTAAAACCTGCTACATTCACATCGATTGTGTCCTTCTCGATTTCAAACTTTAATTCAGGATTCAACTCCCCCACTCCCGAACTCAGAATGAGCAGGTCACATCCACCCAGTTGATCTGCTAATCTGTCCAGCTTTTCAGCTACTCCGGCAGTATCAGCAACATCAAAGCAAGATATCTTTATATTGGCCGCATGTGCAGACTGCAAATCCTTCAGCCGGCTTTCTCTTCGTCCTGTTACCCCAACCAAATAATTATTCCGGACCAGCAGCAAAGCCAGTTCTCTGCCAATTCCTGAAGTAGCACCTACTACTATAGCTTTTTTCATAGTTCAGGTATTTAAGGGAGCTTTTTTGCCTGAAGCTTTTTTTTAACTTCAGAAGTAATCTGTAAATCAGGTTCTAAAGTGCAAAAATTATATTTAATTATCCTGTCATATTACTTTAAAAACAGAATTACACCAAACACTCCGGGTATTCAAATGCTTATCTTAAATATAATGAGCTTTTAAAAATATTATTATCTCTAACCTCAATATTCAACCATGGAAAAATCGTACTACCAAGCTGAAGACCTTGGCAAATTCGGCAACATAGCAGAATTTCAGCCTGAGCTGGCAAAAAAGTTTTTTGACTATTATGGGGAAGTATTTAAGGAAGGGGAGCTTAGCGAGCGTGAAAAAGCCCTGATTGCCCTCGCTGTATCGCATACAGTACAATGCCCCTACTGCATTGATGCCTATACTACAGGCAGCCTTGAAAAAGGAGCTACCGAAGGCCAGATGATGGAGGCCATTCATGTAGCTGCCGCCATTCGCGGAGGAGCTTCCCTGGTGCATGGTGTACAGATGATGAATAAGGTAAAGGATATATCAAGGTAAAAAAGCCCTGAGATGTAATTACTGAGTCGCGAGTACAAAGCACGATTTAAGACTCCGGCTTCAGGACTCAGACCTCAGGAATAAAAATCAATTTTATGTCGTCCCTCAAAAGGCAGTCACATCAATTATCCGATTCTTTAATTCAGCTGGAGGTATTGCAGGCTCCCCGGAGTACCGGCACCCGCTTTCCCCTGTTTACGGATAAGCTCAGGGAAACAGGATTATACCCTCTCAGGCCTGCAGGCATAGATATTATGCAGATTAATGTAGGAAAGATGTGCAACCAAACCTGCAGGCACTGCCATGTAGACGCAGGACCCGACCGCAGGGAGATTATGACACAGGAAACCATGCAGCAATGTTTGGATGCTCTGGACAGATCCGATGCGGAAGGCATCCCCATTTCTACACTAGACCTTACCGGTGGAGCACCGGAAATGAACCCGCACTTCCGCTGGTTTGTGGAGGAGCTCAGCCGGCGGGGAAAACATATTATCGTCCGCTGCAACCTTACTATTATACTGGCGAACCCTAAATACCACGACCTGCCGGAGTTTTTCAGGAAGCACAAAGTGGAAGTGGTAAGCTCCCTGCCTCATTTCTCCGCCCGCCGTACAGATGCCCAAAGGGGTGAGGGTGTTTTTGAAAAATCCATCAAAGCCCTGCAAATGCTGAATGAGCAGGGATACGGCAAAGAAAATGAAGAGCTCCCCCTGCACCTGGTCTATAATCCTGCCGGTGCATTTCTGCCCGGCTCTCAAAGTTCGCTGGAAAAGGAATTTAAACAAAAGCTTAAAAAAAGCTATGACATTAACTTCAATCAGCTATACGTTATTACCAACCTCCCCATCAGCCGCTTTCTCGATTACCTGCAGCAAAGCGGCAATTATGATGCTTATATGGAGAAACTGGTCAATGCATTCAACCCCGCCGCTGCAGCAGGAGTAATGTGCCGGAATACTCTGTCTGTAGGCTGGGACGGGCAACTTTATGATTGCGATTTTAACCAGATGCTTGACCTTTTAACAGACAGCAACGCACCCCAACATATAAAAAACTTTAACATCCGGAGCCTTAACGACCGGGAAATTATTCTTAACCAGCATTGCTACGGATGCACCGCAGGGGCGGGTTCCAGCTGCGGAGGAGCTACCACTTAAAATTAGTATTGAGTAACCACTAAATACACAACCAGCTATAATTTCTTACCTTTGCACTTTCACATTTCTTCAGGAAGATAAACACCTTTATGAAAAGTAAGCACCTGATTATATTTGTAAAGAATAAAATAGCGGGTAAGGTAAAAACAAGGCTTGCTGCCGGAATAGGACAGGAAAAAGCAATGGAGGTTTACGATAAGTTACTGACGCACACCCACCTTGCCACCCGCTGTCTTGATTGCGAAAAAACAGTTTATTTTTCTGAGCAAACAGAACAGGATGGTTTATGGGCAGACGGGAATTTTTTTCTTGAGCAGCAGTCGGGCCACGACCTTGGCGCACGGATGCAACAGGCTTTTGATGCACAGTTTGCCAAAGGAGCCGAAAGAGTGTGTATTATAGGATCAGATACTTTTGAAATTACGGCGGAAATTATTCAGTCTGCCTTCAAAGCCCTTCAGAAGCATGATATTGTTATTGGCCCTGCCAGTGATGGCGGCTATTACCTGCTGGGAATGAAAGAACTGCAGCCGGAGCTTTTTCACCACAAAAACTGGAGCACGAAGGCTGTGCTCAGCCAAACCCTGCAGGATGTACAGCAACTTCAGCTAAGCTATACCCTACTGCCCGAGTTGAACGATATTGACCAGAAAGAGGACTGGCTGGCGCATCAGCGTAAAAGCAATTTAAGCATGCAATAAAAAGATATAGTTGCCGAAAATCCCCTTTTTAATAACCAGTTTCCCGGTCCTCCTCCCAAATCATTTAAATTCCGGGCAGATGATTTTTACCGCACCAGAATTTTCCTGTTAATTGTGGCATCTTTACTCTTTAACTGAAGGTAATAAATTCCCCCGCTCAATGTACTTACGTCAAGCTCATAAACAGCAACTCCCGTTTTATTATCAACTTCCTTTTGAAGCACTTTCCGCCCATCTGCATTCATGATCGTAATACTCTTTAAGGGCACCGCACTGCTTGTAAGTGCTATATTTAAAATGCTGCTCACCGGATTAGGATAAATCATTATCTCCTGCTCAGTTTTCTTATCCTTTACTCCCGTTATAATAGTAAAAGATTGCGTATAAGTATCGGTGCCGCACCCATTGGTAGCGCTAAGTGTCACTTCAATATCACCACCACCTTCGTAATAATGGACAGGGCTTGCCGCACGTGAGATGGTTCCATCGCCAAAATCCCAAAGGAAAGAAGCTGCTTCTTCAGTAGTATTTGTAAAAATATAGCCCCCTTTTTCATATCGATATTCAAATTGTGCCTGTGGAGCGGCATCAGCAATCCGGAGATGCGCACTTTCTGAAATATACTCCTCCCCGTTTTCATCAGTTACCCTGACTCTGTACCTGAATCCTTCCATCTCTTCCGTGCCCGCGGCTATCTGCAGTTCGCCTGTATTTACCTGGCTGTAGAGCTCATTTTCTTCCAGATCCGTAAATCCGCTGCCATCATCTGCCTGCCACTGGAAGGTAAAATCTCCGGGAGTGGTTACTACTGAAAATGATGCTTCCCCGGAAGCACATGCCACTACATTAACCGGTCCTTCCATAATTACCCCCAGCCGGGGCCGCAAAACAAACAGGCCATTCGTTATATCACTTACCACCACAATACCGCTTTCAAAAAAAGGATAATTGCTCCAGGCACCTTCAAATTTTGCTTCATTATCCACCGGATAGGTATCAAAATAAGCCACCTGCTCAAGCTCCCCGCTTTCTATATTTGCCAGGTCCAGAATTTGCAGGCCCGAGGTATAATTAGCTTCATACACAAAACCATTCCGGATGTAAAGGTTATGGTCAATGGATGGGTTAGGTCCTGTGTAGGTACCAATAAGAGTTGGCGCTTCAAGGTCCCGGACATCCCATATATAGCTTTGAGTGTTATGTCCAAACTTTGTCTCATCCAGTTCATCGTTGGAAATAAAAAACCTATGGTCCTCTGTAAGCCACCCCTGGTGCGCATAACCAACTCCTGCATAAGTCTGGCTGGATACCATACCCGGATTCTGCTTATCAGTTACATCAACCAGGGTTATAGCATCTTCATTGGCACTAAAGCAAATTTCCCGGCCTGCATATCTTTCATCAGGGCCGCTATAAATAACACACTGAGCATCATGGGTGTATCCGTCATTATCGAAACAGCCGGCATACTGCGGATTCGCCGGCTCCCTGATATCAATAATATGCAGCCCGCCTTCACTGCAATTTCCTTCCCCTGCAGTAGCACCTACGGCGAAGGCATATCCTGTTGCTTCGTTAATTACAATATTGTGGGCATTACTTATGCCCTGGTAATTTGCTGTTTCCCTGAACACGACCGGCAAACTTTCTGCATCCCGTAATTGGGTCAGGTCAAATACCTGTACTCCATGGCCTGCATCCTCACTTACCACATAGGCATGGTTCCGGTACACCTTTATATCCCGCCAGGTAGATTTACCACCATCGTGCAGGGGAGAAAGCATCTTACTGCTCCGGGCCTCTGCCTGCTCTGCCGCATGGTGCTCCGGCAAAATACCCACCACTACAGGGTTTAGCGGATCGCTTACATCCACAAAAGAAGTGCCGTTGCTCATTCCCACCAGGGCATATTCTTTCCCCGTTTCAGGGTCAGTCCATCCCCATATATCATTTAACCACATCCCACGATACTCCTCGGCCAATAACTCTGCCGGCCTCAGGTGCGACAATAACTCTACCTTGTTACACGGATAACCACCCGCATCGCCATTTCTGCAGGGGCTTTGGCCAAATAAAGATATGCAACAAAACAACAATGCTGCAAAGCAGCTGAGAGTATAGTAGTGTTTCATTTTTGTGAATATATAAAGCTGACACTCCGGGGACCTGTTTACTTTTAATATTCACAGGCCTGATTTAAAGAATTATACCCGCGAAGAATTGTTTAATAATATTGTAAAGAAGAAATTATGAGGCCACCGGTAATTTATATAATCTAAATAAAAATATTAGCTCATGGAAGGCAAAGCAGGGTATTTATAAAGAAACGATTCAAAATATAAGTCCTTTATAGTATCTTTAACACATGGTAACTTCATCTTTAACGCTATCAGAAATCCGGATATACCCTATTAAGTCTTTGGGGGGAGTAAAGCTACAGAACAGCAGGCTTACAGAACGTGGTTTGCAGTGGGATCGCCGCTGGATGTTGCTGGACGAAAAAGGGCATTTTATGACGCAGCGGCAAATTGCCGGAATGTCGCTACTGGAGGTAAGCCTTCACAGAGGCCATCTGGAAGTACGTCATAAAACTAAAAATTTACCACCTCTGCAAATATCCAAAAATATAGATAATCCTGCTGAGTCTATTGAGGCCCCTATCTGGGAAGACACCAGCAGTGCTTTCCTGGTAAACCCTGAAGCAGACAGCTGGTTCAGCGAAGCCCTTAACCAGAATTGCAGGCTTGTTTTTATGCCGGACGAAAGCAAACGAACTGCTACAGGAAAAACCAGCGGCCGCATCCAGAAGGTTAGCTTTGCCGATGCTTATCCGATCCTTTTGGCCGGCCAGGCATCGCTGGATGATCTTAACAACAAACTGGAAGAACCAGTACCGATGAACCGCTTCCGCCCAAACCTGGTGTTCAGCGGAGGGAAACCTTTTGAGGAAGACTCCTGGCATGCCTTCACCATAAACAACATCAGGTTCTGGGCCGAAAAACCCTGCGCCCGCTGCCTGGTTACTACCATCGATCAGCAAACGGCCATCAAAGGAAAAGAGCCTCTTGCTACCCTGGCAAAATACCGTAATTCGGATGGCAAAATTATGTTCGGCCAAAACCTAATGTACGAACCAGGGGGCATTGTAAAGGTGGGAGACCAGATAAAGGTAGAAAGTTATAAAGAGGCTCCGGTAATGAATTTAAATATCCGGAAGGAAGAATGAAGAGTTGTGGTGTAAATTTATTTCCATCATCTGAGCTTTCTGATTCTTCTGTTCTTTAATTTCCCTGATCAAACAACTCCTGATATGCTCTATATAAAAGCACTCCATATTATTTTTATAGTTACCTGGTTTGCAGGTTTGTTTTATATCGTCCGCTTATTCATTTATATGATGGAAGCGCATGAGTCTGCAAAAGAACCTGCCCGCAGCATTTTACTGGACCAGTATAAAATAATGTCGAAACGGCTCTGGTATGGTATAACCTGGCCATCGGCAGTTTTGACCCTGATAATGGGCCTGGGGTTGCTTATTACTTATGGCTACCATAATTATATGCCTGACTGGCTGTGGATTAAAATTGGATTTGTAGTTGGTTTATATGTTTATCATTTTATATGCCAACAGCTTTTTGGTAAATTACAGCGCGGAGAGCAAATATGGAGTTCGCAAAAATTACGGGGCTGGAATGAAGTAGCCACCGTTTTCCTGATTGCCATTGTTTTCCTGGTGGTTTTACGCAGCACACTCAGCATGGCGTACGGCATTGTGGGGCTGATTATTATTTCCGCACTTTTAATGCTTGCCATTAATCTTTATAAAAAGGCCAGAAAAAGCCCCTGAAGAAAAAGACTCCCCTGCTTAAAACACTCCGGAAGCCGCTTTTTAATGATGACATACCAGTTAAGATGAAAAAAAGACATTTATACCTGCTGATTGCTTTATTATTCGCTGGCCTTGGAGCCTGCCGGGATAAAGAAAACCGGAAGCTCCCCATAATGGGGCATACACAATTTCAGCAGAAAAATATTGGGGGAAAGATTACCACAGATACTATTTACCACACTATCGAAAATTTTGTCTTTTTCGACCAGGACAGCAACCGGGTCAGCAGGCAAACTGTCGAAGGCAAAGTGTATGTGGCTGACTTTTTCTTTTCCACCTGCCCCTCTATTTGTCCTGTAATGGCCACACAAATGCTCAGGGTTTACGAAAGGTATAAAGAAAATAAAGATTTTATGATTCTTTCGCACAGCATAGATCCTGAATATGATACTGTAGGTTTACTTAAGGATTATGCACAACGGCTTGGTGTGGAAGAAAATGGAAACTGGCGCTTTCTCACCGGTACCGAAACCGACGTATATGAATTAGGTGAAGGGCAGTATTTTGCAACTGCACAGCCAGATGCGACGGCCCCCGGGGGATTCCTCCACAGCGGAGCCTTTTTACTCATCGACCGGAAAGGCCGCATCCGCGGACATTATGACGGCACAAAACCTGAAGAGGTGGATAAAATGATGAAGGATATTGATCTCCTACTGCGCAAGGAAGATTAAGTTCGTTGTTCGTTGTTCGTTGTTCGTTGTTCGTTCAAAGAATTCTTTAACTCCAAAAAGGTTTGGGATTTCCGATATTCCCCGGGCCCGAACATCTTTTTCATTAAATCATAAGCTGATCCTGATTTCCATCAAAGCCTCCTTTACATTATGTTCCCCAGCCTCCGCTTACCTGCACTTACTCTTTCTTTTACCTGCCTGCTAATTGTCATGCTTATTAACGGATGTGGTGGTGGCGATGATAAGAAAGAAGAAGCTAAGGGCTTTTACATACCCGAAGGATTAGACAGCCGTACCGAACTCCGGTACAGGCAATACGCAGTACAGGGAAGGATTCTGTATAAGCAGCATTGCGCAAACTGCCATCAGGAAGATGGAACCGGCCTGGGAGAACTCATTCCTCCTCTGGCAAAATCTGATTACCTGGAAAAGAACCTTCAGCATGTAGTTTGTATTATCCGGAACGGACTCCAGGGGCCTGTTGTAGTTAATGGAGTGGAATACAACCAGCCTATGCCTCCAAACCAGCAGTTAAAAAATATTGAGATAGCCGAAATTGCTACTTATATTACCAACGCATGGGGAAACAAGGGAGAATTTATAACGGTACAAAAGGCACAGGAATGGCTGAAAAGCTGTGAACAGGAAGAATAACCGGCTCTAATGCCGGATTTCCTCTCTCACATATTCAACTGTTTTTTCTATATCCTGCTGTATAGTTTTTGCCTTTTCTTCTGCATTATCATAATACAGCATTGCCTCTTCGTGGTTCAGATTAGTTGGCTCGTATTCAACCTCCTGCTGCCAGTCCTGGTATGATTTTTCAGCCTGATCCAGCTCACTTAGAAGCAAGCGATATTTACCCGACTTTACTCTGGCCAAACTATCTTCTTCACCGGCATAGCGCTCAAGGCTATCACGCACCTGCACTTTAAGGCTACTGAGGGAATTCATGGAGTTATTCATGTTTTCGCTTTGCTCCTGCAATTCCTCCCTTCGGTGCGCCTCTTTATCTTCTTCCCGTCCATACCCGCACGCCACCAGTAAAAAGCTTAAAAAAATAGTTAATAGAGTACTGTTATTCATAATTTATATCTGGTTTTAGATTAAAAAAAATGCAGATGCGGTTTCAAACCCGCATCTGCTCTATAAACTATCCTTTGAAGAAAAAGTTATTTCCGGAGCACTTCTCTTGCACTCTTTACAGCCTCATTTATCTGGCTGTCAACCTTACTGATTTTAACTTTTTCTTTTCTGAAATACTCCAGCTTTTCCTGTTCTTCCATATTTTCACCATCCTCATTAAACTGCCTCATCCATTGAAGCATTTCCTGATTAGCATCGTTTAATCCCTTCAAATGATTCCTGTAGCGGTTAATTACCTCTTCCTGCTCCATAGGATTAACATTTGTATTTTCAATACTATCTTTCAGCTGTCTGCTCAACCGATGGATTTCCGACATCTGAGCCATAGAACGGTCATGAATTTCTATAACCTCCCCGCGCACCTGTACTATGGCCACCTGTGTTTCGCTTTTTTCCTCTTTAACAACAGGTTTGGTTTCTTCCACTACAGGAGCCTCTTTCTTTTGCTCCTGATTTTGCCCGCAGGATGCTAACAAACAAATCGCCAAAGCACTTAAAAGACATAAGCTGTTTACTCTTTTCATAAGGTGTTCTTATTTTTCATCGGCATAACCGGCAAAAACAGCATTTTCCAATACATACATCAGCTCTTCAATACTGTCTTTATTAATTTTTAATTTTCCCCTGATGCGCACAGGACGTGCTGTATACTTTATTTCTTCTTTCAAATATACTTCAGCAACAGTTTCCGGCCCACCTGTTCCACAAAAAAAGCAGGCATCAACAGGTAAAGAAGACAGGATAATCCGTTTTGGCTTAAACATTCCTTCAAAAGGAATTATAAAACCTTGTAATACTATTTCTCTGCCTTCCAGCTCTTCTATTTCTTTAGAAAAAGCAGGCACATAAAGTTCGCCATACTCATCCTGCTGAACCTCAAATTTCACCCTGGACAGGACATCCCAGTAATTCTTCCGGCTGCTGCTTTGTGCCTGTGAAACTGATAAGGAGCTAATGAAAATAAGCAACAGAATCATTACCTGCTTTGAATATCTTCTCTTCATAATCATCTTCTTCTTTTCTTTTGCAAAACTACAAGGATCGTACCGTAAAACAAGAAGCAGGCATTCCGGAAGCCAGCTACATTCCTTAATATAAAGCTCCCGGATCAGACCCACAAAAAAAGGCTGCCTGAACTATTGCCAGCAGCCTTCATTTGCCTGATCCTTCTTTCAAACTCAAACCATCAAAATCCTGAAGCCATTCTATAGGCCGCCTTCTCCCTGTTCTTTAAATCGTAAACCGAAAAACCTGTGGTTTCCCGAAATAGTCTGGCCATAGTTTTGGAACTGCTGTAATTTAAAGACTGCGCTATTTCATCCATACTCATATTAGTAGAGTTGATCAGCCTTTTTATTTTGTCCACTTTCAGTGAAATCAAATAATTCTCAATTGTTCTTTCCTCAATTTTCCGGAAACGTTTACTGATCGTGGAATAAGTCATTCCCATTCCTGATTCAAGGAAGCCGGACATAAGGGGCACCTGCTCTTTATCCCTGCGAAGTAAATCAAGATATTCCGATAACAGATTTTTCACCTTTTCAGCAAACTCTTTTTCCTCCTTTTGCAGAACCCTGTATCCAATATCTTTAAGGGCTTTTTCCATTTCTTTCTGATCAATATCAGATGAACTCATTATAGAAGCTGTTCCCAACTCAATTTCCTTTACTCTCATCCCCAATCGCTCCAGTTCATTTCTCACCGAAAGGATGTCCCGGGGTGAGATCATATTATGTAAATATATTATTTCCTCTTTCATAACACTAAATTTATCTATAAGTAATCTTTAAATCTGACTACTTGTTTCACTTTACAAGATGTTTTTAAAAAAAAATTATACTGCAAAAAGAAAAAACCTTTCAGGAACTAATGAAGAGCTGTTTCCCTGCGAAAATGGACATTCAGGAATACTGAAAAAGAGATAATTCAGGCCCGGTCTGATCCTGTAAAAAACATCACTTCGGCCCATTTCATTAACGCTTAACAATACCGCAAAGTATTGCAAAACAGCCGGTTTGAAAATTATTATAACATTGGCATTATTTATTTTTTTTGCAACAGCAGCTCCATGGTCAATAAAATGACTCAGGATGCCGGCACATTTTTCATAAAAAAGATAAAATTTAAAAGGAAGCAGATGTCAGCCTTCTTATTTCAGGAATTAACCTTTAATTTCAGGCTGTTTTTCCGGCATATATTCCGGAAATTATCCAAACAGGGAAATAGCAGCAAACATGGACAGCCTTACTCAAATAGTTTTAGGTGCAGCCGTTGGTGAGGCGGTTTGTGGTAAAAGAGCAGGAAACAAAGCAATGGTATGGGGAGCCGTTGCAGGCACTATTCCTGATCTTGATATTCTCGCAAATCCCTGGCTTGGAGTAGTGGAAGAACTTAGCTGGCACCGCAGCCTTACCCACTCCCTTCTTTTTGCCTTTCTCGCCTCTCCTGCTTTTGCCTTACTTCTTCGGAAGCTGTATCCACAAAGCCCTGCAACTTACCGGGACTGGCTCCTCCTTTTTTTTCTGGGCTTTGTTACCCACTCTCTACTGGATTGCTGTACCACCTGGGGAACTCAAATCCTGTGGCCATTCAGCCGAAAAGGTATAGCGTTCTACAATGTTTTTGTTATTGATCCTTTTTATACAGTACCCTTTTTAATATTTCTTATTTGGGCTTCAACTAAAAGCAGGCTTGATCCTGCAAGGAAAAAGTTAAATACACTTGGGCTCCTGGTCAGCAGTGCTTACCTGTTATTTACCTTTATAGCAAAACATTATGCTAATCAGGCTTTTGAAGAAAGCCTCAGTAAGCAGGGAATTCAATATCAGGAATATATAAGCAAACCCACTCCTTTTAATGCCATTCTTTGGGCGGTAACAGCAAAAACGGACGAGGGATATTATAATGGTTTCTATTCACTGCTGGACAAGGACCGGAATATAGAATATGTGTTTTTCCCCAGGCAGCAGGAATTACTCGTCCCCTACACCCCGCACCCGAAACTGGAGCGCCTGCTGGAAATAACGAAGGGCTATTATGCTGTGGAACAACAGGAAGGAGATTCTATCCTGATCCACGACCTTCGCTTTGGCGAATTTAACGGATGGCAGGAAAATAATGGAGAATTTGTTTTTAGCTATACCGTAAGCAAGGAGAACGGAGAATTAAACTTCAGCCAGAAGGAATTTAACTACCGGCCGGAAAAAGGATATTTTAAAGCTTATTTAAACCGGATTGCCGGCCACCGGATTGCTGGCCAAAGATAAAAACAGGAGCCTAACATACCATAAAGCCAGGCCTATCGCAACCTGTGCTCATCAATTTCGCTGAAACTCTGATTGGAGAGCAAATTCTGTATAGCTGCCGCCATTAATTTTGCACAACTGACTACTTCAATTTTTCCGGTGGAAGGAACATTACTTAAGGTATCAGCAACATAAACTTTTTGTATTGCTGAAGCTTCTATTTTATCCTTTGCACCATTGCTCAGAATAGCGTGGGTACAATAAGCAATTACAGAACTGGCTCCCTGCTCCATCAAAAGATCAGCGGCTTTGCAAAGAGTGCCCGCCGTATCGATCATATCATCAATAATAATTACATTTTTACCCTCCACATCCCCTATGATTTCCATATGGCTTACCTGGTTTGGCTTTAACCTCTCCTTATGAATAACCGCCATATCGCAGTTAAGCTTGTCCTTGTATAATTTAATCCGTTTTAAGCCGCCAAAGTCAGGACTGCAAAGGCATATATTATTCAGGGCTAAGGACTTTATGTGGTTCACATAAATCTGGCTCATGTACAAATGGTCCACAGGTATTTTATAAAACCCTTCAATGGAGCCTGTATGCATATCAATAGTAATAACCCTGTCGGCACCTGATTGCTGCAAAAGGTCGGCCATTAAACGGGAAGCAATAGCAGTACGCAGGTTTCCTTTCCGCTCCTGCCGGCTATGAGGCAGGTATGGCACAATACAGATTACCTGTGCTGCCGACGCCCTACGGGCAGCATCAATGGCGAGAAAAAGCTCAAAAATATTTTCGTAGGGCATATTAATCTGGGCTACCAGAAAAACAATCTGTCCCCGGATACTTTCCTCATAGCTTACAAACTTTTCACCATCCGAGAATGTCTCTGAGTGTAAAAGCCCCGGCTCATGACCTAATTCCTGAGCAATGGACCGGCCCAGCTTTTTTGCACTTGAGGTATAGAAAAGTTTGTATGCTTTATTCATAAGGTGATACTTAGGAGTGAATAAACAAAAAGGGAATTTTTTCCGTAAAAAGGAATAACCCAAAAATAATGCAAAATACCGGAAGCAAAAATTTAAAAGAGAAAGAAAAAATAACGACAAAAAGCAAAAAAATTGAAATTTACCCAGTATTACGGAACCCTGAAATAGAAAAATCGTTATACCTAATAAGAGACGATAATAGTAGAGTAAAATCTTTGGTTGAGGAGAGAGAGGAAAGCTATACGGAGTACTATCTTAGGATTGTACAATGTATAGCTTTTCCTTTTTACCGGCATCAATAAAACACGCCATTAAGCTGTTCCTCAAATTACTCTGTTTCTTCTTTTAAAGCCACCCCCTGGCTTATTAGCAAAAAAAAGCATGGTTTCCTGAGCCATATCCTTACCAGCACAAGCTTGTAAAACACTATCCGCTTTATCACTTCAATAAATGGGCCTGCACTAAACTCAACAAATAAAGGCCACAAAACAATGGAAAGAGTGAATGACAAGGAAAATAAAAAAGACCAGGAATTACCCCGGTCTCTGACTTCTGTCAATTTAAAATTGGATTACCTACTGATTAACCGGTTCAGGTGAAAATACCTGTACGGCATATATCCGGTTGTTCTTAGGGTTATATGCAACTCCCATTCCTGTGCGGCTATAATCATCCCGCATCAGGTTTTTGAAATGCATAGGCGAATTTACCCACTGCTGAATAAAAAGAAGTGCAGATTGCTCATAACTCACCACCCTGTTAATGGTAACACCCTCAGGCTGATGAAGCAATACATTTACCGGATGTTCTGCCGCATTCTCTCCGGTGAGATATCCTTTACCGCCGAAATAAACCACCCTGTCCTGCGGGTTGTATTTCTTTTTATTTCCTTCCTGGAAATGCGATAAAGTCTGCTTCTTTGCCAAATAATGAGCATGGTCTCCGGCCGCCAGTTGCATAATAGAATCAGGCTTAAATTTTGATTTTTTATGGGCGGTCCGCACACTGTCTGCCTTCTCAAGAATAATATTTTGCAGAAGGGCAGCATCAAAATTCTTTTGATCAATGAGAGTTTGCGCCTGCACGTTTACTACCCCGGCAAGGCAGATGCAAAGCATCAGGATTATTTTCTTCATGTTCTTCCTTTTCTGTCTTTTCACTGTAACGCCGGCAGCAACTGAATAATTTCCAGGTGTTGAAGAATTTTCCGGAATCAGAAAGAGAAGCTGGCTGCTCCTATACTGTTTTTCCTACCACACTCTTTTAATTTCATAGATAACCATTCCCCATATTTCCAGCTGATTCCCTTCTTCCAGTAAAATGGCCTCCTCCCCATTATTATTACCAGATTCCAACCATATCTGCCCGCCCTTCAGCTTAATTCTTTTAACCAAAAAAACATTGTTAATACAACATACAGCAAGCTTATTGTCCTGCAATGGCCACCCACGGTCAACAACCAAAACATCCCCTTGCCTGTACCCGCTTCCTATATTACCTCCCGTAACTCTGGCATAAAAAGTAACACCCTTATTTCCTTCCACAACCGAATTTAAATCCATACTATGCTGAAGGAATTCTTCATCTGAAAAGGAAATTTCATTTTTTTCTATGAATGAAACAACCTTTGCTTCCTGCTGTACAGGTTCCGGAACTTTATAAATGTCTACCGTTACGCTCATAAAATAATAAAACACATTAAGCTAAAATGTTTAGCAATGATACGATTTATATTAGCATTCCACTATCCTGCTAACCATTTTTTTGAATGTTCTCCGGAACTGGTAAAAGGCTTTACAGTCTACCCGGCTGTTTAAAGAAGTCAGCCTGTTATGCCCATCCTGGTTTAGCTGGTAAAAAAGCAAATTCATTCCCGGAAAAAAAAATAATCAGCACCGGCAAGAACAAATAATGAGTTTTGTGTTATACTAATAAGTAGAATATCTGGAAATAATATTTTAACCACAGGCTTTTAAAAATGTATTGAGAAGCAAAAAACTATAATTATCACTCTTTTAAATACTTAGCTGAATATTTTTTTTATGGATTAAAAATCCAGTATAATACAAGCTGAACATAAAAGGAAAACCCCATCAGGACATAATTGTACTAAACCTATTTCTATAGGTAATATTTTTTCAGGGACATAACACATGACCTTACCCGGTCAGTCTTATTTTTTTATAAATATGATAAGCTTTATAAAACAAAGAATGTCTGTTCTTCAGGAACTGAACATTTCAAAAACACTCGAACTTTCGCGTCTTTCACCGTGTAAAAAATCTCTTCCTATAAGAGTGTATAAAAAAGTTTATGCTCAAATAGGCAAAGGGGTAACTATAGAGGGACCTGAGCGACTGGATATTGGCAAAAAACCCAGAACTTACTGCTACCTCGATTCAATTTTTACCTTATGCGATAATTCTAAACTTATCGTTAACGGGCATTTCCAGATATTTACCGGCTGCAGAGTAGTCGTAAATCCTGGTGCATGCCTGGAAGTGGGAAACGGCTTTATTAATGCAAATGCCCACATTGTTTGCTTCGAAAAAATTAAAATCGGACAGAATGTAGCAATTGCCGATAGCGTCAGGATCAGGGATTCTGACAACCACCAGATTACCTCCTCCCCGCACATTAAAACACAACCTGTGGAAATTGGTGACAATGTCTGGATAGGGGCGGGTGCCACTATTCTTAAAGGAGTTAAAATAGGAAACGGGGCAATTATTGCAGCCGGTTCAGTGGTAACCAAAGATGTTCCTCCTGCCTGTTTGGCTGCCGGTGTTCCCGCCAAAGTAATTAAATCAGATGTTAAGTGGGAGTTGTAAATTACTTCAAAAAAAAGAAGCCTGCAGGAATATTCCTGCAGGCTTCTTTTTTTTGAAGTAATATAAATGTTCAATAAAAGGGATTAGCCGATTTGAACACGCTTGAATTTTGTAACAGTCATTCCTTTATTAACACCATCAAGGTATTGAGCAACTGAAACACTATTGTCTTTTACAAATGGTTGCTCCAGCAAAGTATTTTCTTTGTAGAACTTATTCAGTTTACCCTGGGCAATTTTGTCAAGCATTGCTTCAGGTTTACCTTCAGCACGTGCCTGCTCGCGGCCAATCTCCATTTCGCGCTCAATAGTCTCAGTATCAACACCAGACTTATCAACAGCAACCGGACGCATAGCAGCAATTTGCATCGCCACATCTTTACCGGCAACTTCATAGTCACCACCAACACTTGTAAGGGCTACAATTACACCCAGTTTGTTGTTAGCGTGAATGTATGGAACTACCTTTTCGCCACTGATACGCTCATAAGCAAGAATTTCAATTTTCTCACCAATTTTACCAATCAGGTCCACAAGGCTTTCCTCAACAGTACGGCCACTGGCAAGTTTGATAGTTTTCAGGTCTTCAATTGTAGCTGGCTTATTTTCCACAGCAGCTCTTAAAATATCCTGTCCCAGTACCTGAAACTCTTCGTTTTTACCCACAAAGTCAGTTTCGCAACCAAGGGCAACGAGAGTACCTTCAGTAGCATCGGCGTTTGTTTCTACAAAAATAGAACCTTCAGAAGTTTCTCTGTCGGAACGGGAAGCAGACACCTTCTGGCCTTTTTTACGCAGAATATCAATTGCTGCTTCGAAATCGCCGTTAGCTTCGGTCAGTGCCTTTTTGCAATCCATCATACCGGCACCGGTCATTTGTCTTAATTTGTTTACGTCTTGTGCTGTGATAGCCATCTTGAAAATTGTTATGGTCAGATGAAAAATTTATTTGGAAGCTGAGGCATTTCACCCGGCTTCCGTTTGGGCTAAACAAAAATTGAACACCTGATTATAGTGTTCAATTTTTGTAACAGTTCTATCTATAGAAAGTTTTTTATGATTCGGTTGTTGCTTCGTTAGTTTCCTTGTTAGAATCAACAGCGCGCTTAGCTTCTTCCTCTTCTTTCAACTTCGCATCTTCCTTGTCTTTCTTACGCTCCTGCATTCCTTCTTCAATAGCTTTTCCGAAGGCTTTCACGATAAGAGAAATTGACTTAAACGCATCGTCGTTCGCAGGTATCGGATACTCTACCTGAGTCGGATCGGAGTTTGTATCTACCATGGCAAATACCGGTATATTAAGCTTCTTAGCTTCTTTTACGGCAATATGCTCACGCTTGATGTCAACAATAAAAAGTGCTGCCGGCAGGCGGGTCTGGTCGGCGATACCACCCAGAATTTTCTCAAGCTTTTCTTTCTCACGGGAAATCATTAAACGCTCACGTTTTGCAAGGTTTGTATATGATTCCTCTTTCATCATTTTCTCGATGCCGGACATCTTCTTCAGCGACTTACGGATGGTCGCGAAGTTTGTCAACATACCACCTAACCAACGGTCAGCTACATAAGGCATTTTCAGCCTGCGGGCTTCTTCAGCCACTATGTCCTGAGCCTGTTTTTTAGTGGCTACAAACATAATTTTCTTTCCTGATCTAACGATGTCCTTGATAGCGTTGGATGCTTCTTCGAGGCTAGCAAGCGTTTTATTCAGGTCGATGATGTGGATGCCGTTTTTCTCCATGAAGATGTACGGCGCCATTTTAGGATTCCACTTTCTCGTCAAGTGTCCGAAGTGAACACCAGCATCCAGTAAGTCTTTATAATTAATATCAGCCATTATTAAATTTTTTCTAAAAGATATAAATCTTAGCGTTTAGAGAACTGGAATCTTCTACGGGCCTTACGACGTCCGTACTTTTTCCGTTCCACCATACGGGGATCACGGGTAAGAAATCCTTCTTTCTTCAGTGGAGAACGATTTTCGCTATCATTTTCAACTAAAGCACGGGAAATAGCAAGACGGATAGCTTCTGCCTGTCCTCTGATTCCACCACCTTCTACATTAATTTTAAGATCGTAGCTGCCAGCTTCCTCTAAAAGGCTGAGTGGCTGCTTTACGATAGTCTGCATCACTTCAGTGGGAAAGTACACCTTAAGGTCTTTGTTGTTAACCGTAATTGTGCCATTACCACTCTGCATGTATAAGCGAGCTACAGAAGTCTTACGTCTTCCTATAGTATTTGTAACTTCCATTATAATAAGTTTAGAGTGTTACTTCTTTAGGCTGTTGCGCTTCGTGCGGATGTTCAGCACCTGCATAAACATGAAGGTTATTGAACAAGGCACGTCCTAAGCGACCCTTAGGTAACATACCCTTTACCGCGCTCTCCATAATACCGGCAGGATTCTTATCCATTAACTGGCGTGGAGTAGTAAAGCGCTGACCACCCGGATAACCGGTATGGCGAACATATACCTTGTTGTTCATCTTCTTACCTGTAAGACGAATTTTGTCGGCATTAATTACGATTACGTTATCACCGCAATCAACATTCGGCGTATAGCCTGGCTTATGCTTGCCGCGTATACGCATGGCAATCTGGCTTGCCAATCTACCCAGAACAGCATTTGTAGCATCCACTACGAGCCATTCTTTTTCCACAGTAGCTTTATTCTGTGAAACTGTTTTATAACTTAAAGTATCCACGTTGATCGTGTTTAAATATATGATTCAACAATCCCCTTCATCCTAAAAAGGGACACAAAGATAGAAAATTGTTTTTGAATTTGCAAAAGTAGTGCAAAATATGTTAACGTGCTAACTTTTTTATACACCTACAGGCTCTTTCTTACTCTCCGGTACATTATATATTCTTCTCCAGCTGCTTTACCGCCACGGCAAAATCTTTGGGGTAAGGCGCCTGCACAGCCAAAGGCTCTCCGTTTATATCCGCAAAGCGCAGTTCAAAGGCATGTAAAGCAACCCTTTTTATGACAGGAAGTTCTTCTGTTCCGCTTTTCAGATTAAACTTTCTTTTCAGCTTACTCAGCAGGAGTGGCTGTCCGCCGTAGGTTTCGTCTCCGCTGATAGGCGCCTTAAGCGCACTAAGGTGAATCCTGATCTGGTGCATACGGCCTGTAACAGGTTTACACTCCACCAGGGTATGTTGCCTGTAGGCCTGCAAAGTATTTAACCATGTTTCCGCAGGCTTTCCCTCCTGCCTGCTAATCTGTACAATACCTTTCCCTAACAACTTTATAGGAAGGCTCACCTGCTGATCCCTGAATTCGTGTATACCGTCGGCAATTGCATGATAAACCTTCTGAACCTGACGGCTCTCAAACTGGATAGCCAGGTGGCGGTAAGCCTCCGGATGCTTTGCAAACGCAAGCACTCCGCTTGTTTCTTTATCAAGCCGGTGGCAGGCCTGGGCATCATCTGCATACTCTCTTGCCCACCCCAACATATTAAGAGGGTCGTTACGGTCTTCAAGAGTAGCTACATGGGCCGGCTTACTTACCAGCAAATAATTTTCATTCTCAAACAGAATGATATCTTTAAAATTCAGCTTTTTCATACGCAGGGGGCAAAGTTGAAAGTTTTCCCTTTCTTAAGCAAATTGCATCTGCTGCTTTTTGTTTTTCTCTTTTACTACAAGCTTAAATTACACCCTGTTAAGATGGGCCGCACTTTAAAATAAAGCAATGCTTTCGCAACAAACTTCTTCATCATTTTCTTAATTGCAGTACATGACCGGCAAGAAAAACAGCAGCGGACCTGCAATTTTTACAAAAAAAGTATTTGCTTTGCCACCTTCTTAAATTAATTGTGAGCATAAAAACCACTTTACTTCTCTTTACTATCCTTTTAAGCGGAATACCAGCTTTGGGGCAAAACTCCTATACGTCCCTGAAATTTTTCGGACTCAGCCTTCACCCCTATGGAGATGAAAATGCACACCTGATGCCACTGAACCCGGACAAGGAAGGCTACCTGGTGCTGAATTTAGGCGGCACGCTTGCACATGAGATCCAAATTGCAGAAAGCAAATATTCTGTTAAGGCACTGCAAACCCTTTATGCCGATTGCGCAAGCCAGTTGGGCGGCTTCAGCCATATAGGCATTCGTGCCATTGTTTTTACTAAGAACAAACACCAGTTAACAGGAGGCATAGGGCCTACACTTATATTCAGGCGAAACTGGCACCGGCTACAGGACTATAAGCCTTCGGGATTTTTCAAGGGTGGTCCAGACGACGAGTGGCAGTATAAATTCCTTTGGTACGGTGGCGAACTGGAATACCATTACTCCCTGACAGAAAAAACCTCACTTTCAACCACCTTCGTCCCCGGATTTCCTGAAATCATCAATTTTTCGATTGGCATCAGGATTAAACACTGACTTTTTACATTAACCGGCTCACTCTCAGTTTTTTTCTTCCTCTTCCCCTTCATGTTGCCCTTCTTCTCAGCCTGACACCCATCTCATTAAGATCTTATCCTGTTAATTTACAGGAATTTAGCCAACATATCCGGGTAACCGAAAACTTTTTAAGCCTGAAATAATTGTGTAAACAAACCAATGTGTAAATTTCCGGACAATTATAAAGGCCACATTATGCACCAGGAACCTGACGAGACAGAAATTGATTCTTTAATGCTGGAAAGCTTCGACCAGCTGGCCGATGATCTTTCTGAAAAAGGATATGGAACTATAGACCATTTTCTGAGCGGGGATGAATTTACCAACATCCGTGAAGTAGCAAGCAACCATAAAGAAGACGGGAACTTTAAAAAAGCCGGAATTGGCACCAGCCAGGATTTCCAGATAAACAAACAGATAAGGGGAGACTACATCCGCTGGATTGACCCGGAAAAAGCAGCTATTGCCACAAAGGTATATGTGCAAAGGATGCGCGAATTAATGCAGTACATAAACAGGACCTGCTACCTGAGCCTTAA
This sequence comes from Cesiribacteraceae bacterium YIM B00369, assembly GCA_017948555.1. GTDB lineage: Bacteria > Bacteroidota > Bacteroidia > Cytophagales > Cyclobacteriaceae > Nafulsella. The sequence goes on along the minus strand of JAFMYY010000006.1, from coordinate 187,484 downwards.
AGATGTGGAAATGCATTACACCATCTACCCTGTTGGCACTGTATACAAAAGACATCTTGACCAGTTTCGCCACGACGACCACCGCCGGCTTTCTGTTATCTGTTATTTGAATGATGCCTGGCTTCCTGAACATGGAGGACAGTTAAGAATGTACCTCCCGCGCGAAAACCAGCCTGAAGAAACTGTGGATATAGTACCAACCGGAGGCAAACTTGCCTGCTTCCGGAGCGACCTTATTGAACATGAGGTATTGCCTGCCACACGGGAACGTTACAGCCTTACCGGCTGGATGCTCGACCAGTATCAGGAGCTTACTTTTCTCTAAAAAAGACAAGAGTTTATTCAGCTATTCCCTTTGCGCCCTGCAGCGGCAACCTGGCAAAAGCAAAATCTAAACACGCTTTAAAACCGGCATTGCAAACCAAAGGTAGTATTTCCAAAAAAATCATTCCGCTGAATAAGAGAGATATTACTGTTCCTCTTATGCAAATGAGGGACCAAAATACCTGCACCTGCCCCGATAGCATACCCGATCAGGTTATCGCTCAGGAAGTGCTTACCTGCTTTTAAGCGCAGGAAGCCCACAGAAGCAGGCACAATTGCAGCTCCTGCCCATATATATGGCTTTGCCCACGAATTGGGGAAGTAATCATTAAAAACTTTGGCGGCAAAAAAGGTGGCTGCTGCTGTTGCGGTAACGTGGCCTCCATAGAATGAATTCTTTCCTTTATCATCCAGCCGCACATCATCACCTGCAGTCTGATTATAAACTGATGGCCTGATCCTGTTCACCCTTCCGTTTACCTGTGCAAATAAAGCTCCGGTTATTGACATAGTCTCCAGATATAACAACCCTATCTGAGGAGCATTTTGCCTTGTATGCTCATGAGCCAGAAGTAAAAAAGGGAGGCCGAAAGATCCATAAAAGGGAATATCACTTATATTTTTTGCCTTTAGATTATAATTACCCGCAGCCCAACGGTCAAAAGCAGGAATCCTTGCCCTGGCTGCTGCCATATCAGCATCTATAAGCCTGAGCTCCTCTGCACTCACTGCCTTTTTATCCTTCATTATTGTAAGCCCCCAGTAACTGGCGGCAATTCCACCGGCACTTATTACCCCATCGACCCAACTGGTATTATAAGGAGAGGTATGCACCTCCTGCTGGGCCTTTACAGGCATTACAAAAAAAGTACATAAGATAAAAAATACAAAAGCCTTCTTCATTTGAATATAAAAAGTATGAATTATAAAAACAGGCAAATCAGTCCGCGAAAGGAAGCTAACCACCTCCCCCTCCAGTCAATCCAATAAGCGAATGGAACAGCTCTGCCGAACGGTCTTCCTACACTGTCTTCAACTATATTAACAGGTAAACAGGTTTACGGCTCAGCGAAACAGCTTACTAATTCGCCCCGCAACAATGTTTAAACTTATCTCCGCTGCCACAAGGGCAGGGATCATTCCGGCCGGTTTTTTTTCCGTATGGATTCAGTAAATCCTTGAAACTTTTAGGGAAGCGCTTGCGGGGATCCTGATTGAAGATTTTTGTAAGCATTTTATAAAGCTCAGGGTGGTTCTTCTGCAGTTTACCCGGCTTTTCGAAAAAATATTCTGTAGCAACAGCAAAAAACTCTGTTTCGCTGGTAGCACCATAGGTGTTAATATTATTCTTCCCATCCTTAATTTCTTCTATCTTCCTGTACATTAACTCCACCCAGGGCTGTACAAGGTGGTCGGGAAGGCGATTCTCAGGTATGCCATCCACAGAACCATCCTGCTCATCTATCAGGTGAGTAAACTCATGGATACCCACATTTTTCCTGTCGGCCATATTATTGAAACCCTGTACCAGGGCCGACTTGCTAAGCGTTAAGGTATGGTAGCCCCCGCGTGGTTTTACCTGGCCTGCCACAATACTGGTAGTTCCTTCTTCCTTAAACTCATGGGTACTCAGCGCGCCATCGGTAAGATAAATCTCGGCCAGGTTCGGGTACTCCCAGTCTTTGAAGCCCCAGACAGGTATTATGGCAGATGCAGCCACTAACACCCGCGACAAATCATCCACCTCTGTTTTAAGGCCTATAATTCTTTTCTCGGACAGAAACACCTGTATACCTGATTCAAAGCGCCGCTTTCCTTCCTCATCAAGCGTAACGTAAAAACCAACCCTGTCTTCCAGAATCTTTCTCCATGCAGGCGGAAAATCCCGCTTTCTTATTTTTTCCCGGACTCTTTTCTTCCTGGTACCCCAGCGATAAAGAATAAAAATAAGTGCTCCTATAAAAAGCACAAAGGCTATAGTTCCTTCCATTAAATTTTTGAACTTGTTTCTGTTTAAGTTATGTAATTACAACACAAAAGAGATAAAGAAACACCCTCCTGCATTCCCTGCCTGCCTCCGGAATCCTCCCTGCTCCACCTTATCCTGATTACCGGCAGACAAGGGAAACTTAATAAAAATACCATGCTGTGTGAGGTCCGGCAGGTTCATAATCCTTCTTAAACGGAAACGGGCCGGAAAGTTTCCTTCCGGCCCGTAATTATTTTCTTTCCGTACACCGGCATTATTCTATGCCGGCAACTTCTTCTTTTTCTTTCTTCTTCTGCAAGGCAAAACTAAAAGTACTTCCTTTACCTACTGTACTTTTTACCTGCACTTTTGATTTATGCGCCTCTAATATGTGCTTTACAATAGCAAGTCCTAAACCTGTTCCGCCACTGCTTTTAGAGCGGCTTTTATCCACCCTGTAAAAACGTTCAAAAATCCGGTTAAGGTGCTCTTCAGGAATTCCCCGGCCATTGTCAGCTACAAAAACCCTCACCTTATCTTTATCTTCCTTCATATTCACCTCCACCCAGCCGGGCTCAGGTAATTCCTCCCCTTCATTCACCTCTTTCGAATACTTGATAGCATTAGAAATCAGGTTCATTACCACCTGGTGAATCCGTTGCTTATCGGCCCACACCCACACCTGCTCAGGCACTCCGGCTCCAAACCGCAATTCCACATGTTTTTTTTCGGCCTTTCCTTCCATCTGGTCATATACATCCTGAATGGTATGAATAAGATCGAAATAAACATACCGCATTTTTATCTGGCCAATTTCCAGTTGCGACAGCGTAAGGAGATCCTGAACCAGCAAGTCGAGACCATCAAGACTTTTAGCTGCTTTTTTAAGAAACTTCGTCCGGACGTTTTTATCTTTCACCGCACCATCGAGCAAGGTATAAATATACCCCTGAGCTGCAAAAATGGGGGTTTTCAGCTCATGTGAAACATCAGCCAGAAATTCTCTCCTGAAAACGGCCAGCAACTTCAGCTCTTCTATTTCCCGTTGTTTGTCTGAGGCATAGGAATAAATCTCCTGATTTATTCGCTTCAGAGGGTTAGCAGAACGGTTCAGGTCAGTATCGGCCACTGAAAATTCCCTGTCCTTCAACTTACCAAGAACATCATAAATATTATTGATTTCCCGGAAAATAAAGAATTCCAGCGTTATATAAGTGAGCAGGTAAGCAGAGGCAAAGGCAAGAATAAAGGTAACCAATAAAGCCAGCTGCGACACATCATCCATCAGCGACAGAAAAGCAGTAGTGATGGTAGCAATACAAAAGGCCAGCAATAAGGCTACAGCCCGGGCATTTAACAACATTATTTTAATATTGAGCAGTGGAAAGCAGCAAAAGCCGGCCACTGCAATTTAATAAATGACAAAAACTTCAGAGAATTTTTTTCAGTCTTAGTTTTCGTCAAACTTATAGCCTACCCCTTTAACGGTAGTAATATAACCATCGCCAATCTTTTCGCGGACTTTTCGTATATGCACATCTACTGTCCTGGCAAGCACATATACATCAGAACCCCATATATTCTGGAGGAGATCATCGCGGCTGAACACTTTTTGCGGATGCTGCGCAAGGAAATACAGCAGCTCAAATTCTTTTTTTGGAAGCACTACCTGCTGCTCCGATATATTTACCGTGTAACTGGTACGGTCTATCACCAATTCACCAATACTTATTTTACTGCTGCTCTTTTTCTTTTTAGACTCCCTCCTGAACAAGGCACTAATTCTGCTCATGAGCGCCCTTGGTTTTATGGGTTTGATAATATAATCATCGGCACCAACATCAAAAGCAGCAATTTCAGAATACTCTTCCGCCCTGGCTGTAAGAAAAATAACATATACATTCTGTAACTCCGGAATATCCCTTATCTGGCGGCAGGTTTCCACCCCATCCTGATCAGGCATCATGATATCAAGCAAAATCAGGTCAGGCAAAAAGGTTTTAGCTTCCTCCACCCCTTTTTTTCCATTACCAGCCACACGCACCACATATCCTTCTTTTTCCAGGTTGTACTGAAGAATTTCAAGAATGTCCGGTTCATCATCCACCACAAGAATCTTGTAGTTCTGCTTACTTGCCATTTTACTAAAGAGTTAATTAAAAAACACTGCCGATAAACTGCAGGATAAAGCTTAAATGCTTCAACAACTCAAAATAATGTATTTTTTACCGCCAATCAAAAGCTAACGTCTATATTAATTTCTCTTCAAATTAAGTTAATATTCACTTAACATTAAGTTTACTTCTTATGCCTGCTTCCTTCTGTATATTCTTTTATATCCACCTCAACTCCTCCAATAAACATATTAGCTCTTATTCTTAATGGTATCTTGTGTTCATCGTCGGAAATCCAGACGGTGATAGGGTCTTCTCCTGAAAAAACTTTATTCTCCGGCATAATGGGCTGGAGCACTACCGCTGTTTTATTACCTATTTTGGTTTTAACCTCCTCACGCCCCAAAAAACGGATTTTAAAATTATAAGTTTCCCCATCGAAAAAGGCATCAACCTTAATTACCTGCCCCTTTTTTAACCTGGTAAAATCTAAAGTACGCAGGAAGTAATAACCGCTTACCATATCCTGCACATTTTTGGGCACCTCAAACTCCTCAACCTCTTTAAGTTCACTGGTATGCTTATCCAGCTTATTCAAAAGGGCTCTTCTTTCGAGCTGATCGAAATTAATAACTTCATTTTTACGATAGTTCCCTTCCTTTATGTACCTGTAAAACTTATGCGGAATAACTGCGGAGGTATCTAAAAATGTACCCCAGTTATCATCCACTCCATAAAGCTTATCGGCCAGGCCGGAGGTTCTCCCAAAAACATCAATTTTATAACATGCACGGTCATTTAATTTATGGATTTTATTATCCACCACCATGGTTGCTTCACCCGCTGTCAAAAAACCATAGTGTACACGGTACTTTATCACTTCACCCTGCGCAAAAGATTCAAGCGGAATCCTTCGGTAGCCATTCGTGACAGCACTGCTTCCGGTAAGTATAAATCCGAGAAAAAGAAGTAGTAATAACTTATTCATAATAACCGCACATCATTTTGTATACCAGGTTTCTTCTTATATTAAATTAATCCACACCGTGTTTTCTTTTGTAGTATGCAAGAAAACGCTCCAGGTTTTCATTAAACTGCTGTTCATACTGCTCACGGAGTACAGTCTGCTCCCCCCTGTACCTTTCATACGACATAAAGTAAGCATTATTGGGCTCAATTCTTTCCAGAAATCTTTTATACCCCTCCGCTGCACCTGCAGGAATGGTATCTGTTTGTGCAACTATTCTCTCTATCAGCAGCTGTTTCGCCTGTGCCTTGTCTCTTTCAGGCATATTTTCATCAAAACTGCCATAAAGCTCCTTTAACCGGCGAAGCCCCCGCAACATATGCTCACTAAAAAGATGCCTGCCCTCATACCTGTTCTTATATTCCTGCAGGGGTTTTGAATTCTCCCCCCACTTGAGCGCCATAAACTGTAACGCTCCCTCATGGCCTATAAAGGTGGCCAGGTTCTCATTGAAGTCCAGTGAATCTTTTACAAAAATGGTGCCATGCGTCAATTCATGAATGATAGTGTTTATCAGTTCTCCCTCGCCACGGAAGAGGAGGTTACTCATAATAGGATCTTTAAACCAGCCAAGGGTGGACCATGCGCCAACGCTGCGCACATAGGTATCGTAACCTGCTTCTTTAAGAGCAGTCTCTTCCTTCAGCGCCCGCTCATAATCAAAAAAGCCCTTATAGGAAACTTTACCAACAACAGGAAAGCGCCATTCCACCTGCTCCAGACTGTAGGGTTCACAGGCGGTTACCACCCACAGTATATCTTTTCCCTGCTGGTCAAAAAGGGTTGTGTAATTATTTGTTCTGCGGATTCCCAGGGAGTCTTCGGCAAAATCCCTTACCTCCCGCACAAGATACAGCCTGTCCCTTAGGCTATCAGGCGTGGCAGGGTCTTCCAGCACCTCCTCCACTGACCTTGCATTCCAGAGCACATTTAACTGCCCCCGCCCCTGCATTATCCCGTAATCTATAAGCTCCCACTGCCAGATACCCAACACAATTATTAGAAGTAACAGAATAAGTAATACATTACGAATGGCTCGCCTCATGGTAGTAACGATCTTCTTTGCCGGATCTTAAAAAGGTTGAAATTTGTTTTATAATTTAAATACATTCCATGCGAAAATTCAAATGAAGCATGACCAAAATCGTAAAATGGCTCAAAGCGGGTACTAACTTCGAGGTTTTTTGTAATCGGCACCTGATACATAAAGCGAAGAATTAACAATTTACGCATATCCTGAGTATACTCCGGGTTTTTGAAAGTGGTGGAAACAGACTGATAAAGAGCCCCTCCATTTATACTTACAAAACCCTCCCCCTGCCAATAGCTGAGCATTGCCTCAAAATGCCTGCTGGCTGCAGCAAGGTTCAGGTACCAGCCATTTCCCTGCCGGTAAGGAATTACCACCTCATTCGAAAAATCCCTGAACCAGACAGCATAAGGCTGAAAACGCAGGGAACGGACAAAGCCTGTTTCCCATACTCTCTTTAACTCAAATCCTCCGGCGGCATTTACGCGCGTTACAAGGGGAGTGGGATTTACATCAATCTGCCCTCCCCTATGGTAAGCTATAAACTGCAATGGCAGGCTTAATTTCCACCGCTCATTCTTAAGCAACTGCCGGTTATAAGATATACCACCCGAAACCTCCTCCTGCTCAGTACTGCCCCGGTAAATCATCTTTTCCCAGTTTATCCACACATCCAGGAAAGTCCGCGGTCTATGATAAAGTAACTGAAGCCCTTCTTCAAGCCGGTCCTGCATTACCAGCTCAAAATCATATAAAGGCTCAATCAGCCTGTGATTAAGACTCCCCTCCAGGGTGCCAAACAATACATTTACCGCGCCCTGCTCATACCTTACAGTAAAAAGGGGCTCTAAATGAACAAGCCGGTTCCTGCCAAAGTCTTTACGGGCTAGCATACCCGCATCTATCCTTACTTTAGCCGATGCCTGGTAACTCAGGTATGGAACCGCCTGCACCCCGAATAACGTATAACCATCGGCTATCTTATTAAAGTATTCGTTGTTTTTATTAAAGCCTAACAGGTAGATTCCTAACTTTACCCTTTGGGAATCGGCAACCACCAGGGGCCTGCGAAATTCGAAAGGCCGGTTTGGCAACTGAGCCAGCACTGCATTTCCTAAAAGAAAGCATACAAAAAAAGAGAGAAAAATTTGCAAACAAAACCGTTTATTAGTAAAAATTTTAGTAAATTCAGGCTTAGCACTTAAAGTCATAAAAGAAAATAATTCAAGCATTTGTTTGCGAATTTTTTTAGTAAAATAACTTGGAAATAAGCTATTTTTTTGAAACTTTTGATCCTTAATATACCTTTACAGATTGTATCATCATATATAAAACACTTAATCACTTTAGCTTAAAGCTAAATATTTTAGTACAGCATTCGTTTTCAAAATATTATAAACTTACATGAGCGATAATTCAGAAAAACTCAAAGCTTTACAGCTTACCATTGACAAGCTGGAAAAAACCTACGGCAAAGGCTCCATCATGAAGCTCAGCGATGAAAAGGTATTAGACGTTCCTGCCATTTCCACCGGATCTCTGGGACTTGATATTGCGCTTGGCATTGGCGGAATCCCGCGCGGCAGGGTTATTGAAATTTATGGCCCTGAATCAAGCGGTAAAACAACCCTTACCATGCACTGTATTGCCGAGGCTCAGAAAGCCGGCGGTTTAGCTGCCTTTATTGATGCTGAACATGCATTCGACCGTTCATATGCGGAAAAACTCGGCATCGACACTGAAAACCTGCTTATCTCGCAGCCCGACAATGGTGAGCAGGCACTTGAAATTGCAGAACACCTGATCCGCTCCGGCGCTATTGACATTATTGTTATCGACTCCGTTGCTGCCCTTGTTCCCAAAGGAGAACTTGAAGGCGAAATGGGTGACAGCAAAATGGGGCTCCAGGCACGCTTAATGAGCCAGGCCCTTCGCAAGCTTACCGGCGCTATTAACAAAACCGGGTGTGCATGCATTTTCATTAACCAGCTCCGCGAAAAAATCGGGGTAATGTTCGGCAACCCTGAAACCACAACCGGTGGTAATGCATTAAAGTTTTATGCATCTGTTCGTCTGGACATCCGCCGCATAGGACAAATAAAGGAAGGCGCCGACAATATTACCGGTAATCGTACCCGCGTAAAGGTTGTAAAAAACAAAGTAGCACCTCCGTTTAAGCAGGTAGAGTTTGATATTATGTATGGCGAAGGTATTTCCAAAGTAGGTGAAATACTGGACATAGGTGTTGAGCTTGAAATCATTAAAAAATCAGGATCCTGGTTCTCATACAACGACAGCAAGCTTGGCCAGGGCCGCGATTCAGTAAAGAGCATTATACTGGACAACCCTGAACTGATGGAAGAACTGGAAAAAAAGATCCGCGCAAAAATTAAAGGCGAAGATCTGGAAGAGCCAATTCCTGCCGCAGAATAAACATAACCAACCAGGGAGTAAGGCTGCACAGCACCCTGGTTTGTAACGCAAAAAAAGAGGCTGCCCCGAAAATTAATTCCGGGGCAGCCTCTTTTTTTATCATATTCCTGAATAACCGTTTAAAAGGTATTGAATCCAAACTACCGGTCTTAACCCGCTAAGCCCTCTTCAGGAGGTTCGTATTGCAATTACAGGATCCATTTTGGCTGCACTCCAGGCAGGAATAATACCTGAAACAATCCCTATAAAAACAGCAAGGCCTAAACCTATAACCACATTCTTCAAAGAAAGCACCAGTTCCAGAGAGCCAAGCGGAATAAAAGAAGCCAGATAAACCAGCACTAAACCCACTAAACCTCCAATCAGGCTCAGAAAAACAGCTTCAAACAGGAACTGAAAAAGGATAAAGAAATTTTTGGCACCTAAAGATTTTTGAATACCTATAATGTTTGTACGCTCACGCACCGAAACAAACATTATATTAGCAATTCCAAAGCCTCCTATAAGAATAGAAAAGCTACCTATAACAGCACCTACAAGGGTAACCACCGAAAAAATATTACTTACCACATCGGCAAACATCTCAGGCCGGTTGAGCGCAAAATTATCTTCCTCAATGGGTCTTAACCCACGGCGCTGGCGCAGGAGCCCCTGCACCTCAGCCTCCACGCGCTCAAGACCAGGATCATCATCAAAACCTTTTATACCAATAGTTGCCCCGGCTCCCTCATATCTTCCTACATAAAACATTTTGGTAAAAGAGCGAAAAGGAATAAATGCATTATCGTCGTTACTGGGAGCATTCAGCATATTTTCACCCTGCTCTTCCATCACCCCTATTACCTGAAAATTAAGCCCTTTAATTTTCATCACTTTCCCCACCGGATCTTCACGGGGAAATAAAGCTCCGGCAATATTTTTCCCTATCAGCGCCACATTCACACCTCTATCCATTTCCTGCCGGGTAAAATACCGCCCCTGGTCAACAGGAACATCCATTACCTCATTATGATAGAAAGAAATCCCCTGAAGGTTAACCCCTTCTATACTGTTACTGGCATGCCTCATGGTCGTTTCCCTGTCGGAAAAAATTGTTAAAGCTTTGGCTTCTTTCATATAAGCCGCTAAAAATTCATACTCATCATATGTAGGCTCCGGCCTTTTCATATATTTCCACCATTGATAATCAGGACCAAAATGCCAGGGCCACTTTTGAACATAAATCGTTTTATCTCCCAAAAAATTAAGACTCCCGCGGATACTCCGCTCCAGCGAATCGACTACTGTAAAAACAGCAATAATGGCAAAAATACCAACAGTTACACCAAGCAGAGATAAGGTTGTGCGAAGCAGATTACTACGAAGAGCATTCCACGCAAAGCGGAAACTTTCAAAAATTAATTTAAATAATATCACAGATACTAAAGTTGAAGATGATTAAAAAGTCTATTGGCACCACAAAGGTAATAAATACATTATTATTAATGGTTTCTTGAAACAAATTGTTAAATTTGCAAGCTTAAAACAGCGCTGCTGAAACCAGTATCTCAGAAGATAAATTTATCTATGAAATTATCAGAATTCAAATTCGATTTGCCCGCAGGTTTATTAGCTTTATATCCGGCAGAAAACAGGGATGAATCGCGTCTCATGGTTGTGCACCGGGACACTGGCAAAATTGAACATAAGGTTTTTAAAGATCTCATCGATTATTTTGATGAAGGCGATGTACTGGTAACCAACAACACTAAAGTTTTCCCGGCCCGTTTATACGGAAATAAGGAAAAAACAGGTGCAAAAATAGAAGTTTTCCTTCTCCGCGAGCTAAATAAGGAGATGCACCTTTGGGATGTACTCGTTGATCCGGCCCGCAAAATCAGGGTAGGAAATAAATTATATTTTGGCGATGGCGAACTCGTTGCAGAGGTAATCGACAACACCACCTCCCGTGGCCGTACAATTCGTTTCCTTTTCGACGGCAGCGATGAAGAATTTTATAAAACCGTAGACTCTCTCGGAGAAACCCCTCTTCCAAGGGAAATAAAACGCAAAACAGAACCTGAGGACAGGGACCGTTTTCAAACTATTTACGCAGAACATACCGGTGCGGTTGCAGCTCCTACTGCAGGCCTTCACTTCACCAAACACCTGATGAAGCGCATGGACCTTAAAGGCGTTGAGATGACCCCTATTACCCTGCACATAGGCCTTGGCACCTTCCGCCCTGTAGATGTGGAAGACCTTACCAAGCATAAAATGGACTCTGAGAATTATCTGGTAGGCGAAGAAACCGTAAAAAAAGTAAATCAGGCACTTGATAATAAGAAACGTGTTTGCGCTGTAGGAACAACCTCTATGCGCTCACTGGAATCATCTGTATCGGCAGGCGGCAGACTTAAACCAAATGAAGGATGGACAGATAAATTCATCTTCCCTCCCTACGAGTTCAAAATCTGCAACGCCCTTGTTACAAACTTCCACATGCCTGAATCCACCCTGCTAATGATGGCCTGTGCATTTGGTGGCTATAACAATGTAATGAATGCCTACCACGAAGCCATTAAGGAAAAGTACCGCTTCTTTACTTACGGCGATGCTATGCTGATTATATAATATCAACAATAACTTTATAAATATAGAGCTTCAGCTAAGTTGAAGCTCTTTTTTTACCCCTGACCACATGAATCCTTCAGGTTTTGAGCAGCAAACCAGCCTATATGCCCTGATTGTAGCGGGCGGCAGTGGCTCCCGCATGCAAAGCAGCACGCCTAAACAGTTTCTTACCGTTGGCGGCAAACCCATACTCTTTCATACTTTAGAAGCTTTTTATAATTTTGATCCCTCCATCAGTATTGTACTTGTACTCCCGGAGGCACAGGTAAAACTCTGGAAAGAACTGAAAAAGGAGCACAATTTTAACATTCCCCACGCCATTGTGGAAGGCGGGAACAGCCGGTTTCAGTCTGTAAAAAATGGCCTTGCCCTGGTACCTATGGAGGCTGTAGTTGCCATTCATGACGGGGTCCGGCCTTTCATCAGCTCTGCAATACTGCAAAACTGCTTTGCTACAGCATCAGAAACCGGAAGCGCAATAGTAAGCGTACCTTTAAAAGAATCTATCCGGCGCCTGAATGAACACGGAAGCCAGGCAGAAGACCGCAGCCTTTTCCGCATGGTACAAACCCCTCAAACCTTTCAGGCCCGTCTTATAAAGAAAGCATACCGCCAGGAGGAGCTAAGCCATTTCACCGATTGCGCCAGTGTGGCAGAAGCAGATGGCAACGCCATTACACTCATAGAAGGGAGCTACGATAATATTAAAATCACCACCCCCGGGGATATTCTTTTTGCAGAAAACCTGCTGAAAAACAAAGAGCTGTGAATCTTTAAAGACTCACAGCTCCCATTCAATAAATACTATTTCAATTTTTACCTGCCCGGACGGGCAGAAGCACCTGAATACCGGGTATTCCGGAGAAAAACATGCGACAGGAAGCCAACTCTTTTTAAATTATTAAATAATCGTACCGGTTCCGCTGCAGCAGATTTTCACACCTCAATATCCACTACTCAACACTGCTTTTAATATTCATCTTCATTAAAGAAGAAGTCTTCCTTGGTAGGGTAATCCGGCCAGATCTCTTCAATATTTTCATACGGCTGACCATCATCTTCAAGCTCCTGCAGGTTCTCCACCACTTCCAGCGGTGCACCGGAGCGGATAGAAAAATCTATCAACTCATCTTTAGTTGCCGGCCATGGGGCATCTTCCAGGTACGAAGCTAATTCAAGTGTCCAATACATATAATTTCCTCCTATATTTTAGATTTGCGTATTTATTTTCTTTTCTTTTTTCTCAACCTTTTCTTTCAGGCGCGAATATACATTTTTGTACGTGATAATAATTTTACGTTGCCAAAAAGTTCAAAAAATTGATATTTATTTTCGCAGGTAATGACGAAAAACAGAAGAAAACGTTCAAAAAGACCAGAAACCAATATATAAATTATTTTGATTCTCCCGCAAAAGCACCTATAAAACGCAAAAAAGCAGGACAATATACTTGTCCTGCCAAATTTGTTACTTTCAGAAAAATTATCTGTTATGTAATAAATCTCTGTTTTTATATATCATATTATAACTGTGCCTGAAGCTCCCTGAGCAACAATCTTTTTATATCCACTTTTTTTTGCTGCAGGCGCAATTTAGAATCCATCAGCTTATTAACCCTGTTCTTACCCGTATTCAGGTTAGACAGGTTATCTCTGAAATTCTGCAATTCACGCTCATCGCGGTTTAAAAGATCACGCAGGAGGCGTAATTTTACCGTCAGTTGCTCTTTTTTATCCTTGCTGTTAAAATCGCGTGCTTTAGCCATAGCAAGGTTATGAAGAAAATTTTTCTCCTTCATCAGAGAAAATTCCTGGAAAAACGAATTGTTCACTGATTCGCCCTCCGGCCCTGCAGCAAAGCCTTTGTTCTTAAACTCTTCCTGGAGTTGCTGTGCCTTCATCAGGGTCTGCTTATCATACCCTTCCAAAGCCCTCAATTCTTCAAGCAACTTCTTTTTGGCCGTCAAAGCATCAGGATCAGGCGTCTGCCGCTCAGCCACTTGCCGCACACGCGGTCTTTCAGGCCTTTCCGGCCTCTGCTGCAATACACGCTGCTGCTGCTCAGGCTTCCGTGGTGAGGAAAATACAGGTTTTACCACTTCCTGCAACTGAGCCCAAAGCTCACTGCGCACCTGAGCAGGAATTTGTCCTAAATTTTTCCACTCAGCCTGCAGGGCTTTCACCCCCTCCGCAGCTTCTTTCTTTTCCTTTGTTTCCACCAGCACCCTTGCCCTGCCAATCAAATCCTTATATTGAGCCACCCGGTCATTAACCATCCGGTTCCTGTCTTCAATAAAGGCTGCTCTGCGTTCAAAAAAGCCGTTAATAAGATTATTGAACTTTTCCTCGTACTCTTCCTGATACTCTGTTTCCAGCGATCCTGTTTTTATCCAGCGCATTTTCAGGTCCTTGGCAAATTGTGTTGCCTCCTTCCAGTTGCTTACCTGCTGCAGTTGCTCACCTTCTTCGAGTAAAGCTGTTTTTATTTCAAGATTTCGCTTGCGATTCTGGGTAATAACTTCCTGAATATGCAATTCAAGAGCCTCCAGCCTTATTCGTATGGCAACCAGATCCCCCAATCCGTCAAATTCAGACAAGGTTTCTTTCAGGTGAAGCAGCTTCATCAGGTAAGAGCCCTTATTTGCGGTACCATGCACGTCCTCCTCCAGCCGACTCACCTTTTCCAGCAGGTTCTGGTAACGCTGTTCATAGTATGCAATAGCTGTCTCCTCCGTATCTTTTACTTCCCCTATTTCTTTTTCCGGGAAACCCTCCTGGGCTTTCCGGTAAACCTTACCGTCACGAATTTCTCCGTATTGATTTTCACTCACGCTGAAAAATTTTTTAATTTTAACATTCAGGAACAAATTAAAAAAACTTGAATCCTTAAAGAATACAGACTTTTGAAAAGCAACTGCAAAATAATTAATTCCATATAAACAGTGCAGTAAATTTGTATATTTTTGCATATTGAGCTAAAACGGACAACGCATGAGCAACGAAAAAATAATATTTTCAATGTCGGGAGTAAGTAAAATTTACCCTCCCAAAAAGCAGGTACTTAAAGATATATACCTTTCCTTCTATTACGGGGCAAAAATTGGTGTACTGGGTCTTAATGGCGCAGGAAAATCATCGTTACTCCGCATTATTGCAGGAATAGACAAAGAATACCAGGGAGAAGTAGTATTCTCACCAGGCTATACAGTAGGAATGCAGGAGCAGGAACCTCAGCTCGACCCTGACAAAACTGTTCGCGAAATAGTGGAAGAAGGTGTACAGGAAATAGTGGACCTGCTAAAAGAATTTGAAGCTATAAACCTGAAGTTTTCTGACCCTGACGTTCTGGAGAATCCTGATGCCATGGACAAATTAATTGAACAACAGGGCAAAGTGCAGGAAAAGCTTGACGCAGCTAATGCATGGGAACTCGATACCCGCCTCGAACGGGCAATGGATGCCCTGCGTACCCCTCCGGCCGATGCCAAAATAGGTAACCTTTCCGGCGGTGAAAAGCGCCGTGTTGCCCTCTGCCGCCTTCTTTTACAGGAACCTGATGTTCTGTTACTCGACGAACCTACTAACCACCTCGATGCCGAGTCAGTACACTGGCTCGAACAGCATCTCCAGCAATATAAGGGTACTGTAATAGCCGTAACCCACGACCGCTATTTCCTCGACAATGTGGCAGGATGGATTCTGGAACTTGACCGCGGGGAAGGCATTCCGTGGAAAGGCAATTACAGCAGCTGGCTGGAGCAGAAGCAAACCCGACTGGCCAAAGAAGAAAAATCAGAAAGCAAGCGCCAGAGAACACTGCAACGCGAACTGGAATGGGTGCGCATGTCGCCCAAAGGACGCCACGCAAAATCCAAAGCCCGTATTGCCAACTATGAGAAAATGCTGAGCGAGGAGGGTAAGGAGAAAGAACAAAAACTGGAATTGTTTATTCCTGCAGGACCCCGCCTGGGCAGCAAGGTTATTGAAGCCAACCACGTTTCCAAAGCATTTGGAGAAAAGCTTCTGTTTGAAGACCTGAGCTTCAGCCTTCCGCAGGCAGGTATTGTAGGAGTTATCGGACCTAACGGTGCCGGTAAAACCACACTCTTCAACCTGATAACCGGTCGCGAGAAACCGGATAACGGCTCCTTCGAAGTAGGTCCAACTGTAAAGATTGCCTATGTCGACCAGGAACATGGCGTCCTTAATCCTGATAAATCGGTTTGGGAAAACATATCCGGAGGACAGGACCTGATGCTTTTAGGTGGCCGTGAAATAAATTCACGCGCCTATGTAAGCAAATTCAATTTCAGCGGCGAAGACCAGGGCAAAAAAGTAGGCAAGCTTTCAGGCGGAGAGCGTAACAGGGTTCACCTGGCAATGGCTTTAAAAGAAGGCGCCAACCTGATCCTGCTCGATGAACCTACCAACGATCTGGATGTAAACACCCTCCGGGCTCTGGAAGAAGGACTTGAGAACTTTGCCGGCTGTGCAGTAATTATTTCTCACGACCGCTGGTTCCTCGACAGGGTAGCCACCCACATCCTGGCCTTTGAAGGAAATTCACAGGTTGTATTCTTCGATGGCAACTACACCCAGTATGAAGAGAACAGGAAGAAAAGAATGGGCGATGCAGACCCTACCAGAATTAAATACAAAAGCCTGGCTTAAACGGAGCCTTTTGCCTTAAGAGAGGCGAAAGCTATTTCTGTATTACAAGCCAGATTTATATTAAATATCAAAATAAAAGCCTCCCGGGATTATAAAGTCTCCGGAGGCTTTTATTTTTTTATAAATCTATTTTGCAGTACATTACATTTTACTCCCGCTCTATAACGTGCTCACCGGTTTCCCATCTCACCTTTTCCTCCTGCAACTGAAGCAACAATTCTTCACTTAATTCACCCCCTTTAAAATCCGGCAAGTCAGGCTGCCCGGCATCCACCCAGGCAGTATACCAGAAATCACCCGTCATTTTAATAGCTTTCCGCATTTGCCGCTCTACCTGCCCGTATAACATTTCATGATACGATTGGGCAAACTCTCTGCTGTAAACTTTTACCGTTATCCCGTTGCGTTCTTCAAATGAATATTTTTTATCGCCCTTAAACCGGTCTGTAAGCTGCTTCTCAAAAAGGAGTACTGAATCCAGAGCCTCATGGGATCCAACTACTGCCTTCCAGATTTCCTCCTGAGGCTTTGAAAGATACACCGCCTTCCCCACAAAAAAATTATAATCAGTTACGAAAAGTTCCGGCAGGCGCGACTCCCAAAAGCCATGAATCCCCCGCTGCCCCGTTAGCTGCCCATTGTAATTTTCTGTAGTATGTAACGGCACATTTGCATCAGCAATATAATGTCCTAAATCAGCAGAAAGCTTCAGTATCTGCTCCAGGTTCCTTTCCCTGAAAGCTTTTGTAAGCCAGCCTTTCATCCGGTAAACGTGCCAGGGAACTATTCCATATGCCTTGAGAGTATCTTCAGGATATATTTCTGTTGCCTTTTGCCAGTAGCGGGGCAAGGTAAAATGAGCACTGTCTCCATACACATCCACATCAATATAATGCCGCTCTGCCTCACCTTCAACAGCATACCGCCTCCGGTCGGGATTTACCGCCTCTTCGGTAATGAACTGGATATGGCTTTTATAAAACGGAAGGATTTCGGGAGGAAGAGTAAATACAGCCATCCGGTTAATAAGCTGATGTGCATAGAACCCCCACAACAAGCCCGCAGGCTTTGCAGGACACAAAGCGAATATACAGGACTCTGCACCGCAGGAAACCGCAAAAAATAAACGGGAACAAGAAATCTCATTTGTTCCCGGACTGTTTTCCTCCAAACAACGGCCCGTCGAAGAGCTCCCCCTGAAGGAAATTAACATAAAAAATACCAGCAGACCTGATAAAGCACTCTTCATAAGACCTTTCTCTACAAAACAAGGGCATTTATAGTTTGTTAGCCTTTTGCTGATAAAACACAAAAAAAAGAGCTGCCAGTTTTGATTCTGTGCAGCTCTTTCTTTTAAAGAGGTTTTCCGGAGTTTCAGGCAAACAGTTCTAATACTAAACCAATATCATCTGCCTCATAAAAGGCCGCAGGTTACTATATTCATAGCCAGCTTTTCAGGAAGAAATACGTTCATACAGAGATTCCACTACAGCTTCCATTTCTCTTTCCCCCAATAGTTTCATTAAATGCATATACCCCTCACTAACACTAATCTGCCCGTGGTCTACCTGGAGCAGAATATACTCTGCTTCCATTAAAAACTCTGCTTTTTTCTGTTCTTCTTCCGAAAGGTCTTTAAAAGAAATATTCAATCCCATCATTTATCTTGCTTAGAGGCCCTGATTTCTACGATACTAATATATTAAGACAGACTTATATATCAAACAGAATAAATTAAAAATCCCTGAACTGATGGCCTTGCCCTGACAAAAAAATCAGAAAACACAGTTAGGGAAAATTCCTGCAGGCAAACAAACCGGAAATAAAAAACAGGAAAGCGCCAAAGAATGGAAAGCCCCCGGAGTTACCTGAAGAGATAAAAAACAAATAAGGAAACAATGGAGAAGACATTGAAACAATTAACATATGAGCCCCTGACCTGAAGACCTGCCCCACTGAACAGGCCCCAGGCCCAGAGCCTCCTTCTGGAGAAGAAAACAATATTAGTTTTTTGGAAGGTGGCGCAGTGCTTTACTTTTATTAAGTATCTGCTCAATATTACTATACAACCTTTTGTAGTGTCTGTTGCGGCGGAAGGCCACATAAGCATAAGCCAGCGCACAAATCAACAGGAATATTGGCACAAGGAAAGCATACTTCATTTTTGCATTTCTTTCTGCTGCCTTTAACAGCTGTTGGTTATAGGCATACTTTTCCGCAGCCGCCTGAATTGCCTGCTGCTGGCTTATGTTTTCCAGTCTGGCATCAGCCCCCGATGTCTTGCTGTTGAAATCCAGAAGCCGCTGGTTATATTCAACCAGCATTTTATTCATTTCAGGGTACATCGAAGGATCAGCATCCTCATTTATTTTCAATAATGCCGTATTAATCAGCGCAAGGCTTTCGTGCACGGATTTATCCACCACCGCAGAATCGAAGCGCTGAAGCCCTTCTTCGATTAACGCAATAGCACCCTGGTAATTATTTTCCTTCAAATAGACCTGAGCGAGCAGGTTACGGCTGTTCTGTACCAGCGTAAGGTCAGGCTGTCCTGTTTTTGAAATTAAAATAGCCTTCTGCAACCATTCTTTCGCCTCATCGTCCCGCCCCTCAAAAAAATAAGCCTCACCTATATTATTATAAGCAAGGGATTTGTGCCAGTCTCCACTCTCCAGACTATCGGCATACTGAATAGTTAAACGATAATACTGCTGAGCTGCATCATATTTTTTCTGTTTAAAATGTACTATTCCTAAACTATTATAAACCAGCCCCAGCCAATGATAATCTTTAGATTCAATGGCCGCCTTCTCAGCAACAGCAAGTAGCTCTTCAGCTTCTTTATACCTCCCGGTCCTGTAAAAATGTATACTCAGGCTCCGGAATATACTTGCTTTATCAGCATTGTTGCCCTCATACACAAATATATCTTTTGCACTGGTAAGAAAATTTATAGCAGTTTTATCATCTCCAACCCTGGAATACACATCTCCAATGTTAGAATATACATTGGCAAGACCGGTAAGGTCTCCCATTTCTTTAAATACTTTGGCGGCATTCAAAAAATTAAAGGTCGCTTCCCCTAACAATCCCTTCATGTTCTGCACATGAGCAATCCCCCAATAAGCATTAGCCAGCCATTTCTTCCTGTCTTCCTGCTCTGCAATTTCTCTCACCTTCTGCATATAAAACAGGGCACTGTCCAGGTCAGAGGCCAGGTACGCATCATACAGATCCCAGTTAACATTCAACTGCTCATCAACATTTGCCGCATTTTCATCAGAAACTTTATCATCTTCAATGGAGCAGGAACTCATTGAAGTGATTAGTACTGAAATAAATACCCAAAAGATAATCCGGAACATAGCAAAGCCACAGTCTTTTTCAACAATATGTAAATTTGATGAATTACTGTGGCTTATACTAATTATAACGATAGATTTTCTTACATACTTCTCATTTATAAACCTAAGGCTTAACAGGACCCTTAGAGGCAGGATCATTAACTTCAGATTTTGGTGCAGCTACTCCGGAAAATTCGGGAGTTATCTCAGCAGCTTCATCTGAACAGGAAACTAAACCGGCGCATAAAAATGCAGCAAAGCAAAGAGACATGATAAACTTTTTCATAACGGTGGCTTTTGGGTTAAAATTGATTTATGATGTAATATTAAACCAATTTTTAAACGTATTTTAACCACTTATCGGGATTAAAATACGTCTGTAATATTATAGCAGCTTTACAGCACAGCCATAATAACACACACGGGCCATTTTTGAAGAAATCAAGAAAAATTATTTTCACCCGTCTGGCATGTAATAAATTTCCCTGTAACTTATAATTTATTTTCAGCACATTTACCGGTACAATTTTTACAATATTGAAAAAACATTACATTAATTTATCTTTTTTCATGATAGAAAAGATGAATCAACACTTCTTATAATAAAGCACACTAACATATTTAATATAAAAACAAGCGAACCAATCAATACCCGCCACCTCACCTTATCTCCCTGTCTCTTATTTCATTTAAAAAATTTCACCGCCAGCTATATCCTTTCCCGGACCACGTTCCGTAATCCCTGCTCCTCCAGATTAAAAATGATAATTATAAAAACAAAAAAGGTTTTGATTTTCCCGAAAAAGCCATTACATTTGCAGACTCAAAATAAAGCAAGCATAGAAGAGCTAGTTAATAAGAAATAGAGCTAATTAAGATAAAATGGCAAATCACAAATCAGCACTTAAAAGAATTCGCGCGAATCAGGCAAAGAGACTGCGTAACAGATATCAGGCGAAGACTACCCGTACTTACATTAAAAGATTACGTGGAACTCAGGACAAAGCAGAAGCTCAGGAACTGTACAAAACAGTAGTTTCTATGATTGACAAGCTTGCCAAGAAAAACATCATCCACAGAAACAAAGCAGCTAATAACAAATCCAAACTGGCTAAGCACGTAGCGAGCCTGTAAGCGATTTTGTTTGCTCACGCCTTCAAGCCTTGCCCTCCCCGGACAAGGCTTTTTCTGTTTCCCTTTATTTTTCTGCGTTTTTTCACTTTCCTGAAACATTATTCCGTTTACCCCACTTAAAAACAAAGAGGTAATGTTATATGGAAGAAAAACAACGTTTAGGGATATTAAGCTGGGCTGAGGAAGACCGCCCGCGGGAAAAACTGGTACTAAAAGGAAAATCCACTCTGTCCGAAGCGGAACTGCTGGGCATCCTGATCGGATCGGGCACCCGCTCACTTTCCGCTGTTGATGTTTGCAAACTGATTCTTCAGGAAACAGGAAATGACCTGAACCAGCTTGCAAAGCTTACTGTAAAAGATCTGCAAAAATTTAAAGGAATAGGAGAAGCCAAAGCTATATCCATAGTGGCTGCACTGGAACTGGGCCGGCGCAGAAAGGAAGCCCCACCGGCTAAACGAATCAAAATCACCTCATCGCAGGATGCATATGATGCAATAAAGCCTGAATTATGGGACCAGCCTCACGAGGAATTCTGGCTCCTGATGCTCAACCGGGCCAACCAGGTAATAAGGAAAGAGCGCTCCAGCGCAGGAGGCGTGGCCGGCACCGTTACAGATCCTAAAATTATTTTCAAAGCTGCTTTACAACACCTCGCCTCGTCGCTCATTCTGGTCCACAACCACCCCAGCGGCAATTTAAAGCCCAGCGAGGCCGACCTCCGCCTCACTAAAAAATTAAAAGAAGCAGGAGCCTTGCTGGATATCCCCGTACTGGACCATCTGATATTTACGGATCATGGGTATTACAGCTTTGCTGATGAAGGTGTTTTATAATTTTATTTTACCCTTACACTTACTGCAAAGCTGCTTTTTTTACCCACTACCCGGCAGTCCAGGTGCGGCGCAGGAGCTATCTCTACACACCCGCTATTCATTGTCTCCTGATTCGCACATCCCTTTTGATTCATTCCTGCGCTTTTTGCAAATTCTTGTGTAATTTGCATTGATTGAAAGAAAATTTGCTTAAGGCGTAGCATCAGCATGAAAAAATTTCTGATTCCAATATTAGCAGCAGGGATAGTAGCCATTCTAATTTATACCGTGCAGGGAACAGGTTCACTGGAGGAAGTACAGAATAAAAATTACCTTGAAGAGATCCGGCAGGAGCGTCGCGATAAGGATAATTTCATGAAATATGATGACCAGTCACCTCTGCCCGACGGGCAGAAGAAAGATTTCTCAGGACTGAAATATTTTGAACCGGACAAAAGCTGGCGAATTGAGGCCGATGTCCAGGAAAACAAAGAAAAAGACCTGCTGGTACTCTCCACCAGCGACAATAAACAGAAGCCTTTCAAAAAATGGGGGTATGCAGTTTTCACCAGGAATGGTCAGGAAATCCGCCTGCTCCTGCTACAACCCGCTTATGGCGTTTCTCCGGACGAATTATTCCTCCCTTTTCTGGACGCCACAAGCGCCAATGAAACCTATGGCGCAGGCCGCTACCTTGACCTTGAAATGCCAAAAAGAAAAAAGGTTATCCTTGACTTCAACAAAGCATACAATCCTTACTGCGCATACGCAGAAGGCTATAGCTGCCCTTTCCCTCCTAAGGAAAATGTAATATCCATAGCTGTGGAAGCCGGAGAGAAAACTTTTGAAAATTACCATTAAGGTATCGGCGAACCGGCTAAAATCATTAATTTTGTTGATTGAATATTTTTTGCATAGGAACAACCACAGAAAATGAAGATATCCCTTAACTGGCTGAAAGAATATATAAACATTGAAAAACCGGCAGAGGAAATTGCAGCAGTGCTTACCGCCTCAGGACTGGAAGTAGAAACTGTTGAAAAAGCGGAAAAAGTACCGGGCGGACTACAGGGAGTGGTAATAGGAGAAGTACTGACTTGTGAAAGACACCCTAATGCCGATAAGCTGAGCATTACCACTGTAAATATTGGCGCTGAAGTAGTTCCCATTGTATGCGGGGCACCAAATGTAGCTGCAGGACAAAAAGTGGTGGTTGCCACTGTTGGCGCTACTTTATATCCTTCAGAAGGTGATCCCTTCAAAATAAAAAAAACCAAAATACGCGGAGAAGCATCTGAAGGAATGATTTGTGCGGAAGACGAACTTGGCCTGGGCCATTCGCATGCAGGAATTATTGTTCTGGATACCCCCCTGCCTAACGGAACCCCTGCAGCTGAGCACTTTCAGCTTGAAGATGATTCCATCCTGGAAATCGGCCTCACCCCTAACCGGGCAGATGCCGCCTCCCACATTGGTGTGGCCCGTGAGTTACAGGCTTTACTTGGCAAAAAAATAAACCTCCCCGACGTATCGGCATTCAGCATAGAAAATACCGATAACAGTGTGGAAGTTGAAGTTCAGAACCTGGAGGCATGCCCCCGTTATGCCGGCATAACGATCAGCGACGTTACAGTACAGGACTCTCCTCAGTGGCTGCAGGACAGGCTGCTTTCCATTGGTCTTCAGCCCATAAATAACATAGTGGATGTTACCAATTTTGTACTCCACGAATCAGGTCAGCCCCTTCATGCCTTTGACCTGGCGGAAATCAGTGGCAATAAAGTAGTGGTCCGTACTGAAGCTGCCGGCACGCCCTTTACCACACTGGACGAGAAGGAAAGGAAACTTCAGGCCGAAGACCTGATGATTTGCAATGCTGAAGGCGGCATGTGCATTGCCGGGGTATTTGGCGGCCATAAAAGCGGAGTGAAAGAAAACACTAAAGCCATCTTCCTTGAAAGCGCTTATTTTTCTCCAGACTGGGTACGCCGCACAGCTCAGCACCACGGCCTTAAAACCGATGCTTCCTTCCGTTTTGAGCGTGGGGCAGATCCTAATATCACCATTTACGCACTAAAAAGAGCAGCTTTGCTCATTAAAGAAGTTGCCGGCGGGTATGTTTCTTCTGAAATAGTGGATATTTATCCTAAAAAAATTGAGGATTTTGAAATTCAGGCCACCTACAGCAATATATACCGCTTAATTGGCAAGGACCTTGGCAAGGATGAGGTACACAGAATTCTGGAAAGCCTGGATATTAAGTTAACCAATGTTACTGAAGAAGGATTTACAGCCCTTGTTCCTCCATACAGAGTAGATGTGCAGCGGGAGGCAGACCTTATCGAAGAAATCCTGCGCATTTACGGCTACGATAATATTGAGGTAAGCGAAGCGCTTAACAGCAGCTTCCTTGCTCAGTTCCCCGAAACCGACGAAAACCTCCAGCGGCGAAGAATCAGCAATATGCTTGCTGCCAACGGATACTTTGAAATTACCACCAACTCGCTTACAAAGCCTGCATACTCAAAGGAAGCAGATTTTATAGACGAAAGCCAGGATGTGGAAATCCTGAACAAACTCAGCGAAGACCTTGGGGTAATGCGCCAGAGCCTGCTGTTCAGCGGCCTGGAAGTTATTGCCCACAATATTAACAGACGCCAGAAAGACCTGAAACTATTTGAGTTTGGAAAAACATATCACAAACTGAACAATTCAGCTGAAGCAGGGGTAAAAAAATACCAGGAAAAAAAATATTTAGGCATCTGGCTCAGTGGCAATGCTGCAGCCGAGCACTACCTCGGGGAACCTAAAGCTGTGGCCTTTCCCGACATCCGCCTCAGCGTGGAAAAGATCCTGAGCCAGTTTGGCATAAAAGATTACATTACGCAGGTTATTCATGAAAAAGGATTTGCCTACGGCATAGAAATTACGTATAATGGCAGGTCGAAACAAAGGAACAACAAACAGCAGGAAAGAACTCCACTTGTTCGTTTAGGAAAAGTGGCTCCAAAGCTTGCCGGCCTGGCCGATGTAAAGCAGGAAGTTTTCTGGGCTGAGATAGACTGGGAACAACTACTCTCCCTGTATAGCAACCAGGAAGTGCGTTTTGAGCCAATTTCAAAGTTCCCTGAAGTACGGCGGGATCTTTCCCTTGTAATAGATAAAAAAGTATTATTTGAGGAAATCCGCCGGATAACAGAGCGGCAGGAAAACAGCCTTATTAAAAGAACAGGAGTGTTTGATGTATATGAAGGCGACAAAATTGAGTCAGGTAAAAAAGCTTATGCATTAAGTTTCATTCTGCAGGATGAGGAAAAGACCCTCACAGACAAAGTAATTGATAAAACCATGCAAAGGCTGATTAATACCTTTGAAAACCAGTTAGGGGCTGTTATAAGAAAATAATTCTATATGGATCAGGAAACTTTAGCCGGCAAATTAAGCACCCTGGAGCGTAAGCTTAAACTGCTGCTGGCAGAACACCAGCGAACGCAACAGGAGGTGGAACAACTACGGGAAGAAAACACAGAGTTAAAGCTGGTTATCCGTGCTAAAGAAGAACAGGTAGAAAACTTTAAAAATAAAATTAATATTAGTAAAATTGTAAATTCAGCAACAGTTGAAGAGAGTGAATCTGCTGAGTTAAAGCAACAGCTTAGTGATTATATTAAGAAAATAGATTTGTGCATTGCTCATTTGAGCGAATAAACTTTACCAGAAGGTCTCAATGGCAGAACTTTCAATCCGTTTAAAAATTGGCGACCGCGAATACCCTATGAAGGTAGACGCGGCTGACGAGGAAAAAATACGCAAGGCCGGAAAAATAATAAATGAACGGTTAAGAGTATATAGAAATCGCTTCGGTATAAATGATAAACAGGATCTGCTTGCAATGGTCGCTTTCGACTGCATAGTGGAACAGATGGAAAATGAAGTCCAGGGCAACCAAAACAAGGAGGAAGATCCTGCAGTCAGCACTAAATTAGATGAGCTGAATGCTTTACTAAGTAAAGTGATGCAGTAGAACCCAATGGTATGCACAACAATATCAATCTTTTTATTTAACTATATAAATTGCCACTCAGCTTTTACCTCTTAATGTTGTTAACTATAAACAAATAATTAATAGTATAACTAAATTAAGATGGAGGAAATAGCCATATATGTCCTTGTCACTGCGATAATTTGTCTTGGTGCAGGAATCTTTATCGGTCGTATGCTGCTGCAAAAAGTATATCAGCAACAGGAAGAAGAAGTAAGGGAAAAAGCTGCCCTGATTATAAGGGAAGCCGAAGCTACCAGCGAAAACATTAAGAAAGACAAGATACTTGAAGCAAAAGAAAAGTACCTGCACCTGAAAACCGAATTTGAAAAAGAGGTAAACAGGAAAAAGAATGTTCTTTCCACTAATGAGAACAAGCTGAAACAAAGAGAACAGCAACTAAAACAGCAGCTTGAAAAAGTAAGCCGCAAAGAATCTGATCTTGATAAGCTTAAAGCTGACCTGGATGAACAAACTGAACTGGCCCGCCGCCGCCGCGATGAGGCTGAAAAGCTAAAGGAGCAACAGATATCCATCCTGGAAAAAGTGGCAAACCTCACTGCAGAAGACGCCCGCAACCAGCTGGTGGAAACCCTTAAGGACGAAGCCCGCACCAAAGCCTCCTCCCACATTAAGGACATTATTGAAGAGGCAAAAATGTCTGCCACTAAAGAGGCTAAGAAAGTAGTGCTCGAAACTATTCAGCGCACAGCTACTGAGCATGCCATCGAGAACTGCGTATCAGTATTCAATATTGAGAGCGACGATATTAAAGGAAAGATCATTGGCCGCGAAGGCAGAAACATCCGTGCCCTTGAAGCCTCCACCGGTGTTGAAATTATTGTGGACGACACGCCGGAAGCTATCATTATCTCCGGTTTTGACCCTGTGCGCCGCGAAATTGCCCGCCTGTCACTCCACCGTCTGGTAACGGACGGAAGGATCCACCCTGCCCGTATTGAAGAAGTTGTTGCCAAAACAACCAAAAACATTGAGGACGAGATTGTTGAAATTGGTGAAAGAACTGTAATTGATCTTGGAATCCATGGTGTCCATCCGGAACTGATTAAGATGGTTGGCCGTATGCGCTTCCGCTCCTCTTACGGACAAAACCTGTTACAGCACAGCCGCGAGGTTGCAAAACTTTGCGCTACCCTGGCAGCTGAACTGGGTCTTAATGCCAAACTGGCCAAACGCGCCGGCCTGCTGCACGACATTGGTAAGGTTTGGCCTGAAGAGCCGGAGCTGCCTCACGCTATTCTGGGTATGCAGTTAGCTGAAAAGTATAAGGAACACCCGGAAGTGGTTAACGCGATTGGTGCTCACCACGACGAAATTGAAATGACCTCCTTGATTTCTCCTATCATCCAGGCCTGTGATGCTATTTCCGGCTCACGCCCGGGGGCCCGCAGAGAAGTAATGGAAAGCTATATACAGCGCCTGAAAGATCTTGAAGCACTTGCCCTTAACTTCGACGGGGTGAATAAATGCTACGCTATTCAGGCTGGCAGGGAGTTAAGGATTATGGTGGATGCAGAGAGCGTATCGGACGAACGCGCAGGCCTGCTCTCTTTTGAAATTTCGCAGAAAATTGAAAAAGACATGCAGTATCCCGGCCAGATTAAAGTAACAGTAATCCGCGAAATGCGCTCAGTAGCATATGCGAAGTAGCAGTTTGGTCACTGGTGGTTAGTGGTTGGTGCTTATACTAATTAAACGAAACATAAACTAAAGTTACAAATCGCAGCTTTCTTTGTAGAGGGCTGCGATTTTTTTTAGCAAAAAACCAAACCTCCGGGGTTTCCAAAACCCCGGAGGCTTATTTAACCCATTTACCCTGCAAACAAAAAAGGCTGCCCCTCAAAAAGGAACAGCCTTTATTATTTTCAATGCCGATGCAAAGCCAAAGAACTGATCCCGTCAGCACATTAGCAAATCAGCCCATTAACTTATCAACTTAAGCTACTTTAATGCCAGCTTCTTTGAGCGCATTTAGCATGGTTTCACCAATGTTGGCTGGAGACTCCACAACGCGTATTCCACATTCGCTCATGATTTTCATCTTTGCGGCTGCAGTATCATCTGCACCACCAATAATTGCACCGGCATGGCCCATACGACGGCCCGGAGGTGCTGTCTGGCCGGCTATGAAACCAACTACCGGTTTTTTATTGCCTGTTTCTTTAATCCAGCGGGCAGCAAGCGCCTCATAATTACCTCCAATTTCACCAATCATCACGATGGCATCGGTTTCCGGATCGTTCATTAACAATTCAACAGCTTCTTTGGTAGGCGTGCCAATGATAGGATCACCACCAATACCAATAGCAGTAGATATACCTAAGCCCGCCTTCACAATCTGATCGGCAGCTTCATAAGTAAGGGTACCTGATTTAGATACAATACCTACACGGCCTTTTTTGAAAACAAAGCCTGGCATGATACCAACTTTTGCCTCACCCGGAGTAATTACACCCGGACAGTTTGGCCCGATAAGGGTCACATCTTTACCTTTCAGGTAGTCTTTAGCTACCATCATATCTTTAACAGGAATACCTTCGGTAATAGCAATGATTACTTTGATACCGGCGTCGGCAGCTTCCATAATTGCATCAGCTGCAAAAGCAGGTGGCACAAAAATAATAGAAACATTTGCGCCTGCCTTTTCCACGGCCTCAGCAACAGAATTAAATACCGGTTTATCCAAATGAGTCTGGCCACCTTTTCCCGGGGTTACTCCACCTACAACGTTTGTGCCGTATTCAATCATTTGTCCGGCATGAAAAGTACCTTCTGAGCCGGTAAAGCCCTGTACTATTACTTTTGAATCTTTATTTACTAGAACACTCATGCGCAGTTATTTTTAATTTGTACAAAAATAACAGAATTGATGGCTTTACCAAAGGATTTTCTCAACTGTAGCCTATATACTGCAGCCAAAAAACAGAAATCAGAAAAAAATACCTTTTTTTTCGCAAAGGCGGTTAAAATAAAAGGCACTTCCGGTAATTCTTATTCCATCCCCAAAATTGACCTATCCTGTTATACAACAAAAAGCCCGGAGGATATTAATCTCAAAGATCCGGTTTCCCGAATTTCTGGCGGCAGCATATTTTCATTCAAAGAGCAGCTAACGCGGGAAAAACAGAAAGGATGCTAAAAAAAAGCCTCTGCCACAGAGACAGAAGCTTTTTATGTAATTATGTTATATTATGTTTAAATATTAAGCTGGCACCCGCTATTAATAACGGTAGTAGTCAGGCTTAAATGGTCCTTTTACATCCACACCAATGTATTCGGCCTGGTCCGGAGAAAGATCTTCAAGCTCAACGCCTATCTTAGCAAGGTGGAAAGCAGCAACTTTCTCATCCAGGTGCTTAGGCAGAGTGTAAACCTGGTTTTCGTAACTTCCGTGGTTCTTCCAAAGCTCAATTTGAGCAAGGGTCTGATTTGTAAAGGAGTTTGACATTACAAAGCTTGGGTGCCCTGTTGCACAGCCAAGGTTAACAAGGCGTCCTTCAGCCAGAAGAATAATGTCATTTCCTTCCACATTGTAAAGATCTACCTGCGGCTTAATATTGTCATGCGTATGGCCGTAGTTCTTCTTAAGCCATGCCACATCAATTTCATTATCAAAGTGACCAATGTTACAAACAATTGCCTTATCCTTCATTAATTTGAAGTGTTCACCGGTAATAATATCCTTATTACCTGTAGCAGTTACAATAATGTCGGCATCTTTAACCGCATTAACCATTTTCTTAACTGCATAACCATCCATAGCGGCCTGCAGTGCACAAATCGGGTCAACTTCAGTAACTATGACACGCACACCTGCACCACGGAGAGAGGCAGCGGATCCTTTACCAACATCGCCATAACCAGCCACAACGGCCACTTTTCCGGCAAGCATTACGTCGGTTGCACGGCGGATTGCATCTACCAGCGATTCGCGGCAGCCATACTTATTATCGAACTTCGACTTTGTAACGGAGTCGTTAATATTAATAGCAGGAATAGGAAGAGTACCTTTGCGCATACGCTCATACAGGCGGTGCACACCGGTAGTGGTTTCTTCAGATAAACCACGGATATCTTTTACCAGTTCAGGATAGTTATCCAGTACCATATTGGTAAGGTCGCCACCATCGTCAAGAATCATATTCAGCGGCTTTCCACCTTCGAAGGCAAAAAGAGTTTGCTCAATACACCAGTTAAACTCTTCTTCATTCATGCCCTTCCAGGCATAAACCGGAATTCCGGCGGCTGCAATAGCTGCGGCTGCATGGTCCTGGGTTGAAAAAATATTACAGCTCGACCAGGTAACTTCAGCACCCAGTTCTACCAGGGTTTCTATTAAAACAGCTGTCTGGATAGTCATGTGCAGGCAACCGGCAATACGTGCGCCTTTCAGAGGCTTGCTTTGCCCGTATTCTTCGCGGAGAGCGATCAGACCCGGCATTTCAGCCTCGGCCAGTCTTATTTCTTTTCTCCCATAATCAGCCAGAGAAATGTCTTTAACTTTGTACTTTTCTTTTGTTTCTAACATTGATTTAAAAATTTTCAGCCTATTTCTACAAATTTATAAAAAAGTTTCTTGCAAACAACCTGGAAGTAAACAGGCAAGCAGAGGGCGCGGGCACTCCTTATCCAGCTTGAATCCAAGCCCGATACACATCTCCCTGATGCGTACATCCTGCATTTTTTCCGGTAAACGGGTAAAAAGCAGGCTTATATACCCGTCCATATCTATACATGCACAACGTTAATAACCCGATACACACTACATTGTTCCTTTTTACTTAAAAAAGCTTTTTAAGAAAGCGCATTTAACTTAAAAGCAACGCCTACCTCACGTCAGCCTCAGTTTTTATTTCAACCCTTCCGCCCTGCGCCCACTTAGTAGCCGGGTAAGCCAGTATACCATGAATAATAATGGAGACTAATATAGTAAATGCAGCCACCGCCCATATTTCCATAGCTACTACCTCCGCAAAATCACCATGGCTGATTCCATACGCAAGATAATACAGGGAGCCTATTCCGCGAATGCCAAAAAAGCTCACCAGCATTCTTTCCCGTTTTGTTAATGTGGTTCCAAACAAACTAAGCCAGCCCGAAACCGGCCTGATCACAAAAACAAACACCAGCCCTATAATTACTCCCCGTACAGTAAGGAAATCGAACAAGCCTGCTGACAGAATTGCTCCAAAAAGCAGGAGGATAACCACTATCAGTAAACGCTCCAGCTGATCGGTAAAGTTGTGGAGCTCTTTTTTAAAGGTATGGTGTTTCCCCTCTTTAGAAAAAATGAGCGCACCTATAAACACCGCAAGAAAGCCATAGCCCCCAAGCATTTCGGTAATTCCGTACACCAGCAGGGTAAGAGCAAGAGAAACAAAACCATCGGACACATTAGTTAATTTAAGCTTCTGGAACCGCCAGAAAATTTCCCTGAATCCAAATCCCAGCAACACCCCTGCTGCGACAGCCATTACAATCTTATAAATAAGGTCCTGCCAGAGCCAGTCAAGCAGCACATCGCTGTAATTATAACTGGCTATGGAAAGGGCTATAGCCATGTATACAAAAGGAAATGCCAGGCCATCATTAAAGCCCGCTTCTGCAGTAAGCAAAAACTTATCTCTTTTCTTATCCCCTTCGCCAGGCGGACCAACCTGCACATCGGCAGCAAGAACAGGATCTGTAGGTGCCAGCACAGCTCCCAGTAAAACAGCTGCCGCAAGAGAAAAGCCCCCATACCAAAAGGAAAGACCTGAAAACATGGCTATACTTAATAACATAGCTACCACCAAAAGCTGAAATAAATGCTTCCAGTTTTTCCACTTCAGGGGGCTGTCTACCTTCAGGCCTACACCTGCCAGAGAAACAATTACACAAAACTCGGTAAGGTGGATAGAAACAAAACTATTGAGGTACGGAAGGGGATCAGGCATCTTTACCACCGGAACCTTATAAAGCAGAAAACCAGCCACCACATAAATAATGGGATACGAGAGTGGCTGCTCTTTTAAAAGATTGGGCAACCATGTTACACCTAAAATAGCAATGCCCAGCACAATCATTGCCAGGTTATAATATTCATCCTCCATAAATCGCAAGAAGTTTATACCTTCAGGCAACGATTCACAGCAAATTAATGTTTATACCATGAGACTCAAGAATAAAGAATATTAATCAAAATTATATTTAAGCAGGTTTAAGCAGGCATACTAAAAAATGGAACAGGAAAACACTTTCATTGAAAGACCTGATACTGCCTCAGTTTAAGAATTCAATTTCCTTGATCCCGAAATAATGCACCTCATCGTTTGGCAATGTGCAAATAGCTAAATGACCAACTTTGTCAATTCCAATGATTTTACCCTGAAAAACTTCTGATCCGGAGCGGAATGAATGCAGTTCTCCAATCCGGTAAAGGTGCTCAAGGTACTCTTTCCTGAGTTCCTGCCGCATACCAGCCTTTAACCGGAGGTAGCGTTTTTCCAGATTAACCAATAAGTTGCCTAAAAGAGCTTCAAGCACAAATTCCTTTCCTGTTGCCAATAACAAGGAGGTTGCTTTTTCGTTTTCAAAAGAAGATTGATTGACATTCAGGCCAATTCCTAAAACACTCCACTCTAAAATGTTGTTTTTTAAGGAATTCTCAATCAGTACACCACCAAGTTTCTTTTGGAAGTGATAAATATCGTTTGGCCATTTTATGGCCATTCCATCAGGCAGCAAATCTGTCAGGAAATCATAAATGGCAAGAGATGTGATAATAGTGAGATAGAACTGTTCCTGCACATGCAGGAAAGAAGGTTTCAGAATCAGAGAAAAAGTTAAATTTTTACCTGCATCGGCCTCCCAGCTGTTTCCCCGCTGCCCGCGCCCCGCAATCTGGTGCTCAGTGGTTACTACAGTTCCTTCCATGGCCCCTTTTTGCGAGAGCAATTCGGTAGCATAAGTATTGGTAGAATGACACTTTGACAGATTAATTACGTTCTTTCCCAGAAAAAGTGTTTGAGCGAAAATTTTATCCAACTATTTAGTAAATTTGTTGAGCAATTTAAAAACCCGGAATGGAAGATAAAACAAATTCATCTTATTTAAAATCTGTTATAATTGAGGGAATGCAGGAAAAAAAAGCCACCAACATTGTGGTACTGGACCTCAGAAAAGTAAAAAATGCAGTAGCTGATTACTTTATTATTGGTACCGGGAATTCCGATACTCAACTCGATGCAATCAGCGATTCCGTTGAAGAAACAGTTTACAAAAAACTTAAGCAGGACCCCTGGCATAAAGAAGGTAAACAATCAAAGGAATGGGTTCTTATTGATTATGTTGATGTGGTAGCTCATGTCTTCAAAAAAGATAAACGCGATTTCTTTGCCCTGGAAGAGCTTTGGGGCGATGCCGAACTGATTGAAATACCAGGCGATGCCTGATATCAGTCATTTTATTTTAATTAAAAAGTTACTAAACTACAGAAAATATTATTTTAACTGATGGCAGAAAAACCGAATAGAAAAAAACTGATTCCTAAACCGCCACAAAAGCCTAATTACCAGGCATATATTATAGTAGCGCTCCTGGTACTGATTTTTGGCGTTTTGTGGTTAAGCAGGAGTAGCTCCACTGTACCTACCACTTACCGGGACTTTGAAAAAATGATGAAGGCCGGAGATGTAAGAAAAGTGGTACTGGTAAAAGGCCAGGAAAATGTGGAAGTAACCCTTACTCCTGATGCATTGCAAAAACCTGTTCACCAGAAAGCTTTACAGGAACGCAAAGTATTTACTGTTACCCAGGGTCCTCATTACAGCCTTACTATAAGCAGCGACGAAGTATTCGTTCCTGAATTCAGGGCACTGGAAAATGAGTTGCCGGAAGATCAAAGGATAGGACTGGAAATAGATGAACGTTCTGATTTTACACAAATCCTTACCAGCTGGGGCTTCCTGTTCCTGATCCTTTTCGGATTCTGGTTCCTGATGCGCCGCATGACAGGTACCGGCGGGCCGGGGGGTCAGATCTTTAACATTGGAAAATCCAAGGCCGCTTTGTTCGATGCCGAAAATAAAGTAAAAATTACCTTTGGTAATGTAGCCGGACTTGACGAAGCAAAAGAAGAAGTACAGGAAATTGTGGAGTTTCTTAAAAACCCGGGCAAATTCACTAAACTGGGAGGTAAAATACCTAAAGGTGCATTGCTGGTAGGCCCTCCCGGTACAGGTAAAACATTATTAGCGAAAGCTGTTGCCGGAGAAGCCGGTGTTCCTTTCTTCTCCCTCTCAGGTTCCGACTTTGTTGAGATGTTTGTGGGGGTAGGTGCAGCAAGGGTACGCGACCTCTTTAAGCAGGCGAAAGAAAAGGCTCCATGTATTATATTTATAGATGAGATTGATGCCATTGGCCGTAGCCGTGGCCGCGGACAAATGCCGGGCAGCAACGATGAGCGTGAAAATACACTTAACTCCCTGCTGGTGGAAATGGATGGTTTTGCCACTGATTCCGGTGTAATTATTCTGGCTGCCACCAATCGTCCTGATATTCTGGATTCAGCCTTACTTCGTCCCGGCCGTTTCGACCGC
The DNA here is from genome assembly GCA_017948555.1 of Cesiribacteraceae bacterium YIM B00369. GTDB lineage: Bacteria > Bacteroidota > Bacteroidia > Cytophagales > Cyclobacteriaceae > Nafulsella. The sequence continues at coordinate 153,369 of JAFMYY010000006.1, read as the reverse complement.
CAGATCAGTATTGACAAGCCGGATATCGTGGGTCGCGAAGCTATCTTCAAGGTTCACCTTCAGCCACTCAAAACGATTCCTGAAATGGATCCTAAAAAGCTGGCTGCACAAACCCCTGGCTTTGCCGGCGCTGAAATTGCCAATGTATGTAACGAAGCAGCCCTTATTGCTGCCCGCCGCGATAAAAAAATGGTGGATATGCAGGATTTCCAGGATGCTGTTGACCGTGTAATCGGAGGACTTGAAAAGAAAAACAAGATTATTTCTCCTGATGAGAAAAAGATTGTTGCCTACCATGAAGCCGGACACGCTGTGGCTGGCTGGTTCCTGGAGCATGCCGACCCTTTGGTAAAAGTAAGTATTGTTCCACGTGGAGTTGCCGCCTTGGGGTATGCGCAGTACCTCCCTAAAGAACAGTTCCTGTACCAGACCGAGCAGCTTTTCGACGAAATGTGCATGACCCTGGGTGGCCGCGCTGCAGAGGAAATTATCTTCGGCAAAATATCCACCGGCGCATTAAGCGACCTGGAAAGGATTACCAAACTGGCCTACAGCATAGTTTCAGTATATGGCATGAACGATAAAATAGGAAATATCTCTTTCTACGACCAGAAGCAGAGTGATTATAATTTCAACAAACCATATTCTGAAGCAACAGCTCAAACCATTGACGAAGAAGTTCGCCTGATAGTGTCAAAAGCTTATGAGCATACCAAACAGTTGCTCCTGTCGAAGAAGAATGAGCTGGAAATTATAGCTAAAGAACTGCTTGAAAAAGAGATTATCTTCCAGAATGACCTGGAGCGTCTTATTGGTCCCCGCCCTTATGGCGGACAGACTACTTACCAGCAGTTTACAAAAGGCAATACCGAGATTGAAACCTCTGTTGCCGCACCTGACTCTACTACTATTGAAGAAAGAGAAGGAGATGAGGGAGATAACGATGACCGGACGAATAGTTCTGTCGGCTCTAAAATAAATCCTCAGGAGCAGGAAAATAAATCAAAATAAGCCCTGTTATTCTTTTAAAGGGCGGGAAATATGAAAAGATCAGGTATTATTGCCTGATCTTTTTTCTGTTTCGTGACTTCATGAGTGTGCATTAAAATGGATTTAGACTTACAAAATATTCAATTGCCGGAAGGCAGGAAGGTATATTTCGCTTCTGACTTTCACCTGGGAGCACCTGACAGAAAAAAAAGCCTGCAGCGGGAAAAAAAAGTGGTCCGCTGGCTCAGCAGCATTGAACGCGATGCACACGCCATTTTTCTGATGGGCGATTTATTTGACTTCTGGTTCGAATATAAACACGCAGTTCCCAAAGGCGGGGTACGCTTACAGGGAAAGCTTGCAGAAATGAGTGATAACGGCCTGCCCGTTTTTATTTTTAGCGGCAACCACGATATGTGGATGAGGAATTACTTTCCCGAGGAATTTGGCATTCCGGTTTTCCACGAGCCACAGGAAGTAAAAATTAATAATACCAGCCTGTTTATTGGTCATGGAGATGGATTAGGCCCGGGAGATTTCAGGTACAAAATATTAAAGAAAGTTTTTCGCAATCCGCTCAGCAACTGGCTGTTTGGAAAAGTACATCCCGACCTTGGCATAGGAATTGCAAATGCATGGTCAAAGACCAGCCGCGCAAGCAATATGGAAAAAGACAGCCGTTTTTTAGGCGATGACGAGTGGTTGTTTTCCTTTTGCAAGGAACAGGAACAGCAAAAACATCATGATTATTACGTTTTCGGCCACCGCCATTTACCACTTAACCTCGAGGTAAGCCCCGGCAGCAGGTATATTAACCTGGGCGAATGGCTTAGCCACTTTACCTATGGCATATTCGACGGGAAGGAACTTACGCTAAATACTTATAAAGATGAGGCTTGATTACCGGCTCCTGCTTATCCTTTTCTTTTTTCTTTTACCTGAAGTAAAAGGGCAGGAACCCCGGCTGGTGCTGCTTCGCTCCTTTCCTGTTCCTGAACAGCTGGCCGTATCTTCAGATGCCGGGGGAAATATTGTTTTAAGTACATCCGGTGGAGAAATTCAAAAATTCAGCGCCAACGGAAAGCTGCTCCATACCTACTCCCCCCACTCTTCCGGTTATTTAAGCATATTAGACGCCCGCTTTACCATGCAGGTAAGGGCTTTTGATGAAAACAGCCAGCAGATAATTTACCTCGACCGCTTTCTGAATCCTGCAGGAAGTATTCTCCTTCCGCCTGAACAGTTTAGCTTTATCAGTGCACTGGCCTGGTCTGCAACAGGCAACACTATATGGTTATATGATGCATCGGATATGCAGTTAATAAGGTGGCAGACCGGTACACGGAAAATTATTTCCACACTAAAGCTTAACCAGTTCGCCGGCAAACGGCCATTTGAAGTAAAAATGCTTTTTGAGCACCAGCATAAGCTTTGTTTACTTGGAGCAGACAAGCTTTTGATATTTGACCAGGCCGGAAACTTCGACAGGGAGGTACCTCTGCCGGAATGGCAAAGTGCAACATTCTCCGGCGAGGACTTACTCTGCCTGACAAATACCAATACAATTGAACGCATTCATTTGTATTCCGGCAAAAGGAGCGAAATTTCAACTCCTGCCACCAGCCAATCCTACCGGAAAATTATAGCTGCAAACGGAGAGTTTTACCTTTTCACGACAAAACAGGCAGACGTTTACCGGTTAGTACCATAGTCAGCAGCGCCATCCACACCGGACCAGTTAATACCAGCCGACCAGGTAACTGCTGCTTTTGCTTTCTGATATTTAGCAGCAAGGGAAGTTAGTTTAACTCTTGCCTCCAGAAGTTTATTTTCCCGCTGGTTTACCAGGAAAACCGAGCTTTCTCCTGCCCTGAACCGCTCCGCTTCTCCCTCAAGCATTATTTCATAATTCCTCACAATTTCCTGCTGGTCACGTAAAACGCCACGCAGGGTAAGGAAATCATTATAGGCCTGTTGCAGTGAATTATTAATCTGCCTCCGGCTCATTGTCAGGTCCAGGAATGTCCGCTCCTGCTTTATTCTATTCAACTGCAGCTTTGCTCTTTCTTTGCGTAGGAGCAAAGGAAAGGAAAAATCCACACCCAGCTTATAGTTATTTCTATAGTTATTAGTTACTTCACTAAATCCATTTGCTGGCAGCGTCAGGTAATTATAATTCACATTTACCAGGGGCTTGAGCAGCTCCCTGTACAAGCGCTCCTCCACCTCAAGCTGCTGAATCTTATTTTCCAGTTTTCTTATATCAGGATGCTGTCTGCCTGCTATTTCAGTCAGGGCTTCCAGAGATTGTAATGGAACATCTTCTAACTGCCACAAAGCCTCCGGCACAATGGTCGGGCCCGGCATCAGAGGGGTTCCCTCTTCATCCCACAGGTACAGCCCCAGCTGGAGCAGGGCATTTCTATAATCGAGCCGGCTCTGAACCAGCTCAATCTGCCGGCTCTGCAGTGTAATTTTTGCCTCCACAGAATCTATGGCTGCCAGATCCCCTGCTTCCACTCCTTCTTTTATTCCCTGAAACCGGATTTGCGCCAGCTCTACTCCTTCTTCATTTATTTGCAGCTGGTACCAGGCCAGCGACCAGTTCCAGTAGTCCTTAGCCGCCTCAAAAAGCAATTTATTCAACAGCTTTACCCGTTCAGCATCTGCCGCAGTCTGGTTAAGCCTTGCAAGACGGAGGCCAATCCTTCTTGAATCCGTAAACAGCCCCTGCCCTAAGCCTAAGCTTATTCCTGCATATAGCAATCCTTCATCAGGCACCGTTTTCTGGTCATTTAAATAATACCCTTCGTTCCGCTCATATCCTACCTTCAAATCTGTATTTATAAGAACAGGAATTTTCAATTCACTCGTCCAGTTGGTATAGTAGTGCTGGTCTTTATAAACCTTCCTGTCGTAACCTGATTCCAGCTTAGGATCGAAAACGCCACGCGCTTCCATTATCTGCCGCTCAGCTTCTTCAGTAAATAAAGCTGCCTGCCGTATTCCCGGATGATATTCCAGAACTCTGTCATAAAAGGCCTCCAGAGGAAGTACTTTAAGGCTATCTGCCGGAGCAATGGAAGGATAAATCTGGGCATAAGCATTCCCACACTTCCACAAAAGGAGCAAAGCAATCAGAGTTAGTTTAAATCCGGAAAAACAGAACCCATTCTTTTTCATTACTTCTACTTCTTTACGGGTTTATCAGTATAATCCAAACCCGCCTCAGGGGCCTCTTTCAGGTTTGGTGGAAAGCCATTAAGCTGTCGCCAGATCTCGTACCATACCGGAACCTCATCAAGCATTACCCATCCATAAACGCCAGAGCCCATACGCAACTGGTCCGGCCATGGGTCATCATCAGGGTCCGGCACAACCAGTACCCGATAGCGCCCTTGCTGCTGCGGGGTTTCGGTATAGTCAATTACCCTTACTATACCTCCAAAAGTACCCACTGCAACACTTGGCCAGCCACTAAACTGCAAAGCCGGCCATCCCTCAAATTCAAGACGCACTTTTCTTCCTACCGATATTAACGGTACATCCATTGGCCTTATATAAATGGCAGCAGCCACCTCGGGGTTTCGGGGCATAATAGTTACCACAGCCTCCCCTTCTTTTAAAGTTTCGCCTATACCTGCCTTCTGAGCCCTTACCACATAACCATCCTGCGGTGCCACCACATATAATTGCTGCCTTCTTATCTGAACATTAGTGAACTCATTCACCAGTTTCGATAAATCACTCCTGCTTTCGAAGATATCTGAGAGAGTAGCATTCAAATCTGATTGCGCTTTACTTATTTTCTCCTGATACTCTGCTTCCACACCATTAAGATCTATACGTGCATTCAGCAGCTCATTTCTGGAGGCGAGCAATTTATTTTCCTGCGCCACCAGTTTTGCTGTGCTTTCCTGGAACTTTAGTGACCGGGCCTCCAGCTCTGTTCTGGATTTTAATCCTTTTTCGTACAGCCCCTGCTGGCGCTCCAGCTGCTGGCGGGCAATTTCAAAATTCAGCCTCTCTGCAGCCAGATCGGCACTGTCGCTTTGTACCTTAAGCCTCGACTGCTTTAATTTATTACGGGTTTGCTCCATCTTTAGCCTGAGTGCACTTTCCAGGGCTACAATCTGCGACCCCAGGGCCTCCGATTTACGCTGCTTTGCATCAATAGAAGATCCTTTTGCATCCATCTGTTCTTCCATCCGCACAAGCAAATCAGGATCAAAGTATTTATCTTTAACCTCCGAAAGCCGCACCAGGGTATCGCCTCTTCTTACCGGCATCCCCTCCCTGATATTCCACTCTTCAATCCGGCCGGCCACAGCTGTTTGCACCGTTTGAGGCCTGTCACCAGGATCAAGCGCCGTAAGGCTTCCTTCCCCCCTGATATTTTGCTGCCATGGAAGGAACATGGCAATGATTATTATAATCAGAGCACCAATCAGCCAGCGGGCCAGCATCTTTCCTGCTCTGGGTGTTTGTAATACCTTGAGGGCTGATAGTGGCTCTCTTTCTTCGCCTCTTTTTATCGTGTTTGTTGATATATTTAACATTTTGAATTTTAAGTACTGTTCGGTAATGATCTACGACAAATCCTCTAGAAAGCCTTTTTCTTTTAACTCTTTGAAGGGTGCTTCCTGCACCACCTCACCCCCTTTAAGTACCACCACCCGCTTACAGGCTTGTAACACCAGCGGATCATTTGATACTGCCAGCAAAGTCCATGGCCTTTCAGGGCTGGTAAGTATTTGAATCAGTCGTTGCTTTTCATCCCTGGTAAAATTCATAAAGAAATCATTCAGGATAAGAAGCTGAGGTTTTTTTGCAATACAACGAGCCAGTATCAATTTTTGTACCACACTGTCGGGCAGTCCTCTTCCCACACTGGTAATATGTGTATTGAGCCCTTCGGGTAAGCTGTTAACATAATCACCCAGCCCAACTAATTCAATGGCACTTACTACCTCCTGATAGGAGATAGTTGGTTTCCCAACCCCTATATTATCTAATATGGTTCCATCAAATACATCCTCCTGGCTAATATTTTTTGCTATATAATCCCGCATATTTATCAGGTCGAGATCGCGATAGGAAAAATCATTAACGGAAATAGCTCCCTTATAATCGGTATAAATGCCCGCAAGAATATTGGACAAAGTCGACCTTCCTGAACGGTTATATCCGGTTACCCCAATTTTTTCTCCAGCTTCTATATCTAAATTTATCCCTTTCAATGCCATGCTGCTTTCAGAGGAATACTTATAGCTCAAATCGCGTATTTTAACTTTTAATCCTCCTTTCAGGTGGTTTCTCGGAATACTAATGCCTCCGCTCCTCTCCAGCGGCATATCTGTTACATGACCGATTTTATCCACAGCAGTAAGCATATCATATACCGTATCAAGGTAGGTAATTATTTTTTCCACCGCATTCAGGATCAGGATCACCACAATTTCAGAGGCAACAAACTGGCCTAAAGTTATCTGCCGGTCAATAACCAGCAAACTACCAAGAATGAGCAATCCTCCTGTTACAAGCGTTTTAAACATCACTATATACCAGTATTGGTTTACAAGCACATTAAAGTGATCTTCCCTGTAATGGAGATAATTATTTACATTCTGATCGGACCTCCTTATGGGTAAGCTGGAATTTCCGGCAAGTTTGAAGGCATTAAGGGCACGGGCCATTTCTTCGAGCCAGAAAACAACTTTATATTTATATTTCGATTCTGTTATAGAAGATTTTAACCCTTTAGGTCCGGTAACATAAAAGATAGTAGCCAGTACCAGGAGAAGAAAGAAGCCGAAAAAGATAAAAAACGGGTGATAGAATGAAAGCAGAACTAAGCCGAAAATAATCTGGATAGCAGCAGTTGACATATCGATCAGCAACTTCGGCAAACCTTTCTGGATGGTAAGGATATCGAAGAAGCGGTTCATCAGCTCCGGCATATACTGCTTTAATATTGCCTCCGCCTGGATACGTGGAACACGAAAAGCAAATTCATAAGCGGCCTTTGTAAAAACCCTCCGCTGCAAAACCTCCACCAGGTGCATTTGCATAACCTGCAGGCCTCCGTTCAGGAGCACTGCAATAATTACACCGGCAATTAAAATAATTACAGAACTGAACATTAAGCCTCCGGAGATAAGGCCTATAATTGCCTGAATACCTAATGGCAGCGCCAGGGAAATAATTCCTCCGAAGATAGCATATATATAAATATAAATTATATCCTTCCGCTCTGTATACAGCAAGCGATACAGCCTGCTCATTGGGCTTATTTTTTCTCCCTTTTCACCATTTTCCGCCCCCTCGCTGACAAGGCTGTCAAACAGAAGGGCTGCAAGGCAAACTATATTACCCTCTTCATTGGTATAAAGCTCGGGAGCGGAAGGAGCCACCTGCCGCGTATCTGTACTCCCGTCTTCAAGGAAATAGGTAAGCTCCCATTTCCACTTTTCCTTAACTTTTATGCTAACAGGGGTAATTCCTTCCGTAGTTTCAGCAAAAGCAAGGAAGGGAACGTCCATTTCATCCACATAATCAGGAAATTGCCGGGCTGGTATAGTGTTTTCCAGGAAAATAATTTGTGCCTTATTCCCGGCCTCTGTAAGGTCATGAATAAACTCCGGAACCTCCTGCCAGGTATATGGAGCATGGTAAGGATCCCGTTCGTCCATACCCTGCTTTGTAAAAGACGGTTTTAAAATTATTTTATAGTGTTGAACAATCTGGAAAATCTGCCGGTTATTCATAGGTTTTTATAGGTACAATACTTATCTGCAACAGTGATGCAAAATTAAACTATGGAAGGTTATAAAACAGCTTAAAAACGAAAAAATACGACGAAATGTATATCCGGCATTTTAATTATGTCATAAAAAAAAGAAACCCACACGGGCCGTGTGGGGTTCTTTTTTTTTTTAAGCAGCTTAATATCAGGCAATTTCTACAAGCTCTATATCAAATACTAAGTCTTTTCCGGCCAGAGGATGGTTTGCATCCAGTACAACCTTCTCTTCTGTTACTTCAGCAACTGTTACAGGCACCTGCTGGCCTCCCTGCTGCTGCACTGCTAATTGCTGACCCACTTCAGGGCTTATATCACCGGGTACATTTTCACGTGGCACCGAAATGATCATATCTTCTCTTTTCTCTCCATAAGCCTGGTCTGAAGGAATTTCGGCAGTCTTTTTATCGCCAATATCCATCCCCAGCACAGCCTGTTCAAAGCCCGGAATCATGTTACCGCCTCCTAATGTAAATTCCAGTGGCTCGCGGTTTGCAGATGAGTCAAAAACACTCCCATCTTTTAGTTTTCCGGTGTAATGTACCTTTACGGTATCTCCTTGTTTCGCTTGTGGCATGCTATAAAAATTTAAAAATGAATGATCAGGAGCTTACCTCCCTCATCTTTTTGCAAGTTACAGGTTTTAAGAGCCGATTCAAAAATTCCTGCCATCAAATTGCCTGTGTACCTGGTATCTGTCCTTTCCGGCAGGAAGCCGTTAAACAAAAAAAAGTTTAAAAAAAATGATTCAACAATCTACAAATTAAATCGTTGAATTAAAGTGCCATATAATATCAAACAGCCACTCATGCCTTTCTTCAGGTATCTTTTTTTTACTCTTTTCACATTTTTCTGCATAGGGCAGGCAGCTGCCAGGGAACAGGTTACCTTAAGCGGCTATATAACAGATGCCACTACCGGCGAAGAATTACCCGGAGCAACCATAAAGATTGCAAGCGACGTAAATACCGGTACCACTACAAACGCTAACGGCTTTTATTCCATCAGCCTTCCTCCGGGCACATATCTTGTGGAATTTAATTATGTTGGCTACACAAAAGAAAGCAGGGAAGTAGCTTTGAATAATGATACGGAACTCAATATACAATTATTACCCGCTCAAATGGAGCTGGAAGAAGTTATTGTGAGTTCCGAAGTGCAGGATGCGAACGTTACGGATGTGGATATGGGCAAGGAAAGCCTCTCCATTGAACTTGCCCGGAAGCTGCCTGCCTTTTTTGGAGAAGTGGATGTTTTAAAAACCATTCAGCTCCTCCCGGGCATTCAGGCTGCAGGAGAAGGCACAACAGGCCTTTTTGTCCGGGGAGGATCGGCCGATCAGAACCTTATTATGCTGGACAAGGCTACCGTTTACAATGCGGCTCACTTTCTGGGCTTTTTCTCCGTTTTTAACCCTGATGCCGTCAGCGGGCTGGAGATTTACAAAGGAGGAATTCCGGCACGGTTTGGCGGCAGGCTGTCTTCCATCCTGGACATTGAAATGAAACAGGGGAGCAAGGAAAACTATGAACTTTCGGGTGGAATAGGTTCAATTTCCAGCCGCATTACCGCCGAAGGACCTCTGGTAAACAACAAATCCTCCTTCCTCATTTCCGGCCGCCGGACTTATGCCGATGTATTCCTGCGACTCAGTTCGAACGAGGACCTGAAAAGCAGCACCCTTTATTTTTACGACTTTAATGCAAAAGCAGATTATACCATCAATGAAAATAACCGCCTTTATCTGTCGGGCTACTTTGGCAGGGATGTTTTTGGAATTGAGAACCTCTTTGGCATGGACTGGGGAAATACCATTGGCACTGCCCACTGGAACCACTCCTTCAGCAACAAATTACTTCTCAACACCTCTCTCCTGTACAGCAAATACGATTATGGCTTTGATGCCGATGACGGCGTAAACAGCTTTTTGTGGAAATCGGTACTGGAAGAAAAGAGCTTTAACCTGAACTTTTCATTGCTGCTGGGCCCCGACAATACGCTTACATTTGGCTCAAATACTACTTACCACACCTTCAGCCCTCCTGAAATTACTTTTGAAGGAGAAACGGTGGTGGAAGACATCCTGCTTTTTGACCGCTTTGCCCTGGAGCAGGCCATATTTGCCGGCAATGAACTTAAAGTAAGCGATAAACTCTCCCTTGAATACGGGCTCCGGTATTCCCTTTTCCAGAACATTGGCCCCGGCAAAGTGTATGAATATGAAGAAGGAATGCCAAGGAACAGGAGAACGATCACTGATACTTTAGATTTTGGCCGCTTTGAAAAGATTCAGTTTTATGACGGACTGGAGCCCCGCATAGGCGCCCGCCTTATGACGGGAGAAACCAGCTCTGTAAAAGCGACCTATAACCGGATGCGGCAATACCTGCAAATAGCATCTAATGCCACAGCCGGTTTGCCTATAGACCGCTGGATACCTGCAGACCGTTACATCCGGCCCTTAATCGGGGACCAGGTGGCAGCAGGTTACTTCCGGAATTTTAAAGACAATATGTATGAGGCCTCCATTGAAGTATACTATAAATGGATGCAACGCCTGATTGATTTTAAACCCGCAGCACAAATACTGTTAACCAACAATATTGAAACTGAAGTACTCGAAGGAAAAGGATGGGCCTACGGAACAGAACTGTTGCTCCGGAAGAATAAAGGTAAAACCACCGGCTGGATTGGCTATACCCTGAGCAGGACTATGCGTCAGGTGCCCGGCATCAGTAACAACCTGCCATATCCTGCCCGCTACGACCGCACGCATGACCTCTCGGTAGTGGCCACTCATGAGCTTAACCCGCGCTGGTCCTTCTCGGGTAACTTCGTTTACAGCACAGGAGCGGCAGTATCTTTTCCGGTGGGCCGCACACAAATTAACGGCCATCCTGTTCCCGTATATGATGACAGCCGCAGGAATGCCAACAGAATGCCCGATTACCACCGCCTTGATCTCTCGGCCACTCTCCGTGGCAAGGTACGTAAAAACAGAGCATGGCGCGGAAACTGGGTTTTCTCCGTTTATAATGTGTATGCCCGTAAAAACCCTTTTACCATAACCTTTGAACAGGTATACAACAACACACCGGGATATTCTCCCGAAAATGGTGAGGCAATTGCCGACAGGAGGCCCGGGGCTGTAAAGCTTTACCTTTTCAGCATAATTCCTTCTGTTACCTACAATTTTAACTTTAAGTTATGATATTAAAATACCTGCTTCTCTTTTCCGGAATTGCGCTCTTTTTACTGCCCGGCTGCCGTGAGCTGGTTGAACTGGATTTACCGGAACATCCTCCCCAACTGGTGGTGGAAGCAGAGCTTACTAATACCAGCGGCCCCCATACTGTCCGGCTCAGTCTTACACAGGATTACTTTTCAGAAGAAGAACTGCCGCCGGTTCGTGACGCAGAGGTAAGCATAAGCGACAATGAAGGAAATGTATACAACCTCTATCAGGCTGAACCCGGACTTTATGTAGTTCAGGAATTGAAAGGAAAAACGGGCCTTACCTACACACTCAGGATTGATTGGAACAATAACGTATATGAAAGCAGCGGAATGCTTCTGGAAGAAGCTGTTATTGATTCTCTCAACTACAGCTATTTTGAAAGGAATCCTGTATTTGAAGAAGGTTATTACCTCTTTTTCTTTGGAACTTTTCCGCCCGGAAGAGACAACTACTTCCGTATTAAAGTTTATAAGAACGACTCCCTCTACAATAACCGCTCCGACATACTTGTACAAAGCGATGAACTGTTACCTAACCAGGACAGGGTGGAAAGCCTGAGGCTATCGTATCCTTTTAAGGCTAATGATACCGTTCGCCTGGAAATGTACACGCTTAATCAGGACATGTATCAGTATTACCTTGAGTTTATAACACTTCTTTATAACGATGGCGGACTATTCAGTCCGCCCCCTCAAAATCCCAACAGTAACATACGTAACATCACCAACCCCGACAATCCTCCCCTCGGTTATTTCCAGGTTGCATCCTATACCTGGGATGTAATTGTAATAAAGGAGGAGGAAGAGGAATAAAAAAAATGCGGCGCGGAAAAACTCCGGCGCCGCTTTTCTTTACCAGTACAGACTTCAAAACTTCACTTTCCGGTACTAACTTATTTCACCAATCGAATTTCCACCCTACGATTACGTTCCCTGCCTTCAGGATTGTCATTGGATGCAACAGGCTTTTCTTCGCCCATTCCTTTTACTGAAATTCTGTTAATCTCAACTCCTTTCTGAACAAGGTAATCTCTGGATTTTTCAGCCCTGGTCAGGGATATTTGTTGATTCTTTTCAGCATTTCCCGTATTATCGGTATACCCTACCAGTTCAACCTTCACTCCTTTATTAGCCAACAGTACTTCCGAAACCTCATCTAAAAGCACTTTGGAAGAAGCTGTAAGGTTTTGCTTACCCGCCTCAAAATGAATGGTTTGATCAAATAGTTCTGCTTCTTCCTTGCTGAGCACCGGAGCTACCTGCAGAGGCTCTGCTTTTACCGGCACAACAGGTTCTTTCCTTGAAGGTAGCTCCTGTTTTTCCACAGGCACCACTACTGGCTCTGTTTTTTTCTCAACAGGAGCTGCCACAACTGCTGATTCAACCTTTTCATGAGCTGCTTTGCGGCTTTTTCCTTTGTTCAGGCGCCAGCCAAAAGTTACTTCCACTCCATTATTTACCTGCATCTGGTCAATATTTGAAGAAGCAGGTAAATCGTAACTGACAGACACAATATAGGAAGGTTGAGCATACTCTAAGGAGAAAATGGCAGCATTATTAAGACTATACCAGGCGCCCAAACCTAAATGGCTTTCGTGCATGGATGCCTGCCCCTCCTGCAACTGGTACATGAACAGCGAGCCCATGTTCAGCTGCGAATAATTTTTCTCCATCATATACCGGAAGGTAGGAACAATTTGCAGCTTGTCCTTTGATAAGGCACGGAAGCTGCCATAAGCCTGGTAACGGATGGGCGCAGCCTGCTCCTGCGAGCTTGTCAGGAATTCATAATTTGCCCCGTTCACGTTAAAAGCAGTCACACCTAAAGCATATTTCCGGTCACCATATTCATCCACCGCATACCAGGTGGCGCCCAAATCTGCTCTAAAAGCCTGGCTCGCCCCATCGGAGAAATTCTCTCCTGTCGGCATCCCCGGAACATATACTCCATTCTGGTACTGCCCATCTGTGGTAACCTTTCCTAAGTTAACATTTCTTCTGTGGTACCCCCCTTGCAATCCCACCGATATATGCCGGGACTGGCTAAGCTGTAGATTGTAGGCATAACCTGCATTAATGCTGGTTTCCTGCAACACGCCCATCATACCGGAATTTTCATTCATGATGCCCAAACCTATACCACCAAACCGCCTGCCACCGTCTTTATAATTAAGCGGACAAATGCCTGAGAGGGCAAAATTCCGGTAGCCCTGATCCTGACTCAGGGATTGCTTCCTGTAGTGCCCCAGCACCTGGAAATAATCCGTAGCCCCAAGTTCTGCCGGCGATGTATATACCGGTGTAAGGTGGTATTGGCTGAAATAATTGCTTTGTGCTTCGGCCTTGTAAGTGGCGCCCCCCAAAAGGAGCGCCAGTAAAATATATTTAAATTTGTTCATTTTAATTTAATTTGAAGATTAACGGATAAGAGTAATATTGCCTGTGCTCTTTCCATCGAACTGCACAACTGCTCCATCGGAAAATTTGCCGCTGATTTGCCACACATAGCTACCGGCAGGCTGTTCTTTGCCTTTGTAGGTTCCGTCCCATCCGGTTTCCGTTGCCTGTTGCACATTTGACGTTTCGTACACCAAAACTCCCATACGGTTAAAGATGCGGAAGCTGATTTGCTGAATGCCATTGGCACGTACTCTGAACGTATCGTTGCTGCCATCGTTGTTCGGCGAGAACAGGTTCGGAATAAACACCCTTGCATCTTCAACATCGGTAACCTGAATTGTAAAGATTTTCTCAAAACGTTCTCCTTCAGCATCCAGGGTTACCACACGAATGGTATGGCTTTTCTTCAGCTCATAGTCAAAGGCAAGAGCACTGTAAAGCGCATTACCCTCAATATAGAAGTTAGCATTGTCATCGCTCCCATCACCACTTACAAGTGCATAGGAATGTGTATCTCTACCATCCACATCTTCAGTTCCAAAGTAACCTATCAGAACACCTTCTGCCTGGTTTTCTTCTACAGAAGAAGCGGACAGGCTCAGTCCTGCCGGTGCAGTGTTTCTATGTTCAAGAGTAATAATGAAACTGCAAACACCTTCATTACCGGAAGCATCCACTGTTTTCAGCTGGACTACATGAGTACCTAATGAGCTCAGTTCAGTACCTGCAACCGGCAATTGCAATACCCTTCCTGTTGCAGTGCAATTATCGCTTACAGTTACCTGGCCTGTAAAATCAGGAACCACATAAGTTGCTCCTGTCTTCAAGCCAATGGTTAAATCAGCAGGACAATTCTCCACCACCGGAGCAATTACATCCACAACTGTAACTGCTGCTGTTGCAGTGGCACTTAAACCGGCATGGTCGGTTACCGTGAGAGTTACAGTTTGCTCACCTGCATCTGCACAGCTAAAGCTTGTGGCAGAAATGCTCATTTCAGTAATTGAGCAGTTATCGTAAGACCCCCCGTCTAAAGCAGCTGCAGTAAGCACTGCCTCTCCGTTAGCATCCAGTTCCAGTGTAATGTTCTTTGCTATAGCCACAGGAGCAGTTTCATCGACCACCCTTACATTTACCACCTTATCTGTAGTATTGCCTGAAGCATCAGTTGCAGTTACTGTAATGGCAACAGGCTCCACTGTATTTTCACAGCTGAAAACAGACTGGCTGAAGCTAATTACCGGCGCAGCACAATTATCGGCTTTTGATACTACCGCTAATGCTTCGGTTAAAGTGGCACTTCCCTCGTCATTCAGCACAAGCCTTACATCCTGTACGGTAAGAGAAGGAGCTATTTTATCCTCCACTGTTACTGCTACTGTTTTAGTGGTAACATTATCGTTATTATCAGTTACTGTTATTGTTACCTGAACAGGACTAGCTGCTATATCTGAACAGTCAAAGCTGTTCCGGCTCAGCACCTGGCTTTTTATACCGCAGGCATCTGAACTTTCTGCTGTCAGAATATCCGACACTACTAAAGCTGCCGCACCTGAAGCATCCAGCTGTATGGTGTGAGTAGTCCTTGCAGGAACAACAGGAGCTGTTTTATCCTCTACTGTTACCGCTAATGTTTTAGTCGTAACATTATCGTTATTATCAGTTACTGTTATTGTTACCTGAACAGGACTAGCTGCTAGATCTGAACAGTCAAAGCTGTTCCGGCTCAGCACCTGGCTATTTATACCGCAGGCATCTGAACTTTCTGCTGTCTGAATATCCGACACTACTAAAGCTGCCGCACCTGAAGCATCCAGCTGTATGGTGTGAGTAGTCCTTGCAGGAACAACAGGAGCTGTTTTATCCTCTACTGTTACCGCTATTGTTTTAGTCGTAACATTATCGTTATTATCAGTTACTGTTATTGTTACCTGAACAGGACTAGCTGCGATATCTGAACAGCCAAAGCTGGTTTTGCTCAGCACTTCGCTCTTAATGCCACAGGCATCTGCACTGGCTGCTGTTAACACATCCGCTACTGCTAAAATAGCTGCACCTGAAGCATCCAGCTGAATTGTATGAGTTTCTTTTGCAGAAACAACTGGTGCTACCTTATCCTCTACTGTTACTGCTACTGTTTTATTGGCAACATTACCATTATTATCAGTTACCGTTAAGGTTACCTGAACAGGACTATTTGCTACATCTGAACAGCCAAAGGTGGTTTTGCTCAAAACTTCGCTCTTTATACCGCAGGCATCTGAAATTTCTACTGTTAACATATCAGCTTCTGTAAATGTACCAACACCTTCTGCATTTAAGCTGATTGTATAAGCTGCATTTGCAGTAATAACAGGAGCTGTTTTATCCTCTACTGTTACTGCTACTGTTTTAGTGGTAACATTATCATTATTATCAGTTACTGTTAAAGCTACCTGAACAGGATTAGCTGCGATATCTGAGCAGCTAAAGCTGGTTTTGCTCAGTACCTCGCTCTTAATGCCACAGGCGTCTGAACTGGCTGCTGTCAGAATATCCGACACTACTAAAGCTGCCGCACCTGAAGCATCCAGCTGAATTGTATGAGCGGCTTTAGCAGAAACCACCGGAGCAGTCTCATCCTCTACCGATACTGCTATTGTTTTAGTGGTAACGTTATCATGCTTATCGGTTACTGTCAAAGTCACATCAACAGGATTAGCTCCCATATCTGAACAGCCAAAGCTGGTTTTGCTCAATACTTCACTCTTTATACCACAGGCATCTGCACTGGCTCCTGTCAGAATATCCGCTACAGACAAAGTAGCCTCCCCTGAAGCATCCAGCTGAATCGAATGAGCAGTTTTAGCAAAAACAGCAGGTGGTACCTTATCCTCAACTGTTACTGCTATTGTTTTATTGGTAACATTACCATTATTATCACTTACCGTTAAGGTTACCTGAAGAGGACTATTTGCAACGTCTGAACAGTTAAAGCTGGTTTTGCTCAATACTTCGCTTTTAATTCCACAGACATCTGTACTGGCTGCTGTTAAAATATCCGCTACCGCTAAAATAGCCGCTCCTGAAGCATCAAGCTGAATAGTATGAACTGCTTTAGCAGAAACCACCGGAGCTGCTTTATCCTCTACCGTTACTGTTGCAGTACCTGTTCCTGCATTCCCATTATTATCTGTCACGGTAAGGGTTACTGTATTATCGCCCACATTCTCACAGGTGAAGCTGGTAATATCTAGTACATAAGTAGCAATACCGCAGGCATCTGTGCTGCCGTTGTTGATATCGGCTGCTGTAATAGTTGCTGCCCCAGTATTGTCGAGCTGAACAGTAATGTTTTGGGTATTTATTGTTGGCTGGGTTTCATCAATTACTTTAACTGATTGTGTCTGGCGTAAAGTATTGCCTTGTCCATCATCAAAGTTCCAAATTACTTCATAAGTGCCTTTTTTAATTATTGGTAGCGAAGTATCAGTTGTACCATTAACTACTTGCCCACAGTCATTTGTTGCTGTAGGGACAGGAAGACTTTCAACTGAACATTCCTTTATAATTTCCGGCAAAGATTTTATATCAGCTGTGATTTTAGTAGGAGTACACAAGAGTTGTATAGTTACACGTCCATGAGACATGGTAAACCTATCATTGTCATTAAGCACATTATTCTGATTTGAGCCATTATTAAAGGATCCTCCACCACCTCCATTGTAGGGGTAATCCACGGCTCCTTGCCCTCCACTGTAGCCACCGGCTCCACCTCCAAAAGTGTTCGTTACTCCACCTCCACCCCCAAATCCACCTCCAAATTCATCACCGGCACCACCATTTATAAATGCCTGTGGTATAGTATGTACTGTTTGTCCATCAACAGGATCGAACGTAGAATTATTACCTACTGTACCATTTCCATAAAACCCGGCACCATCCCCTCCATTTCCACCTGTAGCTCCATACCCATTAAGCCATGCTCCTGTACCCCCTGAACTATTCTTTCCAACCTCCACTATGTTAGCATCCTGCTCAGGGAAATAATCGTGCAAGTCAGTATGTCCTGAACCAGATCCACCAGCCACCACAAGTGGTGTATCATCACCAATTACAACAAACGTTCCACCGCCGCCGCCCCATCCAGGCCTTCTACTACCTAAAAAGCCATGTTGACCTACTAAAATTTTCAAAACCTGACCTTGGATCAACTCAAAATCACCGGCTATATTTGCTGGTTGCCCAACAGCAACGTGAGTTTCTTCTTGGTTCCCTCCAGTAGCGCCAATCGCTTGAATTCTGTAAGACCCACTAACTGGAACGACAAACTCCTGTATTCCCTGAGTATTGATAGTTACCAAGCCATCAAGGGATGTTTCTGCGTAAGCGGAATTAATTTGAATTTGGGTAGGACCATAGCTTCCTTCTGCTCCTGCATTTGTAAATACATAAGTAGCTTGAGCAAAAACCTTTGATACACAAACAATTATACTGAAACCAATTAAAATAATTTTCTTCATATTTTTCTGATTTTTATCCTTCAATATTTGGAATGCTGCTAATTTCAATTATTACAGCATTTTCCAATCTCCAAATCATCTCACGATAGTATCTGACTTTCCTTGCATTATCTATATTATCCAGAATTAACTGTTTGCACTCCCGAATCTTGACAGGGACAAGGACTTCCTTATCCCTTTCTGAACTAAATCCAGCAGGTTGCTTATCTTCAGGTATAAGTAGAGTTAAAATTTCTAATTCAGAATCAACAGTTATTGAGCCCGAACCTTGAGCATAACAAAAACAAGTTATAATTGTAAATAATAATGTTAAATATAGTTTTACCATGAGTTGCTAAATATTTAAATGTAATTGGCCTTAGAAATAGACATATAAGAGTTTCAAAGGAGTGATTGTAGAAAAGACCGATTGATAGACGAGCTCTTTATACACTTCCGAAATTGTCACGCCCTTAGAAAAACGGATTGGCAAAAGAATACCTGATGCTAGCCCATGCCATTCAGGGCATTTGGAGGCATTTTCACAGAGGAAAAACAATTCATTCTCTTTTTTATTGAAATCACATAGCCCATTTAATTTTGGATTGATTTAATGTTGTGACGCCAAAGATGATGAAATACTTTTGGAGTACTGGGAAATTTAATATGAAACCTTTCCTTCACCGGAATCCTATAGAAATACCCATTTCCCATTCTACTTATGCTTTCACACCCTCTACCTCCTGAAGCAGTTTCCAATGAGACTCAGACACCCGGGCCATTGCATGCATCAGGTATCTGAGTACCATCAGCATTGCTAAAACACTTTTAAACACGTAGTTTTTCTTCATAAACAGTTTCGTTGACTTTAAATAAAAATGCAGAATTTTATACAATATTATTTTTAAAATATTGGAAGCAAATCTATCACTATTTTAAACTGAGAAGAAAAACAGATATGTATCACCGGGGAAATTTGGTGTAACATTTAATCCCCGAATCAGAATAAAAGATCGGATTATTTACATTCTCTTTTTATCTGCCTGATCCGAAAGAGAATGAAAACAACAGGTATACAGAAAAGGAATTTAACACCACTTAAAAGAGATGAAAGCTAAATTATTAGCCTGAATGCATTGTAAATTATGGAATTAAAATATAATTATTCCCATAGAGTAAATTTTTTTAAATCAAAATAAACTGATTTTATTTTCAATTTTCTGGTAATCTCACAGAAAAATCACGAAAGATGATCAGTCACATTTACTACAGTTAATATAAACTGTTTTCTTACCTTGTAAGAATAGATTAATTATTTGATTCCCTTAATTCTCTTCAATCTTTTCCGGAATCATTTCTATTAAAACTTCATACTCTCTTCAGGTTCATTTAATAAAACCCCTCCTCTATCCTCAGCCTCATCACCTTAGAGGTTCCATCATCATTATCGGCAACTACGAGTACCTTCAGGCTACCATCGGGATTTTTTTTAAGTACCGCTACAGACTCCAGCTTGTCTTTCAGCACCTCTCCTCTGTCATTCTTTACCATCTCCACCTTTTCCACCTCTCCTGCTGCAAGCCGGTCCAGGTCAATAATGCCGAGGTAGCTACCCATAATTTCACCATCGGCAATCCAGTTTTGGGTGGCCTCCAGGGTAGCGGTAAAAAGAATTTCAGATGAGCCCGGAAGTGCAGAGGCACCTGAGAAGCCGGCGCTTATACCTTCAACTTCGGGCAGTTTAAACGGGTAATGTTGGAATTTTGGCATTTCCACTTCCAGAGGAGCCTTGAGGTACCTTAAAAAACCGTCAAGGCTCATTACGAAAATGGTGTTTGTTCCCCTGTTAAAAAGGTAAAGCTTATTATCCGCCACAAGGGCTGCCTCCATATTCAGATTTTCCCTGCTTTCCCCCGTTCCGGTAAGCAGGTAATCATAAAAAGCAAGCAGCGAATATTTCTCAGGTTTTTCCGGCCTGTCAAGGTTTATTTTTACCACCAGGTCTCTTTCCGGAGATTTTGAACCTGAGCCAAAGGCAAGCAAAAAAGTACTGCCTCCTTTTTGAAATTCTGCCAGACATTCAAAATCCGGCTTAAGAGGTTTAGGGATGCGGCCTTCTTCCTGAAAACCCTCCACCATCAGGAAACGGTTGACCTCCTCCAGGGCAGGAGAGAGCTGGAAAAGCCAGGGAGAGTCATCTCCAACCACGAAAACAGTGTCCTTTATTACAGCAAGGCCGGAGCCGGAAGGAATGCTTTCAATCGTTAAGGTATCTTCTATCCATATTAATTGCTGATCCTGCATGGGCTGACATTTTAAAATGTTAAATAAAAATATTACCGCAAAAAAAATTCTTACCATCTCATTAAAAGTAAGTTTCTAAATCCCTGACCGAAAGCTCATACAGCCCCGAATCCACTTAACCCGGGGGCCTTCAGACTTAAAAGGAAAAGAATGACCCTGCCAACACAGCAATTCATTTAAATCAAATGCTTTGGCAGTATTGACTCAGCTTTGTTCATTCTGCACCATTGCATTTAAGGTACGGGCATTAAAAGCGGCATATCCGTACTGATCATTATCAAAATAAATATAAACCTCTCTCCCCTGCGCCCTCCACTCCCTCGCCTGGTGCGCCCACTCCTGTAATATGTGATCAGGGTAACTGCCTTCGTATTTATCCCCCGGACCGTGCAGCCTTACATACACAATATCGGAAGTAAGCTGCACCGGCGATAAATGACGGGCCAGTTCGTAAATACAGAAAGAAATATTGTACTGCTTCAAAAGGTCATATACCCGCTCATCGTACCAGCCCGGGTGGCGGAACTCAAAAGTATAGCGATGCCATGAGGGCAGCACTTCCAGAAATTCACGTAGCCTTTCAAGATTCAGCTTCCAGGAGGGTGGCAGCTGAAAGAGAACAGGGCCCAGCTTTTCTTCCAGGAAGCCTGCATTATGCATAAATCTTTCCAGCGATTGTGCGGGGTCTTTCAGCTTTTTCATGTGGGTGATAAACCTGCTGGCCTTTAAAGAAAAGATAAAATCATCAGGCACTGAGGTCCGCCAGGCAGCAAAAGTTTCGGGGGAAGGAAGCCGGTAAAAAGAATTATTGATCTCTACAATCCGGAAATACTGCAGGTAATGATTCATATAGTCGCGGGGCTGCATACCGGAAGGATAGAAAGCCCCCTTCCAGTGCGGGTAATGCCAGCCGGAGGTACCTATCCATATTTTCTTTTCTCCTTCTACCATAGCAGGTGTTTTTTTATATGGAACACCAGGAAGGCCGCTAATTGTTAAAAAATAATGCAATTGCTTTCAATCCGGCTTTCTTTCCTGAAGCGCTATGTCAGGCGCTGTTATTCAGCAGAGCTGAAGCCCTCCCCCTGCCCCGAAGGAAATTCATGGCCGGACTTCCTTTATGCCTGTTGCAGGTGTAAAAGCTATTCCGGAATAATTTCCTTCACTCTTCCTACCTGGCCGTCCTGCAGGCGGACTTTAATACCATGAGGGTGGTCAGGTGAGTTGGTAAGTATATCCTTCACCACTCCTTCGGTAAGCTTGCCGGTCCGCTGGTCCTGTTTTAATACAATCTTCACCCGTAATCCCGGTTTAATTTCTGCCCGCTTTTTTCCGCTCATTCCTTTTTCTTATTTAAAATTTCGCCTGCTAATATAAGTCATCTGCAGTTCCTGTAAAAACTATGGGTCTGCTCACCTGTCGCTATGCCCCAGCGACCTGTCAGGAGATATCCGGTCTCTTACCAGTTGTTTCAGCTCCTTCGACTCCGGGAAACGGCCCTCCTCTTTCCTGGAGTAAATAAGGTCCCCATCAAGCCGGACATCAAAAACGCCTCCGGTTCCAGGAACCAGAGCTACTTCCCCCAGTTCTGTTTCAAAGGTTGTTAAAAGTTCCTGGGCCATCCAGGCAGCACGCATCAGCCAGCGGCACTGGGTGCAATAATTAATTTCTATCCGTGGTGTCATAGGTTAATGGGTTAAAAATGTAATATACTGTTGTTCTGCCCCGATTCCTGCCTCCTGATTCTTCGAATCTATTTCTCAATCCTTAATTCCCCCGGCAAGATTATCAAGAGGAGTGGCAAAACTTTCACCGAATATTTCAAAATGAACATTATCGCCAATTTTTTCCATCACCCCGACTTCTTCAATTGTATCCTGATAGGTTGTGTAACAGTTGAGGCAATCCTTTAACATTTTTTTGTCCTGCGGCCTCAGGGGGAGTATGCAACTAATTTCTTCAGGTGCCGATCGCTTCATCCTGAATTCACCATTTTGCAGGCTGTCGGCACCGCTGTCGGGAAGGGTAAAAAAGGCGAGGCGTTTAAGGTAGTCTGCACCTTCATCTTTCATCTGTAAAAATACCCTCTTGGCCACATAATGCATAATCAGGTGATCGTGAAAACCACTTATGCCATGCACAGGATAGGATACGACTATGTGGGGCCGGAGCTTACTGATATGCCTTCTTACGGCATCCTCAATTTCCCGCGGATCAAGTTCTTTTAGTCCACTGTCGGGAAAATCAAGCACTTCCATACTGCTAAGCCCCAGTGTTTTTTCCACTTCTTTCATTTCCTTAAGCCGTACCTCTCCCATTTCGGCAATGGTAAGGCCCAGGGCTTCCCTTTTTTTTGTGGCTCCCCCTTTGGTAAGGGTAAGCAAATGGACCTCATGACCCTGTTCCAGCTGCTGGTGCATGGCTGCAGCAGGACCGAAAGATTCATCATCCGGATGAGGAAATATGTACAGGAATTTCATAATTTGACCTTGCTTTTCAACTTTCAACAATTTATTTAAAGTAATTTCTTTCGTTGCTTTTATAAACTGCCCGCATACTTTTATTTAACCGACAGTTAATTCACGGGCAGCCAAACCTGGCTTTACCACCTGCAAAGAACGTAAAATTTCCATAAGCGTTATAACATCGACCCAAATTAACAATATCTTCCCCATACACAGGCTTATATTTCAGTTAAACACCGGCAACAATGCGCAATAAAAGATGTTATCTGCTAAACGAATATGCCATGTTCAGAGCCGCTGCATTCTTTATCTTAGTGCTGGTACAGGCAATTCCTGCCAGCGGGCAATTTTCGCTGCAGGGGCAGGCAACGCATATGGATCAGGACTGCATCCTGCTCACAGCGGACTCTGCTTATGCTGAAGGGCTGGCATTTTATACCACCCCCTTAAACCTGGATGTTCCATTCCGGATTGGCTTTGATATTTTTTTTGGAGAGAAAGAAGAAGGCGCTGATGGAATAACCTTTATGATCCATAATGACCCGCGCGGACTGAATGCGTTTGGCACCTGGGGTGAATGTATGGGCTATGGCCGGTGGAATCCTGGGAGCCCTTACGGAACCTGCATATCTCCTTCGGTAGCTATTGAGTTTGACACCTACCAGAATTTACGGCAGAATGACCCTGCACACGACCATATTGCATGGCTGGAAAACGGCTCAAGCCGGCACTCCACCTACTGGCCACAGGATAATCCGGACTTCAACCTTGAGGATAACCGCCTCCATGACTTTGTTTTCAGCTGGAACCCTGCAGATAATAGAATTACCGTTTTACTGGATGGAAATGTGGTGGTAAATACTCAGCGCGATCTGAAAAATGAAATATTCAATGGCGCAAGCGAGGTAATATGGGGCTTTTCTGCTTCTACAGGAAGAAAGCATAATCTCCAGTACTTCTGCCTCCGGAGACTTGCCCGGAATAATTCCCCTGCTGAGTCCCCTGAAAAATAAAATCTCCGGAAACTGTCTGCCTTCCCTTAATATTGCTTATCTTAATTTCCGCCCTTCTCAAAAAGAAGAGGCAGAAGCTGCATACCTGTAGAAGTACTTCAAATATTAAAGCATGAACAAGCTTATAAAGATATTATCCGCTGTGGTGTTCATACTGCTCATTGCCTATGCCATTGCCCCTGATTACCTGCGGAATGCACTCACTTACTATACTGCCGATATTGACGATTACACCATTTTTGAAAACCGCGAGGTATTAAACGGAACGGTAGCTGAATGGACCGTAAGCAAAGAGGCTAAAACACCGGCCTTAGATAAAAACCTGAGGCAGCAGATAGAAAGCTACAAACCGGTCGCTTTCCTGGTTGCCCGGGACGGGGAAATCCTGTATGAGGAATACTGGGATGGCTACCACAAAAAGAGCTATTCCAATTCCTTCTCCATGGCCAAAAGCATAGTTGGGCTGCTGGTGGGAATTGCCCTGGAGGAGGGCCACATCAAAAGTCTTGACGAACCTGCCGGGCGCTATATTCCTTCTTTTGAAAAAGGGAACAATGCCTCTCTCAGCATCCGCCACCTCCTTACCATGAGCAGCGGCCTTGATTGGGACGAAAGTTATGGCAGCCCGTTTTCCGTTACTACAAAAGCATATTATGGAAATAATATTCCTGAACTGATCCATAACCTAAAAGTTGTGGAAACTCCGGGTAAGGTATGGAACTATTTAAGTGGCAATACTCAGGTACTGGCAATGATTCTTGAAAAGGCAACAGGTAAAAGTGTAAGTGAATATGCATCAGAGAAACTATGGAAGCCACTTGGCACATCTGCCCCTGCCCTGTGGAGCCTCGACAATGCTAATGGTATAGAAAAAGCATATTGCTGCTTTAACTCAAATGCCCGCGACTTTGCACGGCTGGGCCAGCTGGTATTAAATGGGGGATCATGGAACGGAAAGCAGCTAATATCCGAAAAATTCCTGCAGGAAGCCCTAAGCCCTGCCAGCCACCTAAGCAGTATAGAAGATGGCAGTGAGGTGGATTTTTATGGTTACCACTGGTGGACATTAAACTACAAAGGGCAGCAGATTCCTTATGCAAGAGGCATTCTTGGTCAGTATATTTTTATACTGCCACATAAAAATGCAGTAGTCGTTCGCCTGGGGCACGAAAGGGATCCGGAGTACCTTAACAATCACCCAAAAGATGTGTATCTTTACCTGGATGCAGCCCTCTCAATGTTACAATAAAAATCTGTACCATTCCGCAATTCAGTCTTTACAGGAATGGAGGCGGAGAAAGAAGTTCTGTACCCTTCTGCAAAACCAATTACAGGAATGCGGAACAATTTCCCTGCTTTTGGAATTATAATAAATCAGAAAGTTTAAACGCTACCGCCCCAGGACAGACAAATAACCTTTTCAGGAAGCCAAACTTCAATTGCAAAAAAACAGGGTGACCAATTATTACCACATATTAGGCATCAGCCAAAGCGCATCGCAGAGAGAAATAAAGGAAGCTTATCGTAAACTGGCACTGCGGTATCATCCTGATAAAAACCCTGACAACGCCTATGCAGAGGAGCGCTTCAAGGAAATCAGCCATGCTTACCACATCCTCCGCGATCCACAAAGAAAAGCGCAGCACGACCATTCACTGGCCTATGCCGCATTTAAGCAGGAAACAGCTAAAGCCACTTACACTACCTACACCAGTCCCCCACCGTATGCCTACGAGTCGCCACAGCAGAGGGCCCGCAGGAGGAGCAGGGGCAACTGGCAGGCAAGCGGGCCAAGACCTGCTGTAACCAGTAAAAAAAACCTGGTAGCTACTGCCTGGGCATTTGGTATAATTATAGCCCTTGCACTGGTGGTTTTTGGCCTTACCAGCTACCAGTCTTACCACCAGGAGCAGGTGCGGGCAAGGCAGGATGAGCTGGCAGCAGGCATTTATAAGGAAGCAGAGGAGCTGTTCATGCAAAGAAACTATGAACAATCCCTTAAACTGCTTAAAACGATAGATGAGCAGCACAACATTTCCTATGATGCCGGCCACCTGAGGCAAAATATTTTTAATACGATTGAAGAGGAAGCAAATCAAAATTATGAGCAAAGAAATTACCGGCAGGCCGCAGCAGGATTCCAGCTCCTGGCCGACAATAAGCCGGAGTACGATGCCTTAACTTTTGCAAAACTGGTGAGCAGCTACGAAATGATTCCGGATTACCCACATGCCATCAGTGCCTATACTGAGGTAATTAAAGCTGAGCCTTATACCATTGAAGCCCGCTTAGGCATTGCCAGGCTTTTCTATAATCTTGGTGAGCATAAAAAGGCCCTTGAATACTACCGGGAGGCCAGCGATATTGTAATAATGGAATACCAGAACCTCTACGGAAAAGCCTATGCGCTTGCGGTAGATCCCCGCAGAACTCCGGAGAGCCATTACCAGCTCCACTGCCGGCTTGGACTTACCTATTCCGAACTGGGCATGTTCAGGGAAGCTCAATCGGCTCTTAAATGGGCCATATTTCTTCGCCCTGAAGCACCTGAGGCTCATTTCCTGATGGGGAACACCTTCCGCAAGGAAGGCCGCTCCGGAGAAGCCTGCAAAAAATGGAAAGAAGCAAAAAAACACGGCTCCAGGGAGGCCGCAAGCCAGTTAAAAAAATATTGTAAATAGTTTTCCTCTTCCCCGCCGGCAGGCAACAGAACGTTTTTCTTCAGGATGCTGTTGTAAATCTGCTAAAACAGAGGCATTAACGCAGTGGGCACAAAAGCAGGCTGCTTAAAACGGCACTCCGTACTTTGCCCTGTAGCAGGAACAGCCTGTTAGCATAACAAAAAAAGCTATATTTGCAATATGACAAGCACAGCCATACAAAAACAAAAAGATATCCGGTTATTAAGCCCGGAGCAGATCAAAGAAGCCCTTGTTTCTTTGGGTGAAAAACCATTCCGGGCTAAGCAGATTTATGAATGGCTCTGGAAAAAATCTGCCCGCAGCTTCGATGAAATGACCAACCTGTCCGTTGCATTACGGGAGCAGCTAAAGGAACATTTTTGTATCCGCCCTGTGGCTGTTGCCAATCAGCAGATCAGCTCCGACAGAACCATAAAATCAGCTTTTCGCCTCCACGACACTCACCTGGTGGAAGGTGTATTGATTCCTGCCGATGACAGGATGACTGCCTGTGTGTCGAGCCAGGTAGGCTGCTCGCTTACCTGCAAATTCTGTGCAACCGGCTATATGGACCGCAAGCGCAATTTAGATGCCTCCGAAATTTACGACCAGGTAGTAGCCATCCGCGATATGGCAGAGCAAAACTACAGCACTCCTCTTACCAATATTGTTTATATGGGCATGGGTGAACCGCTGCTGAACTATGCCAATGTTTTAAAATCCATTGAGCACATAACCTCACCTGAAGGCTTAGGTATGTCGCCAAAGCGGATTACAGTATCTACAGCCGGCATTGCCAAAATGATTAAAAAACTGGCCGATGATGATGTAAAGTTCAACCTCGCACTCTCGCTGCACGCAGCCAATGATGTAAAGCGCAACCAGATTATGCCTATTAACGAAAGCAATACTCTGGAAGCCCTGGCCGAAGCTTTGCAGTATTTCTACCAGAAGACGAAGAATAAAATCACCTTCGAATATATTGTATTCTATAACTTTAACGACACCCTCCAGGATGCCGAAGAACTTTACCGCTTCACTAAAAAAGTGCCAAGCATGGTAAACATCATAGAATACAACCCGATAAAAGAGGCTGACTTTATAAATACGGAAGAAGACCGTCTGGATAAGTTCAGTAATTACCTCCGCAATAAAGGTGTAAATGTACATGTGCGCCGCAGCCGCGGAAAAGATATTGACGCCGCCTGCGGGCAATTGGCAAACCGTAATAAGGAAGAGGCTACTGCCTGATTTGCCCATTCCTTAATCCCTGTATTTTCACGGAAACAGAATTCAGCCATGTCGTTACCTGCTCTCCTGCTGCTCAACCTTACTTTTTCTGCCATGCTTACCGGCCTTATATGGCTGGTACAGCTGGTGCAGTACCCGGGCTTTAAGCTTATAGGCAAAAATGAATGCCTCGCCTATCAGCAGCATCATGTAAGTAAAATTGCCTGGATAGTAGTACCGCTAATGCTGGGGGAACTATTATTTGCCGGATGGCTGCTCCTTACTCCCCTGTCTTTTTCTGTAATGGAATACCTGAATTACGCTGCCTTTGCCTGCCTGCTGGTGATATGGCTGGTAACATTCGCCAAGGAAGTGCCTTTACACAGAAAACTTGAAAAAGAAGGTTATAAACCGGCTCTCCTTAAAAAGCTTGTAAGGCTCAACTGGTTCCGCACCATTGGCTGGAGTTTACGGACTATATTTCTTTTCCTGCTCATTATGCTATACCTGTAAAACAAAAAAAGCCTGCTATCACTAACAGGCTTTCCTTATACAAATAGTACAGTATAATTCAGTTACAGGAACTTCTTCCACTTATTTTTTACTGGCATTAAAAAGCTTTTGCTTTTCTTCCTTGCTCAGGCTTTCGTATCCTTTTTCCGATATTTTATCCAGAATAGCATCAACTTCCTCCTGCTCTGAAACCGAGCGGGTAGAGCTGTTATTTTTAACATTCTTAACAGTGCGGGCATGAGAAT
Source organism: Cesiribacteraceae bacterium YIM B00369 (assembly GCA_017948555.1). Classification (GTDB taxonomy): domain Bacteria; phylum Bacteroidota; class Bacteroidia; order Cytophagales; family Cyclobacteriaceae; genus Nafulsella. The sequence goes on along the minus strand of JAFMYY010000006.1, from coordinate 125,008 downwards.
AATCTTCCCTGCTGCCGGTATAGCTTTTTTGTTTATGCGTTACCCTTATTTTCGGCTTCCGCTGGAAAAGGCCTTTAGTCCAGTCCATAAAGCCGGATATCCAGGCACCAATATCTGTTCCGTTCCGCAGCTGTATTATATACAGGTAACCTACCAATGCACCTCCAAGGTGAGCCAGTTCACCTCCTGCATTAGGGCCGTCAAGGCCTGCAAATGATTTAAATATTACATAAAACAAGGCAATATATTTAATCTTAACAGGCCCTATAAACATGAGCATAAAGGAATGATTAGGCACAAGAGTGGCTGCTGCCACAATAATGGCAGAAACTCCTGCCGATGCACCTAAAAGAGGAACCCCAAGCTGATTATGATAATAGGGAATCAGGTTGTACATCAGAATAAAGAACAAGCCCCCTGCAATTCCACCCAGCACGTATATATTCACAAATTTCTTACTCCCAAGGTAGTCCATTACAATTTGCCCGAACCAGTAAAGGAAAAGCATATTGAAAAGGATATGGAAGAAATCCGTATGCGTAAACATATAGGTAATAAGGGTCCACGGCTTCACCAGGAAGGAAGGCACATCCGAAGGGAGCATAAGCTGGCTCATGATCCAGGCATATACATCCTGAGCACCGGAGAGGTTAAGTACTACCCGCAGCACAATTAATAGTGCAAATACAATAAGATTGATCAGGATAATCCGGATCAGTCCATTGTCTGGCCTGTTAAAGGCAAATCTTAGTTCTTCAGCAAATCTATTCATGGACAGATCAAATTAATGATATCGGTTACGGTCTTCGCCCCATATCTTTAACAAAATAAAACCAACAACCATTCCTCCCAGGTGAGCAACATGTGCCACACTATCGTCGGGCGACCGCTGAAAGGCGGCATATATGGTATAAGCACCATATAAAACAACAAGGATACGGGCCCGCATAGGAATAGGTGGTATCAGCAACATAATTTTCCGGTAAGGAAAGAGTAAACCGGCCGCCAGAAGAATTCCAAATACTGCACCTGAAGCTCCCAGCATGGGTATATTAATCATCCTGGTATATAAATCCCTTACATAAGAAGTTGCCTGCCTTTCGTATTGCGGGTTCTCAGGGTTTTTATAATATTTGTCAATAAAATCGGATAAGCTGCCATAATATGGCCCGAAATGCTGGTTTACCAGTAAATCGAACTCCCGTGGTTCAGGATTCACCAGAAAAGACTCCACATCATTAACCATGGCAGATTTTTCAAAATAATCCACACCCATAAACAGGATGCCGGCTCCTATTCCTGTAATAATATAGTATTGAAAAAAGCGCTTTGAGCCCCATACTTCTTCCAGCCAGGCACCAAAAACCATTAAACCGATCATGTTACCGAAAATATGCCGGAAATCGGCATGCAGGAACATATAAGTAACGATTTGCCAGGGCCTAAAGTTATCTGATTCAAAATAATAAAGTGCCAGATAACTGTTAATATGTATACCCGTCTGGTTATAAAACAGGTAGCCAAGAAAAAAAATGACTACATTAACTATAAGCAGGTTTTTAACAACAGGAGTTAAATTAAACATCAGGGTTATTTTGTAAAAAAGTTTGCTAATCTTTCCATCTCCAGAATACAGAATGTAAGCCTCCCGTCGGGAGCATAGTTCGGATTCCGGCAGGCAAAAAGCTGATCTATAAGCGCCCGCATTTCCAGGCCACTCAGCTTTTGTCCTTTCTTTATGGCAGAGCGGCTGGCCAGGGCCCGCGCCATATTCTCTCTTTTATCGAGTGTAAGGGTAGCTTTGTTCTGTTTAAACTGCTCAATTAAACCTTCAAAAAGAAACTTTTCATCGGCACCGGCAAGGTCGGCCGGTATTCCGTTAATCACCACGCACTGCTGGCCAAATGGAGCCACATCAAAGCCAAGATCCCTGATCTCGTCCATCAGGTCGCTCACCAGTGCAAAATCCGCAGCACCTAATTCCACTTTTTGCGGAAATAAAAACTGCTGCGAAGCCCCTCTTTTCTTCTCCAGATTATAAATATATTTTTCATACAGCACCCGCTCATGAGCAGCATGCTGGTCTATGAGCATCATACCCGACTTAACCTGGCTGATAATATAGCGCTGGTGCAGCTGAAAGGTATTGCTTTCGGAGTCCTGTTGCTGAAAACCGACACCTTCTTTACGGGCCGGCCCTTTTTCAAGGTCATTTGCGGCACTTTCAAAAGTAACAGAACCCTCAAATGCTTTTGACTGCTGAATTACCTGCTCCTGCCTTTCACTTTTATCGTCGGGGAAGGAAAAACGTGATTGCTGAGGCTGCTCCCCTTCTGCTTCAAACATTTTCTCCCAGTTGGCAAGGCTATTCCGCTCCTGCGGTGTTTGCCGGCCAGCCTCTGAGTTAAAGGATGACTGGCGAAACTGCTCCCACTGGCGGTTACTATCTCCTTCTTTTCCCTGCTCTTTACCGGGCGAAGAATTGGAGTTAATAAAAGCCTGAAAGTTTACATCATGATCGAAATTGATTGAGGGCGTAAGGTTATGGGTGCCTATTGCCTGCCGCACAGCCGACTGAACAATGGCATAAACCGTCCGCTCATCGGTAAATTTAATTTCCGTTTTGGTAGGATGAACATTTATATCAATATTCTTAGGATCTATATCCAGGAAGAGCACATAAAAAGGATATGAATCTGAAGGCAGCAGATCCTGGTAGGCATTCATTACCGCATGATGCAGATAATTATTTTTTATGTACCGGTTATTAACAAAGAAAAACTGCTCCCCCCGGGTTTTTTTCGCAAACTCAGGCCTGCCAATATAACCCTGTACGCTCACATGAGGCGTTTCTTCCCTGCAGGCAGCCAGCTGCTCCTTATAACTTTTATTAAAAAGCTGTACAATGCGGTGGCTCAGCTTACCGGGTGTAAGCTGGTAAGTTTCAAGATCATTCTGAAAAAGACTGAAAGCTGTTTCAGGGTGCGCAAGGGCAATACGCTGGAATTCATCTACAATGTGACGCATTTCCACCGCATTGGATTTCAGGAAATTACGCCTTGCAGGCACATTAAAGAAAAGATTTTTTACTGCAATAGAGCTTCCCTCCTGGTGAGCAACAGGTTCCTGTTTTTTTATTTCCGATCCTTCAATTGAAATACAGGTACCTAATTCATCCTCTGTTCGCCTGGTTTTCATTTCCACCTGAGCAACGGCAGCAATAGAGGCAAGAGCCTCTCCCCGGAATCCTTTGGTGCGTATGGCAAAAAGGTCATCGGCAGACTGAATTTTAGAAGTCGCATGCCGCTCAAAGCTCATACGGGCATCGGTGGGCGACATTCCTTTTCCATCGTCTGTTACCTGAATCAGGCTCTTTCCCGCCTCCTTAATAATTACCTGTATGCGGGTACTGCCGGCATCCACGGCATTTTCCATGAGTTCCTTTACTACCGAAGCAGGTCGTTGCACGACCTCGCCGGCAGCTATTTGATTGGCGATTGCATCCGGAAGTAACTTAATGATGTCTGACATGGAAGAAATTCTTATTGAATCCGGCAGGCACAGCTGCTCAGATCAACAAATATACAAAATTTGCCTGTAAGCATTGCAGCAATTATTACCCAAAGCTTATGCTTATCATTTACAGATAAAGATATACACGGTAAAACACAAAAAAGCCGCTCAAAACGGAGCAGCTCTTCATTCAGGTCATAAAACAGCAATTCTTACTTATTTCTTACCTGTAAATTGCTTTTTTCTATAGAAAATATAAGCAGGAATAAGAATTAAGGCGGCATAAATTACGTTATTACCATAGAACAGGTAACCGACAAAGATGGAGAAGAAGAGGAGGATAAAAACCACCTGCATTACGCTGGATTTACGGTCTTCTGCTGCTCTCCTGCTAAACACCTGGTTCATTTCGGCTTTAAAACGGGCGCGGTCAGCATTACTTAAACCGGCGGCCTCCTCTGCCTCAATTTCATGTTTAATTCTCGCTGTCCTGACATCAATTTCTTCCTTTACAGGATCATAGTATCGGGGCTCGAAATTAAATTTATTATATTTAGGCAGTTTAACGAGTGAAGGGAATTTCATATTTCATTAATTTGCAACTCAACAAATATACTTCTTTATTCTTTATAATCTGATTGGTAACGTTGGTATGACCGGAAAAGTTTGTATTACCCTCATAATCTGCTTATTATGGGCTTCAGGTATAGTAGTGGCACAGGTAAAAACCCCGGACCGCATCACCCCCTCAAAAAAAACAACAACCGAAGGCAGTTCAGCACAATCAGGTGCAGGCGGTGAGGCCTGGCTGAAGAAACGCGACCAGTGGGTGGACAGCGTTTTGAACACACTGGATGAGGATGCCCGCATAGGACAGCTTTTTATGGTTGCCGCTTATTCCAACAGAGATAACAGCCACCTGAACGAATTACGAAAACTGGTAAAGAACCAGGGCATTGGAGGCCTTATCTTTTTCCAGGGAGGCCCGGTTCGCCAGGCCATCATGACCAATACGCTGCAGGCTGAGGCCGGGGTTCCGCTGTTTATTGCAATGGATGCAGAGTGGGGCCTTGGAATGCGCCTGGACAGCATCCCGAACTTTCCACGACAAATGACCCTTGGGGCAATTCAGGACAACCAGCTCATTTACACCATGGGAGCTGAAATCGCGCGCCAGTGCCGCCTGCTGGGGGTTCATATAAATTTTGCTCCTGTTATAGATGTTAACAGCAATCCGGAAAATCCGGTAATTGGCAGCCGCTCTTTTGGAGAGTATAAAATTAATGTAGCGGAAAAAGGAATTGCCTATATGAGGGGGCTGCAGCAAAACGGGATACTTGCCTGCGCAAAACATTTCCCCGGCCATGGCGACACCAATGCAGATTCGCACCTGACCCTGCCGGTAATTAAACACGACAAGGAAAGACTGAAAAGCATTGAGCTATACCCATTTGAGCAGTTGATCAAAGACAGCCTGGCAAGTGTAATGGTTGCCCATATAAACATTCCTGCGCTTGACAACAGGCCCAATACAGCCACTACGCTTTCGCCGGCAGTAGTTACCAACCTGCTGAAAAAAGAAATGGGCTACCAGGGCCTTATTTTCACTGATGCCCTTAACATGAAAGGGGTTAGTGATTTTTATAAGCCCGGAGAAGTGGACCTTGAGGCTTTTAAAGCCGGCAACGATGTGTTGCTTTTCCCTGAAGATGTACCAACTGCAGTAAGGAAGATAAAAAGAGCCATCCGGAGAGGAGAGATAAATCAGAAAGAGGTAGATGAACGTGTAAAGAAAATATTAACTGCTAAATACTGGGCAGGACTTAACCGCTTTAAACCCATTGACACCACTAACCTGATAAGTAAGCTAAATGACCCTATAGCAGACCTTATCCGCCAGAAACTGTACGAAAACAGCGTTACAGTAGTCCGGAATTTCCGCAACCAACTTCCTGTCCGGCAGCTGGAAGACCGCACTTTTGCTTCTGTTACCTTAGGCGCCACACCTTCCGGCACACTTCCCTACCCCGGAGCTGTACACGGCAATACCTTCAGCAATACCCTGAGTGAGTATGCTCCTTTTACGCATTACCCTATGCCTGAAGAAGCCACCCGGGAAGAGCTTGATGCCCTTTTTGATAAAATAATGCTTTACGACTATGTAGTTGTGGGAGTACACGGCATGAGCCGGCTTGCTAAAGAGGAGTTTGGCCTTTCAAAAGCCCAGCAAGCATTTATCGAACGCCTTAAACGTAAACCAAATGTAATTATTTCTGTATTTGGTTCTCCTTACAGCCTCGGGTACTTTGAAGAATCTCATAACCTCATTTGCGGATATGAAGACAATGAATACACACAGCGCATTGTACCGGCCATTATTTTCGGAGGCTTAAAGGCAAAAGGAAAATTACCTGTATCGGTCTCTGGCATGGTAAGGCGTAATATGGGAGAAAATACCCGCGACCTGGGGCGCCTCAGCTATGCAACACCGGAAGATGTAGGCATGGACTCTGAAACACTGGCAAAGATTGACAAAATTGCAGAGGAAGCAATCCGCCTTGAGGCCACTCCCGGCTGCCAGATTCTGGTAGCCCGCAAAGGCTCTATAATATACCATAAATCTTTTGGCCACCTGAGTTACGACAGCCTTCAGCCTGTTACCAACCAAACCATTTACGACATTGCCTCCATTACTAAAGTGGCGGCCACCCTGCAGGTAATGATGTTTCTGGAAGAGCGCGGCCTCGTTGACCTGGACAAACCTATCGTTACCTATCTTGAAGACCTTAAAGGCAGCAATAAGGAGAACATGACCCTGCGGAATATCCTTACCCACCAGGCAGGCCTTACTCCTTATATCCCTTTCTGGAAGAATACCATCAACAGTCTCGGGCTCAACGCCGGACTTTACAGCCTCTCACCTGTTCCGGAATATAACCTGCAGGTGGCTACAGGATTGTACGCTGTAAATGCGATGCAGGATTCCATCTGGCAATGGATAAAAAAATCGAACCTCATCCCTCTTAAAAAAGGAGAGAAAAAGTATGAGTATAAATACAGCGATGTTGGCTACTATATAATGCAGCGCATTGCTGAGAAAAAGCTTAATCAGCCAATGAACGATTTCCTGGCCCAGAATTTTTACGAGCCTCTTGGCCTTACCACCATGACGTACCTCCCGCTTTGCAAATTTCCGGTGGAGAGAATTGCGCCTACGGAGTTTGATAATTATTTCAGAAATTCACTGGTTTGCGGAATGGTCCATGACCAGGGAGCCGCCATGTTTGGCGGCATTGCCGGCCATGCAGGTGTGTTCAGCAACGCGCGCGACCTGGCCACTCTTATGCAAATGAACCTGCAGGACGGCTCCTACGGTGGCCGCACCTACCTGGCCAACGGAACAGTGGGCAGGTTTTCAAAAAGGCAATTTAAAGAAAACAGGCGTGGCCTTGGCTGGGACAAACCTTCGCTGGATGAGTTTTATGGGCCAACCTCCAATAAAGTTTCTCCCGCCACCTTCGGGCATACCGGTTTTACCGGTACAGCCGCCTGGGTAGACCCTGAATTTGAACTTGTATACATATTTTTATCGAACCGAATCCATCCGGACGCCAACAACACTAAGCTGATCCGGTTTAATACCCGAACCCGGATACAGGATGAAATTTATAAATCGATACAGAGCTTTGCAAAATATAATATTTTACCTTAGTTAGCTTATCAGAAAGCCTGTCAGCCCGGGCCAGCTTTTAAAAAATCGGGGCAGAGCGGGACTTTTTTTTTAAAATTTGCTAAAAACTTTTATCATACTTATGAAAATAGGCATTGTTTGTTACCCCACTTTTGGTGGTAGCGGTGTAGTAGCTACTGAATTAGGAAAGGCCCTGGCAAAAAAAGGCCATGCAATACATTTCATTACCTACTCCCAGCCAACCCGTCTTGATTTTTTAAGCGAAAACTTATTTTATCATGAGGTGGGCATTCGCTCCTACCCTCTTTTCGTTTACCCGCCTTATGAGCTGGCACTGGCGAGTACAATGGTAAATGTGGTCCAGTACGAAAAGCTGGACCTGCTGCATGTACACTATGCCATCCCCCATGCATCCGCAGCTTATATGGCAAAGCAAATTCTTAAAACACAGGGCATTGACATCCCTATAGTTACCACCCTGCACGGCACCGATATTACTCTGGTAGGCAAGGACCCCTCTTATGCACCTGTGGTAACCTTCAGCATTAACCAGTCCGATGGTGTAACTGCTGTTTCTGAAGATTTGCGCAAAGACACCTATAAGCACTTTAATATTACCAAAGAGATTGAGGTAATCCCGAACTTTATTGATCTTGAACGGTTCAAAAAGCAGAAGAAAGATCATTTTAAAACAGCGATCTGCCCTAATGGAGAAAAGCTCATTGTGCATACCTCCAATTTCAGAAAAGTAAAGCGGGTGGAAGATGTTGTCCGTATTTTCAGCAAGGTACGGAAAAGAATACCATCAAAATTATTATTGGTAGGCGACGGCCCTGACCGCACCCAGATTGAGCGGCTATGCAGAGAACTCAGTATTTGCGAAGATGTGCGGTTTTTAGGTAAACTTGACACAGTAGAGGAAGTATTAAGCGTGGCCGATCTGTTTTTAATGCCATCTGAAAAAGAAAGTTTCGGACTGGCAGCACTGGAAGCAATGGCCTGCGAGGTACCCATTATTTCCTCCAACGCAGGAGGCCTGCCTGAACTGGTACAGGACGGCATCAGCGGGTATGTAAGCCCGATAGGGGATGTAAAACAAATGACTGAAAGAGCTGTTCACATTCTGCAGGAAGAAAACCTTCAGGCTTTTAAAACAAATGCACTGAAAAGGGCTCTTGAGTTTGATGTTGCAAACATTCTGCCTATGTATGAAAATTATTATAACAGAGTGGTTGAAGAAAACAAACTTCAGAACCAGAAATAAAATGAGATAAAAGCATTTATTTTTTTTCAATCAATTTTTTATCTGCACAGTTTAAACATTTAGTTTAACAGGTGTTTTTTACAGATAACTGATTTCAATTTTTTTCTCTCTATGAATCAGAAAATCAAAATAAAGAATAAAGGCACAAAAGTATTATTCACGAACCCTGTACTGGAACGGCTTACCCGCACCAATTCGGCGGTACCTGTCAGCCTGTTTTGCTTGCTTTCCGTTTTATTAACCTTTCATGCTGTTACCAATGTAGGGATTGCGGCTCATACAACAGCTGTTTTGTTTGTTTCAGGCTTTTTGTTTTTTACGCTGCTGGAATATCTGGCGCACCGCTATTTCTTTCATATGGAAACCAGCACAAAAATAAGGGCCAGAATCCAGTATGCTGTTCACGGGCTGCACCACGAATACCCTAAGGATAAGGAGCGACTGGCAATGCCTCCTTTTATGGCCCTTATTTATGCAGGAATATTTTACCTTGTTTTCCTTTTAATATTAGGTGAATTGGTATATGCCTTTCTGCCGGGTATTTTACTGGGGTATGCCACTTATTTATTTGTCCATTACATTGTACACGCCTGTCAGCCTCCTAAAAACTTTCTTAAGGTTTTATGGATCCACCACGGCATCCACCATTATAAAGACCATACCGTAGCCTTTGGCGTATCTTCCCCGCTTTGGGATTATGTTTTCAGAACTATGCCTTCCAGGTAACAGAAACATATGTAAATGTAAAGGCCATAAATAATGAGTACTGATTCAGATATTTCCACTATCAGCATTTTAGGCTGCGGCTGGTTAGGGTCCGCGCTGGCCTGGAACCTCCTTACGGAAGGCTATAAGGTAAAAGGCTCCACAAGGCATGCTGAAAAGAAAAGCGTAATGAAGGACGTGGGAATAAAACCCTACCTCCTCACCCTTACTCCTGAACTAAGCCAGTTAAACCCGGACGATTTCTTTAAAACTGACCTGCTGATCCTGACACTCTCACCCGGAAAAGAGGAAAAAGGGAGTGATTTTTACTCCGGGCAGATACGGGCTATAGCGGAAGAGGTTCGCCGCCATGCAATAAAAAAAGTTATTTACATCAGCTCCGCTTCTGTTTACCCCGATCTTGAAAAAGAAATAAGTGAAAACGATGCTCCTGAACCTGAAAACACCCCGGAGCCCGCTATAAGGGAAGCTGAGGAAATTTTAAAAAATATTTCCGGCACGGAGCTTACCATTCTCCGGTGCGGGGAATTAATGGGCTACGAGCGTATTCCCGGCAGGCACCTTACAGGCAAAAAAGAGCTCAACACCGGCGACCTGCCTGTTAATTATATTCACCGCGATGATGTAACAGGCGTTGTATCAGAAATTTTAAAGCAAAATTACTGGAACCAAACCTTAAACGTGGTAGCGCCCCAACACCCGACCTGCCGGGAAGTTTACCTGCAAAATGCAGCAGATTTTAAATTTGAACCGCCCTCCTTCACCGGCAGCAGCTCCGGAGCGAAAAAGATTATCAGCCCGAAAAAACTTCAGGAAGACCTGCAGTATACTTTTTTCTATCCCGATCCTCTTAAATTCAGGTATAAGTAATCTTTTTACTATCTTCATACAAAAGGCAGCCTTACTTTCAGCATCTCATTTCTTTTTTTTACCAGAACAGAAAACAGAGGAGAGGAAACTTAATAAACCACATTTTGTTGAAAGATACAGCCCTCTGATATTTCCGGCTTATTTTTCTACGTTATAAATTTGAAGCGTTTTGCCACAGTGCAACTCCGCCCCCCTGAATTAGAGGAGAACAAAATTATGTTAGGATACCGATTTACCCAATATCTGCCACAGGAAGAAGCCGAAGAAGCAACCTTCGACAGCCTCCTGAAAATTTTCATGCAACTACTCCTGATATCCTCAGGCGATGTTACTGAGGCTCTGCAGTGGCTCAGCCACCTCGACAAAGAGCACCAGCTGACCAGCGATGAATACGGCATTGGCGACTTTATTGATGACCTTAAACGGGAAGGATATATAACCGACCAGAACCAGGAAGGACAATTTGAAGTAACCGCCAAAAGTGAACAGTCCATTCGCCGCTCGGCCCTTGAAGAAATATTTGGCAAGCTGAAGAAAGGCAATAAAGGAAACCACAGCACCTTTTACCATGGCCCCGGGGAGGAGCCCCGCACAGATATGCGGGACTTTCAGTTCGGCGACAGCCTTGAGCAGATCTCTGTTACAGAATCCCTGCGGAATGCTCAGGTAAATAATGGCATGGAGCAGTTTATGCTTACTGAAAATGACCTGGAGGTTTACGAAAAAGATTTTAAAACCCAGACTTCCACTGTGCTGATGATCGACATCAGCCACTCCATGATTCTTTACGGGGAGGACCGGATTACTCCTGCAAAGAAAGTAGCCCTGGCTCTTTCGGAGCTTATAAAAACCAAATACCCTAAAGACACCCTGGATATTATTGTTTTTGGAAACGATGCATGGCAAATACAGGTAAAAGATCTTCCCTACTTACAGGTAGGCCCTTACCATACCAATACGGTGGCAGGCCTTGAGCTTGCAATGGATCTTTTGCGCCGGAGGAAAGCCTCGAACAAACAAATTTTTATGATTACCGACGGGAAGCCTACCTGCCTTAAACAAGGAATAAAATATTATAAGAATTCCTTTGGGCTTGATAGCAAAATCCTTAATAAAACGCTTAACCTGGCTGCTCAATGCCGTCGTCTTAATGTTCCTATCACTACCTTTATGATTGCTTCGGACCCTTACCTTAAGCAATTTGTGCAGGAATTTACACAGGTAAACAATGGAAATGCTTATTACAGTAATTTAAATGGCCTTGGAAACCTCGTTTTTGAAGACTATCGCCGAAACAGAAGAAAAAATTTTTAAAACATGCAATACTCTAAACTTTCTGCAGAACAGCTGGTCAAAATAAGTACACTGGGTGAGCTTAAAGCTGCCGGCTATAAAAGCCGCAGCATAAAAGAAGAACTCCGCGAAAACCTTATTGAAAAGCTGCAGAACAAAGAAAAGATTTTTGAAGGAATACTTGGCTATGAGGAAACCGTAATTCCGGATATGGAGCGGGCCATCCTCTCACGGCATAATATAAACCTGCTTGGCCTGCGCGGCCAGGCAAAAACCCGTATGGCCAGGCAAATGATTTACCTGCTCGATGAGTACATTCCTTACATAGCAGGAGCCGATTTGCTGGACGACCCTCTCGCGCCCCTGAGCCGCTACGGCCTGGAAACTATTTCAGAGAAAGGCGATGATACTCCTGTAGCATGGCTGCACCGCAATGAAAGATATACCGAAAAATTAGCCACTCCGGATGTAACCGTAGCCGACCTTATTGGCGATGTGGACCCGATTAAAGCTGCAACATTAAAACTGCCTTATTCCGATGAACGGGTAATCCACTATGGATTAATTCCCCGCTCCCACCGCTGTATTTTCGTAATTAATGAGTTACCGGATTTGCAGCCACGTATACAGGTTGCTCTTTTTAACATATTACAGGAAGGCGACATCCAGATCCGTGGCTTTAAGCTTCGCCTGCCACTGGATATCCAGTTTGTGTTTACAGCAAACCCTGAAGATTATACCAACAGGGGCAGCATTGTAACTCCGCTCAAGGACAGGATCGACAGCCAGATTATTACCCACTACCCGCGCAGCATTTCCATAGGCAAAAGCATTACCCAGCAGGAGGCAGCTGTTACCCCTGCTCAAAAGGAAAAAATTGAGGTAAACGAAACTATTAAAGATCTGATAGAGCAAATTGCTTTTGAAGCCCGCAAGAGTGAGTATGTGGATGCTAAAAGTGGTGTATCGGCCCGTTTAACAATTTCAGCTTACGAAAACCTGCTCAGTGCTGCGGAGCGCCGGACACTCATTAACGGCGATAAGCACACCTACATCCGGGTTTCGGACCTGGTAGGTGTAATTCCTGCCATTACCGGTAAAATTGAGCTCGTTTACGAAGGGGAACAGGAAGGTGCTGGTATTGTAGCGCAAAACCTGCTTGGAAAAGCCATACGCAGCCAGTTTGTAAATTATTTTCCCGACCCTAAACCTAATAATAAGGAGGCCGGCAAGGAAAAGAGCAAAAAAGAAACTCCTTACAAAAGCATTACCGACTGGTTCGGCGAAGGAAATTCCGTCGATATTTTAAATGATGCCCCTAATCAGGAATACCAGAAAATACTTTCAGGCATACCAGGCTTAGAGGATATTGTGAAGAAAAACCAGCCTGCAGCCGGCGGGGAGGAACAATTCTTCCTGATGGAATTCCTGCTTCACGGGCTGGCAGAATTCAGCATGCTCAGCAAGAAGCAATTATCATCCGGCACTCATTTTGGCGACCTGCTCAGCAGTATGTTCTCCATGCCCGGTTTATCGGACTTTGGAGACGGGGAAGAGGATTATTAGAAATCCCCTGCCTCCCGCCCCCTGAACATATTATTATAATTTATAAAGGCAGCTTTTTTTAGCTGCCTTTATTTTCCCTTGCTATACAGGCTATGACAGTAAGAGAGCTGCAGTTATTAGTGAAAGAAGGTGAGCACACCACACTGGAATTTAAAAGAAAAGTGGCTCACCCTGAAAAAATAGTAAAAGAGATCGTAGCCTTTGCCAATGCCCGGGGCGGCAACCTGCTTATCGGAGTAAACGACGACGGCAACCTCAGCGGGCTTAAATACCCTGACGAAGAGGATTATGTACTGGAAAAAGCAATCGTAAAACAATGCAGGCCTGCCATTGTGTACGACAAAGAATATATTGCCCTTTCCGACAAAAAAACTATTATCCGGTATTACATTCACGAAAGCAGCAGGAAACCGCATTTTGTTCTGGAGCCGGAATTACCTGCAACAGCAACTAAGAGTACCTCTCCACGGAAAGAAGCATCAAAAAAAAAGGCTCAGCAGAAGAAAACTTATTTCAGGGTGGGCGACAGGAGCATTCAGGCAAGCCGCGAACTGCGTGAAATATTACGCAGGCAACAAACCCCTAAAGACATACAATTCGTATGGGGTGACAAAGAGCAGAAACTAATCCAATACCTCCACCAGCACCCGGCTATTACTGTTCCTGAATTCGCAAAACTTGCCGGCATAAACCGCTACCAGGCCTCCCGGACATTGGTGTTACTGGTATTAGGGAACGTTCTCCGGATAATTCCTGCAGAGAATGGAGATAAGTTTTCTATAAAAGAATCGTTCACATAAGAAGTAACAAATACCTTCAGCTCCTTCATCAGGAACAACTATCTTTTTAAAATTCACAAAATCGCCAAAACCCTACATGGATTTTATAATTTAAAAAATTTAACTAAAACATGGCTACTGGTGTAGTACATTTACTAAAAATTTTATAAAGATAGAAAGACAGAGGCCTGCATGTTAAAAACACTGTTTGCAAGGGAAGGGTTTGAATATTTCGATGACCATGAGTATTTCAGGGCCAGTGAACGCTTTACTGAAATTAACCTGGACAGGGTTCAGAAAATTTCATTAACGGTTTTCATAGTAGTCCTTTTTATTGTGGTTGTCCCTGATATAATAATCTTTCTGTCTGTTCCTGAAAAGCAGAGTCAGGATTTAAAATCTCTTATTTTCCTTGAAACTTCCCTGGCGGTTTTCATGCTTCTTTTCCGGGCAGCAGCAGCACGTTTGAAAACAGAAAAACATGGAAAATATAAGAATGCACTGGTAAACGCTTTCGTTTTAACTGTTTTATTACATGCCTCAGGCATATCTGTATTTACTTTCAGCCTCATTTCAGGGGTATCTGTTTTCCTGCTGGTAAGCTGTGCCGTAATGGTATGCTTCTACTGGCCTGCCCGAAAAACCCTGCTTTTCATAGGGGGTGGCAATCTTGCTTTCATCCTCGCCCTTTACCTGGTTTTCAGGGAGCCTGACATTTTCTATTACCATCTTGTTACCCATTCCTTCTTTCTGGTTGTATTTTTCGTACTCAGCCGCACTGTTCTTGAGTTAAAAATAAAGGATATTCAGAGCATTGAACGGATGGAAATGCAGTCTGCTGAGTTAAAAAGCAGTAATAAAATGCTGCGAATGACAGAGCATACCCTTAATTCAATTAACCGGAATATGCACCAGGGCATTTTCCGGTACGAGAAAAATAATGGCTTTACTTATGTAAACGATTATTTTGCAGACCTCCTGGGCTACTCCACTCCGGCAGAACTTATTACCGACAAAAAAGCAGTTTTCCTTTCCAGGCGTCTGCTCGATGAAATCAGCAGAAAAGTTAATGACCAGGGGTTCATGGAAGGGATTGAATCGGAGATAGGGAGAAAGGACGGTTCAAAGTTATGGGTGCAGGTCAACTGCTCAGTCCGCCGCGATGAAAATACATCCGCCCTCCTTTTTGAAGGTTCGGCTACGGATATTTCGTTTAGAAAAAAAGCCTTACAGGAAGCTTTGGAGAATGCTGCCAGGCTGGAACAGGCCGAAAAAATTGCCCACACCGGGTTTTATGAAATTAATGTAAGCACCGGTGAAATTACCTGTTCCACCGGCTTCAGGGAAATTCTGGAATGTTCTCCGGAAGGAACTCAGTACCTGCAGCAACACCTTTCATTTGTACACCCCGGCGACAAAAATCTGGTAGAAGAAACCATACTTAAGGCTGTTTCAGGCAACAAACAGTTTTCGCTGGAATACCGCATTGTCAGCAGCAGGGGAAATACAAAGTACCTTAAAGCCAATGCCGGCCTGGTAAGGGATGAAAAAGGCAACCGCAGCAAAGTTTTGGTTGCAGTACAGGACGTAACTGAAATAAAGCTCAGCCAGAAAGCACTGGCACAGTCTGAAGCTTTTTTTAAAGCAGCCTTCAACGACAACCGCTTTGGCATTTGCATTCTGGACACCCAGTATAACATACTTGCATTTAACGATAAAACCGCCCAACGCATTGAAGAATGGAAAGATACGAAACTGAAAAAGGGCCAGAGCATTTTAAATTATTTATTGCCTGCCACCCGCCAGGCTTTAGAGCCAGCTTTTAAACGTGCACTGGAGGGACATAAAACACTGCTGGAGCACAACCTGATGGGCAACACCCTTCAGGAAACCTGGACGGAACTGTATATAAGCCCTGTAAAAGATACTGACAACCAGACCTTCGGTATTATCATTATGGGTAATAATATTTCGGAACGGAAGAAAAATGAGGAGCTTTTGGCAAATCTTTCTTTAGTCGCCAGTAAAACAGACAATGCTGTTATGATTTCTGACAGGAAGCACCGCGTAGAGTGGGTAAACGAAGCTTTTGAGCGAAATACCGGCTTTAAGCTTTCTGAAATCAAGGACCGCTTCCCCAAAGAATTTCTGGTTACCGAAAAAACAGATTTACTTACCCTTAATACCCTTAATAACAGCCTGCGCGAAGCAAAGAGCTTTAACGACGAAATTCTCATCTGCAATAAAAACGGTAAGGACAGCTGGGTCCAGCTTACCATTAACCCGGTTTTTAACAAGGATGGAAAGCATATTAAATTCGTATCAGTTTATACCGACCTCAGTAAAATAAAAGCTTACGAACAACAATTAAGGATTGTTAAAGAAAAAGCCGAGCGCTCTGTTGAAATAAAAGAAAACTTCCTCTCCACAGTAAGTCACGAACTTCGCACGCCCCTGAATGCGGTAATAGGCTTAACGCATCACATGCTGCAGAACGAGCCACGCGAAGATCAGCTTGAGGACCTGAATATTCTCAAATTCTCCGCAGAAAATCTTCTAAACCTCATTAACGACATACTGGACCTTTCTAAAATAGAAGCAGGAAAAGTAAAAATTGAGAAAATTGTATTTAACTTCCGGGATATAATTAACAGCCTCCGGCAATCATTCCAGAGCCAGGCAGAAGACAAGGGAGTTCAGTTTAAGGTTTTCATGGACGAGCAGGTTCCTGATTCTTTGAAAGGAGATTCCATAAGGCTGATCCAGATATTGGCAAACCTGTTAAGCAATGCAGTTAAGTTTACAAGCCATGGAACTGTCAGCCTGAGCATCTCTTCAAAGCAAAAGGAAAATAATTACTGCACCCTGCAAATACAGGTAGAAGACACAGGCATGGGTATACCGGAAGATAAACTGGACCTGATCTTTGAAAAGTTTGAACAGGGAAGCCTCAGCTCAGGCCAGGGCGTGGGCGGAACAGGCCTGGGCCTTGCTATTACCAAACAGTTAGTGGAATTACAGGGAGGCCAGATAAGTGTTAAAAGCACCTATGGAAAAGGTGCCTGCTTCACTGTTTCTCTCACCTATCAGATTCCCCAGCCAAAAGATCTTGAATTCCTGACTCAGGTTCCGGCCAGGGAATCCGAAGCGGACCTGAAACAGTTAAATGTGCTTTTGGTGGAAGACAACAAAATTAACCAAGCAGTGGCAGGGAAGTTCCTGAAGAACTGGAACATTCCTTTTAGTGTTGCCTATGATGGGGAAGAAGCCATACAAAAAGCAACAGAAACACAGTTTACGCTTATCCTGATGGATTTACAGATGCCTGTAATGGATGGCTATACCGCCACCCGCCAGCTCAGGAGACTCAAAGAACGCGATTACAGCAAAATACCTATAATTGCAATTACAGCAGAAGGTTCAGGCGGAATTGAACATAAAATTCTGGCTGCCGGCATGAATGACATGATCTTTAAGCCATTTAAACCGGATGACCTGCTGGCAAAATTAAATCAATACTGCCCTTTTAAGAAAGATATACCTAACCTACATCAGATGTTACACTCAGAGGAACCAAAACAACAGATTCCATCTACGGTATTAGACTTAAGTGGAATTGCCCAACTGGCAGGCGACGATGCCTCTTTTCTACAGGAGGTTTTACGATTGTACATCGATCAGTTTACAATCCTTGGTGAAGAAACCGGCAGAAGCCTGAAAAAGCAGGATATAATGGAATTAAGGAGGATTTTACATAAAATGAAACCTTCAGTAGCCATGCTGAAACAGGAACGGATGCAAAACATTGGAAGTGAGCTGCATATACTTCTTCATAAGGAAAATCCGGATTTTTCCGATATAAATCTGCTGGCCTCCGATTATCTGGCCGAAATGGAAAGCCTGAAAAAATTACTCCGGAAAGAACTGGAGAAAAGTAATTTTGTACTAGATTGAACCTGTGGGATCTGTCTGAAAACTTATATTTCCACATTTCCTCTTAACCCTTTACCTGTTGCTGAAGCCGGTAAGCCTGGCCTGCCATTCTTCCGGATGATAAAAAAAACAGGTAAGGCTGAGTTCAATTATTTTTAACTTTTTGTAACCCGCTTATTTTTTATGACATCTGAAGAGAAGAGCAGCAAAAAAATATTTGTACTGGACACCTCAGTTATTATTTATGCCCATAATGCATTTATGAATTTTGAGGAACATGATGTGGCAATTCCTATTACAGTGCTGGAAGAGCTGGATCAGTTCAAAAAGGGCAATGAGACTAAAAACTTTGAGGCAAGAGAGTTTATCCGGATGCTCGACCAGCTATCCGACAGCCATATGCTGCATACCTGGATTCCAATTGACAGCAAAAACGATAAGAAAGGGAAGTTTAAAGTACTGATGGAGTCAGACAGTAAGCTGGATGCCCAAAGGATTTTTGATGAGGAAAAGCCGGACCACCGCATCCTGAATGCAGCCCTGAAACTACAGGAGGAGGAAAACAAGCACAAAACAGGCCGTAAAGTAATACTGGTAACTAAAGATATTAACCTGCGCCTGAAGGCAAAATCGCTGAACCTCCCTGCCGAAGATTATGAAACAGGAAAAATAAAAAATGTTCAGACTCTTTTTAAGGGAAAGAATGAGCTGAGCAGGGTAAATGCAGAAACAATCAATAAGCTATATGAATCAGGCTCCTGCGACCCAAAAGAAGCATTAAAAAAAGCAAAACCGGTCGATAACAGCTATTATATTCTTAAAAGCCCGAAAAATTCGGCACTTGCTTACTACAACCCGGCCAGCGATTTATTAGAGAAGGTTGAGAAATTATCTGTTTATGGCATTAAACCCCGTAATGCAGAACAAACCTTTGCTATTCATGCCATTCTTAACCCAAATATAAAACTGGTTACCCTGCAGGGAGTAGCCGGTACAGGCAAAACCCTGCTGGCACTGGCCGGTGCACTGGAGCAGAGGCGCGATTTCCGCCAGGTTTACCTTGCCCGCCCTATTGTTCCCCTGAGCAATAAAGATATTGGTTACCTGCCCGGCGATGTTAAATCTAAGCTTAACCCCTATATGGAGCCCCTGTGGGATAACCTGAAGTTTATACAAGGCCAGTTTAATGAAGCTGATAAAGATTACAGCCGCATTACAGAAATGGTGGAAAAGGAAAAGCTGGTTATTACACCTCTTGCCTATATACGCGGGCGCAGCCTGAGCAACATATTCTTTATTGTGGATGAGGCGCAAAACTTAACTCCCCACGAAATAAAAACTATTATTACCCGTGCAGGTGATAATACAAAAATTGTTTTTACAGGAGATGTGTACCAGATCGATACTCCTTACCTGGACACCCAGAGTAACGGCCTCTCCTACCTGATCGATAAGCTTAAAAACCACCCTTTGTATGCTCATATTACGCTGGAAAAAGGAGAGCGGTCAGAGCTGGCTAACCTGGCAAATGAACTGCTTTAGTCTTTTGCCACTTACCGCTTACTTATTACTTAATCTACTGCCCGGGTTTCCTGTCTGAATTCCGACAGATACTCAAATGCTACTCCACATTAAAAAAGCCCGTCCTTCTGAAACAGACGGGCTTTTTTAATGCACTTTTCAAAAAAAACCTTTCTCCGCTTCAGACGTTCCAATTATACAGAAAACTAAATAAGCTATGGAACAATTATATTATGCTGGAACCAGCGAAATTATAGGACAAACAGTAGTTGACTCTCTGGGCAATGATTATGGTAAAATCGATGATATTATTTTTTCATCGAGCCAGGGGAGGGCAGTAGTTGCAATAATATCTACAAACGGAAAATTCAATAAAGACTATATTGCCTTACCTTTTCAGGCATTAAGAATCAATTCAAACACAAAGCAGGCAATGATTGAAATTGATTCTCAAACTATACAGGACGCGCCTCCTGTGGACAGAAGTTTACTGCAGGGCGGCATGGAAGAGGAACTCTTCCGGATTTTTTCCTACTACGGTTATGAAAATGTATGGAAGCAGGGATCGGGGACTAAGGAAGCAGAACCATTACACGACTGGCATAAAAGCGGAGAAAATGCCGGTGAGCGGCATCCTGAAAATGAAGGTTCTTATGAAATTACCAAGCAGTACCCCAGTGGCGAAGACCATAACAGCATAAAGGAGGAGGCTGACTACGACAAAATAAAAGGCCTGCCCAAAAACGATAAGTAACAGGGAACTTCAGGGAAAGGAAAACATGCCGCTGGAAGCAAAAAAGAGCCCAATAAGGCTCTTTTTCTGCTTTTTATCTTCTTGTTAATCTAAATATCAATTTCTACCTGGTTCCTGAGAATGTCCTCCAGGTTTTCGCGCTTGCGGATAAGTTTTGCTTCTCCGTTAATAACCAGTACTTCGGCAGGCCTGAAACGGCTGTTGTAGTTATTAGACATGCTGTAACCATAAGCCCCGGCATTTTTAATTGCTATAATATCTCCCTCCCTGAGCTCATGCAATTTCCTGTCTGAGCCAAGTGTATCGGTTTCACATATATAGCCTACCACTGTATAAACCCTGCTCGTTCCGCCGGGGTTAGAGAGGTTGAACATATCATGGTAAGCCTCATACATCATAGGGCGGATCAGGTGATTCATACCGGAATCCACTCCTGCAAATACGGTGGCTGGTGTGGTTTTAATCACATTGGTTTTCACCAGGAGGTAACCTGCCTCACTTACAAGATATTTACCAGGCTCAAACCAAATCTCCAGATCTCTTCCGTATTCCTTGCAAAAATTCTGCACTGCATCTTTCAGTCCGCTGCCAACCTGGTTCAGGTCCGTTGTAGGATCATCCTGGCGGTATGGAACTTTAAAGCCACTGCCAAAGTCAAGGAACTGAAGGTCCTTAAATTCTCTGGCAGCATCAAAAACAATCTGGGCACCACGAAGGAAAACCTCAGCATCGAGTATATCGGAGCCAGTGTGGATGTGCAGGCCAACTACGTTAATATTATTGGTTTCCACCACCCGCAGCAGGTGCCGCATTTGTAAAACAGAGATACCGAATTTAGAATCGATATGTCCGGTTGATATTTTAGTGTTGCCACCCGCCATAATATGCGGGTTGAGGCGGATGCAGCAAGGCACAGTATTATGGTATACATGACCAAACTGCTCTAAAATACTGATATTATCGATATTGATGGTTACACCCAGTTCCACGGCCATCTGAATTTCCTCAAAAGAAACACAGTTTGGTGTGTACATAATATCTTTCGGCTCAAAACCGGCCTTTATTCCTATACGTGCTTCCTGAATAGATACCACATCCAATCCCACTCCCTGCTTACGCATAAGTTTAAGGATATTGATATTAGTAAGCGATTTAGCGGCATATTTAAGCTTTACATTTATTCCTTCAAAAGCTTTATGCAGCTTATTTATCTGGCTGATAATCTTATCAGCATCATATAAATACAAAGGAGTTCCAAACTCTTCGCAAATATCCAGCACCTTCAGCCCCTGGATGGTGTACACATTATCCTGTAATTCCATGAAATTAGCATTAAGCGGGTAAAGATAGACAGCCTGCACAAAAAAAAGAAGGCTTTCAGGCCTTCCCTTTGAAAAAGATTGAGAAAGTGGAGAAATGAGACATTAGATATGAGACGTGAGATTTGAGATGGGAGTTCTGAAACTGTGTTGCTTCATTATTATTTAAAATCCGCAGCATGTGCCTTTTGCCGCAGTCTCATGTCTCATGTCTCACATCTCCCATCTCACTTCTTATTCCACCCTTAGCTTCCTCGCCAGAATTTTATTATCCTGGATGATCTGAAGAAAATAAGTGCCGCTTTCAAAGCCTTCAGGCTCAAAGGTTTCTTCAAACATTTTTGAGTTTATATCCACTATTTTATTTATTAAAAGCTTATTTTCATCATTAGAAAGAAGGATTTTTACAGGAGATTTACTGTTGGTTTTAAAGTTGATACTTAATAAGCCTTTTTGCAGCTCCGGATTTACCTCCAGATATTCCAGCTTTAATTCCGTCTTTTTTATCCCAAGCCTGGCAGCGTCACTGGCAGACAGGTCCTCTATTACCACTAAACGATTTCCTCTCCTTGCTTCTCCCCTGCGGGCATCCATATGATGCCGCACCTCTTTTCTCCTTTCTTCTATCTGAAGCCGCAAATCTTCCCTCCGCATCCTGGCCTGCTCCATCTTCTCCTCCATTTCCTGCATATGGAGGGTTAACATACTGTCATGCATTTCCATCCTGCGCTGGTGTTCCTCTGCAAGTTCCTCCATACCCGGGGGCGGCAATGGTGGTGTTGGAGGAAGCGGAGGATGGATACTGTCGCTCCCAAAAGCCCCGCCTTGCCTGATTTCAATGCGATTAGAGCCATTTTCCTCTAATATACTCACATGCCTGTTTTCTCCGGCACTCCTGATGGTAATGCCGGGGCCTTCCAAATCCATATCAATGCCGAGCTTTTGCAGCTCAGGATCGTTCTTCATCGCTTCCCTGCTCCGGTATTCCTTTTCAATTATATTCCCGTTTTCACCGGTAAGCTGTAGCCTGATCCCGGGTGATTTATCCTGTGCATTTAATCTGCTACCTAAAAATAGCAGCAGGAAGCTGCTCATTAAAAAAATCTTTTTCATAATAGGCCGGTTTTAAATTTTATAGTATGCAGCAAACATAAAAAATTAAGGAACAGCAAAGTGTTAACACCTGGTTAATTAGTGTTAAAATACGTTAAAAACGAATTTTTAGCCGCTTTTCTGTGTAATTTTAAGGAAATGAAGCGCCGTAAAATATACTTACTTATCGCCCTGATGAGCTTTGCCCTGCTGGGCCTCATAGGCTTCCAACTCTCCTGGATCAGGAATGCAGTGGAACTGAGTGAACAACAGTTTGAACAGGAAGTACAGCAGGCTCTTACCGAAGTAGCACAACGACTGGAGAAACAAGAGATAATCGGTCTGTCCATGGATTTTCCTCCCCCACCGCCCTCACCGCCTGCTTTCAGGAATGATAATAAAGGCAACCGGCATAATCCGCATCAGTTCTTTAGCGAAGAGGAGGAGGAAGAGGAGGAAGAGGAATCCTATATGGAATCTTTCGCCGACAGCATTCGTGCTCATGCAGAGGCCATGAGAGAGCGCCTAAGGGAAAATCCTAACTTTCCTGACCAAAGTGAACAGCTGCGGCGAAGGAGTGAGCAACTGCGGAGAATGGCTGAGGCCAAAAGAATGGAAAAGCTGAAGGAACTACAGGAGCATATACTGCAAAGGCAGCAAATGGCCAATATGGCCATTACGCAGTTCTTCAGAGAAAACCAGTCTATTCAGGAGCGTATTAACCAACATCAGCTGGATACCCTGCTAAAAAAATCACTGGCAGAACATGGCATAAATGCAGATTATAATTATGGAGTAGTAAATGTTCAGGAAAGGAAAATAATTTTTTTTACAGCAGATGCTCCTGAAGAATTATTGAACAGCACTTATAAGGCCGCCCTGTTTCCTAATGATTTCTTTGGCAGCTCCGGCTTTCTGGCAGTAAACTTTCCCAATAAAACAGGTTACATCCTCAGGCAGGTTGGCTTTACCCTGGCATCTTCCGCCCTGCTTATGCTTACTGTTATTGGTTGCTTTGGCTATGCCATCCATACTATTTTCAGGCAAAAGAAGCTGAGCGAAATGAAGAACGACTTCATCAATAACATGACCCATGAGTTTAAAACACCTATTGCCACTGTAAGCATGGCCTGCGAAGCCTTGAATGACCCTGAGGTGAGCCGACAACCCAACATACTGCAACGGTACCTGGGAATTATAAAGGAAGAAAACACCCGCCTTGGCATGCAGGTGGAAAAAGTGCTGCAGATAGCACGGCTCGACCGCCAAAGCCTGGAATTAAAGCTGGAAACAGTAAATGTGCACGATCTTATTGAAAGGGCAGCAGAAAAGCAACAACTTCAGTTAGGAGATAAAGGAAGCATAAACCTGCAGCTGAATGCCGTGCTGCCAGTAATTGAAGCCGACCGCCTGCACCTGAATAATGCAATAAGTAACCTGCTCGACAATGCCATAAAGTACTCCGAAAAGGTTGTGGACATAACTGTATACACCTCTGAGATAACCGCAGGAGGGCACTCAAAGCTGCAGATAGTAGTGGAAGATAAAGGAATTGGCATCAGCAAAGAGAACCTGAGCAAAATTTTCGATAAATTTTACCGGGTCCCTACCGGAAACATCCATAATGTAAAAGGCTTTGGCCTTGGGCTGGCGTATGTAAAATTTAGTGTGGAGGCGCATGGAGGCAACATTCGTGCAGAAAGCCGCCCCGGAACCGGCAGCCGCTTTATTATTCAGTTACCCAAAACACAAAACCATGGAAAATCCTAAATTGCTGATTGTCGAAGACGACCCCAACCTGGGGCAGATCCTTCAGGAATACCTGCAGGTGAAAGGTTTTAACACCTTTCTGGCGCAGGATGGGGAAAAAGGACTTCAGGCATACCAGGAACAGCAATTTGATCTTTGCCTGCTGGACGTTATGCTCCCCCTGAAGGATGGCTTTACACTCGCCGGGGAAATCCGGCGCAGGGATAAAGAAATTCCCATTATTTTCCTGACGGCTAAGTCTCTGAAAGAAGATACTTTACAGGGCTTACGACTGGGGGCAGATGATTATATGACAAAGCCCTTCAGCCTGGAAGAGCTGTTGCTCCGCATTCGTGCTATACTCAAAAGAACAAATAAGCAAGCCGCTGAAAAACCTGCGGAAGATGCACCTGTACAGGTAGGAAAGTTCACCTTTTACCCTCAGCAGCAGACTTTAAAGCTGGAAAATAAGCAGCTAAACCTGACGGCCAAAGAAGCTGCACTGCTGAAAATGCTTGTTGAACAGGAAGGGCAAACCCTCGACCGCACCACTGCCCTCAAAACCATATGGCACGACGACAGTTATTTCAATGCCCGCAGCATGGATGTTTACATTACAAAATTACGAAAGATACTAAAGGAAGATGCTGAATTACAGATCCTGAGTGTGCGCGGAGAAGGCTTTAAACTTGTTAAAACCAGATAATTTAATTACATTCAAATTCCGGCCGAAAGCTTTTAAGCCATTTGTTATGTAGCAAAAAAAACCGGAAGAGGGCGCTCTTCATTTTTTACAGCAGGAGAACCGGGGAATTTGCAAGGAAGATAGTTAATACAAAAAAAAGAATCAGCTTTATGATAAAAATAATACCTTCAATTTCCGTAATAAAAGGCAAGGTGGTACGGGTGGAAAAATCTGATTTTACCCGCATTACAGAATATGATGTAAATCCGCTGGAAGTCGCAATGAAATTTGAGGACCATGGCATTGACATGATTCATATGGTGGACCTTGAAGGAGCTAAACAGGGACATCCGGTAAATTATGGGGTATTGGAAACCATAGCCGGCTATACAAACCTGAAAATTAATTTCTCAGGAGGAATCACCACCGATGGTGACATCAGCAAAGCCTATGAGTACGGCGCCACTTATATTACAGCAGCAAGTATTGCAGTAGCCCGGCGGGAGCTTTTTGCCTCCTGGATTATTTCATATGGCCGCGAAAAAATCAGCCTCGGGGCCGATGCTTTAGACAGGAAAATTGCTGTCAGGGGCTGGCAAAAAGACACCGACCTGGACATAATGGAGCACATTGGCTATTTCTACGAGCGTGGGCTGAAGTATGTTAAAACCACAGATATTGGAAAATACGGCGACCTGCAGGGCCCCTCTTACGACCTTTACAAGGAGCTGTTACAGAAATACCCTAATCTTTGCCTGATGGCCAGCGGAGGCATAAGTTCTATAGAAGATATTGAAAAACTGAACGACCTGGGGATATATGGAGTCGTATTTAATAAAGCATTTTACGAGGAAAAAATCAAACTCAAAGATCTGGAACGCTTTACCAAAAACTACACAACCTGATTTGCAGGGACTCCTTATTCCTGCATTTTTAAAGAAACAAAAAATACCTACCTGTTATTGGGAATAGCAGGCGCATCACAGTAATCTGCGTCTTTAAGAAATTCGTTTATGCTGGATTTGTAAAAAAGGTAGTAAAGAAAATTGAAGGATGTGTTAGAGGAGTTCTGTTTCACTTTTTCTGCACCTGCCCTGCTTCTGTTCTCCAAAGCAGCTTCTGCCCGTGCCCTTTCCTCCATGAACCTGGCTTCCTCCTTTTCTGCTTCTTCTCTTTCAGCTTCTTCCTTCTTTTTAGTCTGCTCTTTTTTCTTACAGCGGGGCTCGTTTGCCGGCTTGGGAATTGATAATGCCTTTTCCCCGCTGCATTTTTTTTCCACAAAGCTGTTCCCTGTACTGGCAGCCAGAACAGGCAGCCCTATTCCAATGGTAAGTAAGGAGATTGCTATAATGAATAACTTTTTCAAAGCGGCAGAAAAATTTGTTCCCTGTATTTTTTGTAAAAATAACAATTCCGGTAATCAATTCCACTCCCGACGTATGTTTTATTGTTAAAAGTCGTTAAATCATAAAATTAAATCATTTCTTTTACCTGAATACCAAATAATTTCATAACTCTGTAACTTGGGACCCTGAAAAAAAAAGCAATGATAAAAAATGGATAAAACTTCAACTATCAGCTGGCAGGATTTTGAAAAGGCAGATATTCGCGCAGGCACCATTGTGGAAGCTGAAATATTTGCGAAAGCAAGAAAACCGGCATATAAGCTCCTGATTGATTTTGGCAGCGAAATTGGTAAACGGAAGTCCAGTGCGCAAATTACTCATCACTATCAGCCGGAAACTCTTTTAGGCCGCCAGGTAATTTGTGTTGTTAATTTTCCGCCGAAACAGATAGCAGATTTTATGTCGGAGGTGCTGGTAACGGGTTTTGCCGACGAAAACGGAGATATTATACTGGCCAGCCCCGGTGCACCGGTGCCAAACGGCAGCAAACTACATTAAACAAGCATCATGCGTTTTAGCGAACTTGCCCGGATTACCAAAGGCAGATTACTTTCCTCAGGAGCTGACGAAGCTGTTTATTATTTACTTACCGACAGCCGGAAGCTTATTAATGCAGCAGGAGCTGTTTTTTTTGCCATACGCGGCGACCGCCACGACGGGCACCAATACATAAGAGAAGCATACCAGAAAGGCATCCGGTATTTTGTAACAGAAGAAGGAGCCCCCTTTGCACCAGCAGATCAGTTCCCCGGAGCAGCATTTCTGGAAGTCAGCAGCAGCATTTCCGCACTTCAGCAGGCGGCTGCATGGCTGCGGCAACAGTTTTCTTTTCCTGTAATTGCTATTACAGGCAGCAATGGCAAAACTATTGTAAAAGAATGGCTGGGCAATCTTTTAAGTCAGCATGAGCAGGTAGTGCGGAGCCCGCGCAGTTATAATTCGCAAATTGGCGTACCACTTTCTGTCTGGCAGGCAGGCCCGCAGCATACATTAGGCATTTTCGAGGCAGGCATTTCTCAAAAAGGCGAAATGCAAAAACTGGCAGCCGTTTTAAAACCGGATATTGGCATATTTACTAACCTGGGTACTGCGCACAGCAAAGGTTTTTCTTCCGACAGGGAAAAAGCAATGGAAAAGGCTGTGCTATTTGCCGGCAGCCACACCATTATTTATTGCCGGGACCACCCTGTTGTGCACGAGGTGCTCCGGGAAACTTACCCTAACAAACGATTAATAAACTGGAGCTTAAAGCAGGAGGATGCATCAATATTTGTAAAGCAGCAACCTCAGCCAAAAGGAACAAAAGTTGAATTAAGCGGTGCTCTGGAAGGAACATTTTATCTACCCTTCAAAGAAGCCGCATCTTTGGAAAACTGCCTCCATTGCCTGGTTTGCTATCTCTCCCTGGGGTATCCTGCCGAAGCCCTGCCAAAAGCTTTACTGAACCTGCATGCACTGCATATGCGCCTGGAGCTTAAACAGGGGGTTAACCACAGCCACATTATTGATGATACTTACAATAACGACCTGGCTGGTTTACAGGTGGCACTGGAGTTTATGCAGCAACAGAAGCAGGCCAGCCGCAAAACCATTATACTATCGGATATACTGGAAGCCGGAGCCCCGGAGAAAAAGCTATATAAACAGGTTGCCCTGCTGCTAAAGAACTATGGCGTTTCGCGCCTCACAGGAATAGGCCCTGCCATTAGCCAGGAGCAACAGGCTTTCGGGGAGCTTCCCTCCACTGCCTTTTATCCTGATACTGAAAGCTTCCTGGAAAGCAGGCCCGAAAGCGGAATAAGGAATGAACTGGTACTTATAAAAGGAGCACGCCCTTTTGGCTTTGAACAAATAGTAAAAAGGCTGCAGCAAAAAATACATGGCACAGTCCTGGAAATTAATCTTGATGCCCTTACACATAACTTAAATTTTTACAGGAGCAAACTGCAGCCTGGCACTAAAATAATGGTAATGGTAAAAGCATTTGCCTATGGCAGCGGCAGCCATGAAGTGGCCCAGCTACTTCAGTTCCAGAAGGTGGATTATCTGGCCGTGGCTTATGTGGATGAAGGTGTAGGCTTGAGGCAGGCCGGTATTGACATTCCGATTATGGTCATGAACCCTGCCCCTGACAGCTTTGAGAAACTGAGCGAATACAGACTGGAACCGGAAATTTACAGCCTGAATATGTTACAGGATTTGCTGGACTGGCTGAAGAGGGAGAATAAGTTTTTGCATGCCCACCTGAAGCTGGATACAGGCATGCACCGGCTCGGCCTTGAAGCGGAGGATATTACAGAAGCAAGACAACTCCTCCTTAACCATAGCAGCTATTTAAAAATCAATGGCATATTCAGCCACCTTGCCGGAGCGGACAGCGCTGAGTTTAACGAGTTCTCTCATGAACAGGCACGCCTTTTCAGGGAGTTTTCACGCGCACTTACAGAAGGACTGGAGTATAAACCACTGTGCCATCTGGTAAACTCTGCCGGAATCATCCGCTTTCCGGAATACCATTTCGATATGGTACGGCTGGGGATTGGCCTGTATGGCGCCGAGGTAAACCGTATGGAACAGGAAGCCCTGCAGGCCATAAGTATCCTTAAAACCACTATTTCCCAGATTAAAAAAATAAAAGAAGGAGAAAGTGTGGGGTACAGCCGTAGTGGAAGAGCGGAAAAAGAAATAACCCTGGCTACCATTGCAATTGGCTATGCCGATGGTTATGACCGCCGCTTTAGCAACGGAAAAGGAAAAGTACTTATAAATGGCAAACTGGCCCCGGTAGTAGGTCGTGTATGCATGGACATGACCATGGTCGACATCAGTGGCATTGAAGCCAGGGAAGGGGATGATGTTATAATCTTTGGCCCTGAGCGCCCTATTACCGAACTTGCCGACAGCATTGGCACCATCCCCTATGAGATCCTGACCAACATTGGCGAGCGGGTTAAGCGGGTGTTTTATACGGCTTAAGCGCATATTTTAAATTTTTGCTTCATAAAAAAAGATCCACCCCCTTTTGGAGATGGATCTTTCTATTTACTTTCTCAGGCCGGCATTATCCGCCACAGCCCATATTCCGCTTAAAATTTTCGGCTCCCGCCATGCCGGCACCATTCCTTCTCTCATCCGGATTTTCCGGCACTCCATGGTTCTTACGGGGATGATCCTGCTCTTCAGCCACCCTTTTGTCGCTTTGCTGATTTCCTCTGTTTTTATCCAGGTCCTTATCTGTGTGCTCCGATTTCATATAAATTTAATTTTAGTTCCACATTTTGCTTATACATTGTCTACGACGCTTATTTACAGAGGGTTGCCCCGGGGCGCAGTCATTTGGCAACAGGTACCGCAACCGTTTGAAAACAATACAACAGCACAGGAAGGGGGCTGCTGTTGCAATTTATGCCATAATCCTTTGATAAATTACAACTTTGAATGAACTTTGCGTAGTTATTAGGTTCTAAAGTAGCCACGACGTGAAAGCTAAAGAGACAGAAAGAAAAAGTGTTGCTGACCTGAAACAGGGAGAGAAGGGAATAATAAAAAAATTGCATTCTGATTCCCGGGGACTTAAATTGCTTGAATTGGGTTGTATACCAGGAACCGAAGTGAGCATGAAATACAAAGCTCCATCTGGTGGAACCTTATGTATTGAGGTGTTTGGCCACGACCTTTCCCTGCGGGCGGAGGAAGCCAAAACCCTTACATTGGTGTAGTAAAAAAGTATGCCTGTAAAATCGAATCCGAAAATTGCCCTCATCGGTAATCCTAACAGTGGCAAGTCCTCTTTATTCAACCGGCTTACAGGACTTAGCCAAAAGGTAGGAAACTTTCCCGGGGTTACAGTGGAAAAAAGAACCGGCAGCTGCCGGCTTGATGAATATATTACGGCCAAAATTATTGACCTTCCCGGCATTTACAGTATTTATGCCCGCTGCAATGAAGAAAGAGTAGCTGTTGATATTCTTGGCCACCCCCAACACGAGTATTTCCCCGACATCCTTGTTTTTATTGCAGATGCCTCAAACCTGAAAAGGAATTTGCTCCTTTTTACGCAGGTTAAGGATTTAGGTGTACCAGTAGTACTTGCCCTTAATATGCTGGACGTGGCCGAACAGGCAGGTATTAAGGTTGATGTGGAGAAGCTGCACGAAGAGCTAGGCGTGCAGGTGGTTCCTGTTAATGCACGTTCGGGCGAAGGCCTTGAAGACCTGAAGTACCTCCTTTCTAATCCTGTAAAGCTGCATAAACCATCTTATAATGTTGAGCCATTAGCCGGAAAAATCATTACCGAGGTAAAGGAAAAGTTCAACATTGAAAATTCGTACCAGGCCTACCAGTTTATACAACAGGGCGACTCCTCCACCATACTATCATCAGAAGAAAAAGAATACCTGCACAAGCTAAAAATAAAACACCATTTTAACAGCCCCGGCCTGCAGGCAAAAGAAACTATAGGCAGGTATAAGCTCATTAATGAAATTGTACAACAGGCTACCACCCAGTCGCAAAGTGGCTTTCGCCTGCTTTTAAGCAAGGTGGATAAATGGCTTACGCATCCTGTATGGGGGTATGCCATATTTGTGGGGCTCCTTTTTATAATCTTCCAGTCGATATTTGCTATAGGCAACTACCCCATGCACCTGCTGGACGAGGGCTTTGCCCGGGCAACACATCAGCTTCAGGAGCTGATTCCTGACGGCCTCCTCAACAGCCTCCTTACTAAAGGCGTTCTTCCGGCCCTGGCAGGGATTTTTGTTTTCATCCCTCACCTGCTGGTTTTTTACGTTATTGTAGCTTTACTGGAAGAGTCTGGCTATATGTCCAGGATTATCCTGCTCATGGATAAGTTCATGCGTATGTTCGGCCTTACAGGACGCAGCGCTGTACCATTACTATCAAACGCTGCCTGCGGAGTACCTGCCCTGCTTGCCAGCCGGAGCTGCTCCAACTGGAGAGAGAAAATGAACGGCATCTTTATTACGCCGCTGGTAAACTGCTCAGGCAGGCTTCCTGTATACATTATCCTGATTGCGCTTTTTGTTCCTTTCCAAACCCTTGGAGGATTGATAAATATCCAGGGTCTGGTACTGCTGGGAATGTACTTCTTCAGCTTTATTGCAGCCATTTTATCTTCATGGCTGTTAAAGTTCTTTACGAAATGCCGCGAGCAGGACCATCTCCTGATGGAACTCCCCTATTTCACTACTCCTTACTGGAAAGACATCTATCATATAGTTAAAAATAACATAGCAGGATTCAGCCTTCACGCCATCCGTACAGTTATTCCTGTTTCAGTTATTTTCTGGGCCTTATTAAATTTTGGTCCATCGGAAAAGAGAGATCAGGAAAACATTACTACTTACCAAAGTCAACTCGGGCCCGGTCAGGCTTTTCAGCACCTCGCTCCGGACCTGGAGGACAGCTATGCCAGCTATATTGGAGAATTTATTGAACCGGTTATAAAGCCACTGGGCTTTGATTGGCCTATAGGCCTGGCTGTTCTGAGCTCTTTTGCCGCACGGGAAGTATTTGTGGGCAGTCTTGCCACCATTTACAGTCACGAACCTGCATCAACCTCATATCCGGCATATAGTATTATTGAAAGGATAGAATCGCGGATTAATCCACATACCGATGAAACCCCCTATGCATTAGCCACTGTTATTTCCCTGCTGGTTTTTTATGCTTTTGCTATGCAGTATTTTAATGTACTAAGCAGGTTGCTGAAAAACGGAGCCAGCTGGTGGGCTCCTCTGCTTCAGCTGGTGTACATGACAGGCCTTGCTTATATTTCTGCTTTTGCGGTATATAATCTTCTCTCCTGATATCTCTGTTAGATTTAACACATTTCTTTGAATAAAAAGAGCCGCATAATCGGAAGATTATGCGGCTCTTTTTATTTGCTTATTATTATTTCAATATAAATACGGGCACTTTCAGTAATACAACCGGATCATGGTCCTTATTCAGAATCAGCATAAACGAAATCAGCTTTAATAATGTAATCTTCTTTACTGCTGAATATCATTTTCTGGCTTCCTTTCACCTCGTAATATACCGGAAGTTGTCGTCCGTTTATCTTGCCGTATTCCATGCGGAGCAGGCGGGTGGAATTATAGAGAATATTCCTGCTGCTGAAGAGGGCTTCCATCCGCTCCACTTCCCCTGTTTCAGAATCTGTATAAATCTTCAGAAAATTTACATTCAGCTCCTCCGGTTCATCTGCCTGATAAGTAATTACTTCCTGCCCGTCAATAATTTCCCGTTCAGTAAGATAGCGCCCACTTAAAACCGGCCTGTTAATATCCACTTCCCTGAAAACT
Source organism: Cesiribacteraceae bacterium YIM B00369 (assembly GCA_017948555.1). Classification (GTDB taxonomy): domain Bacteria; phylum Bacteroidota; class Bacteroidia; order Cytophagales; family Cyclobacteriaceae; genus Nafulsella. The sequence goes on along the minus strand of JAFMYY010000006.1, from coordinate 92,518 downwards.
TCAAGCTCTTCGGCAAGCGCTGCAGAATCCAGGCTAACGGTGGCTTCCTCCACTTCTCCTGCAAAAGTGGCTTTCTTACGCAGCACGACTTCCATTTTCCGCAGCTGCGCTTCGTTTCCCTTCAAAAGCCCCTGCACATCATAATATTCATTAATGGAGGAAACGGCATCAACCTCGCTTCCTTCAGGAGCGCAGGCAGCCAGCAGGAAAACACATAATCCAATCCCATATAAAACTGCCGGCCGCCGGAAACGCATCATACCTCCCTGCCTATTTAATAACAAGGTTGTCCCCCGTCATTTCAGCAGGCACTCCCACTTCCATCATGTTCAATATGGTAGGCGCAAGGTCGCCCAGCTTACCATCCTTCAGCTGCAGTGCTTCTTTTTCAGGAGTAACCAGAATACATGGCACCAGGTTAGTAGTGTGTGCAGTATTCGGACTTCCGTCTTCATTGATCATAAAATCGGAGTTGCCATGGTCAGCAATTACAATGCTGCTGTAACCATGCTGCAAGCCTGCTTCCACAACCGCTTTCGCGCAATCATCCACAACTTCACATGCCTTTACAGCGGCTTCGAATACGCCGGTGTGGCCTACCATATCAGGGTTGGCAAAGTTCAGGCACACAAAGTCAACTTCTTCTTTCTTAAGCTCAGGAATTATTTTATCGCGAATATCGTAGGCACTCATTTCCGGCTGCAGGTCGTAAGTAGCTACCTTTGGCGACGGGCACATGAGGCGCGTTTCCCCATCGAACTGGGTTTCGCGGCCTCCGCTGAAGAAGAATGTTACGTGCGGATACTTCTCTGTTTCCGCTATTCTTATCTGTTTTTTCTTCGCCCGCTCCAACACCTCTCCAAGTGTATTCTGAAGCTTATCTTTATCAAATATAACTCCTACTTTCTGGAAGGTATCATCATAATTGGTAAGGGTGATGTACTGCAGGTCCAGCTTGTACATATCGAACTCAGGCATGTCCTGCTGAGAAAGCACTTCAGTAATTTCACGGCCCCTGTCGGTACGGAAATTGAAGCACAGCACTACATCGCCATTCTCAATTTTACCTACAGGCTCACCTTTTTCATCGGTGCGAATAATGGGCTTAATAAATTCATCTGTAACTCCATTGTTATAAGATAACTCTACAGCACCTAATACATCGTTGGTTTTCAAACCGGTTCCATGCACCATGGCATCGTAAGCAAGTTTTACGCGTTCCCAGCGCTTATCGCGGTCCATGGCAAAATAACGGCCTGTTACCGACGCAATTTTTGCTCCGGTCTTGTCAAGGTGGCCCTGTAAATCCTTAAGATATCCTAAACCACCTTTAGGGTCAGTATCCCTGCCATCGGTAAAGGCATGAACATAAACCTGATCCAGGCCTGCATCTTTTGCAAGGCTGCACAGGCCTTTCAGGTGGTCGATATGCGAATGCACACCACCATCAGATACAAGGCCGATATAATGCAGTTTCTTTCCTTCTTTTTTAGCATAATCAAAAGCTCCCTGCAACACCTCATTCTGCGCAAGAGTACCTTCTTCTATGGCTTTAGTTACCTTTACCAGGTCCTGGTATACTACGCGGCCTGCACCAATGTTCATGTGGCCCACTTCAGAATTCCCCATCTGCCCTACAGGCAAACCTACAGCCAGACCGGAAGCTTCAAGCTTGCTATGCGGGTAATTTTGAAATAAACTATCAATAAAAGGTGTTTTTGCCTTTGCAATAGCCGACACTTCAGGATTATCTCCCAGGCCCCAGCCATCGAGTATCATCAGAATTACTTTCTTTCCCATAATTTGATATGCTAATTAATATATATGATTTTAGCGAAACAGCAGTTTCAGAAAACTACACACCTCACCTCTTAAATCTCAGTTCCTTTTCAGGTAGCAATACTACTAATAATCTGTATAAAAAAGGAGCCTTCAGTTACCTTTTACCGTATTTTTCAGCCTTAAAGGGCCCCGGCAGATTGCCTTTAAAACTTTTATCATTAAATTGAGCAGTTAAAACCTTATTATCAGAAGAGATAATTTTGCTTTTGATGCGGAACCGTGAAACTAATTAATTAATTTGGCATAGTTTTAGCACCAGCAAAAGCGACTACAGAAGCTATATTATGCGAAAGAATTTTAAAATAATTTTCGTTTTTCTTCTTTTTATAACCGGCAGCAGCCTTTTCAACGAAAGCCAGGCCCAAACCAGTGTTATTACCAATGTCAGGGATGCAATTAAAGCCGGCAGCTCCAGGGAACTTACCAGGAACTTCAGCGATATGGTGGAACTGAACATTGAAGGAAAAACCGGCAATTACACTAAGGAACAAGCTACATTTGTATTGAAGGAATTCTTCGACAAATATCCGACCTCCGATTTTCTCTATATTCACCAGGGGGCATCGGAAGACGGCACCCAGTATGCAATAGGACGCTACTCCCACGACTCCGGCTCTTTCAGGGTTTTTATGCTGGTAAAGAAGGTTAACAGCGAATTTAAGGTGAAGCTATTGAACATTGCAGAAGAATAAGTCAGTTGGGGGATCCGGATCAGTTTCAGAACCTCTGGCTCCGGCCGGCAATTACAACTTAATGCAGATTTATAAAAAAATAAAAAAAGCCACTGATTCCCCTCAGTGGCTTTTTTTTTGTGCTTTAGCTAACCCTGCCGGCTTATTTATTTAACAAATTTTTCTGCTTCCTGTAGGAGGAGTGGAAAAAATGTATTTACTTTGAATTACAAAGTACTTTCTAATGGATAAAACTACTAAGCTTCACGAAGATCTGGCCTCCATCCGTAATATAATGGAACGCTCGAACAAGTTCCTTTCCCTGAGTGGCCTTTCAGGCATTCTGGCGGGTACTTTTGCCTTATCCGGGTCTTTGGCGGCATACTTCCTGGTTTACTATCCTCATTCTCCTTTCGGGTTCAGGGTACGATATGTAAATGAAAGAGAGGTAGTTTTCCAACTCCTTCTTTTAGCTGCCCTCGTGCTGATTGCTTCTCTTACCTCGGTGCTCTTTCTTACAATCAGAAAAGCCCGGAAAAAAGGACATACGGTGTGGAATAAGAGCAGCAGGCGGTTTTTGCTCAATTTACTGGTTCCGCTCCTTACCGGAGGAATACTGGTACTTGCCCTCATCAGCAGAGGCTATTTAATGATTGTTGCACCGGCATGCCTGATCTTTTATGGCCTGGCCCTTATCAATGGCAGCCACTTCACCTACAGCGATGTCCGCTACCTTGGGTACCTGCAAATAGCATTAGGATTATTATGCGCTTTCCTTCCCGGCTTTGGCCTTATTTTCTGGGCTTTAGGATTTGGGGTGCTGCATATAGTTTATGGCAGCCTTATGCTTTACAAATACGAATAGGGGGAGAAAAGAGGCTATGCAATTAGATGATTTTGATAAAGCATTTGAGAACCGGGTAAGGCTCCAGGTTATGTCCGTGCTCGTAGCCAATGAAAGTTACGACTTTGTGGACCTTAAAGAACTTCTGGGAGTAACAGACGGAAACCTTGCCTCTCACATGAAGGCCCTGGAGAAAGAAGCGTATGTTGAGGTCCAAAAGACCTTTAAGGGAAGAAAGCCCCTGACCACCTACCTGGCAACAGATAAAGGCCGGACCGCCTTTGAAAAGCACCTTGGAGCTCTTGAAAAACTTATTTTACAACAAAAAAATTAACAGCTCTTTTTATTTACCACACAACTTTGAATTTCAAAGTACTTTCAATAAACACTATGAACGAACAACCAACACCACAGCCATCGGTATTCATACAGTTTGGTACCTGGCTCAGGGAGTCCACCGGACTCAAATTATTTGTACTGGGATTTTTACTGCTCATCCTTCTTATCCCCTTATCGCAGATCGAATCGCTCATGCACGAGCGGCAAAGCCGGTCGGAGCAGGCCATCAGGGAAGTGTCCAATAAATGGTCAAGAAGCCAGACCCTGGCAGGTCCTGTAATGGCTGTACCTTATGAAACCAAACTGGAAATAAAGAACAACCTGGGAGAGATCGAAATTATTACCAAAATAAAAGAAGCCTACTTTATGCCCGAAAAACTGGAGGTAAGCGGCTCGGTAGCACCGGACATTCTGCACAGGGGAATATTCGACGTGGTAGTATACAGCTCCTCCCTGCAGTTCTCGGGCAACTTTCTTCCCCTCGAACTGCAAAAACTAAAGATAGATCCTGAAGCTGTTTTATGGAAGGATGCTTACCTTATTGTAGGACTCGATGATTTACGGGGAATTCAGGAGAACCCGGTTTTCAACTTTGGAAAAGACAGGATTACCGCAGAACCCGGAGAAACAGCTATTCTGAAAAATAAAAATGCCATTATAGCCCCGCTTTCCTTATCAGAAAACCTTAACAGCAGTACCGCTTTCTCCTTCCGGTTAAAAATGAAAGGAAGTGAGCAGCTTCATTTCCTGCCAACCGGCAAAACCTCCACGGTACAGCTTGCAGGAGACTGGCAGTCCCCGAGCTTCGATGGTGAATTCCTTCCGGAGAGCAGAGAGATAGGAAAGGATGGCTTCCGTGCCACCTGGAAAGTGCTTCATTTTAACCTGCCCTACCCGCAGCAGTGGACCAGCGGCACGAGCGTTGATCTTGATAACTCTTCCTTTGGCGTAAACCTTTTAATGGGTGTAAACCAGTACCAGAAAAGTATCCGCACAGCTAAGTACGGTATCCTGATCGTATTTTTAACGTTCCTGGCCCTCTTCCTTATAGAATTGCTGTACAGTTATCGTATCCATATTTTCCAGTATGTGCTTATTGCCGCTGCCCTTACGGTATATTATACCCTTATCATTTCCATTTCTGAGCATATCGGTTTCAATACCTCTTATATTATTGCCTCCCTTGCCACCATTTTGCTGATTTGCCTGTATGCCACCACCTTTCTTTCCCGGAAACTGGCAGGTGTTCTGGCAGGATTACTCACCTTATTCTATGGATTTATTTTTGCACTCACCCAGCAGGAAGATTATGCCCTCCTGATTGGCAGCATAGGATTATTCATTGTAGTGGCTGCACTTATGTACATATCACGCCAGATCAACTGGAATGCCTCCACAGGCACCAGCCCTGATCAGCCAACTCCACACTTAACCTGAACTCAGGCGTCTGCCCCTAAAGTATACTGCCCCCCGCAAACCAGCTGAGGGGCAGTATACTGCTGTATGCCAACAGCGCAGGCCCCGGAGCCGTAGCACATCAGGCCACACTTATTACTGTGTTTACTGCTCCGGGGACTTTTCAGGCAGATCATGATTGAACTTTTGCGGTAAAATCCCTGCACTGCCTCCATTGATCTGCGTTTTCGTATTAATAATTCCAAAATAACAGCTATTTTTGCAGCACATCAGGCAAAGCAGGCCTTACCGCCTGCTCTGTATTTCCAGCACCGCAAGAAAAACTGTTTCGTGGAACAACTACAATATCTTACAGAAGAAAGTATCTCTGATTTCATCACCTCAGCTTTGCTGGAAGATGTGGGTCCCGGAGATTATTCCACCCTGGCATCAGTACCAAAAGGGGCACAAAAAAGGGCACGCCTGCTTATTAAAGATACCGGCATACTGGCTGGAATAGAGCTGGCAAAGCGGATTTTTAAACAGGTTGACCCCCTCCTGCAAATAGATATTCAGCTCGAAGATGGCGCTCCTATAAAACAACAGGATATTGCCTTTACGGTAAGCGGCAATGCGCAGTCCATCCTTACAGCTGAGCGCCTCGTCCTGAACTGTATGCAGCGCATGAGCGGCATTGCCACCTATACACATTACCTCAACAGCCTGATAGAAGATACAGGAGCAAAGCTTCTGGATACCAGAAAAACCACCCCTAACTTCAGACTGCCTGAAAAATGGGCCGTGGCAATCGGGGGTGGAAAAAACCACCGCTTTGGCCTGTACGACCTTGTAATGCTTAAAGATAACCATATCGATTATGCAGGAGGTATCAGTGCAGCCATTACAGCCACAAAGGATTACCTGCAGCAAAACAATCTTTCGCTGGCTATTGAAGTGGAAACCCGCAACCTGGAGGAAGTAAAAGAGGTGCTGGCCACAGGAGGCATCCGGCGGATTCTGCTTGACAACATGAGCCCTGCCATGCTCCGGGAGGCAGTTAAACTCATTGATGGCAGGTTTGAAACAGAAGCCTCAGGCGGTATTACAGAAGAAACCATTCGTGAAATAGCCGAAACCGGCGTGGATTATATTTCCGTTGGCGCCCTTACCCATTCTCTTAAAAGCCTGGACATGAGCCTGAAGGCCTTTTAAGCAGATGTACCATAAAGCTATAAGTAAGTAAGTTATAAACACACATGATTGTAAAAACCAAAAAGTACAAGCTGGAAACCAGCACCTACATAAAGCTTGCCATGAAGAATATTTTACGTGAGCAGTGGTGGGTTTTTCTTATCGCCATAGCTATTATGTGCGGTTACTTCATTATCCCGAGCATCTGGTGGATTATAGGAGCTTTAATTGCATTAGTTTTATACATCCTTTTCTGGCTCATACAATTTGCGGGGGTTACCCAGCTGGAACAAAATAAAATACTGTTCGATAAATTAAGCTACGAAATTACCAGCCAGCAGATTCTTATAAAAGTAAATACAAAGCAGGGCATGCCTTTAACCTGGAATAATATAAAGAAAGCAGAAATCAATAAAGAGGCTTATATATTGTACGTTTCCAAAGCACAGCTCATCCATTTTCCCTTCAGGATATTTAATACTGAAAATGAGCGGAAGTTCGTGGAGACAATTATGCGCAGAAAGGAATTGATCAAATAATAAACTCTTTCACCACAGGTGTAAGAATCCTTTTTGATTGCAAATATTATTCAATAGCTTAACACCTAATTTTGAAGCCGGACAATTAATGTTCCGGCTTTTTAATTAACTGGATGTGAAGTTGATATGATAATTGTAACGAAGAAAAAACTACTCTTCAGCTGCCTGCTTGTTTGCGGCATGTTTATTCAAAAAGTGCAGGCCCAGAAAGAAACCTTTTTTCACAATTTTAACTGGAACCAGGGCAACTATGCATCGGCCGGCGGGGGTGCCCGCGGAGCCGCCATAAATTCTCTTTACCGCAATTACAACGACAGCATTAACTATTATTTCAGCACCGACATTCCTGTAGCTAAGATCAACAGCTCTTTTGGTGTTTACTATTTACACAACACATCTGCAGAACAGCAAAAAATACAGGCCGGTCTGTCCTATACTGCATTTATAAATCTTGGTGCTAACAGCAGCCTTCGGGCAGGCATACAAGGCAACCGCCATCAACAGGCCCTGAGCCAAAACCCATGGGCTTTTAAAGAATACAAAACCGATACTTCTTACTATACTTATGATGTTTCCCTGTTTCTGAAACGTGGAAAACTATCCCTTGGCCTTTCAGCAGAAGACATTCTCTTCAGGCAACCCGGCTCAAAAACTGATTACGTGGCACTTCTTGGCTTTGATGAACTCAGAGCTAATGACTGGCTCCAATCCTCGCCATATATGATGGCACGGTTCAGACAAAACTCCCAAATACCGGAGTGGCGCTTTAACTATACTGCCACTATTGCCAATACTGTACTGGTGGGAGCCAGCTATTACAGGAACAGCGATTACCTGTACGGACTCAATGCAGGATTTAAACTTTTTAACAGGCTATGGCTGACAGCAGCAACCGATTTTGTGGACACAAAACTTCCGTACCGCGCCATCTATGAATTTGGCATTCGAATACTTCTCTCAAAAAAAGTAACTGAAGCAGAAAGCATCCGCAATCATTCTCAGGAATATGAGGATCAGTTCTATGATGAATTTGAATAAAAAGCTGATGCTTATGATCAACTTTAAATCAGCACTTTAAGCGGAATTATAATTTCCTGAACCACTTTTTATTTTGTAAGTTTAGTACAGGAAAAAGTGAGCGTGAAGAATAATTATAACGACAACAACCGGAAACAGAAAACCTATACCTATTCTGAGGCAAAAGTGAAGGCAATGGCTTATTGCGCCTACCAGGAGCGGTCTCAGCAACAGCTGCGGGATAAGTTGTATGAGTACGGCCTTACTCCTGATGAGGTGGAAAACCTGATTGCCGACCTTATTGGAGAAAACTTCCTGAATGAGGAACGCTTTGCAAAAGCTTATGCCGGAGGAAAGTTCAGAATTAAGCAGTGGGGGCGTTACAAAATTCAACAAGGTTTAAAGCAACACCGTATTTCAGATTATTGCATCCGGAAGGGAATGAATGAAATTGATCCGGAGGAATACTACAACACCCTCAGGATGCTTCTCCAAAAGAAAAAAGACGGACTCAGGGAAAAAGACTCTTTTACCCTAAACAGTAAACTTGCCCGCTATGCCATAAGCAAGGGGTTTGAACAGGACCTGGTATGGGAAGCCATTAAAGAATCAGGAGAGGAACCATAAGCAGCAGATATTATTGAAGGGTGATATTTATCGCCGCTCATTTATGGGAATATTATCAGGCAGCTGATCAACAAAAAGCACTGTTTTTCCTGATATTTTTTCCAGCAACGGCTTCAGCATTGTTTCAGCATTTTTCCTGGTTTGAGGCAGAATCCCTGATCTTAAAGCAGCCTCCTTCATTTCCCGCTCAGCCAGCTTTAACGCCTTTTGCGCCAGGTCCGATTCCTGCTTAAAATATACCTGCTTTTCTATAGAATAAATTCTGGTGTTTTCCATATCGAGCTTATAATAGCACAATTCAGGCTCTGGCAAACGCACCATTACGGTATCTCCCTTTTCGATTATATCCCGCTTCTTTATTTTGCTAAGATCTATACAGCCCACTGCCTCGCCATGGCTTATAACCACCACTTTACTGTCCGGAATATCAAAAAAACCGAGGTAAGGCTTATTCTTTTCATTCAGCTCGGTAATTTCCTTAAAATTATAACGAACAAGCTCCATTTTACCCAGGCTCTCAATTTCCTCCAACACTATGTTATGGGTAACAACCGTTTCCGGACCGGCGGGCTCCGGAGAAAACCACGCACTTGTTTTTTGCACGAGGAAGTAAACAGCCACCATAGCTAAAGCCCAGGGAAGCCAGCGAAGAATAAAACGTAAAATATGAATCAGTACCATTAATATTTGAATTTCTTTTTAAGCATAACAAGTTTAGGGCCAAACCCTCCCAAATTTTGCGATTACCCCTCAAGTCCGTAGCTTTACCTTAAAGCATCCGTAAAAATATGGCAGGCAGAGTATCTGATGGTTTAAACTTTTTACGCAAACAAAGCCCCCGCAGGCTTTGGAATGCAGCCGGCGTAGTAAGCAGCTATTATCTTTCCCGCCTCAATGGAAAACCGGGGCAAAGCGGCCTTCCCCTCAGCCTTTCGTTTGAGCCTACCACCAGCTGCAACCTCCGTTGCCCCGAGTGCCCCAGCGGCCTGCGCTCCTTTACACGCCCTACAGGAATGCTGCCCATGGACTTGTATAAAAAAACTATAGACGAACTGCAGGGTACTCTCATGTACTTGCTGCTCTACTTCCAGGGAGAGCCTTACCTGCACCCCAACTTCCCGGAAATGGTAGCCTATGCCTCGGAAAGGAATATATATACCGCCACCTCCACTAATGCCCATTTCCTCAGCAACGATCTTGCACGCAAAACAGTAGAGAGCGGCCTTGACCGTTTGATTATATCTATAGACGGCACGACACAGGAAACTTACCACTCGTATCGGGTGGGAGGAAAGCTGGAGAAAGTACTGGAAGGAACACGCAATATTATTTACTGGAAAAAGAAATTGCAGAGCAGCACTCCCCACCTGATTTTTCAGTTCCTGGTAGTAAAGCCTAATGAACACCAGATTGAAGAGGTAAAGTCACTTGCAAAGGAGCTTGGAGTAGATGAGATCCGCCTGAAAACTGCCCAGATCTATGATTACGAAGGGGGCTCTCCCCTGATTCCGGACCAGCAAAAGTATAGCCGCTACCGCCGCTTACCCAATGGTAAATGGACTGTTAAAAATTCGATGGAGAACCACTGCTGGAAAATGTGGCACAGTTCCGTTATTACCTGGGACGGGCGCGTTGTTCCCTGCTGTTTCGATAAAGATGCCACTCACCAGATGGGCAGCCTGCAGGAGAAAAGCTTCCGGGAAATCTGGCAGAGCAAAACCTATACAAACTTCAGGGCAGCTGTAATGAAAGGCCGCAGCACCATTGAAATTTGTAAAAACTGCACAGAGGGCACCAAAGTGTGGGGGTAGCAAAATAAAAAGCCCGGCCTCAAATTTAAGGCCGGGCAGGACAGGTTCAATAGTTAAAACCGATAGGTAACAACTCCAGCAAAACTTCTTGGTGCTGTCTGGTTAATATAAGAAGTGCGATAGGCGTTATATCCTATTACATCAAAAATATTATCAGCCAGCAGTCTTATTCCCATATGCTCCGAAATCCGGTAACTGGCCTGGATATTCACAGTAGTATATTCCTTGATATCGAACGGCTTTTGCCCCGGCTCAATACCCTGATGAGTAACCGTTCTGGCCCAGTCGTTGATTGGCCGCCTGCCCACATAATAAGCACCTGCCCCAAAAGAGATACCGCGGAACAAGCCATCCTCCACAAAATAATTAGCCCATAAATTAGCAGTATGTTTAGGAGTGTTTAATGGTGCTGAATTATAATAGAAAGAGGCATGCTCTTTGTATTTTGCATCAGTAAGGGCATATCCGGCAATCAGTTCCAGGTTTTCAAGCACACGGCCTGTCAGCTCAACTTCAATTCCCTTGCGCTCATCATTTCCTCCTTTTGTATAGTATCCGGTTTCATTCCAGTTTTCGTCGTAAACCGGCATGTTCATGTTTTTATTATTGATTTTGTAGAGGGTCAGGTTAAACCGCAGGCGATTCTGAAACCACTCTGTTTTAACTCCGGCTTCCACCTGGTCAATTCGTTCATTACCTAACTCATCGCCGTTTACATCAACTCTTGATGCAGTCCGTGGGCTCGAACTGTTAGTGTAAGAAGCAAATACATTTACTCCTTTAACAGGAGACAACATTACTCCCGCCAGCGGATTCCAGGCATTGCCTAAAGTTACACCTGTGGAAACTGAGCCCGTGCTTTGTACTGAGCTAAAGCGAATTCCGATAAATGCTTTTGCCCAATCAGTAATCGTAATTACATCCTGTGCCATTACACCATACGATTTTTCCTCAGAGGTAATTGCCTGTCCTTCTTCTAAACTTACCGTATCCGGCAAAATATTTGTAACCGGCTTGAAAACATCAATTATATCTACATAGCGTCCGGATGTCAGGCTGGCATTAGCGGTTTGAAGATAGGTAGTCCGGTAGTCCAGCCCTAACTGGAAGGTATGCTTTAATAATCCTGTTTCCACCTCTTTACCAATCAGGTCCAGCTGGAGCACAGAATTGTTATCCTGGCGGGTGGAACTTCCTATAGACCTGTACCGCTGGCCGGGTAATTCCAGTTCCGGCAGGCGGCTCCGTCCTCCTCCTGCAGATATGCTGGCTCCAACATCTGAGATATCAAGGTTGCTACGGTAAAAAGCTGCCCGGATGCTTAAATTTTCGTTCAACTCCCTTACAAAGCGGGCAGCATAGGTTGCATTTTCTGTTATGGTTCTGTCATTCTTATAGCCCAGGAACTGATGATATGGTAAATCATAAATAGCATATACATCATTGGATGCAAGATTGATAGTTCCCAGATCCGGCGTCCGGCTATCATCCAGATAGTCCATTTCAACTGTTAAAGTAGTTCTGGAATCAGGTTTCCACTCCAGAGAGGGATTTATATACAATTTTTCGAATGAGATTCCTTCCCTGTAGCTATCTGCATGTTCGTAAGCCCCATTAAGGCGGAAAGCAATAGTTTTAGATTCATTAAGCGGACCATACACATCAAAGGTTGGACGAAACTGGTTAAAAGAGCCTGCCCGTAACGAAACATTGACTCCTGACACATATTCAGGTGTTTTGGTTACTATGTTGATAATCCCGCCCGGACTTCCTAAATCACCTGCCAGACCTTGCGTAACTGCCGCCGACCCTTTCAGTACCTGCATGCTTTCCACTCCGGCCATATCTGTTAACACACCTATTCCTCTAAAGTCAGAATTAATCCTGACTCCGTTTTTTAATACAGGAATACCCCTGAACCCTCTTGCAGACATACTCTCCCTCTTATTTCCATAGGTGGCAAAAGTATATACGCCCGGTACATTCCGTGCTACCTCAGATATGGAAAGAGCTCCCTGTTGCTCTATAAGGCGACTGGAAATTATGGAAATACTTTGAATTTGCCCGCTTGGCTTCAGGGGCAGACGCGTAATGGTTTCAAGCTTTTCCGGCTGCTTTTCTCTTACTCCAAATACTTCCACCTCATGCAGAACCTGCTCCTGCGGAAGCAGTGTCACATTCAGTTCATAAGCAGCACCTGGTTTCAATTCGATCTGCTTTAGCTGCCCTACAAAGCCGATCATGGAAACAGCCACTTCGTATTTTCCCGCCGGAAGACCAGTAATTTTATAACTTCCATCTTCTTTTGTTGAAACTCCTGAGCCAGTTCCTTTAACGATGATGTTTGCAGCAAAAAGCCCCTTGCCTCCTTCTCCTTTTACTTTGCCAAAAACTGAAGCACTTTCCTGTGCCCGTAAAAACTGACTGAATAACAAAAGGATTCCTAATAGCGTAAATGTTCTTATCATGGTTGATATTAATTTTATTAAGACTTATTATAAATAACACCACAAAAAAAGCACCTTCACGCTTGCTAAACAACTACTATGTCTAGTCAAATTCATAGCTAATTATAGTAACTCACGGGAAAAAAATACCTATATTCACAAAGGATATGCATTTAAGACCGCAAACCACAAAAAAATACGGGACAGAGCCCGTACTTTGTATAGAAAAAAACCAAAAGGCTTTTTCCCCTCATTTACATTGTTGATTGTCCATCAATCGTTTCCCCAGCGATCCTGAATTATTTTCAGCGCTTCTTCATGCACCTTTCCATTAGTGGCAAGCAATTCCCTTCCGAAGATATAATCGTTTCCGCCTTTCCAGTCAGTTACCTTTCCTCCTGCCTGCTGCACTATAAAAGCGCCTCCTGCAAGGTCGTAAGAGTTTAAGTTATATTCATAAAACCCTTCGAAGCGGCCAATAGCTACATAAATAAGATCTACCGCTGCACTGCCCAGGCGGCGCAGGCCGTGTGAGCTTTTCATAAACTGGCTCATGATATCCATATAAGCCTGCATCTTTTCAAAATCATAATAAGGAAAGCCTGTAGCCACTAAGCCTTCGCTCAAAGATTCGATAGGAGAAACCTTTATTTCTTTACCGTTACAATAAGCTTTCCCACCTTTACGTGCATAAAAGCATTCGTCGAGGTTAATTTCATATACTACCCCCAGAATTAATTCATTCTCATGCATCAGGGCTACACTTACTGAAAAAACAGGCAGCGAATGCAAAAAATTGGTAGTGCCGTCAAGCGGATCGATGATCCACTTATAAGCCTCGCCTTTATCCTGTGCGGTGCCCTCTTCTGTAATAAATCCTGCTTCCGGCACAAACTGACTCAAGCCTTTTACAAGCTTTTCCTCAGCCTGTTTATCAACATAAGACACAAGATCGTTAAATCCTTTTTTCTCTATATTTGACCGGTCGAAATTACGGCCTTCTTCGCGGATAAAGCCACCCACCGATTTTACAAGTTCAACTGTTTCTTCGAGTACTTTTTGAAGTTCCATTATAAGGTAAAAGTTTAGTTTTTACAAATGCCGCCAGCAGGACAAATGCCGCCAGCCAAGCAGCCGTACGGGCAATATAATCGCCATAGCGGGCATAAAAAGTCAGTTCATCATTGGCACGGATCTCTCCTTTTATAACAGCAGGCACCCAGTAATCTGTTTGCTGGAGCACATCGCCGCGCTGGTTAAAGAAACCCGATATGCCGGTGTTGGCACAGCGGGCAATACTCCTGCGCGTTTCAATAGCTCTTAAGCTGGCATAATGAAAGTGCTGCCGGTGCCCGGGTGTGTCGCCCCACCAGGCATCGTTGGTTATAATAAATATATAATTGGCCCCGTTGCGGACAAACTCCGCCATATAATCGCCGTAAATCGATTCGTAACAGATGGAGGGAGCGGCACCAATACTATCCCCATCATAAAAGACGGTACGCTCTTTTTGCTGCCCGTAACCACCGGAAGTTCCTCCCAGATTTAAAATAGTTTCAGAGATAAACCCGAAAAATTGCGGGTAGGGCATAATCTCCACACCGGGCACCAGTTTTGACTTATGATATACTGTATCTGTACCTCCATCGGAAAAAAATAAGGCTGCATTGAACATATCGTAATAACCGATATCTTCCCGGTAGCGGGCAGAGGGAGGGGCATTTTTTGAATAAATACTATAAGATGTAATTCCTGTTAAAAGGGATAATTCTTCATGCTGTTCCCGGAACGAACGTATTTCCCTGATTAAAGGGTCATTCCGGAGAGTAGCTTCATTAAAGGCTTTATCAATAGCTGTTTCCGGCCAAAGCAGGAAATCAGTTTCCGCAGTAATCATTTCTCCTGAATGCTGAATAAAGCGCCTTACCTGCTCATCGAAGGGAATAAAATTTGCGGTTCCCACAAATTTTTCCGTAAAAGGATCGATGTTAGGCTGCAACACCACTATCTCGTTGGCAGGCCCTTTTTCCTCATAATTATAATAGCGGTAGTAGGAAAAGGCAATGGGAAGTAAAATCCACAAGAAAATGTAAGTAAGGGTGCGCCATGGAATAATACCATGCTGAATGGCTGCACTCCGGAACAACGCAAAATAGAAAGCCAGATTAGCTAAAAGCACCCAAAGTGTACCTCCAAAAACGCCGGTCCATTCATACCACTGCACCCACTCCGGAAACATGGCAAAAGCATTCCCGAGGGTAAGCCAGGGCCAGCTCAGGTCCCAGTTGAGATGAATATATTCAAAGGTCATCCAGTAGAGCACAAAACCAAAATATCCCCAGGGCGCTCCGGCCCATTTCTTTGTTTTCCTGAAAGCCAGTAGTGGCAGGTACATCAGCAGGGCATTTGCCAGCATTGCAAACAATCCCCCTGCCACTGTTGAATTAACCACCCACCAGGTGGTGGTAACATTCCAGAGGAGCAAGGCAAGATAACTGTAACCAAAGAATTTGCGTCCTTCGTTGCGGGATTTCCCTTGGGCTAATTCCTGATCGAGCAGCAAAATTGGCACAAGAGCCACAAACAAGAGAGGAGCAAAAGGCTTTACAGGCCATGCCAGCCAAAACAGCAAGCCGCTTGTTACCGACAGGAGCAGGTAAAAATAACGGCTATTTCTTACCTTCCACCACCAGGACGATTTCTCCTTTAAGGGTGTTTTCAGTGTAGTGTTCATATAATTCCTTTAACGTTCCACGAACGTTTTCTTCGTATATTTTAGTGAGCTCCCTGCTAACACACGCCCGACGGTCTTCTCCCAGATACTCTGCCAGCTGTTCAAGCGTTTTCAGGAGACGATATGGCGATTCATAAAGAATTATAGTCTTGCTTTCCTCCGCCAATTCTTTTAAACGCGTTTGTCTGCCTTTTTTGTGTGGCAGAAAGCCTTCAAATACAAATCGATCTGCCGGCAGGCCGCTGTTGACAAGGGCCGGCACAAAAGCCGTAGCGCCGGGCAGGCATTCCACCTTCAGTTCATTGGCTATACACTCCCTTACCAGCAAATATCCGGGATCGGAAATAGCAGGGGTACCCGCATCAGATACAAGGGCAACCACCGCTCCCTCTTCCATTTTCCGGATAATATTTTGCAACTGCCCGTGCTCATTATGCGCATGAAAGCTCTGCAGCGGCTTTTTTATTTCAAAATGCTTCAGCAGTTTCCCACTGGTACGGGTATCTTCAGCCAGAATAAGATCCACCTCATTCAATATCCGCAGGGCCCGGTGAGTAATATCTTCCAGGTTCCCTATTGGAGTAGGTACGAGGTATAAAGCAGTTTTTTCCTCCATGCCATAAAGGTACAAAAGATTTAAGATTAGAATTAAGAATCAGGAGTCAAGAATCAAGAACCGGGACATGAGACTTGAGATGGGAGACGTGAAACATCTTTTATTAGCTGAACATGAACAACCTGATTTTCCATTCTATCATTCACTCAATCTGTCATTCTAAATTAACTCAGCAGCTTGTCTATCTGATGCGCCAGCTTCCTGTCCCGTTCTGTAATTGTATTATTGGCGTCATGCGATGTTAAAGCTATTTCCACCTTATTATAGGAGTTGCTCCAGTCGGGATGGTGGTTCATCTTTTCAGCCAACAGAGCAACTTTATTCATAAATCCCCAGGCATCCACAAAATTTTTAAACTCAAAGCTGCGCTTTAACTGGTTATTTTCTTCTTTCCATTCCATTTTTTATAGTATTGAGTAGTGGGTTTTGGGTATTGAGTTTTGGGTATTGAGACTGCCTTTGACTTGCTAAAAAGTGAAAAAGGGACAAGATCCTGAAACTGAATATTCAGAACTCTCCACCTTAGCGAAAATCCCCCTGTCTTATGTCTCATGTCTAAAATCTAAAATCTATTGTCTCACGTCTGAAATCTCCTGTCTTATTTAAAAAACTTTTTGTAAATGGGTTTCCTGTACAGGAACTGGGCCTGCATAACAGGAAACATGAGCAGGTCGGTCAGGTAGTTTCCTGTGCTGAAATGTACATCATCTACAATCTCACAGCTGTAACTGCCCGCTTTCTTTACCCAATGCCGGTGCTTCCAGCTTTTTAAGAAAAAGGGAAGCGCTCTTCCCTCATCCTGAAAGAAGAAATAAGTCTCTGTAGTATCATCTGCAGTAATAATACTCTCCCACCGCTGATCAAAAACACCAAAAAGCAGTTTCATGTCAACCACATCTCCTTTTTGGCATCCATCGAAGCGCTGCAACTCTACCTTAGGAAAAGGAGGATTCAGTTTTCGGAACAGCTTTTCATTGAAACCTTCTTTTACTTTTAAATAAGGCTGATCTATTTTTGTTGTTATTGTAAAGTTCATAAAGTTATGAACCGGAATGGCAAAAAATGTTTAGAAACCATGGAAATAAAAAAAGCGCCACAAATTAATGTGGCGCTTTAAATATATTTTAGCTGTACTGCTTATCGTAATAGTCCTGGTAAGCTCCGGAGGTTACCCGCTGCAACCATTCTTCGTTTGCCAGGTACCAGTCTACTGTTTTCTCAAGACCTTCCTCAAACTGTAAGGAAGGCTCCCAGCCCAGCTCTTTCATTATTTTATTAGCATCAATGGCATATCTTAAATCGTGGCCGGCCCTGTCTTTCACAAAAGTGATCAGCTTTTCAGATTCTCCCTCAGGTCGTCCCATTTTCTTATCCATTACTTTACAAAGTGTGCGTACAATGTCGATGTTTTTCCACTCATTAAACCCGCCAATATTGTAAGTTTCGTTATCTTTTCCTTTATGGAAAACCACATCAATAGCCCTGGCGTGGTCAATTACGAACAGCCAGTCGCGCACATTTTCGCCCTTTCCATAAACAGGGAGCGGCTTATTATGCTTGATGTTGTGGATACACAAAGGAATTAACTTTTCAGGAAACTGGTTTGGCCCGTAGTTATTAGAGCAATTACTAATAACGGTACGCAATTTATAAGTATTGGCAAATGCCCTTACAAAATGGTCGGAGCTTGCTTTGGATGCAGAATATGGCGACTGAGGATCGTAAGGAGTTGTTTCCAGGAAATACCCGCCATTATCCAGTGAACCATATACCTCATCGGTAGATACGTGGTAGAACAGATGCTGATCGAGCTTACCCTCCCACTGCTTCCGTGCAGCATTTAACAGGTTTACCGTACCAATAACATTGGTATAAATAAAAGCTGTCGGATCGGCAATGGAACGGTCCACATGCGACTCTGCCGCAAGGTGAATCACATCGGTAATTCCGTTTTCATTGAAAACCCTGTGCATCAGGTCCTGGTCGGTAATATCGGCTTTTATAAAAGTATAATTCTGCTTACCCTCCAGGTCCTTAAGGTTTTCAAGGTTTCCCGCATAAGTAAGCGAGTCCAGGTTATAGATCTGATAATCCGGATAACTGTTTACAAAAAGACGAATAACGTGCGACCCGATAAAGCCGGCACCTCCTGTTATTAAGATATTTTTTTTATCTGCCATTGCTAATTATTCTTACTTCTTTGAAAGTTCCTGCTCCCAGCGCCATGCATCTGTAAGGCTGCGCTCAAGATCATACTTTGTTTCCCAGTTTAACACCTTGTTGGCTTTATCAACATTGGCATATACCTGTTCCACATCACCTTCGCGCCGATCGCCTATGCGGTAGTTCACCTTTTGGCCGCTTACTTTCTCGAAAGTTTCCAGCACTTCCAGTACACTGTTTCCCTGGCCGGTACCAACATTTATGGTATCATAAAAGCTGGTTTCCTTTACCCTGTCCAGATACTCAAAAGCTTTGGTATGCGCATCGGCAAGGTCCATTACATGAATATAGTCGCGGATACAGGTACCATCGGCTGTATTGTAATCATTTCCAAAAACGGTAATCTGCTCACGAATACCGGCAGCTGTCTGGGTTACGAAAGGAATAAGGTTTGCAGGCACTCCATTTGGCAGTTCACCAATTAAAGCACTTTCATGCGCCCCTACCGGATTAAAATACCGTAAGGCAACTGAACGTACAGGGCTTTTGCTCTTTGTAAGATCTGACAGAATATCCTCGCACATTTGCTTGGTGCGGCCATAAGGAGAGTTCGCCGGTTTTGTAGGCGTCTGCTCTGTTACAGGCAACTCATCAGGCTGGCCATATACAGTACAGGACGATGAAAACACAAGGTTTTTCACCTCAAACTGCTCCATAAGCTCAAGCAAAACCAATAATGAACCAATGTTATTCTGATAATATTTTAATGGCTCCTTTACTGATTCTCCAACTGCTTTGTAAGCAGCAAAATGGATTACACCTTCTATGTTTCCTTCTTTTTCAAAGACAGATTTCATAGCCGGCTTATCATTACAGTCAATCTCATAAAGCGGCAGGCTTATACCAATAATTTTTTCCAGCCCCTGCAAAACATTTTTGCTGGAGTTGGAAAAATTATCCACAATAACAGGAGTATATCCTGCATTGTGCAAAGCTACTGCAGTATGAGATCCAATATATCCGGCTCCGCCGGTTACCAGAATTTTTTTCTTCATTACTTAGCTTGTTCTGTGGTCAGAATTTTCTTTTTAAAGTATTCGTATGTCGGTTTTAAACCTTCAGAACGGGCATATTTTGGTTCCCAGCCAAGTACTTCCCTGGCTACCCTGATATCCGGGCGGCGCTGCTTAGGGTCATCCTGAGGCAGGGGCTTGTATACCACTTTCTGATCGGTTCCGGTAAGGCGGATAATTTCTTCCGCAAACTCTCCTATAGTAATCTCATCCGGGTTACCAATGTTTACAGGCTGAGCATAATCGCTCAGTAATAAACGGTAAATTCCTTCAACAAGATCATCCACATAACAGAAAGAGCGGGTTTGAGAACCATCTCCAAATATGGTCAGGTCCTTACCCTGCAAAGCCTGGCCTATGAATGCCGGCAATACACGTCCATCATCGAGGCGCATTCTTGGTCCGTAAGTATTAAAGATACGTACGATGCGGGTTTCCACACCATGGAAAGTATGGTAAGCCATGGTCATGGCCTCCTGGAAGCGTTTTGCTTCATCGTATACACCACGCGGGCCTACAGGATTTACATTACCCCAGTAAGTTTCTTTTTGAGGGTGCTCCAGAGGGTCGCCATATACTTCAGAAGTAGAGGCAATAAGCATACGTGCTCCCTTTGCTTTTGCAAGGCCCAGCAGGTTATGAGTACCTAAAGAGCCAACCTTTAAGGTCTGGATTGGCATTTTAAGGTAATCAATAGGGCTTGCAGGAGAAGCAAAATGAAGAATATATTTCAAGTCGCCGGGAACATGCACAAATTTTGAAACATCGCAATGATAGTATTCAAAATCAGGATTTGCCATCAGGTGCTCAATGTTGTCAAGAGAACCGGTAATAAGGTTATCCATGGCAATTACATGGTACCCTTCTTTAATAAAACGATCGCAGAGGTGGGAGCCTAAAAAGCCGGCTCCCCCTGTTACTAATACCTTATCCTTTGCCATTGATTGTTTTTCTTCCTATGCTGTAATATGTAAATCCTAATTCTTCCATGTTTGCCGGCTCATACAGGTTACGTCCGTCAAAAATCACTTTATTTTTCAAAAGCTCTCCCAAACGATCGAACTCAGGAGTTCTGAACACAGGCCACTCTGTCATGATCATCAGGGCATCAGCACCTTCGGCACAGTCATAATAATTTTCGCAGAACTCAATTTTATCGCCCATCAGCTCACGCACATTCTCTGCAGCTTCCGGATCGTAAGCTTTCACTTTCGCTCCTTCTTTCAGCAGTTCCTCAATGTTGTATAAGGCAGGTGCTTCACGAATGTCATCAGTGTAAGGTTTGAAGGCAAGCCCCCAGATAGCAATGGTTTTACCTTTAAGGTCTCCGTCAAAGTATTCCTTTACTCTTGGAATAAGTTTGGTTTTTTGCTTCTGGTTGATTTCCATTACAGAATCAAGGATCTTGAAATCGTAATCGGCATCTTTAGATGATTTTGCGAGTGCCTGCACATCTTTAGGGAAGCAGCTTCCGCCGTATCCGATACCTGCAAAAAGGAATCTTTTGCCAATACGGGTATCTGTACCTACTCCTTTACGAACGGCATCCACATCTGCGCCAAGTTTTTCGCAGAGGTTCGCAATCTCATTCATGAAGGTGATTTTAGTTGCCAGGAAAGAGTTGGCAGCATATTTAGTAAGCTCAGCAGATTTTTCATCCATAAAGATGATAGGGTTCCCTTGGCGAACAAGTGGTGCATAAAGGCGCTCCATTACTTTTTCTGCTTTTTTGGAGCTGGTACCAATCACTACACGGTCCGGCTTCATAAAGTCTTCCACTGCCACACCTTCGCGTAAAAACTCAGGGTTAGAGATTACATCGAACTCCACCTTTGCTGCCTGAGCAATTTTTTGTCTTACTTTTTCCGCAGTTCCTACAGGAACAGTACTTTTGTCAATAACAATAGTGTATTTCTCTAAAAGCGGACCAAGATCTTCAGCCACTCTCAATACATACTGGAGGTCTGCAGATCCATCGGCACCCGGAGGGGTTGGAAGTGCCAGAAAAATAACCTCAGCGTCTTTGATCCCTTCGGCAAGATTGGTGGTAAACTTAAGGCGACCTTGTTGGATGTTTCTATCAAAAAGGACATCAAGGCCTGGCTCATAAATGGTTATTTTTCCATTACGAAGCTTTTCAACCTTTTTTTCGTCGATATCGACGCAGGTAACATGATTTCCGGTTTCGGCAAAACAAGTCCCTGTCACCAGGCCTACATAGCCGGTTCCTACAACTGCAATTTTCATAACTAGAGAGAGTTTTCAGGTAATAAAAAAATGTTTAGTACAAATATAACCGCATTGCTGCGATTAAGCCAATTTTTTACAAGAAAATAACAAAAATAAACTAAAATACCGATTCCATTGTTTAGATATTCACCTTATTTATGCAGATTACAGTGTCACTACAACGTTTACGGGCATGAGCAAAAATACAGAAAATTTTCAAAATAATTCCGGATACAGCACGCAACAAAAAATGGTTTCTGAAATGTGTCATGATTTTGCCGGGAAAGAAATCACCCCTTTCCGCCGGGAGTGGGATGAAAAGCAGGAATTTCCAGTTCCTCTTTTTAAAAAGATGGGAAAACTGGGCCTTATGGGCATTTTAGTACCCCAGGAATATGGAGGCGCAGGATTCGGATATTTTGAATATGTAGCCGCCCTTATTGCCATTTCTCAGGCCGACGGTGCCATAGGGCTTTCCATGGCCGCACATAACTCCCTGTGCACCAACCATATTTTACAGTTTGGCAGTGAAGAGCAAAAAAAGAGATGGCTTCCAAAACTGGCTACTGCAGAGTGGATTGGGGCCTGGGCCCTTACAGAACCCAATACAGGCTCCGATGCAGGCAATATGAAAACTGTAGCCAAAGAAGATGGAGACTATTTTATTCTTACCGGAGCAAAGAATTTTATTACCCACGGCATATCCGGAGATGTGGCAGTAGTAATGGCACGCACCGGAGAACCTGGTGATTCCCACTCCATGACCGCTTTTGTAATCGAAAAAGGAACAGAGGGCTTTAAAGCAGGCAGAAAAGAAGATAAACTTGGCATGAGAGCCTCTGAAACCACCGAACTAATATTCGAGGACTGCAGGGTACCTAAAGCTAACGTTCTGGGTAAAACGGGCGAAGGTTTTATTCAGGCCCTTAAAATACTGGACGGTGGTCGTATTTCCATTGCAGCCTTAAGTCTGGGAATTGCAAAAGGAGCTTTGGAAGCATCCATTGCTTACTCCAAAGAGCGGCACCAGTTCAATAAGCCTATCGCCTCCTTTCAGGGAATATCTTTCAAGCTGGCTGATATGGCTACCAGGATTGAAGCAGCCGAACTGCTTACCTACAGAGCCGCCGCATTAAAAGAGCAGGGAAAGCCGGTAACCAAAGAATCGGCTATGGCAAAATACATGGCCTCCGAAGTAGCCGTGGAAGTATCGACAGAAGCAGTACAGATATTTGGTGGCTATGGATATACCAAAGACTACCCTGTCGAAAAGTACTACCGCGACTCTAAACTGTGCACAATTGGCGAAGGAACTTCAGAAATTCAAAAGCTGGTTATTTCCCGCGAGCTCCTGAAATAGTTGATTTTAACGGCAATTTAAGCCCATGAAAATATATTTTTTGCCCTGATGGTAAATATTTGTTTATTATAAAATTTAAATACAATTTTGCAGCCGTTCCGGAAGGAGGTGTATAACAAATGATCGTAGTAAACATAAAAGACAACGAGTCTATCGAAAAGGCTCTTAAAAGATTTAAGAAGAAATTCGAACGTACAGGTGTATTGCGCGAGCTTCGTGGCAGAACCTATTTCGAAAAGCCTTCTATAACCCGCCGTACTGAAAAAATTAAGGCTGCATACATTCAAAAAACGTATCGCAACCAAAATTCATAAGCTGCAATAAGCTTTTTCAAAAAATTTTGATTATGTTGGTACTGTGCAACACAGTACTAACATGATCAATAATTTTATCAGATACCTGGCTTACGAAAAGCGCTACAGCGCCCATACCCTTACTTCGTACCGGAATGATCTCAGCCAGTTTGAAGAGTTTCTTCAAACCACCCTCCCCGACAGCAGTGTTATTAGTGCCTCCCATGCCGACATCCGTGCCTGGATTATTTCCCTGGTAGAAGAAAAACTTCAACCCAAAAGCATTAATCGTAAAATTGCCACCCTCCGCTCGTTTTACAAATTCCTGCTAAAAAGAGAAGAGATCTCCGAAGACCCTACAGTACGTGTTAAATCCTTAAAAACACCCAAAAGTTTACCTCATTTCGTACAGGAAAAAGAGCTGATTCAGCTGCTTGATCAATTCCCTTTCCCTGCAAATTTCTCAGGCAGCCGCGACAGGCTTGTACTTGAAATGCTTTACGCCACAGGAATCCGCCTTGCAGAATTGCTTGAACTCAAAACATACGATGTTAACTTGTATGAAGGCACCATTCGTGTTCTGGGAAAAAGGAACAAAGAAAGAGCAATTCCCCTTCCCTCTTCCATTCAGGCTGTTATTAAGAACTACCTGTTGGAAAAAGAAAAATTATTTGGCTCCAACACCCCTCCTTACCTGATACTTACCGACAAAGGGGAGCAGGGATACCCGATGTTTATTTACCGCCTGGTAAAAAAATACCTGGGCAGTTTTACCAGCTCCGACAAACAAAGTCCCCATGTTTTACGTCATACTTTTGCAACACACCTTTTAGATAAGGGGGCAGACCTGAACGCAGTGAAGGATTTATTAGGCCACACAAGTCTGGCTGCCACCCAGGTGTATACACATAATTCATTAGAAAAACTTCGGAAGATCTTTGAACAGGCTCATCCGAAGGCGTAAATTATTTTTATTAAACTATTAAACATAGTCCAGTTATGAAGCTATACATTCATTACATTCACAGCGACGTAGATGAAAATCTTAATGCTTTTATCCAGAAGAAAGTAGACAAGCTTGAAACCTTCTACGATAATATTATTGAAGGAGAAGTTTACCTGAAAAGAAGCAACAACAATACAGAAGAAAATGCGGTAGCTGAATTAAAAATCAAGATTCCCGGAAGCTCACCTTTTGCAGTGGAGCAGGCTAAATCTTTTGAAGCTGCTGTGGATGCCTGCGTGGAAGCGGTAAGGAAGCAGATAAAGAAGATCAAAGGAAAGCAAGCCGCTCAATAAATGAGCAATTAGTAAAGAAATGTACTCAAAATCCTGTACAGCACGGGCATCAAGCTATTATGGCGTATTGTATATTTAAAACAATAAAAACCCCACTGCCACAACAGGATTTACTGCACAAACAAAAGCGGTACCAGGACATTGCCCCGGTACCGCTTCTTTATTATATTCATTCCACAACCTTTATAAAAACTTTGAAACAGCTGTTTTGATTCCGCGCTCAGCCTCATCAAAATCCTGAAAAGCCTTCAACTCCAACCCTTTCCCTTCCAGTAATTTAAAAATAGTATTGATGTAGTATTTTTTAAAAACATTGCCATCAATGACGGCAAAATAGCACTTTAACCCTCTTGCCACAGCCTTTGGAGTCCCAACCTTCTGCAGCCAGCTCCGCAACTGAGTACCTACAATGCCCTGATTCCGGTTATCTGATAAAATCCCCAGAACCGGCAAATCTGACCTCTCTGCCAGGAACTCAAAAGGCTCTTTGTAGGCTTGCAGAGATAAACCACCCTTAGAATGCCAGGTAAGATACACCAACTTGTATTGCTTATGATACCTGAGTGTCACAACACTTGTCTTCAAAATTTCCCTCGCCTCCATTATCTACATTTTTTATCTACTATAAAAGTATAAGCCAGCCGACAGGAAAACAAGCAAGATTTCAACATTAAATCACATCTGAAATAAATAAAAAATATTCTAAAGCACCCTTCAGCAATGCGGAAACACAAAAAGAGCGGTACAGAAAAACTACTGCACCGCTCTTTTGATTTGAAAATTATCTTTTATTAAAACAGTCACTGTCATCAACAATTTCCTGCTTTAAACTTATCCTACTTTAATCCAAAAGCTTCTTTTATTTTATCTACATAATCAAGCCTTTCCCAGCCGAAGAACTCAAGCTCTCTCTTCTCTTTCCTGCGCACTTCACGCTTTTCCTGATCATTTTCCTCTACTTCCACTATCTGGAGCTCAACCTGCTTTTTATGTGCCTCGCGGCCCATGTGTCCATACGCAGCTGTTTCGCTAAATATAGGCGTTTTAAGGTTAAAACGCTCCACAATAGCTTTCGGGCGCATATCAAAAAGCTTACTGATTACTTCGCTGATCTGCGGATCGGACATATCCACCTTTGCCTTACCATAAGTATTCACATTCAGCGATACCGGGTCAGCAACACCAATAGCATAAGCTACCTGCACAAGAGCTTCCTCCGTTACACCTGCAGCTACAAGGTTTTTAGCAATGTGGCGTGCGGCATAAGCAGCACTACGGTCTACCTTGGAAGAATCCTTACCGGAGAATGCACCACCACCATGAGCACCTTTTCCACCGTAGGTATCTACAATAATTTTACGACCTGTTAAACCGGCATCCCCATGAGGACCACCTATTACAAATTTACCTGTTGGGTTAATGTGGAATACAGTTTTATCGTCGAGCAGGTGCTCAGGAACAACTTTTTTTACAACATGCTGAATTACATCGACACGTATTTTATCCAGCATTTTACGGTCAGCTTCTAAGCGGGCGTTTTTATCGTTGCCCGAAGGCTTAATAAAATCGTCGTGCTGCGTGGAAACCACTACAGTATGGACACGCTTTGGCTGGTCATTATCATCATACTCAATGGTTACCTGGGCTTTTGAGTCCGGGCGCAGATAAGGCATTAACTGAGGTTCCTGCTTGCGGATATCGGAAAGACGCTTAACCAACCGGTGCGAATACGCAAGCGCCATAGGCATATATTCAGGAGTCTCTTTGGTCGCATACCCGAACATCATTCCCTGGTCGCCGGCTCCCTGCTCCTTATCATCACCTTCATCAACCCCCTGGGCAATATCCGGCGACTGAGAGTGAAGCGTTACCATTACACCACAGGATTCAGCATCAAATTTATAATCATCCTCGGTGTATCCGATCTTTTTAATGGTTTCCCGCACCACATCCGGAATTTCCACATAAGCTTTGGTGGTAACTTCGCCACCAACCACTACAAGTCCTGTAGTTACAAAAGTTTCGCAGGCAACGCGTGAATGAGGGTCCTGAGCCAGCATGGCGTCAAGGATAGCATCAGAGATCTGGTCCGCAATTTTATCCGGATGTCCTTCAGACACAGATTCTGAAGTGAATAGGTATGACATAGAGCAAAAATTTAATGGTTTAAAAAGAAGATCAAATTTAAAAGAATTTGAACAACAATAAAATATAAAAAAAAACAGTCAAAAATGCCTTCAGGCAACATAACTACCATTGCCCGACTCCTGTTCAGCCCAACAGAAATATAGCAGGAATTTTATGTAAGTCAATTTTTTCTTTTTTCCAGGACGAAACAGTAAGCGTTTTTATATACTCCTGCTCTCCTGTTACCCCCCTGGCAATACATAAGCCTGTACCTCCCTGGCAATGCTGCACAATATCTGCAAGCAGCTGGTTATTACGGTAGGGCGTTTCCATAAAAATCTGGGTTTGCCCACCCTGCGCCTCGCGCTCCAGCCGTTTTATAGCCTGCACCCGCTCAGGTCCTTTTAAAGGAAGGTATCCATGAAAGGCAAACCGCTGCCCGCTAAAGCCCGATGCCATAAGAGCAAGTAAAATAGATGAAGGACCCACCATAGGAACGACTTTTATCCCGTTCTTATGCGCCCAGGCAACAGCCCTGGCACCGGGATCGGCCACCCCCGGGCAACCTGCCTCTGAAATTACCCCCACATCATTTCCATTCAAAAGGGGCTGCAACAATTCCGGCACCTCCTTATCCGGAGTATTCTTATCTAACAGGGAAAACTGCAGCTCAGGAATAGGAATCCCCAATCCCAAACTACTAATAAACCGCCTGGCCGTACGAATGTTTTCTACGAGAAAAATTTTTGTATGCTGACAAACCTCCAGAATCTGTGGTGTAAGCACTTGCTTTTCCGTATTTTCGGCTATTACCGAAGGAATTAAAAATAATATTCCTTTATGAGACATGGGGTTTTAATTTGAGACATGAGATTTGAGACAATAGACAATAGATATGAGACCGGAGAAACAGAAAGCCTGTTTATTGAATTAATTACTTTATTTTATTCTATCAAGAAATATTAATTCTTAATTCTTAATTCTTAATTCTTAATTCTTAATTCTTAATTCTTAATTCTTCTATACATATGCCGCACCAGCTTGGAAAAACACTTCTTATTATTGGCAGCCTGCTTATTATTGCAGGCCTGCTGCTATATTTCTCCGACCGCATTCCTTTTATTGGAAAAATGCCGGGCGATATAGTGGTAAAAAAGAAAAACTTCACCTTCTATTTCCCGATGGCTACCAGCATTATCCTCAGCATTCTCTTATCCCTTATTTTTTATTTTATTAATCGCTTTCGCTGATTATTCGCTGATAAAGGATGTCAGAATATCAACAAACTCCACAGGCTTTTCGGCATGCACCCAATGCCCTGCCCCTTTTATGGTCCGGATAACAGCCTGAGGAAAAATTTTATGGATCATTTCCTCATCTGCTTTTTTAATGTAATCCGAAGTAGCTCCATTGATAAAAAGGACAGGCTTTTCAAAACTTTTCGTATCAGGAGTAGCTTCGCCTACATTTTCAATTTTTTCATCAATTACAGAAAGGTTCATCTTCCATTCATAGCCACCCTGCTTACTCCTGCCCAGGTTCTTTAACAGAAACTGCCTTACACCTGGCTCTTTTATATATTCCCCCAGGGCATTATCGGCGTCCTTTCTTGATTTCAGGCTTTCCACATCTATCGACTTCAGGCCTGCTAAAATTGTTTGATGGTGGGGCGGGTAATGGCGGGGAGCAATATCAACCACCACCAGCTTTTGTAATAGTTCAGGGTGCTCCAGCGCAAACCTCATTACTGTTTTACCTCCCATTGAGTGCCCCATTACTATCGGATTCTTTATCTGGTGCTCCTCAATAAACTCAGCGAGGTCGCCGGCCATTGCTGCATACGAAAAATCATCTGTATGCGGGGAATCCCCATGATTCCGCTGGTCTAAAAGATAGATTTTATAACTGCTGCTCAATTCTTTGGCTATGCTCAGCCAGTTATCTGATGATCCGAAAAGACCATGCAATATAATAATTGCCTCCCCCTCACCTGTTTCCTGGTATGCTAACTTCATAAAAATAGATTAAAAATGATGAATTTTAAATGAAAAATTACCCCCTGCCTCACTTCAGCTTCGCCAGGTACATCTGAATGGTTTTTTCCAGACCGTAATATAAAGCATCGCTGATGAGGGCATGCCCGATTGAAACTTCATCCATAAAAGGAATATTTTCTTTAAGGAACGCCAGGTTATAGAGATCAAGATCATGCCCTGCATTTATACCAATACCCAATGCCTTTGCCCTGTAAGCAGCATTGAAATATGGCTTAACCGCATCTGCTTTATTCTCCCCATACGCACGGGCGTAACCCTCGGTATAAAGTTCTATTCTGTCGGCACCACATTGAGCGGCCCCCTCAACCATTTGCTCTTCAGGCTCTACAAAAACAGAGGTGCGTACACCCCAGCCTTTAATAGTGGCAATAATATCCTGCAGCCGCTCCCTGTGCGCATGTGTATCCCAGCCTGCATTGGAAGTAAGCACATGTGGCGGGTCCGGCACAAGGGTGGCCTGAGCAGGGCGCACCTCTTCAATAATGCGCATATACCGCTCATCAGGGTAACCTTCTATATTAAACTCGGTGCTTACAGCATCCTTCAGTTCCATTACATCGCTGTACCGGATATGGCGTTCATCGGGCCTTGGATGAACGGTAATTCCCTGAGCTCCAAACCGCTCACAATCAAGAGCTACCTGCAAAACATCGGGTTTACTGCCTCCCCGGGAGTTCCGGAGGGTGGCGATTTTATTTATATTTACACTAAGCTTTGTCATAAGCTGGCACAATATTAGTCCCTGCATTTGCAATTAACGGCTATAGCACCGTTTATATGTATACAGGTTTTTTTGTAAAGACTTTATTCCATAAATTTGTTACGAAGGTACAGAATTGAATTTAAATCCTGAAAGAGTATGTCATTAAAGCTACAGATAGACGAAGATATTAAAACAGCCATGCGCAACAAAGAGAAAGATGAGTTGCGCGCACTCAGAGCCATAAAATCAATGATCCTGCTGGCAGAAACTGAAAAAGGCGCCCAGGAAGAGCTGTTACCTGAAACAGAGCTTAAGCTCCTTACCAAAGCAGCAAATCAGCGCCGGGAATCTTTAGGAATATACCAGGAGCAGGGCAGAGATGATTTAGCAGAAAAGGAAGAGGCTGAACTGAAGATTATTGAAAGATACCTTCCTCAGCAGCTGAGTGAAGATGAAATGCGTGAGGAACTGAAAAAGATAATTGAACAAACTCAGGCCAAAGGCCCGCAGGATATGGGAAAGGTAATGGGAAATGCCACCAAAAATATGGCTGGCAGAGCTGACGGTAAAGCTATTTCGGCATTGGTAAAAAGCATGTTATCAGAACAGGGATAATTGAGTATCGTTGATGTTATAATATTGCTGTTACTCCTGTTAGGGGCCTATAAAGGCTACACGAAAGGCATGCTGCTGGAGATTATCGGCATCCTTGCCTTTTTTGTAGCTCTGATAGTTGGCTTCAAGCTACTCCACTGGGCTGTGGAGCTGCTGAAAGACCAGGAATTTATCGATGAAAACCTCCTGCCTTACGTAGCTTTCCTGTTGTTATTTGCGGCAATAGTAATCGGGTTTAACCTGATGGGAAAAGCATTGAAAAAGGTGCTGGACATGACTTTCTTTGGTACTTTCGACAGTCTTGCGGGAGCAATTATAGGCTTATTCAAATGGGCGCTGGCTATAAGTGTACTGATCTGGCTCCTGACTGCCCTTGAAATCCAACTTCCTCCTGACTCTCTGTCAGGCTCCAGGGTTTACCCGATCCTGGAACCTTTTGCTCCTTTGGTATTCAATACTTTAGGAGAAGTGTTCCCGACGGCAGAAAGTCTTATCAGGCAGGTTCAGGCACAGAATTAGGATATTTCAGGTAAGCGGGTACTCCTGTCGCCTGAGCCGGAATATTGCAATTATGATTAACAAAGGGTAAAAAGCCATATTGCTTCAAACAGAATTTTCAAATCAATTCTTAATTCCTGATTCTTATAGTGGTTCTGCTGCTGGACAATTTTGATTCATTTACCTACAACCTTGCTGATTACCTTCAGCAACTTGGTGCGGAATGCATGGTCCTGAATAACCAGACCTCCCCTGAGTCGATTCAAAAGCTTCCGCTAAAAGGAATTGTTCTGTCGCCGGGACCGGAAACTCCGGAAAAAGCAGGCTGCATGCCCGAAGTTATCAGAACCTTTTATGATAAATTACCTATATTGGGGGTATGCCTGGGACACCAGGCCATTGGTCAGTTTTTTGGAGCCGGTCTTGTCAGAGCAATTAAGCCCATGCATGGAAAAGTATCGGAAATTACCTGCGGTGATGATTACCTTTTCCATGGATTACCTGAAAAGCTCCGGGTGGTTCGTTATCATTCACTGGTACTGCAGGATTTACCTGCCTGCCTGGCGAATATCAGTACAACGGCCGAAGGAGAAATAATGGCAATAAAGCACAACAAGCTGCCAATCAGGGGATTGCAGTTCCACCCGGAGGCGGTATTAACAGAAAGCGGCTTGTTAATGTTAAGAAATTGGCTGAGTTTTAATAATATTGTTCCTTAACTGAAACAAAGGAATAAAGTAGCATAAATAAATCCGATGGAAATTAATATAAAAGAAGAAGGCGATTATAAGTTTATTGATGAAGGCGAAGGAAAAGTATTGCTGTTACTTCATGGCTTATTTGGCGCATTAAGCAACTGGGATTATGTGGTCAATCATTTCAAAAAAAACTACAGAGTAATTATTCCTCTTCTTCCCATATATGAAATGCCCCTCCGGCAGGCCGGTCTTGAGGGACTGGTTAAACACCTCTCCGGATTTGTAAATAAAAAAGGTCTTTCAGAAATGACGCTCATGGGCAATTCCCTGGGTGGCCATGTGGCCCTGATTTACACCCTTGAAAATCCTGATAAAGTAAACAGGCTGGTATTGACGGGAAGCTCCGGTTTATTTGAAAATGCCATGGGTGGCTCATACCCGAAAAGGGGGAGTTACGAATATATTAAAGAGAGGGTGGAATACACCTTTTACGATCCGAAAACAGCCACAAAGGAATATGTGGATGAGGTTTTTGAAACCACCAAAAGCATCCCTAAATGCATGCGCATAGTAGCAATAGCAAAATCTGCGCAGCGCCATAATATGGCACAGGAAATTTCCAGGATTAAAGTTCCTGTCTTACTTGTGTGGGGGCTAAATGACACCATTACTCCTCCTATGGTGGCACATGAATTTAACAGACTGATACCAAACTCCACTTTAAGGTTTATTGATAAATGCTGCCATGCACCAATGATGGAACACCCGGAGAAGTTTAACGTTATACTAGAAGAGTTTCTTACCACAACCAACACTTAAACACCTGCTGCATGATAGCCTCCGAGCTTATAAATCCTGTAATACCTACCCTGTCTCCGGACGAGAAAATTCAAAAGGCTTTAGGCTGGATGGAAGACCTGCGCCTGAACGAACTGCCAGTGGTAGAGAACAGGATCTATGCCGGATTACTGCGCCATGACCATAACATGGAAGACAGCCCTGCAGAGTCGGTTGTAAGGAATTTCCCGCTTGTGGACAAAAAATGTTTTGTTTTTGAAAATCAGCATTTTTATGATGTAATAAAAATAGCCACCGACTTTCATGTACATGCTGTTCCGGTGCTCGACCTGGAAAATAACTATTCAGGGATTATTACTATTGAAGATACCATTACGGCTTTTGCCCAGACAGCAGCAGTGCAAAGCCAGGGAGCCATACTGGTTCTCTCAATAAAACAAATTGATTACTCCTTAGCCGAAATAAGCAGGCTGGTAGAATCAGATGGCGGAAAAATACTTGGCAGCTCCGTAAATAACGATTCAGGCGATCCTTCCAAAATAAAGCTAACCCTGAAAATAAATAAAACCGACTTATCCCGCATAATTGCCACACTGGAGCGGTTCGGGTATATTATTGTAGCCAGTTTTCAGGAAACGGAACTTATTTCCAATGATAAAGAACGCCTTGATATCCTGATGAGATATCTGGATATTTAAACATTAAACCCTCCTGTCTATGAAAGTTGCTTTACATGGAAAGTCCATCAGTAAGGAAACATGCCCATACATTAAGCAGGTGATTGAAGAGTTGCAACAAAGAAACGCCGAACTTTACACCTCCCAGAGCTTTTTAAAAGAGATCCGCAAATACAATATAAAACCTGATAAGGTTGAAACCTTCAGCCGGCAGGATTCCCTTGCGGGAATGGACTTTGCCTTTAGCCTTGGAGGAGACGGCACTCTGCTGGATACCATTACTTATGTAGGCGAAGCTGAAGTTCCGCTGGTAGGCATTAACACCGGGCGGCTTGGATTTCTGGCAACCACGCCAAAGGAAAAAATAAAAACAGTAATTGATGCGCTTTACCAAAGCTATTATTCCTACGATTACCGTTCACTAATCCGGCTTGATACCGACAGAGACCTTTTTGAAGGTAAGAACTTTGGCCTTAATGAGTTCTCAATCCTGAAAAAAGACACATCCTCAATGATTGTGGTACATGCTTTTATTGATGGCGAATTCCTGAACTCTTACTGGGCCGACGGACTGATCATATCCACCCCCACAGGCTCCACAGGCTATTCCCTCAGTTGCGGCGGCCCCCTTGTACTGCCTCACTCCAATAATTTTATTGTAACCCCGGTAAGCCCGCATAACCTGTATGTAAGGCCCATGGTCGTTTCAGACAATAGTGTACTGTCTTTCGAAATAGAAGGGCGAAGTAAGAATTTCCTGGTAGCTCTCGATTCCCGTTCACGTTCTGTTGATGCCTCCATTCAATTAGCAGTAAGAAAAGAAAACTTCAGGGCTAAACTGGTAAAACTGAGCGGTTACAACTTTTTTGATACACTTCGGCAAAAATTAAACTGGGGGTTAGATAACAGAAACTAATTCAATTTTTTTTCTGAATTCTTTTTTTAGCTTTGTACATGGAAAAGACTGGACAGCCCAATCTTTTGTAAAAATCATTTTATGAAGTATCGCATTCTGCACCTATTGTTTTTCCTCATTGCATGCCTGATCAGTTCGGAATCTTTTGCCCAACGGAGTATTTCGCAGTACCGGGGAAGACGGGTACCTTTCGCTAAAAATCTAAAATATTTTTCAGTTGGTGGTTCGGTAAATGCACTGAACTACTTTGGTGACTTAGCTCCTAAAGGCCATATTGCAAGCACAAAAATAGCCTACACCCGCCCCGGGTTTGGAATTACAGGCACTTACCGTATTGGCCCGCAATCTTCAGTACGCAGTTCATTTATATGGGGTCGCTTAAAAGGAGATGATTTCAGCGCCGATCCTCTGGGAGAAGATTCAAGGTACAGATACATGCGTAACCTTCATTTCCGCAACGACATTAAAGAATTATCAGTTGACTACATTTTCGATCTTGTTCCCCATTTCCGCACATTTATAACCAGGCCCCGGGTAGTTCCCTATCTTTTTGTGGGTGTCGCGGTTTTTCACCATAACCCTAAAGCAAAACTCCCTGCAGCAGATTTTGTACATGCCGAAGATTTAACAAACCCATTCTACATTCAGGAAAACGACCCCCGTTATGCCGGAGTGTCACCAGGGGAATGGATTGCACTAAAACCCCTTGGTACAGAGGGGCAATATATAGATGGCTCAGGCGTTAAACCTTACAGCAACTGGCAAATAGCAATTCCTTTTGGAGCCGGCGTCCGGTACCAGTTAAGCCGCTACTTCGATCTTTCTTTTGAAATATCATACAGACAAACTTTTACAGACTACCTCGATGATGTAAGTGGTTACTATGTAAATCCGGAGGATTTCGGCACAGGACCGCAGGCTAATCTTTCCCGCCTCCTGGCCGACAGATCCAAAGAAGCTGTTGCTGTTGTATCAGGAAATGCCCGCAGACCGGAAACATACCTGGCAAACGGACTCCATGGAACTTACCCCGGTCAGGTACCGGCAGAGTTTGGCAGCCATAACTATAAGCCCATCAGGGGTTTTGGGCACGATGGCCTGGACCAGAACCGCGGAAGAGATGACTGGGATGTTTATTTGGTTACCAAAGTTCAACTGACATATATTATTGGAACTAACATTCGGAATGCAAAATTCAGATAATACTTTTAACCGCCCCCGACAAACAGGCAAAGGAAAGCCATTTATGGTTATTCCTTTTTTTATGACCCTTTTGTTAGGCTTAAGCCTCTCAGGCTCACTTTTTGCCCAAAAGCATGATATAGGGCTTGGCCTTGGAGCAGCAAATTATACCGGCGATCTGGTACCCACTTACAGCCTCAGGACCCACCGCCCTGCCGGCTGGGCTTTTTACCGGTACAACCTGAACAATGCAGTGAGCTTTCGCGGAGCTTTAAGTATTGGCTGGCTAACCGGCAGCGACAGACCTGCTTACGATGCTTTTGCTGAAGCAAGGAACCGCCCCGCCTTTAATACGGTAGTTTCCGAATTAGGAGCTACTGTAGAATATAATTTCCTGGATTATAAAGACCCCAAAGCACGGATACGCTGGTCGCCTTACTTCTTCGGAGGCATTGCGCTGTTTATGAACCAGGGCTACTCACGCGAGGAACGCGCCACATCCTATAGCAGGATACAGCCTTCTATTCCTGTTGGCATTGGCTTTAAATACCGGCTAAGCCCCTATTTAACCCTGGGGTATGAATGGGGAGCCCGCAAAACCTTTTTTGATTATATAGATAATACAGGAGCCTTTTTGCCTGCAGAAACAGGAACCGGAAAAAATTATCAGTATGGTAATTTCGCTAATAAAGACTGGTATTATTTTACAGGTTTTACCCTTAGTTATACCTTCTGGACTATCCCCTGTCCGTTTACTTTTGAATAAGTAAGCTCCTCAGCCAAAGAAACCTTACTATCGTTACCATATAAAATACCAATTTTGTAGCTTTGCAAATTAATTTTGCAGCGTACACCCGGGATGAAAGAAAATCTTGATATACATAATTTGCCTCGCCACATAGCCGTTATAATGGACGGAAACGGTCGTTGGGCAAAAAATAAAGGAGCAGCGAGAGTATTTGGCCATAAAAATGCCATAGAAGCTGTACGCGACACTACCGAGGCCTGTGCAGAACTGGGCATAGGGTATTTAACGCTTTATGCTTTTTCCACAGAAAACTGGAACAGGCCTAAAGCTGAGGTTAATGCTTTAATGGAGTTGCTGGTAATGACCATACGCAAGGAAGTAGGCACTCTTAACAAAAATAATGTGCGCTTACAGGCAATCGGCAATATAAAAAGCCTTCCTGGAAGCTGCCAGCGGGAGCTGCAGGAGGCCATTGATAAAACGAGCCATAATACAGGCCTTACCCTTATTCTGGCATTAAGCTACAGCGGGCGCTGGGAAATAACAGAAGCCATAAAAGAGATTGCAGAAAAAGTAAAAGCAGGTACTCTTGAGCCGGAAAACATTGATGCTGCTGTGGTTGAACAACACCTCAATACCGGCAGCATTCCGGATCCTGAACTACTGGTGCGAACCAGTGGAGAAATGCGCATCAGCAATTTCCTTTTGTGGCAGATCGCATATACAGAGCTTTATATTTCAGAAGTTCTGTGGCCCGACTTTCGGAGGGATGAACTATATAAAGCCATACACGCCTATCAGAAAAGAGAAAGAAGGTTTGGCAAAACCAGCGAACAAATAAATCTGAAACAGTAAGAATGAAGAAGTACCTTTTAGCTATAGTAATAATTTTATTACCTGTTTTGCTGCATGCCCAGGTTGGGTTGCGCAGGCCGGGTCGCTCTTCAGGAAATATTGTCGATTTAAATTATTCCGAACCCCGGGAATATGAAATTGCAGAAATTACTGTTACCGGAGTGGAAACCCTTAATACCGACGCGCTTATTTCTCTGTCCGGCTTAAGGGTTGGCGACCAGATAAATATTCCCGGCGATGCAATAAGCACTGCCATCAGCCGGCTGTGGAAGCAGGGGATTATTGGCGACGTTGCTGTCTATATCACCAAAATTGAAGGGAACAAGGTCTTCCTTAACATTGACATGAAAGAAAGACCACGCCTGACCCGTATTGAGGTTACCGGCGTAACAAAAACCCAGAAAGGCGATATTAACGACAAAATTAAGCTTATAAGAGGCCGTGTTGTTACCGATGCACTAATTAAGAACACCGAACTTACCGTTAAAAACTACTTTGTTGAAAAGGGCTTCCTCAATGCACAGGTAAAGGTTGTTCCGGAAAAAGACACTACTCAGGCAAATAGCGTTAAGCTTAATGTAAGGGTAAATAAGAATAAAAAAGTTAAAATCGACCAGATCAATATCTCAGGCAATGAGAATATAGCAGATTACCGGCTGAAGTCGAAAATGAAAAAGACCAATGAAAAGCCACGCTTCAATCTGCTGGAAGATATAATAATCCGCGCCTCCCGCTTTCGCCCTTCCGACCTGGTTGAATTCTTCTCCAACACAAAAGAAGCCGACGGCCAGGACATTAAAGAATACCTTGCACAGCATGTAAAGCCTAACATTTTCGGCAGCTCAAAATTCATCAAAGACGAATTTGAAGGGGATAAAAATGCCGTTATAGCTTTTTACAATTCAAAAGGATACCGCGATGCCCAAATTATAAGCGACACTGTATACTCCTCTTCAAAAGAGAACAGGGTAAATATAAACATGGTAGTGGATGAGGGGCAAAAATACTACTTCCGCAATGTTACCTGGTCAGGTAACTATGTTTATACCGATAGTTTACTGAACAGAATTTTAGATATTGATAAGGGTGATGTTTACGACCTGGAGTCGCTAAATAAAAAGCTGACTTTCAATCCTAATGGCATGGACATCAGCGCCCTTTACATGGATAATGGCTACCTCTTCTTCAGGATTGTGCCGGTTGAAATTGCTATTACCGGCGACTCCATTGATGTGGAGATGCGTATAACAGAAGGCCCGCAGGCTACTATTAAGCGGGTAATTGTAAATGGCAACGACAGAACGAAAGACCATGTAATTCTGAGAGAAATCCGTACCCTGCCGGGAGAAAAATTCAGTCGCGAAAAACTTATCCGTACACAGCGGGAAGTGCTGGCCCTTGGCTATTTCGACCAGGAAAACTTTGGTATGAACCCAATCCCGAATCCGGCCGATGGTACAGTGGATATTGAATATACCGTAACAGAAAAACCAAGCGACCAGATTGAATTATCTGCCGGCTGGGGTGGCCGAAGCGCCTATGGTGCCGGAGGATTTATTGGTACCCTTGGTTTAGTATTCAACAACTTCTCTATTCAGAATATTTTAAAACCACGCACCTGGGATCCTCTTCCTGTGGGCGACGGACAAACACTTGCCCTGCGTGCCCAGTCCAGCGGAAGACAATTCCAATCCTATTCATTTACCTTTTCAGAACCTTGGCTGGGCGGAAACCGGCCGAATGCATTCTCTGTCAGCCTGAACCGCTCAGTTATGCGCCAGTTTGGCCGGAGAACAAATGGTTTTGGCTTCGATTTTGGATCGGAAGTGAGCAGCACCAGTGTAAGCAGCATAACTGTAGGCCTGGGCAGACGTGTGCGCTGGCCGGACGACTTCTTTTCTGTCCGAAATTCACTTAGCTACCTTTATTATGATGTTAACACTGAGTTTGATGTAGAAGGAAGACCAATGCTTGGAGCTTATTCTCCTTTCCAGGCTTTAGGCTTCTATGAAGGAACCGCGAATAGCATTACTTTTAATACCACTTTCGCACGTAACAGTATTAACGTACCAATGTACCCGAGAGGAGGTTCTTCTGTTTCTTTACAGAGTAGCTTTACACCTCCTTATTCCTTATTTAATAATACAAACTATTCCGATCTTCCATCTCAGGAAAGATTTCGCTGGGTGGAATACCATAAGCATATGTTCGATGCTGATTTCTTCTCAACAGTTGTAGGTGACCTTGTTATAAATACCAAAGCGAATATGGGCTTTATAGGCTCTTATGGCGGAGGAAGAGAAACAGGACCATTTGAACGCTTTTACCTGGGTGGAGATGGTATGTCAGGTCAGGCTGGCGGTATGTTTATTGGCCGTGATGTAATTGCTATGCGCGGTTATGAGAACATGTCGCTTACCCCTACTAATGAAACAGGCACCACACAAATTGGAGGTATTGTTTACAATAAGTTTGCACTGCAGCTAAGGTACCCTATATCCTTAAACCCTGCTGCAACTATTTATGTACAAGGCTTTGCCGAAGCAGGTAACAACTGGGGAAGTTATAAAGAGTTCAATCCGTTTGACCTTTACCGCTCTGCAGGTATAGGTGCCCGGATATTTATGCCGGCATTTGGTTTGATTGGTATTGACTGGGGATATGGATTTGATGCAGTTCCAAACAGACCAGGGGCAAGCGGATCGCAGTTCCACTTCACCATCGGGCAGCAAATCAGATAAAAAATCATGAAAAAGAAATATTTTATACTTTTTTTTCTTTTTTTCGTCTCGAATTACGTTTTTGGCCAGAAATTTGGTTATGTAGATACACAGTATGTGCTGAACCAGATGAAGGAGTTTAAACAGGCCCAGCAGGAGATTGAAAAAGTCTCCCTTGCCTGGCAGGACGAAATAAAAGACAAACAAAAGGAAATTGAAGCCATGTATAGCTCTTTGCAGGCGGAGGAAGTACTTCTTACAGAAGCTTTAAAGCAACAAAGAACTGCTGAAATAAAGAAGAAAGAAAGTGAGCTTAAAGAATACCAGAAGCAGGTTTTTGGTTTTGATGGTATGTTCTTTCTTAAACAAAAGGAAATTTTACAGCCGGTACAGGAAAAAGTATTTGACGCTGTGGAAACAGTAGCCGTTAAGCAGAAACTCCAGATAGTATTCGATAAGTCCGGCGATCTGGTAATGATCTACACCAACCCTGTTCATGACTATACCGACTTTGTACTGGAAGAGCTTGGTTTAGGTGATAAGAACGATACTGTTGAATAAGTATAATTAAATTAAATTGATAGATCTCATGAAAAACAAATTTGTGATTGCCCTCGCAGCATTTCTTTTTGCTGGCTTTGCCGTTTACGCGCAAGGAACTAACCCGAAACCAGTTAAAATAGGATATGCAAGCGTTAACTACATCCTGAGTGAAATGCCTGAATACAAGCAGATTGAACAGGAATTAACAGAATACGAGAAGCAGCTTTCCACCCAGCTTCAATCTCAGGCGCAGGAATTTCAGACAAAAGCAGCAAACTATCAAAAAAGCGCTGAAACAATGTTACCTGAAATCCGCCAGCAAAAAGAGACTGAATTACGGGATATGCAATCAAGAATTGAAAAATTCCAGCGCGATGCCCAACAAATGATTCAGAAAAAAGAATCTGACCTGCTGGCTCCTGCTTACGATAAAATTCAAACAAATATTGATGCGGTAGCTGCTGAAAACGGCTATTCACATGTACTGAACTCAGAAGTAGCCGGGGTGCCCACCCTCCTGTTTGTAGCAGATCAAAGCCAGGACATTTCCAAACTGGTCCTGAAGAAAATGGGACTTACTGTTAAAGAATAAGTAAGGCAAACCTTTAAATTCACAAACCCTGGTGTTTCATCAGGGTTTTTTTATGCCTTTTCAATACCTGTAAGTTCCTGAAATGCTATATTTATAAAAGCTAATTCTTAATTCTTAATTCTTAATTCTTAATTCTTAATTCTTAATTCTTAATTCTTAATTCTTAATTCTTAATTCTTTTAATGTGAACCAGCCTCCATTTCTGAAATCCGGCGATACAATTGGCATCCTTTCCACAGCACGTAAAACCACTCGTGATGCAATACTGCAGGCCAGAGAGATTATTGAAGGCCTCGGGTATAAAGTTAAATATGCACCCAACCTCTTTGCTGAGCAAAACCAGTTTGCCGGAACCGATGAGCAGCGTATTGCAGATATGCGTACGCTCCTTGAAGATACCGAAGTAAAAGCAATTATCTGTGCGCGGGGCGGTTATGGCACTACCCGTATAGTTGACAGGATTGATTGGTCGCTGCTGGAAAAGCAACCTAAATGGATTTGTGGCTTCAGCGATGTAACAGCTATTCTCTGCCATTTACACAATTTGGGAATGGAAAGCATCCATTCCATAATGGCTGCCCAGTTTGATTTCCAACAGGAGGAGAGGAAAAGAAGTATAGAAAGCCTTTTTGCCCTTTTAAGAGGAGAACCTTTTAAGATGGAAACTCCCGCACACCCCTTTAACCGCCCGGGAGAAGCCACCGGCGAACTGGTTGGCGGAAACTTATCCATTCTGAATAACCTGATTGGTACCTCCTCAAATCCTTCTTATGAGGGAAAAATTTTATTCATGGAAGATCTGGACGAGTACCTCTACCACATCGACAGAATGATGGTGCACCTGAAGCGCTGCGGGAAACTCGAAAAGCTGGCAGGCCTGGTGGTGGGCCAAATGTCAGACATGAACGACAACCCCATTCCATTCGGAAAAACGGCTTACGAAATTATACAGGAGCATGTAGCAGAATATTCTTTTCCTGTGGCTTTTGGCTGCCCTGTTGGCCATGAGCCCCTTAATCTGGCTGTTCCTGCAGGGAGAAAGGTGCGCTTTACAGTAACTAAAAAGGGGGCTCAGCTGAAACAGATTTCCTGTTCCTAAACCACCAGACCTAACAGTACCCCTCCCACAATAATTAACGGGGCAGGTATACACGTAAGCAGGAGCAGGCCAAAGGTAAGCAGGATTATTCCGATGTTAAGGGGTGTGGAAGGAACAGGATCAAATAACAGAATGGCGGCACCAATTACCACCCCGGCACTGGCTGCATTTATTCCTTCCAGTGAAGCTTTTACAGGCCGGTATTTCTTCAGCTTATCCCAAAACCTGATAACAAAGAAAATAAGAAAGGTGCCGGGCAGGAATATACCTGCCGCTGCCACAAAAGCGCCCAGAAGCTGGGCAGTCATTCCCTGCTTTTGCATGCTCATAGCCCCAATATAGGCAGTAAATGAAAAAGTAGGGCCAGGCACTGACTGGGCAATTCCATACCCCGTCAGGAATTCTTCTGAAGTCAGGTACTGCTTAAATTCCACAAATTCAGTATATAATAAAGGCACCAGTACCTGTCCTCCTCCAAAGATAAGACTGCCATTCCGGTAAAAATTTTCGAAAAGCCTTACAGGCAACGATTTTGTTAAGGCACCTAAAACGGCAGCCGCAATTAACACACCTCCCCACAACAGGAAGTTAGACCAGTTTACCCTGAATTTTTCCTTTTCTTCTTTTGGCTGCTGCTTGTATTTTATGGAAGAAGCAGCACCGGAAAGCAGCAGAAGAACAGGAAAAACATAGGGAGTCCGGATGTAATAAGAGACGGTTGCAGCCACCACCATTAAAAATAAAGCAAGCCGTCCCCTGATTACCTTATAACAGATCCGGTAAGCGGCAAAAGCCACGAAACCCACTGCCATAGGCTGCAGGAACCTTGTAAATTCCAGAGAAAGGTGTTCCTGCTGCTGCATGTGCGAAATCAGGAGTGCAGCCCCTGTCATGATGGCAACAGCTGGCAATACCCACATTAATAAAGTAATGTACGCCAGTGGTGCTCCACCTATTTTAAAGCCAATAGCGGTAATTGTTTGCGTGGAGGTGGGGCCGGGAAGTATCTGGCAGAGGGCATTTAATTCTATCAGCTCTTCTTCTGTAATGTATTTACGTTTGTGTACAAAAATATCGAACATGAGCGCAAAATGAGCCTGCGGACCACCAAAAGCACTCAAAGCAAACACAAATACATCTTTAAGAAAAATATAATGCCTGAGCACCATTAAATTATTATGGTTCCCGGGCATTATATTTATAATTTTTGAAGAAAGCTTTTTCAAGATTAATACATGAGACTTATTTCTTAAGTCCTATTTCTGCCAGGCGCTGGTCCAGAAATTCTCCTGCAGTAATATCTTCATACTGCTTTGGATGCTCCTCATCAATACAGCTTTCCAGGCAGGAGAGATCCATTTCAGCCCGCGG
Organism: Cesiribacteraceae bacterium YIM B00369; assembly: GCA_017948555.1. Lineage (GTDB taxonomy): Bacteria > Bacteroidota > Bacteroidia > Cytophagales > Cyclobacteriaceae > Nafulsella. The sequence goes on along the minus strand of JAFMYY010000006.1, from coordinate 49,829 downwards.
ATGCATAAAGAACGGGATAGAGAAACGGGAGGTGTTCATTAGTTCCCGCGGAGGGTTTACCACCCGGTGAATAGTGGACTTCAGCTTGTCGTTAGTATGACGGGCAAGCATATCGCCTACATTTACCACAATTTGCTCGGGCAAAGCAGTAATAGGGATCCATTTGCCATCGCGGCGAAGCACCTGTAATCCATCGGCACTGGCGCCCATTAAAAGGGTTATCAGGTTAATATCGCCATGTTCCGCAGCCCGCACTGCATCGGCAGGAACGGCATCCGGGTTTTCAATTGGAAAATAATGGATGGGACGCAGGATGCTGTTTCCGTATTCAACCTTCTTTTCAAAATAATTTTCATCAAGGCCAAGGTAAAGGGCAATTGCTTTTAACAAAGTTTTACCGGCTGCCTCAAGGGTTTTATAGGCCTGGGTGCAAATACCGGCCATATCAGGAATTTCCTCAGGCCACACATTCGCTGGATAATTCTTATCATGCGGTGCATCTGCTCCTTCCGTTTCCTGCCCCACATGATAAAATTCTTTCAAATCGCCCGTGCTCCGGCCTTTAGCATGCTCCTTACCTTTTGGAGTATAACCACGCTGGCCCGCCAGTTCAGGCCGTGCATACTTCAGCTTAACATCATCAGGAAGCTGAAAAAAACGCCTTATTACATCGTACAAATCAGCTGTAAGCTCTCCGGACAGGCCATGATTTTTTATGGCAACAAAGCCAATATTTGTATATGCAGTACCCAGGTCCTGCACAAATTTTCTTTTCCGCTCCACATCACCGCTCAGGAAATCCGCAAGGTCCAGTGAGGGAATTTCTTCATATAACACTTTAGCCATAAGGTCGTTTAATTTGAAATGCAAACTAATAAATTTTCATTAAGATAGTAAATTAAATACCTTCGCATATTCAACCATTATAGTTTCAACCATTATGAAAAAAACAATTCTTTTAAGCTTATTTTCGGCAACTTTTTTATTTGCCTGCGATGGCGGCGGAAGCAGCAATAATAATCAGGGTGAAGATACCCTGGCTGTTACGGAAACCACTACTCCTGATGCCCAAAAGATTAACCTCAGGGCAACCGAAGAAACCACTGAATTTCAGGATGCTATTCTGGAACAGAATGCACCTACAAACGGACAAAAGTTAAAAGCAGGTCCTGTTACATTTGAGTATAATGTAAAAAATTACCAGCTGACTAAAATGACAGAGTCCGAGCATGCACAAATGATGGCAAACTCCAGCAAAGGGCAGCATATTCACCTGATCGTAAACAACCGGCCATACGATGCTGTGTATGAAACCACTTATCAGAAAGAGTTGGAGGCCGGCCATTATGTGGAGCTTTCTTTCTTATCACGCTCTTTCCACATGAGCCTTAAACACCCGGAAGCTTATGTACTCAGGCAGTTTACTGTTGGTGATGCCAAACCTGAAAAGGTAGACCTGAATGCCCCTCACATGTTTTACAGCCGTCCTAAAGGAACTTATTCAGGTCCTCAGGAAACAAGTAATGTGATGCTTGATTTCTATCTTGTGAATACTGACCTCTCAGAGAACGGAAAAAAAGTGCGTGCCACCATTAATGGACAGGAATTTACTGTTACTAAATGGCAGCCTTATGTAATTGAAGGTTTACCTATGGGAGAATCAACCATAAAGCTGGAGCTGCTGGACGAGAACAATAACCTGGTTCAAAGCCCTTATAACCCGGTTACCCGCACTATTACATTGGAAGAAGGCAACCAGCCGGCAATGTAAAAATCATTCCTGAAATCAGGAAATTATGAATAAGAGAATGACAGAATGAACGAATATAGAGGTAATACCTTCTGTTCACTTATTCTGTCATTCTTTTTTTATAGCATTACCATTCAGTAAACCCACACACCTGCCATTGGCTATCCCCCCATTACCTCCTGCAGAACTCCTAAGGATTTCAGTTCGCCGAAATTATCGAAATGGAGCTGATAAAACATGAGGATATTCTTCAGGATAGCTTTTCTTTGAGCCGACGGCATACGAAGATCGTTATCGAAACCCTGGTTCAGCAAACTTTCCAGCACCTGCTTTTCTTCCATCGCAAAATTTGCTGCATTCCCTGCCGGGTGTACCTGGTTGTACAGTTCTTCAGCTGTACCCGGCGCAAATCCCAGGAAGAAGCTCAGCTTAAGCATAAACTGAAGATGGAAGTTACTGAAATTATCCTCGAGATGATCGAGCACCTGAATGGAATGGTGCAGAAATTCAAAAAGGGGACCATTCTCCTCCTCCCGCTTTATAGTCTTTACTAAAAGCTCTGTTATAAACAGCGCCATTCCTGACTTCCGGAAATCGAAAGGGATGGACTTAAATGGCTCATTGCATTTCAGTTCTTTAATCCGGTGCAGCTCTGTTTGCTGGCGGTGGTACACAACCAGGTCCAGAAGAGTGAGGGGCTGAAAAAGAGCAATCTTATTTTTGGCTTTGGCCGACCGCACCCCATTAATAATATAAGACTGTAAACCAAAAGCCTCAGTGTAAATCCTGACAATTATGGAGGTTTCCCCATATTTCAGATAATTAAGTACAACTCCTTTGGTTTTATAAAGCATAGATTTGGTTCTAATTTACAATGGCCATTTTACCGGCCAGGGTTTCGACTCCATCGGAGGTTGCGCTGAAAATAAGGTATACTCCAGTTGCAGGCCGCCTGCCCTGCGTATCTGTCAGGTCCCAGGAAGCTGTTCCGCCCTCAGAAGTTAATTCCTTTACAAGCCTGCCCGAAACATCAGTAATTTTAATAATTACATCGCTGGCCAGACCTGTAATTCCTACCATACCACTATACCCCGGATATACCGGATTTGGAAAAACCTTAATAGCTGCCGCATGCTGAAAACCCGCTGCAGTAGCACCACTGCGGTAAGAAACAATACCACTGGGGGTGGCAATAAAAACTTCGCCGCTTTGCTGTAAAATTGCCTGGCTTAAAATATGGTTATCTGGTAAAGGGCTGTTTGCTGCCGTAAAATGATGATAAATTGTATCGCCATAATCGCCCGCCACCCACAGTCCATTAGTGGTGCCCATCCATTTCCTGTTGCCACCATCCACTACCAGGCTGTTCACCTGTTCTGCATTAAGCAGGTGCCGCCTTTCATATACCGGAAACACCACATTTACATCTGTAACGTTAAGCGCAGCATCAGGATTTGGAAAATAATTTATCCCCTGCCCGAGGCCTACCCAAAGCTGGCCCTGCAGGTCTAACGCCATCGATTTCACACTCCTGTCGAGGAGTACTCCGCCACTATTCTGGCCGGTAAAGTAGCGGCTTTTACCCGATTCCTCATTGAAAACTAAAATTCCCTGCTCCCCGCCAAGCTGCAGCCACTTATCATTTCCAGGCATTATAAGCAATTCCACTGCCCCCCCTGCCCTGGAATTATTCTCCAGGTATCCTTCCCAGGTATCTGTGGCAGGATTGTAGCGATGGAGAGGAATATTTGTTCCCGGCTGCACCATCCAGACCTGTCCTTCAGCATCGGCGGCCAGTTGGCTGACCGGGCTAAGTCCTGAGGCCGCAGGCAGCAAACTGACTCCTTCCATGCCTGCAGTAAAGCGGCGAAAATTATCAGTGACAGGGTCCCACTCCAGTAAACCGCCTGTAAGGGAGCTCAGGTAATACCTCCTGTTGGAGGGCACATAAACCACATCTGAAAAACCACTTATAACAGGCATAGCCGGCACATCGTCATGTGTGTAATTTATCCAACGCCCCCCGGAAAATACTGAGAATCCTCCGGCTGCGCCTGGCTGCCCCGCTGCATCCTCTCTCTGATTAAATACTGCAATTACCCTTTCATTATCAGAATAAAGCGCCTCAGCAACATCTGCCAGAGGCCCCTGAGGCACATAGGCTTTAAATGCACCTTCAAAATCTGATAACAAGCCGTTCCTGGCATCGGCAACCCATATGTGTCCGTTTCTGTCTATAGCAGCTGCATTGGGAGAATCGATAATGGGGGACGAAAGCTGCTCAACGCTACCATTGGCTGTATTATAAAAGTATAAAGCATCTTCAAGCGCAATAAGCAGACCATCAGGCACCTCTTTTATGGAGCGGAAATTTTTCTCTGTTTTAAAGCTGGTCTCCTCCCAGCCGCCATTCTGCCGGCGGCGCAAAAGTCCCCAACCGCCAATGCCGGCATACAGTCCGTGAGCATCAGCAGCCAGGGCACTTATTTCCCCGGAAACAGGCAATTCCTCCTGCCGGTGCCTCCTCCAGCTGTTAAAATCCGAAAGGTTTGCTCCCCTGACAGCGTTACTGATAAGCCCCTGACTTGTGGCAGCAAAAATACTGTCGTTCCGGATGGCCACCCGGTAAACTTCTGCTGCCTGTCCGCCCGGCCCAAGGTTAAAATACGATTCCTGTAAATCTTTTGACTGCAGGTTTAATACACTGATCCCGTAATCAGTTGCCATGAAGGCGAGGTTTCCGTTAAAAAGAATATCATGAATCCTTCTCCTTCCCGGTAAATTGGCATCTATAATCGTCCGTATATTATATACTCTGCCCCCCTGCAGCAGGTCAATATTACCATTCCTGTAAGCTATTACAAGAATATCTTTCTCTTCACGATAGTTAAGGCTGCTTATACCTGCATCGCTTAAGCCCTGGAGAGCAGTGAGGATTTCTATACTGTTCTCTTCCCTGTCGTAATAATAGAGGCTGTTAGCGCTTGCAGCATATACTCTGTCTGCTGTAACAGCAAGGCTGGTGGCTGTCCGGTATGAAAAATGGGAACGCCAGCTACCCAAAGGTATATTTACCTGCGACCACAGCAGCAGAGGCATTAAAGTAAATACCAGCAGTAATAAACCAGGGAGCGTACGATTCATAATTCAGCTTTGTTTGGGTATGTTTATAACGTAGCCACAGGCTTTTTTTATATCTTCTGCTCCGCAGCAGAGCCTTTATTGAAACAGCGGCGGCAGCGGGCCTCATAAGTATCTTTTTCACCTAGCATTACTTTGCTCTGGCTTGCCACTTTCCGGTAGGAGTAGTTTGCAATATCCCCGCATTTTATGCAAATAGCATGTACTTTTGTAACGTATTCGGCAATAGCAATTAAACCGGGCATTGGGCCGAAAGGCCTGCCGCTAAAATCCATATCCAGTCCTGTAACAATTACTCTTTTACCCGAGTTGGCAAGTTTATTGCATATTTCAACAATGTCAGTATCAAAGAACTGGGCCTCATCCAGCCCCACAACTTCGCAATCGCCGGCAAGTAAAAGAATATCGTTAGCAAATTGTACCGGCGTGGACCTGATAGAATTTGCATTGTGCGATACAACATTTTGGTCATGATAACGTGTATCTATTGCAGGTTTAAAAATCTCAACATTCTGGCCTGCAATAATGGCGCGGTTAAGCCTGCGAAGGAGTTCTTCGGTTTTTCCGCTGAACATAGATCCGCAAATTACTTCAATCCAGCCACCTCTATGCTCAGTACCTGTCCGGCTTTTTCCCATTTTTGGTTCAATAAACATACTGTTTTTGTTAATTGGTGTAGGTAATATGAGGCAGCTTATTCTCTTCAGGTACGCATATAGTAAGTGCTCCGGTAGCAGGAGCTTGGGAAAGCTTTGTCTGGCAGGCCAGTCTTTCACCCTTTTTCAGGCGGCCGCTCTCCAGCAGTTTCTCCTCAGGGCGGCTGTAATCAGAAAGGTAGTCCCCTCCCTCCACAACTTCCATTTTACAGGTAGTACAGCGGCCGTTGCCTCCGCAGGCATGCATCCAGTCCTGCTTATTTTCCTGAAAAATTTGCAGCATAGTTTTTGAGGGATCCGTAAAACGGATTGTTTTATTACTAATATTTTGTATCGTAATCTGAGGCATATAATTTTAAGCACACAAAAAAACGAAATATAAGCATGGAGAGCAAATTAAATGCACTGGCCCTTGAAACATATAGTACGGCTTTTACCGACCGTGTGGCCAACGACTTTTTTGCCAGGCACGAAAGAATTAACGGAGAGGAAATTCTGCAGCTTTCTCCGGTGCAGCAGGTGAATTTATTTATTATTAAAAACCTGTTTGAAGCATGGCAGCAGGAAGCTGCCCGCCTGCGCAGTCCGTATTTTAATTACAATCACCCTAAAGTGCAGGAAGCGCAAAAAATGTATATGAATACGCTTTCGCGGCATATTTCCATTGATGAAACAGACCTGAAGCCTCTGCTAAAAAAGGCAGTACAGGAGGCCCTGGTGCTTGCTTTTTCGCCTGTCAGTTACCTGGCGTCGGCTTTGGAAATTACCGGTGGCCGGCCTAAGAAAGTGGCTGACGTATTGCGGTATGTTAAAATAAACCAGCCATATGCCAAGGAGGCTAAAAGCATCCTTAACCGCCAGGAAGTTACTGACCTGAACTGGGTAAAGCACCTGGTAAACTCCCTTGAAGAGCAGGAAAAAACAGGCAGGCTTCAGCCTGAACCTTTAACTTTATACCTTCAGCAGTTCAGCCAGGTGCTTGCTTTACTGCCTTCTGAAATATTAAAAGATGAGGAGCTGGAAAAAGCTCAGGACATGGAAGATGAAGATACTGACTTTTTCAGCTCCATTACCGGCTCCTTCGATGATGATGAGGCAGATGATGCCCCTGAAATTCAACCGACAGTTCATAAGAGCACACCTGTTCCGGATGAGGATTATCCTGCTGCAAATAAGGCTGGTGCCCGCCCTGTCCAGCTGCAGCGCTCAGAGCCGGACATAAGCAATAAGGCCCCGCAGATCAGGGTGGCAGAACCAGCCCCCCCCCAAAGGGAAGAGCCCGTACACAGGCCGCTGAACGAAAGATTAAAAGAAAACAATGAGCAAAAGCCACTTAATCAAAAACTGTCGGCACCTGCTGAAAAGCCAAACCTGGCAAGTATACATGCCCGCAAAAAAAACGGAAGCATAAGGTCTGCCATTACCCTTAATCAGCGCTTCATGTTTACAAGGGAGCTATTCAATGGCGATTCGCAGGCCTTTAACCAGGCGCTGGATAAGCTGGACTCCTTTAACACCTATGATGAGGCTTACCAATATACTAAAGGCAGCTATGCGCAGCAGTATGAATGGGAGATGGACTCAGAAGAAAGTCAGGAGTTTTTACAAATTCTTCAAAGCCGTTACTCCTGACCACAATCATTTAGAAAGTTTATAACTAACCATTTATATGTATAAAAAAATTGTATTAAGCCTGTTGGGAAGTGCTTTTATGCTGAGCTGCAATGCCCAGAACCGGGAAGGGACAACTACTGCTGAAAGGGTAAATACTACGGAGCAGGCAGTGCAAAAATACTCCATCAGCGATTATTTTCGCAATAATGAAATCCTGCAAAAACAGGTAGATAAGGTATTTAACAGCCTGAGAGACGAACAACGTGTAGGACAAATGATAGTTCCTGCTGTTGGCCGCCTCGGAAAGCCTGATGCAGTGGTAACAGAGCTTGTGAAAAAGCAGCAGGTGGGCGGCATCTTATTACTTAACGGATCAAAAGAATCTTTTAAGCGGTATACTCATTTATTCGACAGCCTGAACAGGGCACAGGCCGGGGTGCCTATAATTTATAGTGCCGATGCTGAACCCAGCCTTATTAACAGGAAAATAGAAGGCGTCCCAACTGTTGTAAAAACGAGCCAGATACCTGACTCAGCCACATCAGCACAGGTTGCTCTGCAAATTAATCAACAACTAAAAGATATTGGTATTCTGTACAACTATGCCCCTGTTGTGGACCTGAGTCTGCAGAATCAGGCCATTGGTAACCGTAGCTACGGAAGTGATCCTGAGCATGTAAAAAAGCTTGCCAATGCATTCATACAGGCCACACAGCAAGGCGGAGTGGTGGCTACAGCCAAACATTTCCCTGGTCATGGGCTGGTTAAGGGAGATTCTCACCATAAGCTTGTATACATCGACGGAGAAATGAAAGAAGTGCAGTTGTACCAGGATCTTATTGACCAGCAGGTGCTAAGCATTATGGTAGGGCACATTGCAGTGGAGAATAATCCAAAGTATAATACAAAAGGCCTGCCAGCTACCTGTAGCCGCAATATTGTAACAGGCCTTTTAAAGGAAGAAATGGGCTTTAAAGGAATTATTACTACCGATGCCATGAATATGGGAGCAGTGGCAAGTATTCCTGACGCTGGCCTTTTAGCTGTAAAAGCAGGCTGCGACATGATTCTTATGCCCCTGGACGAAAAGGAGCTTATTTATGGAATACTCAAAGAAATGGAAAACAACCCGCAGTTTAAAGAGCAGGTATATGAGTCGGTAAAGAAAATCATCCGGATGAAGCTTGTGGCAGGACTTATTCAGTAAATAAAAGAAAGGTAAGATACACCTGAAACATTAGGTTAGAATCAATAAAAAATCCGCCTTCAATAAGAGAGCGGATTTTTTATTGATTCTGTCCTATGAATTTTGAGTTCCGTATCTCATCAGTCAGGCATACGGGAATTATATATTAAACATCTGCTTGACCCTCTCATATCAAACAGCTCATGTCTGTTTACCCCCTTGTTGATACCTGAGTACGCTGGGCATCCAGCTTAATGAAGATAAAGAGCAGGATTGTAAATGAAAGCAAAGAAGATCCTCCATAGCTAAAGAAAGGGAGCGGGATACCAATTACCGGAAAAAGACCAATGGCCATTCCAATATTAATCATAAAGTGAAAGAACAGTATCCCTGCCACTGAATAGCCATAAATCCTGGAAAACCTATACTTCTGCCGCTCTGCCACATATAGGATCCGCAGCAACAAAGCCATAAAAAGAGCAACCATTACAAGGCTTCCTAACCAGCCATGCTCCTCCCCTATGGTACAGAAAATAAAGTCAGTACTCTGCTCCGGCACAAAGTCGTATTTTGTTTGTGTTCCCTCAAGAAACCCTTTGCCGAAAAGACCTCCGGAACCAATGGCTATTTTTGATTGTGTTACGTTCCAGCCATCGCCCAGCGGATCAATATTGGGGTTGATTAATACCTGTATACGCTTTTGCTGGTGAGGCATCAGCACGTTATTCAAAACTATGTCCACACTAAAGATGATGCCAATGGTCAGGAGCATTCCTCCAATAATAGGCAGGGCTTTCTTTACAGAGCGCCCTCCCACTCCTAAAAGGAGCAGTCCCAGAACTACAACTCCAATGATCAGGTAAAGCTGATCCACCAAAAGAGTAAGCACAAAAATGGCAATACCTAACAAGCCTAAAACAATAATTGTCGGGTTCATTCCTTCACGGTAAAAAGGAATCACGAATGAACAGAAAACAAGAAAGGTACCAGCATCCGGCTGCAGCATGATAATCCCCATAGGCACCAGCAAAATGCTGAAAGGAATCACATACTGCTTAAGGGTAGTGAATTTTACATTATAATCATTAATATACTTTGCAAGTGTAAGGGCTGTGGTGAACTTGGCAAATTCTGCCGGCTGAATTTTTACAGGTCCGATCTGGAACCAGGCCTTTGCTCCGTTTACCTCCGGCATAAAAAGAACCCCCACCAGCATCAGGAGGGTAATAATAAAAAATATGTAGCCGAAAGAGGTAAAAAAGTTTAAGTCCAGTAAAAATATCATCAGGATTACCGCAAAGGTAATTCCAATCCACATCAGCTGCTTACCGGAATTCAGGTCCATGTTGAAAATGCTGAGACCAAGGCTCTCGTCATACACCGAAGCATAAATGTTCAGCCAGCCAAAAATAACCAGCACAACATATAGGGTAACCAGGAACCAGTCAACCCGGATGTTTAAGTTATTATACCGTTTCAATAAAATTTCCCTTTAAGTACGTACTCTTCAATATTTTTCCTCTGGATCTCCCCCTTCAGGTACTTCTCTATCATTAAACTGGCAATAGCCGCGGCAGCTCTTGCTCCCTGTCCTGCATTCTCCACATATACAGCCACTGCAATTTGCGGGTTATCTCTCGGTGCAAAAGCAATAAAGCCGGAGTGGTCTTCACCATGTGGGTTTTGCACTGTACTGGTTTTTCCACAAACTAAAATATCTTTCAGTTTGGCTCTGTATTGCCCCGTACCATTATCGACTACATCCTGCATTGCGGCAACCACTACGTCAAAATGCTCAGGCGCCACTCCTGTTTCCTTCCGCTCTTCATACTCCGGCAGTTTTCCGCCATCGCCTATCTTCTTAATCATATGAGGGGTATAATAGTGCCCTCTGTTGGCAATAATTGAGGCCAGGTTGGCCATTTGCATTGGAGTTACTCCTAACTCCCCCTGCCCGATGGCAAGAGAATATATTGTGGAGAATTTCCAGCGGCCCGGTCCATACACTCTGTCATAATAATTCGGGGAAGGGGCATTCCCTCCTTTTTCTCCGGGAATATCAATAGCCAGCGGATGTCCTAATCCAAACCTGTCTAGGTACTGATTCCAGAGCTCAAGGCCAATTTTTGAATCAGTAAAGGTATTTGATGAAACATCCTGATTAATGATGCGACGGAAAGTATTATAGAAATAAGGGTTGCAGGATACCTTAATTGCTCCCTTCAGGTCTTCGTTAGAGTGCGGACCATGGCAGGGAATAAGGGCCCTGTTACATTGAAAGCGGGAATGTGGTTCAATAACACCTTCCTGCAAACCTATTAAAGCCTGAACAAGCTTAAACATAGATCCCGGAGGATAAACAGCCATTACCGGGCGGTTAAACAGGGGCTTCAGGGAATCTGTACTAAGGGAGGCAAAGTTTTTTCCGAACTCACGGCCTGTTAAAATATTCGGGTCGTAATTGGGCCCTGATACAATGGATAGAATTTCACCTGTCGCAGGTTCTATAGCTACTATAGTTCCCGATTTTCCTTTAAGCAGGTGCTCACCATATTGCTGCAGTTTCAGATCGACAGTGGAAACCAGATTTTTTCCGGGTATTGAAAGCGTATCGTATTCACCATCTTTATAATCTCCCTTTACAATACCGCGTACGTTTACTGTTTTCAGGCGAACGCCCCTCCTGCCCCTGAGGTAAGGCTCGTATTTTGATTCAACGCCACTTCTACCAACATAATCGCCACGCTTATAATATTTGGTGGTATCTCTTTCGAGCCCTTTCTTATCAATTTCGGCAATATACCCCAGGGCATTTGCCATTATAGGATAAGGATAGGAACGGACAGTTCTCGGGGTAATAAAGAAACCCGGGAAATCGACCAGCTGATCCTGCACAGCAGCAAAATCTTCGGCAGACAATTGCTTCAGAAAAGCAGATGGCTTTACATAGGAATATGATTTAGCTTTCTGCAACAGCTCCGAATATTCTTCCCTCGTGATTTTAAATACTTTGCAGAATTGTGCAGTGTCGGTTTTAAGTGCCTCCTTTGGCACCACCATGAGGTCATAAACCGGTTTGTTATACACAATAAGGTTACCATTACGGTCGTAGATAAGGCCACGATACGGGTACTCCTCAATTTTTTTGATGATGTTGCTCTCAGCTGCGGACTTGTAATTTCCATTTACTACCTGAATAGCAAACAGCTTAGCCAGATAAATCGCCCCCACCAACAAAAACACAGCACCAATTACAAGCTTTCGGCTATCATTCATATACTTCTTTTTGAAGAATAGAATAAATATTGAATAATTAAAATAACGACAAAGGTAAAAATGGTACTTGCCACCACTTTTATAAGGGTATAAAAGAACATTTCAAACCCACCTGCCTCCACAAAGAAGAGCACTAAATGATGAAGGAAAATCAGAATCAAACTATAAGCAGCAAACCACTCAACTCCCATAATTTTCAGCTTAGGAGTCATTCCTGTTTCATACCCCCCTCTGGGAGCCAGCACACTTACTACGTGTGGTCTCAGATACATGATAAACACAGATGCCGCCGCATGAATTCCAAAACTATTATAAAAGATATCCACACATAAACCCATTAACAGCCCTAAAATCATAAGGCGCACTGCTCCCGCCTCAAATGGCAGGAGGAGAAGGAAACCTATGTACAGGAAGCAAAAGGCTACATCGAAGAGCACCACATTCTGCATGAGTACTACCTGCAGCAGGACGTAAATCAGGAAATAAAATACCTGGGCGATTATGCTGATACCTTGCATAAATTAGAAGCTTACTTGCTCCAGTGAGTCTTTCTCGTTCAACAACTTGTTTTTGATAATATAAACAAAGGGAAGGCTGGAGAAGTCTGTCGCCAGATCAACCTTTATGTCATAATAGGTGGCGCTTTCAGGCAGGTTTACTTCTGTTATAATCCCCACAGGTACACCATAAGGAAAAACAGAATTAAAGCTGGAGGTAACCACCGTATCGCCAACATTTATTTTGTGGTGCCTGGCTATAAATTCCAGATTCCCTATCTGCGCGTCGTTCCCTGACCAATGCAGTGAACCATATGCATTAATGCCTTTGATGACAGAGGAAACATAGAAATTAGTATGCAGAAGGGAAATAGCAACAGAATAATGATCAGAAACTGATTTAATCTTTCCTACAACTCCATTAGTTCCTATAACCCCCATCCCTGGACTGATTCCGTCCTTTGCTCCTTTATTTAAGGTCACATAATTCTTAAAGCGGGTGGTGCTGTTGTTTATAACCCTTGCCGCTTCGTAATTAAATTGTTGCGCCACCTCCTGAGGAACACTTGCCCGGGTATATGGTATTGCCATACGCTGGTTAAGCTCCTGCAATTGTTGCCGCAGCAAAGCATTTTCCTGTGCAAGACTTTCATTATTCTCTTTCAGGAATAGATAAGCCTCCACTTCATTAGCCGACTCTGTTACTGAAGCAGCAAGATAGTTAGCTGAATTAAAGAATGCGGCGCTTTGGTAGCGGTTGTTTGAAACAACAAGCCATATACACAAAAGCTCCAGGACCAGAAACAAGGCAAATGCTCTGTATTTATGTAAAACCAGAAAGAGTGTTTGCATTAATCAGACAGACCTAGGTCATTAAAACAGCTTTGAAGGAATCGAGGTTTTTCATTGCTATGCCGGTACCACGTACTACTGCACGTAGCGGATCGTCGGCAACGTGAACAGGAAGCTTGGTTTTGAGAGCAAGGCGTTTGTCAAGGCCACGTAAAAGAGCCCCGCCACCGGTGAGGTGAATACCATTATCGTAAATATCGGCCGAAAGTTCCGGCGGTGAAATTTCCAGAGCCTTCAAAACCGCTTCTTCTATTTTAGAAACCGATTTATCAAGGGCAAAAGCTATTTCAGAATATGTTACTTTAATAATCTTCGGAATACCGGTCATTAAGTCACGCCCGCGGATTTCATAATCTTCAGGGGCATCATCAAGCTCGGTAAGGGCTGAACCTACTGCTATTTTTACTTTTTCGGCAGAACGTTCACCTATGAGCAGGTTATGCTGGCGGCGCATATAGTCAAGGATATCTTTGTTAAAGGTATCACCTGCCACACGAATAGACTGGTCTGCCACAATACCGGAAAGCGCAATTACTGCAATTTCGGTAGTACCGCCTCCAATATCCACAATCATGGAGCCCACAGGCTGCTCAATATCTATACCTATACCAATTGCTGCTGCAAGAGGTTCATGAATCATATACACTTCTTTGGCATGAGCATGCTCAGCTGAGTCACGAACCGCACGTTTTTCCACCTCTGTAATACCCGACGGAATACAAATTACCATCCGGTGTGTGGAAGGAAAGAATTTTCCGGTTTTCCCGCTGTCGATCATCCGGATCATTCCACGGATCATTTCTTCTGCAGCGTGAAAATCTGCAATTACGCCATCCTTCAGCGGACGAATGGTTTTAATGTTCTCATGCGTCTTCTCATGCATTTGCATGGCCTGACGCCCGATGGCCAGTACCTTATTGGTATTGCGGTCAATCGCAATGATTGAAGGCTCGTCCACTACTATCTTATCTTTATGAATGATAAGCGTATTTGCTGTTCCGAGGTCTATGGCAATATCACTTGAAAATAGGTCAAAAATTCCCATATGATGTTTTAATACAATGTCAGTCTGATTTTTTAAATTATTGGAAATTTACAAATTTATACAGACTTCTATGTCGTTAAGTAATATTAATGTTTAAAATGTCTAACTCCCGTCAACACCATGCTCATCCCGTGCTCATCGCAGTAACTGATGGAATCTTTATCCCGGATTGACCCTCCCGGCTGAACCACCGCCTTAATACCCGCATTTCCTGCAATTTCGACACAATCAGGAAAAGGGAAGAAGGCATCGGAGGCCATAACTGCTCCTTCAAGAGACAATCCAAAGCTTTCCGCTTTCGTAATTGCCTGTTTCAGAGCGTCTACGCGTGAGGTTTGACCTACTCCACTTGCAATCAATTGTCCGTTTTTAGCTAAAATGATGGTGTTAGATTTTGTGTGTTTTGCAAGCAAACTTGCAAATTCCAGGGACTTTGTCTCCTCATCAGAAGGAGCAGCTTTGGTCACAACCTTAAAGTCCTCTGCTTTATCAACAATATTATCCTTCCCCTGTTCAATAAAACCATTTAAAAGAGTTTTAATTTGCTTACCCTGAGGAAGTTCCTGCTTTTGCTTCAATAAAATTCTGTTCTTTTTCTCTTTTAAAAGAGCAAGTGCATCGTCATCAAATTCCGGCGCGATCAATATTTCGAAGAAAAGTTTATTTAACTCCTCTGCAGCCGAAATATCGACCTTGGCATTTGTTGCAAGCACACCTCCAAAAGCAGAAACCGGATCGGCCTCCAGTGCTTTCTTATATGCTTCCAGAGTTGAGCTTCCGGTTGCACAGCCGCAGGCATTTGTATGCTTGATAATAGCAAATGCAGTACTTCCCTTTAAATCCTCAATTAACGAAACAGCTGCGTCTACATCAACGAGGTTATTGTAAGAAAGTTCCTTACCATTCAGCTGAGCAAACAAGCCCGGCAAATCACCATAAAAAGCAGCATGCTGGTGCGGGTTTTCACCGTATCTTAATACCTGCCCATCTCTTTCGCTTACTTTTAACCTGCGAATACTGTTTTCCCTGTTAAAATAGTTAAATATGGCAGTATCGTAATTCGATGAAATATCGAAAGCATAGGCAGCAAACAATTTGCGGTCGGTAATTTCAGTCTCTCCTCCTTTTTCGCGCAAAATATATTCCAGTTGATTATACTGTTCGCGGGAAGAAACAATCATTACATCTTTAAAGTTCTTGGCTGCAGCCCTTATAAGGGAAATTCCGCCAATATCAATTTTCTCAATTATATCTGCCTCCGCTGCTCCTGAAGCTACAGTTTCTTCGAAAGGATACAAATCAACAATAACAAGATCAATGGCGGGAATATCATAAGTGGAAACCTCCTGCTGGTCCTGCTCATTTTCGCGCCTGTGGAGTATACCTCCGAAAATTTTAGGGTGCAATGTTTTAACTCTGCCTCCGAAAATAGCAGGATATTGGGTCATGTCTTCCACAGGAATTACTGCAGCTCCCTGCTCCTCAATAAATTGCCGGGTTCCTCCGGTAGAATAAATGGTTACACCTTGTTCTTTCAGAAGCTGAATGATTGGTTCCAGCTGATCTTTGTAATAAACTGATATTAGTGCTGATTTGATCTTACGCGGGCTCATGTGTTCTTTTAAAATTTGCGTAAAACTAAGAATATATCAAGTAGTATAAAAGAGTTAAACTCAAGCATTTTCGCCTAATTACCAGAATTTTCCATCTGTTTCTGTAACAATTGCTCCACCACCCGCGGATAATGTTCATGCTCCAGCTTATGAACTTTTTGCGCCACCTCCTCAGGACCATCTTCAGGGCTTACCGGGCAGCTGGCCTGAAAGATAATATTTCCTTCATCGTATTGATTATTAACATAATGAATAGTAATACCCGTTTCTAAATCCTTCGCTTGTACCACCGCCTCATGCACACGGCTGCCGTACATACCTTTACCGCCCCACTTAGGCAATAATGCAGGATGGATGTTCACAATTTTATCCGGATAAGCCTCTACCAGAGCCGCCGGAATCAGACGCAGGAAACCCGCCAGCACCACAAAATCAATCGCTTCTTTCTGCAGTTTTTCAATAACCGGCTGTGCCTCTTTCAGCTCCTGATTGGTAAAGAGCAAGGACGGGATACGGTGATTTTTGGCTCTTTCAAGAACATATGCCTCCGGGTTATTACAACAAACCAGGGCTACCTCTGCCACCGCTGAATTTTTAAAATGTTCAAAAAAACGCTCCGCATTTGTTCCGCTGCCGGAGGCAAATACAGCAATTTTTAGCTTTGCTTTACTCAATTTTCTACAATTAAATGATTTAATAAATCAGGTGGAAATATCAGAAGAACATCATACTTATTACTCCCGCCAGCATTAAAAGCTTGCAATAAAGACTCAGAAAGGAGTACTCTTTACTACTATCTGCCCGCACTAATCTTATAATGAAATATGCAACCGGTAAAATTAACAGCAAAAAAAAGTTTTTCAGAACAAGTTTATCCACTTCTGAGGCCATTATTATCAATAACCAGACAAACACAGCAAGCAACACATATTGTACAATTTTGGTGCGCCTGATACCCCATATGATAGGAAGGGTTTTACACCCAAAAGTGGCATCGCCTTTCAGATCTTCCATATCCTTAATAATTTCGCGGACAAGGGTAAGGGCAAAGGCAAACAGGGCGTAGGTGTATACCAGCAACTCATTTTCCCCGTAAAAAAAAGCCACCATACAAATAGAAAGGCCAGTAAGGAAAGCAACACTTAAATTCCCGATGAATGGAAGACGCTTTAACTGGTTAGAGTACAGCCAAAGCCAGAAGGCAGCAATAAAATTAACCAGCCCCAGCTTTGGCATCAGGTAAAAACCCAGGGCAATTCCCAGGAGATTAAAAACGGTATGAGCTGCCATTACCACACGACGCTTAAGTACTCTGCCTACTATTACCCGCTGTGGCTTGTTAATGTAATCTATCTTTACATCGTAATAATCATTGATTATATAGCCGGCAGCAGCAATAAGGATTGTGGAACAGGATAGAATAAAAAGATCAGGACTAAGCAGGTAATGCAGCCATTTTGTTTTAGGTCCTGTGAGAAAAACAGCTGTAAAATACTGGGCCAGTCCAATAATAAGCAGGTTCTGGATTCTGGTAAGGCGCAAAAAACCACCAAAACTAAAATTCACCGGTTTATAAGCTGGTACTTCTACTGGCATTTCAAATATCCCTCCCTTTTCTGCTTATAAAAATATAAAATGCACTACAATTATATAAGGAACAGTAACCATGTTTTTCCTGAATAAATGCAAATTTACTATTTTTCCTTATGTAGCCTGATAATATCCTGCGAAATCAGGTAATAAAGTTCTGCCCACTGCGGACTGGCGGCAAGTTCCTCTATATGCGCAGCCACCACTTCCATATCCCGGCGGACTGCAGGGCCTGTCTGGGCATTTTCAGGACCTGCCTCCATGCTTTTTTCTATGGTTTCTTCTATTAAAGGATTCAGGAGCTGAGCATCAATTCCTTCCTTCTCCAGAATTTTCTCTGATATGCGCAGCATATGATTGGTGAAATTACAGGAAAAAACGGCGGCCAGGTGCAGCACCTTCCGTTTTGCAGAATCCATTTTAAATAACTTTTTGCTGAGGCTTGCAGCCAGCTTATGAAGCTGATTAAATGTTTCAGGGCTTGTCGCCTCTAAACAAAAAGGCACATCATCAAACTTAACCCGTCTTCCTTTACTGAATGTCTGGAGCGGGTAAAAAACACCGCAGGCAGGACTTGCCGGCCCCAGTACCTCCATTGGTAAAGTGCCGGAAGTATGGGCAACAATAGCATCCTGAGGCAGAATTAACCGCCGCGCAATCTCCTCAACCGCTGCATCGGTTACAGATATTAAAAAAACACTTGCCCTGCTGTTACTGAAATCCAGGTGCGTCTGAACCTGTGCCGCATATAAGTGATCGACCAGCGCATTGGCATGAGCAGGATTCCGGCTCCACACCTCTTCTATACAATGACCTTCATTTTCCAGCGCCTGCGCTAAATTCCAGGCAACCTTCCCTGAACCAAGAATAGAAATTCTGAACATAGGATTTAATGTGCTGATGAGTTAATGTGCCAATGTGCTGATAATTGAGGTGCTCATCTGCCAGTTCCTATATCATGATAAGGACCTGCAAAGTCCTTATCACATCAGAGAATTGCAACAAAATGACATTTCCTCATGAAAAACACACCGGCACATTAATAAACTACTCTACTTGTTTATCGCGCATCTTTTGAAATTCAGTATACCGGCGGCGTATGGCTATACCAAAACCAATTACCAGCATAAAGGTACCTGACCACAGCACATTAATGAGAGGTTTTTCCATTGCTTTAAGAATAATATAATCCTTCTGTGTTTTGCTTACAGAAAAAGTAAATATTCCCTCTTTTGGATCTACGGCCAAAAACCCGATTTTGGCAGCCAGATTATTAACTACTGCAGGTACAGTACCTGCAGATTTATCTTCTGTCCTGATTACATAAACAGGCTCCACGGTATATTCAGCATCTTTAGCCATTATTCTGATTTGTGCCTTTACCGCAATATCAGAAGGCGCGAGGGCCATTCCATCCACTTCCTGCACCTGCTGAACACCATCCAGGTAAGCCACATAGTCATTTATAAAAAACTGCCCGCCAATCGGAACCTTCACCTCTTCCGGGTCGCTCCATTCCAGCTTATCTTCAGGGTCCGGCACTACAGAAACGTGAGTGTACAAATCCCGCCCAAACTCCCTGCGAATATCGGGCGATGCAATAAAGCCCATACTTGGGTTTACCTGCGCCCGGGGGAACAGGTTAAATTTCTTCCCTGCCTCATCTGTATATTCAACCTGGTAGTATGTATTTTCAGGATACACTTTTAAAGTATCGCCTTTGCTGAACTGCTTTTTACCTTTAAAATAATAATCGCCCCTTGCCACTACCTTGTACTGATCAGGTGTGGTTTTGAAGAGATTCTTATCCACATAGCCGGGAACACCTTCCACCTCCTGGAACTGCCCTTTATACACCAGCTCATACTGCTGCATCCGTTCCGGCTCATTCAGCCACAGCAGTATATTTTCGCGGTTCATTTCCTCTGAAAATTCACGGCTGAATAAAAGCCCTGAATTATTAAGAGAAATTACTTTAGAATAACCGCTGGAAAATAAAATACCCAACAGGATCATGGCCACACCAATATGAGCCACGGAACCTCCCGCCAGCTTAAAACTTTGCTTCTTTAAACCGAAAAGAATAGTAAAGTTGGCTACCACCGCATATATGGTTGCCACCATCAATACAATGTATAAAGGTTCTTTTACGCCGGACACAAGCAGGGCTACAGTTGAAATAAGCAGGGAAATGACTATTGGAGGAATAATTGAAGCCCTCAGCTTCTCCTTATCCATTTTTTTCCACCAGAAAAACTGCCCCGTTCCTGAAAGCAGGGCAATACCCACCGCAAACCACAACTGGAACTTTGTATAATATTCTACAGGATCGGTTGGAGGCGCCACGTTTGACACACCGCCAAATGCTTCCACTATTGCATTATAAACCGGAATTGAAGTTGCAAACAACACCTGGAAGCCCATAAGACACAGCGTGGTGGCTCCAATAAATATCCAGAACTCACGGGAATAAGCAGAAGTTTCCTGCTCTGTATCCGGTATATGTTTCCATGCCCTTACCGCTACCGCAATTGACAGGGCCAGAAAGAACAGAAGATACAGCAACAACTGCCCCGAAAGCCCCAGGTCAGTAAAGGAGTGTACAGAAGACTCTCCCAGAATTCCACTACGGGTGAGGAATGTGGAGTAAAGTATTAAAATAAAAGAAGTAATTACCAGAATAACAGATGCCTTCAAAGCTGTATTATTCTTCTTAAAGGCGATCATAACATGCAGCCCCGCCACCATTATTAACCAGGGAACATATACTGCATTTTCCACCGGGTCCCAGTTCCAGTAACCGCCAAAGTTCAGGGTTTCGTAGGCCCAGTAAGCGCCCATCAAAATACCTACACCCAGCACCAATGCGCCGGCCGACATCCATGGCAGGGCAGGACGTACCCATTCCTTATACCACCCCATCCATAAACCTGCTATACAATAGGCAAAAGGCACGAGAGTCATGGCAAAGCCCAGGAAGAGCGTAGGCGGGTGAATTACCATCCAGTAATTCTGCAACAAAGGATTAAGGCCTGTTCCATCTTCAGGTACATACTCAGGGTTCATCTGAAAAATAGGAGCATCCATGGCATCACGCAACAGAATAAACGGAGAGCTGCCAATTTTAAGGTTCAAACCAGGAATTACAACACCTAAAATCATAGAAACCAGGAACGCCTGCACAAGTGCAAAAACCACCATTACAGATGCTTCCCACTTTTTATTGGTAACAATGAGAATGATTCCCAGCAGCGCCTGCCAGAATATCCACAACAGGAAGCTTCCTTCCTGCCCCTCCCAGAAACAGGAGATCATATAATGGCCCGGCAGATTGCGACTGGAGTGACTCCATGCGTAATGGTATTCGAAATAATGATTGTAAATAATATGGAAAAGGCAGTAAATAACCGCCAGAACAGCAAAGGTGTGAACATAAAATGTCCAGCGCCCAAGCTTTAGCCACCCCTCCTTCTTCAGCTCATTCTCCTGCTTACCTGCCTGAAAATAATTCCAGGCAGCCAATATAGAGGTTACAAAGGAAAGGATGATAAAGAAATGACCGGCATTACCGATGAAGGTATGTATCATGCTAATTTGAAAATTTGAAAGCGGGTGGAGGCCCTGATGAGAAAAGATTTACCGGCTCTGCATTTATCCAGGCCCGGAAAGTAGCTGGCGCAAGGCATAAACCGGCGAAGCACTTTTCCTCATCAGTACATTATCATTTTACTTCTTCTTCCTGATATTTTGAAGGACACTTCATCAGGATCTTATCTGCAATAAAGGTTTCTCCTTTGTAGGAGCCAATTACAACCACCTGTTCGGAGCGGAGGAAATCAGGCGGCATTGGTTCATTATAATACACCTGCTGCTCATGTCCGTTCTGGTCTACCATCAGAAATGAAAAGGCAAGCTTGTCAGCAGTAGGCTGCACACCCACTATTTCGCCACTGATACTCTTCTTCAGGCTGCCCACCACATGAATACTATTGTCTTTTCCGTTTACCGACATTGAATAGGCATCTTTAAAAGTTACATAAGAACTTGCATCGCCTGCGGTAGACACTATAATAAGAATGGCTATGGCAATAACCACAATTCCAAAGATGTGAGATTTTTTCATGACTTATTTGTTCTGAAACGGATTAAGAGAACGTTTTGTATTACAAATTTAACACATGCACAGCGATTAAAATTTCGTTCAGGCATGCTTTTTTACCTCAGTTCCGTCGGTTAAAATTTCCTTCTCAAGGCGGCTTACCTTCTGGTCTATTCTGACTGCATACAAAATCACCCCTGCAAAAATAGTTACCAATACAGCTACCACAACATAAATTTTTCCTTCAGCACGCATTGCATCAGCCATTTCCACCCGGGAGTTTCCATAATCTTCCTCTGTAACAGGTATTTTATCCTGAGCGGCAAGGCTTAAGGACAGGCCCATCAGCAAAATGAAAAGATATTTTTTCATTAGTATAATTTAATTTTAGTAGTCAGCATAAGTTACAATTCAGTCAGGACATACCAACTGCCTGCAAATATCGGCAGATGATTGATGAAATAAAATGATATTGGTCATGATGTAAGGATAAAATATTCTTTCCCAGCACATTAGCCCATCACCCTGTCTTCCTGTATCCTTTCAATATTCCTGATTCTGATCCGGATGCTTGCCAGCCACACCCCCAGAAGCGTCCATCCTGCTACCGCAGGGTAAAAAACCATTCTTAAATTACTGTCCATGTCGTAAGCATTAAACCCGGGATTACCTCCGTTACCGGGGTGCAGCGAATCTGTTAACCGGGGAAGAATAAAAAGAAGGGGTATCAGTGCGGCAAAGGCAAAGATATTATAGACTGCGCTGATCCTGGCCTTCTGCTGCTCATCTTCAAGGGAATTCCGCAGGACTATATAGGCAAAATAGATCAGCAGGCCAATAGCTGCTGCGTTTTGCTTGGGATCGTTACTCCAGTAATCGCCCCAGGTAAATTTAGCCCATACCATTCCGGTAACTATTCCCAGCACACCAAACAAAATGCCGGCATAAGCAAATTCCACAGCAACAGTATCGTGCCCCGGCTTACCGCTGTTCAGGTACTTGATTGAATATACTACTGAAACCAGCAGCAGCATAATCATTCCGAACCACATAGGAACATGAAAATACAGCGCACGGATAGTTTCATTCAGGATGGCAAGGCGGGGCACTTCCATCAGGAGCCCTCCCACCAAAGTGTAGCCCAGCAAAGCAATGGCCAGGGCTTTCCACCAGTTCTTTTTTATAATCAGCTCCTCCATAAATAAGGAAATAACATATATGAAACACTCGTAACAATTACATTTATAGCGAGCAGGGTAATCAGTTCATCCGTGCTTGCACTCCGGTCCAGCCCGTCAATTGCATTCTTAGCCATCCTGATAACCATCAGGAGCGTTGGCAAAATAACAGGAAAGCCCAGTATAGCCATTAACACACTGCTGTTTCCTGCCTTTGATGCAATTCCGGAGATTAAAGTAAAGGTGGTGGAAAAGCTAAATGAGGCAAGCACTATTGCAAGAAGAAATAAGGCCACATCCTGCAAAGGATTCCCGAGCACCACCGCATAAAACAACAAGCCAACGCCGGTAAGCACCATCATCAATAAAGCATTATACAAGATTTTTGCAAGGATAATTCCCTGCGGAGAGGCCAGTGTATATAAATACAACTGCCGCCCCTCCCGCTCCTGCATAAAACTCTTGGCAACCGCATTTACAGCGGTAAAAAGCATAATAATCCAGAACAGGGCATTCCAGCTCACCGGCTGCAGGGCTCCCGAGCGGATACCAAAGCTCATATAGCACACAATTACACTGCTGCCCACATACAACAGCATTCCATTGAAGGCATAACGCTGCCGCCACTCAAGAACAACTTCCTTTTTCAGCAGAATTTGTACTTCTTTCAGAAGGCCGCTTTTCATTTCTTTACTTTTACACGCCTGAACCACATAAGAAGCCTGTGATTATCCACTATTATTTACTTCATCTCCTCCCCGGGTAAATACAATTAACCGCACATATTTTAACCGCAGAAGAAAGCTCTTTTATTTCCATATCAAAGGCGCGACAAAGATACGACCCAAAGCTTTCATAATACAACTCTGATGATAAAAAGAAAGCCCCTGGTCATTTCTGACCAAAGGCTTTATCTTTTTTTTCCACTATTCCTCAAACAGCTTGTTTTTCCGTCTTTTCTCTTTCTTCAAACCTGTTCAGGGCTTTGTTGATTCCTATTAAAAGGATAATCAGATAAGCTGCCCCCACGCCAATAAGCGCCCAGATAATAATCATCTCAATTACTGATTCATTAGCCGGCCTTTCCAGAGGAGTGAAACTACTCACTATTTCCACCTCCCTGTTAAGAAGCAGGTCACGGTTAATCCTGGCTTTCTTTGTATATAAATCAACACTTTGTTCAAAAATATTTTTCGTCGCTCTGTCGCCATCAGTTCCCAGAAAGAGATTATTAGGACCGCTCCGCATATTTTCAGAGTAATTCTCTGCTATTGAAGATTTCAGCCTGGCCAGCTTCTGCTCATCCTCCTCAATGCTACTCTTAAGCATTTGCAGGTTCTCCTTTTCAACTTTTGCCCGCCTGGTTACATACTCTTTAGAGGCAAGATGCAATACCAACCCTTTTTCAAGATCATTTAAAATGGCATTATTATACACCTCTGCAGTGATAAAAAACTGGGACGCATTCATCATAAGCCTGTTCTGTATAGAGTCCATCTGCTCCTCAGTAAAGGCCCCGGCCCTTTCCCTGATCATCCTCATATAAGACAGCATTTGGGTTCTTTCTTCCACCGGCATTAATGGCTCTATACTAATGCCACGTAATTTTGACACTTCCTCCTCTGCCATGCCTAACTCTGCCGAAAGACTCCGATAAGCATTTACCCGTGCCTGTTCGTCTAAACTGTTGATTACAGATTCCATTAGCTCAAAAGAATAAAACTTAGAATCAATAACCATCTGGGCCCTGTAGTATTGCTCCCCCTTCTGGTAAAGAAAGAAACCTGCCACTCCTCCCAGAACCAGGAGAGCCAGTATAAGAACAAGAAACTTAACTGTTACCTTTCTTAATACAAGAATAAATTTCACTATGCCCTTTCCTATTGAGGCAAAGAAACGACCTATTGAAGCAAAAACCTCCCTGAGGTCGACCTCATCAGACTGCCCGTGATTTGGCTGCCCATGATTACTGTAACTGCTCATGTACCATTAATTATTTTGAGTGGCAAATGTATAAAATATTATAAGACAGATAATAACTAAGCTTATTTATTATCTTTGCAAAACTGAAAGGTTCATACCTTTTTGATAGCTATTTGTGTAAGTTTCCCGTTCAAAAACAACTATAATTTTCACACAAGCTATCTGCTAATAAGGAAGTATAGATTATAACTTTACATACATTTTGCCTGAAATACAATTTAATCACCTCATACAAAATCAAAAGGTTCTGGTAACCGGAGGAGCAGGTTTTATTGGCTCTCACCTTATTGACAAACTGCTCGAAGGAGGCAATGAAGTTGTGTGCCTCGATAATTTATCAACCGGAAATCAGAGAAATTTAACCGAAGCCAAAAAGTCTCCACGTTTTACCTTTATAAATGGCGACATTCGTGAACCGGAAGTATGCAGGAAAGCTGTTAAAGGGGCAAAATATGTATTTCACCAGGCAGCTTTAGGATCAGTTCCACGGTCTGTTGACGATCCTGTAACAACTAATGAGGTGAATGTGGGAGGCTTTGTAAACATGCTTACCGCCGCAAAAGATGAGGGAGTAAAACGATTTGTTTATGCAGCAAGCTCCTCTACCTACGGCAATCACTCGGCTTTACCTAAAACAGAAGACATTATTGGGCAACCACTATCCCCCTATGCGGTAAGCAAATATGTAAATGAGCTGTATGCCCGGGTATTCGGAGATGTGTATGACCTTAAAACAATTGGTTTACGATATTTCAATGTTTTTGGAGAACGGCAGGATCCGAATGGGGCCTATGCAGCCGTTATCCCCCGCTTCATTACCTCCGTCATCAAAGGAGAATCCCCCCGGATTAACGGAGACGGCACCCACTCAAGGGATTTTACTTATGTACAAAATGCAGTACAGGCTAATTTACTGGCTGCCTCTGCAAACACCCCGGATGCAGACAATGAAATTTTTAATGTAGCCTACGGAGAAGCCACAACACTTATACAACTGGTTGATATTATTACTCAGAACCTTGTTCCTCTGTTACCCCAAAGCAACAGCATCTCCATACAATTTGGTCCGGAAAGAACCGGCGACATAAAACACTCCCTTGCAAGTATCGAAAAAGCACGGAAAGTCTTAGGATACCAGCCACAGTACAATATAGAAGAGGGCCTGAAGAGAACAATCAATTGGTATTTGAAGAACACGTAACTGACTGATTAGCAAAACCATCGTGTAAGAATATCTTAAAAATAGACTGATTCTCAAGGAATTAATTTACCTTATAATTCGCAATGTATTTATCTGGAAAAGTATATTTGCAGCGTAAGTAATAATCAATGGACAATATTCAAATGGTTGATTTACTGGGACAGTACCAGCAAATCGAGGGTAAAATTAATGAGGCCGTTATAGCAGCAGTCAAGGATACTGCATACATCAACGGTCCGGAAGTTAAATCATTCGCAAAAGAACTCGCAGCATACTGTAAAGCCGGACATGTAGTCCCATGCGCAAATGGAACAGATGCTTTGCAAATTGCCATGATGGCGCTCGACCTGAAACCAGGAGATGAGGTAATTGTACCAGCATTTACATATGTCGCCACAGCAGAAGTCATTGCCTTACTTGGTCTTAAGCCTGTATTTATTGATGTAGAACCTGATACTTTTAATCTGGCAACTGACCAGCTTGAACAAAAACTCTCCTCCCGCACAAAAGCAATTGTACCCGTACACCTTTACGGGCAATGTGCAGATATGGAAACAATTTTAAAGTTTGCAAAGCTTAATAAGCTGTATGTAATAGAAGATACCGCACAAGCTATAGCTGCGGATTACACTTTTAAAAATGGCACTGTTGCTAAAGCCGGCACTATGGGAGATATTGGCACCACATCTTTCTTCCCAAGCAAAAACCTGGGTTGTTTTGGCGACGGAGGAGCTATATTTACCAATAATGGTGAGTTAGCTGAAAAACTACAGATGATTGCCAATCATGGCCAGAAAGTTAAATATCATCATGATATTGTAGGTGTCAACTCCCGCCTTGACACCCTACAAGCGGCAGTCCTTCGGATAAAGCTTCGCGAATTAAATAATTACACAGGAAACCGGCAGCAGGCTGCTCAATATTACGACAACTCTTTTTACGGACTTGAAGGTATAGAAATTCCTTACAGGAACCCGAACTCAACTCATGTTTTCCATCAGTATACCCTCAAAGTAAAATATGGCAGAAGAGATGAACTTAAGGAGTATCTTTTAAGGCATAAGATTCCCAGTATGATCTATTATCCTGTACCTTTAAATCTTCAAAAAGCCTACCTTCACTGGGGCTCCAAAGCTGGGGATTTCCCTGTTTCGGAAAAACTAAGTGAGGAAGTGCTTTCCTTACCTATGCATACTGAATTAACGGGGGAGCAGTTAGAGTATATCACGAATACAGTTAAATCTTTCTTTGCCTGAAACATATGCCACAGACGGAAAAAAGTTACTTCAGCCACGAAACTGCCGTCATTGATGAAGGCTGTACTATAGGGGAAGGCACTAAAATATGGCACTTCTCCCATATTATGACTGACTGCATAATTGGAAAAAACTGTAATATAGGGCAGAATGTAGTAGTATCGCCGGAAGTGGTACTGGGAAATAATGTGAAGGTACAAAACAACGTTTCCATCTATTCGGGTGTCATATGTGAGGACGATGTATTTCTGGGACCCTCTATGGTATTTACGAATGTAATTAATCCCAGGAGCGCCATAAATCGCCGTGGTGATTACCGTAAAACAGTTGTTAAAAAAGGTGCATCTATTGGGGCAAACGCTACAATAGTGTGTGGCCATAATATAGAAGAATTTGCCTTTATTGGCGCCGGAGCAGTGGTTACTAAAACCATACCGGCATATGCGCTGGTTGTGGGAAATCCGGCAAAGCAAATCGGATGGGTAAGTGAGTGGGGCCATCGACTTGAATTTAACACAAAAGGAAGCGCCACCTGCCCGGAAAGCGGAGAAAAATACATGATACACGAAGGAAAAGTAACTAAAATTTAACAGCATAATTAAATGAAGAATTTTGCCCTTATTGGCGCAGCCGGCTATATCGCACCCCGCCACTTAAAAGCCATCAAAGAAACTGGCAACAACCTTGTTGCCGCTCTGGATAAATTTGATAGTGTGGGAATTATGGACAGTTATTTTCCAAATGCTGATTTTTTTGTAGAGTTTGAGCGTTTTGACCGCCACCTGGAAAAGCTAAAATATGATAAAGGAGTAAAAGTGGATTATGTAAGTATTTGTACTCCAAATTATTTACATGATGCTCATATCAGGATGGCACTACGTCGCGGTGCTGATGCTATATGTGAAAAACCGCTTGTACTGAACCCCTGGAATATCGATGCCCTTTCGAATATTGAAAAAGAAACCGGAAGAAAAATCAATAATATTCTTCAGTTGCGTGTACACAAAAGCATTATAGAGCTGAAGGAGAAAATTGACAATGGACCAAAGGACAAAATTTATGATATTGATTTGACCTACCTGACATCCAGAGGACATTGGTATTACACCTCCTGGAAAGGAGATGTGACTAAATCAGGCGGAATAGCTACAAATATCGGTGTACATTTCTATGATATGTTAAGCTGGATATTTGGAGGTGTTAAGAAGAATGTGGTGCATATAAATACCCATGACAGAGCTGCCGGATACCTGGAACTGGAAAAAGCCCGTGTACGTTGGTTCCTCAGTATCAATTATGATGTTTTGCCTGCAGAAGTAAAAGCAAAAGGAAAAAGTACGTTTCGCTCCATTACCATTGAAGGTGAGGAGCTGGAATTTAGTGACGGCTTTACTGATCTTCACACCATCAGTTATGAAGAAATTTTAAAAGGAAATGGATATGGAGTAGAGGCCACCCGCCAGTCCATTGAAATCGTGCATGATATTCGTCATGCTGAACCTATAGGCTTGCAGGGAGATTACCATCCTTTGGCGAAAGAAAAATTATCCAACCATCCTTTTAACAGCGAAAAATGAACCTGAAAAATAAAAAAGTATTAATTACAGGAGCAGATGGTTTTATTGGAAGTCATCTTACCGAAAGGCTTTTGGAAGAGGGATGCCAGGTTAAAGCCTTTGTCTATTATAATTCATTTAATTCATGGGGGTGGATTGATACTTTCTCTAAAGAACAAAAAGAAAAGCTGGAAATATTTGCGGGAGACATTAGAGACCCTAATGGTGTCCGAACTGCAATGGAGGGAGTAGATGTAGTCTTTCACTTGGCAGCCCTAATTGCTATCCCTTACAGCTACCATTCTCCTGATAGCTATGTAGATACAAATATAAAGGGCACACTCAATGTTTTACAGGCCGCCCGTGATCTAAAAACAGAAAGGGTACTTGTAACTTCCACTTCGGAAGTTTATGGAACTGCTCAATTTGTTCCAATTACTGAACTCCACCCAAAACAGGGTCAGTCCCCTTATTCGGCTACAAAAATTGGAGCAGATCATATTGCTGAATCTTTTTTCAGAAGCTTCGACCTTCCTGTAACTATTGTCCGCCCTTTTAATACCTATGGACCAAGACAATCAGCACGGGCAGTAATTCCAACGATTATTACTCAGTTGCTGAATGGCATGGAAGAGATTAAACTTGGAGACTTAACTCCTACAAGAGACCTTCTCTTTGTAAAAGATACTGCGAACGGATTTGTAGAAATTGCTAAATGTCCTGAACTGGTGGGCCATGAGGTAAATATAGCTACTCAATCTGAAATATCCGTAGGCGATTTAGCTCAGGAGTTAATTAATCAGATAAACCCAAATGCCCACATTTCAACAGATTCACAGCGGCTTCGTCCAGCAAAAAGTGAAGTTTTTCGTCTGTTCGGATCTAATGAGAAACTAAAAAGTTTGACTGAATGGAGCCAAAAGTACAGTTTAAAAGATGGGCTTTCAGAAACAATAGAATGGTTTCGTAATAAAGAAAACTTAAAGCAGTATAAGGCTGATATCTACAACGTTTAGATTCGCACGTCCTCATGTTTACCTGCAATTCGGTAATGTTGGTTTGACGGATATTTTTATTTATGGAAAAGTTTCAAAAAGCAGTAGATTTCATTAGATCCCAATTTCCGGAGAAAGGTTTCATTCCTTTGCACGAACCTTTATTCATAGGAAATGAGCGAAAATATATACTGGATGCCATTGACTCTACTTTCGTTTCTTCAGTTGGCGCCTATGTAAATCGTTTTGAGGAAATGATGGCTTCCATAGCAGGGACCCGGTATGCAGTAGCAACAGTAAACGGAACATCTGCACTTCATATGGCCTTATTGGTGGCAGGTGTTAAAAAGGAAGATGAAGTATTGACACAGGCTTTTACTTTCATTGCTACTGCAAACGCCATAAGTTATTTAGGTGCTACCCCAGCGTTTATTGATATTGATCCTTTAACACTTGGAATGTGCGCAGATAAGTTACAGTCATTCCTGGAGAAAAATGCCACCCTTAAAAACGGAGCTGCTATAAACAAGGCGACTGGAAAAAGAATTGCTGCCTGCGTTCCAATGCACAGTTTTGGATTTCCCTGTGAAATAGACCGGATCGTCGAAATATGTAGTCAATGGAAAATTCCAGTAGTTGAAGATGCAGCAGAATCCTTGGGAAGCTATTATAAAGACCAACATACAGGGAGCTTTGGACTGGCAGGAGTTTTTAGCTTCAACGGCAATAAAACAGTTACCTGCGGTGGTGGTGGCGCAATAGTTACCAATAACGAAGAGTTGGCAAAGTTAGCAAAACATTTAACCACTCAGGCTAAAGTTCCTCATGTCTGGGAGTTTACCCATGATCATATTGGATATAACTATAGAATGCCTAACCTCAATGCTGCATTTGCCTGTGCTCAGTTAGAACAACTTTCTTCTTTTGTAGAAAACAAAAGAGAGCTGGCCTCAAACTATTCTGGCTTTTTCAATAAGGAAGGTTTCGAATTTATGGAAGAAACACAAGGTGTTAGGTCGAATTATTGGCTTAACGTCCTTCTTCTGTCTGATCGAAAAGAAAGAGACCTGTTCTTATCCTATACAAATGATAAAAAAGTAATGACGCGCCCAGCATGGACCTTAATGAGTAAATTACCAATGTTTTCTACCGCTCAACAAGATGGGCTTGAAGTAAGCCAGGACATAGAAGACCGGCTGGTTAATATCCCCAGCAGCGTAAGAAACAAGAAATGAAAAGAGTTGCTCTTATAGGCTATTCAGGCCATGCTTTTGTAGTCGCTGACACCTTACTTTCATTGGGAATAAACCTGCTTGGTTATTTTGAACAGAAAAAGAAAGAAAGCAATCCTTTTAACCTTCCTTACATTGGACAGGAAGAGGATGAAAAAAATTTAGAAATACTAAAAGAAAAGGATACCTTCTTTTTTGCCTGTGTTGGTAACAACAGAATTAGATCAAAAATAATTAAAACCATGCTTGGGAGCGGGTTCCAAACTTTGGTGGCTGCACATCCAGGCTCATTTATTTCGGAATTTTCATCTGTTGGAGAAGGAACACTTGCTGCCCCGGGATGTAGGGTAAATGCATTAGCAAATGTAGGAAGAGGAGTAATCCTAAACACAGGCTCAATAGTTGAACACGAATGTATCATTAAAGATTTTGCCCACATCGCTCCGGGAGCTGTTTTAGCGGGGAATGTGCTTATAGGGGAAAGTTCTTTTGTTGGAGCAAATGCTGTGATCAAAGAAGGAATAACGATTGGGAAAAATGTGACAATCGGAGCTGGCTCTGTAATTATAAAAGATATTCCGGATAATGAAATGTGGGTAGGTAATCCAGGAAAAAAGTTAGATAAAAATGAAAAATAAAACCCTGATTATTGCAGAAGCTGGTGTCAACCACAATGGCGATATAAATCTTGCCAAACAATTAATTGATGTGGCTGCTGAAGCAGGAGCTGACTTTGTAAAGTTCCAAACCTTCAAGGCAGATAAACTAGTAAGCAAAGACGCAAAAAAGGCCGATTACCAGGCAAAGAATTTAAATGATGGAGACCAGTCTCAATACAATATGCTAAAGAAACTGGAGCTAAGTGAAGAACAGCATCATGAACTGCTTCAGTATTCAAACTCAAAGGGAATTAAGTTTTTATCAACCGGATTTGATGAAGAAAGCGTTGATTTCCTGGACCAGCTAGGTATTGAATTATTTAAAATTCCTTCAGGCGAAATTACAAACCTGCCGTACCTAAAGCATATTGCAAAAAAAAGCAAGCCTGTAATTCTATCTACAGGCATGGCAACCTTAAGTGAAATTGAAGCAGCCCTGTCGGTTATTGAAGAGGCAGCCCTGAATGCAGATGTTACAGTTCTTCATTGCAATACAGAATACCCAACTCCTATGCAGGATGTTAATCTTAAAGCGATGAATACAATTGGTGATGCATTTAAAGTAAAGGTAGGTTATTCTGATCATACACTTGGCATAGAGGTTCCTATTGCTGCAGTAGCTTTAGGCGCACTCGTAATTGAAAAACACTTCACTACAGACAGGAACTTGCCAGGCCCGGACCATAAGGCGTCCCTTGAACCAGAGGAACTAAAAGCCATGGTGTCTGCTATTCGTAATATAGAAAAAGCACTAGCTGGCACTGGCAAAAAGAAACCAAGTGCATCCGAAGCAAAGAATAGAAACATTGCAAGAAAAAGTATTCATGTAAAAAAAGAAATACATTCCGGAGAATTCTTTTCCCTGGAGAATCTGGTAATGCAAAGGCCGGGAGATGGGATATCTCCAATGGATTTACCATTAGTTTTGGGTAGAAAATCTACAAAGGATTTACCTGCCGGAGAGAAGTTAAACTGGTCTTTTATCCATGATTAGAGTAGGAGTACTTACAAGTTCCAGAGCTGACTATGGCATTTATAAGCCTTTACTGGATGCCCTGAAAGAAGAGAATGCTTTTGAGCTATCAATAATTGCCTTTGGCACTCATTTGTCACATTTTCACGGCTACACAATTAGAGGAATATTGAATGATGGTTTTGAAGTGAATCATACGGTCAATTCACTCCTTCTTCATGATGACGCAAATGCAATAGCTACAGCCTATGCCTTAACAGCTTTAAAGTTTGCTGATTTCTGGAAAGAAAATGCTTCTGAATTTCATGTGGTATTATGCCTGGGGGATAGGTACGAAATGTTTGGAGCTGTATCCGCAGGAATACCTTTCAACATTAAGTTCGCCCACATTCATGGTGGCGAGACTACTTTAGGAGCGATTGATAATATTTACAGGCACTCAATTACCCTTGCCTCCCTATATCATTTCACCTCAAATGAAGCATTCTCAGAAAAAGTAAAGCATCTTGTTGGGAATAATGCGAAAGTTGTGACAGCAGGTGCCTTAAGTCTGGATAACCTGGAAACAGTAAAGCTTTATAGTAAAGAAGAATTCCAAAGCCTCTATAAAATCGATACCTCAAAGAAATCTGTTTTAATAACCTACCATCCTGAAACAGTTTCCCCTGAAAAAAATCTGGAAAATATTCATGCCCTCTGCGAAGTAGTTAAAATTCTTAAAGACTATACAGCAGTTATTTCTTTACCAAATGCAGATACATTTGGAAATACTATCCGCCAGAAATGGTACAGCCTTAAAGCAGAAGTTGGAGAAAGAGTTGTTTTAATTGAAAATTTTGGCACAAAAGGTTATTTTTCCTGCATGGAATACTGTTCCTTTTTACTTGGCAATAGCTCGAGTGGAATAATAGAGGCTGCTTCTTTCAATAAATATGTAATTAATGTTGGAAAAAGGCAAGAAGGAAGAATTAGCGGACCCAACGTTTTTCACTGTCCCGCTCAATATAACTCCATTAT
The DNA here is from genome assembly GCA_017948555.1 of Cesiribacteraceae bacterium YIM B00369. Lineage (GTDB taxonomy): Bacteria > Bacteroidota > Bacteroidia > Cytophagales > Cyclobacteriaceae > Nafulsella. The sequence continues at coordinate 16,460 of JAFMYY010000006.1, read as the reverse complement.
GGAAACTATTTATAAAATAGAATCATTAGGAACATTTTCCGGAGGAAATATTTATTACCACGGTGGAGCAACAAAAAAGATTATTGAAATTTTAAAAAAGATATGACAGACTTTTCACTACATATTATCAGAAGTACTGCAAATATTAAAGAAGCCTTAGAAAAGTTAAATCAGTTAACAGAGCATTTAACCTTATTTGTTGTAGACAATGATCATAAATTGTTAGGCTCTGTTACAGACGGAGATATAAGAAGGGGATTAATTGGAGGAAAGGTGATTGAAGATTCCGTAACTGCAATAATGAACCGAAATTTCAAGTACTTAAAAAGTGAAGCTATAAATATTCATGATGTAAAAAAGTACAGGGAAAATTTGCTCGATGTAATTCCTGTGGTGAATAACGACTTTACCTTAGACAGAATTATTAACCTGACAGAAGTAAAAACCATCCTTCCTATTCATGTAGCAATTATGGCAGGCGGGGAAGGCAAACGTTTAAGGCCTCTAACTGAAACTCTTCCTAAACCATTACTTAAAGTTGGGGACAAACCTATAATTGAATATAATATAGACAGGCTAATGTCTTATGGCGTGGAAAACATCCATATTTCAGTTAACTATTTGGGTGATAAAATAAAAGAATATTTTAAGAATGGCGAAAGCAAGGGAATCAAAATAGAATATATAACGGAAACATCATCTCTGGGAACTGTTGGAGCTTTAAGCCTTGGAAAGTTTGATGATTTTGATTCCATTCTCTTCATGAATAGCGATTTGCTCACGGACATCGATTTTGAAGAATTTTATATGGAGTTCCTAAACAGTGGAGCTGACCTGGTAGTAGCATCAATACCTTATAAAGTTAATGTACCTTTTGGCGTTTTGGAAACAGAAAATACTGTTGTTCGCTCTCTGGTTGAAAAACCAACTTATACATACTATTCTAATGCAGGAATTTATCTGATAAAGAAAGAGGTACTAAATAAAATTCCTTTTGATAAATTCTATAATGCTACCGATTTAATGGAAGATCTGATCAAGCAAAATGGAAAAGTTGTAAATTATCCTCATTTTTCTTACTGGCTGGATATCGGTAGAATGGAGGACTTTGAAAAAGCACAGCGAGATATAAGATACATTAAATTATAAAAAATGAAGTTACTGTTTCTTATTCCGGCAAGAGGTGGGTCCAAAGGTTTACCAAAAAAAAATATTAAGGTCCTTGGAAGCAAACCCCTTATCCACTATAGTATTGACTTGGCAAGAGAACTAGCTGATTCGATAGAGGATATTTGTGTTAGTACAGATAGTAAAGAGATACAGGAGGTAGCAGAGGCCGCTGGTGTTAAGCTCCCGTTTTTGCGGCCAGCTGAATTGGCAACAGATCAGGCGAATTCAAGAGATGTAATTCTTCATGCCTTGGAGTTTTATGCAAGGCAAAACCGCTTTTATGATGTTGTTTTGTTGCTTCAACCTACTTCCCCTTTCCGGCGGCTACAGGATGTAAAAGAGATGATAAAGATTTATAATACTGATTTGGATATGGTTGTTTCGGTAAAAGAACCCCATCTCAATCCTTATTTTTCGCTGTTCGAAGAGAACAATGGATACCTTGAACTTTCGAAAAAAAGTAATTTTACCAGAAGACAAGATGCACCTCAGGTTTACGCTTACAATGGCTCTGTATATGTGATAAATGCACAATCCATTAAAAGCACTCAATTCTCACAGTTCGAAAGGGTAAAGAAGTTTGTAATGGATGATTTGCATTCTATTGATATTGACACTAAACTAGACTGGCTCTTGGCAGAAACTGTACTTGATAGCAATTTATTAAAGCCAGCAGTATCATAGTCAAAAATCTGCTAAATAATTAAAATGAAAAAGAACATAAGAATTATTCCCAGACTGGACATTAAAGGACCCAACCTTGTAAAAGGAATTCACCTGGAAGGTCTAAGGGTAATGGGAAAGCCTGAAGAATTTGCAAAGTTTTATTACGAACAGGGAGCAGATGAACTCATTTTTCAGGATGTAGTAGCAAGCCTCTATGAGCGAAACAGCTTACACGATATAATCACAAAAACAGCCAAACAAATTTATATACCGATAACAGTTGGGGGTGGTCTTAGAACAATAGAAGATGTAAAGAGTGTTTTAAGAGCTGGAGCAGATAAGGTGTGTCTTAACACAGCCGCAATACGAAACCCTTCCGTTATTCGCGATGCTGTATTAAGGTTTGGCTCTTCAACAGTTGTAGTAGCTATTGAGGCAATCAAGCAATCAGATGGAAAATACTTGGCGTATACTGATAATGGAAGAGAACACACAGGAATGGAGGTGATTAAGTGGGCCCAACAAATTGATGAAATGGGTGCCGGAGAAATTGTTATTACTTCTGTAGATAAAGAAGGAACGGGAGAGGGCTTTGATATAGAACTGGTTCGACAGGTTGCTCAAAGTGTTTCCGTACCTGTTATTGCTCATGGGGGAGCCGGAAAAAAAGAAGATGTTGCAGAGGTTATTTCCAAAGGTTTTGCAGATGCAGTTTCTATTGCATCTATTCTCCACTATGATTACATAAAGAATAACCAAAGCAATTCAGCCTCTGATACAGAAGGAAATGTTGAATTTCTGAAAGCCAAAAGATCCTTTCATAAGTTTGAAACTACCACCCTTCCTGAATTAAAAAAGTATTTGTGTGAACAGGAAATATCCTGTAGAATTATATAGTCCAAAAATATGTCTGGTAAAAAAGTATTAATCCTTGATTATCATTTAGGTAATTTGTTTAGCGTTAAACAAGCATGTGATCATGTTGGGATAAACGCAGAAATAACTTCAGATAAAAACCTTATAGAAAAGGCAGATGCTTTTATTCTTCCTGGTGTAGGTGCTTTTATTGAGGCTATGACGAACTTAGAAAATCTAGACCTCATAATTCCGTTAAAAGATGCAGTGGATGCAGGAAAGCCACTATTTGGGGTTTGTTTAGGCCAACAATTACTTTTTACTGAAAGCGAAGAATTTGGAGCAGGAAAAGGGCTTGATTTTATATCAGGTAGTATAAAAAAATTTCCTAAAGAGAATAAAGAAGGAGCCAAAATGAAAGTTCCTCAAATTGGATGGAATAAAATATATAAAGCAGAAAATGGATGGAAAGATACTCCTCTCCAGGATATAAACGAAGATGATTATATGTATTTTGTTCATTCCTATTATGTTAAATCCGATAATAAGGAAAATATCCTTTCTTTGACAGATTATGAAGGAGTAGAATATTGTTCGGGAGTCATCAAAAATAAAAATATTGTAGCCACCCAATTTCATCCTGAAAAAAGCGGAGCAAAAGGACTTTCTATCTATAAAAACTGGGCAATTCAGCATAACTTAATTTAAACAAAGAAATGAGCAACGAAAATAAATTAGAAGCATACTATGGGCTACCTCAAGATGTAAAGTTCTGCAAGAGATGTGTAATGTCGAATCAAAGACCTGCCTCTACTGCCGAACACAAACACACAAAGGAAAGCAAAAAAGTTACTATGCATATTGATGAAGAAGGAATATGCGATGCTTGCCGAACTGCTGAAATGAAGGAGAATATAAACTGGCAACAGAGAGAAGAGGAACTCCTGAAATTGTTAGATAAGTACAGAAGAAATGATGGAGGGTACGATTGTCTTGTACCCGGAAGTGGAGGAAAAGATAGTGCTTATCAGGCTCACGTACTAAAATACAAGTATGGGATGAATCCTTTAACAGTAACCTGGCCACCAATTCTTTATACAGAGTATGGTTATAAGAACTGGAAAAACTGGGTTGACAGTGGCTTCGACAACATCTCTTTCAACAGGAATGGAAAAGCCATGAAAATTCTCACAAAATTATCTATTGAAAGGCTTTTACACCCCTTCCAAACCTTTATTCTGGGCCAGAAGAATTTAGCTCCAAAAATTGCAGCTAAGTATGGAATTCCTTTGATATTTTATGGAGAAAACGAAGCTGAGTATGGAAACCCAATTGCTGATAATGCATCTTCTTTAAGAGATAAATCATATTTTAGCTTTAATAATCTGGATGACATCTATCTCGGTGGTGCTTCTATAAAAGAGTTACAGGAAAAATATGACCTGAAATTAGGTGATTTACAATCCTTTTTACCAGCCACACCTGAAGAGCTGGAGAAGTCAAAGATAGAAGTTCATTACCTTGGATATTATCTTAAATGGACTCCACAGGAAGTATATTATTATGCTGTTGAGAATACAGGCTTTAAAGCAAGACCATTCAGAACTCAGGGAACTTATAGTAAATACAACAGTATCGATGATAAAATTGATGACCTGCATTACTATACAACTTATATGAAGTTTGGGCTTGGAAGGGCAACTTATGACGCTTCTCAGGAAATCAGAAATAAACATATTACCAGGGAAGAAGGAGTTGCATTAGTAAAAAGGTTCGATGGAGAGTTTCCGGATAAGTACTTCAACGAAATTATGGAATACATTGAAATGGATCCTCAGCACTTCCATGAACTATGCGACAAAGCAAGATCGCCTCACCTTTGGGATAAAAATGAAAAAGGAGATTGGCAATTACGTCATAACGTTTGGGGCTGTGGATTAGAAGACTAGAATCATAAATATTGGATTTCAAAAGACCTGTTACAGTTTCGTAGGAAAAATCAATCAAACAGGAAAAGGTACTTTCATTAAAGACAAGAGCCTTTTCCTGTCTTTTTATAGGAAAATAAGAACTTATAGTTCTTGATTAGTCTTCAAAAAACTTAACCTCCACATTTTTCATAATAAATGAAAGGAAAAGATATAGTAAATGCTTTTGAGCAGTCTGAGATGATCCTCCATTTCACACTGCCAGAACTTGGTTTGCCCTTGTGGCCTTTTGTACGATTTGTTTTTCTGGATATGTATAGCGCAAGGGTGAATAATTTAACTGCAACAAGTTCAACCCACAACAAAAGCTTTCAATCCATATTAAACAGCCTTATAACTACATCTTTAAAGAACCCTTTCCTTATCAAATCTAAAGAAGTAATTTTCTTTAATTCAGGAGTAACCAATGTAAAGTTAAATAGTGGTGAGTATTTCAATAGGGTTACTGATTACTTTTATTTTCAAATACCACAAAAAGCTGCTTTGGTTGAAGATTTACATGGACTAAAAGTTGTTAAACCAAGAGTTCATAGTGATGTATATTACTCTTTATCATTAAAGGCAGTTACAAAAGCCAAATCCTTCTTCAGAAGTAAAAAATTTGAGCATGAAGCCCAAAATGAGATTAACAATCTCATAAAATATTTACATTCCATCGCTCCTCTAAACGTAGATGATAGATTTTGGGAAGATTGTCAAACTATTTTTGCAAAACAGGTTTTTCAGATTAAAACCGAATTATCCTTCTATAAAAGCTTTCTTTCAAAAAAAGCTCCAAAAATTATATTTCTGGAGGACGCATCTTATGGAAGTAAATTACCGTTACTTCTTGCTTCTAAAAGTCTTAAAATACCGGTTGCGGAATTACAGCATGGCCTTATAAATGAAAACCACTTAGCATATGCCTTTGGAAAGGGAGTTGTTGATAATTTCCTCCCTTATCTTCCGGATTATTTCCTATCATACTCTCAATATTGGTCAAACTCCATTAACCTTCCATCAGAAAAGGTGGAAATCGGCAATCCATATTTGGAAGACTGCCTGCTAAAGTTTCCTAAAAGATCAGAGAAAAGAGTACTTATTTTAGGAACAGGCACCTCAAAAGAACAGCTTGTAAACTTCTGCAAGCACCTGAAAAACAACCAGTCGTTTAGAGACTATGAATTTGTATTAAGGCCTCACCCATGGGAACGCTCCGTAGCATATACTAAATATGACGATCTTATAAGAATAGGATATGAGATTGATTCGAAAGAAAATATTTATGAATCACTATCTACATGTGCTGTCATCTTCGGCGAAATGTCAACAGCTATATTCGAAGCAACTGTGTACGATTTGCCTGCCTTCTTGATCGGCACAGACCATTGTCGCACTAATGTGACTAAGAACACACCATTCCGCGTTTTGGATATAAGCTCCCAGGTGAGTGAAATAAATTTTTTCTCCATTCAGAAACCCTCAACACGCGTTCTTTGGGAAAAGAATTGGAAAAAAAATTTCCAGTTCTTTATCACTAAATTTATTAATTCATAAATCTGTTAATGATCTAAATAAGTCCTTTGAAAGGATTTTCAAATATGTCTAAAAAGTTTGGAAGAAATTCCATGATATATACTGTAACAACTGTATTTCAAAAGGGTGTAGCTTTCTTCCTTATACCAGTTTATTCTGTGTACATTGACCCTAAAGAATACGGGATTATTTCCCTTGTTCTTGCTATGGTGGCAATTTTAACTGTTTTCTTTACGTTGTCTTTTGATGCTGCAATAGTCAGGTTTTATTATGATTACAAAAAAGATTTTGAAGAACTGAAAAAGAAAATCAGCACACTTCTTATCTGTTTGTTGGCTAATGCCACACTGGCATTTTCATTTTTTCTTTTGGTTGGTCCCTTTTTTATTAAAATATTTCTGCCCAATATTGATTTTTATCCTTATATCTTCCTTGGACTTTTAATATTGTTTGCCCAACCATTTTATTTACTGGTATTAGGGTTCTGCCAAACTATAGAAAATGCCAAAGCTTTTTCGATTATAAGTATTGGGTATTTTCTTACTCATTTAACGCTTACTCTTACATTAGTTGTATTGTTTGAATTTGGAGGAGTTGGAATTTTGATAGCCACAGTTGTTTCTTCTTTCCTTTTTTCAATTATCGGGTTATTCTACCTAAGATCTTTTTTTAAATTTGCAATTGATTTTACCTTCATTAAGGAGGCATTAAAATACTCACTACCATTAATACCTCACTCAATGGCAGGTCAGCTTGCTGTAACTGTTGACCGCTTTCTCATCAATGGTTATTTAGATGCAAAGGCAACCGGTTTGTACTATATGGGTTTCCAGTTAAGTTATCCCGTAGATGTTATTTCTAATAGTTTCAACAGAGCATTTGTTCCAAACTTTTTCAATAATATTGAAGACAAGGAAGGCCGAATACAGATAAAAGAAAGTGCTTCCATTTTCTTTGCAACCTGTCTATTAGGTGCCTTTGGATTATCTATCTGGGGACCTGAAATTTTTAAACTGTTAATTGATAAGGCTTACTTAGAAAGTTTAAACCTTTTACCCATTATTTCTTTTTCTTTTGTTGCAACGGTAATTTATTACATCCATACCTGCATATTATTTTACAAGAAAGAAAAGGTCTATTTGGTTACAGTTTGTACAATCTCAGCAAATCTAATTAACCTGATTCTAAATATTATTTTCATTCCACGGTTTGGACTTTATGGTGCAGCTTATGCAACTTTAAGCTCTCAGTTGGTTTTAGCCGGTATGGCTGTACTTGTTAGTAAAAGAATAGATAAAATAAACTGGCCAACCTTTAAATATTTTTTACTTCTAATCATTTTTTTTGCCTTAAGTTATTTCGTAAATAACTTAACCCATTTTTCATTTTTACTTTTACTCTTAATTAAAATGGGAGTTACTATACTGGCAGTGCTAATAGTCAGCTATTTCCTGTGGAAGAACATGTTCATTATTTTTCAATATTTATATAACCTAAAAGAGACTAAATTCAAAAAATAAATTATACCGCTCACATTAAGAAAAGCCATCCACGGCCGGAATAATTTAATACAGCCATTACTTTTCTTTTAGAGCCTGTTTAAGCTTTAATGGAATGCTGTAAAAGAAGTCTTTGTTAACAGGTTTATTTATAAAGTGGACTTGCAACAAAATTTCGGACAATAAATTAAGCAACTAAAGCATGTTGATTTAATAATTCTTCCATCTGGGTTGGTGTTCGATACCCAAGGGAAGAATGAAGTCTTTTTCGATTGTACCAGATTTCTATATACTCAAAAACAGTAGTTGCAGCTTCCTGCTGATTTACAAATTTATAATCATAAACACATTCCACCTTCAGGGTTTTAAAGAAGCTTTCAGCCACCGCATTGTCCCAGCAATTGGCCCTTCTGCTCATGCTTTGCCTGATAAGTGGATATGCCCCTAGTTCTTGCCTAAATTCATCACAGGCATACTGTATGCCCCTGTCAGAATGGAAGATAAGAGACTGAACCACAGGTCTGTTTTTTACTGCCATTTTAAATGCTGCAATAGTAGTGTCTTTGGCTTTCATGGTTTTACTTAAAGCCCAGCCAATGATCTTTCTGTCTGCTAAATCCAATACCACAGTAAGGTATAGCCATCCTGTAATGGTCCTGATATAGGTCAAGTCCGATACCCAGGCTTGGCCTGTAGCATTGGCTGTGAATTTGCGATCCAGTAGGTTTTCACTCACCGGACAATTGTGCTTTGAATCTGTAGTGACCTTAAACCTTTTGACCCTTTTTGCCCTTAGGTCAGCCTGTTTCATTAATCAGGCAACCCTGGGCCTGGAGACTGCAATCGCTTTCGCTTTCAGGGCTTTACTGATCCTGGGACTACCATAAGTTTGATTGCTCTCCTTGTGGATCAGGTCGATCTCCTGAAGAATTTCCTGGTGTCTTAGCTCGCTTAGATGGCTCACTGTTCAGCCATCCATAAAATCCACTTCGGCTAACTTTGAAGGCCTTACACATCTTCTCAATGGGATACACAGTATTATTATCCTTTATGAATTGGAATATCTCCCACCGTTCTTGGAGAAGATGCTCACCGCCTTTTTTAAGATATCCCTTTCCATCTCTGCATCCTTTAATGCTTTCTTTAAACGGGCTATTTCTGCTTCTTCAGGGGTTTGCTTTGGTTTCCCATTACCAGGAAAGCTACCTTTTCCTTTATCTGAAAGCTCTCTCCGCCAGCGATAAATCAAACCAACCTTGATGTCCAATTCTTTGGCCAGGTCTACTAAATTCTCTCGGTTTTTACTGAGTTCAACTTTCATTAGTTTGAACTCCTTGTCAAATTTTCTTCTTTGTGACATGATCGTTAAGTTAAGCATTTTCTCTTAACTTACTGTCCACTCAAATGTAGCAAAGTCAAAGTCCCACCATTCAAACTAAATCTATGAAAAGATAGATATTCATTAGTGCTAACAGATACAGAGTTTAAGATTTTAGAAAAGACCAGCGGAAGCGTAAATATGAATTAGACCTTGTTTAAAAATTGACAGTGTCCAGAAAAGTGTGTAAAGGAATATTCAGGCTCAAAGAATTCTAAATTCCAAGGCTTTATGACTTCGTTCACCTTAATCTTTGACCCGTCCTAAAAAGTGTTGACCGTTTGTTGCTAATACTGTTATAAGTTGACCATCATAATTTAGTCCTGATTTTCATTGACCACAAGTGTAGATGGAGTTTTTTTACCATAGTAGTTTTTCCATCTCCTTTTTAGCTGTCCCGTTTGCTGATGGGCCTGCTCTGGGGAAAGCATGTCACAGCTTGAGTGTGGACGCTTATAGTTGTAGAGAAAGACTGCCTGCTCAAGCACCAGCTTTGCCTGGATCAATGAGTACACCTTCTTGTCACTTAGATACTCCTGCTTTAAAATACCATTTACTCTTTCGGCTATTGGATTCTCCAGGGGGTCGCCATTTTCAGTCATGCTGATCCGGATGTGGTATGCCTCAAGTACCTGAACATATTCATTGCTGCAGTACTGGACGCCCCTGTCAGAATGGTGAATAAGATGCTTACCTTCCCTTTTGTCAATATGCTTCAGGGCCATTAACAGTGCTTCTTTGCAGTTGACAGCTTCCAGGTTTTCAGCTACAGTGTAACCCATTATCCTTCTTGAATAGCCATCAGTCACAAAAGAGATATACAGACAGGCGTAGCCGGTAAACCAGTAGGTAATATCACTTACCCACACCTGGTTAGGCCTTTCTATGATCAGCTCCTTTATCAGGTTCGGATACTTTCTGAACCTGTGCCTGGAAAAAGTAGTCACAACCCTGCGTCTGCGCCTTCGAATGAGCAGTTTATGGGTAGAGAGCAGATCAAAGAAAGCATCCCTGCCTGGCTTTATTTCCCTTTGGTCCATCTCCGGCTTTAGCAGCTCGTACAGCTTTCTTCCTCCCATACGGGGATGATCTCCTCTTATCTGCTTTACCAGTTCAAGGATCTGGTCTTCATGGTTTAGCTCCTGAGCCTGTCGTTGCCAGTATTGATAATAGCCTTGTCGGCTAAAACCAAGCAATCCCTCTAACCGGCGGATATGAATATTTGGATAATTCACTTGCATGGACCGGATTGCCTGGTAACGGACTTTTTTTCAATATCAATGCCTAATTCCTGTTCGGCTATTCTAACCAATGTTGAATAGTAAAGTGCTTTAAAATTAGATGCTTCCAGTTCCTGCTCCAAAGAAACCATACGGATCTTTAGCTCCTCTACTTGTGCTATGGATGGGTCTGCTGGCCGTGGAGACTTTCTTTTATTCTTTTTAGACAGCTGCTTTGGTGCTACCTGATCTGGAACACTGGTTTTTACTGCTTCACCTTCTATTTTATCCAGCCAATGTTTTACAGTCTGACGGGTAACTTCAAACCTGGCTGCCGCTTGCCCGATATTGAGCTGGCCCGGAGGATTTCTTCCACCATCTGGCGCATTAAAAATTCATGCTCTTGCATACCTAACTGATTAAGTTCTTCCATAAGTTAACCACTTTTTCGGTCAACTTTTTTCAGGACAAGTCACTTCTAACTACTTCATATTTTAAATAAATAATGGAAATAGGCCCGTATTATTTAAGGTAAAATATCTAATATCTTACTCTTACTTTTTTATTCTATTTATAAATCTTTTATTTACAATATTTAACAGCGTGGTATGAATAGTATGTTCCAGATTGTTACAATCACTAAACAAGAATTTTTTTATCTGTTTCTACCTCAGTTTATTCAATTTTTTGATCTGCAATTTCTTGGACTAAGATATATTTCTGATTAAAAAAAATGAATAGGATTTCAGTATTACTAATATTAATTACAATCTATCCCTTCCAAACTTTTGCTCAGCTAAAGGATGAAGCTAAAATCTGGAATAGCTGGGAAAGAGTGGCTGAACTGCCGTTTTCCCCGAGAGATGGAGTTGGAGCAGTACACTTCAACCATGAAATATGGATGATGGGTGGATGGAAGTATGGTCCTACCACCAGTGAAATATTCAAATCACCTGATGGGATTAATTGGGAATTCGTTGGCCACGGGCCATGGCCAGGCAGACATTGCGCCGGTATGGTGGTTTTTAATAATAAAATTTGGGTTTTAAGCGGCGATGGAAATCCGGACGTATGGTCCTCTGAAAATGGAGTGACTTGGGTTAAAGAAGTTGAAAGTGCCCCATGGGGAAACCGGTATGCACCCTATATTGTAGTTTATAACAATAAAATCTGGCTAATGGGAGGCATTAGCTATTGGAATGAAGAGGGGCACTATTCTCAGGACTTTGAGCAGGTTTTTAATGATGTGTGGTCCTCTGTTGATGGAATTAATTGGATAAGGGAGGTAGAAAGTGCCCCTTGGGGGAAAAGAGGAATTATTCACGGAAGCGTGGTATTTGAAAATGAAATGTACATAATGGGGGGAGGTAGTAAAAATTGGAACATTCCAACTACTATTTATAACGATGTATGGAAAACTAAAAATGGAGTTGATTGGGAACTTGTAACGGATAAGGCTCCATGGAATCCCAGAATACACCTTACTATTTCTACCTTTGATAATAAAATATGGCTGATTGATGGCACTACTGCGGAAGAAAATCTTACGAATGAAGTTTGGTTTTCAGAAGATGGAAGAAACTGGACCCAACAAAATAGTCTAACAAAATTTCCTTTAACACATGCAAGCACTGTGTTTAGCCATAATGGTTCTTTGTATTTGTCTGCAGGATTTAATATTGATGCTATTTATCGGTATCAACCTCCAAGGGAACAAAAATTTTTAGGAGCACCTTCTATAAGCTCTATTTTAACCTCACCTCCTCCTCCTTTGGATTTAAAGTTATCATCAGGTCTAATTGCCTCTACCTTTATAAAAGACACTTCCATTGCGGTGATTTTTGAAGGAAATTTAATATTCAAAAAACCAGGAAACACTAAATTAGCTATTTATAATGACGGAGACTATGGCTTTTACCCATTGGATACAGTGTATGTTGACATAGAAATTTATAAGGACAGTTTAATACAAGGTAATTTCTCTAGCCTTACTGAAAAATATGGAAGTGAACCTTTAAATTTAGACTTTTCCTTAGCTTCTGGTCTCACCCCGCTCATTCATGTGGAAGACACCACTGTCGTGGAATACATTAACGAACAACTTGTTATAAAAAATGCAGGATCAACCAAAATTGCGGTAATAAGCCAGATAGATCACCAAAATTACCAGTTAACAGACACTCTTTTCATAGAAATTCTTATTGAAAGACTGGAACAGGAGATTTATATTGAGGATTTTCCATATGGAGTTATGGTTACAGACACACTGAAAATAAACGCTTATTCTGATTCTGGGCTTCCTGTTACTATTTTACCAAATAAAAATATTCTTATAATAGATTCTCTAACATTCACCCCTAATAATCTCGGGGATATTTTTGTCGAAGTAGTGCAAAGTGGCAATCAAAATTACAGAAAAAGCATTGCAGACATAAACCTAAAAGTAATTGGTCCTTTTGAAAAAAGTGTTGTACTTTTCCCCAACCCGACCAGAAATGTTATTAATTTAACCTTTCCATTATCAGATTCTGAACCTAAAAAAATAATAATTTCTTTATTAACAGGAAAGGAAATAAAAAGATATGATGTCGATCCTGAGACCTTATTCTACAGATTAGATGTAAGAGACCTTCAAGCTGGAATTTATTTTCTTCAAATTTTGTCAAAAAATGAAGGAAGCACTATTAAGTTTATTAAAGAATGATGAACATTTGCGTTATTGATTACGGATTGGGAAATTCAGGTTCCATACAGAATATGCTTAAAAGAATAGGACATAAAAGTTCTGTTACCAATAATTTGAATGAAATAAGAGCGGCGGATCTTCTGTTCTTACCTGGAGTGGGCTCCTTTGATGAGGGGATGGCCAGTCTGGAAAAGTACAACCTACTCGATATTTTGGAGGAAAAAATAATAATTCAGAAAACTCCAATTGTAGGGATTTGTTTAGGTATGCAGCTTTTACTTGAGGGAAGTGAAGAAGGTAAAATACCTGGCCTTGGATGGATCAAAGGCAAATGCCGGAAGTTCAACTTCAATGAAAATCCTGACCGACTCAGAATCCCTCACATGGGCTGGAACCTTACATATCCATCTCAAAGAGACAATAAATTGATGAATATAGAGGCAAATGAATTACGGTATTATTTTGTTCATAGTTATTATGCGGATTTAGAAGATCCGTCAGATGAACTTTGCCATACTAATTATGGGTTCAGGTTTAGCTCAGGTATAAAAAGAGAGAATATAATTGGATTTCAGTTCCACCCGGAGAAAAGCCATAAGTTTGGGATGCTATTATTCGAAAACATTGTAAATCAGATCACAAATGTTAAAAGCTAGAGTTATTCCTTGCCTTTTGCTAAAAGGAGAAGGTTTGGTCAAAACTAAAAAGTTCAACTCCCCAACTTATATTGGAGATCCCATTAATGCGGTAAAAATATATAATGAAAAAGAGGTAGATGAATTGATGTTTCTTGATATAACTGCCAGCAAAAAAAAAAAGGGGCCAAATTTTAACTATCTCAAAGATATTGCTTCTGAATGCTTCATTCCATTATGTTATGGAGGAGGCATTTCTACCACAGAAGAAATTAGACGACTACTCAGGATTGGTATAGAGAAAATCTCACTCAATTCTGCTAACTTTACTAACCCAAAGTTACTCGAAGACTCCGCAAAATTATTTGGTAGCTCCACTATTGTTGGCTCAATAGATGTGAAAATGAATCTGTTTAGAAAAGCGAAGGTATTTAACAGTTCATTAAATAAAGTTTTAAAAACAGATCCAGTGGAATTTGCAAAGGTCTTGGAAGGTAATGGGGCCGGAGAATTATTAATAAATGTTGTTGAAAGAGATGGAATGTTAACAGGTTATGATTTAGAGTTAATAAAAAAAATCACAGATCAGGTAAACATTCCAGTAATTGCATGCGGAGGGGCTTCAGGATTGGAAGATATAAAGAGGGTAGTGAAATACTCAGGAGCATCAGCAGCAGCCGCAGGAAGTATCTTCGTTTATCAGGGAGGAAATAAAGGAGTACTTATTAATTATCCAAACTACCAGTTATTGGAAAAAACATTGAGTTAGAGATAAATGAAAAAAATAGAAAAGACTTGTGTGAGTTGTTTGATGGATACTACAGATCCAAGTATTACCTTCAACAAAGAAGGAGTTTGTAATTATTGCTTAGAAGCGAAGGAATTACTACCTCAATATGCTTTCACAAGTGAGCAGGTAAAATCAAACATTGAAAATCTACTAAACCATATTAAAACAAATAAGAAAGGAAAATATGATTGCCTGATAGGAATTAGCGGAGGAGTTGACAGTTCTTATGTCACTCACCTGGCCGCAGAGTGGAAGCTTAATCCCTTAATTGTCCATTTCGATAATGGATGGAACTCAGAACTTGCTGTTTCTAATATAAATAGAATATTAGATAAAACAGGGTTTGACTTCAAAACTTATGTAATTGATTGGGAAGAATTTAAAGATTTACAAAGAGCATTTTTAAAAGCTTCAGTAGTGGATATTGAAATGTTAACCGATCACGCTATTAAAGCTTCTGTCTTTAGAATAGCCAAGGAAAATAACATCAAATGTGTTTTATCTGGAACAAACTATGCAACTGAACATGGTTTGCCATCTCCATGGGTTTGGCATAAAGGGGATTTAAAGAATATCAGGGAAATCCAAAAAAAGTTTGGCCAGAAACGAATAAAAAGCTTTCCTACTATGGGACCTTTAAGATCCATCCTATATCGCTACTTATATAATTTAGAATTTCTAGAGCCATTAAATCTGATTAATTTTAAAAAATTAGAGGCAATGAAAATATTAGAGGATGAATATGGGTGGAGATACTATGGAGGAAAGCATTATGAATCTTTATTTACTAAGTTTTACCAGGCTTATATTTTGCCAAATAAGTTTAATATAGATAAACGAAAATCTCACATTTCTGCTTTAATTAGAAATAATGAAATTTCCTTGAAAGAGGGTAAAGAAGAACTTTCAAAACCTCTTTATTTGGAGAGGGAGCTAATAGATGAAAAAGAATTCCTTTTAAAGAAGCTTAATTTCTCAACTCAAGAATTTGATAAATTAATGGAGAAACCTCCAAAAGCCCATGACGAGTATCCTTCCGATGTACCGCTTCTTAAACGGCTTTCAAAATTAAAAGCCAAATTTAAAAACAAAAGGGATTAGGAAATAAGAGATAAAGTTAAGTTTATTAAAAAGCGTGAGTTTCTATATTACTCACGCTTTTGGCTATTTCGGTACGACCGGTTCTTCTTCACTTTTGGTGAAACAGGAATTTTGAACCCTATATTTACTTAATCATGTATGGATTTATTATCAATACTTGCTTTGGGAGAGGGACTGATATTAGACGATGTTCGTTTTGACCTGATGCTAATGAGTTAAAAGTGAGAACAGTAACAACCAGTGGGAAGTGCCCTTTATGTCAAACTACTTCCTCTCAGGTTCAGAGTCATTACAGTAGAAAAATAGCTGTCCTGCCATTCTCGCAAAGATCTACAACCATTGCATTAAAGTAAAACGCTTTTAATGCTTGAATGGGCGATGTGGCAGGAAATATTCTGCCAGCGACTGAAATCCGTACCTGCCCATAGTAGACGGACCAAAAGAATGAGGCAGCGTCTTCAGGAAATTGGAGACCAATTAGGAGGACAAGCAGGCTCATGCCTGGCTACATTGCTGGGTATGCCAGTGAGTGATACGACCATCATCAAAATTATGGGTAATTCAAAAATGGCCTGCTAAATAGATAAAACTCCATTGGAATATGCAGTTTAGAAGAGGGGGCTTTCCAAGGCATAGGTCCACAAAAATGTAAAGCGGAGACCAACACTGCCCCCGTTTACAAATTACATTTTCTCGGATGAACTTATCCCAGGCAGGTTGCTTCCCAGCAGAGCCTGTTCACCTTTCAGTTCAAAGCAAAATTCATTAGGAAAACTATATTTACAACCGGTCAAAATTTGCAACCAATTACCAAAAGGCAAAAAACAGGGAGACAATTCCAATCCTCATCTTTTGTGTTTTTTCATCAAAACAAAGAAATATATATTGTTCTATCAGTAGGCTTACTTAAAAATTATGTATCCGCCCGACTAAATACATATTTTAAGACAGTAAACA
>JAFMYY010000058.1 GCA_017948555.1 Cesiribacteraceae bacterium YIM B00369 | reverse complement strand
GTTTAGGTTTTTTTTAGCCATGGGACAAGCAGAATAAGTTATGTAGAACCAGTCCTCTCCAGCGGAAGGGGCTGGTTCTTTTTCATTCCACTTGGCATACCTTATTGCTGACAGGTTGCTCCTCAGCAGAGCCTGTTTCCTCTTCAGGTATGCCTTATCAAGTTAAGAAAATTTCAGGAATTTTTAAAGCCTGCACCTGTCTTCGTAAAGACTCATAAACTGGTTCAGGATAATGCCCCAATTGCGATGCGGAAGAGTCCATTTCTTTGTAATCTCCCTCAGGGACAGGAAAACAGCCTTTTTTACGGAGTTGTCATCAGGAAAAGAACCTTTGCTTTTAGTGTACTTCCTGATTTTGCCGTTGATATTCTCAATTAAGTTGGTGGTATAGATGATCTTTCGGATCTCCAGCGGAAAGTCGAAGAATGCCGTTAGTTCCTCCCAGTTGGTTCTCCATGATTTAATAGCATAAGGATATTTACCTCCCCATAATTCTTCAAAATGGTCCAGTTCGGCTGATGCCATTTCTCTGGTAGGGGCGTTGTAAATAGCCTTCATATCATGAGCAAAGGCTTTTTTATCCTTCCATACAACATAGCGGCAGGAATTCCTGATCTGATGTACTACGCAAACCTGAGTAACAGCCTGTGGAAAGACACTTTTAATACCTTGCGTAAAACCAGTAAGGTTATCGGTGCAGGTAATAAGGATATCTTCAACGCCCCTGGCTTTGATATCTGTTAACACGCCAACCCAGAAGGCTGCGCTCTCTGTCTCTGCAAGCCACATGCCCAACAACTCCTTTTTACCTTCCTTATTTAAGCCTACTGCCAAATAAATGGTCTTGTTGATGACTTTTCCATTTTGCCTTACCTTAAAGACAATGCCGTCCATCCAGACAATGTAGTAGATAGCATCCAGAGGCTTATTCTGCCATTCCAGGATATCATTGCTTACCTTGGCTGTGATAGTAGAAATGGTTGAGTCAGAGAGGTTAAACTTGTAAATCTCACGGAGCTCTTCTTCTATATCCCTCACACTCATACCTTTGGCATAAAGGGAGATCACCAGCTCTTCCATCCCTTCGGCAAGGCTGCTGCGCTTTGGCACTACTACTGGCTCAAAAGTACCTGCCCTGTCACGGGGCACTTCTATTTCCACCTCTCCGTATTTGGTTTTAAGCTTTTTGGATGTTTT
>JAFMYY010000057.1 GCA_017948555.1 Cesiribacteraceae bacterium YIM B00369 | reverse complement strand
AAAAAAATAATTAATTTAGCTTTAACACAGAATTTATGACAGAGAAAAAATTTGACTATGAACGCTTTCAAAGGGAAGCCATTCAGGGCTTATACGAAGGCAAGTCATTAACGGGCGAGAATGGGATTTTCGCGCCCCTTTTAAAGCATTTCTTAGAGTCAGCCTTAGAGGGTGAACTCTCAGCTCACCTACAGGAAGAAAAGGGAAAAGATGTTCTTATAAAGAACCGCAGGAACGGCAAAGCTACTAAACAGGTA
This sequence comes from Cesiribacteraceae bacterium YIM B00369, assembly GCA_017948555.1. Taxonomy (GTDB): domain Bacteria; phylum Bacteroidota; class Bacteroidia; order Cytophagales; family Cyclobacteriaceae; genus Nafulsella. Next base: position 1,065 of record JAFMYY010000057.1, on the reverse strand, counting down.
AAGAGCCTTTCAGGAGAATTTGATTTACAGACGCCCAGAGACAGAGCGGGTAGTTTTGAGCCTCAAGTTGTAGGTAAGCGCCAGGTAATCATCACTGAGGGTCTGGAAGAGAAGGTAATTGCCTTGTACGGAATGGGCAATAGCCTCAGAGATATCTCTTCTCATATCCGGGAGATTTATGGCATGGAGCTCTCCGCTACTCAGCTTTCTGAGATTACAGACAAGGTAATTCCAGCCATGAACCAGTGGCGGATAAGACCACTGGAGAGCCTGTATTGTTTTGTGTACCTGGACTGCATGCATTATAAGGTAAAGGATCAGGGGCGGGTGGTAAGCCGTGCTGTATACAATGTATTGGGTATTTCACCAGAGGGAAAAAAAGAGCTGATAGGCATGTATGTATCAGAGAGTGAAGGGGCTAAGTTCTGGCTTTCAGTACTGACCGACTTGAAAAGCAGAGGAGTAGAGGATATCCTTATTGCTTGTGTAGATGGGCTAAAGGGATTTCCTGAGGCTATAGAAGCTGTTTTTCCTCATGCTCAGATTCAGACCTGCGTTATCCATCAAATCCGTAATACCATGCGCTATGTGGTGGAAAAGGATAAGAAGGAGTTCATGAAGGATTTGAAACCTGTTTATCAGGCTCTTAATAAAGAAGAAGGCTATTTAAACCTGCTGGCACTTGAAGAGAAATGGGGCAAAAAGTATCCTGTGGCTGTTCAGGCCTGGCTAAATAATTGGGAGTATCTTTCCACCTTTTTCGCTTATGACCATGAAATCAGAAAGGTTATTTACACTACCAACACCATTGAAGGCTTCCATAGGCAAGTAAGGAAAGTAACTAAAACAAAAGGGGCGTTTACTTCCGACACCGCCTTACAAAAGCTCATTTACCTGGTGGTGATGAATGTCTCTAAAAAATGGACTCTCCCACTCAGAAACTGGGCCTTGACTTTTTCACAACTTTACATCATGTTTGAAGAAAGAATCAAGCAGTGTGGAAAGGTTTGACTTTTTCGGCGTTAGGCTCCGCCGTAACACCGAAAAAGCCAGTTGACACAGTTC
>JAFMYY010000055.1 GCA_017948555.1 Cesiribacteraceae bacterium YIM B00369 | reverse complement strand
GAGGCCACTGAAAAAGGTCTAGATATTTAATATACCTTATTATAGCGGCCAAGTAACCTTTGTGGTTTACTTGGCCGTTTTTTGTTTTCCACTATAATGGTTCGTTAAATTCGAAGATTTGATAGCTTAGGGTTGGGAATTAGGGTAAAGAAAGGCCAATTTCGCGCAAAATTTGATTTTACTTACTCAAGGTAAGTATTCTTTTTAGGTTTGCCGTGAATATCGTTAGGGCACCCTGCATTTCCATGTTCTGGATGCCATAGGAGATTGCCCGTCCATAGCCATGGATATTCTTTAACTCGCTGTTCTTTGCCTCGATCATATACCTAAGCTTTGACTTTTCCCTGTAATATTCTGTTTGCTGGAACTCTATTTGCTCCTGGTGTAGGTCTGACTTTATGGATACCGAATAGCTTTTGGTCTTTGCCCCCGGCTTATAACAATTTTCCTTCATTGGGCATACCTTGCATTTTTCAATGTCAAAATAATACGTGTCGGCCTGGTTTTTTCCGACTCCCTTCTTTCCCTGACGTGCCTTTCGGATAGCCAGATGTCCTGCCGGACAGACAAACATATCTGCATCTTTGTTATAGTCAAACCTGTCTTCATCCTTTCTAAAGCCTTGTGTTATTGATGGGTTGAGTTTAGATACTACTTTTATTCGCTGTCCCTGTTTGTTGTGCAACGATAGGTTTTCCTTTCCTGAGTATGCCGCGTCGCCAATGACAGCCTCTACCTGAAGGCCGTTAGCCTGACTGATCTCCACGAGCTTTGGCAACTCTGGGCCATCCCCCTTTTCACCCGATGTCACTACTGCCGCAGTAATAATACGCTCTTCACTCATGGCCAGATGGGTCTTGTAGCCAAAGAATGAGCTATCGACAGATTTATGTCCAGTCCTTGCATCCGGGTCTTTGGAGAGGGTATAGTGTTCCTGGGTATCTTCAACCGTTTCTTTCAACAGGTTTAGCTTCTCCTTCACCGAAGGGATCTGCTGGAGTACCTCTTCCGACTCTATGATTTTTTCCAGTTCCTTACAGTAGAGTAGTTCTTTTTCCAGGTCATTTGACTCATTCTTGCGCGGCATACGCTTGCTCATATTCTCATCAATGGCATAGACAGCCTTGCGCAGATGTTTGGAACGCTCTCTAAGGACTTCTAATGCGGAATATGGATTGGAGCGTGAATGAGAATGTGTGGCATCAACGATGATGGATCTGGAACGGATAATACCCTTTTCCAAGGCAATGGAAACGGTTTTATTGATCAGCAGGTTCAACAGATCAGTATCCTTCAGGCGCAGTTTACGGAACTTGGTTAATGAGCTGGGGTTAATCACTTCCTCTTCAGGACACATCCCCAGAAAATACTTGAAGGACATATCATAACGCGACCTTTCTACTACATCCACATCTGATACAGCATAGATCGTCTTAAGCAAGAGGTACTTGAACATGCGGATTGGGCTCTCGGCAGTACGCCCGTTATTATGGCAATACTTTTCCAATAGTTCTTCATAGATGAAACTGAAATCAATTAGATCGTTAATCCTACGAAGAAGGTTATCTTTTGGAACGATCAGCTCATACAGGCTTGTATAGGAGCTAAACTGGATTTTTTGTTGTAGGGATAGCATCAGGAGTGGTTATCAAGATGCATATAAGATACAAAAAAACGAGCAGAAAACACTGGTTTTTCTGCTCGTTTTAAATCTCAAGATAACCCTAAATTTAGTGAAGGGACTTTTTCAGTGGCCT
>JAFMYY010000054.1 GCA_017948555.1 Cesiribacteraceae bacterium YIM B00369 | reverse complement strand
GGCAAGGGCTTTGCCGTAGTGGCTGCGGAAGTTCGCCGGCTGGCAGAGCGGAGTCAGGTGGCCGCCAATGAGATCAACGAGCTGTCCGGCAGCAGTGTAGCAATCGCCGACAAATCAGGTAAACTCCTGGAGCAGATTGTGCCGAATATCCAGAAAACCTCCCGTCTCGTACAGGAAATAAGTGCCGCGAGTACAGAACAAAATGCCGGCGCTGAGCAGGTAAACGGGGCAATTCAGCAGCTCAACCAGGTAATTCAGCAGAATGCTGCAGGAGCCGAAGAGATGGCATCCAGCTCCGAAGAGCTTTCTTCACAGGCAGAACAATTAAAAGAAACCATCGGCTATTTTAATGTTGGCAACAGCTCATCTGGTGGCTACAACAAAACAAAAGCAAAGAAGCACAAAGTAATTAATGTGAACCACTTTGAAGCCAAGGGTTTAAAAATTAAAAAGACAGCAGCAAGCCAGACGGGTTTGAACCTGGAACTGAATGGCAATGATTCTTTGGATGCTGATTTTCAGCGATATTAATAAGTTCTGACATAAATAGTGACATAACCTACTGCAGAAGAGCGATACGTGGTCTGCTTCAGGCTAATCATTCCGCATTAGGTTAAGTCATGCTTACAACTGCATAAAGACAGCCCAACAATCATTTGCAGCACTGCTTATTAAATATCTCCGGCACTTTTTTGTCTTTCATTTAATCTGAAAGAAAGTAATAAAACAGTTTCAATAGGTGTATCCTCAGGTATTTAATGCTCTTGCAGGGCAACTTGAAAGCTAAATTATAATTAGTTGTTTATAAATTATAAGGTTAATTATCAGCTACTCAGGGATGGTTAAATAGCAGAACCTGCGCCTTATTGAATAAACACAGCACTGTTAAATATATAATATGAATCTGACAATCAGAACCCGCTTAATTACTGCCTTCCTGGTATTGATTAGCCTGACAGCTTTTGTCTACTACCTTGGTAAAACAATTGCCAATGATTTAAATGATCAAATTAATATCATTGTAAAAGAAAATACTCATAAACTTATATTGTCGAGCCAGTTGGCAGAGGATGTACAGTTTATTACTAAACGGGAGAAAGACTTAATACTTTCTGCTGAAAAAGAAACGCTGCAGGAGGTTATTATAGAGACAGACCAGGCGCTTTCAGAAATGAATGACCGGCTGGAAGAGTTAAAATCAGTTGAGGATGAAGGTGGTCTGGAAGATATAGCTGTTTTTGAAGAGAAGTGGGAAAATTACCTGAAGGTCTATAAAAAGATCCGAAGCTTAGCCCTGTTAAGTACAGACTCTGCCGATGCTGCTGCATATGAACTATCTGTAACAACAGCAAGAGAGGTGGCTGCCGGGGCAGTGAATTTGATCCAATTTCGTGTAAAGAACAACCAGAAAGAGTTAAAGGAGATTGCCGTCCAGACAAACGGGGTATATGAGGAGGGAAGTAATCTGATGCTTATTTCTTTATTAATTGCTGTTGTAATAGCTACGGTTATGGCTCTTTGGATCATTCTGAGTATTTCTTCTTCTATTGCAAGAGCCAAAGAAGCGCTCAAAGCTGTTTCGGAAGGTGATTTAACTGTAGAGATAAAAAATACGACCAAAGATGAAATTGGCGACTTGTTGAACTATTTAAAGGATATGGTTGGCAAGCTGAAAGAAGTAATAGGGGCAGTTACCTCTGTGGCAGATAACATATCCTCTGCCAGTGAACAGATGAGCGGCTCTTCGCAACAAATGAGTGAAGGCTCCACAGAACAGGCT
>JAFMYY010000053.1 GCA_017948555.1 Cesiribacteraceae bacterium YIM B00369 | reverse complement strand
GTATCCGCCTGACAAACTACATGTTGGTTTTAAAGTTCTGAGGGTACAGCTGTCGGATTTCTTTTTGGTTGATTGACATGATGTTTTCCAGGGTGTGCTTTAGCCACTGGAAAGGATTGACTTCATTCTTTTTGCAGATTGCAAAGAAAGAGTAGATTATTGCGGCTCTCTGTGCTGCATCATGTGAACCGGCAAAGAGATAGTTCTTCCTTCCCAGAGCCACAGGTCTGATAGCATTCTCTACTAAATTGTTGTCGATTTCCAGCATTCCATCATAATGGTAAGCAGAGAGATTGTCCCAGCGCTGGATGCTGTAGCGCATAGCCTTGCCGATGGAGCTTTTCGGCAGGGTGGATTTCACTTCCTGAGCGATCCATTTTCCAAAGTCATTGATGATGGGCAGTGACTTTTCCAGCCTTAGCTCTTTTCTTTCTTCTGAGTTTAGCTTGTTCTCCCGGGCCTGAGCCTCCACGGCATAAAGCTTCTGGATGAAGAGCAGAGCTATAGTTGCTTTTGCTTTATCATTATCAAGAGCTTTTTCAAACTCTCTTCTGGCATGGGCCCAGCAGGCAAGATGGGTGATGCCAGGCTGAGCAGCTATTTTCTCATAGACTCCATAGCCATCAGTCTGCAGATACCCCCTGAAGCCGGATAATATCCTTTCCGGTCCACTCGCTGAGCGGGTGGACTGATAGTCGAACAATACAGTCCTGTCTATTGGGTTATGGTACACCCAATAGTAGCCTTGGTGGCAAGCTCCCTTTTTATGGTTATCCAGCACCTTTATCGGCGTCTCGTCTGCCTGAAGATACCCTTTACTTTTCGTGTCCTCCACCAGGAAGTCGTAGAGAATCCGGAGTCTTTCCAGGGCTGTTTTGCACCAGTTATCTAAAGTAGAGGCTGCAATGGGAATGTTTTCTCTTAGGAACCTTTGCCTTTGGCGGTAAAGTGGTAAATGGTCCATGTACTTATCTACCAGAATAGAAGCTAAAAGCCCGGGACCTGGAATACCTTTATCGATCACTCGCTCCGGCAGATCACCAATAAGAACACCCTCTTTATTTTTAGGTGCATATTTATAGCGGATATAGCGGCGAATGAAGAGTTTAGCCGGAATACACTCCAGTTCTTCTGTGACCTCTTTACCGATGCACTGCATCTGGCTTAGATCTCCCTTAGGATATATTTCTATTTCCTCAACAGGTAAATGATCCGGCAATGCCACACGTCCTTTATGAGCAGAGGTGTTTTGCTTCTTGCGCACATACTCGATCTTTTCAAGAAGTTCTTCCTGCTGCTTTTCCTCCTTTATCTCTGGAGTATCAAAAGGAAGTGGGAGTTGAGATGAATCAGTCTGGAAGCGTTCTCTTTTCTGTCCAAAGAGCATTCGCTGTAGCTGGGCTACCTGGAGCTGAAGATGATCTATCTTTTCCTGCTTTTGAGCAATGATCTTTTCTTTATTTTGGAGCTGCTCATGTACACTTTCCCGCTCCTGTAAAAGGGCAATAAGTTCTAGTTTTGAGAGCTGTTCCAGAGTTGTGTTCATTGCCTGAAAATACTAAAAAAACACTTGTTCACCATACTGAAAAGGCTTTTTTTAGTCTGGTTTCCTGAGAATTTTACAGCTGGTAACGCACCTTCTGAATACTGCTTTTTACCTGTATTCCTTCAATCATCAGTACCAGTTCGGGCCACTTTAAAGTCGCACTTCCTGCTTTCATCACGGGAGCTGTGAAGGTGCCTTTCTCCAGTCTTTTGTAGTAGAGTACAAAACCGCCACTCTCCCAGTGCAATAGCTTTATACAATTACGGCTCCGGTTCACAAAAACATATACTTCCCCTGATGTAGGGTCCCTTTGCAGTTCATTCCTTACCAGGCCCGATAAGGCATCAAAGCTCTTTCTCATATCGCAAAGCTGGCTGTAAAGGTGGTAGCTATGGGAGGAGCTAAGAGAAAACATGATCAGTAAAGACGGATAAGCTGACTGATCAGGGACAGGTCCCCTCCACCTGCCTTCAGCCTTACCCCATTGGGATAGATAATCTCCAGTTCCCCCGTCCCACCAACTGGCGTAGCATCTACTTTGATGAATCCAGCTCCAGGCGATGGCTCCTGCTGTTTTCTGTATTTACATACCCAGTAGTTGAATTTAGCATAACCTATGCCTGCTTCCTGGCTGTATTCCTTCTGGCTTTTACCGCTCTGCAGGCATTCCTCCACCAGCTCAAACATCTTTTCTGTTATATCCATAGCTTTTTCTTTTCTTGCAAAGCTATGCTGCTGTTTACTGTCTTAAAATATGTATTTAGTCGGGCGGATACA
>JAFMYY010000052.1 GCA_017948555.1 Cesiribacteraceae bacterium YIM B00369 | reverse complement strand
AATTAGTACTGCTCAGCTATGGTATCTCTACCTTTACACCTGCAGCCTATCAACGTTATCGTCTTTAACGACCCTTACAGGGAAGCCTCATCTTGAGGGGAGTTTCGCGCTTAGATGCTTTCAGCGCTTATCTCTTCCAAGCATAGCTACTCGGCGCTGCACCTGGCGGCACAACCGATACACCAGCGGCTTGTCCAATCCGGTCCTCTCGTACTAAGATCAGGTCCTCTCAAGCTTCCTGCGCCCACAACAGATAGGGACCGAACTGTCTCACGACGTTCTGAACCCAGCTCGCGTGCCACTTTAATGGGCGAACAGCCCAACCCTTGGGACCTTCTCCAGCCCCAGGATGTGACGAGCCGACATCGAGGTGCCAAACCTCCCCGTCGATGTGAGCTCTTGGGGGAGATCAGCCTGTTATCCCCAGAGTACCTTTTATCCTTTGAGCGATGGCCCTTCCATGCGGAACCACCGGATCACTATATCCGTCTTTCGACCCTGATCGACTTGTTGGTCTCACAGTCAAGCACCCTTATGCTATTGCGCTCCACGTACGGTTACCAATCGTACTGAGGGTACCTTTGAAAGCCTCCGTTACTCTTTTGGAGGCGACCACCCCAGTCAAACTACCCACCACACACTGTTCCTCTTCCGAGGTTAGGCATCAGATAACCAAAGGGCCGTATTTCAAGGGCGGCTCCACGATGCCTGGCGACACCGCTTCGAAGCCTCCGGCCTATCCTACACATCAGTTACCCAATGTCAATGTGAAGCTATAGTAAAGGTTCATGGGGTCTTTCCGTCCCGTTGCGGGTAAGCGGCATCTTCACCGCTACTACAATTTCACCGAGCTCATGGCCGAGACAGTGCCCAGATCGTTACACCATTCGTGCAGGTCGGAACTTACCCGACAAGGAATTTCGCTACCTTAGGACCGTTATAGTTACGGCCGCCGTTTACCGGGGCTTCAGTTCAATGCTTCGGGTTGCCCCTAACATCCCCCCTTAACCTTCCGGCACCGGGCAGGTGTCAGACCTTATACCTCATCTTTCGATTTCGCAAAGTCATGTGTTTTTGTTAAACAGTCGCCTGGGCCTTTTCACTGCGGCTTCTCCATTGCTGAAGTAAGCGCCCCTTCTCCCGAAGTTACAGGGCCATTTTGCCTAGTTCCTTAGCCATGAATCACTCGAGCACCTTAGGATTCTCACCCCGACTACCTGTGTCGGTTTACGGTACGGGTGCCTGCAATATAAACGCTTAGAGGGTTTTCTCGGAAGTCTGATTAGCTCCGCTATCCACGCGGCCGAAGCCTTGTGGTACTTTCAGCTTTCATCAGGATCCACGGATTTGCCTATGGATCCTATAACTACGGCCTTAAACGCACTATTCCGTCAGTGCGCGGGAATTTCACTACTCCGTCGCCCCATCACTTATTGCAGCCAGTACTGGAATATTAACCAGTTGTCCATCGACTACGCCTTTCGGCTTCGCCTTAGGTCCCGACTAACCCGCAGCTGATTAGCATTGCTGCGGAAACCTTAGTCTTTCGGTGGGCGGGTTTCTCGCCCGCCTTATCGTTACTTATGCCTACATTTGCTTTTCCAGCCGCTCCACAGTGCCTCACAGCACTGCTTCTGCGCAAGACTGGAATGCTCCCCTACCAGTGAAGATAAATCTTCAATCCAAAGCTTCGGTACTACACTTGATGCCCGATTATTATCGATGCCCTGTCGCTCGACCAGTGAGCTGTTACGCACTCTTTAAATGAATGGCTGCTTCCAAGCCAACATCCTGGCTGTCTCGGCAACTGGACCACCTTAGTTCAACTTAGTGTAGATTTTGGGACCTTAGCTGTTGGTCCGGGTTCTTTCCCTCTCGGATCAGGACCTTAGCACCCTGACCCTCACTGCAGGATTAATCTTATCAGCATTCGGAGTTCATCTGGATTTGGTAGGATGTGACTCCCCCTAGTCCAATTGGTAGCTCTACCTCTGTAAGACATCATCCCACGCTGCCCCTAAAGGCATTTCGGGGAGTACGAGCTATTTCCCAGTTTGATTGGCCTTTCACCCCTACCCACAAGTCATCCAAAAACTTTTCAACGTTTACTGGTTCGGTCCTCCAATTGGTTTTACCCAATCTTCAACCTGCTCATGGGTAGATCACAAGGTTTCGCGTCTACCTCCACTGACTATCCGCCCTGTTCAGACTCGCTTTCGCTCCGGCTACGTACGTCAACGCACTTAACCTTGCCAGTGAAGAGTAACTCGTAGGCTCATTATGCAAAAGGCACGCCGTCACCCAACTAATGGGCTCCGACCGCTTGTAAGCGTATGGTTTCAGGAACTATTTCACTCCCTTATTCAGGGTTCTTTTCACCTTTCCCTCACGGTACTGGTTCGCTATCGGTCTCTCAGGAGTATTTAGCCTTACCGGATGGTGCCGGCAGTTTCAGAGGGGATTTCTCCGGTCCCCCCCTACTCAGGATCCTGCTACT
>JAFMYY010000051.1 GCA_017948555.1 Cesiribacteraceae bacterium YIM B00369 | reverse complement strand
GTAAGCATTCGCTCATCCCCTGTGTAGATTATCTGGGTAATTTCACAGAGTAGAGTTATTGTTTTTTCCAGCGGTGCGGGAGCAGATCTGAGAACTTTCCTTCATATTCGGGATCGTTCATTTTTCGGAGGACATCCGTGAGCCACTCCTGTTCATTTACATTGTGCTTTTTGCAGGTGGCAAACAGGGAGTAGATCGTAGCGGCATTTTGTGCTGTATCATGAGTTCCGGCAAAGAGATAGTTCTTCCGTCCCAAAGCAATAGGGCGGATAGCATTTTCTATACTGTTGTTGTCAATCTGCAGATGCCCGTGCAGGGTGTAGTAATGCATATTATCCCACAACCCAAGAGCATAAGCCAGGGCTTTTCCTATGGGGCTTTTAGGAAGCACCTTTGGATATTCAGCCAGCATCCAGGCTTTCATCTCATGCAGGATTGGCGTTGCCCCTGCCATTCTTTTTTCTACGATTTGGGTTTCGCTGAGCTGCTCAGAGGCTTCTCTAATTTCTTTTTCAATCCCATAAAGCTTAGCAATTGTTTTTACTGCGTAGCCTGCACGTTCTTTGTCATAGTCACAGGCTTCATCAAACTTTCGCCTGATATGAGCCATGCAGTAAAGCTGGTTTACCGTTTGGCTGTTTTTGAAAAGAGCCTGGTATACAGCATACCCATCTGATTGCAATACACCTGTGAAATTTTGCAGCAGCTTCCTGGGTCCTTCCTGACTACGTCCCTGTTGGTATTCGAACAACACCAGACCATCTGCCGGGGCATGCAGCGCCCAGTAGTAACCTAAATGACAGCCCTTCTTCTTTTGGTCACCTTTCCTGTCGCTTTTGAGTACTTTAATAGTGGTTTCGTCGGCCTGCAGGTAGAGGTTGGAGAGCAGTTCCCTTTTAAGCGCCAGGTAAAGGGGCAGCAATGCCTGGCATACCGCCGCAGTATTATCTGAGAGTGTGGAGGCGGGAACGTTTATTCCGGCTCTTTGGAAGATTTTCATCTGCCGGTGTAGGGGCAGGTGATCTATATACTTGCTGATAAGCAGGTAAACCAGTACTGATTCATCAAAGAGCCCCCGCTTTACTGTTCTGGATGGAATAGGAGCGATAAGAATGCCCTTGCTTTCTACATCGGTATTGTCTTTTAAGGCCCATTTTCTGCGGATGATTCTTTTTACCTTAAAAGATGCAGGTGTCAGTACCAGTACCTCTGTTACATCTTCACCTATAACGGCATAGTTGCTTAGGTCTCCCTTAGGATCGATGATTACTTCTTCTCTTTCCAGGGTTTCTGGCAATACCATTCTGGAAGCTGTGCGGGGAGCACGCTTTCTTTTCTCAGTGGCAGCTTCCTGCTGCTGGTTTACTTCTTTAACTTCTTTTTCAATCTCTGCTTCTGAGTGGGAAATGTCTTCAGCAGTGGCTCCCAGAGTAAAAAGATCAAGCTGGTCCGAATCGGTTTTGGTTACCCTGTTATCGCTTTGAATGCCAAAAAGCTTGCGTCTTAGAGCATTTGCATCCAGCAGGGCAAGGTGCAATTGCTGTTTCAGCTCCACTACCTCTTGCCGGGCTTTCAGTTCTGCCTGAGTCAGGCTTTGGATCTGTTGATGAACTTTAGCTTTTGCCTCAGTTAATTCCCGGGTATTATCTTCAGCCTCAGCCAGCCTTTTCAGGCTTTGTTCATAGAGTAATTTGTAGTCCGGCTGAGGGTTTGTCATAGGTTAAAAATACAACAAAAAAGTGCTTTTAGCACACATTTAAGCTGTTTTTTATCATGAAAAAGAAGCTTTTTTTTTACATTTACCCTTCCGAATCAAGGCACTGATGGAGCGGAATACCGCTTTCTGAGCTGCACTGATTTTAATTTTATCCCCTGCAAAATAAGCATGAGTTCCTGCGGGCTGAGCTGGAACTTATCTCCTGTTGGCCTTTCAAAAGTTCCCCTTTCCAGTCGTTTAATGTACAGGGCATAGCCATCCTTGTCCCATTGCAAAAGGCGGAGCTGGTTCCCTGCTTTACCGATAAAAATAAATACATCCCCACTCAGTGGGTTTTGCTTTAAGGAATTTACCACCAAGCCGGCAAGGGAGTAAATTCCACAGCGCATATCACATGGCTCCCGATAAAGGAAATACCTGGTGGAGGAGGATAGAGAAAGCATTGGATTATAATAGTGACTTTATCCAGGATGCCTCAGGCTGCCGGTAAAGCTTTAGTCTGACACCGGAAGCATATTCAATTTCCAGAAATACAGCTTCAGAATTAGGAAAAGGAGGTGCAATGTCCAACTCCATGAATTCTGGAGCAGAGGAAGCCTCTTTAGAGGAAAGCTTCTTTATCCAATAAAAAAATGTAGCGTGAGGTATGCCAATCTGCTGGCAGAAAGCTTTCTTATTCATTCCGCTCTTTTGCCAGTCAGCATAAAGAGTCTGCATTTCCTCTTCGGTATGTCGTGTATTTTTCATGACACAAGAATAAGGCTTATAAAATTTTATTAACAGAGGGGCATGAGCGTATATTTACT
>JAFMYY010000050.1 GCA_017948555.1 Cesiribacteraceae bacterium YIM B00369 | reverse complement strand
AAACTAAACTGAAGCCGGCAACTGCGTTTTGCCAAACCGTTGGCAATCATTACAAATGTGAGACATGGGCTTAGATTCAAAAAGCAGTCCTTTACTGCCATTTCATTTTCAATATTCATTTCTGAGACTGTTTCAGAACGAAATAAATATTAAATATTTTGAAAATTGGCTTTATGACACGAGTGAGTTAGAGGATCTTCTCAAGGGTTCATATTATGACTTATTAGCTTTAGATTTTGAAGATGTCAAAGTTTTAGATGAAATAAAGACCATTATAGATCCATTCTTGGACTATTCAGAACTTGAGAAAAGAGAGGTCTTAAGATTACTTAATAAAGCGGTTCGATTAGATGATGACTTCCCAGAGATTCTGAAAATTATTTATGATTTAGGTGTAGCCTCTGCAGTTTTGCATGATCTTGAAAGATCAACTTATGGATTGACCTTTGAAAAAGGTATATACTACGATATGGAATGGTGTACTTATAATGAGTCTAAGAGAAGGGAGTTGGTAGGCAGTTTTTATGAATCAATAGTTAAAGAAGCCGAAGAGGTTAAGAATAAACTCATACAAAACCCTATGGACGGCAGGCTTTTAAAAGAAGGTTGCTTTCCTAATATACCAAAATAAACGATTGCCAACCCAAGCAAAATGCAATTGCCGGTCGTGTAGTCTGACAGAGCACTGGGTAATTCAAAATTTTCCGTATCTTAAAAGCTAAACTGAAACCGGCAACTGCGTTTTGCAAAACCGTTGTGGTGCATTATTCACATCAAATGCTTTACATAGGATTGCATTCTGCTAATCTTTTCAATGATTATTAAACTGATTCTGAAAATATGAGATACGGCTTAACCATTTTGCTTCTGGTTTTCTATATAGTAGCTCACGGTCAAACAAAACAGCTTGTGATAATGGATAACCAAGGTAACGATGAATGTGCCACACAAGCCTTTGTTATTCAGGGGAGTAAAACATTTATTGACAGGTGCTACATTGGTATTGATGACGATTTTGGAGATTTAGAAGCAATTCCATCTGAACTAATATTCAATAAATTGATGAAATTAAGCTTAGAGGATTTTTATAAATTTTCCGGTGATATAAATTATAAAGTTTATAAGGAGCATTGTGATGCTTTACTACCAATAGCCTTTGTAATTGGAGATAAAGTAGTAGAATGGAATAGGATCGATAACTGCTACCCTGAATCTGTGAAGGAATATGCGGAAGGAATCATCAAAGTGTTCGAAAAATATTAAAACGCACCACAACCCAAGCAAAATTCAATTGCCGGTCGTGTAGTCTGATAGTGCACTGGGTATTTATAATTTTGCTTATCTTAAAAGCTAAACTGAAGCCGGCAACTGCGTTTTGCAAAAACGTTGGTGCAAATTATAAACAATGTCAACCGTAGACACCATAATAGCAGTTTTGATTCATCTTGTGGTACCATTAGCCGGACTGCTGACTTATATGGGACTGGTGAGGAGGATAAAAAAGGAAAATGTAGTTGACCCTCCTGTTTTAGACCTTTTTCTAATCTTTGCAACATACGGTGGACTTTTACTCGTCGTGCTGACAAGCTTAATGTGGAAGTGGTCAGCCTTGGCTTCACTTGGGACATTTTATCTTATTTTAGTGGGACCTATATTTATGGGATATATCGCCTATAAAAACAGAAATAGGATAATGGAATCAAAATACCACATGTGGACTTATAAATCTGGACTCCTGTATTTTCCATGTTTAGCCCTTGGATTCATTTTATCGGCTGCATTTGGTGGATAGAATAAAAATTGAAAACTTGCACCANATGTTTAGCCCTTGGATTCATTTTATCGGCTGCATTTGGTGGATAGAATAAAAATTGAAAACTTGCACCAACCCAAGCAAAATGCAATTGCCGGTCGTGTAGTCTGAAAGTGCTCTGTATAATTCAGAATTTTCCGTATCTTAAAAGCTAAACTGACCCCGGCAACTGCGTTTTGCAAACCCGTTGGCACTCATTATATGAGAAACAAGAGAGAACATAGAAGCTTCTTGAATAGCTCCTTTTTTATAGGGATTGCAATAATTTCAGTCTCAATACTTCTTGGTTCTTACTTCTTTGGTGACGAAGCAATCAATTTCAAAGAAATACCATATGACATCCTGATTGAGGACGAATATTTCTATGATGAATCGGAATATCCTGATTGGCATACCATAAATTTGAGAGCATTTAAAATTGAGACTCCTACCACATACAGATTTTTTAAAGAAAGAGGGATTGATAGTTATGTAGGTGGAATTACAAACCAACAGGATACATTATTTTTTGATTTTGGATGGTATTCCAATGATTTGAGTGATTATGATACAGTGACTGGATTTGAGGTTTCATTGGAGAGGGTAAATGGAAGACAATTCAAGATGGTTAAAGAATTAAAAGAAAGAGGGGTAGCAGGGACATACACAGATGATTTAGAGGATGACAATTCTTTAATGATCTTTTGCAATAATTGTTATGATCCAGAAGAAAAGGTCAGAATGTTCAGAACCATTAAATTCTGAAAATAATATGAACGAGTGCCAACCCAAAAAAATGTCAAAGGCCAGTTTGCTGGCCTAACAGGCTAAGCAGCCATTCATTTACGCTCTCAACGGGGGACAATGACCTAGCTCTAACCGCGGCCTCTGTCATTTTTAAAACCGTTGTATGCCATTCCCCACAATCCGAAATCAAAATTAATT
>JAFMYY010000005.1 GCA_017948555.1 Cesiribacteraceae bacterium YIM B00369 | reverse complement strand
ACACCGAAAAAGCCAGTTGACACAGTTCCGTTTACATTCCCCTGAAGTATTTCCGGCTATATAAATCGTTAGCAGTATTATGATTGGTCAGGCTTTTATCAGTTCTTCCGGATTAACTGATTTTAAGCCTTCAATCACCTTAGTGAATTCATGGTTAAGTTCATTTATTTTTTCAAGGATCAGGCTTTCATCAACTTCTTTACTTTTTACTATTTCCCTTGATTCAAGCATTGCCTCTTCAAGCTTTTGGGCTTTAATGTAAAAAACAGTCATTTTGCTTTTGTGGATAATGTCTGAAAGGACCTTTTCTTCTCTGCTTAGAACAGCAGCATTAAATTGTTCCTTATATTCTTCAAATGCTCCCGCAGTTTTAGAAATCAGATTTTTCAGAATATTTTTATTGTTTTTCGATATTTTCACATAATGTGTCAGGTCATAAGGAGAGCAGGAGGAAGTGGGGTTTATCAGCTTGTCAGATATCCTTTCCTCCTGTTTTTCCGGTTTGGGAGAAGGCGGAAAGTCATTTCTATTCCCTTTATTTTCCTCTCCCATGTAAAAAATTATCTGGTTATATAGGTCTGCCGGCTTAAAAGGTTTGGGTAAATATCCATGTATACCGGCCCTTGTGAGCTTGCCTGATACCTCGGCAAGGGAAGATGCAGAAAAAGCAATAATAGCAGGTGGATCAGGTAAATTAAGGCTTTTTATTGCTTCCGAGGTTTCATATCCATTCAATTCCGGCATACTTAAATCCAGGAGTATGATGTTGTATTTAGTTTGCTGAACCTGCAGAATGGCCTGGGTTCCCGATGCAACCGAATCGAAGGGGATGTTCCATTCCTTTAAATACTGGGAAACGATAAAATTATTAAGCTGATTGTCATCCACCAGGAGAATTCCTGATGAATCAGAAATCAGCGGTGCAGGTGCTTTTGTTTTATATTCCAGGTAATCAGGGGCTTCGCTGCTTATTTCATAGTTAATCTCAAAACTGAATTCAGTGCCTTTGCCTTCAATGCTTTTTACCTGCATCTGGCTGTTGTGCAGCTGGAGTAACTTCTGGCTTATTGTCAGGCCTAATCCTGTACCTCCATACTTTAAATTTACCTCATAGCTGGCCTGGGAAAACTCCTCAAAAATGGTATTTAATTTATCGGCAGGTATTCCAATACCGGTATCTGTTACCTTGAACAGCAGGCGTATTTGATCCTTTTCTGTATCTGTTTGCACAACAGTAATTTCAAGTTTTATATACCCTGCATTAGTAAATTTTATTGCGTTTCCCGCCAGGTTGGTAAGAATCTGGTTCAGTTTTCCGGAGTCACCCAGCAGGCAGACAGGAATATCTTTATCTAAAACCGTTATTATTTCAATTTCCTTTTCTGCAGCTTTTATTGCCAAAGGAGCAGTAAGAGCATCTATGAGCTCTCTGAGCCTGAAAATTTTCTTTTCAAGTTTTACTTTCCCTGCTTCAATTTTACTGAAATCGAGTATATCGTTCACCAACCCTGATAAAGTATCGGAGGAGAGTTTCAGAATCCGTGCGTATTCCAATTGAAGATTGTTGAGTGGCGTTTTATGGATCAGGTTGGCAATTCCTGTAATAGCGTTCAGGGGAGTCCTTATTTCATGGCTTATGGTTGCAAGTAATTCTGCTTTGGCCTTTGTGGTGCTTTCTGCTTTTAACTTAGCATTAATTAATTCCTTTTCATAATTTTTCCGGTCGGTGATATCAAAAATAGTGGCGCGGAATGCCACGGCTTCACTACCTTTATCAGTTGCTATTCCATTTGCACTCAAAAGAACCGGCAGTACAGATTTATCCTTTCTGACCAGGTTAAAATTAACTTCTTTAACAGAGCCCTGAATCCGGATCAGGGGAAAAAAATGAGTTTCATAAAATATCTTACCGCCCGTATTAAAGAAATCCTTTATTCTTTTTATCAAAACAACCTCTTCTGTTTCGTACCCAAGCCAGGATAGAAGCGTTTTATTTATTTTGACAATTGTACCGTCTTTAATAAAGGAGATGTAGCCGCAGGGGGCATTGTTATATAAATCTTCGGCGGATTCAATCAGCAAATTGTTACCGCCGTTTTTATATTCACTTATATTCATAAATGCTCAATTGATCCGGGGGCAAGATAGCTGGTAATTGCCTGTATGGTTTCTTCAGGTGCACTCAGGTTAGGGCAATGGCCGGTAGCTTTCATGTAATGTAAAGTGCTGTTATTTATTTTACTCTTTACAAATTCTCCCACCTCCACCGGAGCAATCAGGTCATCTGAACACTGAAGGATTAAGGTTGGTATTTTTACCGGAGAAAGATCCTCCCTGTTGTCTGAAAGGAAGGTTACCTTTGCAAAATGTTTTGCAATTTCAGGGTTTGTTCTGCAAAAGCTGTTTTGTAGTTCATTGCTTAACTCAGGCCTGTCGGGGTTTCCCATTATAGCCGGAGCCATATTTGCCGACCATCCTAAGTAGTTACTGTCTAAAGCCTCAATTAATTCATCTATATCCTCCCTGTTAAAGCCTCCATAATAACCTTCTTTATTAATGTAGCAGGGAGACGGGCTTACCAGTATTAAGCGTGCAAACCTGCCTGGTTCTTTATTTGCTGCAAGGATTCCCACCATTGCACTCACAGAATGTCCTGTGAATATTACATTCTGAAGATTAAGCTCATGGCATATTTCCAGAAGATCATCAGCATATCCTTCCAGCGTACTGTACTTATTTTCTGAGTAAAAGGAATGATCTGAATTTCCTGCACCGACATGATCGAACAGGATTATTTTGAAATGCTCGTCAAAAGCAGGATAAACATATCTCCACATATTCTGGTCGCAGCCATATCCATGAGCGAAAATCATAGGCTGAGATCCCTTGCCCGAAATCCTGATGTTATTTCTTTCTATAGTTGATATACCCGATGAAGGAACCATAGTCTTTTAAATAAATAAAGTGTTTGTTATAGATGGACCGTTTACCTGTAATTGCAGGTTTGCAGACCGGAGATAAATATAGTTAATACTTTCCCGGCATTTATGTAATATTTGGCCCCCAAATTATTGAAAGAAGTGTTTTTGTTCCCAACATTACTTATTTTGTTGATTGTAAAGCACTTTAAGCGTTAATTTAACGCTGATAATTTTATCGTTACCCATTCATTTTTTAAAGTAGTTGGTTATTTATTCATCATTTCATACTATAAATGTGTATAAACTAAAAACAGGCCGCAACATGTAATGGCAAAGTTAAAATCATACGAATTTGCTGCCGGAGACATCCTAATTTAGTGTTTTAGTTTTTCTACGCTTTTGGTTACCTGCTTCTGATTCAAATGTTGCAGGATAGACATCAAAAGTTTATTCCGTAAAATTTAATTATCTGTCCCATTATTCTAAAAAAAATTATTACCACGAAATATTATAAATGTATAATGAGTGGGAGAGAGGTGAATTTCGGGCACTGTTAATTTTTACCGGAGTATGCAGGATTTTTCCTGAAGTAATAAAAACAATAAACAGGAAGGAAGACTATCTTTCCATTGATGAAGAATTTAATGCAGAATTACATTAAAAGTTTTAGTAAAGATAAACCACTTAAAATCTTAATTCTTGAAGATTCAGAAGTGGACTTTATGCTGATCTCAATTGCGCTTACTGAGCTGGAGCTTCCTTATATACAGCAGAGAGCAGAAAATAAAGAAGAATTTACAGCTGCTCTTCGTTTTAACAAGCCCGATATTGTTCTTTCAGATTATAACCTGCCAAGCCTGAATGGTTTAGAGGCACTGGAGCTTAAAAAGCTTTTTTGTCCTGATATCCCCTTCATTTTTATTACAGGGTATCTGGGGGAGGAACGGGCGGTGGAAACCATGAAGCAGGGAGCTACCGATTTTGTATTAAAGGAAAATCTGGGTCCTTTGGTTCAGTTGATTACACGTTCTTTACAGGAATATGAAGAAAGAAGAAGACGGGAAAATTCTGAGGTTGCTTTAAGAAAGAGTGAGGCAAAGTACAGGCAGTTAATTGAACAGGCTGCGGATGGTATTTTTGTTTGTAATGATAAGTGGCAATATATTGATGTAAATTCCAGAGGCTGCAAATTACTGGGGTACACCAGGGAAGAAATGTTGCTGATGGAATTAAAAGATGTTATTCCTGATGGTGTTGATATTCCTTTAGCTGATATTCAGAAACTGAATCCCGGGGAAGTAATTCAGTATGAAACAGTGAGGAAAAGGAAGGATGGTTTTGTTCTTCCTGTTGAAATAAGTGTAAGCAAAACATCAGAAGGATACTACCAGGGAATTGTGAGGGATATTTCTTTGCGCAAAAAAGCCCTCCGTGCTTTAGAGGAAGCGCATGCCAAGCTTGATTTTCATATTAAGAATTCCCCGCTGGCAGTATTTGAAATTGACCGCAACCTTTTAATAACCAGATGGTCAGGCCAGGCGGAAAAGATTTTCGGGTGGAAGGAAGAAGAGGTTCTTGGCCGGTCAATAGAAGAATTAAATTTACCCCATGCCGAGGATGTTGAAAAGGTAGCTTTAGTTTTCAGGCAAAGCCTGGAGGCAGGTGTGGCCCAATATCAATACCCGATCAGGTGCAATGGTAAAAATGGTTCAGTAATTTTCTGCGAAGGTTATAATTCCATATCCTATAATGAAAACGGGGAATTTGTTTCCCAACTGTGTATTTTGAATGATATAACAGTAAAGAAAATTGAGGTGGAGGCAAGGCGGGAGTGGCGGGACCAGGAGCGGAAAAGAATTGCCAGGGAGATTCATGAGGGCATAGGGCAGATGCTGGTGGCCTCAAAATTTAAAGCAGCAAGTATTGATGTTACCAGGCCGGATGCAGAGGAGCGTGTTCAGCAGGTGGAATCTTTACTGGAAATGGCACTGGAGGAAGTAAGACGGATTTCTTCAAGCATTGCACCAAGAAGTGTTGAAGAGCTGGGCATTGAAAATGCTTTAAGGCAGCTTTGCCAGCAGGTTGAGAATACAGCAGGTGTTAAGGTTTCTTTCTTTTATTCAGGAGAGGGAAAGGCAGTAGCCAACAATCTTTTATCAACAGTTTACCGTATTACCAAGGAGGCCATGGATAATGCCATTAAACATGCTTTTACTTCTGAAATACAGGTGGAACTGAACCGGAAAAAGGAGGTAATTGAGTTAAAGGTAAAAGATAATGGCCGTGGGTTTGCTGTAGATAAAACAAACCTGTTGAAGACAAATGGTTTAAGGAGCGTTAAGGAACGGGTTAGCTTGTTAGGAGGGGAAATTTATATTACCTCTAACTGTTTAGACGGAACCCTTATTTCAGTAATTTTGCCTGTGGAAAAAAGGGAAGAAGCCCCACTGTCTGAGGATTAGAAAGGGTTTATTTTTCAGAGTGAAATTTTAAAAAAAATCCGGCCCCGGCAGAAGCTTCCTATATGCTTCTGCCGGGGCCGGAAGGTTTTCTGCCCGTTTAACAGTTAAATTATAAACCTGCCCTGGCAGGGCTTTCGTGTTCTTTTAAGTTAGCCGCTGTGCTGATCGGGTTAACCGGATAAAGAAAATCCTGAATATCATCTTTTACCTTCTTTAAACTGCCGTTAGGCAGGTTACTCAAAACAATCAATGCACTGTGGTCTTTAGGGTTCCTTAAAAGATAGCTTGTGTAACCATGCCATAAGCCAGCATGGTAAACAACAGTATCGCCACTTTCGAGCTGGCTGAGGCGCCAGCCAAATCCATAATCCTCCCTTTTTCTCCTTTTCTTAACTATTGAACCTGCACCTGTAAAAGCTTCTTCGAGTGTTTCTCTCTTAACCAGCTCCTGTGTATACAGTGCCTGATCCCATTTGTATAAATCTTCCACAGTGGAATACATGCCTTTATCTCCCAATACGGAATCCATAAAATCAGAAGTTCTTTTTCTTTTCCCCCCGGTATGACCTGTGGCAACTTGTATATGTTGTGCAGGCAGGCTGTCGTTAAAGGTAAAGGTGTTATCCATCCGGAGTGGCTCAAATATATTCCGGTGCAGATAAGTGGAAAAAGAAACGCCGGTAATTCTTTCGACAACAGAAGCCAGCAAAGCATAACCGGTATTACTATAATCAAAGCGGGTATCGGGTTGGTAATAAACCGGAGGCTGATGCTTTTTTAAAAGCGTGATAACATCTTCGTTTGTCATCAGGCGGTTCCTGTCGGTCCATACTTTATCGCTGAGGTAGGTATAATTTGGCAAGCCTGACCGGTGGGTAAGGAGCTGCCTGATAGTGATTCCTTTGTAGGGAAATCCGGGGATGTACTGCTGTAAACTGTCGTCGTAACCCAGCCTGCCCTGCTCTTTAAGCATCATTATAGCCATAGCTGTAAACTGCTTCGACACAGAGGCAAGCTGAAATGCTGTCTGGATGTTCAGAGAATCCTTACGGTAGAAATCGGCATAGCCAAAAGCCCCTTTATAAATAACCTTGTCGAACTTAGTTACCAGCACAGTTCCGTTAAAACCCTTTTTTTTGTGGAAATAACTGAATACAGAATCAAGCTGGTCGCCCAACAGGCGAACGCTGTCCGCTGTAAAGGAAGCGGGAACAGCTACCGTTTGCCTGCTTTCAATTTCAGGCAGAGGCTGTTCCGGCTGACTTACCATCAAAGCAGCCTGTTTTACAGCGCCGGAATCATTGCCGGGCCCATGGCAGGAGGAAAGGAACAAAATGAAGGCGGATGCTGTGAGGCACCTGTGTGTAATATTTCGAATTTTAAGAAAAGGCATATTAAAACTATAGACTTGAAAATCAGTTATAAAGGTAGGTTATCATCTTTAGTTTTTTATAGCAAATTATAGTAAATACTTACATTCCGGCCCCATACCTGCTAAATGAATATTTGAGCCTGTACAAAGATTTTTATTCAATCCGATGGTAATTTAACAGGTAGAAAGCACTGCCCCCGAACCCGGATTATAAGGGGAAGCAGCAAAAAAGCAGGAACAGGATTTTATTCAACTCCCCCTGGAAATCCAATCCTCCAGTCTAGCCTGAATAACCTTTATTTTCTGATCAAAAAGATTATTCCCTTTTTCCTGAGCCATTTGTAACTGATTTATTTTTTCTTTCTCTTCCATGAGGTTCCGGGTTTCCTGGAGAAAAAACTTCAGGTCATCAAACTTATAAGTATCCAGAAGAATGGTGGCTTTATGTTTCATATCACTAAACTGTTGAAGTTTCCCATTTACAATTGCCTCCATGAAAACGGACTTGTACTCCTGCAGATTTTTACACGATAGTTTGTAAAAATATATTATACTTTCAGGATCTTCATCCATCTTTTTTTCCACTTCCCTGAAATCAGGCTGCTTCCAGTCTCCGCTGGCATTCTCCTTTTCCGGAGGAGTTTTCTTTTCACGGTTTCCGGGCAGACTTTTTAATATGATATGGCGCAGATCTTCAGGATTAAAGGGTTTAGTGATTACATCTGTAAAAAAAGCAGCTTCCGGTTTTTGCTTTATTTCATGGCCTGTGTCGGCAGTAAGGGCAATTACCGGTAAATTTTCTTTTCCTGTGAATCCCCTGATGATCTTTGTTGCCTCATAGCCATCCATTTCCGGCATTCGCACATCCATCAGGATAAGATCGTAGGAGTTATGCCTTACTCTTTCCACAGCCTCTTTTCCGTTTATTGCTTCATCCGGAACAATTCCCCACCAGATTTTCAGAAAGTTGGAAATAATCAGGCGGTTCAGGTCCACATCTTCAACCAGCAGGATTTTTACCTGCCCGGGATTGGCTTCTTCTCCCACTTCTTCAGCAAAATCGTTGTTGGCAGAAGTTCCTGTTCCTGCTTTTACAGGCAGCCGGAAGTAAAATCTGGATCCTTTTCCTTCCCTGCTTTCAACTTTAATTTCGCTCCCCATAAGCTCCAGCAGCATTTTGGTAATAGTGAGGCCAAGGCCTGTGCCACCGTAATGCCGCATGGTAGAGCTGTCGGCCTGTGAGAATTTTTCAAATATCTGTTGAATTTTTCCCTCTGCTATACCAATTCCTGTATCCTTTACAGAAAAATCAAGCCAAAGGGTTTTCCCATGCTTCTTTCCATGCTTAACATCCAGGTGGACCTGACCTTTTCTGGTAAACTTTACTGCATTGCCAACAAGGTTATGCAGAATTTGGGAGAGCTTAAGCTGATCGCTGATGATAGTTTCCGGAATTTCATCATCTATGCTGAGTTTAAGAATAGTACCTTTTTCCTGAGCCCCCGGGAGGTGAGATTGCTTCAGGCTGATCATTAAATCCAGCAGGTCAAATTCATCTTCTTTAAGGTCCACCTTTCCTGCTTCTATTTTGCTGAAATCGAGGATATCGTTGATCAGGCTCATCAGGTTCCGGGAGGCATAGCGAAGTCCGTTTAAACTTTCCTTCTGGTCCTCCCTCGGGTTTTGCTTCAGGAGCAAATGAGTGAAACCCACCACTGCATTGAGCGGAGTGCGGATTTCGTGGCTCATAGTGGAGAGAAACTCCTCTTTGGCTCCTGCTGCCTTTTCCGCTTCTTCCTTGGCCTGAAACAGCGCTTCGCGGGCCATTTTATTCTCCTGGATATCAGTAGAGGTGCCAAACCAGCTTTTTATTTTTCCGCTATCCGCATCGTAATATGGAGTTGCCCTAACCAGAAACCAGCGATATTCACCACTGCCTGATTTGATCCTGTGTTCAACAATAAAGTTTTCTTTGTTTTCCCTTGCCTTCTTCAGTTTTTTCAGGGTAGGAGAAACATCTTCCGGATGAACATAAAGCTCTGCCATTTCCTTTGTATCGGAAGGGCTTTTTGTGGCACCTGTATAGTTAAAAAACACCTGATTTGTAAATTCAACCCTGCCCACAGCGTCTGTAATCCATACTATCTGGGGTATGGAATTGGCCATAAAACGAAACTGTTCCTCGCTTTGGCGCAAAGTTCCGAGGGCAATCTGCTCCTCATGTATATCTGTGGCGGAACCGTACCAGCGGGCAATTTTTCCATCACTGTTTTTCATTGGTCTGGTGTGCAGCAGAAAGCTGCGGTAAACACCATCCTGCCGGCGGAGGCGGTATTCAGCCCGGAGCGGCTCTCCGGCAGCTAAAGCTGTTTTAAAAGCCTTCATGGTTCTGTCCCTGTCTTCCGGATGCACTGCATTCAGCCAGGAGTAACCTATGGCTTCTTCATAAGATTGCCCTGTGTATTCCAGCCACTGGCGGTTACACCAATCCGTAGCCCCCCGGGAATCATTTCTCCAGAGCAGGTCAGGAATCAGGTCAGCAATGGCCCTGAATTGTTCCTCAGACTTCCGCAGCGCCTCCTCAGTCCGTTTCCTCATAAAGGACTGGACAATAGCAGGGGCGAGAGCTTCGGTCATTTCCAGTTCTTCCCGGCTGTAACCGCCTTCCCGGTTAGCCAGGCCGATCATGCCAATGGTTTTGCCGCTCTGGATGAGCGGAACTCCAAGGAAGGAATTCAGTTTAGGGTGGCCTTTGGGAGTTCCAATGCTCTCGGGGTGGGAGGGGGGATTGTTGGTGTAAAATCCCTTGCTGTCTGTTATTACCTTTCCGTAGATGCCATGGATCATTAAGCCTGCGGGCAGCAGCTTTTCAGGGCGGGAGTAATCCACTCCGAATTCTTTCCAGGCCCTGTCACTGATGGCTATATCCTCTATTTTTCCGGTTTCTGTATTTATTTCCCCCATAAAGCTGATGGTGCTGCCCGTCATCTCCTCAACTGTGTTCAGGCATACCTGTCCCAGTTCCTCTTCGCTCTGGCTGGTTAAGGCTTCCCTGAAAATCCTGTTAATTCCCTGGAGCACAGCATTCTGCTGCCTTATCTGTTTCTCTGCAACCTTTCTTTCTGTAATATCACTTAAAAGTACAGCAACGTGCCTGTCTTCAGGATTACCAATCCGGAAGGCATTTACAGCTATCCATTTACCGCTAAACGGTAAAAAATCTTCAAAACGACCAGGTTTTCCGCTAAGGGCTACATTGCCAAGATTTTTCAGCCAGTAGGGCTCCAGATCCGGCCTGAGCTCCCGGATGGTTCTACCCCGGGCATTTTCCAGGCCTGTAATTTGTTCAAAAACTATGTTCGTGTCCATGTAGCGGCAGTCTGCTGCATTCTGTTCATCGTTAAATATTACTTCCAGAATACAAAAGCCATCATTGATTGAATTAAACAGGGTGAGGTATTTTTCTGTGGCCCGTTTAGCCAGCTCATCTTTCACCTTTATAACTTCTTCTTCGGCTTTTTTCTGAGCTGTTATGTCATTGAGTGTCAGAATAAAGCCATTGCCGTTTTTGATCGCTGAAATATCGAACCAGTTATTGAAATTATCAAAAGGATAATAGCTTTTAAGCTGCAGAGGTCTGCCGCTTTCCACTACCTCTGCATACTGGTGGAACAAATTTTGTTTTGCTCCGGGCCATAACTTAAGCAGTGATCTGCCATGCATTTCATTATTAGGTTTTTTCAGTATTTCCTCAGCAGCTTTGTTGCCCCGCCTGTAGATAAAGTCTGTTATTTTACCATCTTCGTTGCGGACAGCTTCAAATAAACAAATGGCAGCAATAGAACCGTTGAGCATTTGCCGGACAGTTTGCTCAGATTGCTTCAGCTCGGTAACATCCTGTATGGTTCCGTACACCCGTATGGGAGTTCCATGACTGTTTTTGATGATGTCTGACCTGCGATGTACATAACGGACACTCCCGTCAGGGCGAACAATGCGGTTTACAAGGTTAAGGGGCTCTCCGGTTGCATGTGTATGGTGGATTGCTTCTAAAAACTGGTCCAGGTCATCAGGGTGCAAAAGGGATAAAAACTGACTGGTAGATAATTTTTCAGTCCGGAGGTCCAGTCCATGAATCCGTAAAAACTCTTCGGAGCAAATAACTTCCTCTCCCGGTACGGATCTTTCAAAACTGCCTATGTGGCCTATTGCCTGTGCCTCTTTTAAGCGGCGGCCTTCCTCCTTCAGTTTTTCTTCAGTATTTTTTTGCTCGTGAATATCCTGCGCAATGCCTATAGTCTGGGTTACAGTGCCTTCCGCATCCCGCTTGAAAACCTTATCCCTTATCCTGAACCACCTCCAGTTTCCATCGGAGGTTTTATAGCGGACCTCAACCTCTTTTTCCAGATGATCAGGGAGCGTTTTACAATCCATCAGATGCTCTATGCGCCGCTGCTGATCATCAGGATGAAGAACCTTTTTGAAAATTTCGTGAGAATTTTCGTAAACGTAGCTGGCAGCATATCCAAATACCTGCTCTGCCTTTTTATTTACATAAATAAGCTGCAGGTCAATAATGTCTATGACAAAAACAAAATCAGGAGTAAGATCTGCTATTTGTTGCAAAACAGGAGATTGCTTCCACTGGTACTGGCGGCCTTTATCTTTTGGTGGCAGACTTGAATCAGACATAAAGGTAAACTAAAGATTATTACTCGTAAAAATGATTACCGGAATTCAGAGGAGGCTTTTTGGAAATGGTAGTTTCCTTTATGTAAAGCTGGTTTTATTTGTTTTGAGTAATCTTATGCTTAAAAAATTGTTTTACCGAAGTTAAAAAAGCATTCTTTAATCTCACAGTTTTTTTTGATAATAATTTGAATGCTATGCATCAGCAGTTGTTATACAAAGCTGTGATACAGACTCTGTAATTGCGGCAAACATTGAACTTACCCGCAGTTGTTAAAATACTCCGGGTGCAGTGACTGAATCAGCCCCGGATATTACCTGCCTCATGAATACCCGCATCCCTGATCTTTCAGGGCAAATAAACGATTATAAAGGTATTCAATTTGCTGCCTGAGCTGAATTTAAATGTAAACTCCACTATAGTTAAAACAGCACTTTTTCAAAGGCTACCTCTTCACCTGCCAAAACAAATACCTTATTTTTAAGGCTGGCGGTATTATTTTTCAATGCCTTGTAATACTCAGGATATCCATCCTCAGGTTCTTTAAGCCCCAGTATAACGAGGTCTGCTTTCCGGCTGGATTCTGCCAGAATCTCCGGAAAGCGTTTCCCACCGGAAACAATTACTTCATAATCCGCAGAGGAACGCATTTTTTCAATCAAATCAGCCAGGTTCTTTTCTGCATCCTTGGCAGCAGCCTCATTTTGTACCACCATTTTTATAGTCAGCTGTGCCTCTCTCCACTCCAGGCTACGCTTCAGCAGGTGGGCCATAATAATCATGAGGGCGCCATTCTTTTTCAATCCACCCCACCACAGGTCAATGCTATTTTTTGTACTCCTGTCATAGTCCTCTTCTGTGTCAATAATCAAAATATTCCTTTGCGCCCTGAAGAATTCGGTAAGCATATCGCAATATTCGGGTAAATGGCTTTCTTCCCTGGTATCACCAACCATAATGGTATTTGGCACCAGGTTTCCAAGCCCGTAATGGTTTACCATGGTTTTAGCGCCTGCAAAAGGATTTTTGGCAGGTACAATGCGAACTAGGCTTTGAACCCCTTTTTTTGACAGGAATTCGCGGGTGTGCCGCTCCAGATCCAGTAGCCTTTTTTGTTTTATGTTTTCCCTTGTAAGCACAGTTGCTACTGTCATCAGGGCCTTATCATGCACAAAAGCATTGGCCATGGCTATAAGGTGCCAGCGGCTTTTTGGGGCCCCTGAAAATACCAGCAGGTGAGGGCGCCAGTTTTTTGGGTCGGGCACCTCGCTCAGGCGCATAAGACTGGAGCGGATAAGGCTCAGCAGGATTCCTCTTCCAACCCCTCCCCAGGTTTTTTTGAGGCCACGGCGCTTAAGCCAAAAGAAAATGAGGGAAATAAATACACCTGCGATTAAGGTAGCAACAGGATCTATAAGAATCATGGCGCCAATACAACCGGCTGCACCAAGCATGGAAAAGAACCAGTGCACCTTAAATTTAGGCCGGAAAGAGGGAGACTTTATAATGTTTTCCACCCCTGCAGAAATATTGAGTACCCCGTAAGCGGTAAGGAAAAACATAGTAAGAATAGGGGCTAAAATATTAAGGTCGCCAAGGAGAACAGCAGTAACGGTGAAGAGGAGGGTGAAAAGGGTGCCGTAGCGGGGGAGGTTTTCGCTGCCGCTTCCCTTTGCCAGTCGGGACATAAAGCGTGGAAGCACGCCATCCATGGCCAGGGCCTGTAAAACCCTTGGAGCAGCCAGCGTACTTCCAAGGGCGCTGGAAAGGGTGGCCCCCCAGACCCCAATTAGAATGGCATCGCCCCAAAAGGCTATTTTACGCATTATCAGCGGATCCTCTATCAGGCTGCCGGCATCAGCACGCATAGCCAGAATTACGGGCAAAACCATATAAATTAAATAACCTGTTCCCACCGCCATGAAAGTGCCTTTGGGAATGGACTTTCCCGGATCTTTCAGGTCGCCTGACATATTAACTCCTACATCTATACCGGTAACAGCCGGAAAGAAAACTGCAAATACCACCCAAAAGGGAACAGAATTTTCCGGGGCAGCTCCCCACATTTCCACCTGTGTAGGTTCTGTCGGGCTGCCAAACAGAAGGGAAAGCAGCGAAAGCCCTATAGCGGCAAGAATAAAGTACTGAACCCTGCTGGCAGCTTTTGCAGAAATAAGGGCGACTACAGTAACCAGAACTATAGCCCCCACCGCCACCGCTTTTCCATTCAGCTCAGGGAAAATACTGACCACACTTTCCGCAAATCCCACGGTGTACATGGACACTGACAGCGCCTGTGCAAGATAAAGGGAAATCCCGACAGCTCCGCCGCTCTCGATACCCAGTGAGCGGCTGATCATATAGTAGGCTCCGCCAATTTTTACCTGCTGGTCGGTGGCAATGGCTGCCAGTGACAGGGAGGTAAGGAAAGTTATGGAGGTGGCAAGGGTAACAATTATAAGGCTTCCCAGTAAACCAACATTACCAACCACCCAGCCAAACCGGAGGTACATAATTACTCCCAGTATGGTAAGTATAGATGGTGTAAATACTCCGCCAAAAGTGCCAAGGCCTGCGGGCCTCTCCGGGCTTACTTTTTTCTTCTGTTTAATATTTTCTTCCACAGTAAATAGATGTTCCCAATCCTGAAGCAGGAAAATGATTTAGTTAAGTATTAATAGAGAACTGTTAAGGTTTGTTTTTTTCTGCAGGGGCTGAGGGGGAATTCCAGTCAGGTTATTTCTTCAGGGGCGAACGGGAGTAAGAAACACCCTGAGGATTCGGAAACCTTATTCCGTTTTGCACAAAAAAAGCCTGTTGTGGTATTTGTAAGTAATTGAAAGTGAGGTTTAAAAAGAAATGGAAGGAGTTTTAGCCTCATGCTTTAGTTTATGCAAATTTAACTGTAGCTTTGCAGCTGAAAAAATTATAACCGGCCCATGAAGCGCATTAATGAATATAAGAAGCTGTTTAATGTTGATGCAAATACAGATCTTAAGCAATTAAAAACAATATACCGGAACCTGATTAAGGAATGGCATCCTGATAAGTTTCAGGATGAGAACGAGAAGGCTGCCGCAGAGCAAAAAAGCCTTAAAATTATTGACGGCTACCATTTCCTTGTAAGCATAGCACCGGAAACTAAAGCAGAAAACCTTGAAGAATATAAAATTACAACCAGCGAATCCGGTATAGCCGATTTTAAACATAAAGGTTTGCTGCTTGAAATTTCTTTTATGGATGGCACAACCTATGAATATTTTGGCGTAAGCAAAAAAGTGTTTGCAGGGCTGGTGAATTCAGATAAGCAGTATCGTTATGCCAAAAGGAATATTTTCCATTCCTACCTGTACAGAAAGTCTAAAAAAGATCTTCAACAGGCTTAGTTGCCTGATTATTCAGGGAGTAATGCTCACTTCGAATCATTTATAGAGAGAAAGCGGGTAACTGAAGCAGTTAAACACCAAAGCCAGTCCTTTAGGACTGGTTTTGGTGTTTATAATAAAGGTACTAATTGGCCTGAAGAACAGCTGTAGTGTGGCTAAAGGCTTTTGGTTAATTGTTGTCTTTTTGGTGTTCCTTGCTTTAACAATTTCTTGCTTTAACAATTTCTTGCTTTAACAATTCCGAAGCCTTCAGAATCTGAGTGTCTTCACCTTTCTGAACATCCTTTGTCTTAGAGGAACCTGCACAATGGATTGTATTCCATGCCCCCCACAATCTGCAGCTTAACGGAGAACAGATCTCCCTTTCTGCATACATCCCCAAAACTACATCCCCAAAACTACATCCCTGCAGCATAAATAATACACCGGCTTTAATCAGGTTAAAAGAAAGGCTGCATTCAAAAATATTTGAAGAGGGTGTGCTTAAGAGATCATTTTCAGGAGTGATTTCACACCAATACGCGGGCAATACCTGCTAAAAAACATATTTTAACCTACAGAAGCTCATAGTAAATTTTATAAGAGCGGGCTAATTTTGGTACAAAGATCAAAAGGAATGATC
This sequence comes from Cesiribacteraceae bacterium YIM B00369, assembly GCA_017948555.1. GTDB lineage: Bacteria > Bacteroidota > Bacteroidia > Cytophagales > Cyclobacteriaceae > Nafulsella. Next base: position 256,330 of record JAFMYY010000005.1, on the reverse strand, counting down.
TGATAAAATATTAAGAAACCCAAAATGAAGAAAAGATGGATATTCTTACCTATTCAAAGATTATACTGGAAAAAGTAAGTTTTGATGAAGGCCTGCTGGTAAAGGAATACAAGAAGTTTTGTGCCCAGTTAGCAGAACCGGAAAAAGCCGACCTGGATGAGTGGTGCATCAGTACTTTTGGCCAGAAGTTCATTTCAAGGGCTTAAGGTTTATCTTCCGGGTGCAGAGCGTATTAAACTTGCACCGGTTAATTTTTTTGATTCTTAGCCTTATGGTTTTTACCCTTTCTCAGGGTATGTGGTGCTGTACTTTTTACCCTCGCTCTTTCTTTACCGGATAAGCCAGACTTTTTTTTTCTGGTCCGGCCGGAAAATTTTTAGAGCCTGACAGCACATTTAAATCAGGATAAAGTATGGAAGCTAAGTTTTTTTTATCTGTTGTGAAAAATAAAAATTTGAAATGCTTACCAGGTAATAAATCAGTAACTTATAATTACGGAAGAAATATTTATAATTTTATAAGCTTACTAAACTTAGCTGAATTGTAGAATGGAGAACCTGATTAATTGGATCAATGACATTGTCTGGAGCAATGCCTTAATTTTTCTTTGCCTTGGTGCCGGTATATACTTTTCAATAATAACACGTTTTCTGCAAATCACTTCTTTGCGGGAAATGGTTCGCCTGCTTTTTAACGGGCAGTCATCCGCCAAAGGGGTAAGCTCATTCCAGGCTTTTTCAATAGCCATTGCCGGAAGGGTGGGAACAGGAAATATTGCCGGTGTTGCCACGGCTATAGCAATGGGAGGACCCGGAGCTGTTTTCTGGATGTGGGTTATTGCCTTCCTTGGGAGTGCATCTGCTTTTATTGAAGCCACCCTTGGCCAGATTTACAAGCAGGTAAAAGATGGTGAATACAGAGGAGGACCTGCTTATTATATTGAAAAGGGTTTAGGAATAAAATGGTATGCTGTATTGTTTGCTGTAGCTACTATAATCAGCATGGCTTTGTTTTTGCCGGGAGTACAGAGCAACAGTATTGCTGCCGGAATTGATGCCGCCTTTAGTATTCCTGCAGGATATACAGGAGTTTTAATTTGTCTGGCTCTGGCCCTCATAATTTTCGGTGGCGTAAAAAGGATTGGTAAGGTGGCAGAGATTGCGGTTCCTTTTATGGCAGGGGCATATATCCTGATGACGCTGGTAATCATTGGGTTGAATATTACAGAAGTGCCTGAAGTACTCAGCCTGATTCTCCGGTCGGCTTTTGACCTTGAGCCTGCTTTTGCAGGTGTGTTTGGTATGGCCATTTCATGGGGGGTGAAAAGGGGAATTTATTCCAACGAAGCAGGGCAGGGCACAGCACCCCATGCTGCTGCGGCGGCTGAAGTAAGCCATCCTGTAAAGCAGGGGCTGGTGCAGGCCTTTTCTGTTTATGTAGATACAATCCTTGTGTGTACTGCCACAGCCTTTATGATCCTTTTTACAGGGCAGTATAATGTGGTTAATCCGGAGGGAGGTTTTATTGTTGAAAATATTCCCGGTGTGGATTTTGGTCCTGCATATACCCAGGGAGCGGTAAATACTTATTTTCCATCGCTCGGTGGCGGATTTGTGGCGGTTTCTCTGCTGTTTTTTGCCTTTACCACCATTATGGCTTATTATTATATTGCCGAAACCAATCTGGCATATCTGAGCAAGGGCAAAAATAAATGGTTAATATGGCTGTTGCGGGGGGCAATTCTTGCAGCTGTTTTTTACGGTTCTGTTAAATCAGCTGAATCTGCCTGGGTGCTGGGCGATATTGGGGTGGGTATAATGGCCTGGCTGAATATAATAGCTATACTTTTATTGCATAAACCAGCCATCCTGGCTCTCAAGGATTATCAGGCCCAGTTAAAAGCGGGTAAAGATCCTGTTTTTAATCCGCGAAAGCTGAAAATCAAAAATGCGGATGAATGGGAAATTCCGGTAAATGAAGATAATGAAAAACTGAAATATACCCCAAAAACACTTGTCTGATTCTTTTTGCATCTGATTATCAGCCTTTTCTTTTTTTGATACCCCCGTCTTCTTCTATTACCGGGAAGCGCGGGGGTATTTTTTTGCCTATTTTGTAAGGAGGCTGATTAAGCTTTCGGTAATCAGATGAAGAAAGGTAATCTGGCGCAGGCCTTTTAGTGATGCACCTTTTTCTGTAAGACAAATGCAGCCGGCTTGCACAGCCGGTCGAAAATCCATCAACTTTTATTTATACCGTTCATCCTCTGAAAAAATTTCCATACCTTATTAATCCTTTTCCGGGTATTTAAATATTTAAAGCTCCTCTGTTCAAAAGATCAGCGGATCAGTGCATTAACAGAAAAACACAAAACGGAGTAAGAAAATTAATGAAACCTAATGTTACAACTCATATGGTTACCATACACCAGGTTATATGCCTTTATAAAAATCAATGATGAAAATCATATATAAACATGAATTTCATCATGAAAAATATCCTTTTAATGGTTTCCCCTTAGGGACTAAGAGTTTACCCTTAGTCCGGTTTATTGCCTTTTTCAGATTTACTATAAATTAGTAAATAAAGAGGTGAAGGTAATATGGGATTAGTTTCTCTGCTTTTTTTTCCCGACGGCCATATATTACCCAATTGTTAAGGGATTTATATTGTGTAATGTATTTGAAAAACAAGGTACCGGATTCAATTTTTTGGACTGTAATATTGCATGTGAAAACCGGACATCAATCTATTGGGTTTTGAAGAATTCAAACCTTTCTCGCTTAATATCAACGGAATCACCCATAGCAAAACAGCTATCAGAAAAATCAGTGAGGATTATATATTACCATTTCCAACAGAAAAGTGATAATGAAGTGTTTTTACAAGCTTATTTTGCTGTCAGGCTTATTTATGGCCTGGCTACCCTCCAGTGCAAATATCAGGGATACCACAGAGGTGCAAAACAGTATCCCGGCAGACCATTCCTATAAGCCCATTGTATTGCGGTTAAACGATGATGGTACTAAATATCTCCGGCTGATTTTATGGCACCAGATGTGGGTAAGGTCTACTGAAAATAACCCCGGCACCACAGGTTTTTCAGGTGAGCCGGCCGCAAACAGTTTTGATATCGGATTGCGCCGTTCCCGTATTCTGGCTGTGGCACAGGTTTCGCCACGGTTCCTTATCCTCACACATTTCGGAATCAATAATCACACATTTGCAAATGGTGGAGCCAATAACACAGGCAACAAGAAGCCCGGGTTATTTATTCACGATGCATGGACGGAATATGCCGTGATTAATGAAAAACTTCATCTGGGAGCAGGTTTACACTACTGGAATGGAATAAGCCGCCTTACCAATACCAGTACCCTTAACATGATGACTCTGGATGCACCAATTTTCAACTGGCCTACAATTGAGCTTACTGATCAGTTTGCCCGCCAATATGGAATCTATGCAAAAGGGAAACTGGGAAAGCTGGATTACAGAATGGCCCTGAATAAACCTTTCGCCGCAGGAAGTGAGCCTGTTGAAGGCCGGGCAACTAACAAATTAAATGATAATCCTGCATTACAGGGCTATTTCAATTTTCAGTTTCTGGACCAGGAAAGTAACCAGCTTCCTTTTATGGTGGGTACATATCTGGGGGCAAAAGAAATTTTTAATATCGGCCTGGGATTTCATCACCATGCAAAGGCAACAGCCAGCCTTAATCAGGGTACTGAAAAGATACATGATATACTCCTGCTGGGAGCTGATGTCTTTTATGAGAAACCTTTAGGAAAATTTGCTATATCAGCTTACTCAACCTTTTACAGCTATAATTTTGGCCCGAACTACATCAGGAATGTGGGTATTATGAATACCGGCCAGATGCCTTCTGATAATTCAGCGTCTTATGAGGTCATGGGATTTAACGGACCCGGAAATGCCCAACCCGCCATTGGAACAGGAACAATTTCTTACACACAGTTGGGGATTTTACTGCCTCGTTTCAAAAATGAAACTCAATTAATGCCTTACCTGACATATTCAAAAAAGAACTTTGAAATCTTCCGGCAGGGAAGTAACCAGTATGACCTTGGAATAAACTACTTCATTAATGGGCACAATGCAAAAATTACGGCTCAGTATGGTACGCGGCCATTGTACAACAGAAGTTTGCAGTGGAGTGGAAATGCAGGCGAATTTACTATTCAAACCCACATATTCCTTTGATCAGGGAACGGGGGGTGATACCAAAGTAAATGCACATTATTATCTCCGTGGTTCCCCCTTTTCTCCATATCAGTGGTTTAAGACAGGGTAATAAAGTTATACCTGACAGATACCGGAAAACTATACATATGAACATGGAAGAAGCAGTTTTAACCTCCTGTCTGTCCTTTGAAATTGATAAGGAAACATATGGAGTAAATGTAAATAAAATAATAGAGATCCTGGAGGTGCCCCATATTACAAAAGTGCCCAAATCACCCTCTTTTATGCGGGGTGTTATAAACCTGCGGGGTACAGTACTGCCTGTAATTGATACCCGCCTGAAATTTGGTGTTCCCGGGGTGCCTGATTCGATAAATACCTGCATTATAGTGTTCAATATGCAGGCAGATGGAAATGATGTTTTAACCGGGGCTCTGGTCGATGAGGTAAAGGAGGTTTTTGAAATAAATGAAAGTGAAATATTGCCACCACCGGGTATTGGGGGGGAATTGATTAATGGCTTTATCAGGGGAATCATCAGAAAAGGAGACGATTTTATAATGGTTCCGGATATAGACAGGATTTTCTCAAATGCTGATATTATTGATTTAAATATGCAGCTGCAGGGAGCAGAGGCAAAAGTAAAAACAGAAAAACTCCGGAAATGAACATAACAATTAAAGCAAGGCTGATTGCTGCCTTTTTACTATTAATCCTTTTGTCGGGATCTATTTACTTTATAGCCGACAGAAGTTTAAGTGAATTAAATAAAAGCCTCAACAGGATTGTCAGGTCAGAAACACAGCAGGTGAACCTGACAGGACAAATATCGACCGGTATTCAGTATATCGGGGTCAGGTTGCGTGATATAGTTATTTCTGACACACCTGAATTTACTGCGGAAACAATACGGCTGAGAGAGGACAGGCTACAAAAAGTTAATCAGGCTATTGAAGAGCTTTTAAGCCTCCAGGATGAGGAAAAGCGGGCTGTAACCAACGAACTTATTGAGATAAAAGAGCAGTACGACCGTATGAGTACCCGCATTGTTCAAACCAAATTAAGCGGAGCAGAGGATGCTAAGGAAAGAGTGATGAAAATTCTTGCGGAAGAGGGAAGGCCCATTGTAGTCAACATAAATAAAGCATTGGATAAACTTACTGCTAAAAGTAAGAAAGACCTGGATATAGCTGATAAAGAAGCAGCAGCTCTTTATGATGAGACAAGAAGCACCATGATAATGCTGGTGGTAACAGGAATTATGTTTTCTATAATTGTTGGCATCTGGATTATATATTCTATTGCCACTTCCATTAATACCGCAAAGGATGCTATCAAAGCTATTTCGGAGGGCGACCTTACAATAGAAATCGCCGGAAGTAATAAAGATGAAATGGGAGAGTTGCTGCAACACCTGAACAATATGGTAATCCGCCTTAAGGATATTATATCTTCAGTAACTTCAGCGGCGGAAAATATTGCTTCTGCCTCAGAACAGATGAGCGGTTCCACCCAGCAGTTGTCCGAAGGCTCTACAGAGCAGGCAGCTTCAGCAGAAGAGGTTTCTTCCTCAATGGAGGAAATGGCTGCTAACATCCAGCAAAATACGGACAATTCCCAGCAGACAGAAAAGATTGCACTGAAGGTGGCAGAGGATGTGCAGGAAGGTAGCCGTGCAGTAAACCAAACAGTTGACAGCATGAAAAAGATTTCTGAAAAGATTTCAATTATAGGTGAAATTGCCAGGCAGACCAACCTGCTGGCACTGAATGCGGCAGTGGAAGCTGCCAGGGCAGGTGAGCATGGTAAGGGTTTTGCAGTTGTTGCGGCAGAGGTGAGAAGGCTTGCAGAGCGGAGCCAGCTGGCAGCAAACGAAATAAATGACCTGTCCTCTTCTTCAGTAGCTATAGCAGAAAAATCCGGCAAGTTACTGGAACTTATTGTTCCTGATATCCAGAAAACAGCCCGCCTGGTACAGGAAATTACGGCATCCTCTCTTGAGCAGAATTCAGGGGCAGAGCAGGTTAATGGGGCTATTCAACAGCTGAACCAGGTAATTCAGCAAAATGCAGCCGGAGCTGAAGAAATGGCTTCCGGTTCTGAAGAGCTTTCTTCGCAGGCAGATCAGTTAAAAGATACAGTAAGCTTTTTTAAAGTAGGTAACCAAAGGAAGATCAGCACGGTAAAAGTTAAAAATATTACTAAAAGAAATAAGCAGTATTTAGCAGGCGCCCATCAGGAAGGCAACCACTTTGTAAAAAAAGGAGGAACAGCTAAAACCGGTTTGCAGCTTAACCTCAATGGTGACGATAGCCTGGACAGCGGGTTTATTAAATTTTAATTTTTGATAAATTGGATATTGTACAGGTTTTACTTTAATGATAATGGTGCAATAACTTTAGAAATGAAGCCTCAATTTTAATGGTCAGGGTGTTGACAGCCTTATTGATGGTAATCTAATCTGACAGAACCAGTCTCTTTATAAGGGGCTGGTTCTTTTTATTCCAGGGTTAGTAAATATTTATCCGGCTTAAAACTGCCTGAGTTAAAGGATTACGGTGGCGGATTATATAAGGCAGGGTGGAATGCAGAATCTTCGGGTAAAAATTTTAATAAAATTAAAATTGATGTTGCAACTTCCAATAAATATGTTTAACTTTGCTAACACTGTTAGGGAATATAACGGCAGATAAATGGGAATAGCAGAAAGAAGGAAACGGCAAAAAGAGGAAATGCGCACCTCCATACTGGAAGCAGCCTGGCAGCTGGTAATTCAAGACGGGTGGCAGGCGCTTTCTATCCGTAAAATTGCAGATGCTATAGAATACAGCGTGCCGGTGATTTACGACCACTTTGCCAATAAAGAAGCTATTCTGCTGGAGCTGACCAAGCAAGGTTTTGGTAAATTAAACAAGGAGCTGAAAGAGGCAAAGGAAGGAGCTGCAGACGCCGGAAAGCAAATAGAGGCCATGGCCTATGCCTATTGGAGGTTTGCCTTTGAAAATGAGGCTTATTATCAGGTGATGTACGGACTGGGAATACCTTCCTGCGAAACCGTAAACCAGATAAGCGAACTCAGCACCTTCAGTGAACTTATTTTACAGCCAATCAGGAAAATGATTGCAGCAGGTAAAAATCCGGAAGCAGATCCTTTTACAAAGCTGCATACTTTCTGGTCTATGCTCCATGGTTTAGTTTCCATAAACATGATGGGCGGCAACCATGGTAAGAAAGAATTAAACCAGAGGGTATTGAAGGATTTTATAGCCGGTTTTATTTCGGGTATGAAAGTTTAAAAAATTTTAATTTTCACCTGACACTGTTATAAAAAATAACATTAATCAGTATTTTCTTAACTTTTATAATAATAAATAACAAAACAATGGCAACAACAAAATGGGTTCTGGACCCAACTCACAGCGAATTAGGTTTTAAAATCAAGCACCTGATGATTTCGAATGTTACAGGTAAATTCGGAAATTTTGATGCGGAAGCAACAACAGATGGTGATGACTTTTCACAGGCAAAAGTTGTGGCTAACATTGAAGTAGCCTCTATCGATACTAACAACAAAGACCGCGATAACCATTTGCGTAATGCAGATTTCTTTGAGGTGGAGTCGCACCCGCACATGAAGTTTGAATCTACAAAAGTGGAAAAGGCAGATGATGATACATTCTACCTGTATGGAGACCTTACCATTAAAGGAACTACAAAACCAGTGAAACTTAATGCTGAATTTAACGGGATTGCAAAGGATCCTTACGGCAATACAAAAGCTGGTTTTACCCTTAGCGGAAAAATTAACCGTAAAGACTGGGGTATTAACTATAACGCAGCTCTGGAAACAGGAGGAGTGATGTTAGGGGAAGAGCTTAAAATTCAGGGCGAAGTACAGCTGGTAAAGCAGCAGGCTTAAGCTCTATGGAATCTGAGAGAATGAAAAGAGGTTAAGCTGGTTTTAGCCGCCTCTTTTCAGTCTTCAGGTTTTTTTATCAGAAAATGCAGTTTTGCGGCTATTGGTCTTCAAGCATTTTCCTCCTGGCTTCCATGCTCCAGTGCAGCTGGTCCGTAAAATCTGCGGTTCGTTTACCGGTTACAGCAGGGTCTTTGGGAGTACCATTTTCATCGAAGGCCTCCTGAACATTAGAAACATGGTACCGTGCATTTACCACCCATACCCCTTTTTTCCATAAGGTAAAAAGGAGGGAGGGCAAAAGCAATGCACCTCCATAAGGACCGGTCGACACAGTTACAATTCCTGTGGGTTTTCCCTTCCATTCTGAGGATAGAAGGTCAATAATATTTTTCAGGCTTGCAGGGTACCCGCCATTATATTCAGGGGCTATTACAATTACTCCATCTGCTTTTGCAATCCGGTCAGCAAAATGGAGTATTTGTTCCGATGGATTTTCCATAAACCGGAGCCGTTCTTCGAAAACCGGAAAATTGTACTCCTGCAGGTCAACCAGATCACAGCCGGCTAAGTGACGTTCTTCTATAAAGTGCTTAAAATGTAAGCCAACTCTATGGCTGTTTCTTCCCGGCCGGATGCTGCTTGAAATAATTGCAATATGCATAATGATTACTCCTGTTAATGTTATTGTTTAATCCACCTTCAGGAAATTAACCGGCAACAGGGGAATGTGTTTAAAAGGTAATTTTCAACCAAAGGATGTGCCATAAAAACAAAAAAACAGGAAGTCCTGTCCGGACAGATTTGGAGGAAATAAAGAAAATATTAACAGCCGGTATTTCAGTCTTTCAGCACTGATTTAAAACTTTTTACGGCACAAAGGGTAATCTCATAAAGAAGTTGCCATAATTTTTGTTCAACCATTAATATGAAAAAAATGCGCACTATAAAAAAAATACATAAAGCAGAATATTCTCCTATTGCAGACCTGGTGACTTACAGGGCCATGCCAACCCGCTCTGTGGAGCAAATAGATCCTTTCCTGTTCCTGAACCACCATGGCTTCCAGACCTACAGCCCGAATAATGACGGACTTCCATTTGGTCCGCACCCGCATCGCGGTTTTGAAACTGTAACCTTTATCCTTAAAGGAGATATTATGCACAAGGATTCCGGTGGATTTGAAAGCACCATTGAGGCCGGAGGGGTACAGTGGATGACGGCAGGAAAAGGGCTGATTCATGCCGAAGTATCTTCCCAAAATTTCAAAAAAGAGGGAGGAGACCTTGAGATCCTGCAGTTATGGGTAAACCTGCCTGCTAAATATAAAATGACAGATCCAAATTATGTGGGACTGCAAAAAAAGGATATACCAGACGTTGAACTGGATGGGGGAAAAGTAACGATCAATGCCGTTTCCGGAAACTGGGAAGGTACCCCCGGAGCCTTTACGCCTCTGGCAGATATTCAGCTGGCAACTCTTAATTTTAAGAGTGGCGGGAAGCTGGATATTGACATTGCTGAGGGCCGGAACATTTTCTTCTATGTGATTAATGGTAAATTAAAAGTAAACGGCCGGGAAGCAGAGATGCATTCTCTGGTGGAATTTAACAATGACGGCAGCCAGGTGTCTGTTGAAGCTGCTTCCGACGCTGTGCTGCTCCTCGGGCATGCAGAACCCTTCAATGAACCTGTGGTTGCTCAGGGGCCATTCGTAATGAATACTCAACAGGAAATTACAGAAGCCTATAATGATTACAGGGCAGGTAAGTTTGGTGTATGGCGGGGATAAGCCCCTGCTTCTTTTTTCTGAAGCCTGTAACCAGACAGTCTTTATTTTTTAATTTCCAGACTGTAGATGTAAACTTAAATGTCTTCATACATTGAATTAACCATCAGTAAAATCAGGGAAGAGGCAGAGGGAATTAAATCCTTTTACTTCGAAGGACCGGATGCTAGGAAAATATCCTATAAAGCAGGTCAATACCTGACTTTCGTGCTGCCAGCTGAGTTCGGGGAAATCAGGAGATCTTATTCCATTACATCTGCCCCGCAATCAGGCGAACCTCTTTCTGTTGCCGTAAAGCGGATAGAAAACGGCCTGTTCTCCCGCTATCTGGTTAATGAGGCCCGGGAAGGGGATAAACTTTTAACTACGGGCGCAGGCGGTTTTTTCACTCTTCCGGAAAATAACGATTCCTTTAATCAGCTTTTCTTTTTTGCTGCCGGAAGCGGAATAACCCCCGTTTTATCCCTGGTTAAAGCAGCTCTTTTCGGAATTAAGAACTGCAGGGTGGTGCTGATCTACAGCAACAGAGATCCGGTATCAGCTTTGTTCCTGAAAGAGTTACAGGCGCTTGAAAAACAGTATGCCGGCCGCTTTACAGTTGAATATTTATATAGTACCTCCTCTAATCTTTACAGGGCACGCCTGCACAAAGATTTTTTAAAATCCCTGGTGAAAGAGCATGCCTCCGGACCTTTAGAGGAAGGATTGTATTATCTGTGCGGTCCGGAAAACTATATGGTAATGTGCACTTATGGCCTTGGCCAGCTGGAGGTGCCCCTGAGCCGGATAAGGAAAGAAATTTTCACAACCGCAAAAGTGCTGCCGAAACTTACCCCTCCTGATACAGAGCCTCATATGGTAACCATTGAAGCAGGAGCCTTGGAACACCGGTTTAAGGTTCAATACCCTGAAACAATTCACAGAGCAGCCCGGAATAACGGGATTGCACTACCATACAGTTGTGAAACAGGGCGTTGTGGTAATTGTGCTGCCAGGTGTACGCAGGGCAAGGTTTGGATGTCCTATAACGAGGTGCTTACTGAAAAGGATCTGGAGGAGGGAATGGTGCTTACCTGCGTGGGATACCCCATTAATGGAGATGTGAAGCTGAAAATTTTATAATTCCTGCCTTCAATAAAAAGCTTTGGTATTTAATGCAATGAATGTTATTCCCCAACTAAAGAATTTAAATTTTACTGCATGTTTTTCATTCCGGATTATAGAAAGAATACCTGAGGGTTTATTAATGCCAATAACTCTTTTTGACAGATGCCGTAATTTCATTGAGAAATAATAAAATGTTTAAGTTTATAAATAAATTATATGGCAAGTGTGTTTAAGGAAGTATTAAAAGGAGCAATTGCAGGGGCTGCCTCCGTATGGGTTATGGACAGGATAACCTGGTACATGTATAATCACGAGGACCGTGAGGCTTATAAGCAGGAAAAAAACGCACAGATAGATAAAAAATATGTAGCATTTGTTGCCGCAGATAAAATAGCAAAAGCAGCCGGTGTCGGAATGAATGATCATCAGGAGTTTATTTCCGGAAAAACAATTCATTACTTACTTGGGATGATGCCTGGCGCTCTTTATGGCGTTCTTCGCCATAAATATAAAGACCTGGACAAAGGAAGAGGTTTACTCTACGGCTTCGGTCTGTTTATCGTAATGGATGAAATAGTAGCCCCCTTAGCGGGTTTATCCTCCGGCCCCTTAGCCTATCCATGGCAGGCGCATGCAAGAGGGCTGGCTGGCCACCTGGCCGTAGGTGTGGCCACTGATGCTGCTGTCCGTGTCCTCGATAAGGTGGTGCCCGAATAACCGGCAAAAGGATTTTAATAATTTTTCCTCATTGATTCAGGAAAAACTGAGTGAAAGCCGTAAAAATTACTTAAGCCTGAGGACTTTTTCTTCAGGCTTTTTTTTTTGGACAAGCCGCTTATTAAGGAATTAATAAAACTGGTAATCAGCCTGTGACACTCTTTTTTTATCCTCCTCCTTGCCCTGAAAAAAAATGGAAGTCGGTTAAACGGTTAATTAGTTTCCAGGTTTCAATTGGAGCCGGTTAATCTGCCACATTACTGCAATATCCCCCTAAAAAGGGGTTTTACAATCTCCCCTTTTCCTGCCTTACATTTTAGCCACATTTTCTGCACCTTATGGGCCATATTTATTTTTTTAATCATAAAAGCTTGTAATATGGCTAATATAAGCAATAACAATAATCCTTTCTCCGGAAGGGAAGAAGACTTAACAAATAAAAATTCCGGTGACTGGCATCGCGTGGGGCAGGCCAGCGACGCCAATTGGTGGGAATCAGGTAACCGGCAGCAACAACAGGTATACAGGGGAGATACCGGCTACCCTTACCGCGATAATTTTGACCAGCGGAACCGACCGGGCCAGGGAGGAATGGAAAACTTTTACCCACAGGAACCCGCCTCAGAGCAGCAAAAGCGAAACTTTGCAGAGGGAACTCAGTATCCTTATGAAGGAGGCTATGGAGCCGGCAATATTCAGGCCCGGCAGGGTTTGGAACGTGCCGGAAAGATGGAGCCCGGTAAGCCGCAACAATCCGGCCCGCACCATCTTAATTATCCGGCTCCTGCCAGTGGACATTTTTTAAACCATAATAAAAATACTATGAGACAAGACGATAGAGATTACAGAAGAGACTATAATGATTACCGTGACAGGGAATACGGAAGAGAACGTGACAGAAGAGATGACAGGGACTTTGGCTTTAACGCAGACAGAAGCCGCCGTGATAACGATCAATACAGGGACCGCGGAGGTTATAATCCGGAAAGAGATTTCAGGGGATATGACCGTGATAGTGGCAGAGGCATTAGCAGAGGCTATGAACAGGATCGCCCTTATAACAGCGACCGCTTCAGCGACAGGAACAGAGGCTATGAGCAGGATGATAACTATCGTACCGGGCAGGATGAACGTGGCAATTACTACTCTACCCGCTCCTCAAACCCGGGCCGTGGATATGATACGGAGTGGGAAATGAACCGCCATTCTGATTTTGGTGATTCAGGGCGCGACCGTGGCTATTATAGTGATAATGACCGGAACTACCGTGAAATCCGGAATAACCGTCCGGACAGCCGCCACAGAGCTACAGGATCCTACGATGACTTTGAGCGCGACCTCGACCGTTTTGGAATGCGAAGGAGCGATGAAGACCGGTACAGAGAAAGCGACCGGCAAAGCCGCCGCCCACACGGCCGTTTTGACCATCCGGCTACAGACCGCGGACCGTCAGGAGCATGGGGCCGGAATGTCCGCGATTCGGACCGTGAATACAGGAGCTCCGGTCGCTATGGAGACAGAAGGGACCGTTATTAATATAAGCGGAATCATATCAGGAACAGAAAAGACCAGCAAAAAATCAGCTGGTCTTTTTTCGTTCATCACCTGTAACTGAAGCCGGAGGTACAGAAATATACCATTGGATATTAAGGTTATTCTTACAAACCCTGGCAACTATAAACCTTTGCAAGCCAAATGAGTAAGTACAATAAACGTATTGCAGAAAATTAAAAAGAGGATACCAATGGCAAAAGAGATAAAAGCAGCAAATTATAAGGAGTTTGGCGGACCGGAAAAAGTCAGAGTAGGTATTCTGGAGCTGCCTGAATTAAAAGAGGGTGATGTACTGGTCAGAATTAAAGCCGCGGGGGTTAATCCGGTGGATGCCGTAATAAGTAAAGGGTACTATAAAGACATGATGCCACATACCTTCCCTGTAATTCCGGGCTGGGATGTTTGTGGTGAAGTGGAGGACAGAGGCCATGCTGCCCGGCGCTTTAATGTTGGCGATGAAGTATATGCCTATGCCAGAAGGCCGGAAGTAAAATGGGGCACCTTTGCAGAGTACATTGTTATTCCTGAAAGCTATTTAGCAGAAAAACCTGTAAACCTTTCCGCCGAAGAAACTGCGGGAATACCCCTTGCAGGCCTTACTGCTTACCAGTGTTTATATGATGCCGGAAAGCTGCAGGAAAACCAGACAGTACTGATTCTGGGGGCATCAGGCGGGGTAGGTAGTTTTGCCATTCAGCTTGCTAAAGTAACAGGCGCTAAAGTTATTGGCGTTGCCAGTGAAAAAAATCATTCCTATATGAAGGAGCTGGGGGCAGATTATACCATCGACTACAGAAATACTGATGTAGGGGAAGCAACCAGGGAAATCTATCCCGATGGAGTGGATCTTATTTTAGATTGCACCAGTGGCGAAACTCTGCAGCAAAGCCTGCAGGCGTTAAAACCATCAGGTAAATTAGTGTCTATCCTGAACCAGGGAGAAGGTCTCGATCCGGACATAGATTTTCAGTTTGTTTTTGTGGAGCCAAATGCACAGCAACTGGACCATCTGCGTGAATTGGCAGAAGCGGGCAAGCTTGAAGTCCATGTAAGCAAAACATATTCATTGAACCAGGCTGCAGAAGCCCTGGAACAGATTCAAAGTCTGCATACTACCGGCAAAATTGTAATTGTGCCATAGCCGCAGGCTCTGGTGGCCTTAATGCCAGGGGGAGTATTTTTAACTACATAAAGATGGAGGAAAGGCGGGTAGCTGATTTTACCACTTCTCCTGCCATGCAAAAAAAAACTGAAACACTCCCTTCCAGAGTAGAGAGTGTTTCAGTAAATAATTCATTTCATCAGGTAATCCTTTATCGGTTATTTACCATTTACTTCCAGCCACTTTCTCGCATTCACAAAAGCCTCCATCCATGGAGATACTTCATCCTGACGGCCTTTGGGGTAATTAGCCCACTGCCACTGCAGGATAGAGCGTTCAATGTGCGGCATCATCACCAGGTGGCGGCCTGTTTCATCGCATATCATGGCTGTGTTATAGTCAGAGCCGTTCGGGCAGGCCGGATAGGTTTCATAGGCATACTTGGAAACGATCTGATATTTATCCTCAGTATCCGGTAAGTTAAAACGACCTTCACCATGCGATACCCAAACACCCAGCGTGCATCCGGCTAAGCTGGAGAGCATCACCGATTTGTTTTTCTGAATGGTTAAAGAGGTAAAGATGCTTTCGTGCTTTTGACTCACGTTATGAAGCATTTTTGGCTTCTTGTCAGCATCATGATCCATGTGGATGAGCCCTAATTCAACAAAAAGCTGACAGCCATTGCAAATACCTACGGAAAGGGTGTCTTCGCGCTTAAAGAAATTTTCAAGAGCGGTTTTTGCTTTTTCATTGTACATAAATGCCCCTGCCCAGCCTTTGGCAGAACCCAGTACATCTGAGTTGGAGAATCCACCCACAGCGCCTATAAACTGAATATCCTCAAGGGTCTCCCTTCCGGAGATTAAGTCAGTCATATGAACGTCTTTCACATCGAAACCAGCAAGGTACATGGCGTTGGCCATTTCCCGTTCGGAGTTACTTCCTTTTTCACGGATAATAGCTGCCTTAATCCTTGGTTTGGAGTGATCTATATCCGGTTTCCTGCCGTTGAATCCTTCAGGGAATCTGTAGATCAGTTCGTGATTTTTGTAGTTGTCGTAACGCTCTTTAGCACTTACAGCACCACTTTGCTTTATGTCCAGCAGGTAGGATGTTTTAAACCATGTATCCCTGAGTTGAGCAATATCAAAGCTGTAAGCATCGGCTCCGTTTTTCAGTTCAAGAGTACCAACAGAGGTACTGCTGCCTATTTTATAAAAGGGAACTCCATTCTCTTTTAAGGTTTCTTCCACCTCTGCCAGTGCCTGGAACACAACTCCAATGTTTTCTGCAAACAGCACTTTAATGGTGTCCGCTTCGCCCAGAGAGCTTAAATCAATATCAGCACCAAGTTTATTGTCAGCAAAACACATCTCCAGCAGGGTTGTAATTAAACCGCCACTGCCAATATCATGGCCTGCAGCAATCTTATCTTCTTTAATTAACTGCTGCAAGGTGTTAAAGGCATTCCTGAACAGGGAGGCATCGGTAACATCCGGGGTTTCATTTCCTATTTTATTGACTACCTGAGCAAAAGAGGAGCCGCCTAATTTCCAGGAATCATTCGAAAGATTAATATAGTAGATATTTCCACCATCCTTCTGCAACACAGGCTCCACCACTTTGCGTACATCGCTGCAGTTTCCTCCTGCTGAAATAATTACCGTACCAGGTGCAATAACATCCTCATTTTTATATTTCTGTTTCATGGAAAGCGAGTCCTTTCCTGTAGGAATGTTAATGCCCAGGGCAATAGCAAAATCCGAACAGGCTTCAACTGCTTTGTATAAACGGGCATCTTCTCCGGGGTTTTTAGATGCCCACATCCAGTTGGCTGAAAGAGATACACTTTTCAGGCCTTCCTTCAAAGGAGCCCATACAATGTTTGACAGGGATTCGCCAATAGCATTGCGGCTACCTGCTGCCGGATCAATCAGTGCCGAAACAGGAGCATGGCCAACTGAGGTGGCAATACCCTCTTTGCCCTGGTAGTCCAGCGCCATTACCCCACAGTTGTTCAGGGGCAATTGTAACGGGCCTGCACATTGTTGTTTAGCCACACGGCCACCCACACAACGGTCCACCTTATTCGTTAACCAGTCTTTACAGGCTACAGCTTCCAGTTGTAATACCTGCTCGAGGTAATTATAAACCCGGCTTTTATCATAAGTTACAGGCTGGTAGGGTCTTGAAACCGATGTGTCATGCATTACCACTTTAGGCGAACTTCCGAACATATCGCTAAGCTCCAGATCCATAGGCTTTTTGCCTGTTGTTGCTGACTCAAAAGTAAAGCGGCGGTCTCCGGTTACATCACCGACAGTATACATGGGAGAACGTTCCCTTTCTGCTATTTTCTGCAGGGTTGCAATATCTTTTTCACTTATTACCAGCCCCATCCGCTCCTGCGATTCATTCCCTATAATTTCTTTTGCAGAAAGGGTAGGGTCACCTACAGGAAGTTTATCCAGATCTATTTTACCGCCTGTTTCTTCCACTAATTCAGAAAGGCAGTTTAAGTGCCCACCGGCACCATGATCATGGATGGAAACAATAAGATTCTGCTCACTCTCCACCATGCCACGGATAGCATTCGCGGCACGTTTCTGCATCTCCGGATTGGAGCGCTGGATAGCATTTAACGTAATTCCTGAGCCATGCTCACCGGTGTCGGCAGAGGATACAGCGGCACCGCCCATGCCAATGCGGTAGTTCTCACCGCCAAGTATTACAATTTTATCGCCTGTTTTCGGGTGCTTTTTCTGCGCCTGGCTTGCTTTTCCGTAGCCAACACCGCCGGCAAGCATTATTACTTTGTCGTATCCTAATTTCCTGGGGGCTTCCAGTGCATCTGCTTTTTCGTCGTGCTCGAAGGTTAAAACCGAGCCTGTAATAAGGGGCTGTCCGAATTTATTACCAAAATCTGTAGCTCCGTTAGATGCTTTTATCAGGATATCCATTGGAGTCTGATAAAGCCACTTTCTTTCCTGTGTGGCCTTTTCCCAGGGGCGGTCCTTTTCCAGGCGCGAAAGGGCTGTCATATACACAGCTGTTCCGGCAAGCGGGAGGGCTCCCTGGCCACCTGCCAGCCTGTCCCGGATCTCACCGCCGGAACCTGTGGCAGCACCATTAAAAGGTTCTACCGTGGTGGGGAAGTTATGCGTTTCTGCTTTTATGGAAATAACCGATTCAAAATCGCTTACCTGGTAAAAATCAGGTACATCTGCACGTTTTGGCGCAAACTGCTGCACTACAGGTCCCTTAATAAAGGCAACGTTATCTTTGTAGGCAGATACAATGTCGTTAGGGTTTGCTTCAGATGTCTTGCGGATTAATTTAAAGAGAGACATGGGTTTCTCCTCGCCATCAATCACAAACTTCCCATTAAAAATTTTATGGCGGCAATGCTCTGAATTTACCTGTGAAAATCCGAATACTTCGGAATCGGTTAACGGCCTGCCAAGCCTTTCTGCAAGCTGGTTCAGGTACTCCACTTCTTCATCGCTGAGCGAAAGCCCTTCCTGCTTGTTATAAGCTGCAATGTCTGTGACCGGAAGCACCGGCTCAGGCTCAATGTTGATAGTAAAAATGTCCTGACTGAGCCCTTTATACTTCTGAGAAAGCATTGGGTCAAAATCAGCGGAATCTTCTTCTGCTATTTTAAACTCTTCTATCCTGATAATCCCCTGAATACCCATGTTTTGGGTAATTTCCACGGCATTGGTACTCCACGGAGTAATCATGGCAGCCCGTGGACCCACAAAGAATCCGCTCAGGTTGGTTTCCGGTTTTAATTCAGCATTACCGAAAAGCCATTCAAGTTTTGAAATGTCTGTAGCGCTTAGTTCCTGCACGCTTTGTACGGCAAAAATTTTTTCAGTCTGACTATAGAAGAAGTGAAGCATGATTATTTTTTTTTCCAGCTACAAAGGTACGCTTTAAATTTCAAAAACTGAATAAGCAGGAGGTTGGGATAAGGAGAATTTGCCCTGATTTGATTATACACAGGATCAGCTACTTATTTCAGGTGCCCGTCGGTGCAGTAGTTGGGAGAAACAATCTTTTACAGGTTTCAGGAAGCTAAGAAGGCACTTTAACAATAATGAAATAAATAATTCAAACTATCTTGCTGTTGGTTTTACATTAACTTATTGATTTAAAAGCTTTGACAGAATCCGCAATAGATTTCAGGAAGGCCTTTAATTACCTGCCGGGGGGGATTTTTTAATTTTGACGAACTGTTAAAGATTACCGGCATACCGGCAGGAAAAGACAGAAAGTCCGGGTAAAAGTGGATTTGAAGTCTGTCCTGAAAATCCTGAGGCTGTTACAGCAACAGGACCATCTTTTGATTGGAATTACTCTTTTATTTGGAGATAAATATCGAATTGTGATCCCTCTCCCGGTTTGCTGCTTAAGACAATCCTTCCGCCTTCATTCTCCACAATTTTCTTTACCAGGTACAAACCTATACCTGTTCCTTCAACGTTTTTTTCGAGGCGGGTAAAAGGGGTGAAAATTAGTTTTTGTTTATCTTCAGGAATTCCGGTCCCGTTGTCAGAAACGGAAATGTGCAGCATTCCATTTTTTATACCGGTTTTTATGGAAATTTCCGGCGGTATTCCCTGTCTCTGGTATTTTATGCCATTACTGATGAGGTTATAGAATATGCTTCTGAGGTTTTTCCGGGAGAATTTTGTTTCACGCACCTGAATATCATAATTGATCGTGGCCTGACTTTCAATGATTTTACCTTTAATCATCATCTCCACCTCCGGAAGAATGTTTTCAAAGTAAACAGTTTCCACATGTTCCTTGAAGTTCTGTTCAATTTTTACAACTTCAGAAAGCTCATTAAGGATATCCCTCATTGATTTAACAGAACGGTCGAGTAGATCCGCGATATATTTTTGCCTCCGGGTGTCTTCTCCCATTTTCTCAGCTATTTCTCCCGATGATTTAACCAGGTGCTGAACGAGCCCTTCTATATTGGCCAAAGGACCTTTAAGGTCATGCGAAACAGAATATATAAATGTTTCGTGGGCTGCATTTAAGCGCTCCAGCTCTTTTAAAACCTTCATGCGGTCGGTAATGTCCACAAAGGTAATTATTACTCCATTGGTCCTGTTTTCCTTTTTCACAAGGTAAGGGATAATATTCATCTGGAACCAGCGCATATCTGTGGTCTGGATTTCCTTTTCGAATATTTCTTCGGTCCGGATTACTTCCTGAATGTTTTCTACAATGGTCGAATAGCGGATATTATCAATCATATCTTCCATTGGCCGGCCAATATGCGTTTCATCAAAGCTGAATTGCTTCATGGCAGGAGGGGTAAACTTGCGGAGTATTAAATTTGCATCTACAAAAAGCTGCGGAATTATGGTATTCCTGAAATAGTTTTCCAGCTCATCATTCAGTTCTATCAGTTCTTTTATTTTCCTGTTATTTTTTCTTCCTGTCCCGGGCTCTTGCATAAGAGTAGAAAATTCGGTTTTTTTTAAATTCATTGATAATTAGTTCTTTTTAAAAGAACCGTTTTTTTAAGACGGGTAAAATTTATATAGGTTCTGTTTTTAACCCCATCCTGAACCTGCTGAAGGACTAAAGGTGAGAAAAAAAGAACAGACTACCTGATTAATTTCAGGTAGTCTGTTTTAAATAAAGGTTTTGTATCCCTGATGCTTTATTTTGCAGGAATAATGTCAATAATTACAGTTCTGTTATAAAACCGTTCTTCAGGATATTTATTTCCGAACGGGGAGGCGAACTGGTCTTCGCCAAACCCTGTTACTTTAAAGTTCACATCTTTTCTGCCGGTTCCGGAAAGACTACTCTCCAGAATCTCCTTCACATTGTTAGCCCTTGCAAGTGATAATTGCTGGTTACTGGCTTCCTCACCAATAATGTCGGTATGGCCATGGATGATCACTGTGCCATTTTCAGGTATTTCAGGCGCTACAATATCTTTCAGGTATTTTTCATAAGTACCGGTCGCTTTAGATTCATTAAATTCATAAATCACACTATACCTCAATCCTTCTTCGTCTTTGTCCGGTGTCCACAGGACCATGTTAACGATTTTTTCCTGCCTCAGCTCACTGCCTTTTCTGCCATTTCCTACCATTGTAACCTTGTATGTGCCTTTGGGGCGGTTACCTAAGATTGTTTTCCCCGGCAAACTGACAGTTTCCTGAAAGTATGGTCCGAAATACTGTACTTTCCCATCTTCATCCATCACCTCCAGAGACCATAATGAAAAGGCTTTATCTGCCCCTGCGGCTGTAAAGGTCAGGTAACTGTCAGGAGGTGCCTGCTGCACAGCGGTAAATTTCACCGGCTTCAATGGCGCATCAGGTCCACTCTGGAATTCCATCAGCAGGGCAGTAGAACTGCTTTCAACCGACACACGACGGTCATCTTCACGTAAAAGGTCAAGTTCTTTAGTTCCATCAGGCTTTCCGGAAGGCAGTTTTGGTTTATCGCGGCCGGTAATGCTAATGCGGGAAGCATCGATGGCAAAGATATTAACCAGGTAAGTTTTGATTTTTTCTGCCATTGCTTTGCCTTCCTGCGGACCGTTTTCCGAAGAACCTACCAGAGTAATGGTGGAAGAAGGATTCCTGCCCATACGGTCTCCCAGGATATTGATGACATTATAATAAACAGTCATTTCACGGTCGGAACGACCTGAGAGTTCTTTAGGTGTAAATACTTCAAGCTGGTCTTCTTTAAATTCCTTTACCTGGTCCGGACGAAGGGTTACATACCGTTCCGGAATTTCGTTTGAACCCTGGTCAAAGAACACATAGTTGCGAAGCGGGAATGTTTCTCTTACCCTGCGGTTCACCGGGATATTTTCCGGTGAATTAACCGTAAACTGTACCGAAGCAGTGCTCAAAGCTTTAGCGGGAATCAGCTTTCCACGCCCAAGCTTAATGGCTACACCCGTCCTTAGTGTACTCACCGACCAGGTATCTAAAGAACGTGGAGACTGGCCAAAGTAAGGCTGGAAAGCAATAAAGGGAGATAATATCACCTGGTTTTGTTTTTCTTCTGCCAGCAATGGAATATCGTAACCTGCTCCAAACTGCATTGAAAGAAGTACTTTGTTTACATTATCAAAATCTCCATTTACCGGTTCGCTGATAGGTTGGTCTGTAAAATCCGGATTGGTTCCCAGCTGGTAAGTGAATGACTTATTGATGTTGAATGCCATGCGTGGGCCTGCCATAACATAAAAGCCGGATTTAAAAGGGGAAAAGCGCAGGCCTGGTTCCACCGTAATATACCCAAGCCTGGTCGTTAAGTCTGCCGGGCAGTTACAGGGAGTGGTTTGTGTTTCAAAAGATCCTCTGCGGCTGTCATATCCTGTCTGGAGCATTACTCCCCATTTGGAGCCAGGCCGACGGTATTCCACCAGGGGAGCAAGATATAAACCAGTACCTTTGCCCTTATGAAAAGCAACAGGAGGCGTTAAACCAGCATTCAGATGCTGTGTGGAGCCGGTAAAAAAATTATAGTTTGCAGCAGCCGCACCACCAAACCACCACCCGGGCTGAGTGAACTGTGGCTGCAATGTTTCCTGGGCCTGCAGGGAAGTCAAAGGACCACCTGCCATGATAATTGCAACAGCAAGGCTGCTGACTATCCCCCCAAAGGGGGAGCAAATCCTGCCAAATCCAGGTATATTGCGGCTTTTAGTGTTATTGATATTATTAATGTTTAGGTTATTAATATTGTTATTGTAGTTACCTGATATCATAATTTTAAGGATTAAGGCTTTTCTATAATATTGTTATTTGTCATAACTACTGATCCGTTTCTGGCCAGCATTCGCCCTGTCGCTGTAGCACCTGAGTTCAGGGTAATGGAGGTTAAGGCGAGCACATTTCCATGGAAGGAAGTATAATCTCCAATAGTTGCTGAGCTGCCTGTTTGCCAGTAAACATTTTTGGCCTGCGCGCCTCCTTTAAGAATTACACTGCCACCTGCACCACCTACTGTAGTAAAGTCCGCTGCAATCTGGAAAATCCATACTGCATTCTCATCACCCTGTGCATCCAGCGTAAGGTCGCCCGATTGAATGAGCAGGGTAGAGGTAGATTTGTAAATGCCCGGGGCCAGCGTTTTTCCACCCTGGTCGCCTGCTACTGTGGCAGGTGCCGGAGAAACAGCACTTTCAGCGTACAAATAGGCATCAATTAAATCCTGTTTGGCCTGAATAAGCATATCAGAAACTCCGTCAGGAGATGCATCGCCGGAGGCAAATATGGCTCCGTTTACAACAATGGCAGGAGGAAAACCGGTAACTGCAGAGCGCACACCCGGCGTAATGCCAATATTAAGATTCCGTATCTCACTAAAACCAGCATTATTACTGATCCCTGCGCCGGCAAAAATTCCGAAACCGGCAACACTGTTAAGGTTCACCCCATTTGCAGAAGGTGCTGTAGCGGTTCCGGTGGTAAAGCTCCATATATAATCGGTTTGTAATGCGTTTCCATGCTCATCTTTAACCGTAGTAGCTATGCGTGCAGACCAGGAGGTTCCGGGTGCTAATGGATTATCGGGAACAAAATTAAGCCTCCTGTTTTCGTCATTATAAGTGACTGTACCAGCTAGTTCACTTTCTCCGGTTAGTGTAAAGGAGCTTTCATTAATGGTTTTCGGGTCCATTTTGGTATTAAAGGTGGCGGTAATAATTTTTTCCAGCGGCACTCCACTGGCGCCATTTTCCGGATTGGTGGATAAAACTATTGGGCAAACACCCGGTTTTTCCCGGAAGGTATCTTTTTCACAAGCTGTAAAAGCTGCCACCGTCGCTATAGCAAGGACTGTTATTATATTATTTATTTTCATTGATTTAATTTTTAAGTTACAATAAAACACCTGTGTTAATGAATGGCAATGCCAATGGTGGAAACACCGGTTGAAAGATCAAGGAAGGCCCCCACTTTGTTATTGAAGTGATATTCTGCGCCAATGTGCAGGTCAAGGTACAGGGGGCTTCCATTTGAATATATGTTTCTGTCGCCACCGTAGCCATCATCCCAGCGGGAATGAAAAAGGGCAAAGCCTAAGGAGCCGGCAAGGTAGAAATCCCAGTCTGAACGGGCTTCCAAGAGGTCGTCGAAATAATAGGTTCCTTTTGCACCAACAGGAATCACAGTATGGCGGTAAGTATAAGTGCTTTTATTCTGCCCCCAGTAGGTTCTGTCGGAATAAGAAGAAAAGCTTATAAATGGGGCCAGGGTAAAGTTTTTCGCTACATCAAATTCATAGTTGATATTAATTACAGGGAGCGAACGGCCTGTATATTTGTAGTAGCCGGAGTAACCTCCTATTCCCAAACCTAAATTCAGACTGCTTCCGTATTTTTCCTGTGCAAATCCATCTGAGTGGAATATAATAATAAATATAAAGGCAAATGCTATGGCAAGTAATTTGTTCATGACCGGATGTGTTTGTTATTAATTAATAAGTAATTGTGATCTTTTTCAGAATTTCGCAGCTATGCTTCAGGAGTAAAGGTTCCGGTTTTGGCAACCGGATTCTGCTCCGCCATTTTTTTTGCATGTGAGGCGTGTAGTTAATGAAATTTTGAAAAGAGGGGTGTCATAACAGGATTAAAATCTGAAGTTATGAAGGGGGGGGGTGAATTGCCGTGCAGGCTTTTATTTCGTGTGGGCGGCTTTAAGGCACACACTTTAATATTTCATTTCAAAAGGTTTGATAACTATCCGTTACTGGCGGGCTAAAATATGCGTTGTAAAGCGCAATTTTTATTGGTACCACAAAGGTGGCTTTGTTTTTCGGGTAAAATATTACACAGTAAAATTGATATGTTACATAAATCACACTTTCCCACAAATATTACCCTGACTGGATTCTGAATACTCTTTTTTTACTGCCCGATGGGGTAAGATGGCAAAATAGGGTGGCCGGCTTTCGCAACACCAGAATCCACCTTTATATAGACAGATGGTTAGCTGGTAAATTAACTCTGTCGCTGATTTTTTTTAATTAAATAACACTCAATCCGGCACATCATAATATCCGTCAATTCTATGCTATGCTGTCAAATAGCAAAGCGGAGGATCTATATATAGTATAAGGACCATTATTTCCGTGTTTTTATACATCAGTGAATTGTGTAACAATTCCCTTTACTTCTGCAACACTTCATAAACTATATAGAATCACCTTTGCTGAGTAAAAATGAAATTCCAGATCCTGTACAATTCAAAACAAAAATGGTAACTCCTTTCCGGAACTGCCAACACGGTTTGCCTGCCTGGCAACCCGAAACGAAATTTTAAACATAAATACAACAAGATGAAACATCTGAAAAAAATAAACCTGATAATAATGCTGTTAATGTTCTCAATGGCAGCCTGCGAAAAAGATTATAACCATCCCGTTCCGGTAACTGAGGTGCCTGCTGAGGAACCCGTTAAGGAGCCTGAGGATACGACTGATGGCACAGAAGATGAAGAAACTGCCGATAAACCTAATGATGTAGCGGCGGAAGTAAAATCCACTGATCCACTTAAAGATGCTGCTGATGTGGCCTTAAATAAGGTCATTCTTGTAACCTTTACAGAGGAAATGGACCCTGCTACCATTAATATATCAACATTTACAGTAAGGCAGGGAACGACAGAGGTTGCAGGTACTGTAGCTTATTCATCTAAAGTGGCCACTTTTACTCCGGCTGTCAATATGGTTGCTAACGGAGTGTATAAGGTGAGGGTCAGCACGGAAGCAAAAGGGGTGGATGGTATGAAACTGGCCTTTGCTACAGAATGGGCTTTTACTACAGGAGAAAAAGCACCGGCACCTTTAGCGGTGGTTGAACTGGGTGCTGCAGGCAATTATGTAATTCTTGCCAAAACTGCAATCAACAACAATCCAACATCAGCCATAACAGGTAATATGGGCGTTAGCCCGGCAGCAACCTCCTACATAACCGGCTTTAGCTTAACTGATGCAACAGGCTATGCCACCTCTGCCCAGGTAACCGGAAAAGTTTACGGAGCCGATATGGCTGATCCTACTCCTATAAACCTGACTACTGCTGTGGAAAATATGATTACTGCCTATAATGATGCAGCAGGACGTCCTTCACCCGACTTTACAGAGTTAGGCACAGGTAGTATAGGAGGCAAAACACTTTCAGCAGGCTTGTATAAATGGACCAATACGGTTTCCATACCAACAGACATAACCATCTCAGGCGGGCCGAACGATGTGTGGATTTTCCAGATAGCGGGAGACCTGACCGTGGCCTCAGCGGTAAACATTACCTTAAGCGGTGGAGCACAGGCGAAAAATATCTTCTGGCAGGTTGGCGGTGAAGTTACCATTGGAACAACAGCCGGGTTCAAAGGAATTATCCTTTCCATGACGGGTGTAACCTTAGGCACAGGAGCAAGCCATGAAGGCAGATTGCTGGCGCAAACAGCTGTAATACTGGATGGAAATGCAGTGACACAACCATAGAATAATTAACCCTGACAGGAAAAGAAAGAGCGCTGCAATTTGCAACGCTCTTTCTTTTGTTACCGGGAAGGAGCAAACCTTACATTAGAACAGTGGCTATGAATTCTTTGCCTGATTGACTGACAGGTTTTTAATGTAACTTTCAAAAAATCAATAGAATCAGGTATGGTGCTGTACATTAAATTCATGGTAAGCCTCAGGTGTAAAATGATGGTGAAAGAGGAGTTACTGAAGCTCGGCTTAGACTTTGTTATCGTGGATTTGGGCATGGTTGAAATTTTACAGGACATTACAGCGCAACAGCGCAATCTTTTAAAAATAAATCTGGAAAAATCGGGTCTGGAGTTACTTGATGATAAGCGTGCTATCCTCATTGAAAAGATTAAAAACGTTATTGTGGAGCTCATCCATCACTCAGACGAATTGCCAAAGGTAAATTTTTCTGAATTTTTAAGTGAAAAGCTAAATTACGATTACACTTACCTTTCCAACATTTTTACTGAGGTGAAGGGTATTACCATACAGCAATTTATCATTATCCATAAAATTGAAAGAGTAAAGGAGCTGCTGCTTTATGATGAATTAAACCTTACGGAAATATCTTACAAACTCCATTACAGCAGTGTGGCTCACTTATCGAATCAGTTTAAAAAAATTACAGGCCTTTCTCCTTCCTTTTATAAGCAGTTGAAGCAAAAGCGGATGGGAAATCTGGAAAATTTATAAAAGGATTCCATAGAATCAGGAAGTTGACCTTACGGAAGCTTCCGGCCGGATGTGTGATATATGTAACATAATCAGGTAATTTTGCAAGACAATAAAGCAGGAAAGGAACCACCTTTGTAATCCATATAGACCCGGAGCTTATTTACCCTTCAGGTTATTAAATTACAAAATTTATGAAATTATTTATCACAACAGTGATTGCCCTTTTTGTTTTTGCTGGTGTAGCTACAGCACAACATGCTAACATAGGAATTAAAGGAGGCTTAAATGCTTACACCCTGGATAATAGTAACAATTCAGGCGCTGATCCGAAAATAAGCTTTCACCTGGGCCTCCTCGGGCACATTCATATTGCCAGTCAGTTCGCGTTACAGCCTGAAATTAACTACTCTTTACAAGGTGCAAAAACTACTCTTGCAGGTAATGAGATGAAATTAAACCTTCACTACATTAATATCCCCCTGTTATTACAATATATGTTTGATAACGGATTCAGGCTGCAGGCAGGACCACAGCTGGGCTTTTTAGCAAGTGCTAAAGCTGAGCAGCAAAATATTGATGTGGATGTAAAGGATAACTATGAATTTGTTGAATATGGATTAGGTGCGGGAGTGAGCTATGTAAATCCCAGATCTAACCTTGGTTTTGATATTCGATATAATCACGGCCTGAGTAACATCAATAAAAATGGAAATGCCAAAATCTACAACAGGGGATTGCAGGCCGGGGTTTTCTTTCTGATTAATCACAATTAAGCTTTAAGAAACAGCCCCCTGCACTTTACCTGTTTAATTTTATTTTCCCACATCATTTTGAATTTAGTTTTATGAAATTTATTTATTTAATCAGCGCTATTGCTTTATTAACCTTTTCCTGTAATTACGAGGCCAAAGAAGCTGAAACTAAGGTTGTTGAAAGAGAAACAATTAAGGAGACGGAAGTGAAAGCCGAAGTTGTTCCGGAGAAAGAAAAAGGAACCACTGTAAAAGTTGGACCTGACGGAGGCTCCATTGAAACAGAAAGCGTGGATATTGAAATAAAGAAATAAGTCAGTTCACTTTCTGATTTGTTTCAAAAAGGTTTATTAAATGCCGGCAAGCTGTGTAAATATGGCTTGCCGGCATTTTATTTTTAGCTTTGTTTTATCTCCCATAAAAAATCAATCAGCGGTAGTGAAAAACACATATAAACCGGTAAATTGTTACTGCAAACCCTTCCTTTCCCCGGAGCTTTGTCTCCTGAAGCAACCGGTATACATTCTTTTTCTAATTTACATTAAAAGAGCAGGATTCCTTGCTTTTGGATCATCAGGCAAAGGAATGGATGAATGGCTGAAAAATTCACAGGAACTTTACCTTATGCTACATTTCCTGCTGGTGCTGCCGTTAATAATGGCTGATTAGTGCTAAGAGAGCAAGACAGATTATTATTATAAATTTTGTAAAATAAAATTCCTGTTCAGCCCAACCGGAACAACAAAAATTGTGTCTATGCCTTATAAAGCCAAATACTGAACTGTGCTTAGAAGCAGGTGGATGAAATAATTTAAAATCTTTATATTCCGATGATCAAAAAAATTACCACAGTACTGGGAATGCTTTTTTTTACTCAGTTTCTGCTTTCCTGCTTTCCTTGTAAATGCCCGCAGCCAAAGTCATGGGAGGTTCATTATAGTGAGCTGACTGTAACTGCTTATAACACCTCAGGCTTTCAATATAAAGATGTGGAGGATACCGTCCACAGAAATGCCTTTGGGCTGGGGGTGTCTGTAAGCTCTGATTTGATTGAGCTGGCAGGTGGCGGATCTTCCGGATCGTTTGGAGGATTTGGTTATGCAAATGCTTTAAGTTGTGACTGCATTGCTGATGAATATACCTATTCCGACCCAATTGATTATATGGAAATCTTTGTGACTGATACTAAGACATCAGAAGTTTGGGAAGTAACGGATTTGTTTACCACTTACTCAGGTTCAGATGGTAACCTGGTCCGGCTGGATGAATTTTTTAAGCAGCGTGAAGATTGGCAGGATGGCTTCCAGATGGAACTGGCAGAGTATAAATCCATCCCTCATTCTGCTGTTTTCCGGGTGGATGCGTACCTGAAATCCGGAAAAATGCTTTCAAAGCAGACTCAGTTGATCCATTTTTTTAATTAGATTAACAGATTATGGATTCCATGGAAAATTCTGAAACCGGTGTTTTAGAATCCGACCCATAAATAAATACAGACTCCACCTGATTCCATAAAAAGTTTTTTGTGTGATAGTTCTTTTCCGGATATAGATAAAAGTAGAGTGACTGTGGAAATATCCTAACAAAATTCTTTATGGTTGAGAGTGTATAGTGGCCAGTTTTCCCATGTGCTTATTCCGGTAAAAAGAAAGCGATAACAAGGATTATGATGAACTGCAGGCTTACCTTAGCAAGCCATAAGGAAAAACCCATCAACAACTAAATACGAAATCCCTTCCTGCAAAATTAAATATTTAGCCTATACTTAAAAAAAAGGTATAAACGTAAAACATTCATTGCCAATATCCTGTAACTATTTTATCAAAAACTACTTCTTAAAATAATTTTGAAAAATACTTACAAATTTCAATTATGGAAAGACATTTTTTTACCTTCTCTCTTCTGCTGCTGTTTTCCTCCTTACTGGCTGCTCAGGATAAAAAATCAGTAGAAGTAGTTCAGACCGGAACCGGAAATGAAGCAGAGCTGATTCAGGAAAACACCAATGGGATGGAAATTAACGGCTCTTTTTTATATTCAGAGCAGCACGGAGACAGGAACAGTATTTTTATGGAACAAAGAGGTGAAGACAACCACTCTGTTATTTTTCAGGAAGGGCAGGGGAACAGGCTTAGCTCCCATGGATTGGCTGATCACACAGAGGTTCAAATAAGTCAGGCAGGACAGGAGAACCAACTCTTTATTGAAAGTGGTACAAACTTTTCTGCCATTTCCGTAAGGCAGGGAAAAGATGTTGCTGAGCCGGGAGTGCGGAATGAAGGAAATATTCAAATTGGAGGAAGTGACAATTATGTGCTTCTGGAGCAGCTGGGTGAAAGTAATTTTGCCAGTATTGCACAAGGAGTAATGGTAAATGGAGCCCTGATCAGGCAGGCAGGTATGTCAAACTTTGCAGTTATTACACAGCCTCATTTATACAGCGGGGCAGCAATTGATCAGACAGGAAACTATAATAGTGTTATTTCAAACCAGAGTGGAGAAGGAACATACATGAATTTAAGTCAGACGGGGGAAGCAAACCTGGTTACTCTGGAGCAAAGCGGTACATTACTGGAGGCTGACCTTGTACAGGAGGGAAGCTTTAACAGTATTAAAATATTGCAGGACTATACATATGACGGAATGATTAACGCAATTCAAAGGGGAGAGGGAAACAGAATGGAACTGAGGCAGAAAGAAATGCATCATGAAATATGGATGGAGCAGGATGGGTATTTAAATTCATCTTCAATCACTCAAACCGGTACGGACCACAATTTCAGAGGAAAACAGCTGGGAAATGAAAACAGCCTTATAGTGGTGCAGGAAGGAGACTTTCATGATGCGCTCATTAATCAGGCGGGCAATGGCAATTCGGCAACTATTATTCAAAAGTAAATTTAAAACCAAAAATTAATGTCCTGATGAAATTTCCCCTTGTTTCAACGATCTATTGTTGTATGCTTGGAAATTCTTTTTTATGTAAAAAAGGAGATTGTAGGACTATAGTATTATAACCCTTAAAAAATTGCAACCGGCAAATGACAGGCAAAAATTCAAAAGGTGACTTCTCCTGCATAAATAATCAGAAAAAGCGGTAGGCTACAAAGCGTCCTGTTTGGGCAGGGGGGATAAAAAAAGCCGGCTGAGAAGAATACATGATTCTTTCGGCCGGCTTTTTCATTAGTTGTCGTTTTTTAAATTAAAAGAGTTTCTTCCCGTTAACTCTTACCTTCTTCAGTTTAAAATTCTCAATGATAGAAGTGTCAATTTCAAGAAAGTTTTTTGCGGTTACATCGATGTTTTCAAATCTGAAGTCCGACAATTTATAACCGAAGCCTCTGGACGGGTTAACTTCCTTTGCCGCTTCCACGTTAAAAAAGTTCTCACAATCCAGTTTTATATTGCGCATGGTTATGTTGTGGATTTGAGAGGTTCCCGATACCTCCTCGCCTTTAAGGTCGAAGAACTGAGTCCAAGGCCGGAGAAAGATGAAGTTGCCTATATCATGGCCTTCAATGTCTTCTACCAATACATATTCGTAAAGCTGGGGAGTGTCAGGGCGCATTTTGAACCACAGTAAGCGCTCGGCATGGTTTACCTTAATCCGGCGCAAAATGATGTTGCGGTCATGAAGTGACTCGCTGCCGAAGGTTAGTGCGCCGTGGCAGTATCCGTAAGTACAGTCTTCGATAATGATGTTTTGATTGCTTCCATTATTGGGGTCCTTGTCTGCACGCGGGCCTTTGCCTCCTTTCAGAGCTACAGCATCGTCATTTACCGACATATAACAGTTCTTTATTAGAACGTTTTTACAGGCATCTATATCCACTGCATCGGAACTTGGGGCTTTTACCGGCTTTTCCGGAGAATAAATGTACAGGTCGAGCAGTTTTACGTTTTCGCTTTTATATAGGTGGGTCGTCCAGAAAGGGGAGTTTATCAATCTTACACCTGAAAGCTGCACATTTTTGCAGTTGGAGATGTATACGAGCCGTGGCCTCATTTCATCCATATTAGTGGTTTGAGGGTTGAATTCGCGTCTCAGCCAAAACGATTTCCAATAGCGCAGTCCGTTGCCATCGATTGTTCCTTTTCCTGATATGGTAAATCCGTCGAGACCATCGGCATTCACAAGTGCAGCAAAATATTTCAGTGTTTGTCCCTCCATACGTGTCATTACCAGAGGGAAATTGCTTATGTCATCGCTGCCTTTAAGCTTGCCGCCTTCTTCAAGATGCAGGTGGGTGCCCTTTTTAAAAAATACAGAGCCACTCAGGAAGGTCCCTTTGGGAATAACTATAACTCCGCCACCGTTTGCGGAGGCTTTGTCAATTACTGCCTGTATGAGTTTTGTCTGGATGACCGTACTATCATTCGTGACATTATAGTCTGTAATACGGTATTGCTTTCCCAGTTTGCTTACATCGGTAGGTTTATTTTCCCGGAACCAGTCCGGTATTGGCGTTCCATCAGGGAATTTTTCCTGTGCAAAGGCAGTAAGATTCAGCGTAATGGAAAGCATGAGCAGCAATGTGAGCCTGATTTTTTGTGTAATCATTAATTTCTGTCTTATTAGGTTTAGATTGGTTGAGGAATGTAGTAGACATTCCGTTAACATACTTAACGAATAAATTTACAAATTTTACCTTAAAAGACTTACTGAAAATGCAAGATTTAAAGAATTAGAGCAACTAAGGGTGGTGTGTCTTTATGAAGATGGAGTAATTTCAGAGCAGTTGATTGAACTGAACAAGGCATGCAGGAATAACAAAACCGCATAAAAGGTAAAGGCTGAGCGGAAGTGGTTCCTGTTTTAACTTATTATGAAATCGGGGAGGCTATTAATAATCTTATAATTGATTATGGAAAAATTGACCTTGGATACTGAAACCCGGGTAAAGCGTTGGTACCCCAGGCATGCGATATTTACATCAGATGCTTTGAAAAATGATTTTGCCGGAAAAATTCATGAACGCATAAAAAATCCGGGAATAGAAATTACAGTAACTAAAGGAAAACGGACGGGAGGAGTAAAAGGAAAAACAGATGCCGAAATATACAGGAATGCCAAAAGCACGCTTGCTGTGGTAAATGCCCCTTTAGGACAATTTAGGCTTCAGCCACTTCCTCCAAGTGCTGACTTCCAGTTTCACCTGGCGCAGGGCTGCCCTGCCGATTGCCATTATTGTTATCTGGCAGGAAGTTCAAAAGGGGCACCGGTAGTGCGGGCTTTGGGAACATTCCTCAAATACTTAAAAATACTAGGTTGTATGAGCAAACAAATCGCATAATTTCTTATAATGCCTGTTGCTGTACCGACCCGCTTGCATTTGAACATATAACAGGTAGTATACAGGAAAGTATTTTTCATTTCAGCCAACGGGAAAATGCTCATTTAAGATGGGTCACTAAGTTTGATGATGTTGAATCTTTACTTTTCCTTCCTCATAACAACCGCACGCGATGCAGATTCAGCCTCAATGCTGATGATATCGCCCGGAATTTTGAGACTGGCCTTGCTCCTTTAAAAAAATCATTTGAATGCAATTTCACCAGCCTCTTGTCTCTTACCGTATTTTAGCCCACAGTATGACACGTTAAAAGCTTTAAATATTAAAATTTTTTAACTTGCACGTCTGAAATGCGTTAAGAACGAAAAGCAAAAATAAATGAAACCTATTGAACCCCCGCAAATATATAGTATTGTTCCTGCTATTTTACCTCCTGACCAGTTATTTGGTCCGCTATTCCACGATGTTCAGATGAAACAGGTTTTTCCTGATTCAATAACTTTTGCAGACTGTTACCCAAAGCGGTCTCCGGAAGAAATTCTAAGTTTATATGAAATTGAAAAGCACAAGGAGGATTTTGATCTTTTAGACTTTGTCTCAGCGTATTTTCAAATTCCTGAACCTATTACAACTGATTATTCAAGTAACCAGTCGCTACCGGCTACTGAGCATATCAATCTGCTTTGGCCATTATTAACGCGGGAATCACAACCGGATTGCTCAATGTTGCCTGTTCCCAAATCCTATGTTGTTCCCGGGGGGCGGTTCAGAGGACTATATTACTGGGACAGCTACTTTACAATGTTAGGCTTACTGCCTGCAGGAAAGCATGACCTCATAAGAGATATGGTTGATAATTTCGCTTATCTTATTGATGCTTATGGCCATATTCCAAATGCCAACCGTAGTTACTACCTTACCCGCTCACAGCCTCCTTTTTTCGCTTTAATGATACGCCTGCTTGCTGAAATAGATGGGCCGCAAGTTTATGCAAAATATCTTCCACACATGCAAAAGGAATATAATTACTGGATGGATGGGTACTTCCGCCTTTCGGACAGGGAAACTTCTTTTCGGAGAGTGGTTATACTCCCCGACGGCAGTATATTAAACCGCTACTGGGATGATCTTCCTGCCCCTCGTCCGGAATCATACCATGAAGATGTAGAAATGGCTAATTTCTCCTCTCCGTTTGGTGTGGAGCCCGGGACATTTTACAGACATATAAGAGCAGCCTGTGAATCCGGCTGGGACTTTTCCTGCCGTTGGTTCAGGGATGTGGATCATATGGAAACTATCCATACAACAGATATTATACCTGTGGACCTGAATTGCCTTCTTTACGAACTGGAACTGACTTTATCTGAAGCTTATAAGCAAAGCTCTTTTTCAGATCCTTCAGCCTATTTTCTTCAAAAAGCAGAGAAACGGAAAAAAGCAATGATTAAATATTTCTGGAATGATGATAAGAAGTTTTTCATGGATTATGATTCAGTCCTGAATAAATCCACGACAGTAATGTCGCTGGCAGGAATATTCCCGCTATTCTCTAAAATTGCCACGAATGAACAGGCCCTGTATGTTCACGAACATATTGCCGGAAGCTTTTTGAAAGAGGGGGGCGTGGTTTCTGCTCTTCATGAGAGTGGTCAGCAGTGGGACTTTCCTAACGGCTGGGCTCCTTTGCAATATCTGACCTATAAAGGACTCCGCAACTATAATTTTTTGGATACAGCGGAAGAATTGAAGAAAAGATGGATAGCCCTGAATGATAAAGTTTTTAAGGATACCGGCAAGATGATGGAAAAATATAATGTTGTGGATCTGGATCTGCCTGCCGGAGGAGGAGAATATCCTAATCAGGATGGCTTTGGTTGGACTAACGGCATATATCTATGGATGAAAAACAATCACTAAAAATGGTTTAGGGGGCTTTTCCTGCTTAAGTATCTATAAAACCGGGGAGAAATTATTATTATCAAAGGTTAAAAGCTTTTATAGTATAAATCAGCTTTTAGCCTGATCAAGGTCATTACCATTTTGAAACCGCAGCCTTATTTTTGGTATAACTGATAATGATAATTTCTCATTTAAAAAATTTACGGTCATGCTCCCAAAAACCATGAAAGCTGCGGTGGTTAACCAGTTTGGTAAACCTCTGTCTATTGAACAAGTGCCTGTTAAAGAACCAGGCCGCGGACAAATTCTCGTTAAAGTTCTGGCCTGTGGCATCTGCCATACAGATTTGCACGCCGCTGAGGGCGATTGGCCGGTTAAACCTTCTTTGCCTTTTATACCTGGCCATGAAGGTATTGGAAAGGTAGTGGCGCTGGGAGCAGATGTTAACTTTTTAGAGGAAGGGGACATTGTAGGTATGCCCTGGCTTCACACAGCCTGCGGGCATTGTGAGTACTGCATTACCGGATGGGAAACCCTTTGCGATTCTCAGCAAAACACAGGATATAGCGTAAATGGTGCCTTTGCCGAATATGTAGTGGCCGACGCAGCCTTTACAGGTAAATTCCCGAAGAATATCAATTACCTGGGAATGGCACCAATTCTTTGTGCAGGTGTTACGGTTTATAAAGGTATTAAAGAAACAGATTTAAAACCCGGTGAATGGATTGCCATTTCCGGTGTAGGAGGGCTGGGCCACCTGGCGGTACAATATGCAAAAGCCATGGGGTATCATGTGGTAGGAGTAGACATTGCTCAGGATAAGCTTGATTTGGCAAAAAAACACGGAGCTGATTTTGTTGTTAATGGCAAAGACCCTAAAGCCACCGAATTTATCAAAGAACGCACTAAAGGCGGTGTGCATGGGGTATTAGTTACGGCCGTTGCGCCTGTAGCTTTTGAACAGGCAATTGATATGCTCAGAAAAAGAGGCACCATCTCCATGGTAGGTCTTCCTCCCGGCACCATTAATCTGCCAATATTCCAAATGGTGTTAAACCGGTTTACAGTCCGGGGCTCAATTGTAGGAACACGTAAAGATCTGCAGGAAGCCATCGATTTTGCCGTTGAGGGCAAGGTGCATACAACAGCTCATAAAGTGAAGCTGGAAGACGTTAACCAGGTATTTGAGGACATGAAGCAGAATAAACTTGAAGGACGAATGGTAATTGATATGCAGGCTTAAGAGGTGTTGGAACTACAAAAGGTTAATAAAAGATTTGAAGGTTTATACAAAGAACACGAGAGGGGCAACTGACTGCTATCCATAACGGCCGTAGTATTCCTCCGTGTTCTTATAAAAGAATTCAGATCGATTTGCTGCCTGAGCCGCAGGTAAATATGATTCCCCCGAACGTGTGACGAGAGCGAAAAGGACAGCGCCTTTTCTTAGAAAACCTTCCGCCCTGCATATCACTAATATTTAGCTTTTACAATTTAACACCTAAATACTATAGTGAATTGTGCAACAGCCATGATGATTAGCATACTAATCAGGAATAGAAAATTTACTTTACATTTTAAATTAATACGGTTATTTTTTTGGAGAGCCACACTGAACCGGAGGCACCCTCTCAAACAAATTTAGCTGAGGACGGAGTGAGACTTTATCCAATAAAATTTATTCATAATAAGGCCAAATTTTCGGAAGCTTTTTTGTTGCCTGATGTAATTTTACAAGTATGTTGATACCCGGATAAGGTTTTTTTTGTTCAGTTTGAAAGACTTCAAGCGCCGGGATTATGGTGCAACCTCTGATACCAGTAGACTCAGGCTAAGCATCCTGAATGGCATAGCCTCCAAACCAAGGGCTCCAGTTGATAAAATCCAGTTACAAAAGCTTAGCCAGCTATTCTTCCTTATCTATCCTTCCAGCAATAGCTTTATATAAATTGGAGTTCTCTACAGAATGCATTCTACTATGACTATAGCTTTGGAGTGTAATATATGGATGTATAAAGAACTGTTAATAATAAAGCTTTAATCTAAAATTGTAACAAAAAGCAAACCCATCATAAAAATGAATAAACTCTACCTCTGCATCCTTCTATTCATGACTGCCTGGCCTTTTTCTGTAGAAGCCAGTCCAACCTTGATTTCCGGAGAGTCCTGTGCCCAACCCTTAGAGGCAAAGCCCGAAAACAATACAACTCCTGTTAATACAGGCAATGAAAAAGTATCTTATTGGTATAAATATATTTTACCAAGGGATGGAAAAGTTACAGTTAAATTTCATACAGTTAATCATGGTACAGTAGAACTTTATGCCAATTGTAACCAGACATATGGTGCCCAGGCCCTCGTCGGTAAAAAGAAAGGAGAAACAATTTATTTACAAGCTACTGCAAGACTGGATTTCAATTATACATGGAATATTAATATAGAGGACGACAAAACCGGGGATTATTGTGGATTTCCCACCCCAATAGCAGCAGGCAATCATACCTTGCCATACCAAAACCTGAATGGCTACTGGTACAGCTTTATAATGCCAATAGACGGGAAACTGGTGGCAAATAAGAAAACCAGTAACTCAATGGCTGTTTTGAAAAGCTGTAATACGGTAGCAATTGCTTCCGGAAAAGAGTCACTGCTTGCACCAGGCCTGAAAAAAGGAGACAACATTTTAATATATCACAGTTATATAGGTGTTAACCAAAGCTATGACTGGTCATTAAATTATGAAATCAATGGAGCTGGCGATGTATGCGAATCCGCAGCCCCGGCATCGAAGGGTAATAATTCAATATTGGAAAGTGATTTTGACTACTACTGGTACAAGTATACAATGCCTGCTGACGGGAAGTTGCTGGTTTCTGCGGGAGGGAACATTTCTCCCGGGTTTTTTCTGGGTGAATGTTCTGATTTGACAGAAGTAGTAAGTGGTCGGAATTCAATTATGCACCCTGAATTTAAGGAAGGTCAAACGGTTTATATCAGGTGGAGAAATCAGAAGGCTGCCTTTAGCTGGAACCTCGCAGTAGAAGATTTAGAGGAAGGGGATATATGTGAAAATGCTGCGGTTGCGGAAACAAATAATAGGTTTAGCTTTTCTGAAAGTTCAATTAACTCCTTTTGGTATACTTATACTATGCCTTATGACGGAAATATCAGAGTAAAAACAA
Source organism: Cesiribacteraceae bacterium YIM B00369 (assembly GCA_017948555.1). Taxonomy (GTDB): domain Bacteria; phylum Bacteroidota; class Bacteroidia; order Cytophagales; family Cyclobacteriaceae; genus Nafulsella. Next base: position 218,593 of record JAFMYY010000005.1, on the reverse strand, counting down.
TCAGCACCGGTTCTATCCCTCAGGTAAATGTGTATGCTTATACAGATTGTAAAAATAAAAATCTAATTGGCAATGGCACAAGAGGGCTTGAGCTAACTGATTTGAAAGCAGGTCAAACTGTTCTTTTAAACTGGAAATCCCATTATAACGACTATGGTCCAACCTCGGTGATCAGCTGGGAGCTTAAAACCTTTGGTCCAAACAGCCTTTGCTCACTTGGAACTGAGGCAAATGAAGGGACAAATATTATCCCTGAAACAGATTTAAACGAATTTTATTATAAGTATAAGGTCAAACGCAGCGGCGGGATTAAAATTTATTCCAATTCTGCACAGGAAGTTTCCGTTTACACTAAATGCCCGGCTTCTTATTATGAAAGTGTTGCAAAAGGCAGGAACCTGGTAAATGTTAGCGGCATTAGGGCCGGAGAAGAGCTATATATAAGATGGGACACCCAAAATGGCGGAAACCTTCAATGGCAATTAGTAGAGGAAGGGGGCAATTGCGAAATGGCTTTAAATGGGGTTTTAGGAAGTAACATGGTTCCTCCCTTTGGTACAGAGTCTTATTGGTATAAATTTACAATGCCCTCTGATGGTGGTTTACAGCTTACAAATCAAAAAGAAATTCCGATAAATATATATAAAGGCAACTGCAAAGAATTAATTAAAATTGGATCTGGAAATGGAATAGCCCGCGCTTCTTTGCTCAAAGAAGGTCAAACCTGTTTTATCGAACTTGCATCCTCCGAAACGGACCCCTACGAAGTTTATTTCACCTATCTGGAGGCCCAGCATATAAACTTTGAGGATGTAAAAGATGCTCCGCTGAGTTTGGAAAAAATTTATTTAAAGGCTATTACCAGCTCAGGCCTGCCAGTTAATTTTGAGGTTCTTTCCGGTCAGGCCACTATTCAAGATAATGTACTTCAGGCTCATGCTGCAGGCCCGGTAAGCATTAAAGCATCCCAGGCAGGTAATAATGATTTTGATGTTGCAGGAGATGTTATTCAAAACTTTTGCATAAACCCAAATACTCCGCTAATAAGTATAAGTAACAATGCGGATGCAATAATTGGAGTAACTCTTATGTCCGGTTCAGATGAAGGAAATGTTTGGTTTAAAAATGGGATTCAAATAGAAGGAGCAACAGCTCCGGCTTTTACTCCCACAGAGGGTGGTTCCTATACTGTAAAAGTAAGTTTAGACGGCTGTGCCAGTGAGATGTCAGAAGCTTTTGCTGTTACGGGAATAGCTGACAAAAGCATCTTTAATGCTTCTAAGGTATACCCGAATCCTGCATCCTCTATTTTGGTTGTGGAATCACAATTTGAACTTCCTGTCCCGGGAACCTCTGTGTCTATCATCAACGCGCAAGGATCTTCTTTCAATGTTCCTTATGAAATTTCTTTATTCAATGGGAAACAGGTTGTTTTAGCTACCGTTAATGATTTGCCTCCAGGCTTTTATATCATAATTATACAAAGCAGGGAAAAGTTAACAAGGGCTAAATTTCAAAAAATGTAGTTATGAACGACTGATGGCATAAGAAAATATAGCCATTAATAATAAATATGAGTCATCCCTGGAAATATAGGGTTGGCTCATTTTTATTTCCGGGAAGTAGCAGACGGATTTATTTTAAAATAATTTTAAATATCACTTTTTTAACACTTATGGGCCATAGAGTTTTCAATTTGGGCCAACAACCATTTTAGCAATTAACACTCAGTTTAGAAATGGCAGGCTTCATAATTTGCCTTTCATCGTATGAAAGCGGACATCCAGTTCTGCTCTTCTTTTCGAAATTGTAGTTTCAGGTAGTAATTTCATTTAAACAGAAAATTAGAAATATTTAACCCACTTTGAGGCAGCCGGCAATTAAGCCTGATAAAATTTATGCAAGCTGATTAAAGCTCCGTCTACAAAACAGAAAATATTATTTTTCCAAAAAAAAGCGGTAAGGTAATTCTGTAATTCATAAACTAAAGACCTTTCCATTAGCTTTTTGAGGCTCATATACCCACCGTCTTTGTGTAAAGGTGATGAAAAGAAGCTTCATTAAGAAGTCCCTTTGAACCTTCACAAAATTCACTTTTATCTTCCTGAACCTTATTTCAATTTGCATAATTTCTGTAATGGTGGTTACAATTGATACTGGATTTTATCTGCATATTACCATCTCATTAATAATTGGAAGGTCCCTGGAGGCGCAGGATTGGCCGGTAAATAGGATTCAGGAAAATGGTTATTTTCTTCCCATATTGGCTATTCATTGTGCCCCATTTAAAGGCTCCACTTTTGGAAAAAAACACTGAGAACAAACATTGTAAGAATAAGCTCAATTATAGATTGTCGGTAGATTCAAAAGCATTTAACTTAGTTTCCGCTGACTGGCCCTGACAAAGAGCACCTGTGCACCTGGTGCGCACTTCAGCCCATCAAGCAACAGACCAGGAACAAAAACCAGATTTAATTTTCCTTATGGGTATTTTCGATTTCTTCAGGGGCAGGCGTATGAACAAAACAGCTGTAACGGCTCCTCCTGAAAAGGAACAGAACCACTTTTTGACAAATGCAGAGGACTTTGGCTTTGCTAAAATTGAGCTGGGGATAACAGGAAAAGTGCGGGTAGACGGTATTATTGCGATCACTGAATTTCAGAAGCAGGCGGAAAGCCGCAATCTGAGCTTTCGGTATTCGGTGATGTATGTGTCGCTCCTGGAAGAAGGTGCCCTTACGGTGCCCGTGGTGCTGAACCTGGGGGAGAAAGCTTACACCCTGTATTTCATTTATAATGAAGAAGACCTGCTTAAATACAAGGATCTTCTAAATCAGGTAGGCAGGACTAAATACCCTAACCTGATTTACTTCAGCGCTATTCCGATTTATGAGGGTTACGAGCCCAAAAAAATCATTGAACCTTTTCAACTAGCCGACTTGCGGGTGGAAAAAGATGCGGAACTTTCAGGAGAGTATGCCATGTGGTGGAAGGGAGCGGATGAGCAGTTTTCCCAATCTGAAACCTGCGATTTATTGAAGAAACTGTACGATGTTTTCAAGGGATATGAAACGTACCTGCTGGGGTACCTTGTCAGGCAAATCAGGATCAAGGAGGAGCAGGAGCTAACAAGAATGAAACTACCCGAAACCCCGGTTACTTTTATCCTGCATGGTCCGGAGGAACAGAAAATAGTGCTGGAGGTATCGCAGGAAAAAGGGATCAGGTTTTTCTTTCCAATGAAAGAAGTGAATAAGGACTACAGAAACAGGTTCCTTAAGGGGGTGCTAGTTGATTTCCTGTCTACCAGGATATATTTGGAGCAGCACAATGCTGCACAGGATGAGGAACAGGATCCCAACAGTTACGACTGGTTTTCCTTTATGGCACGAATGATAGCTCAGAAAGAAGCGGAAGGAGAAAGTATCGAAGTTATCGGGGGCTTCAATCTTCAATAATCCGACCTAAACGGCTATAAGTGCAAAAATGGCTAAATCGTATAAATTTGAATACTAACGGCTGCTAAAAAAACAGCCGTTAGTATTTTTGAAGGTGGTCCTTGTATGCGCATCTGGTACCTGAATTATCTGATTATTCCGGAGGGTACATGCTGATTTTGCCAGACGGAGGTTTTTTAATAAAAAATATTTCAGGCGTTGAGGTACGAGAATGGTACAGAAAAAACAGTTCCAGGGCTTTATCCTCCTAATGACTTTAGCTTCTTACTTGTTTCAGTTAGTCCACAATTTTCCAGTTTATTTAGACCTGATTACTTGTTAAAGGTGGATTTTCAGAACAGAAACCTGTCTCTGAAAAGCGCCGGGGCTTTTGCCCGGATTTATATCAATAAGGCCTGGAATGTAAGAATCAGGATGTTGGGGCATAATATCAAATTGCTGAAAATTTGTTACCGGAAAATCTTTCAGGTTTGAAATGACAATAAAAAGTGCATTGCATAGAACGGCTGCTATAATAATATCTGTCTATTCAGGTTTAAAGAGTTCAAAATTGGCAATGTGGAGAAGTAAATCACGGATAGGAGCAGGGTAGTAGGCACAAGCATCCGGAACCGCAGTAAACTTAAGAAAATTTACATTCCTACCCGGGGGGTTTGACTTTTGGGCCTGTTTTTCTAAAAATTTTTTACTCTTGTTCCGTTGGTTTTTTATGGCAGCATCATACTACATTAAATTTTTTAAAACAATCCTTCGGTGGCTTCCAACCTGTTTGAATGGGATTTTACCTTCTTCCTACAGTTTTACCCTGCGGGCACAGGAAACTTGACATTCAGCATGTCCGCTGCATGCTTTATGCGCACTCCGGAGTTTGAAGGAATGAGGGAAAAGTTTTCCTTCCGCCAAATTGAAAAATTTATAGAAAAGGAAGCCAGGAGCTTTTTCATGGACCTTTACAAAGAAATGATCCGCCTTGCAAGCCTCTTTCTTTGGATTCTGCATTTATCTTTCCGGAAAGGAAACACCTGTAATCTCTTTGCAGAGCTCCAGAAATTTCTCCTGTAACTGAACATCATCTGCCTGAGGGTTATATTCTTTTTCCTTTTGATGATAAAAATATCGACCCGTAACCCTTGCACTGTTCTCTCTGCTTACTGCAAGCCATGCCTGTGTCTCATATCCTTTTTGGAGATCATCCGGAGCATTCTCCCCACCCATTTTAGTAGGGACCCAACCGGGGNATGATAAAAATATCGACCCGTAACCCTTGCACTGTTCTCTCTGCTTACTGCAAGCCATGCCTGTGTCTCATATCCTTTTTGGAGATCATCCGGAGCATTCTCCCCACCCATTTTAGTAGGGACCCAACCGGGGTTTACAGCATTAGCATATACATGAGGCCATTTACGCGCTACTGCTTTGCTAAGCATCAGCACATCCAGTTTAGAATCTGAGTAACTGATCTTATCACCCTTATCCATAAAATTCTCCAGGCGTGCATTTCCCTGCAGATGCAAATCAGAACTAAGGTAGATTAAGCGCTCCGGCTTTTGGATCAGGCAGGTAAGCACATATGGCGCCAGTATGTTGACCGTGAAAATTTGCTGTGCAGGACCATTGTATATGCCGGCATTATGAATCACGGCATCAAATTTCCCTGATCCGTTTACCTCATCAGCCAGCTTTTTTGTTTCCCCGATACTGGATAAATCCCCTGTTACAACAGACTCTGCACCTGGAACATTATTCAAAGCCTCACTTGCGCGTTCGGCATTTCGCGCATGAAGCACCACGCGATGCCCCTGCTCCACTAACAGTTCTGCAGTTAATTGACCAAGACCACCCGCTGATCCTGTTATAAAAACTCTTGCCATAATAAATTAAAATAGGTTCTGTTATATAAACCGCAGACTAAGAATTTGTTTGCAGGGTCTGGAATTGCTCAGGGAAACCGGAATTTGGGTATGTAGCTGCTGAGAGGTGAAATTGGGTACTGAAATAACAGTTCAAGTGTTTTATTCTCTGAATGAATTCCGCTTCTTGTGGTGCCTTGTTTAAATTAGCCCTGAATTTTCCGGTTTATTTTTAACACCGGTAATTGGAGAGAAATTACCAGTACTTCATAGTTCCTGTTATTAGAATCCGGTAAGGCTATTTCATTTTATCATGGCTCTTTGTAGCTATACCTCATTCAGGTCCGGCCTGTTTATCAGGAGATTCCTTTCCACACATCCCGAATAATATCTGTCCATTCAGGCCTGAAATGTTTAAAACCTGCAAAGTGCAGGAGTAAATCCCTGATGGGGCAGGGTAGAAGACACAGGCATCCGGAACCGCAGTAAACTCAGGAGAATGTATCATGTATAGAAAAGGTTTAAATCCTGAACCTGCTTTGCCAAAATTTCCAAGCTCCTGTTCGGCTGATTTTTCAAGGCTGCATCGGGTTCAGGTTTCTTAGTAAAGCGAAAGGGGGCTTTTACTTTTTTAAGAAAGAACAGAAGAAAGTTGGGCAGGCGAACTCCTGATTAAGGGTAATACCCACTCCAAACTTAATCCTTTTTATTGAAGTTCTTCTCCAATCCTATTTAAACAGGAGGGCTTTGTAAGAAGTAGGCGAGGCGATTATTTTTGAAATGCCTTTTGAAACCGATAATAAACCATTTGGGTCCTGGTGGACCAAAGTGTTCAGTTTAGCTGCCAGCCTTTTTTTCAGTCCTCTTAATAAGGAGCTTCCTCCTGTGACGTAAATTCCATTGGCATAAATGTCGCCGGAGAGCTCTGGAGGACATTCATCCAGCATTTCAAGAAGGGCATTCTCTATCCTTTTTAAAGAGTTATTCAAAACATCGGCTATCTCTGCATGACCTATTTCAACGTTTCTGGGAATACCGGTCGTGCAATCTTTTCCCACTACAAATACAGGTTCCGGGCCATCAGATTCTAAATTACACGCCGCTCCTGTTTTAATTTTTAGCTGTTCTGCCTGTTGTATGCCAATCGAGATGTGGTACATCTGTTTGCAATAATTCTGAATTTCTTCATCAAAGGAATCCCCGGCAATTTCCAGAGACCGGTAGTTAACAATTCCAGAGAGGGAAATGAGAGCAATTTCTGTAATACCACCACCTATATCCACAATAAGCTTTCCATCCGGTTCCTGTACATTTAAGTTCATGCCTATGGCTGCTGCAAGGGGCTCAGAAATAAGAAAGGTTTTGCGGGCACCAAACTGCTCCAGCGCATCGCGCAAGGCTCTTTTTTCTACCTCTGTGGTGGAATATGGTATTCCACAAACCAGCTGATCAAACCGTCTGAAAAGGGTGCGGCGGGGATGCGCCTGCTGTACCAATGTCTTAAGCATTTTACTAACTGCTTCATAATCCGCTATAATTCCTCCTTTCAAAGGTTTGATCACCTTAAACCCTTCGTTGGTTTTCCCCCACATTTCATAGGCATCTTTCCCTACTGCCCGTATTGATTTATCGATATTATTCAACACAATAAAAGAAGGCTGACTAAGGAAATTATTTCCTGCATCGTTCAGAAGGGTATTATTATTCCCAAGATCTAATGCCACATTCGCACCATTTTTAAAGAAGCTATAGCTCATTACCTTAAATTTTATAAGTAAAGGTATTATTTAAATTGATTATAGGAGTTTATTTTTTCTGGTGCAGGAATTGTTTTTCCATAGGTATAAAAACTTTGTAAATCCCAACTATAGGTTTCTAATTAGCGTCGTGCCAATGGCCGTGTTCAGGCGACCACACCTTTCCTGCAGGTGCCTCCCCGGGTGCTTTATTTCCGGAAGTCTGTATGCTTAATAAAGTAACAACAACTATTATAATGGTAACGATGGCTACCAGGATTCCAATGATCATTTTTGTGTTTGGGGATTTCTTTTGTTCCCCAACCTGCAGATGACAATCTTTATACTTTTTTCCGCTCCCGCAGTGGCAGGGCTCATTTCTACCAATTTTCCCCATTTTACTTTATTTTAACCTTCCAATTTTATTCAAACTTACTTCAAATGTACCCACATAAAAATACACTAATTTCAGGTATAGTCCACCCTGATTATAGAATTAGTTGAAGTTAGTACATAGAAGCTTGTGATGATTGATGGACCAGAAAAAAGAAATACGGGTATTGAGCAATCCTGCTATAGAAGAAAAATGGTCTGCCCTATGTGACAAAAAGAGTTTTAGCGAAAGTTTTACAGTGGTATTAGTTTCTCCCTGTGTTAGAATGGTCACACAGGGAGAAATTCAATAGCCAGCCTTTTTATAGAAATCAAATGAGTATATAACATATTCGGGTAACCAAAAGCCAATAAGAATATCCATAACCGCTTGGCTGTAGCCGGATGAAATGTATAAAAGAGGCCTCTCAATGTTAAATGGCCTGACGAATGTAGATTATTACCTACATATTGACAAAGATGCAGAGGCAGGCATATTGGACCTTAGCGAAGACAAAGGCATGGGCATTGGCAGAAAAGGGGAGGAACCGGTAGCCTGGCAAATTAAAAGGTAATGATCTTCAGGAGTCCTTTGACTTGTAAAGAATTATAACTTGAATCAGGATAGCCATAAGAACTAAGAAAACAATTTCTCCCTGGGTGAGAAGGTCAATAGTGTCCATGGCCTGATTACTTAAGGACACCTGACGTTTTCCTTCTTCAAGTTGTATTTTGGATAAATCGTAAAGATGTTGAGTTATTTCTTCTATGTTTTGAAGGAGGTTAGTGGCGTCAGTGTGATCTGAGAAGGTATAGCTCTGTTCTAACCGTTTTAAATTAATTATATCATCTTTTAACCTGTTAAAAACGAATTGTTCATTTTCTGTCAATCTGGTCTGCTCGTACCTTTCTATCAAATTGTTTAAGTCGAGATTAGCCTTTTCGTACTTCTTTTGAAAATCAAGTGAATCATTTAAAATGATGGCTATTTGTTTTTCATTAATTACCATTGCCATCTCAAATAATAAGTCGCTGGCAACTATTCTGTCTTCGTAAATTGTTCTTACCGAATAATTCAGCCTTTTAAAGTTGTCTCTGTCAATTAAGTTCGTTACCAGAACAATAAAAAAGACTAAAAGGATACTTGCTGCCCATCTTATTTTAGTGAATATTTTCATACGGTTTTTTTTATTATAAAGACTTCAGGATATTATGCGTCTTGTTAATCCTTTTTTATTGTGTTTTTCAAAATACCCGCAATTGAGTCACGCAAGGTAATTCCGCCCTTGTGTCCTCACAGTGCCGTACGTGAAAATCCCGGGCGGGCATGCCTCCCTTCACTTGGGTCTTTCTGCTTAGTCTCTAATATACCTGGTTTATTATGGATTCACCAATTTCCAGTGCGGAAATGGTTTGGCCTTTTCTTTAAAATATGTATTTCCCCGGAGGGATAAAAACAAACAACATGTAAGTTAATAATCCATTACTCGATAGGGATAAAAAAGCCCTTTACAGGGCTTAATTGATGATTATTATATGTTTTCTATTTATTTGCTTTGTGGGCTTACTTTCCGATACAGAAAGTGGTAAGTTATTGTAAAGGTGTTATTTACAAATTTAGGGCAACGTTTTGGCAACCTGAAAGAGGGAAATAAAGGCAAAAAACACCATACAATCTGCAAATCATTTATACGGCTTAATCGTAGGAGAGGGGCCAGCTTAAACATCAGGCGCTGGCTGCTAAATCTATTAGGAGCTCAATTCCAAGAAAGCCTTAGAAGTAAGATTACCTAAAAGTTAGTTAGCCACTAGCCTTTGTGTTTCATTTCAGGACTGTGGAAGACTAATTAAGGGTCTCTAAAGTATTAATTGTTTCCTAATGGGTCCTAAAGCTAAACTTAATAAAGTACCTAAAAAAAGCTTAAAATAAAGCTTTATGCTCTTACTTAAAAAAGCCTTGGGATAAATGTATTATTAAAAAAGCATGAGAAAAATGTTGTGCTAATAACCCAAATGTATAAAAAAGCTGAATTCTAAACTTTTAATACTAAATAAAGCCCTTTCCTTCGCTCCACTCCGTTTTAAAATAATCAGCAGGTAAAATAAGGTGGGGTTCTAAACTTTTGATTTGGTCTGCAACAATAACTTGTGGCTTAAAACCAACCTCTTCTTCAATAGCATCAATTTCATCAATAATTGCTTTATAAACATTTGCAACCCTTTCATAGCCTTTGTCATTAGCTTGACTTTGCCCTTTCGGGAAAAATACCTGACTCGGCTGGTCAAGGAAAAGAAATGTAGGAACCTTTGAGGTTGAAGTAACAGAGAAATAATTTAGAAAAGACAAAAACAGGCCAAGGTGGCAAGCAAGCCAGTTGGACCCGCTGCCCATTTGCCCTAAATAAATTTTCCTTTTTCTTATGTCGTCATTGTGATAAAGAGAGAAGACCTCAGGCGAATCTGGCTCCAAATCAAACCTTAATTTTGGTGGTCTGAATTCAAATCCCAGCTTATCTACAATTGAATTCATTCTGTCTTGAATCAAAACCTGTGCCTCTCGGTATTTATTTTTTACATCATACGTTGATAAAGACTCCAATTCTAATTTAAGCTGCTCCTCTATTTCATTCACTTTTCCAGTATCAATATTCTTTATTCTACCTTTCAGGTAACGAAACTCTACCTCCACAGCTTTCTGGGCCTCCAGCTTCTTCCCCTCCAGCTGAGCGCCCTCCCTAATTTGGGTTGAAAGCTCCTCGATCTTTCCTATCTCTACATTTAAAGTTTTCAACTCTTCCTTAATAGTTAAGCGCTTGCTTTCCAGTGCCTCTATTTCAACTGCAAAATTCTTAACGTGCTTAGGTACCACTTCCAGCTCCTGGTCCAGCCAATTGTTCGCTTCAATTAATTTTAAAGCCTCTTGGTTCAATTCTTCATCATGCTTTCCACATATTGGGCAGTCATAACTTTCTAAAGCTGTTTGCTCCTTAACTGTAGTTTTTAAGGAATTTAACATTTGCCCATATGCTCCTCCGTACTGCTCGCTTTCTTTTAGCTTACTTATTTTTAGCCTGAGATGAGTATCCTCTTTACGCAATTCGTTCAGCCGGCTTTTCATAACCTCATACTGTGCAAAAACAGGTTCTTGGACTTGCAGGGGAGTTTTAAAAGTGGGGAATAACTGTAACTGCTCTTCTAAGTCACTTATGGTCCATTGGGTGTTGAAGTCTTTACCAATCAGGTTATAATATAATTTAAAAGCTGACCTTAAATCGTTCTCCATCCGTGAACTTAGTTGTTGGTTTAAAACAACATCCTTCTGTAACTTAGTCAACTCATTCTTCAACCTGTCTATTCTTACTAAGGTTGTATAGTACCCTTGGTCTACCCAGCCAGCAAAAACAGGAAACTGTTTTATTGTACCTTTCTTCTTATATGGGTCATCAAAACGATAAAAGAGCGCAAACTTACTTGCAACTAAATTTTGATGTTGAAAGAGAAATGAAACCATGTTTCTTATAGATCCTCTTGCGCCTTTCTTGTCTATATCTGTTTCCTCAGAAGTGTCATTTACATTAATTTTCAGATAGTTATTTGTTAGGACTTGTAGGACCTCATTCTTAGGTCTAAACAAGCCATCCTCAAAATCCTTTAGCTCAATTTCTTTAATTCTTTTAGAACCATTTATTGGCTTTAAGAACAGCTTGGAGCTTTGCTCTTTTCCTCTTCTTCCTATCAATATACACCTATCTTCTAAGCATAAGATAATGGCATAAAGTTTTGCAAAATCTGTTATTTCCCCAGCAGGAACTGTAAAATTAGAACTGCCAAGGCAGTAATCAATTATTTCAAGAAGTGCGCTTTTTCCAGTCTGAGAATCGCCAGAGATTATATTTAAGCCTGGGGATAATTCTACTTCTTTTCTTTCCCCATTGTTGTTAAACACGGCAATTCCTTTTATATATGCTCTCATTTTTTAAAGGATTAACTTCTCATAAACCTCAACCATAGAGGCTTCTTTTTTAAAAATGTAACCAAGGTAAAATGCAGAATGAAAATAGGTTTTAGCGCTTTCTTTACTTCTTCTATAATCCTTTGGATTCAGCAAGGTAATTGTATCGGATACTTTAAAATCTTTTTTATTGTGGCCTACAATTAGGGCTTTTTTCGTTAAAGGAAGAAAGGATTTATATTGTTCTTCCACACCTCCAAGGCTGGAGGACCTTTCACTGCTTTTTAGGAAAATTGTGAAAACGTTACTCCTTCTGTTACAGTTTTGCAGCACCTCTCGAATAGGTTCTGACAGTACAAAAGGCAAGACTAGGTATATGTGAGGTGTACTAAAGGAGTTTTTTTCTTCTCCTTGGTCATAGAATCCACTCAAAAAATGGGTTATTATTTCACTTCCGAGGAAGGGGTTATGCATTAAACTATTTATATGTTTAGCGCTCATTTATTATTCTATTATCCATTTAAAATCGCCATCCTCTACAATATCGTGCATAGTACCTCTTTGGAAGTAATCCGCATTAGGGCGTAGTAAACCATATTCTTTAATTGGCAATTGTACAGCCTTTCTGAAAATATTGAGAGAAATTGATTTGTTGTCTCGACCCTCATTATTACTAATTTCTGACCTTTTAAGCCGCTTAATATCAAGGTGAACAATCTCTTTTTTATAGTGCTGGAAGGTGTTTATATTAAAAGTTGGATGTACCTGAATAAAATCATTAAAAGCCATATTGAAACGCCAATAATCTATTATTGCTTCATCAATTTCCTCCTTGTCACAGCTTAAACATTCAATAGCTTTCACAAAGGGCTTATCTTGGTAAATGATTTTATCATTTTCAATAGGTGCCTTTCTGTAATGCGTATCAAGAACAAGGGAGGAAGGAGCAGTGTCATAAATGTATTTTATTCCCTGTATCAGTCCATCAAAAACTTCCCTTGTTATTTCCCAGTCCTTACCAGGTTCATTCAGTGCATTGATTTCACCTAGTAACCTAATGATAACGCTTGTCTTTAATTCATCCTCCTTAATCCAGGAGAAAAAAGAATTATCCTTCAGGATATTTAATTTCTCTTCATAATTTGGCTCACCTACCTTTAATTCTATTTTTGAAAAGATTTCTTTTCTCTTACTTTTAGGGTGTAATGCATCATTGAAAATTAAGGAGTGAATCCGTTTGTATTCTTTAGCTTTGGATTTGCAACTATGTTGTAAAATATAGTGCCTTACATCAGCATCAGTATTTTCCGAATGCCAGTAAGCTAAGGGAGATGTTGTAGGTAAATGGGAGGTAGTATGTAAAATAAGCTCATCAAATTGTGATGAATCATTTTCATGCCAATTTAAAAGGGTTTTCCATAACTCTTCATGTCCGTCACTTAATGAATTAGGGGAAATATGATGCTTTACCTCTATTTGAATATTTTTTGATTTGCCAAAGTAAGATACATCTCCATACTTTTCTATTACAACTTTCTCACCCTTCTCTAAGCCTATGCAATATGATAAAGCTATCAAGGACCTATATGAATTACCTAGTTCAGAATCTTTATTGTCATTTTTCTGCTTCGCAGCCATGCTATTTTCAATATTTTCAAGTAGAGTAAGCCTGATATTCTCAGAATAATTTCATTTGTAACCAGTCACTAATATAATGAATTTAAAAAATATTGGAACATTAATAATTAAGAGCCTTTGTTTGGCTCTAACAGTCAATATATAATTTTCCTTCTGATAACATTTTAGGGGCTAAGTTTAAGATAAATGTTGTGCACCCTTAAGAACCACCGTTTGTATAAGTGAACGTCAGTTTGTATCTTTGAACCATGCAAAAGTATCCCACAGAAATGAAGAAGTATATATCCTATTATAGAGTTAGTACAGCAAAACAGGGAATATCGGGTTTAGGTTTGGAGGCACAAAAAGCAGCGGTTAGGTCTTTTCTTAAATGTGAGGATTGTATAGAAGCAGAATATACTGAGGTTGAATCAGGCAAGAAAAATGATAGGTCAGAGCTGAAAGCTGCAATAGCTCATGCTAAAGCCACAGGCTCAACACTTGTAATTGCTAAACTAGATAGGTTGAGCCGGAATGCTGGATTTATTTTTGCCCTTAAAGACTCTGGAGTAGATTTTGTTTGCGCTGATATGCCAGATGCAAACACCTTGACAATTGGTATTTTTGCAGTCCTGGCTCAGCATGAAAGAGAATTAATTAGCCAACGTACAAAGGCTGCCTTAAAGGCTAAGAAAGCTAAGGGACATATATTAGGTACACCTGCTAACCTTACAAGGGAGGCTCGTTTGAAGGGTATAGAGGTGCGGAAAAGAAATGCTCAAAATAGCAAAGAAAACAAGCAAGCTGTACATTTCATTTTAGCAGAAAAGGAAAAAGGGAAGTCCTTCCGGCAGATAGTAGATAAGCTGAATGGATTGGGCTACCTTACCAGCAAAGGCAAGAGATTTGGGGTTAGTAGCGTTTACAAGCTTTACAAGAAGGCTACATTGAAAGCGGAGGCATAGCCCCCCCCTATTATTTAAAAAAAGAGGGGGGTACCTATCTTTGGCCTATAGACCGTGTGCAAAATTGGACCGTTTTCAGAGGTTTAGACAAAGTTCTATTCCTAAAGCCTAAAAAAAACAGGAGGGGAGGCTCTCTCTGTTATTTTAATTGGGAAAATTATTTATACATTCTTCAATATCATTCGAAAGGATATTTAGGATGGCATTCTTTAAATTCTTCTTTTTTCTAGCTTGTGTTGGCTTATTTAAAGCAGAACTTAATTGAATTAAAAAGTCTTTCTCAGGGTATAACTTTTCAAAAATGCTAATTCTATATCTATTTTTAAAATAGCCTCCTAACATTAAAATTTCATCTTTTTCAAGATTTACTATCCTCCTGTAAACTTGGTTAAATGGAAGCTGAAGCCAAAAAGGAGTATACTGGATTTGGTTACCTTCCTCAGTAACTATACTAATAAACTTTTCAAAATCAGTTTTAAAAATATTTAAAGTTTCAACTAGTATTGATTCTTTTTCCTCTGCAAGTGTTTCCTCATTTATTTGGATACAAAATCTTATTACTTCTTTTAGGTCTTCTCCATATTCAGCGGAATTGGCTACAGATAAAAGAAAATTAAGCTTAGCATCATATTGATAGGTTCCTTTTCCTTTAAGAATTCCTTTTTTAAGCCTTTCCTTTAGGTTTTTAACATTATAATTTAAAACGTTGTTAAACCGGGTAGCATAGTGGAAAATTGTTGGGTATTGTTTTAAAATGTATTTTCCCTTATCACTATGTCTGAGCATTTCATTAGTTAAGTCCCGGTATTGTTTATCATCTAACTTTAAACAATTGCTATAATCCAGCTCTTTAAGAACAAGTTCTGATTCTGGTATTTTACCGTTGTCTACTTTAAAATAATTTTCTAATTCTAACTTTAAGTCATCAATGTTAAACGAGGATTGTCCAGTTAAATAGTTAAAAATAGAATCAAAAAAATGGAATCTGTTTTCTGAATAATACGCTTCTTTAAATATTTCAATATAGGGTTGGCCGGTATCTTCTTCATTTGATGGTTCTCTGTTAAAACTACCACTAAAATCAATGTCGGCTAAAAATATTTGTTTTTTTAAGTCTTTAATATCTTCAAAGTTAGATGCATTTAAAGACCCTTTTTTATATTCAATGGAAATGGCTAGTGAAAAGTATAGAACAGCAAAATGCTTTTCTTCTTTTTGAAAGGAGAAGTCTTTATCTTCTTCAAATAAAATAGCCAGAGAATTAAATATTACCCTATAATGTTCAAGAAAGAAAATTAAATTTCTAAGATTATTCTCATTTTTTTTAATGACCTCAATAATTTCATTTTTGAACTTATTAAGGTGTTGATGGTAAATTTTTGAGGGGCTGGAATATCTTTGAGTAATTATTTCATTAAATGCACTTTCAATATCTTGATTAAATTCTACTGATACTCCTACTACCTTTTCTTTGATTTTGGAGGTATAATCTTCGTTTTTTAGCAGGTCTTCCTCATTATAAATTATCAAAACTTTGGTTCCCTCATTTTCAACAATAGTATTAATGAAGCCAAAAATATCCTTTACTGAAAGAGAATCACTTTTTCTATCTAAATCATCAAAGCAAAGAACTAGTTCATCATAGTTTACCCAGTCATCAGAAGTTAAGTTAATATCCTTAATATATTTATCAATATCACCGAGCCTGCCAAAATGGGCAAGACCCCTTATAATGGCTTTTCCTGCTCCAGTAGCAAGCTTCAAATTTTTATTTTTTAAAATCGGATAAAGAGATAAAAAAATTTGAGTTTGGACTTGTTCAATAGTTGAGATTCCAAACAATGAAATATGAATAGGGACGAATTTCTTTGATGCATCTTCTTGTGGAGATAGTTTAGTTATTTCCGGGGCAAGAATATTTTTAAAGTAGTGTGTTTTGCCAATTCCATATTTCCCATTTATTACTAAAGCATAGTTTGTTTCAATTTCTAAATATTGCCTTATAACCTTCTTAAGATTTTCGTTAAAAGAATTTTTGCTTTCCATTAAAATTAAGTTCTACTGTTTTTTTATCCAAAATATAAAAATGCCCTACAAAGTCAAAAAACAACTATTGTAGGGCACTTTAAAATTAATGTAAAGAGGAACCTTATAAAATGTTTTCGTACTCTTTAAACTCTTGAGCCTTCCCCATTAAATTTTGGATGGTACTAAAGATTCTAAAACTAAGCTCCACATTCTCAACTGTAGATTCTTTAAAGGTCTCACATCCAATAGATATTAAGTATTCTACCATTCTTTTGCTGGCAAAATAGAGTAACGGTAAGGGCACATCATCCAGAATCATACTTAAATTTGAATCAAACTCTTCATAATTGGCAGAGGTGTTGAATAAATTCTCTAATTGATGTCTAAATTCTGTCCTCCTTTTTATGCAGTTTACAATAATGCCTAGTTGTAAGAAACGGTAAGTATCTTCTGGAGTACACCCTTCTTCATAAAGATAAATCCCATTTTCCTCTAAAATTGCTTCCAAGCACACCTCTTTATTTGTATTAGTTGCTTCCATAATTTCTCCTTCCTTTTGTTAATAAAATTTAATAAAACTGTTATTGCACTGTAATTAGACAGTAGTGCTACTGTGTTTATATCGTTTTGTGGTGGTATTGAAGTAAGAGGAGTGAGGGATACCACAAATCCCCCTATAACCCCAATAATATGTTTCGGTAAAATGGACACCCTTACCTCTTCCTCTTTCTGTATCTTAACAATGGAATTATCTCATCAGCTAGCTGCTCCATAATCCTTACTTTACCTTTATTTATCCCTCTTTTAATGGCCTTTATTTTAAACCTCCCGAATTTGGTAGGGTATCTTTCTTTTAATACCTCCCTTATAATGGGATTATAGGGCATAATATCCACAGTTATAAGCTTTTCTTTAGTCATTATAAACTTTGCCTCCTCAGCCAGCTTTTTTAGCTCAGCGCATCTACTAATAGATTTACCTGTAAGCTCAGCTATGGAGGAATTTGGAAGTCCATTATAAGAAAGAAGTGGAGGAGGCGAGTTTGGACTGGTGCCATCCCAATATTGCGGCACGAACTTAACCTCCTCTTTACTTCTTTTCTTTGCATACTCCATTGCTTTTATCCTTTGCCCTACAACCGTAGCAAAAATAAAAGCTCTAAAGTCTTTAAATGAGCCTGCATTAAATTCCACACAGGTTTTTGAGCCAATTTTTAAATCCTGGCATACCCTGTGGTAGCTTCTTACAAAGTAATACTGTGAGCTACTATTATATCCTATCCAATTTAGTGTTTTAAGGCTTTTTAAGCGCTTATTTAAGGTAGTCCTACTACTTATCCCAGTTAATTCCATCAGAAGCTTTAAGGGCCTCTTTTGGGCGTGTATTTTCCCTGAGCAGGATAGTTTCAGGGCTAAATAAAATCTGAGTTCCTCAATTAGGTTTTCCTTTTCTGCGTAATGGGCTAAGCTTACCGGAATCCATGTATCCCTCTGGGAAATGGATTTATCCAAACTTACCTCCACATTATAGATTGGCTACCATGTATGCAGATGCCTGCTTGTCCACCTCATTATTTGTTAGAATCCGGTTAGAAAGCATCCACTCATTTAGCTCCTCTCGCTTAAAATACAGCTTCTTTCCGGTTGGTTTTGAGCAGGGTATTTCCTTGCCTGAGGTAAGCTTATATAAATGGCTTTCGCTGACACTTAAATATTCAGCTGCTTCCTCTAGTGTTAATACCTCCCGTTGCTGCAAATTTTGTGCTTTTAAGAGCTTCTCAATGTTTTGCAGTGTAATTAAAATTTCCATTCCCATCTTGGCCTCCTTTCATTATTGTCATGATTAATTATAAGGCAAAGATGAGAAGGAAAAAGAAAAGAGATTGTGAGACTCTGTTAGATTAAAAGTTAGATTTGTTAGAAATAAAGTTAGAAAACGTATTATCTAAATCTTTTTTAAGTTTGTCGGCTCTGGGGCTACCGCTAAGGCGGGAGGTAGATTGCGATATGTAGTTTTCACCAATGATTTTTTTGTTTTTACTTAAAAAATGGAGATGAATTAGGTGGTCTAAATTTTCATCTGGCTCAATCAATATATTTTTATCTACTAAATGCCGGAACATAACTTTAATCTCTGGCACAGCTCCTTTCCATAGTATCCTTTCAAAAGCTGCCGTATTAGCTACAAAATGCCTTTTGAAGGTGGAGAGTTCTGCGCCTATCCGGTTACTGTTTTCTAAAAAGCTATACAGCCTCACTGTAAGCTCATCCTGCTTTTCTGTAGGGGCATTAAAGGTGAAGAGGGGAGTGGTGTTTTTTTTCTTATTAGCCATAATGGCCTCAAATCTCTTTTCTACCTCAGCTATTGTCTTAATTTTTCTCTCATTTAGCCTTAGATAGAAATAACTCAGGACCTCCTCTGGGAGTAAATACTGGTAAAAATCTATAAGGTCATTTAAAAGTAAATCAAGGTATCTGACACAGCAGCCAGCTATATAGCAGTTTTCATCTACCATTATAGCCTCTGGTGCTTCATTTAACTGGAGCCTGTAAATCTCTGCCTCCTCCTTCAATTTTAATCCATAAACCAACTGGCTTTTTACAGAATAAAGGAGGTGCTCCTTATCAGAGCTTCCTAGTACCAGATTTTCTAAATAGTCCTTTATTGCCCTTGTTTGATACTTAATTAGCCAATAATAGAGGGTGCTTTTATCGGTTATTGGGGCCGGATATTCTATATCTATTAGCTCTGCGAGTTCCCCATCAGGTTCCTTACTTGCTGTTAAGGCCGTTATCCTTTTTAGGTCCTCCTTGGTCGTAACTTTATGAGGGCGTAAGTCACCCTTTATGATGCTCTCTAATATCCTCCAGTTGCTCATATATCTAGGCCTAAATCGGGCATTCTATCTACTGCCTCCCTTTTCTTTTTATCAATAATTTTAGCGTAAATCTGAGTGGTTTTTATGTTTTTATGGCCTAAAAGCTTAGAGACAGTAAATAAATCTGTATCATTTGTGAGCTGTAAGGTTGCGTAAGTATGCCTTGCACAATGGAAAGTAATATGCTTTTCTATCCCTGCTGCCTGTACCCACATTAAGAGTTTTTCATTTTGGGAGGCAGAATAATAAAGGTCAGGAAATACCTTATTATTTGGGTCTCCTTTTGGTCCTAATATATTCCTTGCTTGTTCTTGAATATACAATTTCTCTGAGCCCTTAGTTTTGACCTGTACAAATCTTATAAAATAGCCTTCCTCATTTGAGTGCTCTATTTGGTGCCACTTTAAAGCTCTTATATCGGAATGGCGTAAACCTGTGAGGCAGGCAAAAATGAAAGCGTTTCTAATTAAGGGGGTATCACTTGGAGTTTTTGCCAGATTTTGCAGTTCCTCAAAGGTTAAGTATGCTCTATCAGAATCTTGTTCTTTAAAGCCTTTTACATTAATAGCAGGATTTTTTATTAATATTTCATCTTTAACAGCTTGCTTTAAGGCTGCTGTTAATTTCCGGAAATATGATAGTTTAGAGTTTTGTGTTAAAGGGGTCCCATCCTTTTTAATGGCGGTTGCATCCAAATAATCCCTAAATCCCTGAACCCATTTAGGGCTTATCTCAGCAAAGGTTATGTCTTTACCCTTTACGTACTTTTTAATATGTTTTAAGGCGCTATCCCAATTTCCATAGTTTCCATAACTACTTTTCCGCTTATCAGTAAGAGACTGGAAATATGCTATAAAACTAGCATTAGTTTTGTTTTCACTAACTATGCCATACTCCCCAGAATACAGCTCAAAATGGTACTTGGATTGTACTGCCTCAGCTAAGGCAATTGTTTTCTTATTCTCTTCTTTTAGTTTTTGGGAAAGCTTGCCATTCTCTGGAGTTGGGTGGAGGTACATTTTTAAATATTTAGTCCATCTTTTGCCCTTATGGCTAAAATCTAGGTAAAGGCTTATTTTACCTGTAGGGCTTTTTTGTCTTTTTCTAAGAACTACGCTCATATCTCAAACATTTTATCTATATCCTTCCTGCGTACCACATACCTATTGCCTAGTTTTAGAGCATTAAGCCTATTATCCCTTATGAGCCTGTAAGCTGTTCTCCTGCTAAGTCCTAAAAGAGGCTGTAAATCTTTAATCTCTAGGTAATCTTTTGATTGAGCCGCAATAAGCGGCAATTGCAATTCATTAGCAGTCTCTTCATTAGAATCCGCCACCTTTTCCTCTCTTTTTCGCTTTTTATAATTCCTCTTAGCGCAATCATCTCCACAGAATTTAGTTACCGTGGTTTTGGCTATAAACAAGTTTCCGCAGTGCTGGCATTTCCTTTGAACCCTAATATTACTACTCATATACTTTTAATTGCCTCTTTAATACAGATAGTGTACAGTAAGTTGCCATAATCTCTCCTTGGCTAATTGGTTTTGCAAATATAAGGCAACGGGCAACGAAAAGGCAACAGAAACAACGGAAAACAATAGAAGCTATAAATAAAAAAAAGTGCCTATAAAGGCACTAAAAGCAATAAAAAGGGTAGTAAAAACAGGTAGTTACTTTCCGATACAAAACTTGGAAAATATATTCGCAAGCAAATCATCGGTTGTGATTTCGCCGGTGATTTCTCCTAAATGATAAAGCGAATTCCTGATATCCAGGGCAAGGAAATCATTCGTGATGCCTCCGTCAATGCCGTTCAGCACATCCTGAAGGGCTTCATTGGTTTTGATCAGACTGTCGTAGTGGCGGGCGGTGGTAACTATGGTGCTGCCGGTGCGGAAGGAGTCCAGATTAACGGCTTCAAGAATTTTGTCTTTCAGCTCGTCGATACCTGTTTTTTCCTGTGCCGATATATAAACAATCTGCTCAAAGCCTTTCAGGGCTTCTAAAACTTCAGCGCTGGCTTTATCAGCTTTGTTGCCGATGGGGATAAATGGCTTGCCCAGGTTTTCAAGCATGTTGATCTCCTTACCAATTTCTTCCACAGGTTCGTTAAGCAAATCGAATAAGTAGAGGATAAGGGAGGCCTGCTTTAGCTTTTCGCGGGTACGGGCCACACCAATCGACTCAATGGCATCAGTGGTGTCGCGCAATCCTGCAGTGTCAATAAAGCGGAACTGTACACCTCCTATAATGATTTCGTCTTCGATAAAGTCGCGGGTGGTGCCGGCAATGTCAGATACTATGGCTTTTTCTTCGTTTAGCAGGGTGTTCAGGAGGGTGGATTTGCCTGCATTTGGCTTTCCTGCAATTACAGTAGGAACACCGTTCTTAATGACATTGCCAATCTCAAAACTGTTGATGAGTTTGGTAATCACAAACTGTAGCTTGCCAATAAGCCTTTGCAGCTCTTCGCGGCTGGCGAATTCCACATCTTCTTCTACAAAATCCAGCTCCAGCTCAATCATGGACGCAAAATGTATTAGCTGCTCCCGCAGCTGGCGGATTTCTTCGCTGAATCCGCCCCTCATCTGGTTCAATGCTGCCTGATGGGCAGCATCGGAATCGGCATTAATAAGATCAGCAACAGCTTCGGCCTGTGCCAGGTCGAACTGCCCGTTGAGGAAGGCCCGGCGGGTAAACTCACCGGCACGGGCAGGCCGGGCACCTTTGCGGATCAGCAACTTTATAATTTCCTTAATAATAAAGGGAGAGCCGTGGCAGCTTAGCTCCACCACATTTTCCCTGGTAAAGGAGCGGGGAGCTACAAAAATGGTTGCCAATACTTCATCAATAATGCGGCCTTCATCGGTACGTATTGTGCCGAAATGAACAGTATGGGAATCCTGCCGTTCAAGGTCTTTACCTTTGAAAACAGAATTCGCCAGGCTAATGGCTTCCTTTCCTGATAAACGTATAACAGCAATAGCGCCGGCCCCCTGTGGGGTGGCCAGCGCTACTATGGTGTCGTCGTTCTGCAGATGTGCTGCTCCCTTCAATGCTTTTATTGTTTTTGGTTAAGGTCTATGGCTTTAAATTTAGCAAGGATTTCTTTAAAATCCTTAGCCGCCCTGTAGCCGGGTACAGGCTGAATACTGGTAAAATCTTCGTGGATAAATACTATGGTAGGAAAACTACTTACTCCCATTTGCCGGGCAACCACACGTTCAGTCATCACCTGGCCGGCCATTTCAAACTCGCGGGTACTTTCAGCATCAAGCTTTACAGCATAGTAATGCTCGTTTACATATTTTGCCACTTCTGCATTGGCAAAAGTTTCTTTATCCATTTTCTTGCACCAGCCACACCAGTCGGTATAAACATCCACAAAAATTTTGCGTGGTTCCTTCCGGTTCAGTGCATAAGCTTCCTCAAGGTTCAGCCAGCGGATCTCCTCCTTTGTTTTTATATCCTCCATTGCCGGAGTCATTGTGGAAGGCTCCTGCACCCTTGATGCAGAGGCAAGCTCCTGTTCAGGAGGCTCAGGAAGTGAAACTGAACTTTGTTGTGCTTTTCCGGATCCGGCACATGCACTTAAGCTTATGGCAGCAATGATAAGCAGGGAAAATAAGCCGTTTTTTTTCATGTTTGATTGAGTATAATTCATGCGCTCACATAGCAAATATGAAATAATAATCATAAAGTTCCTTCAGGCACAAAAATTATAATTAGTTTCAGGCAATAAATATAACTTTTAAGCTTTTTAATATTTTGTTATATGGCTAAATCTCTTTTTTTCCTGCTATGAAAAAAGTTCTTCTGTTTTTTTTGCTGCTTCCTTCTGTGGTAATGGCCCAAAGGTTTTCCGTTAGTGGATATATTACCGACAGTGAATCAGGTGAAAGTTTAATTGGTGCAAATATTTATAACCTTACAACAAAAGAAGGTAGCTCTTCCAATACATTTGGGTTCTATAGTTTAAGCCCGGGGACCAATAGTGTTCAGCTGCGTTATTCATTTGTAGGATATAAAAGTGAGCAGATTTCCTTTACATTAAGCAGAGATACCATAATCAATATCCAGCTTAATCCGCTAAGTCAGCTTCAGGAGGTAACCATTACTGCTGAGCAGCCAATTGAAGAAAATACTCAGATGAGCAGGATAGATTTGCCGGTGGCGCAGATTAAATCGCTGCCGGCCCTGTTAGGGGAAGTGGATGTACTGAAGGTAATTCAGCTTTTGCCCGGTGTGCAGAGCGGTACGGAAGGGAGTAGCGGAATATATGTAAGAGGTGGCGGTCCTGACCAGAACCTGATCCTGCTGGATGGTGTGCCGGTTTATAATGCCTCCCATCTTTTCGGCTTTTTTTCGGTCTTTAATGCCGATGCCATTAATAAGGTAGAGCTTATAAAAGGTGGCTTTCCTGCCCGCTATGGAGGCCGCTTATCTTCGGTAATCGATATTAGCATGAAGGAAGGTAATATGAAGGAATTCCACGGGGAAGGAGGGATTGGTCTTATATCTTCCCGCCTGACACTGGAAGGGCCTGTGATTAAAGACAAATCCTCTTTTATTGTTTCTGCCCGGAGAACGTATTTTGATATTCTCGCCAGACCATTAATTAAGGCTTTTGCAGATGGAGACGGAACAGCAGGTTATTATTTTTACGACCTGAACGGGAAAATAAATTTCAAATTTTCAGATAAGGATCGGCTGTACCTGAGTTCCTATATGGGCGACGACCGTTTTTATTCCCGCTATACTTACGATTATCATGAAAATGAAACCTTTTATGAAGAAAAAAGCAAGGCAGGTCTTAACTGGGGAAATATAACAACCGCCCTGCGGTGGAACCACATGATCAATAAAAGGCTGTTCAGCAATACCACGCTCACTTACAGCAGGTTCCGGTTTAATATTTATGAAGATTGGGAGAATATAGCCACAAAAAAGGGAGAAACCAGCAGAGAAAGATTTTATATGGAATATCTTTCCGGCATCAGGGACTATGCTTTGAAAGTGGACTTCGACTACCTTCCGGGGCCGGATCATTTTATTAAAACAGGGTTAAATGTTATACAGCACCGGTTTAATCCCGGAGCTTTGGCTGTGGAGGAACAGGATTTTGGTTTAAACATTGGAGCAAACCCTATCAATGCGCTGGAGCATGCCATTTATGTGGAAGACGATTATAAGGTAAACGAGAGGCTTAAAATTAATGCAGGTCTGCACTATTCCGGTTTTGCTGTAAGAGGAAAACATTATAATTCGTTACAGCCCCGCCTTTCTTCCCGGTACCTGATCAGCCCTGCATTATCTTTTAAAGCTTCCTATGCCAGAATGACTCAGTATATCCACCTCTTAACAAATTCAGGTATAGGATTGCCTACGGATTTATGGGTGCCTGTTACGGAAAGGATCAGGCCCCAGCAATCGCACCAGGTGGCTCTTGGCTTTGCCAAAACCATAAAAAGCAAATATGAGGTAAGTGTGGAAGGCTATTATAAAACCATGGACAACCTGCTGGAATATAAAGAAGGCTCTTCTTTCTTTAATGAAGATAACAACTGGGAAAATAAAATTACAATGGGAAAAGGCCGGAGCTACGGGGCAGAATTTTTCCTGCAGAAGAAGACCGGAAAAACCACAGGCTGGTTAGGGTATACCCTGGCATGGGCAAACCGGCAGTTTAATGAATTAAATGAAGGAAAGGTTTTTCCTTATAAATATGACCGACGCCATGATGTAAGCCTGGTGGTAACCCACAGGCTGAATGAGCGGACAGAGCTTTCAGGTACCTGGGTTTATGGCACCGGCGTAGCTTTAACCCTCCCGACAGGTACTTACAAAATGGCGGAGGACCCTTTGGTTCCGCATTATCCACAACGGTTTATGGATAGCTGGAATGTGGTAAACAATTTCAGTGACAGGAACGGGCACAGGATGCCTCATTACCACAGGCTTGACATAGCTGTCAGCCGGTTTAAGAAGACCAAATGGGGAGAGCGCCGCTGGGTGTATGGCATTTATAATGCTTATAACCGGCTGAACCCATTTTATATTGATATTGCACACGACAGGAACGGAAAAAAGCAGTTTGTGCAATACAGTGTGTTTCAGTTGATTCCTTCCATCAGTTATAATTTTACCTTTTGATATGAAAAAGTATTTTTTGTTCGCCGGAATTTTAGCCTCCGTTTCCTTTGGCTGCGAGAAAGCGATAGACGTTAATGTTCCCTTTGAAGAACCTAAGCTGGTACTCAATGGTTTCCTTGACCCTGACAGCAGTCTTGGGGTGCACCTGAGCAAAAGCCAGTTCGTGCTGGATAATGCCCCGCTCCAAAATATTACAGATGCGAAAGTTACGGTTTCCGTGGGAGAGGAACTGCTTGGGGAGCTCCCGCATCAGGAAAACGGCTATTATAAACTCGAAGGAATTAAGCCTGAAGCAGGGAAAATTTATACAATCAGGGCCGAAAAAACCGGACTTCCTGCTGTTGAAGCAAGTGAAAAAGTGCCCGCCATTAGCGTGGTTAAAAATATTGTACTGGATTCTTTGGGAGTGGGGGAATACGGTCAGCAAAGGTTAAGCATTTCTTTCAGCCTGGAAGATCCCCCGGGTCCGGGAGATTATTACCAGGTTATTGTATATGAAACGGGTTTCAGAAAATACTACGAATATCAACCTTACAATCCGGATGAGCCCAACAAGGAACCGAAATATACATGGACCCCTTATCAGCACCCGCAGCAGATTGAAAGTGCTGATCCTTTAGCAGAAGAAATGTGTACCGGCTATTACTCAAGCTGTGGTTTACTTATAAAGGATGAGCAGATTGACGGGAAGCTATCCAGTCATAAAATAATTGTGGAGTCTTTTAGCAGGAATCATACTGAATATGAAAAGGATGTGGAATTGTCGCTGAAGGTTGTTCATGTACCCGCCTCTTTTTATTTATATTATAAAACCCTGGCAACAAACAGGGAGGCCAGTGGAAACCCCTTTGCTGAACCTGCCAAAGCTTATTCTAATGTTAATGGCGGATTCGGGATATGGTCTGCCATTGCACCATTTACTTTTAAAGTCAGTAAGTAGAAAGGGGAGTGCCTGTCTTTTTTCAGAACCTCCTGCTTTAAAGGGAATCTGATGGTAAAGATAAAAAGCTTTTAGAAAAAGATCAGCAAATCACCTGCCATAGGTTTTGTGATGGAACCACAGAGCCATTCCGGAAGGTAATGTTTTCCGGCAGCAATCATTTCTTTACAGGAAAAAGTTCCTGCAGCAGCGGCAAAAGCGGTTCTCAGGTGCTAATAAAAAAGCAGTTGTAATATGGTGTTATGAATATTATTTTTATTAGAGGTACTACAGGTATGGTAAAGGTTACTAGTGGTGCCTCAAGCTTTTTTATTAAATAATTATATCCTGAAGAAAACAGCCCCCCGGTTACCCGCACAAAAGTAATCCTATAAAGACCGTTATATTTCAGAATAAAGTATAAAGCTGGTTTAGGATAATAGTTAGAGCGTGGGGTTTCCTTATAAATATTAAAATTGTTTCAATAACGCTGATAATGTTAAGCAGTAATTTTGTGAGAAATAAAAATCTCCATGGCCGGAAAAGGAGCTTTTAACTTATTATTACCTCCCTGAAATAAATTGGGCAGGAGATAAGGCGCTGTATTTGATGCCGGAATAAAATTACCAGATACACACGAATTTCTGAATCTTAAACAATCCTGAAATTTAAAAAGAAATTTCAGGCATTGATAAGGCTACTGCCGGTACCGAAGCAGCACCCGGTTTCCATTATTTAGCCATAGCTTTTTCAGTTTCAAAATTTTATCTGCGGCTGTCAGCAAAATTACATTAAGCATTAAGTAGCCTGCATCTGAATTGCTGCCCTTAGAATAAATCGGGTTTTCCGTAGGTCTCTATTCTGAAAAAGCTACCGCTGCTCTTTTCCGCGAAAGCTAATCCGGTACTTCCTGTCCTTTACCCTAATGGAGGTTATTGTCTGCAACGAAATCATCTTTATGTAATTTACAGTATTTCCCGGGGTTGACTGGAGAAGTGAGAGGCAAAGCCAGGTTTGGTATGGCCATCATTTCTGAAGAGTGACCATGCACAGAGAAGGGCAATAGTTGTATTGCTAAAAATGTTAGCATTCTGTTTAGGAAAGTGCAGGAACTGGTATGAGGACCAGATTAACATAATTAATTTTATAGCAACAAATAAAATAAATTGCTGATAAAGAATATATTTATAGCAAGGTAGAATTAGATGACAGAATCAGGATTTTCCACTTGCTGCCTCCGGCAATGATCTTGATTCCGGAAGGAAGGAAAGGGGATGGAGATTTATTCCGTTACCATCAGGTTATCTGCTGCATCGCGTGAAATAAAGAGATTATCTTTACCATCAATCCTGATTTGGACAGAACCATCATATTCCACCCTGTCAAGCAATTCCACTGTGGCTCCAATATAAGCCCCGATTTTGTCGAGGTACTTTAGAAATAGAGCGCCGGTATCTTTTACGGCAACAATGGTTGCTTTCCGGCCAACAGAAAGGTCGCTCAGCTGAAGCTTTGGTTTAGGGGCATATTCTCCATTCGCATCAGGAATAGGGTCCCCGTGCGGGTCGTATTTAGGGTTTCCAAGAAAATGGTCCAGACGTTCCACGAGTAGGGGAGACCTTATATGCTCTAACTGCTCTGCAACCTCATGCACTTCGTCCCAGTTAAAGTGAAGCTTCTCCACCAGAAAAACCTCCCACAAGCGGTGCTTTCTTACCACCCGCAGAGCCTCTTTCCTGCCTGTTTCTGATATTCTGACTCCTCTGTACTTTTCATGCTGCAGCAGCTCTTTGGCTGATAATTTCCGGATCATATCACTTGCAGAGGCAGGCTTGGTTTGCATTGCATCTGCAAGGTCATTGGTGGAGACACTTTTTTTTCCATTCTCTGACAGGTGAAAAATAGCCTTCAGATAGTTTTCTTCAGCAAAGCTTAGCATACAAAAATAAGGTTTAAGCAAATATAATTAATAGTTTAGATAAATCTAAATATTTTATAAGACACCTCAATCAGCGGCTTATAATAGAAATTTAGGTAAGCCTAAATCAACAAACTTATCCACAATACGGATCGTTAAAAGTTTAGGTGTGTCTAAAATAAAGATTCCATGCTTTTAAGTAACTTTTTTGCTTCCCATTCCCAGTAAAAGGAGTCCGGAACAGCTTGTGGATAAAAAGTATTATCAGGCAGATCAGGTAAAGCAGAAATTTGTGGGTGGCTGAAATCCAGTGCTATACCGGCTTTGTACTTATGAAGCAGAGGAACCCATGGATGATCCTGCTTCATGAGCATGGGAACTTTATAAGCAAGGCATTCCCACACCCTTGTAGGCATGCAATTCTTATTACTGGGGTTTAAACGATAGCTGATAAGGGCAAAATCAGCCTTCTGAAGCTCCCGCAGGATCTCCTGATGGGGAACAGGGTGGTGGCCCCCGATCAGAGTAATATAAGGCTTGTTCTTTATCTGAAGCACCAGTTTTTCCAGGGTATCCCTGCGGGGGCAATAGCCAATAATTGTCAGGTGGAGGTTTTTGCCGGAGGAAATCAAATTATCGGTCAGGTGAAGGCAATCAAAGATCCCGTAGCTTTCAGCAATGGTGCCACTATATATAAGCTTTAGCGGCTCTTCATGGTCTTTGCCTGCCGGCCTGTCAACATTCTGCCGCTTTAAAAGCATATCCTTCCTGCGGGCTTTATTTTCAAGAATGGTGGAAGTATTTGAAATGAATGAACACTCATTCATATAACATCGTTCTGCTACTAGAAAATGAATGATCATTCGTTTTACTAAATGTTCTTTTAATCTTACTGTAAATGCCAGCAGGGTTCGGAGGGGTTTGGGGAGATTGCTTGACCAAATAATATTTGCCATGTAATTCTCCTGTACATCATACACGATTTTACTGCCAAATAATGTTTTGTATACACAGCTAACTATCAGTAAATCATGGGTGTTAACTATTATCAGTTCAGGCTTTAGTTGAAGTATCTTTTGCCAGTATTTCAGGGGTGAAAGGACCCTCCGGATGCTTAACCGCTTAAAACTGAAAATTGGATGAAACCGGATATCGGGATGATGCGGGATATTTTTTGAGGCAAATCCTATGATATTAATGTCATATTTATTTGTTTGGCTCATTGAAAGCGCAATCTTTTCATACATGCGCGGATCATCAACCGGCTTCAGCAGTGAGGCTATAACTATTTTTCGTTTCTTATTCATTTAAACAAAATAAATTAAATTTCATGGAATTAAAGGACATCGTGGAAAAGGCCTGGGAAAACCGGGAAGCTCTCAATGATAAAGATACGCAGATCGCAATAAAAACGATTATTGATGACCTGGACCAGGGAAAGCGGCGTGTGGCTGAGCCTGACGGAGACGGGTGGAAGGTGAATGAATGGTTAAAAAAAGCTGTAATCCTTTATTTTCCTATCCAGAAAATGAGTGTTATAGAAGTAGGGCCATTCGAGTTTCATGATAAAATGAAGCTTAAGACCGGCTATGCCGCTAAGGGAATAAGGGTTGTTCCTCATGCTGTTGCACGCTATGGTGCCTATATAAGTAAAGGTGTGGTCCTGATGCCATCCTATACCAACATAGGAGCATATGTGGACGAAGGAACCATGGTGGATACCTGGGCAACCGTAGGGAGCTGTGCGCAGATAGGCAGGAACGTACACCTGAGTGGTGGAGTTGGAGTAGGCGGAGTGCTGGAACCCATTCAGGCCGCTCCTGTAATTGTGGAGGATGGAGCCTTTATAGGAAGCCGCTGCATTCTGGTGGAAGGTGTAAGGGTTGGAAAAGAAGCTGTTCTGGGAGCTAATGTTACCCTTACTGCCAGTTCAAAAATCATTGATGTTACTGGTCCGGAGCCTGTGGAATATAAGGGTTATGTACCGGAGCGCTCAGTGGTTATCCCGGGCAGCTATACCAAAAAGTTTCCTGCAGGTGAATTCCAGGTGCCTTGTGCCCTGATTATTGGAAAGCGGAAAGCAAGTACTGATTTGAAGACTTCTTTAAATGATGCATTGAGAGAGAATAATGTTGCGGTTTAAAGAGTTTTCTTGCATGATTAAACTATTTCAAAGATAATTTTCGTTATTGGCGTAGATTTTCAAATAAAGAAAAATTTGCTTTGAAACTGAAATCCCTTTTAATACTAATAATATTAGTATCCGGGTATTCTGGCTTTGGTCAGGATACCCAAACTTTTCCTTCCCCCGCCGTTCATTCTAATCCTGTAAGAGCCGGAGAAACGCTTGATTACAAAGTTACCTTTGGATTTTTTACTGTAGGAAAGGCACAGATAAACACCAGTCCGAAATTATTTAAAGTCAACGGCCATCCATGTTATAAAATTGAAATTAAGGGCCAGACCAGCGGAGCAGTTGACTGGGTGGCTAAAGTAGATGATACATGGGGCACTTATATGGATACCCTCACATTTATGCCTTATATGGGCTACAGAACTATCAAGGAAAACAGCTACAGAAAAAATGAAACCACCATCTTCGATCAGAAAAATCTGATGGTGGAGCTGAAAGTTATCGATCAGAAAACAGGAAAATATAAGGAGAGTGAGATATTTCAGACTATTGAACCTGTAAGGGACCTGGTTTCCGGATACAGTTACCTGCGGACTCTGGATTATGACAGCAAAAAGGTAGGTGACACCATATCTTTATATGGGATTTTTGAAGATGATTTTTATGATTTTAAAATCCTTTATGCCGGAAAAGAAGTGCTGAAAACCAATTTAGGCCGGATTAAAACTTATAAGCTTATTCCGGTAATGCCGGACAATCAACTGTTTGCCGGTAAAAATGCTATAACCATCTGGCTGTCGGATGATGCACATAAGATTCCTCTGAAAATTGAAGCAAATATGGTAATTGGCAAAGCCGGTTGTGAAATTACTTCGTTCAATCGGCCTGAAAACAAGAAAACAAACCAATAGTTCTGCTTTAAGTGATACTTATTAAAAGTATGAGGATCAGGCAATTAAACAGTTTACCTGAAGTATAGCTTCAGGTGGATGAAGTGATGATTTACCAGAATTTGTTCTGCCTGGATAATTTTAAAGGAAAAAAATATATGATTTCTATACGAAAGGCTTTATTAATTGTTTTGCTGGCAGCAGCAACCGGAGCCTGTTCTGAAAATAAAAAAGGAGAAGGTGAGGAGCATTTTAAAGCCGGAAGGTATGAAGAGGCGGTGGAAGCTTATTCAAAAACGTTGCAGGTGGATCCCCGCAATGAGCAGGTGCTTTATAACAGGGGAAGGGCTTATGATGAATTAAATAATCCGGAAGCAGCAATTCAGGATTTGAAGAATGCACTTAAATATGATGAAAAAAATGTGCGCTTTCTGCTCAGTTTAGGTGATGTTTATTATAAGCAGAAAAATTTTGATAATGCACTTTATTATTATGGATTAGCTGCAGAGGCGGAAAAGGGTAATCCGCTGGTGCTGTATAAAAATGCAAAAGCAAACCATCAGCTGGGGAAAGTGGAGAAGGCGATGGATTTTTATGCTGCTGCCTTAAGGGAGAAAAAAGATATGGGTGAAGCGTATCTTTCACGTGCAGCACTTAAAATTTCGCAGGAAGATAATAAGGGAGCATGTGAAGATCTGCGACAGGCAAAAAGTTTAGGCACAAGCGGCGCTGCAGAAGCACTGGCTAAATACTGCAAATAAATGCCATAACTCAGGATGCTAAAAATATTAGCATAAAGCAGATTCCTTTAAGTCTGTTTTTTTCATGCTTGTATTCCATATTTCTCAACAGCTTAAAAAATATTCTAAAATGGCCATATCTGAACCTTGCTTAAAGCTTTGCCTGTAGCTTTCTGCCAATGCTGTTTTCAGTAGAAGAATTATTCCTGATTTGTTATAACAGCAATCCGCCGTTAATTATGCTCCCGTATTGTTTGCCTTTTAATTTTCAAGCCTTGCCTGAGGATGAGAACACAGTTGGTCAGTGCGGATCCTGCCGCTTCCAATGCAGGACTGGCAATTCCGGTGTATCAGACCTTCGCCATTGCAAAAGGAACAATCCTGAATTCCACTGCCTTCGCATATCTGGCAGGTGTTATAATTTCTTTGGCCGAAATGGTTTTTTAAAATTACCACTCCCTCTCCACTGCAGGTTTTACATTTTATTTCCTTATGCCCAAGGCACTTTATACAGGTTTGTTCAGTACTGCCTGCACCTCCGCAATAATGGCATTCAGTTAAAACATATCCCTGGCTGTCGCAATAATTACATTTCCCTGCCAGCTCCATTTCCTTTTTCAGGAGTTTTTTTAACTCAAGGTTTTCGTGATAATACTCACCACCTGCACCCGCCAGGCTCTCATATTTTTCCACGAAGCGGAGGCTGTTATCAAATTGTTTTAAGTGATATAAGGTGTTGGCAAAGAAATAACACATCTCTGTTGGCAATACCGCTTTTGAATCCAGCATTTCCCGGAAGCTCCTGTTGGCTGCTGTATAATTTTCTGCAGCCATTTGTTCTTTGGCTTTTATTAAAAGTTCACGTGGATCCGAACCTGTTTTGCCTGCAGCTGTTTGCCCGATGCCAACATGCGCCAGACAGAGACAGAAAGTACTGATTAATAAAAATCTTATAACAAACTTTTTCATTTCTTTTCAGTGGTAAACCAGGCTTCTGTATCAACGCTTTTTTCCAGGGAATCTTCCAGAAGGTCGGGCAATTGTGGAAAAAAATCCAGCCGGCTTAAAATTTCAATACTATCAACCGGTACTGCATAATATTCCAGAGATTTGGTGTTTTTGCTGTTGGGCATGATAAACCCTATCATTTTAACGGCAGGGCGCCCGGGATCCAGTATAATTTTATAAAAATATTTTGGAACGCTCACCCTGTTTGTTCCGATTTTTTTCAATCCTTTTTCCAGTACAGGTCCGGTTACGACCCAAAGGCTGTCATATTCCGTAGCCCAGCTTCTTACCTGGTCTTCCAGCTCCTTCCATTTCCCGCGGTTGAGCTCAGGTTTCTGAGGACTTATGTTGGACATGTAAAAAGTCTCGCTCAGGGCTTTTCTGCTGAAATCGAAATCAGCTGCCGGGGCCAGGTGACCACGGTCATAACCACTGCCGGAATAATCAGCAGGGGAGGCAGAGCCGGTAGCAATGGAAGGATCTGCTCTGAAATTGTTTCTTCTTTCGTGCTGGTTCCTGGTATGTTCCCGGGTAATGAGGTAAGCTACCCATGCTGCCTGCTCATGATCTTCGCTGTAGCCGAGACTGTAAGCTGAGTGTTCAGTTAAAATTAACTCCTCAAAGGCTCCGGAAGCAAGTGGCCATGCAAAGTCTTTTCGCTTACGCAGGTTTTCCAGTTGCTTAAGTGCATCTGCTCTGTTTTTTGCAACGGCTTCCGGCCTTTTACTTTCGGGATTAGGGTTAAGGTGGTAATACAAATTATAAAGTATAACAAGGATTACCAGAATAATGAATACTGAAAGTATTAAATATATTATACCCGAATAACGGTTCTTACCCTTTTTTAATGCCATACGTTTAGTTTCCAGCGCTAAAGCGTGTATTTTTGTGCTGCAAAATTAAGAATAACTAAACTTACAGCAGCATAAATACCTTGAAAAGCTTCGATATAGCCATAGCAGGAGGAGGGGCAGCCGGTTTTTTTGCTGCTTTACGTGCAGCAGAATGCAGGCCCGGTTCCCGTATTGTGATTCTTGAAAAAACAGGAAAGTTCCTCAGTAAAGTAAAAGTCAGCGGGGGAGGCCGGTGCAATGTTACCCATGACTGCTTACACACCTCCGGGCTGATCCGTAATTACCCCAGAGGTGGTAACAGCCTGAAAAAGCTTTTTGGTGCTTTCAAAGTTGAAGACACCATTGCCTGGTTTAAAGAAAGAGGTATTGAGCTTAAAGTGGAAGGGGATGGACGGATGTTTCCGGTCAGCAACTCCTCCCAAACAATTATCGATTGCTTTTTAGAAGAAGCCCGGCGCCTGAATGTGCAGCTTGTTACCAATTTTGGGGTCAGCAAGCTGGAAAATACCGGGAGAGGGTTCCTTCTCCGTTCTTTAAAAGGGGAAGTAATACATGCTGAACGGGTGCTCCTGGCTACGGGAGGCTATGCAAAAGCGGAGGCTTACCACTGGCTGCAGGATACAGGGCATTCAATCATTCCGCCTGTGCCGTCACTTTTTACTTTTAACAGCCCTGAAAATTCCATCCGGCAGCTGGCAGGAATTAGTGTACCGCAGGGGCTGGTAAAGATTGAGGGCACAAAACTACAGTATGAAGGCCCGGTTTTAATTACCCACTGGGGATTCAGCGGTCCGGCAGTTTTAAAATTATCTGCTTTTGGCGCGGACTGGGTCCACAGTCAGGATTATCAGTTTACCATACAAATCCGCTGGGTGCAGGAGCCGCAGGAAGAAGTGCTGCGGCAGCATTTGCTCTCCTACCAGCTGACTCACCCTAAAAGGCAATTGCATGGATACCCTTTGTATGAAATTCCACAAAGGCTATGGCATTATTTGTGCTTAAAAGCAGAAATACCCGAAGGGCAGCGATGGGCTGAGCTAAGTAAAAAAAATCTTAACAAGCTGATAGAAGGCTTGTTCAGGGACCGGCATGAAGTAAAAGGTAAAACCACATTTAAGGAAGAATTTGTTACCTGCGGTGGCATTCCCCTGCAGGAGTTAAAACTTCCGGAACTTGAAAGCCGTATCCGTCCCGGACTTTATTTTGCCGGTGAACTGCTTAATGTTGACGGAATTACAGGAGGTTTTAATTTCCAGAATGCCTGGACTACCGGCTGGCTTACCGGTACAGCAATAGCCGGGAGCCTGTAAGATTCCCGGCCATGGTCAATAAAATCAGGCAACAGGCATACTTCTTTACTTTCTGAAGGTTTCTGCTACAATCAGCTCTTTGCCTCCGTGACTGTAATCGTAAAATCCTTTACCGGATTTTACCCCCAGGTGGCCGGCAGTAACCATATTGATCAGCAGCGGGCAGGGAGCATATTTCGGATTACCAAAGCCTTCCTGTAAAACCCTTAAAATTGAAAGGCAAACATCAAGCCCGATAAAATCTGCCAGCTGCAGGGGCCCCATAGGGTGGGCCATGCCCAGCTTCATAACGGTATCTGTTTCTTCCACTCCGGCAACGCCTTCAAATATACAATAGACAGCTTCGTTGATCATAGGCATCAGGATACGGTTAGCTGAAAAGCCCGGGTAGTCATTTACCTCCACAGGTTCTTTATCAAGTTTCCCGGCAAGGCTCATTATTTTTTCTGTTACTTCATCCGAAGTGGAATAACCTCTGATGACCTCCACTAATTTCATTACCGGCACAGGGTTCATAAAATGCATTCCTATTACTTTTTGAGGACGGCTGGTAACAGCAGCAATCCTGGTAATTGAAATGGAGGAAGTATTGGTGGCCAGAATGGTATCCTGCCCGCACAACTGGTCCAGCTGCCGGAAAATATTCAGCTTAAGCTCAACATTTTCTGAAGCTGCTTCCACTGCCAGCTCAGCGTTTTTTACCCCTTCTTCTATGTTAGTGTATGTTGTAATATTAGCAAGTGCCTGCGCTTTAGTGTTTTCGTCGATAAGGCCTTTAGCGAGCTGGCGTTCAAGGTTTTTGCTGATGGTACTTAAGGCTTTTTCCAATGATCCGGAATTAATATCAATCAGAGAAACATGGTGGCCGTATTGGGCAAAAACATGCGCAATTCCGTTGCCCATTGTACCGGAGCCAATAACTGCTATTTGTTGCATGGGAAAAAATTTAAATTTCAGTCTTTTATTTCCTTAAATTTTTCCTTCGGACAGAAAGGTATATTAAAATTGATACTGCCTGCGCCTGTAAACAGCATAACAGCCCTGCCTTTGTGTTGTTTAATGGTGCAGGCAAAAAGAAAAAACGGCACTTTTTGCATCCGGAGGAAAAGTTTAAACAAACTTTTATAAAGTTATAAATTATCCTTAAGGCTGCTAACATTTACAGGCTTTATCTCGATATTTGCAGGATTAAGAAAAAAGAAATTTATATTATGATCAGAATCGGGGAATACAACACTCTTGAAATAAGCAGAATGGTGGATTTTGGAGCTTATTTAAAATCCGGGGAAGAAGAAATTTTGATACCCGGTAAATGGCTGCCTGCCGGTGCTGAGCCGGGGCAGGAAATTGAAGTGTTTGTGTATACAGATTCTGAAGACCGGCCTATTGCCACAACCATGAAACCAGCCGCAATTTCAGGTGAATTTGCGGCCCTGGAAGTAAAGGAGGTTGCTCCTTTTGGGGCATTTCTTAACTGGGGATTGGAAAAGGACCTTCTGTTGCCAAAGAACGAGCAGGTAAGGCCTGTAAAACCAGGCGAAAAAGTAGTGGTAAGAATTGCACTCGATTATAAAACAAACAGACTGATTGGGGTAGGTAAGTTAGGCGCATTTCTTAAACCGGCTCCTGAAGAGCTTAAGCCGGGGCAGGAAGTGGAACTTTTGGTATACCACAAAAGTCCGTTAGGTTATCAGGTAATTGTGGACTCTAAATATAGTGGCTTGCTTTACCAGGATGAGGTTTTTGAAGATCTGACAGCAGGAGAAAGCAGGAAGGGCTATATAAGGAAGGTTCGGGAAGATGGAAAGCTGGACGTAAACCTGAAACCATTCGGAAAAGAGGGAATGCAGACAGATGTGGAAAGGGTATGGGAGAAACTGCAGGAAAACGGTGGTGTATTAGCTTTAGGCGATAAAAGCCATGCAGATGATATATATACAGGTTTAAATATGAGCAAGAAAAGCTATAAAAGGGCCATCGGTATTTTATATAAAGACAGGAAAATAACTGTTTCTGATTACGAAATCCGTCAGTTGTAAGCATCTGCCCAAACTTTTTCCCGGAACAAACCTTATTAAACTATGCCAACTGATGTAATAATTATAGGAGCCGGAATTTCAGGGCTGACAGCTGCCCTGGAGCTGCAGAAAGCCGGAAAAAAAGTAATGGTACTGGAAGCAACCGAAGTCCCCGGGGGACGCATAAGCTCTGAAGAAGTTGATGGGTTTATTCTGGATAAAGGTTTCCAGGTGCTCCTGACAGAGTACCCTGAAACTAAAAAATACCTGGATTATAAAAAACTTCGCCTGCAGCGCTTTATACCGGGTGCTCTTATGCTCAGGGATGGAAAGAAATTTAAGGTGGCGGATCCTTTCCGCTGCTCTTCTTTACTTTTACCGACCTTATTTTCTCCTGTAGGCTCTCTGAATGATAAGCTTAAACTTCTCCTGCTTCAAAATAAACTGAAGGAAAAAAAAATAGTCGGGATATTTAAGGAAAAGGAAAAAACAACCATGGAGGCCCTTACCCGTGAATACGGGTTTAGCCAGAAAATGATTGAAAATTTTTTTCAGCCCTTTCTCGGAGGAATATTTCTTGAGAATGAGCTGAACACCTCTTCCAGAATGTTCCATTTCGTTTTTAAAATGTTTACCGAAGGTTATGCCGCGGTTCCTGAACTGGGCATGCGGGAGATTCCATTGCAGCTGGCCGATCAGTTAAAAAAAGGCACCATCCGCTATAATAACAGGGTAAAGGAAATTAAAGAGAATTCAGTTATACTTGCTAACGGAGATCAGCTGCAGGCTAAACATATACTGGTAGCTACCGAGAGTTGTGGTTTACTGAAGGATTATTTGCCGGAGGTAAAGTATTCCTGCCATGGAACCACCAATATGTACTTTTGGGCTGATAAACCTCCTGTACGGGGAAATTTTTTAGTATTGAATAGTAACAAAGGCAGTTACGTAAATAATCTCGCTGTATTAAGTGAAACCAGTAAAGCTTACGCACCTGCTAAAAAGAGTTTAATTTCTGCTTCTATTAATGGAATAACAGAAGAAAATACCCAGGCAGCAATTCAAAAAGTAAAAGGGGAATTAAGTCCTTACTTTCCGCAGGCGCAGGATTGGCATCACATTAAAACCTATAAAATAAGATATGCTCTTCCTGAGCAACAGCATGTTCAGCACCAGATAGCCGAAAGCAGTATTTGCATCAGGAAAGGCTTGTATATGTGTGGAGACCATTTGCTGAACGGCTCTATCAACGGTGCAATGCGATCGGGTGCCTTCGCAGCCGAAGTAATCCTGCGAAATTAAAAAAAAGGGCAAAGGGAAAAACAGTCCGGAGGCACTACTTTAACTACAGCTTATTATTGCTAATATATTTAGCAAAAAAACCAGGGGCTGCTTTAGCGGCCTCTGGTGTATCAGCTCTCATGTAAGTCCTTTTTCTGTTTTACTGCAACGGAAAAACTTCCCCTGGCTTTACGATATGGAGTTTTCCTTTAATTCCCTTTTTCTCATCCAGTTGCCTCAGCCGTTCCACAGGTTCTCCCAATGGTTCATCAGAAAGGTCGAAGGTGCCATAATGCATTGGAATGAAACTTTTACCCTGCAGAATATGGAAGGCCTTTACAGCTTCTTCCGGCGACATATGTGAAGCCTTCATTATTTCCATAGGCTTGTAGGCACCTACCGGCATCAGGCAATAATCAATTTCGCCAACGGCATCATGGATTTCCTGAAAATGACGATCGTAACCGGAGTCTCCTGCAAAATATATTTTTTTTGCGCCGCCCGAAATAAGAAAGCTTCCCCACAGGATTTTGTTAAAATCAAAAAGATTGCGGCGATGCCAGTGTACAGCAGGCAGAAATGATAATTTAATTTCCTTCCTGGTATCGTACTTCTGATACCAGCCGGCTTCCTGGACTTTTACATCTTCATTGAATTCCCTTACAAGGCCCTCCATCCGGAGAGGTCCTAAAATTTCTGCTTTAGGGTTAAGTTCCAGAAGCTTTTTCAGGGATTTTTTATCAAAATGATCGCGGTGAGTATGGGAAATAAGAATGTAGTCAATCCCTTTTAATTCCTCGACCGGAAGCGGAAAAGCTGCCTGCCTTTTTATAAGCGGGAGACTTCCGAAAATAGGGTCGGTAATAATTTTAACACCTTCATAACTAATCAAAAAGGATGCGTGGCCAAGCCAGATCATATAATTATCACTGCCGGATGGTAAGGAAGGCATGAACTCTACATCCAGCTTAAAACTATCGGACTTTTTTTGTGCTTTTTGTGGATTGTTGCCCAGCTTCCATTGAAGAACCTTTTTGAACGACGGATCCGGGTCCACAAAAGGATAATTTGTGAACCTGTCTTTTACGGTACGGTTCCCATTGTAATTGTTTTTTACAAACGGAAGGCTGGAGTTGTAAATGTATTTCCCCATATTATCTGTTACTCAATCTTTGCATAAAAAAAATGGTGTGCAGCCAGAAGTTGACTATACTAAATCCATTCCCTGTTAACTTCTATATTCAAGTTTAGTAAATCATTATCGAAAGAATAAGAATTATTCTATTTTCTGCCTTTTGAGTGTGTCGGATGTTCTGCCACTGATTTGCGATTGAAATTTATGTAATTTTTCTGTTTGATGATCAAATAAATCAGCTTTTCTGATTGAAAATTTAACCTGCCCGGCTACAGCCGGTAAAAATTCTTTTAAACTTACCGAAAAAGCAAACAGCTTACAACACAGTAGAAGACTGTACGTTACAGAACTACAGGGCCGTGGTTTAGTTAGGTGGTTTTTAATTTTTACGTAAGTTTTCAGCTCAGTCTTTCCTTTAAGACGAATATTCTAACTAACTTAAAATCAGGTGGTTACAAAATTGCACTTTGATAAGAACTTTAACTTTGCCAAGGTAAGATATTTTTAATTATTGAAGAAAAAGCCTTGCTTAATCGAATTAAAATGTAAAATTTGCACCAAATGCGGATTTTCAATACTATATCCGGCGCGGGTTTAAACAGGAGACAAAATTGTATAAATTATATATGAATAAAAATTTGCTGGCATGTGTGCTTTTTCTGTGGTTTTCCACTTCTGTGTTCGGGCAGCATCCTGCTATACATGGAACGGATGAAATGCTGTATGAAAAAGGGCTTGCTTTGCTACACAAAGAGCAGTGGGGAGCCGCAAGGCATACTTTTGAAAATTATCTGGTGGAGGCACCGGGCAAGGATATCAAATCCACAGAGGCTGAATATTATGTAGCCATTTGTGCTTTGAACCTGTACAACGACGATGCGGAAAGCCTGACGGAAAATTTTATCCGGCAGCATGAAAGCCACCCTAAGGCTTTGTTAGCCTATTATGAACTGGGTCGTTTTTACTACAATGATAAAAAGTACAATAAGGCCGCAACTTTTTTTGAAAAAGTAAATACCAGCCAGCTTACACAGCTCCAGCGCGAAGAGGTGGATTTTGATCTTGGATATACCTACTTCAGCAATAAGCAATTCGACAAAGCTCTGGAACGCTTCAATAAACTGAAACGTACAGATAACCGATACACCTACGCTTCCAGCTATTATGCCGGTTATATTTATTTTACCCGTAACGAATATGACCAGGCCATTTATGATTTGCAGCGTGCTGAAAAAAATGAAGCATACAGGGACATAGTTCCCGGCATGATTGCAAATATTTACTATCGCCAGGGGCAGTATGATAAGCTGATCAGCTATGCAGAAGAAAAAACATCCGGCAGGAACACCCGCAACCGGAATGAACTGGAGTTATTAACTGCGGAAGCCTATTACAAAAAAGGCCAGTATGCAAAAGCAGCTGAACTTTTTGAGGCATATGCCCAAAACCGGAAGCCGGAGATTCCTGTTCAGTACAGAATGGCCTTCTCACAATATAAAAGCGGTAAAAACAGCAAAGCCATTGAAAACTTCAAAAGCGTAGCAAACAATCAGGATTCACTTGGGCAGCATGCTTCTTATTACCTTGGCGTTTTATATGTTCAGGAAGATAATAAGCCGTTTGCACAAACTGCATTTAAGCGTTCTGCTGAAATGTCGCAGAATAAGACTATTGCAGAAGAAAGCAATTTTATGCTGGCAAAACTGAATTTCGATCTTGGAAACCACCAGGAAGCAGCTGAACAGTTAAAAAATTTCAGCAGAGAGTACACTTCCTCTAAATACAAAAGGGAAGCAAATGAGCTGTTAAGTAAATCGTTGCTGAATACGAATGACTATGGCCAGGCAATTGCTTATATTGAACAGATGGATTCAAAAAGTCCGGCCATCAGAAAAGCTTATCAGGAGGTTACCTTCCTTAAAGGTACAGAGCTTTTTAACGACAGTAAGTTTTATCAGGCTGTGCAGATGTTCAAAAAATCACTGGAATATCCTGAGAACAAAGATTTAGTTACAAAAGCACATTACTGGAGCGGAGAGGCCTTTTCAATTGGTAAAAAATGGAATGAGGCTATTAATTCCTATGCGGCAGTTTTTCGTACTGCCCGTCAGGATTCTGAATTTCATATGAACAGCCGCTACGGAATAGGTTACGCTTATTATAATACTCAGCAATATGATAAGGCACTGACTCACTTTAAAGAGTATGTGGAGCGCGGAGGTAAGAAGGAGAAATTTTATAATGATGCAGTGCTTCGCCTTGCAGATACTTACTATGCGAATAAGATTTATTCAAACGCTGTTTCTTATTACGGACAGGCCATCACTGAAAATAATCCTGAGCAGGATTATGCTCACTTCCAGTTAGGGCTTGTTTACAGCATTACCGACAGAAACCAGCAGGCACTTGAAGCGTGGAATACGGTTTTAAATAAATTCAGCCGTTCACCGTATTACGACGATGCCTTATTCAATAAAGCTCAGTTGCAAATGGAAAGCGGACAGTATGCGGAAGCAATCAGTGGTTTTAATAAATTACAGCAATCAATACCAAACAGTCCTTTTGTTCCATATGCCCTGCGAAGCAAAGCAATGGCATGGTTTAACCAGAAGCAGTACGACAAAGCGGCACAGAATTACAAGCAACTGTTAAGCGATTACCCTGCTCACCAGACTGCAAACAGCGCACTTATTGGTTTACAGGAAGTGTTGGCATTACAGGGAAAAACAGAGGAATTCGATCAGTACCTTGCCCGTTACAAACAGGCAAATCCTTCAGATAAGTCTCTTGAAAATGTGGAATTTGAAACTGTTAAAACTGTTTACTTTTCACAGCAATACCAAAAAGCAATTGAAAGTCTCAGGAATTATATCAGGAATTATCCCGAAAGCAGTAATACAGGAGAAGCTAAGTTTTACCTTGCCGAATCGTTTTACCGCCTTGACAGATCAGATGAAGCTTTGCAGTACTATTTAGAGCTTGCCAATAATGACAAGGGAGCTCTTAAACAAAGAGCCTTACAAAGGGCAGCAGAGCTTCAGTATAAGAACAAAAATTATGCTGAGGCTATTTCTCTTTACAGGAGATTAGCCGGAACAGCAACAAATAACCGCCAGCAGTCAGATGCATGGACCGGGCTGATGGAAACCTTTTATATGCGCAACCAGTATGACTCCACTGCTTATTATGCAAACCAGATAATTGACAGAGGAGGCTCTTCAGCTAACACAGCAAATAAGGCACTTCTTTTTAAAGGAAAAGCAGCATTTGAAAAAGGAAATTACCAGGAGGCCATGAAGAACTTTACACAAACTGTTAATGCTGCTAAAGATGAAAACGGAGCGGAAGCAAAATACATGATTGCCCTGGTGCAGCATAACCAGCAAAAGTATAAGGAATCAGTAGAGACATTATTCGATTTCAATACCAACTATTCAATGTTCAAGTTCTGGTTAGGTAAATCGTTTATTTTAATTGCTGAAAATTACAGAAAAATGGGTGAGATCTTTCAGGCAAAAGAAACCTTAAAATCCATTATCCAGAATTCTAAAGAACCACAGATTGTTGCAGAAGCCAAAGCAAAGCTTGCTGTTATTGAAAAGCAGGAAGCCTCAGAAAGCAAAAACACGGCTGATACTCTCTCATCCCTTCAGCAATAAACCGGTTCAAACCAAAAAGCCTACATCCTCATTACATGAAAATTATAAGGAACCTTACTTTTGTATTGTCTATTTCAGCTTTCCCTGCCTTAGCGCAACAGCAACCCTGGCAGAATGAATCTGATGCCGATATAGGAAATGAGCAGGTGGTAATTGTAAAGGAAAGGGAGAATGAGCTCCCGCCCGCCAACAGGAATTACCAGAAGGTACCACCCCAGGAGGTTAGCCCGATTAAGGAAAATGTAAATTATAATTTCTCGGAATATAGCCTGCAGTTAAAACCAATCGACCCTACAGTAAGGGTTTTAACTATTAAAACAGATCCTCCGGCAGAATACTACAACAAATACATAAAGGCAGGTTTAGGAAATTACTTCAGCAGTTACCTCGACGGGTGGATTACCAGCAAACGGGAAGCATCTCACCTTTTGAGCCTGCATGTAAACCACAGAGGAGCTGCAAGGGGCCCTGTAGATAAAGGCAACAGCGGGTACAGTACTAATAAGATTGAGGGTAAGGGAAGTTACTTTGGAAAAGGCGCCACTATAGATGGTAATGTTTATGCACAGCGGGACAGGTTTAATTTTTATGGCTATAATCCTGCAGAGGTACGGCCTGAAAAAGAAGATATAAAACAGGTTTTCAGAATGTATGGACTGAAGCTTGGTGTTAACAATTCTGAGTCAGATAAATTAGGGATTGGCGCGACTGCAGCTTTTGACCATACAGGAAGCCATACAGAGGTTACAGAAAATAATGCACGGGTAGCAGGTAACCTCAGGTATGAACTAAGTGATGAATTAGGCGTAAGAATAAAATCTGATTTACTGCTCAGCCGCTATGAGGACCTTAACAGCACAGGAAGATCGCTGTTCAGACTCGGGCCGGCATTTCGCTTTGCATATGAGCCGGTAAAAATAATAGCAGGTTTTAATATTGCATACGAAAATGATACGGCTTCCAATGCAGGGCGTATGCATTTTTACCCGAAAGCAGAGGTAAGCCTCAGCCCGGCTGAAAGTATAGATATATCTGTCGGGGTCGAAGGAAATATGAATCCAGTTACATACAGGAGTCTTATCACAGAAAACCCGTTTATCAATAATTCCACCCCATTACTGCACAGCAATAAAATGGTGGACTTTTATGGAGAAATAAAAGGGCGTATTGCCGGAGGGTTTGGATTCAATGCAGGCTTTTCAGTGGCTAACTATCAGAATATGTACTATTTCGTTAATAATAACCTGGATAGTACCCGTTTCGATGTATTATATGATCAGGGAAATTCTGCTATTGTAAATATTTTCGCTGGAATCAGCTTCCACAGCACAGACAGATTCCAGACCTCTTTAAGGGCAGATTATTTTGGATATGATACGGAAGAGGTGCCTGTGGCATGGCATAAACCCTCTTATAAAGTGGAATGGTCCGGGAATTACAATTTATATGATAAAATCCTCTTTACTGCCGATGCTCATGTTTTAGGTGGTATTGTGGCAAGAGAACCCGGAACACTGGCCGGAGAAATAAAGCTTGATCCTGTAGTGGATCTCGGTCTGGGAGCAGAATACCTGTTCTCCCGCCAGGCCAGCGCATATTTAAGGTTTGACAACCTTCTCTCACAAGAG
This sequence comes from Cesiribacteraceae bacterium YIM B00369, assembly GCA_017948555.1. Classification (GTDB taxonomy): domain Bacteria; phylum Bacteroidota; class Bacteroidia; order Cytophagales; family Cyclobacteriaceae; genus Nafulsella. Next base: position 174,091 of record JAFMYY010000005.1, on the reverse strand, counting down.
TTTGAACGTTTTTATAACTACCCGTCCCGCAGACTGGTGGTAACCCTGGGCGGTAGTTATGCTTTCTGAAAATAAGGATTGTATTTACTCCTGTTTAATAAATACCGGAAGGATTTATGTATTATTATCTTAAATATTACATGAAACACCTCAGACAGATCGCCTTTATTAAATGGAGAAGTAAGGAATGGCTTTAAAAGAGCTTTGCGGCTGGTGAAAAAAAAATTAGCTTTACATTTCTTATAAGAATGCAAATCCCGTAAAATCTATTTAATCAGAATAAGATGATTGATAAAGACGATCAAAACAAAATCCAGGGCGAAGGTGCTCTTCACTCTACTTACGAAAATACTGATAATGACTACGGGTTGCCCGAAGCTGAATACAGTCCTATTGAGCGGGAGCAACCTTTAATTCCGGATGATAATATTTCTTTTCATTCAGCTCCTTCAGAAGAACCGGAACAACCGCAAAACAGGTCAGGCTGGATTTTATGGGCAGGGCTTGGATTGATTTTATGCCTTGCAGGTATTTTTGTTTATTTCCTGCTGTTCGATGATGCAGGCAATACAGAAACAATTGCTCAGAATCCGGTACAGGATGCCAGCCCTGCCTTTATGGAGGAACCGGAGCCTGTGGAAGAAGAGCCTTTTGAAGATAACTGGGTACCGGCTGAGCCTGAGGTTACTGAAGGAAGTGTTTCAAGTATTTCTTCAAGAACCGGAAAATATTACCTGATCGTAGGCAGCTTTATTGACAGCGACCTTGCCAGGGATTATGGGCAAAAACTTGCCAAAGAAGGAATTTCCTCAAAAATAATTGAGCCTTCCGGTACACGAAAGTTCTACAGGTTGAGCGTTAAAGATGCAGAAAGCGTAGAGGAGCTTAATACTGAATTAGACAGTATGAGATCTAAATTTGGAGAAAATGTTTGGATTGTTAAATATTAATATGAATTTATTACAAATTACAACTTATTCCCCGTCCGACACCACAGTGGCCATGGAGGGAGGCCAGGATTCAGTTTCGGTTCTGGACCTCTTAATGAATGGCGGATGGGCAATGATTCCCATTTTTTTACTTTCGCTCGTGGCAGTGTATATTTTTGTAGAGCGTCTGATGACCATTAAAAGGGCTGCAAAAACTCCTAACCAGTTTATAGATAAAATCAAGACCCTGGTGCTTAACGGAGACATTAGCGGAGCCCGTCTTTTATGTTCTCAAACAGATACCCCGGTAGCTAAAATGATAGAGAAAGGGATATCAAGAATAGGAAGCCCTTTGAAGAACATTGAAGTTTCCATAGAGAATGTAGGGAAAATTGAAATTTATAAACTGGAAAAGAACCTTTCCCTGATGGCCACTATTTCCGGTGCCGCTCCAATGATTGGTTTCCTCGGAACTGTAACGGGTATGATCAAAGCCTTTATTTCAATTGCCCAGGAGGAAGGTTCGGTAAGTCCGAAACTGTTGTCGGCAGGTATTTATGAAGCAATGATAACCACCGCTGCAGGTTTGTTTGTAGGTATCCTTGCTTACCTGATGTATAACTACCTTGTTACCCAGGTACAGAAGGTTATTCATAAAATGGAATACAATTCAATTGACTTTATAGATCTTTTACAGGAACCAAACTGATATGGCATTAGGATCAAAACATAAAGCAGATGCGTCATTCAGCATGTCGTCAATGACGGATATTATTTTCCTCCTGCTGATTTTTTTCATGCTTACCTCTTCTTTTATTACTCCATCGGGTCTTAATGTAAATTTACCTTCGAGTAAAAAGTCCGAGATTGTAATGCAAAAGGTAAGTGTTACTATTACAAAGGACCTGCAGTACATGGTTAATAATCAGGAAGTGAACCGTAATGCACTTGAATCTGTTTTAAAGAGGGAATTGCAGAATGGTGAAAAAGGAGAAGGTGTTGTAGTATTGCATGTGGATAAAAGCGTACCGACAGAGCATTTTGTAGAGGCTGCAGGTATTGCCACTTCTTTAAATGCGAAAGTTTCAATAGCTACAAAGCCAGCTGACCAATAGCAGGAAAAAATCTAATTGTTTTAAAAATGGCAGAGCAGGAAGAAAAAAATAAAAAAGTAGGTTTGGCAGTATCAGTTGGGATACATGCCCTGGTTTTACTTGCTTTTTTCTTTATCCTGGCATGGAGAGCTCCTGACCCTCCGCTGCCTGATTATGGCATTGAGCTGAATTTTGGCCTTGATAAGGCCGGTTCAGGTACAGAGCAGCCGGTTACTCCGGCCAACCAAAGCGAAACGGACGACATTGAAAGCCAGCAGCAGGAAGTTAAAAGCGAACCTGTTCCTGAAGAGCCGGTTGCACAGCCTGTGGCTGAAACCCGGCCGGCAACTCCTGTTGCTGAAACTAAAACCGCTGATGAGGTAGTTACCCAGCCGGCTCCCAGCCCTGTAACCAAAGAGGAGGTAAAAAAGCCAGAACCTAAACCTAAACCAGAACCTAAAAAAGAAGAACCTAAGCCGGTGGCTAAAACTGAACCTGTAAAGGAAACTAAAAAAGAAGAACCTAAAGAAGCTGCTAAACCGGCCCTTTTTCCTTCCGATATTAAAGGTTCAAAATCTTCCAATGCAAATCAGGGCGACCGTGAAGGTGCTGTGGGTGACCAGGGCAGCAAGGAAGGATCATTAGATTCAAGAGCTCTTTATGGAGAACAGGGTGGTGGCCAGGGTGGTGCTTTTTTAAGCATTGCAGGATGGCGCTGGGATGAGGCTCCCAATAAAAGAGATCAGTCAGCTGAAAACGGTAAAATTGTATTCAGATTTAAAATTGACAGTGATGGTTATGTTGTGGAAGCCAGTACGGTTGAAACCACTGTAAGCCCTAAAGTTACCCAGTTTTACAAGGAACAGCTTTTGAGGACTACCTTTAGCCCCACCAGCGACAATGCCATTCCGGCACCTGTTACTACAGGAACAGTTACATTTGTTATTAAAGCCAGATAATATTTTCCGGGATGAATTACCAGCAAACCCTGGAGTACCTTTATGCAATGCTGCCTATGTACCAGCGGATTGGTCAGGCTGCTTTTAAAGTCGATTTGACCAATACGCTCCGGTTATGCGAAGCTTTAGGTAACCCTCAGAAGAATTTTCCTGCAGTACACATTGCAGGCACAAATGGAAAAGGAAGCTCTTCACACGCTATTGCCTCCATTTTACAGGCTGCAGGATATAAAACAGGTTTATACACCTCACCTCACCTCAAAGAATTTACAGAACGCATCCGCATAAACGGGCAGGAGATTTCGCAGGAAGTTATTACCACCTGGGTGGCTGAAAACAAAGCCCTGATTGAAGATGTAAAACCCTCTTTTTTTGAGCTCACCGTTGCTCTTGCATTCGATTTTTTTTCGAAAGAGCAGGTCGATATCGCTGTTATAGAAGTGGGCATGGGGGGCAGATTAGACAGCACCAATGTTATTACACCGGAGGTTAGCCTGATCACTAATATTGGTTATGACCATATGGCCGTATTGGGCTCCACCTTACCGGAAATTGCAGGAGAGAAAGCAGGAATTATTAAAAAGGGAATTCCGGTTGTGGTAAGCGAGCGGCAGGCTGAAATTGCTTCTGTTTTTGAGCAAAAAGCAAATCTGCTTGAAGCACCCCTTATTTTTGCTTCGGATCTTTACGCAGTGGCTCAACAGGACGATGGTTCTATACAGCTTAATAAGAACGGTAAACACTGGATGGGAGACATCCATCCGGAAATTAAAGCATTCTATTTCCTGAAGAACATTCCCGGTATTATTGCAGGTATTGAAGTACTCAGCCAGCGGGGATTCAGGAAAGTTACAAAAGAAAGCATCAGGGAAGGGCTTGAAAAGGTAGTTACATCCACCGGATTAAAAGGCCGCTGGCAAAAACTTGGTGAAAACCCGGCCGTAATCTGCGATGTGAGCCATAATCCTGCCGGTATTACTGAACTCCTGATACAATTAAGCAAAACCAAATATCAGAAATTGTATATCCTGATAGGAACGGTTAACGATAAGGATGTAAATACTGTATTATCATTACTTCCTAAAGAAGCTTTTTACTATTTTTGCGAAGCTAAAATCCCACGGGCTCTTCCTGCTTCAGCACTTGAAAAACTTGCCGGTAAGCATGAATTAAAAGGAGTTGTTGTACAGGACGTGAACCAGGCGCTTCTGGAGGCACGAAACGCTGCCGCCCCTGAGGATCTTATTTTAATAACCGGATCTACCTTTGTGGTAGCAGAATTAAACGATTTATAGTGAGGAATAAGCTCAAAAGATTTGCCGATAACGCGGAGCGTAATAATATAGTAGAACCAGGTAAAGAGATTTACGATAGCATTAAAGGAAATTGGTCAGAGTTCTTCCGGAACTCAAACCCCATAATTGTAGAACTTGCCTGCGGAAAAGGTGATTATACCATTGGATTAGCTCAAAGGTTCCCCGAGAGGAATTATATAGGTGTTGATATTAAAGGATCCAGAATCTGGTACGGCAGTACAACGGCAGAGGAGGAAGGTTTAGAAAATGTAGCTTTCCTCAGGGCTCAGATCCTGACTATTGAAAATTTTATTGCAGAAAATGAATTAAGTGAGCTATGGATCACTTTTCCTGACCCCAGGCCCCGTGACCGGGACGAAAGACGCAGGCTTACCCATCCGCGTTACCTTTCATTATACCGGAATATGTTGGTGGACGGTGGCATTTTTCATTTAAAAACTGATGATCGTCCTTTTTTTGACTTTACTATGGAAATGCTTCAGCAATTCCCTGTAACAGAACTTGCTTATACTACGGACTTGTATGAAAGCCCTATGCTGGAGGAGCATTATGGCATTCAAACCACATACGAAAAGCGGTGGTTAAAGGAGGGGAAGAAAATAAATTACCTTCGCTGCCGCTTCCATAAACAAAAAGAGGGATGAAAATCCCTCTTTTTATTAGCTGATTACCTGCAACAGGTACACTCTCAGGAATCCAAAGTGAACTCCGGCCTGTATCAGAAACAGCTGCAGACTCATATAAGTTATGGTTAATACAATCATACCTTCATCTGTCCTTTTCATTTGCCACAGCAGTAAGGCAATTAAAGATCCTGCAGGAAGAACCGCAAGCATAATAATATAATATAGTCTCTCCGTTCCTTCTCCCATACCTTCGTTCAAAGCGTAAAACAGTACCATTGGCAAAAAAACAGCCATTGCAATAATTCCACCCACACCTATATACATCCTCATTTTACTTAGAGGCCGTCCATTCAGCTGGCTTAACTGATATGCTATCAGGACTGCGGCAAAAGGAATGGCTGGTAAGAGTGAGTCGGGAAGAAAGCTCTCCGAAAAGGCAAAAAACAGTAAAAAGACAAGGAGGCTTATAGCCGACAGAAGCATAAATGATTTCCTGTGCCTGAATTTCCAGCTGTAGCCAAATGATTTCGGCAGGAAAAAACCAAAAGGAATTAATGTAATAATTATAAAAATGAATGGCAGGTAAAATGCTCCATCCTGAGCCCGGGGAGAAGATTTTTGCAGCCAGTGAATACTGTCGGCAAAATGGAGAATCCAGTCGCTGTTGTCGGCGATTGCAGCGTACAGAAACCAGGGCAGCCCAAGCATAAAAGACAATAAAAGACCTTTTCCTATCTGAATTTTCTTCAGGTTAGCGGCATTCATTTTTATCCTGAACATCAGGTAAATAACAAGAATGATAAGAGGCAGGATTACAGCCACCAAACCTTTTGAAAGCAGCGCTGCGGCAAGGCTGAGATATATAAGCCAGAAGTACTTGTTTTCAGCCGTTGTAAGGTAAAGATAAAAGCCCGCTAAAGCAGCACAAATAAATAAAGCCCCCAAACTTTCAGGCGTAGCGGACTGGGCCTGCCAGGTTACCAGCATCCCTGAAGCAATTATACAGCTGCTGTAAAAAGAAGTCCGGGCATCAAGGGATCTGGCTGTAACGTAAAAAAATCCGCAGAAACCCAGGAGGTGCGCAATTATAGAAAAAAGGCGATACCCTAAACGGCTCCCGGGTAATAGCCAGTGCCCGGCAGCCGAAAACCAATATGCAAGAGGAGGGATGGGGTAAATGGCTTCGCCTGATTCTAAACGTGGAATTCCCCATTCCCCTGTTGCGGCCATTCGGGAAGCTACTTCTATAATCTCGTTCTCATATGAAGTGCTGAACCGGGGAGCTGAAGCCAGGTACAATAAAGCAAAAGCATGCAGCAAAAATAAACCACCAAACATATAAGTATAGTGGTTGTCGGGACGATTGATCATGAAATGACTGAAAGTTAAAGGAAATAGTTGCTTAACCGCCAAACTCATCTACCTCGAGCAGTTCGAGAATTTCAGCTAATTTGTCAAAATCTTTGTAGCCGGCTCTTATTTCTTCTTCTCCAAGCAAGGCAATACCCCTGATTTCTGACTGATGCACAAGGTCTGTTACATTACTGGTTGTAACCCCATAGCCTAAAAGCACAGGATAAGCTTTGGCAAGCTCCAAAAGCTGCGCCTGAATGGCTTCATCAAAACTATCCTGTTCATTTTCAAACAGAAAATATTCAACTCCTGAATGGAACTGCTCTATTGTTGATTTTATTTGTTCCATATCCTTATTCAGGTCCATATCTACCTTTAAAATAACTGGAACAGCCTGTATGGACAAGGCTGGAATAAGTTCAGGATTATTTATCTGGATGTACTGAACATCATACTGTTTAAGCTGTTCCATAATTACTTCGGCAGTAACTCCTTCAAATTCACCGGCAAAATCCACTCCCGCCAGCCATTCGGTGATTTCCGTGTATTTTTCAGGAGCTACATAATTTTCTGTGCCCGGAACAAGGTTAAAGCCTATAACATCAACACCCATTCCCGCACAATATCGCGCATCGCTCAGGTTATTTACTTTGCCTACCTTTACAAAAGTTTCTAAAGCCATATTAATTTTATCTGGTCGGGCGCAAAGATGAGAAAAAGGAAGCTCTTTTTCCAGAAGTATGTTTTTTTCTTATATTGATAATGTCCTGCTTTAGCTTCAGGAACAGAAAAAGCACAAACGAAAGTTTTTGCTGGCTGAATCATCCGGATTCTTTTGTATGTTGCTAATTTGCCTGACTGTTAAATGTAAAAATAAAACTGTTTTAGAAAAAAATAACCATTTCGGTTACAGGAGGTTGTTCTTCAGGTGGGAGGTTAAAAGGATTTTCATTAATGAAATCCTGTAAATTTTAATTTCCTCCTGTATATTTGTAAAAAAAACTTTTTAATTATGGCTGTTGAACTGGTAACTGACAACGAATTTGAATCAAAAATAAAAGAGAACAACAAGGTAGTGGTAAAGTATTTTGCCGACTGGTGCGGTAGCTGCAGGTTGTTTGCTCCTAAATATAAAAGGATATCGAACGATGAAAAATACAGCGGTTTGATATTTCTTGATGTAAATGCTGAGAAAAATCCAGAAGCACGAAAAGCTGCAGGAGTTAGCAGCCTGCCGTATTTCGCCATTTTTGAAAATGGAGAATTGGTAGATGGGGTTGCCACTAATAAAGAAGAGGCCGTTGTAAGCCTTATTGAAAAACTTTAACAAAGGAGAAGGCTGCTTTCTTTCGATATGGAAGCTTGCATGCTTTTCGCCTGCCGGATTTTTATTCTTTCCCATAATATCGGGAAAGCCGGGGGATGTTATTGTTATATGATCAACCCCTGCTTCTGTACAGGCAGGTTCCTGATTAAAGTTTAAGGTTCGTTACTATATAAGGGTTAACATTCTTTTGAAAACCTGTTAAAAGAAAATATTAAGAGCAATATGAAAATACCTGTAATTAAAAACCTGGTGGAAAACGCTTCCATTGATCAATTGATGGCAGTTGAAGAAGAAATTGTGGAACGGGAATGCTGTACCTTAATTGAAGTGGGAGGTGATGATGTTGGAGAACAACTTACCCATGTACTTGCTGCCATTTATATTAAGGACCAAATGGATAAGGAAGGTAAAGATTTTAAAACAGCCTTACGTGAATACACTAAAAAGGTAAGGGAATCTATTTCTTAAAATTACACAGGTTATAAAATCTGAAATAAAACAAAGGAAGAAGCGAATGATTGTTTCTTCCTTTTTGTATTATTACATATATAAATAAATGTGTAAACAGGGCTTTGAACCCTGCGAAATCACGGAATTATGAGTAAAAAAGGAAGAGTTTTAGTAGCCATGAGCGGTGGCATTGACAGTTCATTAGCCGCTGTTTTACTTCATGAGCAAGGATATGAAGTAATAGGTATGACCATGAAAACCTGGGATTATGCATCATCAGGCTCAGCAAAAGGTAAAAAAGAAACAGGCTGCTGTAGTCTGGATTCAATTAATGATGCACGGAATATTGCCGTAAGCCTTGGGTTTCCTCATTACATATTAGATATCCGGAATGAATTTGGCGATTATGTAATTGATCATTTTACGAACGAATATATCGCTGGCCGCACACCAAACCCATGTGTGCTTTGCAATACCCACATTAAATGGGATGCACTCCTCAGGAGAGCAGATAAACTGGGCTGCGACTATATAGCCACAGGCCATTATGCCAACCTCCGGCAGGAAAACGGCAGGTATGTCATCAGCAGGGGTTTCGATAAAAATAAAGACCAGTCCTATGCCTTATGGGGCGTGTCGCAGGAAAGTCTCAGCCGCACCCTTTTTCCGCTCGGGCACCTTACCAAAACTCAAATCAGGGAAATGGCTATGGAGCGGGGCTTTGTAGAGCTCGTTTCAAAATCTGAATCTTATGAAATCTGTTTTGTTCCTGATAATGACTACAGGGGGTTTCTGAAGCGCAGGGTAGACGGGCTGCAGGAGAAGGTTGCAGGTGGAAATTTTGTGCTTGAAGATGGTACTGTTGTGGGGCAGCATGAGGGCTACCCTTTTTATACTGTAGGGCAACGCAAAGGGCTCGGAATAGCCTTAGGTTATCCTGTGTTTGTTGTAGAGATCAGGAAGGATTCCAACGAAGTGGTTTTGGGAACTTTTGATGAATTAAGCCGTGATGGAATGTATGTAAACCAGCTGGTAATGGGCAAATATGCTATGCTCGACAGTAACAGGTTAGATACAGTTACCAAAGTAAGATATAATGATCCAGGTACTCCGGCCGTAATAGAACAGGCAGGCGATACCATGAAGGTTTTCTTTGGTAAGGGAGTTCATGCAATAGCTCCGGGGCAGGCTGCAGTCTTTTATGAGGGTGACGATGTAGTGGGAGGAGGCTGGATATCTAAAAGCTTTAAACAGGAACAACAAAAACATGCAATGGCACACAATTAATCGCTTCAGCCTGATTATACCAGTATTACTGGCCATTTCAGCAATTTCCTGCGAAAAGGTATTAGTGGAAGCAGATCCATCCCGGACAGGGATGGATTACTACCCTTTGTCGCAGGGATTGTACAGAACCTACGATGTATTCCAGATCAATTATAATTTTGCATCTGAAAACGACACCCTGGTTTATGAAATAAAGGAACGGATTGCTGATAATTATCTGAACCAGGAAGGGGATACTACTTTTATAATGGAAAGGTTAAAAAGAGTATCAGTCCAAAGCACCTGGCAGCTGGATTCCGTTTATCATATAAGGAGAAACAACTATCAGGCAATAGAGCTGAATAATAATATTCCTTTGCTGAAGCTCGTTTTTCCTGTGGCAGAAGGAAAAACCTGGGATAGTAACCTTCTTAATTCTTCACTGGCAGACAATTTTAAAATGATAGATGTGGGAAGGCCATTTTCACTTTACGATACTGTATTCAGTAATACTTTAACGGTTCTGCAGCGTAATATTCAGGATGAGATAGTGAGAAAGGAAATTAATAAAGAGGTTTACAGTCTTAATATCGGCCCTGTTTATAAAATTATTCAGAATATTAATTATTGTGCCAATCCTGATTGTATAGGTCAGGGAATAATAACCTCGGGATTGCTGCAGGAGTTAAAACTCAAAGCATACGGAAAGGAATAGAATGCATCGTTTTTTAATATTTTTTGTTCCATTACTGTTTCCGCTATGTTTGCAGGCTCAGGGAACGAACCGTTACATGGTTTTTTTCAGTGATAAAGAAAATAATACCTGGTCTCTGGAGCAGCCGGAAGCTTTTCTTTCTCCAAGAGCACTGGAGCGGCGAAGCAAACAGGGAATTTTACTGTCTGAGGAAGATCTTCCGGTAAGCGAAGCTTATGTGGAAGAGGTGAAAAGTGCAGGTGGAAAAGTTTTTTACAGGTCCCGCTGGTTTAATGCAGCTCTTATTGAAGCCAATGCAGCTGACTTAAAAAGAATTGAGCTGCTTCCCAAAGTAGATTCTGTGGTGTTTGTGGCCCCGGGGACAAAACTGTCTGACGGGCAAAGCCAAAGAAAGAAAAGATCGTTACGCCTGAGTGCTCAGCTAAGCCCGCCGGAAAATCACCAGAATACAATTTTAGGCGTTCCCCAAATGCAGGCAAAAGGTTTTACCGGTGAAGGAAAACTAATTGCCATTTTAGATGGAGGCTTCCTGGCTGTAGATGAGCTTCCTTATTTCAGTCACTTTTTCGATGAAGGAAAGCTTATAGGTCAGCATGATTTTACTACATCCTCCACCGATGTTTTCCGCTACAGTACCCATGGTACAAAGGCACTTTCCACAATTGCTGCCATAGACTCTGCAAATTTTATTGGTACAGCTCCAATGGCTGAATTTTTACTTGCGGTTACGGAGGATGTAAGTTCAGAATATTTAATTGAAGAATACAACTGGTTGCTGGGAGCAGAATGGGCCGATAGTGCGGGAACTGATGTTATTACGGCCTCATTAGGCTACAATACCTTCGATGACCCTGCAATGAACTATTCCTACCGGGACCTGGATGGAAATACCACCGTATCTGCAAGGGCTGCAACTATGGCCGCAGAACGCGGGATAGTAGTGGTGGTAAGCGCAGGAAACTCCGGAAGCAGTGCCTGGAAATATATAGTTACACCTGCTGATGCAAAAGGTATTATTTCTGTAGGGGCAATCAGGGAAGGTGGAGAAATAGCATCTTTTAGCTCCAGAGGGCCAACGGCTGATGGAAGAATAAAACCGGAGGTGGTGGCTATAGGCTATAAAACAACCGTAGCCAACGAGAATGGCGGGTTTACTGCAGGGAATGGCACCTCGTATGCTGCTCCACAAATTGCAGGTTTCGCCGCAGCAGCCTGGGCGGCATTTCCACAACTAAGCAGTAAGGAACTAAGAGAGCTGATCTTATCCTCAGGAAGTAAGGCCGCAAACCCTGACACTGTATTTGGTTGGGGTAAGCCATTTTTTCCTTTGATGGAGGGTGAGTTGCTGGCAATTGAAAAAATCCGCAGTCGTGATAATATAAAAATTTATCCTAATCCTGTTCAGGAAGGTCATCTCTTTCTGGAGTTCAGCGAACAGCCTGCCGTGGATACTTATATAAAATTATATACTCCTGCCGGCTTAACTTTTATTGAGAACCGGAAGGTAACACCCCTCCGGTCCGGGGAAAAAACCTTTGTTGTCGACCTCCTGAATATTCCGAAAGGATTTTATATCCTGGAAGTTATCAATAACGGGAAAATTAGTCCTTTTAAAATTATCAGGTATTGATTTGCACCGGAAGGTGGGGTAGAAGAGGTGCCTTACGTCCTGCAGTTTTTGGATTTTTTGTAAAGAATTATATAAAGACCTTTAACTGACATGGCCCGCACATTTAATACTCTGCGGGAGGGAACAAATCAATCCCTTTGTGCCCGGGATCCGGCTTAAAAATGGAAAGAAGTCGCATAAAAAGGCGAAAGGGCAAAGTTTACACCGGCTCAAAGCGCTTTCCTTTCTTTTTTCTTATATATTTGAAAACTATTTGGAACAGCTTATCCTAAATCTGTTCCAGGGGTTTAACCATTACGACTTAAATACTGAATTTTTTCCCATGAAACCATTAATAGCACCTTCTGTTTTAGCATCTGACTTTGCAAACCTCCAAAAGGAAACTGAAATGCTAAACCAAAGTGAGGCAGACTGGATACACGTGGATATTATGGACGGAAGCTTTGTCCCTAATATATCGTTTGGGATTCCTGTTACGGAAGCCATTAACAGGCATGCTAAAAAGCCGCTTGATGTACACCTCATGATAGAGAGACCGGAAAATTATCTGGAAGCTTTCAAAAAGGCGGGTGCTGAAAATATTACTGTTCATTACGAAGCCTGTACCCATCTTCACAGGGTGCTGCAGCAGATCAAAAGCCTTGGTTGCAGGGCAGGAGTGGCCCTTAACCCGCATACCAGTGTTACTCATCTTGCTGATGTTATCCATGATATCGATCTTGTATGTATTATGTCTGTTAATCCCGGTTTTGGCGGTCAGAAGTTTATTGAGTATACCTATCAGAAAATAAAAGACCTCCGCCGGATGATAGATGAAAGAGGAACCGGAACACTGATTGAAATAGACGGAGGTGTTTCTTTATCCAATGCAAACCAGTTACTGGAGAGCGGTGCTAATGTTCTGGTGGCAGGCAGTTTTGTTTTCAGTTCAGAAAATCCAATAAATACTATTGCGTCGCTGAAGCGCGTTAATGAGCAAAAAACAAATTAATCCTGGTTTTGCTCCCATTCCGGTTCATATTAATATTCTTCATCAGTTTCTGGTTTACCGGGGCAGTGGCTCAGCAGGCTGTTTTGCAGGGGCAGGTAACTAATGAAGAAGGCGAAAGCCTGTTTGGGGCGGGAATAACGGTTTTTGAGCAGCAACTTAATACAGTTTCCAATCCCGCGGGATTTTTTAAATTACAGATACCGGATGTAAGTGATACCATTCGCCTGAAGGTAACCTATATCGGGCATCTTCCGGAGGAGCTGAAAATTAAGCTGTCGCCGGGGGAGACCAGGAGTGTTGCAATAGAATTAAAAGCTGTAGGGAGGCTGTTGAGCGAAGTTACTGTCAGGGATAGCAGAAAGGAGTCCCTCAGGGAGCAGAGCAGTATGAGCAGACTGGACCCGCGGGAAATTCAGCATATGACCACTACCTTCGGTGATATCAGTTCCGTTTTGGCCACACTTCCCGGGGTAACACAGAATAACGAATTGTCATCTTCTTACTCAGTAAGAGGAGGTAATTTTGATGAAAACCTTGTTTATGTAAACGACATTCCTGTTTACAGGCCTTTTCTCGTAAGGGCGGGACAGCAGGAAGGTTTAGGTTTTGTAAATCCTGATCTTATTGAAAGCCTGGCTTTTTCTTCAGGAGGCTGGCAGGCAAAATGGGGAGATAAACTTTCCTCTGTTTTAAATATTCAATACAGGAAGCCGGATACCACAGGGGCATCTGTAACTGCAGGCTTGCTGGGAGGGGCGCTGCACCTTGAAGGTACCAGTAAGAACAAACGCTTTACCCACCTTACCGGCATTCGCCATAAAAGTGCCAGATACCTGTTAAATACCCTTGATACAAAAGGAGAATACCTTCCCCGGTTTACTGATGTTCAAAGCTATTTAACCTGGCAGCTAAATGAAAAAAATGAACTAAGCTTCCTGCTGAACTATGCCCAAAACCGCTATCTGGTTACACCGGAAAACCGGCAAACCACCTTTGGCACTAACGCACAGGCCATACAGCTGAATGTAGGCTTCGACGGGAAGGAAGTTTTAAATTACGATATGTGGCAGAATTCTGTAAAGCTGACCACCAGCTGGAACAGTAAACTGAAAACCAGCTGGATTGCTTCTTACCTCCATACAACTGAAAGAGAATATGTAGACCTGGAAGGAGGATACCGGCTTTGCAATATCGACATAAACCCAAATTCTCCAACCTATACCGAATGTCTGAGTGTTCTGGGAATAGGAACAGATTATGAAAATATAAGGAACCTGCTCCAGGCCCGGATCCTTAATTTACAGAGCAGGAATGAATGGAAATACGGCAAAAATCAGGTGCTTGAATTCGGCCTGCAGTATGGCTTTGAAAATATAGAGGACCGTTTAAGAGAATGGGGTTTTGCTGATTCTGCTGATTTTGTCAGGGTGAACGAAGGAAAAAGAGTTACCAATGATATTTCCTTACGCAACCAGAGGCTGGAAGGGTACATTCAAAGTACAAGTAACCCCGGTGCAGGGAACCATACTCTCCACTATGGGGTAAGATTTCATTATTTTAACCTTAACAGGCAAATACTTTTGAGCCCCCGGATTCAATATGCTGTAAGGCCGGCATGGCTGAAAGATGTGGTTTTAACAACTGCTGCCGGCTTATACCACCAGCCCCCCCTATACCGGGAGTACCGTTCTCCTGATGGAGAGATAAGACCTGGTGTTCTGGCACAAAGCTCCTTTCATTTTATTTCCGGTGCCGATATGAACTTCAGTATGTGGGACAGGATCTTTAACTTTGTATCTGAGGTATATTATAAACAGTTATGGAATGTTAACGCCTATGATGTAGAGAATGTAAGAATCAGGTATTTTGCCAATAATGAATCAGTTGCTTATGCCACAGGAGCTGATTTCAGGTTGAGCGGGGAGTTTATCCCCGGAGCAGAATCATGGTTTAGTCTGGGTTTGCTGAAAACGGCAGAAGATGTTCCCGGAGATTCAAAAGGTTATGTCCGCAGACCTACGGACCAGCGCCTGAATCTGGGAATTTTTTTTCAGGACCACCTGCCTAACGACCCAAGTGTGCGTGTTTACCTGAAGCTGTTATATGGAAGCGGACTGCCATTCGGACCATCAGGCAATATTGAATACCGGAACCTTTATTCGGGAAGATCTTACAGAAGGGTGGACATTGGTTTTTCCAAAATTGTAAGACCTCATATTTTAAAAATGAACAACTTATGGCTGGGCCTGGAGATTCTTAATCTATTAGGAAATAACAATGTAATTTCTTATAGCTGGATAAATGACTTTAATAATAACCAATATGCTGTTCCCAACACCCTTTCCAACCGGTTTTATAATTTGAAAGTGGTAGCCAACTGGTAAAAAATTTACTGCCAGCCCATTAGTTTTTTTCCCTCTCAATCTTATCCCCTCCATTTTAATATTAATATCTTCCCGGGGCCTCAGAGTACACATGTAATGTTAACCGCCAAATTTAAAATTCATCCTGCATTTTCCTGCTTAATTTTAAAAACAATGGAAATATGCTATGATGAATTTATTGGAGTCAGAAATCGCTGAAATAGTCTTAAAAAATTGCCCGGCAGGGGTAATTGGCTTTGATAATGAATTAAACTGCACCTGCTGGAATCCTGCTATGGAGGTAATTACCGGTTATAATTGCCATGAAACTATAGGCAGGAAAATCGAGGAAATCTTACCATACCTCCAAAAAACCGGAGAAATTAATTTTTATAAGAGAACCTTGCATGGGGAAGCCGGCAATGCAGAAAACCAGATTTTTTTTATTCCGGAAAATGGAAAGCATGGCTGTTATTCTGCCAGGTACAATCCTATTTTCAATGACCTTGAAGAAATACAGGGTGGAGTGGTAATCCTTCAGGATACGGGTAAAATCGTATCAGCACAGCAGGCACATAAAATGGCCGAAGAAAACTACCTCAATCTTATCAATCATTCACCTTTACCTGTAATTCTTTTTACAGAAGAAGAAATTTTATTTGCTAATCCAAAGACAATTGAATTGCTGAAGCTGGAGGACCAGTCTGAAATGACAGGAAAATCTCCTCTGTTCTTTGTAGCTGAACATGATAAAGCAGCAGCCAGAGAAAATATTTTTCAAATAATTAACAACCAAATAAAAGAACCTGTGGTACACACCCTTTTAAGGAAGGATGGTACCCAATTTGATGCTGAAATCTCGTATATAACAACTAAATATAATGGAAAAACGGCTATTCAGGTTGTAATCAGGGATATTACCTTAAAAATAAAGGCATTTCAGGAACTTCTGGCTCATAAGCAAATGCTGCACGAAGCTCAGGCTATCGCAAAAATGGGTAGCTATCAGCTTTCTTTAAATAATAGTACGGCCTTCTGGACCGATGGCGTGTACAGGATTTTTGAAGTGCAACCCGCTCAGATAAATCCATCTCTTGGGACCTACCTGACTTTTGTGGACCGGCAGGGGCAGGAAGAATTAATGGCTCTGGTTGAGCGTCTGAAAAATAAAGAGATAAACGAAGCTTCCTTAATTCATAAAATATTCCTTGCAAGTGGGAAAGAAAAAAGTATAAAAATAATTGGTAAGCCAAAACTGGATGAGAGCGGGGAAGTGGTAAGTATTGTGGGAACCATTCAGGATATAACAGAACTCCGTATAGTTGAAGATGAATTATTCAGGGCTAACCAGATACTGAATCTTCAGTTTGAAAATTCACCACTGGCCACCATTCAGTTAGACAGTAATTTATTTATAACCTCATGGTCTAAACAAGCTGAAAAACTATTTGGCTGGACAGCTCCGGAAGTTACAGGAAAACATATTACCTCATGGAATTTTTTTGAGAGTGAATTTGGGATCCACCTGGAATTCCTCTTTAATACCAGCCGGATTAATTTTTTTAACTACAAAAAAGTAGACCTTAAGTTATTTACGAAGAACAACACCACTGTTTTCTGTGACATGTTTATGTCAGGTATCTGTGAGGAAAATGACAAATTGCATTCCATTCTAATATTGCTGAATGATGTAACCTCACGCCAGATAAATGAACAATCGAAGCAGGATGTTCAGTTGGAGGAAAGGAAACGTGTTGCCAGGGAAATTCACGATGGAATCGGGCAGATGCTGATTGCCATCAAATATAAACTTACAAGTCTTGAGGAATTTATTCCGGAACAGTTTCAGTATAAGCTTCATACTATTGAAGGTATGCTGGAACAGACCCTGGAGGAAGTCCGGTCTGTTTCAAGGAACCTTGGCCCCAGAAGTGTGGCAACTATGGGTTTGGAAACATCTCTCAGGCAGATGTGCGATCAGATAAAAAAAATGACGGCAATCGACCTGTCTTTCCGGTATATAGGAAGTGGTGTTGAGGTAAACAATAAAATTGTGAATGCACTCTACCGGATTGCTCAGGAGGCTACCAATAACATAATTAAACATGCTATGGCCACAGTAGCAAGTATACAGGTTTTCCAGGGAAGGAATTTCATTGAATTGAAAGTGGAAGATAACGGAGTAGGGATAGAGGAAAAGGAATCGAATGGAATGGGAATGAAAAATATGGAAGAAAGAGCAAAATTATTAGGAGGCCGGTTTCAGATCCATTCAGAAGCAGGTATTGGCACTAATATCATTGTAAACATTCCTATAGAGCAAAATTAATATAGATTAAAGATATGGAGAAGATTAAAATATTAGTGGTGGATGATCACTCCCTTGTACGTGACGGCATTATTGCAATGCTGGAAAGTTGTGCTGATTTTGAAGTGATTGGTGAAGCAAGCGATGGGGAGGAGGCTATAAATAAAGCATACCTGATGATGCCGGACATCATCCTGATGGATATAATTCTGCCCGGCATGAACGGAGTGGAAGCTGCGCGGATTATTAAGAGCAAGCTGACGGAAATAAAGATATTGTTCCTGTCTATGGAAGTATCTGAGGAGTACCTCAACGAAATAATAAAGATAGGAGCAGAGGGATACGTACTGAAAGACATACGCAAGAATGAACTGAGTGGTGCTGTCAGGATGGCTGTAACCGGGAACCAGTATTTTAGTAAAGGAATTTCAGATCTGGTGTTCAGAAGATACAGGGAAATAAATTCAGGTGAGGTTCCTGCAAAAGCCAACACTGCTTCTGTAAAACTTACCGATCGTGAAATTGAGGTGGTTAAAATGTTAAGTCTGGGACTCAGCAAAAAAGAAATTGCTGATAAACTCTTTATCAGCCCCCGGACAATTGATGCACACAGGTCGAATATTATGGAAAAGCTGGAATTAAAAAGTACAGTAGACCTGGTTAAATACGCAATAAAGCAGCAGATAATAGAATTATAAGCAACACCAGGAAAGGAATTGCCAGGTGTTTATCTTAACAGTTATCCTGCTTTTCTTAATATCTTGTAGGTAATCTTCCTATTTTATAAATAAAGTATAATTTAAGGTTATAAAAATTTTATTTTCTAAAATCAGAAAGGCCTGAAAGTCACACGAAAATTGCTCATATCCAATTGTTATAAGCAATTTTCGTATTTTTATAATTACGAAACTACTCTATTTACTACGGGCTCCGGACCTGCTACCTTAGCATAAACTTAAAAGAAAAGAATTATGCTAAGCTCTGCAAAAACAGTAAAAGGAAATATTTTAGGAATCCTGATTCTATTCCTTGCTGTAATATCAGTATCGGCTCAGGATGTTAATTCTTATATAAAAAATCTCTCTGCTGTTAATATCCCGGACAGAGGAGTACAAATAAGCTGGAATACAAAGTACAATGATACCACCTCATTCTTTGTAGTGGAGAGGAGTATTGACGGAGAAAACTTTGAGCGTATAGGAGAAGTATCTTCTGTAAATACAAAAACATTTTTTAAATTCATCGACCGGAAGCCTTATGCAGATGTATCTTATTACAGACTGAAGGTAGTGGACTACGACGGCAAAACTTTTATTACCAGCCTTACTTCTACTTTTATCCCTTCTCAGGGTAAACCTGAACTGGTACTTTATCCTATGCCGGTTGGAAATGCTAATTCACTTAACCTTAACTTTCAGGGAGTTGAAAAAGACTGTAAAGCAACGGTTACCATTACCGACCAGTTTGGCCGCCAGGTTCTTTCCAGGGAATTGAATGTAAACAGCCTTCAGGCACGGAATTCACTTGAATTGAACGGGGATCTTCCTGCCGGAAATTATCAAATGACTGTTATGGGGCATTCCGGACAAAGTTTTAAAATTGGTAAATTGCTTCAAATCGTAAAGTAATTGAATTGCAAAAAAGACATTGATCAGGCTCCTCCTTTGAAAAAGGAAATTGATCTTATTAAATTGAAGCTTACGCTGTTACCATAAAATAACCTTCACCTGAGCTTATATAGCTCAGGCTTTTTTTTGCTTTTTATTCTTGTTGTGCAGGGTTTTTTCAATTTACCCTTGAATTTTTTTTGCAAAATTTTTAAAAAGTAAAGAAAAACCTGATTTTTTTCGTAACCAAATAATTAGCTGTTCGTAATATCATCATCCGTCCATTTAACCGGTGAAAATCTTAGAAATATAAAGAATTAACAGGCAATTGATTTGAAGGCAATTTGGGCTCTCTTTTATGAAGTAAAGTTATCCTTCACCAGTAAAGGCAATCAGGTTTGAGCATGGAAATGATATATAATAAAGTGAAAACAGGTGGAGCTGCTTTTCAAATGCAGGAAAACCAGGAGTTAAATCAATACCTTACCTGGCTTTCAGGTATCCTGAACAGTTCCGGTGATCCAATAGCAGCCATTGATAACAGCTTTCGCTTTGTTGCCTGTAATAAGGCTTTCCAAAAAGAATTTTTTTCTGTTTCCGGTAATAATGTAGAGGTGGGAATGTCTTTGGAAGAAGCATATTCCAACCGGCCTGATTTGCTTTCAAAAGCTTTTGCCCATTGGAAAAGATCTCTTGAGGGAGCTGAATTTGCTATTGGATGGGAATATCCGGACAAAAAAAAGGACGTAAAACATCTCAGATGTAATTACAATTCTATTCGCAATACAAGAGGAGAAATCATTGGAGCTTCCCTTTTTGCTCAAAAGGTAACAGAACCAATCCAATCAAAAAAAGAAACAGAGCAGGTACAGGAGTTTGTGCTTTTAGCCAATTCAATGCCTGAAATTGTATGGTCCTCCGGTTTGGATGGCAAAAATGAATTTATCAATACCAAAGCCACTGAATATTCAGGCCTGCCAAAAGATGAACTGCTTAAAGACGGATGGGAAAGAATTGTGCATCCTGAAGACCTGAAAAATTTTTATGCACACCTGCAGGCGTTTAAAAAGGATGACAAACCTTTTGAAATAGAATACAGGTTACTTCGCCATGATGGTTCCTACAGGTGGTTTATGGCCAGAACAGTGCCTTTACTGTTTGAGGGTGGAAAGGTAATTAAATACCTGGGATCTGCAATTGACATTCATGAACAGAAACTCCTTGTTGAAAAGCTTGAACAAAAAGCTAAAGAACTGCAGCAGATTACTGAGGCTATTCCGCAGTTGGTATGGACCACCGAACCTGATGGCAGGGATTCTTATTTTAACCGCAGGTGGTATGAATACACTGGTCTGTCAATGGAAGAAAGCCGCAGCAATGGCTGGTTGCTGGCCTTACATCCGGAGGATATTGACAAAACAGAAAGGCTGTGGGAACAGTCCCTTATTACCGGAGAGCCATTCCATAATGAATACAGATGCCGGAAATTTGACGGTACCTTCCGGTGGTTTATGGCACGGGCCGTACCTTTAAAGGACGATCAGGGTAATATCATCAGGTGGTTCGGTACCTGTACTGACAGCCATGACCAAAAGCTCCAAAGAGATGAGCTTAACCGGAAAAATCAAAAGCTTTTTCAGATTAACCATTATCTGGATGAGTTTGTGCATGCGGTAGCTCATGACCTTCGCTCACCTGTGGCAGGTTTAAAACTTTCCTTTGAACTGTTAACCCAGGTGGAGGAACAAAAAAAGGCAAAAATTATGACTGGCTGCCAAACCTACCTTGAGCGTCTGGATAATACTTTGCAGGGCCTGGTACAGCTTATCGAAGTTCAGGAAGACACTTCTCTTACTCATCGGGAACAACTGGATTTACGCCAGATGATTGATCAGGTGGTTAATGACCTTCAGGAAAAATTCCAGGCTGCCGGTGCTTCTATAGAATTCAGTAATTTTGAATGGAATATAATCCGGTACCCCAAACCTTATTTGTACAATATATTACGAAATATTATTAAGTATGCTTTACGTTTCCGTCATCCTAACCAGAAGCTGGGCTTTAAAATAAGCTCAAAACTTGATAAGAATGGCTTTTTGCTCATTCAGGTTAAAGAAAATGGGCCCGGGATAGATCTTCATAAGGAAATGAAAAATCTTTTTAAACCATTCAGCCACATAAACAGAGGGAGCGACAGGCAAGGAATGGGACTTGCCATCGTTAAGCATATGGTGGAAAAGAACGGTGGGAAAATTGAAGTAAAAAGTTCAAAAGGAGAAGGTACAAGGTTTAGAATTTTCTTAAAAGAATACGCTGTTAAAGAATGAAAAAAAAGTTATTTATAGTTGATGATGATGAGCTGACTCTTCAGCTTTATGATTTATTACTGGAAGATATGGAAGGTATATCCTTCAATACAGAAAGTAGTGGAACCAGTGCTCTTATGTTCCTGGAAAATTGTTCTGAAAATGACTGGCCTGAATTTATCTTTGTAGATATTAATATGCCTGATATGACCGGCTATGAATTCGTGGAAGAGTATCAAAAACGTTACAGTGACAGAGGACATGAATGCCGGATATATATCCTCACAAGTTCAGTAAGTCACCGCGATCTTGAAATGGGAAAAAATATACCTCTTATACAGGATTTCCTTTCGAAGCCTCTTACCGAAGATAGTTTAAACCGAATACTGGAAGAAGCTGTCTGAAAAAAGAGCAAATTCAACTGGTTTGCGGTTGCTCTTTTTATCAGATAATCCAGATTCCTCAGGGGGATGATTCACCAACTGACTTAATTAAGGAATTATCATTTCTATTTTAAGCAGCTTAGTGGTGCCAATCTTTATCACCCAAACCTTTATAATTTTACAGTGGGGGAGAGGTAAATTTTTTACCTGGTACCAGGCAGTACGTTATAATTCCTTTCTGCCGCTCTGTCTGTTAGTTTAGTTAACCAGCTGCCTTTTTTTTCATAGGAGGTTTCGTATCCGCGAACCCCTTTTGACTTTTCTGCAGCATCAGGTAACAGTCTGTTTACCAGCTCATTGGTTTTTATTACAATACCAGGGGCTATTCCATGAATGGCTATAGCCAGTTTTGCAGGTAATGAAATAGTATGAGTTATGGCTTTTCTTCTGCAGGCACGAAGGATCTCTGCTGCTGCCCTTTCAGCATTTACCGAAATTCCGGGTATAGAGTCTCCAAGTTTAAACCAGCGGTATTCAAGTTCGTGTTTCCCTTTTACCTCCACATTACGCGGACTGCCAGTGCGCATCAGGCCGGGGTAAATGGTGGTTACGTGAATATTTTCTTTTTTCAGCTCAGCACACATGCCTTCCGATAAACCGGAAAGAGCGAATTTTCCGGCACAATAGGGCAGGAGGTGAGGAACGCTTATTTTCCCGCCAATAGAACAAATATTTATGATACGACCTTCTCCCTGTTGTTGCATAAAAGGAATAGCTGTTTTCATGGTATAGAGAGGACCATAAAAATATAGCTGCATCATCTTTTCAAAATCCTCCAGAGAGTTATTTTTTAAAGGACTTACTACAATATCTCCTGCGTTATTTATAAGTACATCTATCCGGCCAAAGTGCTCAATAATCTGGTCAATAGCTGCCTGTACCTGAAATTCATCTGTTATATCGCAGGGAATGGCCAAAACCTCCGCTGCATATTCATCCTGTAGCTCGGTTTTAGCACGGGCCAGTTCTTCTTCATTTCTGGCACAAATTACCAGGCGGGCATTTTGTATTGCCAGCTGTTTCGCTAAAACGAAACCCAGCCCCCTGGAGGCTCCGGTAATAAAAACCACTTTCCGGAGAAAAATATATTTTTCTTCTGATTTCCGGTGAATCAACTTCCGGATGCCTAAAACAGAAGCCATTCCTAATCCAAGTAAAGCTGTATTTTTATTGATCATGACTATCTAAATGTGGTTTGTATTACTTAACAGGTTCATAATAAATTTGTTGAGAATATTTAATAACATTAAATAAACAATTGACCTGATCCGGCGTAAAAAACTATGTATAATATTTTTTAACCCATAAAATTTAAACCTATGACTAAAGGACATAATAAAGGCCATGTTAACGATATTGAAAACAAAGAAAACAGGTCGCAGGGACAGGACCAACACCTGCCTGACTCGAAAAAAGATAAAAGCCATGATAAGGGGCGGAATAGTGATGAGGACCCCAGTGGTGGGACCAAAGGAAAAAACAGTATTTAATTAGTGAAAAGGGCTGCCGAGAAAGGCAGCCTTTTTAGCACAATATCATAATAAACCGCAGACACGCCTGTTATTATTCTAATGCATAAAATACTTATATATGTAAGAATTATATATCCATCAGGTAAAAAGGAATTTTAAATCCATTGTTAAGAAGAACAGGTACAGAAACATTATAAACAGGAATCCCTTTGGGCGTTATTCCTTTAAGTGTTCCTGCATGCGCATGTCCATGAAAAGCTACTTCCACATTCCTTTTTTCAAGAGGGTCTTTTAAATAAGAAGATCCCAGAAAAGAAAATATCCGGACCGGCTCCCCTATAATTGTTTCTTCAACAGGTGCATAATGGAGAACCGCAACCTTTTTTATATCTGTATCCTGCTCTTCCAGTTGTAACAGGGCTCTATCGAGCTTATCAGCTTCATTTATTACTTCCTGCACGAAAACCTTGTTAATTTCTTCCCCGTAAGCCGGCATTCTGTAGCGGTCAAAGCCCCCGGAAAAACCCTTTACTCCTGCAAAACCCACACTCCCGATAATAACAGAATCACCATCTAAAACATGCATTCCTTTCCTCAGTATTTCAGCTACCTCTTCCGGTTGGCCTGACTGATGATCGTGGTTCCCCAAAACACCTACAACAGGAATACTACAGGACTTTAATTCATTCAGAACCACCTCTGCTTCTTCCTTTTTACCTGTGTCTGTAATATCTCCACATATCAGCAAAACATCTGCTTTCGCTGCAAGGTCACTGAACATGCCGGCCCACTTTCCTTTATCCGTTTCCTTAATATGAATATCACCTACAGCGGCTACTCTTGTTGTGCTTGAAGTGTTCATTTTAAACAGTTTTTAGGGTTAAAGCTTTAAAATCCCATTCCAGGACATCTATTTCATAGCTGCTATGATCAATTACAGGACCAAGGCAAACTTTATTTTTGGAGGGAGGAAGGTCAAATTGTTCTTTTGCCCGCCGTAAAAGATCATTGAAAAAGGGGCGTGGAATAATATCACGTTCCGAAGGATATACAAACTGAAAGGTTAGCAGGTGGCTGAGGAGAAGGTGCCAGTGCTGTTCCATCCGGTTGAGTAAATGGGCCCAATCCAGATCTTTCCCCTTCTTCAGGATCATATGATTAATGTCTGCGCCGTCAAAGCGATCTCGGTCCTGAATGTACATTTTACACCAGATTAAATCCTCAGGAGCGACACAATGTACTGACAAATCAAAAAGTGTGGCTTCCGGAGCATGATCAAACCAGCTGTCGTCGACAGGACACAGGTTATTAGTGGTATTAAATATGATATCAATAAAATATCCGTCTTTATAGACTTTTGCCAGCCAGCGGGCATCAGTTACCTCTACTTCATAACCATTATCTTTCAAAAATTTGAGCACGTGCTGATAATCTCCTGCTTTACAGAAAAGATCAATATCCTTGGTGTTTCTTGAGATACCTGTATACTGGCAAAGAGCAAATGCTCCTCCCAACAGATAAGGAATTTCATGTTTATTTAAAAGTTGCAGGGCCTCTTTGTAAAACAGGATCTGCTCCTGAGAAAATATATTTTTTACTTCCATATTTATTAGATACCCGAAATAAACAGGAAGGTTTTTGAAAACTTTAAATAACCTCAGTTTTTTCCTGAGGTAAACTTTCTGGCTATCAGCAATCTGCTAAAGCTGAATAAAAACCATTTTTAAGGTAAGGGGTTCTTAGAATCAAACTAAAGAACAGGATATATGCAATTTTTAAAATCCCTCAGAGCAGGTGCATCAGGCACCACTTTTATGACATTGTATAGTTACGGATATTCCCGCTTCAGAAATAAACAGTTCAGAGAGCCTGTTTTGCTGGCAGATTTAATCCGCAGAGGAAGTCAGGGGAAGAGCGGGAGTGGAACCTGGAAAGGGTGGCTGGCACATTATACTGTAGGAGCTGTTTTTTCCCTTACTTACCACCAGCTTATAAAGCCAAAAGTAAATTTACAACATTTAAATCCTGAGGCAAAAGCATTGGCTTTTGGTGGATTATACGGGCTTTTAGGTGTTGCCGGTTGGAAGGCCACTTTTGAATTGCACCCTGCTCCGCCTGAAATCAGCTACAAAGAATTTTATGCACATCTGGTGCTTGCACACATGGTTTTTGGATACTTTGCCTTTGGAATGGATGGGAAGAATGAACAAAAAAAGGGATCCTGATAAAAGAATCCCTTTCATGCTTTATTAAATATTATTGTTCCCTGTTTGCCTGGAAATTATAAGCGGAAGTTGGCTTCAACTATTAAAATAGCTGCACAGTTATGGTTAAACCCGAAGTTCCCATCCGCTAATTATTTTCATGCATACATCTCTGCACGCTGGTTTTTCAGGTACTCATCACTTATGTACTCATCAAAGGTCATTAGCTTATCAAGGCATCCTGTTGGTGTTAACTCAACAATCCGGTTGGCTACCGTTTGGGTAAACTCATGGTCGTGTGAGGTAAACAATACAGTTCCGGGGAAATCTTTTAAAGCATTGTTGAATGCTGTAATTGATTCCAGGTCCAGGTGGTTTGTTGGCTCATCAAGGATTAAGAGATTAGCTCCGGCAAGCATCATTCTTGATACCATGCAGCGTACTTTTTCACCACCGGAAAGGACATTACACTTTTTAAAGGTTTCTTCGCCTGTAAACAGCATTTTACCCAGGAAGCCCCGTATGTAAACATCATCCTTTTCACCATCTGAATATTGCCTTAACCAGTCTATAAGGTTATCGTTCGACTGGAAATATTTTTCATTGTCGTTTGGCAAATAAGCTTTTGTAATCGTCTGGCCGAATTTAAATTCACCTGAATCTGCTTTCATCTCTCCGTTAAGGATCTGGAACAGAGCCGTGGTTGCTAAGCTGTCTTTACTGATGAAGGCAATTTTATCGCCTTTATTCACGAATAGACTAAGGTTTTTAAACAGCGTCCTTCCTTCAACTGACTTTGTAAGATTTACCACCTCAAGGAGCTGATCGCCGGCAGTCCTGTTTTGAGTAAAGATGATACCGGGGTACCTCCTTGTGGAAGGCTGGATATCGTCCACATTAATTTTGTCGAGCAGTTTTTTACGGCTGGTGGCTTGTCGCGATTTGGAAGCATTTGCGCTAAAGCGTGCAATAAAATCCTGCAATTCTTTTTTCTTCTCCTCGGCCTTCTTATTCTGCGACGATCTCTGGCTCAGCGCCAGCTGGCTTGATTCATACCAGAAGGAATAATTTCCGGTATATAATTTTATAGCACTGAAATCGATATCCACTATATGAGTACATACCGTATCAAGGAAGTGGCGGTCGTGAGAAACTACAATAACCGTATTCTGGAAATCGAGAAGAAAATCTTCAAGCCAGGTTATGGTATGTATATCAAGGTCGTTGGTAGGTTCGTCAAGGATCAGGATATCAGGATTGCCATAAAGCGCCTGCGAAAGTAAAACGCGTACCTTTTGGTTTCCGTTAAGTTCTTTCATCAGTTTGTAATGGTCTGCTTCAGGGATTCCGACACCACTCAACATGGCAGCCGCATCTGACTCCGCATTCCATCCGTCCATTTCTGCAAACTCAGCTTCCAGCTCAGAGGCCCGAATGCCATCTTCTTCTGAAAAATCAGGTTTGGCATAAATGGCATCCTTCTCCTTCATTATTTTCCACAGCTTGCTGTGGCCCATCATAACAGTATCTAATACTGTATATTCATCGAATTCAAAGTGGTTCTGCTTTAACACAGCCATTCTTTTTCCCGGATCGATGGTGATGTTTCCTGAGTTAGGATCCACATCACCAGCCAGGATTTTAAGAAAGGTGGATTTTCCGGCGCCATTGGCCCCGATTACTCCATAACAGTTTCCTGCTGTGAATTTAATATTTACTTCGTCAAAAAGGACTCTCTTACCAAATTGTAAGGATACGTTATTTGCTGCAATCATTCATTTGAAATTAAAGCACGTAAAGGTAGTGCAAATTATTCTTAATTCTAAAACAGAACCCTTTTTCCTCTTTTTTAGTGCGATTCTCCCTGAGAAAATTTAAAAATAGAGGGTTTTACTGAGAGAGATGCAGGTACCGGAAAATAAATTAATTTTTTTCCGCTTTTTTGTCACAACCGCATTCAATCCATGTCTTAGGGATAAAGGAACTTCATAAAAGGTGAAGTGAAATTAAATCAGTAAATAAAAAAAACAGAATTATATTTTATGAAAATCATCTTAATTTTCTTTGTAGCACACTGGTATCTGTCATTGTTCTTTCAAACTTTCTTTCTGCACCGCTATGCAGCCCACCGTGCCTTTACCATGAGTAAGTTTACGGAAAAGGTATTTTTCGTACTGACCTGGATATTTCAGGGGTCGAATTACCTGAGCCCTTATGGTTATGGTGTAATGCACCGTATGCACCACGCCTTTGCCGATACTGAGGACGATCCGCACTCACCAAAGTATGATGAGAGTATCTGGAAAATGATGTGGAAAACAAAAACTATTTACTCCGCCATTACAAATAAAGAGATGAAAGTGGAGCAACGTTTTATTAAAGGAGTTCCTGAATGGCCTGCCTTTGACGGTTTTGCCCGTTCATGGGTTTCCCGTGTATTTTGGGGTGCTGCTTATGTGGCTGTTTACCTTCAGTTTGCCACTACCTGGTGGTTATGGTTATTACTTCCTGTTCATTTCCTGATGTCGCCCATACATGGAGCCATTATAAACTGGTTTGCACATAAGTATGGATATAGAAACTATGAAGTAACAGATACTTCAAAAAATTTCCTTCCATTCGATTTTCTGATGATGGGAGAAAGCTATCACAATAACCACCACAAGCATGGCTCAAGAGCAAACTTCGGTGGTGTGCGCTGGCATGAAATTGACCCGACTTACATTGCTATTGTGGTGCTGGATAAAATAAAAGTAATTCAGATCAGGGGTAAAAAAGTAAAAGAAATGGCTTCGGTAAAACAGGCTGCCTGATATAGAGAGTTATTATCAATACATAAAGCTCCCGGCCACAGTGGCCGGGAGCTTTTTTTGTATGCTTAATTCACCGGCAAACAAAGATTACAAGGTAATAAAATGTTATAAGGTAATACTAATAACTGTAGTATTACCAGGTTATCCGGTTGGTTTAATATAAATATATTATTCCGCTATAAGTCTTGTTTAATTCCTTTAAAATCATGGAAATGACTTTGCTGTTAATATGATGTTACTTTATATTATTTTATTACCCATATTACTAAGGTTATAAAATAACCTTGGGTTAATCAGTTACACTTTAAAATATTTTCATGAAAATCCTGGAAAAGCTCTTCAATGGGGAATTGTGAATAACAGGCAAAGGTTAGGGGGGAGGCAAAAAGGTCGAAACCGGGCTGAGAAAACCATTACAGGCAACTGATTATACCGCCTCCCTTCAAAATATAACTTCTCCTTTAATTTTACGTTTTAAAAGAAATTTGGGGGAATCCAAAAATCTTTTCGCTAATTTTAATTCTTCATCCGAAAAAGAAAACCGGATTGGTAACAGGTATAAACCAGTAGCCACTCTTAATCTTTTTTTCTAATTACACCTTACTTAGTTTCTGAATAATGCCCTGGTTTAAGATTGTAAGTTTCATAAGGTTTTATTTTTTAGCTTTTGTTACAGCTCTTTTTTTTCTGTTCTTTACCCTTTTAACTTTTTATGAAGTTTATGAAAGAGTCGAAGAAAGGAATACGCGCCTGTTCCAGTATCGTGTACAAACAGTAACCAACTCAATTGAAAAAAGAATGCTGGATTACATCCAGATTCTTAAAGGAGTTCAGGCAATGTATCAGGTATCTGATTCTGTAGGAAGGGACGAGTGGAAAGAATATGTTAAGAGACTTGAAGTAGATGTAAATTATCCCGGTATTTTAGGTATCGGTTATTCAGTCATTCTTCCTGAAGATAGTATTCCTGAATTTGAAAAGCTCGTGCGGGAAAAAGAATACCCTCAGTTCAGGGTATGGCCCGAAGGGCAGAGAGGTATTTATACAAGCATCCTTTTTCTTGAGCCACTGAATGAGCGTAATAAACGTGCCATAGGTTTTGATATGTTTTCTGATTCCGTCCGGAGAGAAGCAATGGTTAAAGCCAGGGACACAGGAAACCCTGCACTTTCAGGAATGGTGAAGCTTGTTCAGGAAACTTCGACAGGAGTACAGAATGGTTTTTTACTTTATCTGCCCTTATATAAAGACCCGCATCAGATACTTTTAACAGAAGCTGCCAAAAGAAAAAATATCACCGGTTTTGTATACAGCCCTTTCAGAGTAAATGACTTAATGGAAGGAGTATTCGGAAGCCGTTTTCAGGATATAGGAATAGAAATTTATGACGGAACTGTTGCTAACACAGAAACCTTACTTTATGATAAAGATACAATAATCTCAATCGAAAATCCTCAGTCTGTGTTAAGGTCTCTTTCTTCATTAGAAATAGCAGGGCACCACTGGCTGGTTTATATAGAGGCACATCAGGGTTTTGGAAGCGAGGTTAATTTTCCATGGTTCATTTTAGGGGGAGGAGCAGTAATCAGTATATTGCTGTTCATTATAATGTACTCAGTCGCAAATATCCGCCGGTCAACTTACATGACAAGGCTGATAACCGATAATGCCACTCCGGCTTTGCTTATAGTAGACAATAATGGCTATTGTACATTTATGAATCCCGCTGCTGAATTTATTACAGGATATTCTTTTGAAGAGTCCGGAAATAAGAGCTTTCATAAATTAATTCATCATAGTCATCCTGACGGGAGTTTATATTTACCTGAAGAATGCCCGATATCGAATGCTCTTCTTTCTAACACCTCCCTGTATAATCATGAGGATGTTTTCTTTCGCAAGAACGGGAATTCTTTTTATGGAAGTATCAATACTCAGCCCATACTGGAAAATGGAACTGTGGTTGCCCATTTAATAGAAATGCGTGATATAAGCATGGAAAAGCAAGCCGAACTTTCTTTGAAGGAAACGAACAGAAACCTTACTGCCTTAAATAAAATCGGAAGGAGCTTATCTGCAGAGCTCGACTTAAAAAGGCTGATACAACTGGTAACAGATTCCTGTACTGAACTTTGTGGAGCAGAAACGGGAGCTTTCTTTTACAACTATGCAGATAGTAACGGAAATGAATATAAATTATATGCTCTTTCCGGGCCCGAAAGCGAGAACCTCAATGACTTTCCTCTGGCAGGAAAGGAAAAGATTTTTGACTCCACTTTTAAGGGAAATTTAATTATCAGGTCAGAAGATATTACCAGGGATCCGGTGTTTAAAAATATTAAACCTGATCCTTCCACAACTGAGCGTAAATATCATATAAAAAGCTATCTCGCAGTTCCTGTTATATCAAGAAGCGGAAATGTCATCGGAGCCCTGGTCTTCGGGCATTCAAAACCAAATTCTTTTTCAATCAATTCTGAAAATGTAATTAAAGGAATTGCTGCTCAGGCTGCAATTGCCATAGATAACTCCCGCTTATTTGAGGACCTTAACAGCAAGAACACTGAACTGATCCGGATTAACAGCGACCTTGATAATTTTGTTTATACAGCCTCCCATGACCTGAAAGCTCCTATGCTGAATATTGAAGGTTTGGTATATGCGCTTCAAAAAGCCATTGTAACAGGTAACTCTGAACGTATTAATCAGATAATTGAAATGATACAATTGTCGGTTCAAAGGTTTAAAGAAACTATTCAGGCGCTGACAGAGGTATCAAAAGTGAATAAGAACCTTGATGAGGAAGTAGAGAAGGTGAATTTAGCTGAACTTCTGGAAGAAATTAAGCTAAGTATTAATGATATGATAGAAAGTACCGGGGCTGAAATTGAAGAAAACCTGGCATGCAGTCAGGTTCATTTTTCGAAGATAAATATGAAAAGTATTTTACTCAACCTTTTAACAAACTCAATAAAATACAGAAGACCATCAGTTAATCCTTTGGTAAAGATTACTTGTAGCAGGCAGGAAGGAAATATACTTATCAAGGTTTCTGATAATGGCCTGGGTATTCCGGAAAACCAGCTTTCGAAAGTTTTTGTCATGTTTAAAAGATACCATTCGCATGTGGAAGGGACAGGAGTAGGGCTTTACCTGGTAAAACGTATAATAGATAATTATGGAGGTACTCTTCAGGTTAAAAGCGAAGTGGATAAAGGCACAACCTTCACCATTCTTTTACCTGACCTTTCTGAATAGAACTGAAATTTAATCAGGTATACAATAATATTGTTTTCCTGATGCGGCTAAGTAACAGGGTATTTTTGCTTTTGATACAGGATTTTCTTTGCCGGTTCAGGGAAAGGTACCGGACGCGATCCAGGACTGTTTATCCGGACCGCGACCTGCGCTGCATTTTTACCTTTGGTGGTTATCTGGTTCCCGGCCGGCTTCAGTCAGGAGTCCGAAGCCACAGCCGTGCTATCTCTTTCTCCTGAAGCCTCCCGATAGGCATTCTCCGGTAATTATTAAAAAAAATCCGCTCAGCATTTACTTTCTGAAACTAATGATATAATTTTGTTGTCATACTAATAATTGTCAAGAAAATGGATGAACCTTATAGCATGTACTCTCTTTTGCTCGACAAAACCGCCCGCAGGGTTAAACAATATGCCCAGCGGAGATTTAAGGAGCTGGGGTTTAACATTACTGTGGATCAATGGTTAGTTCTTCGCCATTTGCATGAAAACGATAACCTGAACCAAAGGGAGTTAGCTGAACTGGTTTATAAAGATACTCCAACGCTTACCAGAATTATCGACTTACTGTGTGAAAAAGGGATGGTGGAGCGGAAGGTTCAGCCTGATGACCGGCGATGTTTTACAGTACATCTTACTCCTGAGGGAAAATCAAAAGTAGAACAATTAAAACCTCAGATAAAAGATGTCCGGTTAAAAGCATGGGAAGGGTTAAGCGAACAGGATTTTAACCAGTTTAAGCGGATCTTGGATTCCATATACGTGAACCTGCAATAAACCATCAGACTTATACTTTGGAGCAAAAATATAAATCTCCACAATGCATGTTTTTAATTAGCACATTAGAACTTAAATAAATTAGCACATTAACTATGATTACTACAGATATTTGCATAATAGGAGCCGGACCCGTAGGTTTGTTTGCTGTTTTTGAAGCAGGTTTATTAAAAATGCGTTGCCATTTAGTTGACGCATTGCCTCAGGTTGGAGGGCAGCTTTCTGAAATTTATCCGGGCAAGCCTATTTATGATATTCCGGGATATCCGGAAATAAAAGCACAGGACCTGGTAGATAATCTTATGAAGCAGATTGAACCATTCAATCCTACCTTCTCACTTGGAGAGAGAGTGGATGGTTTATCCAGACTGGAAGATGGTGGATTTTTGCTCCATACTTCCGATAATACTGAAATTCAGGCAAAAGCTGTGGTAATTGCCGGTGGTCTGGGGTGTTTTGAGCCAAGAAAACCAGCTATTACAAATCTGGAGAAATTCGAAGGTAAAGGAGTGGTTTATATGGTTAAGGACCCTGAGCACTTCAGAGATAAAAAGCTGATTATTGCAGGCGGCGGGGACTCAGCTCTGGATTGGACTATATACCTTGCAAACCTGGCTAAAGAGGTAACTCTTGTTCACAGGAATGAAACCTTCAGAGGTGCGCCGGATTCAGCTGAAAAGGTTTTTGAACTTGCAAAATCAGGAAAGATTAACCTCTTATTGAATTCAAACCTGCAGGCAATAGAAGGCAATGGCTCTTTAAAATCTGTTTCGGTGATTAACAAACAGAAAGAAGTACAGGAACTTGAGGCCGATTATATGATTCCTTTATTTGGTTTAAGTCCAAAGCTCGGCCCGATCGCAAACTGGCAATTGAATATTGATAAAAATGCCATTGAAGTGGATACATTTGATTATAGCACAAATGTACCCGGTGTTTATGCCATTGGAGATATTAATACCTATCCCGGCAAACTTAAGCTTATTCTCAGTGGTTTTCATGAGGCTGCTCTTATGTGCCAGAGCGCATTTAAATATGTGTATCCGGATCAGAAACTAAGTTTTAAATATACCACAGTTAATGGTGTAAATACCTTTTAACAGCCCGATTACCCATGATAAAATTTGATGTAGAAGACAGGGAAGGAAATGTTCAAAGCATTGAGGTTCCCGGAGATATCAGCTTAAGCTTAATGGAGGTATTGAAAGCCTCTGAATATAATATTTTAGCAACCTGTGGAGGAATGGCCCTTTGCGCCACATGCCATGTGGAAGTTGAAAAAGGAATTGAGCATTTAGGAGACCCTAATGAGGCTGAAATGGATATGTTGGACACGCTACCTGATGCTTCCTTTAACAGCAGGCTGGCCTGCCAGATCAGGATAGGCGAACATCTTGATGGAGCTTATTTCAGATTAATGGCTGAAGAAGAATAAAAAAAACGGGCTTAAAAGCCCGTTTTTTTTATTTAATAGCTATTTGCTTTGGAGGACGGGGTTTGGCTTCCTCTTTTTTAGGAATGCTCAGGTGCAAAACTCCGTTCTCGTAGCGGGCATTTATTTTTTCGGGATCAACCACCTCTTTTGGCAGTGTAAAGGAGCGTTGGAAAGATTGATAACTGAACTCCTTCCTGGTATATCGCTCTCCCTCTTTCTTTTCCATTTCCTGCTGCATTTCTGAATAAATAGTTAGCAGGTTATTGTCTAATTCAATTTTAAAATCCTTCTTCGTCATACCGGGAGCAGCCATTTCAACTTCAAAGCTGTCGTTGGTTTCCCTTATGTTAACTGCAGGAATACTCGTTCCTGTTGATGAATAATTATTATTGTTCCAGTCTAACCATTCCCGTGTCAGATCAAATAAACCGGGAAATAAATTTCCATTAGTTCTTGCAAGCTGTGTCATAATAACCTCCTTTTCTTATGTTTAACATATTTGTTATTTAAAAAAAGCTTATAAATGACTTTGACTTACCTTCTGCAATCTGTGTGCCATTATAAAACCAGCAACGAAGGTATCCGGGAAAGGTGGTAATTTATGAATTTTTGGCAGTATGACAGGAAATGTTTTCAGTTAACCAATGCCGGATTGACATAAAACGGTAAAATTAACTGAGAATGCGCGGAATTTGGTTTAGCAATACTATACTGATTTTATTATTTATAGTGACCAGCAAAAAAAGGAGGTTAATATGGAAATTTTAGCAATCAGCCTTTCAGGAATCTCAGTTGTTTACCTGATAATATTTCTGGCTCATCATTTTGGAAAGGAGTGGTGGGAACTGCAACGCGATAAAAGAAACAGAATGAAACAGCTGTAGCTGCCGGAACCCTACCTGAAAAAATTAATATTATCCGGTTGCGTACAGGATATGTTTACCAGGGGAGGCAGAAAATTTAATGCCTCTTTCTTTTTGCAGAAGTTCTATTAAGCATTGATGGTTAGGAGATTAAAAATTTTATGGATGCTAAAGAAAAATTTCAGGGACTGATATAGCAGGAATTTTATGCTTTCCCTTATAACAGCTTATCCATATTTTAAAAACATTTAATATGAAAGATTAGTCTATTAAGAAAAACAAATAAACTATGAGAAATAAAGCCTTTTTTTTAGCCTTATTACCATTATTTTTAATTTTCTCCTGCAACTCTTCCGGAGGAAGTTCTGAAGAAAAATTTACTGCCACTATCAATGATGAAAACTGGGAGTTTTATGACCTTACGGCCAGCAGAAACGGAGAAGATCTGGAGATCAGGGGAAAAGGTTATTTGAATGGAGACAGAGGGGCGATACCAGTGGATTTAACTATGACCATTGTGTCTGTTCCTGAAACGGACCAACTGAAGTCACAAACACCTTATACTGCATATTTTTCACCAAACACTCAGGAAACAGCCGTTCATGCCACAATTGAGCCGCAGGACAGCCAATTGGTTTACGACACAAAATTAGACCCGAATGGTACCGGAGAGTTAGTTATTACAGAAGTAGAGGGATCTTCCATAAGCGGAGAATTTACTTTTACTGCCACCGATAGGTCGGGCCGGAAACTGGAAGTAACAGACGGCAAATTTAATGGCCTGCAACTTTAAATATTTTTTCACCTGTACCATGTTCATTTGGATATCCTTTCTATAACCCGTTTGCCATAATGGCCGTATCATTAATTAAATACTGCCTGATTGTCGGAATTTTGATTCTGTTAAAGCCGGAATTGCCGGATAAAAAAATGGCATAGGTATTGCTTTATTTTTACCAAAAGAAAGGAGATGAGATGAATTTGCTAAAAAATAAACAAATTTTGAGGGGATTGTTAACACAAGGGGATGTATTGAACACTATTAATGGTGGAGTAAGCATGACCAAACTGGAAAAGAAACAAATGGATGATTATTTTTCCATTTCAGTTTCAGCTCCAACCGTTCCTGCCGAATCTTTCAATGTTGTCCTTAATGATAAACAACTGATTATTTTCGCAGTACTTTCAGATAGCACCATTCAGGAAGATGATCAGTTATTTAATATACCAATGTTTTATAAAAGCTTTGATTTGCCGGCCTATATAGACATAGATAATATTGAAGCCATCCACGACGACGATAAATTAACAGTGGCTTTGCCTTTTAAGGAAAGTGATCGTTATAGCCGTAAAATTGATATTAAACATCTTTAATTTTAATAAAATTAAAAGTAAAAAAGCAGAATGGTTTCCATTCTGCTTTTTTAATAGCAGGACCATGTAGTACTGTGAAGCTTCCCTGCTGCTTTTAAAATATCTTTCCTGCTTACCTGCCCCACCAGCCTGTTATTATCATCCACAACAGGATACCGTCTGAAACTGGAATTAATAAAAGCTTTTGCTGCCCCAATTATGTCCGTATGCATTGACAGTGTGTAAACCTCATGACTCATATATTCTTTCACCAGGCGGTCGTTCAGGGGGGTGTTATAATAACCATCATCAATAAGTACGCGTAAGCAATCTTTTTCAGATATAATCCCTGTCAGTTCACCCTGCTCATTTAAAACAGGTGCTCCCGAAATCTTTTTGTGCAGTATGCAATTAATGGCTTCCAGTATACTTTGGTTTTCATAAAAAGTAATCAAATCCACAGTCATAAAAGCTGTTACAGGAGCATAGCGAACATCCTCAATAGGATTGCCAACCCTTCCTTTTGTCTTGATAAAGCTTGGTGTGAAATTCATATCTGAAAAATTTTAGTTAAAAAATAATAATAATATAATGTATGGAAAAAATTAGCAAAAACAAAATATAAATTTAATTTATTTATTATTACATAAGTAAGATTGATTAAAATTGATATAAAACCAAATTTAAAACACACTCATATTGCCCGGTATTTATTCTTTAATCAAAAAAACCTTTATATAAGCAAATCCAACTGCTTATATAAAGGTTTAGAACTTTTTCAGCAATAAAGGTGAAAGATTAATTGCCAAATAACCTGTCCAGAAAACTTTTCTTCTTCTTTTTAGGTGGTTGTTGCCTGCCCCTGGAGGGGCGTTCCATCTCAGGCCTGCCCTGAACAGCTTCATTTTCCGGCTTTTTATCATCATTGGTACCAAAGATCTTCTGCAGGAGGTTTAAATCCTCCTCTTCCAGCCTGTACGGCGGACAATCCACAGCAGCCTGTAGTTCAGGCGAAAGCTCAGGAAAACGGCTGTTACTTAATTTACTGAATTTTTTATCTGCATTTACTTTTTGCCAGAAGGTTCCAAAAACAGGTAGTGCTGTGCTTGCGCCCTGCCCCAGGTTTGAGGTTCTGAACCTGATCCCGGGATTGTCGGCACCTACCCACGCACCAGCTACAAGATCAGGTGTAATACCAATAAACCATCCATCAGCATTGGACTGAGTTGTCCCGGTTTTTCCGGCAATATCGTTTTGAAGATTATATTTCCAGCGAAGGCGCGACGCAGTTCCCTGGTTCACCACACTCTTCATAATATGAACCATAATCGCTGCATTATCTGCATCAAGAACTCTTTCATGTCCGGACGGAGATTTAAATTCTTCCAGCACATTGCCATTCTGGTCCTCAATTCTTAATATATAATGAGGTTTAACTGATTTTCCTTTATTGGCAAATGTACAGTAGGCTGTTACCATTTCGTACAGGGATATTTCCGGAGTTCCCAAAGCTATAGAGGGTAATTTAGGTATATCGCTTTCGATACCCATTTTCCTTGCAAGGCTGATGGTTGGGTTTATTCCTGTCCGTTTCAGTACCTTAACGGAAACTGTATTTACAGAATTCATCAGACCACCCTGGAGCGTATATTCTCCTTCATATTTTCCGTCTGAATTACCTGGAGACCAGCCATTCATTTCCGGGTAAGTATCTCTTGCTGCAGGGATATATGTACAAGGATCTGCGCCTTCCTGAAGTGCAGCCGCATAAACAATTGGTTTAAAAGTGGAGCCTACCTGTCTTTTTGTACGTTTATTTACGTGGTCGTATTTAAAAAACTCATGATTAATACCACCTACCCATGCTTTAACCGCTCCTGTCTCAGGATCCATAGCTAAAAAGCCTGCATTTAAATAATGTAAATAATGTTTAACCGAATCAAGAGGAGACATTTTCTTTTCCTCTGCACCATTCCAGCTAAAAACTCTCATAGGCACAGGTTTATTAAACTCCTGCTGAATTTCCTCTTCAGAAAGGCCCCGGCTTTTTAAGCTTTTATATCGGCCGGACCTCCGGATGGCGTTTAACAGTATTTCTTCTTTCCCTGTCCATGGGGGCTGATTTTTCCAATGGCCGAAGAAATCCTTCTGAAGGTTTTTCATATTTTCTTTCATTGCTTCTTCAGCATGCTGCTGTAAGCCGGCATTCAGCGTGGTAACTATCTTTAAACCATCTGTATAGAGGTTGTAAGGTTTACCGTCTGGTCGTGTATGGTCCCTGCACCATTGTTGCAACTCCTGGCGCAAATGTTCTCTGAAATAAGTGGCGAGGCCTTCATTATGATTTTGGCGACTGTAATCGACCATCAATGGAGTGCGGGAAAGTGAATCCGCTTTTCTTTTATCAAGGTATCCGTATTTTTCCATCTGGTAAATTACCACATTTCTCCTCCGCAGAGCATCATCAGGAAATAGCCTTGGGTTATAATTATGAGTAGCCTTCAGCATCCCTACAAGCATAGCCGCTTCCTGCTGGTTCAGCTCATCCGGATCTTTTGAAAAAAACCGTTCTGCCGCTGTTTCAATTCCAAAGGCATTATCGCCGAAAGATACTGTGTTCAGGTAAAGGGTAAGTATTTCTTTTTTAGAATAAACCCTTTCAAGCCGCTGTGCAATAATTGCTTCCCTTACTTTATTGACAGGCATACTTAATCTTCCCAGACTTTTTCTTTGAAAAAGGTTCTTGGCTAACTGCTGGCTGATGGTACTTCCTCCTCCGGCACTTTCATCCTGCAGCAACAGGGTTTTAATAAATACCCGCAATAAACTGCGGTTATCCACTCCGTTATGCTCGTAAAAACGGGCATCTTCTGTAGCTATGAGGGCATCAATAATTTTGGGGGAAATCTTTTCATATGGAGCATGTGTTCTCTCCTGAATATAATATTTCCCAAGGAGTTTACCGTCTTCGGAATAAACTTCACTGGCAACATAATTATCAATATTACCTAAAGCCTGTTCATCAGGGATGGATCCAAAAACTCCAAACCTTACTGCCTGGTAAAAAACAACAATGGCCAGAAAGAAACAAACCAAGGAAACGCCGGCTATAACAACTGCTTTTTTAGGAAGGGAAAGGGATAAAAAGCCTTTGAACAGAGTTTTCTTTTTATTCCTCTTCGTATTAGGTGAGCCTTTTTTCTTTTTCAAGTTGGATCAAACTGTTTAGATCTGCTTTTTTTTGCAATGATAGCAATATTTGTACCGATTTCAGGCATAAAGAATAAAAGGTTTTAGCAGAAAAGCTTCAGTAAGATTGCTTACTGAAAAACACCATTACAAACCTGATTTTTTTATTCCTGTATTGAATCAGGACGGTAAAAAAAAAGCGCTGACAACTATCAGCGCTTTTCATATCCTGTAACAGAAACTTTTATTGTTCTACAATTATCTGCTTTGTAACCTTATGAGTTCCTGCCTGCCACTGCATAATATAAATTCCATTAGGTAAGGCTGGTAGCATTAGCCTGGTTTTATGTTTACCATGGCCTCTCATATCCCACTTTTCCTCCTTAACCACGTTTCCACTCATATCCATCAATACAATCCGGAGCGGAGCTGATTGTTCAAGTTCATAAACAATATCCAGGTGGGTTTTGGCAGGATTAGGGAAGCAACCCAGAACCCCATATCGCGCTGAAATAAATTCTTTTGCAGGTTCCGGAGCTCCGGCTTGCTGCTTATGAATAATAGGCAGTGGATTGGTGGTGAACTCCGTGAATTTCGTTTTATCCAGTGCTGAGGAATCTGCGCCCATCCAGTCTTTAAGAATAGTTCCGAACACCTGCCGGAAATCATGTTTGTATTTTAGGTTTCCATCGTCCAGGTCGCTCAGATTGGCATTGTTACCTATTATACCCGGATTGACATGCTTGCCGAAAACGAACAAAGGAGCAGCTGCA
Organism: Cesiribacteraceae bacterium YIM B00369; assembly: GCA_017948555.1. Taxonomy (GTDB): domain Bacteria; phylum Bacteroidota; class Bacteroidia; order Cytophagales; family Cyclobacteriaceae; genus Nafulsella. The sequence continues at coordinate 134,272 of JAFMYY010000005.1, read as the reverse complement.
CCATGGTCTGTACCAAAACTGCCGTTTGAGTAAGCGCGACGGCCAAATTCAGAAAAAGTTGTTGTCAACACTTTATCTTCAAGCCCCAGCTCCTTAAGCTCTTCCTGGAATCCTCTGATAGAATCGAATAACTGCGTTAGTAAGCGTGCATGGCCACCTGTGGTTGGGTCAGAGGCATTTGCCTGCTTTGAGTGAGTATCGAAACCGGTAATTCTGGTAAGGAATATTCTTGTCTGGCATCCTCCGCTTAATAAGCGGGAGATAATTTTCAGCTGGGCAGAAAGATTCCCGATAGGGGAGTAGTTTGCTTTGGTGCTATTCCGTCCTTTTTCATAAATATCCTTTAACCGGCCTGCATATTGATTAGACTTTTTCTCAATATCCATGATCCACTTCAGCTCTTTTCCGTATTTGGTCTTTTCTACCTCTTTAGGAGGAGCGCCGCCTACATTTGATAAAAGATCATAGAATTCATCCGGGCTTTCCACTGCAATTGCTGTAGGGATTCCCTCCTCAGTATGGAAGTTCAGGGAAACACTGCTACCGATCTCCAGTCCCAGCGGGTCCTGCATTTCACTGCTGGGGTAAGCTTCAGGAAAATTAGGATATGTACTGTCAAGATACCTGCCGGCCCATCCGGATGGAAGGTATTCATCATAATCACTCCCGGTGAACCAGATATCAGTGCTTCTGAAGTGAGAACCGTTTATGTTTTCATACCCCACATTCTGTATGACAGAAGCCATGCCTTTATCGTAGAGGCCTTTAAATGATGCCATATCAGGGTGGAGGCCAAGTTGCTGACCATCACCTAATGTGGTGTCAAGGGAAATATATTTCCTGTTACCGCTGTCAGGAATAGCAATATTAGGACGTATGCTCCGGTAAATATTATATTGATCAATGGGAATTAAGGTATTTAAACCGTCGTTTCCACCATGCAACTGTATCAATACTAAAACTTTACCGTTTGTACTGTTTGCTGCCAGTTGCTGAAGCTGCCCGGTTTTGCTCATGGCGCTCACCGGCAAACCATTTAACATAAGCGGACCCAGGCTGGCTAGGCCCATATTTCTAAGAAAGGATCTTCTTTTCATTATTTCTATTGAATTAAAGGGAGTTAAAATAACTGGTATTCAGGAGCTTGTAATAAAGCTCTCACCAGTTTTTCTAATTGCTGACGAACCGCACTATCATTTCCTTTTTCAATGTAGTTTTGCCATTCGTGCTTCCATGTAGTAGTGGAAAGGTTATCAAGAAGAATTTCGTTCAGAAAATAATTAAAACGGTCTTTTGAAATAACCTCCGGGAACAAATCATCTGTTAATTCCTTCACCAGCTTTTCTGCATCCGAAGGATCACTTATATTCTGGCTGTTGCGGACAAACTTCACAATGTCAAGTTTAACAGAGGAATTCATCCCTTTGCTGCTGATGCCCTTCAGGAGGTCATCGGCAAACTCATACCTTCGTGCAAGGTTACTGGACGATATCCAGTGCCTGTTGAAATCAGGAGCCTGATAATAGGCAGTATATCCCGCCACATCATATGGCTCATATAAATCGAGCCCCTGCTGCTTAAGACGTTCCTGCAACTCACTGTACAGTTCGTAATATTTTGGAATCTGGGTGCGCTCAGGAAGGTTTACCTCAAAATAGCGAAGCGTACCCGCCACCACTTCAAGTGGCGATTTAATCAGGGAAGCCTGAACAAACTCGCTTTTTTTGTTGGTGTCCTGATCGAAGAAATGTTTGCTGCTGAACAGCTGGCGAAGTACCGGTTCAAACTCGTAATTGTTTTTGTAAAGAGTTTCAGCCAGCGGTTCAATTACATTTTTCTCTATCTCAGGAGTAATATCATAATAAACAAAGAAGCGGTACAGCTTACGGCAGAAATGTTTTGCTGTTTCCTTCTGCTCAAAGATCATATCCACCAGTTCCTGTACCTCACCAAGAGCAGCTTCCTTAGTGGCAATATTTTTTAAAGCGTAATAAGTTTTAACTTCTTTAGGCTTAATTACTCTGTTGCCAAAACGGTGGCTGAATTTTTTCTCGCCCGAATCATGGCGTATGGCCATCATCTGAGGATTTAATATCATCCTCCCCAAAGGAACACCTGTTTCAGGATCCAGGTCAGTGGAAAACGTATGCTCTGTTTTGAATCCGGAAAGAATCCTGGCTGCTTCTTTAATATCCTGTTCTGTATAATTACTATAATCAGTGGACGAAACCTGCTTCCCTTTTCCTATGGTATAAAGCTCCAGAAATTCACGTGCAAAGTTTTCATTCGGATGCCCGACCTCGTTATCGTTCCCATCCAGATGGATAAGCATTGCATTATCACGACATAGCTTATAGGCCAGATCTTTTACATTTCCTAAGGCATGGTGCCTGAACAGGCTCAACTGGTAGTAAAGAGATAAGCTATAGTAAATACGCGACTGTATGGTTGTAAAATGGGAGTGGAAGAAAAACACCATTTTTTCTGTGATGCCTGTTTTCTCCCTGCACATAGTGTCAAGCCACCAGTTTCGCATATAGGGGATCAATACTGTCTCCAGATTATTGTCCCTGCCAATTCTGCCCTCTTTTGGAATGGGATTTACCCACTGTCTGCCGGTGGCTGTATCTAATGGTGGTTGAGGATGTTTATGTTTTTGAAATAAAATATCTAAAGCCTGATCTATGCTTTTATTTTCAATCTCATTTATTTCTTTCCGTGTCGGGCCAAAGGTCAGGCGTTTCAGTAAATGACTTGCCGCCCGCCTGCTTAATGGTCCCGTTATTGGACTAACTGCTGACATATGGTTTAGAAAAGATTATTACACATTGTTTAACAGCTGTAAAACTAGGGTAAGAAATAATTAATTGTCAGGTTTAATTAATAGATCAATTACATTGTCAAAAAAACTTTTGTTTAAACTTTAGTAGGAATTATCATTCATTATCAGTGAATTATAGGTAAATAGTTTAAAACTCTATAAGAAATGTATAGTGGTGTGGAAAAGTTCCACATAAAAAAAGTGCAAATTCTACAATCTACATTACATAGATTCCCCAATTATTTAAAAACCTGATTATCATCTATATAGTTATCACGTTCAAAAATTATTTTAATTACTGATGTAAACAGGATTTTAACAGTAAAAAATACTTAAAATTGCCTGTTTGGTAATATAAAAAATCAGGACCTTATTAGTGTGTTTGTTTTTTTTCAGGACCTGACTATAATTTTCCTTCTGTATTCATAACGTTCAGCTTTATCTGTAGTCCGGCTTTAAAAATCAGAAAATGAAAATTGCAGGAAAATTGGTTATAATTATCAGGGTGTGATTTATGGATAAGGGCTATTTTAAAGAAGATGATTTGCTGAACAGTCCTGTTTTTTTTTGACCGGAAGTTTAAAAAGCTTACTGAATAAATCATGATCAGCTTTAATGCCGGAACCGGAAAATAACTCATTTTGCTCAACGACAATTTTTGGTTCAGTATTTTGCCCCGGATACTATATTACAGCAAGGCTGCAACTGAAATTAAGATTATTAATGTTTATGAAAACAGGGGAGTGGAGGGTGGTTGGTACAGATTATACCCAGGCTCAACCTCCCCTCTGCGAAATTGATTTACAAGGGAATGGGCTTGCCTGGTTGGTTCAGGGATTCTGTATTTACCGGAACATTTTTCCACCAGCAGGAGGGCTCCCTGTAAATCACATTTATGCCCGGGAGAAATAAATACAGGCTTTACATTCCTTTTAGTTCTGTAGACATATCCAATTATCTCTCCTTTATTCTGAAGAACCGTATAATCTCCTGCGTTGGAGGAAGGTTCCTCATAATGGCCGAAAAGCTTCTTTTTGGCTACTCCAATAGTAGGGCGGTCTGTTAATATTCCAAAATGGGTGGCAATTCCCATACGGCGCGGATGAGCAATTCCATGGCCATCCGCCATTACAACATCCGGTTTAACCTGCATTATTTCCCATGCCTCCATTAAGGCAGGAATTTCGCGAAAAGAAAGTAAGCCGGGAATGTAAGGAAAATCAATTTCGGTAACGACTAAAGCATGGGCATAAGGTTTCAGCGTTTTAAGGTCGAGTGCAATTATTCCCGCATAAACTGTTTTTTCGTACTTATTAAAGGAAATATCCAGACCAGCCACCAGCTTAATTTCCTGAGGAAGGGGAGAAAGTACAATCCGGCTTTTTAGCTTCTCCTGCCATGCTATGGCTTCTTCCGGAGTTAAGTTCCACTGATTTTCCATAATTCCTGCTGACATTTTCCTTTTTTATAAGTTAATACCTAAAGAACCTTTTTTGTTAAAATAAATAATTATGCTGAAGCTCAATGTGATTGGTTGCAGTGATGCCTTTAATAGTGGAGGCCACAGACATACCTCATTTTTAGTTGAATCCGATAATTTCAAAATATTACTTGACTGTGGTGCAAACACAGTGCTGGGGTTTAAAAAGATGAACAGGAGCTTCAGTGATTTAGATTGTGTGGTTCTTACCCACTTCCATGGCGATCATTACGGTGGCCTTCCATACCTTATTCTGGAGGCTGCAAAAGTCCATAAACGATCGAAACCTTTGCTCCTTATTTCCCCTCCCGGTCTGGAAGAAAGGTTAAACCGTCTGTTTAAGTTACTTTATCCCGGGTCTGAGGATGCTCTGCAAGCTTTTCCTATAACTTATATCAGCTTTAACAGCAATAAAAGCATTCAATTGCCTTTTGGCAACCTACTTGCCTGTGAGGTTCTTCATGCAAAGGAGACGCTTCCTCATGGGGTACGGCTGGAACTGGATGGAAAAATTATTTCCTACTCAGGAGATACCACATGGCATGATAACCTGATTAAACTGGCAGATAACTCGGACCTGTTTATATGTGAATGTAATTTTTTTGATACTGAAACACCCTCTCACCTGAATTATGTTACCCTGCGGGAGAAGCAACAATTATTAAAAACCAGGCGCCTGGTATTGACGCATTTGGGGGAGGAAATGTTGAAGAGGGAAGGGGAGCTGGAAATAGAAGTTCTTCAGGAAGGAAAAACCCTTACCATCTGAGCGTACAGGGGCATTGCTGGGGCACAGGGTTCTATTTTCCGGTAAAAATACCCTTAACTTACTTTCTTTTTTTTATGCGGCTTTTTGGCTGGTATGATACAATTAATATCACTCCTGCAATTGTAATTACCATGCATATAATAAAAGGAGTCCAGTCGGCCTGGCTGAGGGTAATGGTATTGCCAAATAGTTTTACGCTTTCAGTTTTCTGGTATGCATCCAGACCAAAAATCAGGGATCCAACCAAACCTGCCACAAAGAAAACTATACCTATAAGCCGTTTCATAAAAAGTCGTTTTTATTCTTCGTGCAAATTTAAGTAGAATTGTTCAACAGCTTCCGGTAATTTACTTAATCTGTTACTAAAAATTTCAATATGCTCTTTTCCAATTAATTCAAACACCTCCGGAGGATATTTTCTGAAAGCTTCTTCAATAACCTGTGGTGTTATTTGCGCCTGAATAAACAGAGCCTGATTCTGCAGCTCATCCTTTGTAAGATTTTTAAGTATTGCCCTGTCCAGGGGAGCTGCCTGTACCATGAGGCCGGCAACATTTTCATAGTTAGAAGTAAAGGACTGAAATTTACTATTAAACAGTAAAGCCACTTTGTTAATTGCTCCCTCGTTAAAATTATAAAAAGCCATATCACGGTCCACCGGAACGGGCTGTATCCAGGTTTTTTCCTGCTTTTCAATCACCGCCCATTCCCAGTTTCCTTCGTGGCGGTCCCAGTCAGAAATAAGAAGGTCAAGTAACCTGCTCCTTGCATAAAGGAGAGTGTCAATTGGTATACCTGCCACCCGTGAGGTATCGAACATTTCCTCTGTATCCAGTAAATCAACAGCATAATTAAACCGGGGACTTCCCGCCCAGGTATCATCAGCTTCTTCTTCCATAATTACCAGGCGCCCTGCCATCCGGTTGTTATAAGTACCGTTTGCCTCCTCATAGGGGAAGTAATATAGCTGAGGGTTTGTATGGTGTACTCCTATAGCCGCAGCTAAAACCGGCACCACAAGGGCACCATAGGGGTTTAATGCAGCTCCCTGGTCCCGGAATAACGGACGGATAATGGTGCCCTGTAAAAAGGAGGGCAATGCCTTTGACTGGTCTTTATTAACGGAGCGGATTGCCCAGCGACGTCCTCTTTTATCTTTTACGTCTATACCAATTGTTTGCTGGCTGCCACTGAATTTTACAGTATCCAGCCCCCCCTCTTTATTACTTAAATAAAGAACCGGAACAGTAACGGGAGTTTGCCACAACTCTCTGTATGACTCTCCAAGAAACCAGGTGTGGGTTTTTCCCCGCTTATAAAACAGCCCGGGAATTACCTCAACAGAATCTGATGATTGGATTCCGGCATTTTTTTCCCTGGCCCTTTGTAATCTGTTACTTTCAGAAAATGCTTCCTCTTCCTGATCGTTGCCAAAATTTGGCACAACCCATACTATAATGATTATTCCCAACAGGATAATAAGCATTACTTTAATTCTTCCCGATAACTCCATTTCAATATATCTGATAATATTATTTATCTACAAACAACAGGGGGATAAATTGTTTGGAGGGGAAAGATGATAAAACCCCAAAAAACAGTCATTATGTCTTTTATTTTATGGGAAACAACCAAATAACAGCCAATATGACATTAGTGGGTGGCCGGTTTTTCTTTTAGTTAAGAGGAATTTTATAATGGCACAAAGCTTGAATATCGGATTATCAGAAAAGAAAAGAAAAATTTTAACCTTAAATAAAATACTATTATGGCACTTACTAAAAGAACCCGTGGAGAAGTTATACCTGGTTTCACTAATGGTATATTATTAAAAGATCTGTTAGACTGGCCTCAGCCAACGCAAAACAAACCTGAGAGCAGGTATCCGGCAATAAATGTGAAAGAAACTGAAAAACAGTTTGAAGTTGAACTGGCGGCACCGGGCCTTAAAAAAGAAAAGTTCTCTGTTTTGCTGGAACAAAATATTCTGACCGTTTCTTATTCAAATGAAGATTCAGGCTCAGAGGCAAAAGAAAAAGACAGCGGAAGGTATATTATAAAAGAACATAATATTCATTCCTTTACACGCAGTTTCAGCCTTCCTGAAGGCAGGTTTAATGCCGAACAGATTGAAGCCGGTTATATTGACGGTGTACTAAGACTGGAAATTCCTAAAAAGGTTGAGGAAAAAGAAAAGGCAAAACAAATAAAAATTGCCTGATAAGCTTCAACTTTAATTGCTGATTCAGCTAATGAAGGCTTTATCCCTTATTCGATAACAGAAAGAAGGGAGAGGGCCTTCATTTGCAAATTACTCCTCAAAGGGCAGAGGAGGGCAGGTTTTGTTGATAAAAAATACTGTTATTTAGCCTTTGCTAACCTGTACTGAGGCAAAACTTCATTCACAGTTTTCTTATCTGCTTTTCCTGACTGGGAAAATGAAGCAATGGGAATTGAAGCAGATTTATGAAAACCTTTCCTTTCCTTAATATAAACCTGAATAAAATAAGAGATAAATATTGCGGTAAGGATAATAAACAAAGACAGGCAAATAATAAGCAGTAATGTTGAAGGTGTCATTTGCTCTTACAAAAGAATTTTAATATTTGATATTTGGTTTCTGCTTAGCAAACTTCACCTGAACCTTAGCGGATTTGCTAAATTTACAGCCTTAAATAATTTAAAACTTATAAACCTCCCGTGATCTTTGTTCTTCAAAATCAATAAAGATCTGCAGCAGAGAGATAGTTAAATAGAAACCAGGAACAGGATAACTTCCTGGTATTTCGGTCTTTACTTAACCCTGACAAATATAAGTATAAAAAGAAAATCAGCAGACCTGATGTAATTTTATCTGCTGATTTTCAGTAAAAAAACATAACTCCACCATTTATCAGCGGAATTTGGTGTCCTTAGCTTCCCCTTCCCGATAAGTTCCTCCACCAGGTTTTTTATCATTATCCTCCATATTCTTCTTTTTCCTGTTAACGCTGATTAAAAAATATATCAGGATGGGAATACCAATAACTAAAATTAAAATAATGGTGTAAGACATAAGCAATTCATTAAAAAAATTAATATCTGATACGCTCTTATTATCTATAATAAGAGCTTTTTAGGCTTTCTTCTTTATTATAACTACTAATAAAACGCCATTTTGTTACACTTCCCTGATTTGTTGTTTTTTTGAGGACCGGGAAAAAAACAGGATTATTAAAACAGGAAGAAGTGTGAGATCTGCTATTACAGCGAACACCAGGGTAAGGCTTACAAGTAAACCTGTATAGAAAGTGCCACCGAAGGAAGAGAAAATAAGGGTAAGAAAACCTCCTGCAAGCATAATAGTGGTAATAATAATTGCTTTTCCTGTGTATAGAAAAGTATTTCTTACTGCGTAAACCAAACTTTTCCCCTTATTCATCTCCACCCGTAATTTGCTGATAAAATGGATAGTATCATCCACTGCAATGCCGAAGGCAATTGTAAAGATAATAGAGGTGGAGAGCTTCAGGTAAATACCAAAAAGCCCCATGATTCCTGCTATAACCATTAGTGGAATAAGGTTTGGAATAAGCGTGATCAGGATCATTTTCAGAGAGCGGAATAATAAACCGGCAATGGCTGCCACAACAAAAAATGCAATACCAAGGCCCTGCATCATGTTAGTAATTATGTATTGTGCATTTTTATCAATCAGCAATGAGGTTCCTGTTAATCTGAACTCCACCAGTTCCGGGTTAATGTTGTTGCTGATAAACGTCCGGAGCTCTTCATTCTTAATTTTACTTGCCTGGCTGCCAATGTCGGCCATTTTTCCGCTTATTCTGCCTAACTGGTTATTATCTGCAGTTAATGGGGGGGCAAGGTTTGTATTACTGAATCGTTTAATAATCTGCCTTACCCGCTGATAGTCCCTTTCCCCCTCAGGCAGCCTGTAATAATCATCGATTCCTCCGTTTAAAGCTTTATTGATTCCTTTGACAATTACCAGAGGCGACAGGAGGTTGTTAGCACCATAGGTACCAGTCAGGAAATTTTCCAGCTTTTGAATTTCATCAAGCACCTCCCTGCTATAAATGTTATAAGAAGAATCCTTTACTATAACAGCCATTTCAAAAGGACGGGAGCCTCCGAAATGCTGATCGAAAAACACAAAATCTTTTTTTAACGGATCATTATCCCTGATATCTTCCAGCAGGAAAGTATTTATCCGGAGTTGCGAAACACCATAAATGGAAATACCGGTAACAATTGCAGCAATGCCAAGAACAGCAAAGCGGTTTCGTATTACCAGGATAAAAAGTTTATGCAGTGGCTTTTTCCAAAGGAGGCGGTTCCCTTCTTTATACGCAATAGCCGGTTTTTTCATGAATAGTAAAATGGAGGGCAATACCGTGAAGGCAAGAATAAAGGCTACAAAAACTCCGGCGGCTGTATACAGGCCAAAATCCCGGATGGGCTGTACGCTGGCAGTAAGGAGGGTAAGAAACCCCACGGCCGTAGTGAGGGAGGTAAGGAAGGTTGCCAGCCCGATTTCCCGGAAGGTTACTTTAAGTGCTTTAATTTTATTGGCTCCGTTCCGCAGCTCTTCAAGGTATTTGGTAAGTATATGTACCACATCGGACATTCCTACCACAAACATTATAGTAGGGAGCAAAACCATCATTACATCCAGCATCTTTCCTGTCAGGCTCATAATGCCGGCAATCCAGACTGCTGCCAGCATAACCACCAGGAGAGGCACCCAGATACCCCAGAATGAACGGTAGGCAATGAAAAGGAAAATAATAACCAGCACCATAGAAGCACCTACAAAAATAAGCAGTTCCTGCTGCATCTTTTGCACATAAACCGCCTGCGCTTTGGCCTTGCCTGCCACATGAACTTCATCGAAAGCGTACTGCCCTAAAATAGTATTTACCTGCTCCATTAACAGATCAGCATCCCGCTTACTGATCATTTCCCTGTGCTTCAGTAAAATGGCTACGGCAGGTACTTCCTTAGCTACCAGAGTTCCTGTCAGGTTTTCGTTCCGGTAAATTCTGATGCTGTCCTGGTGGTAAGTGGAAGGGGAATGTATATTCAGGACCAGAGGTTGCAGTATACCAAGCGGTCCTATTACCGGATTTTTCAGGTTGGTTACTGATAAAACCTCTCCTGTTAAAGTGAGGCTGTCAAGCCGGTTTGTAACAGCATCTATTTTGGTCAGAAAATCTTCTTTAAAAATCCCTTCCCTGTTCCGGATACCTACAAGAAGATAGTCATTATCATTTTCAAAAGCCTCTCTGTAACCGAGAAAGAATTCAAGATCTTCATCCCCTGTAGGAAAAAAATTCTCAAAATTATAGTCAAACCGCAGCTGAGAGGAAGCATAGAAAAATATAAGCGATAAAATTCCTGTTGCTAAAAGGGCAAAGCGTGCCAGATTCTTGTACATAATTTTAAGAAATGTTCATTCAGTTATTTAGCTATAACTACCTTTTAACAGTTACAGCACCTGTAATAACACTAAAATTGCGGTGAGTTATAAAAAAAGGTTATCAGACCCCGATAACCTCTTTTTTATTTTTCCTTCAGCAAAATATTGGAATCTCCTTCAGGGAAAATGCTTTTCATTTCTCTGGTGCAGAATGGCTTTTATTTGACGCACATTTATCGCAGCCCCCGCCGGATTTACTGCCTTTTGCAAAAAATAAGCGGTACAGGCCGTAACCTATAATAAAAAAGAAAAGTACAAATACTATTATTTCCTGTACCATAAGTTTTTTTGTTTATGACAGTAACTGGTAAACAATAAAAGCTGATACGTAAGCCAGGACAGTCATATAAACTGTTTGAATGGCCGGCCATTTCCAACCCTTGGTTTCCCTGTAAACCACGGCAATGGTACTCATACATTGCATGGCAAAAGCATAAAAAACTAAAAGGGAAAAGCCTACAGCCCTGTTAAACACCGGCTTACCTGTGCTTTCATGTATTTCTTCCTTTAAACGGTTTTGAATGGTAGATTGGTTCTCCTGGTGCTCTCCGATTGAATATAAAGTGGCAATAGTGGAAACAAATACCTCCCGCGCAGCAAAGGATGTAATAAGCGCAATTCCTATTTTCCAGTCATAGCCCAGGGGCCTAATAACCGGTTCAATTGTTTTTCCTAAAATACCTGCATAGGATGCCTCCAGCTTTTTTGAAGCAATTCTGTTATGGTACTGATCCATTGCTTGCTCTGTAGGATTTTCAGGCACAGGCACTGAGGCTTCGGCGGCTTCCATCCTTTCCCCGGGGCCATAAGAAGCTAAAACCCATAAAACAATGGAAATAGCGAGGATTATTTTACCCGCTTCGAGAACGAAGGTTTTAGATTTTTCCCACATTGTAAAGCCAACATCTTTCCAGCGGGGCATCCGGTAGGAGGGGAGCTCCACCACCAGGTAACCATTATCTTTTGCCTTGATGAACAATTTCATGACAATGGCCGAAAGGAGGGCTGCTATAATACCCAGCAGGTACATAGCCATAAGCGCAACGCCCTGTAAATTAAAAATCAGGAAGGCTCTGTCGGGCACAACTATACCTATAAGAATTACATATATAGGTAAACGGGCGGAGCAACTCATTAGCGGAGCAACTAAAATGGTTATCAGCCTGTCTTTTCTGTTACCAATGTTCCGAGTTGCCATAATTGCAGGAATAGCACAGGCCATACCCGAAATGAGCGGAACAACACTCTTGCCATTCAAACCAAACGGACGCATAATCCGGTCAGTTAAAAAAACAGCCCTGGACATATAACCGGAGTCTTCCAGCAAAGCCAGAAAGCCAAAAAGTAAAGCTATCTGCGGGATAAAAATGGCAACACCCCCCAGCCCTGGTATTATTCCTTCAGTAATAAGGCTCGTTAGCGGGCCTGCCGGTAAAACCGAATTTACCCAGCTGGCAAACTCCACAAACAGGAGATCTATATAGTCCATGGGAACAGTAGCCCATGTGAAAACAGCCTGAAAAATTAAAAATAAAATACCCAAAAAGAACGCATAGCCGCCAATCCGGTGCAGGAAGAATTTATCCAGCTTTTTAGTTACCGGTTTGTTCTTTACATCCTTCTTACTGGTACATTCTTTTAATATGGACTGGATTTTCCGGTAGCGGAGGTTGGTTTCCTGCACCTGGGCCTTATTCAGGTCTATTTTGTACTCTGCAGCGAGTTCTTTTAAAACCCTTGCTTTTTCGGCAGGAAGCAAATTTGGCTCATCCACAAACTTCAGTGCCAGCAGGGCCTGATAATCCAGACTGAAATCAAACAGCTCTTTTACCTCCCTGATCAGCTCTGGAGAAACGATTTCCTTTGAATGTACAAAAACAGGAGCCTGTTCAAACAGGTTTTTTTTGATGGTTTCCCTGATGGATTCTATTCCTTTTTTATTCCTTGCGGATGTGGTTATAACCGGCACTCCCAGCTTCTGGTATAATTTATAGGTATTGATCTCTATACCCTGTTGTGCTGCCAGATCTTCCATATTCAGCACCAGAGCAACAGGAATTCCCAGATCCATTATTTGTGTAATAAAGAAAAGGCTCCTTTCAAGATTTACCATGTCGGCTACTGCCAGTACTGCATCAGGAGATTCTTCCTTCTCTAAACCGCTGATTACCCGGTAAACCACATGCTCATCTTCTGAACGGGGATAGATACTATAGGTACCCGGCAGGTCTATTACCTTTAGTCTGGCATCTTCCGATATTCGGGTGAACCCGACTTTTTTATCGACTGTAACACCAGGGTAATTGCCCACTTTTTGACTCAGGCCGGTTAACTGATTAAAAACTGTGGATTTTCCCACATTAGGTATCCCCACGAGGGCAATTAACTGCAGGTCTTTTTTTATCTGGGTTATAGTACTCATTATACTGTTTCTTTCCGGTTAATTACCCGAATCAGCCTTGCTTCTTCCTTCCTGAGGGCAATCAGAGATTCACCCAACTGAAAGGCCAGCGGGTCTCCAAAAGGGGCTATATATAAAAGAGTAAGCAATTTGCCCGGCATAAGCCCCATTTCAAGAAGCTTGATCGTTATATCTGAATCCTGTATTTCCTCAATTTCCATCTCCTGGTCCGGAACAGCCTTGTCAGCTGTATATGGGGTATTGGACATCCTTACTTATTTAGACTGATTATATATAAAACAAAGGTACTGCATACAAATCTATTAATAAACTTATTCTGCCCATTATTTGCAGCAGGATAATTGCCGGATAAAGAACAGAAACAGTAAAAACAAGATCTGCTATAAAACCAGGAAGGTGTTCAGCCCGTTTATTTTTCATTTTATGCATAAATTCCCTGAACGTGGAATTACGGAACTGATAGAAATATGGAAACGGCTAAAAGGCCTCAATGGTCTTCCCACGGAAGGATATACCTCCGCCGCTGATTCCTCTGTCTATTTTATCAGGAATAATTGAATTAGTTCTGGTTCTTTGCTTTATATTTGAAGCCCGGTTTATATTATCATTTTTTTTACACCTTTGGTATGCAACAGTATTTAAACCTTGTAAAGGATATCCTTGAAAACGGAACGCAAAAAGGCGACAGAACAGGCACTGGCACTATTTCTGTTTTCGGAAGGCAGCTCAGGTTTAACCTTCAGGAAGGTTTCCCGCTTGTAACCACTAAAAAGGTGCATTTAAAATCGATCATCCATGAACTCCTTTGGTTTTTGCAGGGGGATACCAATATCAGGTACTTAAAGGAAAATGGTGTTAAAATATGGGATGAATGGGCTGATGAAAACGGGGAACTGGGGCCCGTTTACGGCCACCAGTGGCGCAGCTGGCCAGGTCCTGACGGAGGATCCATCGACCAGATAAGCCAGGTGGTAAATCAAATTAAAAGTAATCCGGATTCACGCAGGATTATTGTAAGTGCATGGAATGTTGCTGAAGTTAATAATATGGCCCTTCCTCCATGCCATACGCTTTTTCAGTTTTATGTAGCTGACGGGAAGCTATCCTGCCAGCTGTACCAGCGCAGTGCGGATGTTTTTCTGGGGGTGCCATTTAATATAGCTTCTTATGCCCTTTTAACCCTGATGCTGGCGCAGGTTTGTAATCTGCAGCCGGGAGAGTTTATTCACACCTTTGGCGATACCCATCTTTATTTAAACCACCTGGAGCAGGCAAAGCTGCAGTTAAGCCGTACTCCAAAGCCCCTGCCAAAAATGGAGTTAAACCCTGAGGTTAAATCTGTTTTTGATTTTAAATATGAAGATTTCACATTAACCGGCTATGAGCCGCATCCGGCTATCAAAGCTCCGGTAGCTGTATAAACCGGGTAAGCTGTTCCCTGCCACTGTCAAAGGTATGGTAATCCAGAGTTTTAATGGTGTACAAGCCTGTCGCATTACAGGCAATTAATACATCAGCCTCTTTCAGCCTTTCTTTCGGTAAAAGCACCTCCTGTACGGGTAACTTTTTTTCAGCCATCCGGTCAAGCAGGTAAGCCCGCATTACGCCTCCAATACATCCGCTTTTTAGCTGAGGGGTAAACCACTCTCCGTCTTTAAGCCAGAAAAGATTTGAGGAACCGGCTTCTGCTACATTGCCCTGTGTATCAGTAAGAATAATATCATCTAATTGTCTTCTTTTCATTTCCAGCCCTGCCAGAACATAAGGTAAGGCGCTCATTGTTTTCAAATGAGAAAAAGGGGAGGGGGAAAGGAACACTGTTTCGGCAAAACTTACTTTTTCCTTATGCCAGAGAGGCCTGTTAAATCCGGAGGCAGTAATTATAAATTCAGCCTCCTGCTTCTCCGGAGTATATAATCCACCCGGTCTCCTCCAAAGCTGAAGTCTCATACGTAATAAAGGTAGTGAATGAATGGTGGATAATTCCCATATATATCCTTCAAGGTCTTCGCGGCTAAATGAAACGGTAAGGCCGAGTAATTCAGCCCCTTCCAAAAGCCTGTTGTAGTGATACTTCAGAAGTCCGCATGTACCCCTCCGGATAATCATGGTTTCAAAAAGACCATCCCCATAGGCAAAAGCACGGTTATCAATTTTTATTGAAATCTGATCCTGATGGCAAAGCCTGCCGTTAAAAATTATTTGCATATTAATTATTATGGCTAAAATTATTACAGTCTCTTCCGGTCATCAATCTGGTTTGTGTTAAGCAATAAGTTGTTAAATAAACTTTATCTGTTCATTGCCACTTAATGACAGGTTTTTCCCGGTAAATCCCGTATGACGGATGAAACCCTGTGGTGTTTGAAAATTTCTTAAGGTTACCAGCCCGGATCCTGTTTAAATCATTCTCCGGATTCTGTGGCATTCCTCTATTCCTTATCTGACATACAGCTTCTGAATCACAAGCAGCAAACTAATTAACTGATATTGAATCTTTTATCGGCTAAGATAAACATAGGTAATACTGTTAATATAGTATTTATTTTATTACCAGGATGAATAAGGTTATTACATAATCCGATATTTCTAAAGATATAGGATTCTATATTTTCCCCTGCTTGTCTATAGTCAGGGAAATTATCTCATTCTTCTTTTTTCTCCTGCAGTTTGTTTTATTTTCAGCAGTTTATAAATGGTATCCTGTGGCAGCTCTCTTACATCTCCAGGTTGCATTCCATCAAGCGACAGGTTTTCTATCCGTGCCCGGATCAGGCGCAGGGTAGGAAATCCAACAGCGGCAGTCATTCTTCTTACCTGCCTGTTTTTTCCTTCCTGCAGACTAAGTTCCAGCCAGGACGTAGGTATTTCTTTTCTGAACCTTACAGGAGGATTGCGGTCTGGCAGGCCTTCCGGCTCACCAATTAATCGCGCTCTTGCCGGGAGTGTACGGTATTCTTTTTTATTGATTTTGATTACCACCCCTTTTTCCAGCTTCTCTGCGGCTTCAGCGGTGAGCTGGTTATCCACCTGCACCAGGTAAGTTCTCCAGTGTTTAAAGCCCGGGTTCAGGAGCTGGTTATTGAGGCTTTTATCATTAGTAAGCAGCAATAAGCCTTCACTGTCTGCATCCAGCCTTCCAACAGGATAAACATCTTTAGGAAAAGGGGAAACCTCGCCTAATCCCGGGTTACCACCTTCTGAGCTGAACTGAGAAAGAATGCCATATGGTTTATAAATAACAAAATATTGGAATATGTCCATTGAATTTAAATTAGCAGGAATTATAATAATTTTTATGCCAGTATAAAGTAACAATTAACTCCTGAAAATTAGTGTTAAAACTTTTGGTAAAAAAAGTTGGATACGGGATTTAAAGGATAGAAATTAGCGCACTTCAATTTCATTCTCCCTGAAGGGAAAGATCTGAAAAAGATTTCAAATGAAAAAGAAATAATACCGGAGGGTTACCATGCGTTAAAAGACCGCATAAAGGGTATACAACCGGAAAAAAGTTAACCGGAGGAAAAAGTTTTACACAGGCTGATATGCTCTTTTGATAATGGTATTTACCTGTGAAGATACCTTATATACGAAAAACATTAAAAGAAGATACGCCAGATGAAAGAATTTCCTCTAAAATACGATTAATAATTGAAATGAAAGGAATGATTTGGCTGAAATATGGGTGGGTGAAGCCAGTAATTCAGCAAATGATTAAAGATGGGGCTGAGTAAACGTCAGGAAATGGACTTTTCGGCCCGTTTTAGTTACCATTCCGGCTTCATCAGAAAGTTTGAAAAACTTTAGTTTTCATGAACTTCTTTGCCCGAATTAATGTAAGGAATTAGGTTCCATATTCAAAGTGAGAGAAATATTGACAATGAAGGTCCTGAAAAAAAGAAGTCTTTTCCGGAACTTTCAGTACTGCAATCTCCCTCTGTTAAATCCAGGCCTTGTAACAAAGTATTAAACTTTACTTACAAAGAGGAAAATTTTCCCCGCTTCTGAATATAAAATACCTTTCCCTGCGAAAAAATAAGAGCCTTTTGTGTGATAAAGAAACCGAGAAGATAAGAAAATGAGACAGCTAAAAATTACTAACACTATAACAAACAGGGATAGTGCAACCCTTGAAAAATATTTCAATGAGGTTTCGAAACTTGATTTGTTAAGTGCGGAAGAGGAAGTTGAGCTGGCGAGCCGTATCAAGGAGGGCGATCAGGTTGCTCTGGAGAAATTAGTAAAAGCAAACCTTCGCTTTGTTGTATCCGTTGCCAAGCAGTACCACCATAGTAAGGTACCGCTCAATGACCTTATAAATGAAGGAAACCTGGGGTTGATAAAAGCAGCTCAGATGTTTGATGCAACCAAAGGATTCAAATTTATATCCTATGCAGTCTGGTGGATCCGTCAGTCAATTATGCAGGCACTGGATAACCATTCCCGTATGGTCAGGATCCCGAGCAATAAAATTAATGGTTTATCAAAAATAAACCAGGCAATATCCCGTATGGAACAAACATACGAAAGGCAGCCTACTGAAGAGGAACTGGCTGAATTCCTTGAAGTAGAAATCAATGAGGTAAAGAATACCAATTATGCCTCTATGAAACAACTATCCCTGGATGCTCCTTTTGAGGAAGGAGAGGGTAATTCTCTTCTCGATGTTCTGAATGATCCGGAGGCCGACTCCCTTGGTACCGATTATATTGACAGTGGCTCTTTAAGAGGAGAATTGAGCCGGATTCTTTCTATGTTATCTGAAAGGGAGCGCGAAATACTCATACGTTTCTTTGGAATTGGTTCTGAGTACAGCCAGTCGCTTGACGATATAGCTGCAGAGCTGGGATTAACCCGTGAGCGTGTTCGCCAGATTAAAGAAAATGCACTGAAAAAATTACGATCTAAAGAGGGAATGAGACTTCTGCAGCCTTTTCTGAATTAGACATGAATCTGCTAAGATTAAAAAACAGCCCTGTATTCTTTAAAACCGGATACAGGGTTATTTTTTTTGATAAGCCTGTATCCGGTTTTGCCTGATGAAACTTAACCAGCTGTAATTCCTTAATCAGTTATACATTTTTATAAATATGAGCCCGAAGATGAAAGCACCCTTGTTTAATTTCTATCTCCTGTCAGCGCTTTTCTTAGCCCTATTAATTTCCTGCTCCGGTAAATCAGAGGGAAAAATAAAAAATAATCCTCCGGAACCGCAGATATTGGCAGACATGAACCAGGACCAGGGGAAACAGCAAATGGATACTGCAGTTTTTGCAGGTGGATGCTTTTGGTGTACCGAGGCCTACTTTGAGGAAATTTTTGGAGTGAAAGATGTAATTTCAGGATATTCAGGAGGCTCTAAACCCAATCCCACCTATGCGAAGGTAAGTTCAGGAAATACAGATTATGCTGAGTCAATCCTTATTCTGTATAATCCCGGATTAGTAAGTTACCGGAAACTACTGGAAGTGTTTTTTTATACAATGGATCCAACACAACTGAACCGCCAGGGAAATGATGTGGGAACCCAGTACAGATCAGTGGTCTTTTATAAAAATCAGGATCAAAAAAAACAGGCAGAAGCTTATATTGCCCAATTAAATGCTTCGGGACAATATAAAAAACCGATTGTTACAAAAGTGGAACTTTATAAGAATTTTTACGAGGCAGAAGGGTATCATCAGGATTTTTATAAGGAAAACCCTGATCACCCTTACATAAACGCAGTGGCAAAACCTAAAAAGAATAAATTTGAGAAAAAATTTCAGGAGCTTTTACAGCCTGCTGAATCCCAAAAGTAAAATCTTCCCAGCGGCAGGGGTTCATTTTTTCTTTTTGAACCTGCTCTTTATTTTGTCCCATGTAATAGCATATTTTTCAGTTCCCCGTTCACTTAAGAGAAATGCAAGCGGTTTTAAATGCGAAAAATGTTCGCAAAATATTCTGAGCATTGCCATCAAAGGTACTACCATAAACATACCGGCCACTCCCCATACCATGCTTCCTATTATCAGGCTTAAAATGGTTACAAACGGGTTTAGCCTTACACTTCCTCCCGTAATATTAGGGGTTAAAATATTGTTTTCAGTAAACTGAATTACAAGAAAAAAAATAAGAACCCAGAGAGCATAACTCAAAGAGTCCATTGCCAGAAGGGAGAACAGCAGGGGAACAGCAGCGCCAATCAATGTTCCAAAATAGGGGATAAAATTAAACAGTGCGGCAGTTATTCCCAGGAAGACAGCGTATTTAAGTCCTATAATGCTTAACCCTATAGAATTTAATACAGACAGGATTAAAACCACTATAAAAACTCCGGTAATGTAACTGGTTGTAACCTGATTTATTTTGCTGATAATATCAACAGTACGATCCTGGTAATTTTCAGGAGCCATCTGTAAAATAAAATCATAAAACTTTGTTCTGTAATAAAGAATAAAGAAAATATAAACCGGCATAAGACCAATAAGTAAAACCATATTGCTGGTAATCCGGAAAGTTGCTTTTAATATTTCTGCATAATCTGTAAAATTAGAAATCCTGTCCTCCATCCATATTCTTACACGGTCAGATGAAACACCGAAGACAGAGGAGATCCAGTCCTCCACAGTTTTTAAATTAAGACTGGCCTGCTTTTTCATTTCAGGAAAGTCCTCCACAAAAACAGAAAACTGCTGCGAAAAGAAGTAAACTACTCCTGTTATTACAAGCAGTCCGGTAATTATACTCACCAGATTTGCAACAATTCTTGGAAACTTATGTCTTTCCAAAAAGCTGGCGATTGGGTAAAGAAGGTAGGAAAGCAGAATAGCTAAAAAAACAGGAGCTAAAAAAGCCTTTGCCTGAACCAGTCCATAAAACAGTACAATAAAGAAAACGATTAAGACGGTCAGTTTTTTTACAAGCTTATATATTCTGTCTGTTCTTCTCACCCGGTTTTTTCAAGTTATAATTTAAATTCCGGCAGGCTTTACGAAAAACCCCGATGATCAGCAGCAAGAGAATTACAAAAACCGGCAGGACCTGGCATGTGGTTAGCCACAAGCAAAAATGAATTAATAAAATAACTAAAAAAACAACCTTATGTTACTAAAATAAGGGATTATATTGCAGGTATAAATAAATATGATGCTGGTTTTAATGTAAGAGCAGGATTCATATAGGCTTTTGAAAAAAATTCTTCTGCAAGGTTAATCTCCTGGTAATTTAATTTTTACAAACTTTTGTTTCCAGTGAACCTTTAGCCTATCCAAACCTTTGGCAAAAGGATCCGGAGGAGTACAAAGTCCATTCAAAGGGCTGTTTTTAAAATTCAAAAAACAATAATAAAATGACTTTCAAGGAATTAGGTATTTCAAAGGAATACATCCAGGCGTTACAGGAAAATAATATTTTTGAACCTACAGAAATACAAAAAAAGGCCATTCCTTTTCTTTTAACTAAAGGCACTGATTTTATCGGCCAGGCCCAGACGGGAACAGGAAAAACAGCTGCCTTCGGATTGCCGCTCCTGCATAGGGTGGATCCGAAAAACAACAATGTGCAGGCCCTTGTATTATCTCCCACAAGAGAGCTGGGCCAGCAAATAGCCAGGCAATTGTTCCGTTTTACAAAATATTCAGAAAAAATATTTGTTGAAGCTGTATACGGTGGAGAAAAAATTGATATACAAATAAGGGCACTAAACAGACCTACCCAGATAGTAGTGGCTACTCCGGGGCGGTTAATTGACCTGGTGGAGCGAAAAGCCATAGACATCAGCAATGTTACCACAGTAGTCCTTGATGAAGCGGATGAGATGCTGAGCATGGGTTTTAAAAAAGAGCTTGACCAGATACTGGAGTTTACTCAGGGAAAAAGAAACACCTGGTTATTTTCTGCTACCATGCCTCAGGAAATTAAACAAATCATAAAGACCTATATGGCGCCTGATGCATTAAAAGTTGAAATAGATAAAGACAGCCTTGTTAATGCAGCTATTGATCATCAGTATGTGGAATGCCTGGATGTGGAGAAAGTTAACCTGCTGGTGAAGTTCTTAAAGGAGCAGGGAGAGAACAGGGGAATTATTTTTTGTAAAACCAAAGCTGCTGTTCAAACCCTGGCGAAACAACTGATGGCCAAAAACTTTTCAGCAGATGCAATCCATGGCGATCTGATGCAAAAGGAACGGGACAAAGTTATGAGAGCCTTTAAAAACCATAAACTTCAGATCCTTATTGCCACCGACATATCTGCAAGGGGCATTGATGTGGAAAATCTTGCTTATGTAGTACATTTTCAGCTTCCGGACCAGGTGGAGTACTACACACACCGAAGTGGCCGTACTGCCAGGGCAGGTAAAGAAGGGCTTTCTTTAAGCATAGTTGCTTCCCAGGATTTAAAGCGGTTAAAGCAGATAGAACAGGAATTAAATATTACCATTAAGAGAACTCATATTTAAAAAAATCGTCCGATTTGAGATTTTATTCAATACTTTTTTGATTAAATTCAGGAATAAAAAGGATTGTTCACAAAAAACCCGGCAGTTTTTTAATGCTGCCGGGTATTGAGATTTTCTTTGGTAGTTAAAAAAATGAATTATAAATTCAGTTCAAAAAATAGACGAAACAATATTTATTTGTTCGTTGTTTGTATTTACGGTTCGCCTACAGAAAGGTTGTAAAATAATTTGGACTTTTTAAAATCCTGCCAATTTAACCTTTCCGGAATTTATAAAAGCTTCCTAAAACAAACATCAAAAAGCCATAGCATGCAGTACCCAGGGCTACAAGAAAGAACATAATATTTCCGAATAATCCTCCACCTATAAAATCAAAAGCTGAATCTGTATCACCTACAGCATAGGGATTGGAATTTATACCTGCTTTGAATAAAAAATATCCCAGAATCAGGAGTATAATTCCGCGGGCAAAATAACCTGCATAAGCCAGTGTATGTATACCTTTCTTTTGTAAAGAGGTAAAATGGTTAATATCCAGCCTTTTATTATACTGCCCCTGGATAACAAATCTGAACTGAACTAAGCCTACAACAAATGTTATTAAGCCTGCTGCCCCTACAAGCCATGATCCTGCCCACCATTCCAAAACCTGGCCAACCATCAGCTGCTGACTTGCTTCACCGGACTCCATGCCGCCACTTTTTTCAATAGCGACATTAACCGTCGAATAAGCCATTGCACCGTAGGCACCGGCACTTATGGCTACTCCTGCTCTTTTCATCAGCCCTTCAGGGGCATTCCCAAAATCATACGGATCGGTAAAGGCCTCGAATAATCTCCAGATAATGTATCCTGTTAATCCAATAACAACAAACAAAATTATTAACCAGCCCAGGGGCAAATCCAGCAGAAAATATATAATTCTTTCTTCGTCTGCAGCATCATCGGCCATTTTAAATAAAGAGGAAATAGCTATTCCGCCAACAAGTACATACACTATTCCTAAAGAATAGCAGCCAAAGCGTGCCAGTTTGTAAACTACTCTATAATACCATGCTTTATCTTTTATCTTCATGCCCGAAGGGTATGGCAATTTATAAGTCGTAAAACAGGAAAAGTCCCGGAATGCTATATTGATATATTCCGGAACTTCCTTAACTTAATCTATACCGTATTAAATTTTTCCATCCTGCCAGTGATTTAAGAAGATTGTTTTTCACGGATGAAATTTTCCCATTTAGCAAATTGTTCTTCCTTCATCATCCTTGGGGTTTTCACCTGTCCGCCTTTCTTTTTTTCCCTTTCAGCCCAGTCATAAAAATAGTCCTTAGGAACAATTTTAATTTCCACACCTCCCAAAGCTTTTTTACGTGCTCCTCTGTAACTTTTATTATTGTTCTTCAGGGTTTCATCGAGTTCAGTAATGAGCTTTTCCAGAGAAACATCTTTTTCTTCCTCCAAACCTAAGTACCAGCGGTGGAGGTACTTATCTTCCTTTTTTACAGCCGACATGGTAAACTCCGGAATGGTAATATCATTCTTTTCTTCTAACTCACGTAAGGCATCATTCATTTGGTTTACCGACAATTGAGAGCCTGCTACATTCATAAAATGTTTTGTGCGGCCGGTAATAATAATTTCACTTCCTGATTTGTCAGTAATTTTAACTGTGTCTCCAATACTGTAGCGCCAGGCACCGGCAACAGTGGAAATAATAATGGCATAATTCTTATTTTCTTCCACCTCTTTCAGGGGATAGGCAGGAGCATCGGGCAGGGGGGCTCCGTTATCATCAAAATACTTTTCTTCAAAAGGGATAAATTCAAAATAAATGCCGGTATCGTAAGAAAGGGCCATTGCCATATTATCATTCGCACGTTTCTGATAGGCTAAAAAGCCTTCAGAAGCAAGATAGGTATCCAGGTAAATTAAAGGGCGCGCCAGTAATTTTTCCATACTTTTCCTGTACGGACCAAAAGCAGTCCCTCCGGTGGTGTAAACAGAAAGATTAGGCCAGATTTCGTGGATATTATTCAGGTTGTTATAGGAAACCACCTTTTTCAACATCAGCTCAATCCATGATGGTATTCCCGAAAGAGCGCCAATATTCCATTCAGGAGCTTTTTTAGCAATTTCCAGAATCCTTTCCTCCCAGTCATCTATGGAAGCTATTTCTATTTCAGGCTTATAGAAGCCCCTGAACCAGTAAGGGATGTTACTTGCGCTGATTGCACTTATTTCGCCTTCCTCATGGTCGTGTTCTTTTTTAAGGTTTGTACTGCTGCTGAGCATCAGTACATTACTCTGAAAAAATTCTTCAGGAAGGTCAAAATCAGAAAGAACCAGAGCTTGTTTTATGCCGGTTTCTCTTATTTCTGATAGCAGATCGTCGGTTACCGGGATCTTTTTGCTTGTTTTACCGGTAGTTCCGGCGCTTAGTGCAAAGTAGGCGGTTTTACCAGGCCATGTAACATCTTCTTTGCCCTCTGTCTGCTGTTTCCACCATTCTTCATATATTTTATTATAATCATGGAGAGGAACCGTAGCTGAGAACTCCTTTTGAGGGTCGGAAGAGTCTAAAATTTGTCTGAAGTTATAAGCGCGGCCAAAAGATGTATTCTCAGCTTTCTGAAGCAGCATTTCCAGAACTCTTTCCTGCGCTTTTTCAGCGTCTTCCGGGGTGGAAAGACTGCTTGAGACATCCACTACTTTCTTTATTATTTTTCCTATTATAGACATAAGAATAAGTTTTATCCTTCAACTTTATAAAAAGTGAAAGGTTTACTTATTTTTATTTTAAATGATTCCCGTCTATAATGGAAACCTGAAAAAAAACAAAGACCATGAAATTTTCTTTCATGGCCTCCGGGTATTTTAATTATTTTGTTTTTACTTTTCCGTTTTCAATTTCGCCGAGGTAGCGAACCTGATAAGAATTTTCATAATAACGCATCAGGGCCTTAATCTGGTCCTGAGTTTCTCTTCTTATCTTGATTCCTTTTTGAGATCCACTGGAGGAAACTTCAATATAAAAACCGCTTTTTAGCTTTACTTCTTTTACAGCTGGTCTTCCCATTTTTTCTATATATTAATGTCAAACTGGAGGATTGCCTTCCCGGGAGTAACAGGGGGAAGATCAAATTTTAAAACCTCATATTCTTAAAGATACACAATTAAACTGATAAAATGACAGAATTTTGTTTTTAATGTCAGAATGACAAAAATAAAAACCAAATTTCAGGCTGACTTTGTAGTTAATTTTTTTTCACATTTTAGCTGGAATACCATTAGCTCCCATAAAATCAGCAGAAATTGAATATTGTACGGCACTCAGGAATTCCCCGGCACAAGGGAAGTTTCCCTCAGATAAACCACACTTATTTTAATATTGAATTAAAGCTGAATTAATCCGGCAGTTTAAAAGTGGTATAATTGGGTCACAAATGATAATTATAAAATCGAAAAAGATCCGCTTATATTAGCACTTCAAAACATTTAAACCTACACATGATTACTCGGATAAAATCTGAAGAAACTCCTGTTCAGAAAAACAAACCTTCTGTAATAAATGCATGGTGCACTTACGACTGGGCAAACAGTGTTTATAATTTAACCATTACATCCACTATTTTTCCTGTCTACTACAGTTCAGTAACCAGGGAAGCTTTTGGAGGAGAAAATGTAACTTTTTTTGGCTGGACCGTAAAGAACACTGTTTTGTACAGTTATGCTATTTCCGTCTCCTTTTTGCTTATTGCCCTTGTTTCGCCTGTTCTCTCCGGTATGGCAGATTACAGTGGCAGGAAAAAACAGTTTATGAAAGGCTTCACCTACCTTGGAGCAATTTCCTGTATGGCGCTTTACTTTTTTACGGGAGAAAATATTGAGCAGGGGATAATTTTTTCTGTTCTGGCCAGCGTTGGCTATGCTGGCGGACTGGTTTTTTATAATGCATTTTTACCGGAAATTGTTACCGCCGACAGAATGGATCAGGTAAGTGCCCGCGGATTTTCAATGGGGTATCTTGGGAGCATGATTCTGCTGATCCTGAACCTTGCAATGATCAGCAATGCGGAATGGTTTGGTTTGGAGGGGAAATCCACTGCCTCACGGTTCTCTTTTTTACTGGTTGGAGTATGGTGGGCTGCATTTTCTCAGATAGCCTTTTACTATTTGAAAGAGCAACCAGGGCAGCATAATATATCTTCAGGAATTTTGAAAAAAGGATTCCGGGAGTTAAAAAAGGTTCTGAAGGAAATAAGGATAATGGAAAGTACCCCAAAATTCCTGCTGTCCTTCTTTTTTTACAGCATGGGAGTACAAACTGTAATTTTACTGGCACCACTGTTCGGGGAATCTGTAATAGGGCTTAGTGGCGAAAAACTCATCCTTACTGTTTTATTTTTGCAGGTAGTGGCCATTCTGGGCTCGTATTTATTTGCTTATGTAGCCAGGCGGTCGGGCAATAAAATTGCCCTTATGATTATGTTAACCATCTGGATTGGTATATGTGTTGGGGCGTATAACCTGCAAACAGAAATCCAGTTCTTTGTAATGGCCGGATTCCTGGGCATGGTGCTGGGGGGAATTCAATCAATTTCAAGATCAACCTATTCTAAACTTATACCTGAACAATCTGCAGATACGGCCTCTTATTTCAGTTTATATGAGGTGTCGGAGAAGGTGGCCATTGTAATCGGGACTTTTTCTTTCGGGCTTATTGAACAGATTACGCAGAACATGAGATACAGTGCTCTTGCAATGATTATCTTTTTTGCAACAGGGTTGCTGTTACTGTCTCTTACCCGGTTTCCGGAACGAACCAAATAAAATAAGGAGGGAAGATGCAAAAAAGAGGCTTCACCCGTAAAGAATGCAGCCTCTTTTTTGTATTTCCCCCTGTAATTGTTTTTCCTGCAACAGTAGTTAATCACAGGGAATTCAGGAAAGAATTTATTTTTTCAAAATTTTTGTAGTATAATTTCCCTTGCCTGTGGTAATTACTAAATGATAAAAACCTGGAGCGAGGTCAGATTTAATTTCACAACGGCCCCGACAGCTTCCTGCTGCCTGCACTTTACCACTCACGTCATAAATTTTATATTGGAATGGCTCCTTCGCCTCAAGTACAAGCAGTTCGCTGAAAGGATTTGGAAATACACGGATACCAGTACCTGATTCATTCAAATTAAGAGCAGTTATAAAGGAAGGGCAGGTGCCCTTGCCTTGACGGACAAAATCCACACCCCATGAAAATAAATCAATATCAGGAAGTCCTGCTTCAGACAATGCCACCAATTTGAAGGTATTGGAGCCCCTCTTAATACTCAGGTTCGGGCTTACAGCTGCCCAATTGCCTGCGCCGCCGGTAGCAGGGAAATTAATTTCAGTTACTTCCTCATCGTTCAGCATTAACTGAGCCTTAATGTCATTCCCGCTGTTATTTGAATACCTGATGGACAGGCCGAATTCTTCTTCACCGGCTCCATCCATAAACCAGACCATAGATGCTCCTGTCTCTTTTTTTGCCCGCGCATAACCGGTACCCATAAAACCTTCAGTGGCTGATTCCACACCTCCGTCTATACATACTGTTTCAGCCTGAACAGATGCTGTACAAGGTATAACATTTGAATTACCACCTGCACATACACCACAGTTATCATATTTTGCTCTGCCTCCCATATCACCATTACAGTCATTTTCCGTTTCCTCATCATCAAAGTAACCAACTATACGCCTGCTTTCATTGCTCATGGTAAACTGGTGTATGAGGTTATTGCTGATCAGGTTTCCCTCCTCATCTTTCCAGTACAAAAATGTATGTCCTGCAGCCGGAATTGCCTTTAAGGTAATTGTTAGGCCGGCAGGGTAGGTGGTGGCCCTGGTAGTAATGCCAACATCAGGTTTATTAGGCGAAACCATAACCTCATACTGAGGTTTAATATGAGGAATAAGCCTGCTGATGTTTTCATCTGACTCCAGCTCCTGTAGTTCCTCCACTACTATTTTAGCCATTTCAATTGCACCCATTTCCTGGAAATGCACATCATCATTGCTTCCGTTAGGATAGTTCGGGTAATCTCCCGCTTCGTAAATATTATAGAAGTACCTGCCCGTATATGCTTCACCTAAGCCTTCCATCATTGCCTTGCTCTTAGTGTCCAGGTCAACAAGCGGAACGTCCATTTCAGCTGCCACATCTCTTACCATCTGAGGGTGTTCATGATAGTTATTATACATAGTTCCATCAGCGTTCCAGTTATCTCTGCGGACCGTAGATACCAGTACCGGAATAGCGCCTATTGCTTTGGATTCATTAACATAACTGCGCAGATAATTTTTAAAATCTTCCCCCATGGCTCTTCTGTACGCCTCACTTGCCCGGTCATTAATGCCAAACTGGATGAATACATAATCACCTGCCTGCAGTTCACCTTTAACTGCAGGCCAGTAACTATCATAAAAGCTTTTGGAGCTTGTGCCACCAACTGCTCTGTTAATTACAGAAACCCCTGCAGGATCAAAGAAAGACTGCAAAACCTGTCCCCATCCGGCCCGGGGGTACCAGCGGGCTTCATAATCCTGAACAGTACTGTCTCCAATGGTAAAAATCCTGATAATCCGGCCATCTTCTGAAACTATAATTGTAATACTCTCTTTTTCCTGCCTTCCGGCTTCATCTGTATAATGTACAGTAAAAGTACCGGATTCTTTTGGCACTATGCTTTCTTTATTTTCTCCTGCAAGAGGTTCTTCATCATAAAACCAGGTGAAACCACTCCCTCCGGGGGAAGTAATGCAAAGACTGTTTTCCTTAATTAAAATTCCTTCATCAGGTTGGCCGGCAAACCCCATTCCGGGAATACCAGCAAGCAGAAGGGAAAGAAGAAGCTGAAATGCTATAAATGTTAAACTTGATATTTTCATATAAATCAGGCTGTGCTCTTGGTTATTTTCTTAAAATTTTTGCAGAATAAGATCCTTTGGAATTCTCAATGATCATTTGGTAGAGTCCCGGTTCCAGAGAAGGATTTAACCTGCACTTTCCGGAACAGGAACCATGGGCCTGTAATCGCCCACTTAAATCATAAATCTTATAATTAAAAGGCTCTCCGCTTTCAATTTCAATATGGTCGGAAAAGGGATTCGGGAATACTTTCAGTTTACCCGGAAACTGAGAAAGAGGAATATAGGTAACAGGAGGAGTAACCGGCTCACATTCCACTGCTTCCACAGTAGTTACAGTAAGTGAAATCAAATCGAGGTGAGCCAGGCCTGCACTTGATAAAGCCGATAGCCGGAGGGTGTTTTCACCTTCCCTGAGCATAACGGTCTGGCTAATTGAATTCCAGTCCATCCATTTTCCGGCCGGAGCAAACTCCAGTTCGCCTGCCTCCGAATCATTTACCGACAAGCGGGCACTACGGGCTGTTTCCCCTCCATTGGCATACCGGAAAGTCAGCAATACTTCTTCATCTGATCCGGCATTCCATATCCATTCAACAGCTGCGCCCTCAGCGGCTTCAGAAACCACGTATCCGTTTCCATGATAGCCAACATAATCTGCCTTAAGCTCACCATCCACAGAACAGGCATCCTCCATCTGGAAAGAAAAAGAGCATGGGGCTCTTTCTGTCGTTCCGCCGGTACATATGCCACAGTCATCTGTTACGGCTGTTCCGTTAAACTCTCCGGTACAATCCCAGGGAGTGTCTTCATCGATAAGAGCATAAAGTGTTTTTTCACCTGGTTCCATTGTAAAGGAATGAAGGCTTCTGGTACGGGCAATCGTTCCATTGGAGTTTCTCCAATACTTAAATGTGTGGCCATCTTTCGGGAGTACCTTAACAGTTACTGTTACTCCGGCAGGGTAGGAGGCAGAGTGGGTGACAGTTCCTGCATCGGGCTTATTTATTTTAATATTTACCGGATAGAGCGGAAGCAGTTTTTCAGCCAGTGGCTCTATACGTGCATCCTCTTCAAGTTTTGTAATACCATTAGCTACTATTTTTGCCATTTCAACAGCTCCCATTTCCTGAAAATGTGTAAAATCGTTACTGCCGTCAGGATAATTCGGGTACTCACCGGGAGCATAAGCATGGTAAATGAACCTTGTGGCATAATCAGGTCCCACCTCAGAAACCAAGGCATGCGACTCTATATTCAGATCTATAAAAGGAACATCCAGTTCGTTTGCAACCTGCAGCATAGCTCCTCTGTAGTCATTACCGCTTTCTGTAAAAACATTCCTTAAAACTCCGTCTCTCCAGGCATTCATAACCATAGGTGAAACCAGCACCGGAATGGCCTGCAGGTCCCTGGCTTCGGTTACATATTCCCTCAGGTAAATCTTAAAACTATCCACCGGGGTAAAACGCTCCGGTTTTGTATGGTCACGGTCATTATGCCCGAATTGAATAAACACATAGTCATCGGCTTTCATCGCCCTTCTTACTTCATCCCAACGTCCCTCTTTTTTAAAACTTTTAGAACTTCTTCCTCCAATAGCCTTATTTTCAACTACAAAGGCAGAATTATCAAAGAAGTGCTGGAATACCATACCCCAGCCAGCCATTGGATAATCGGAAGTGCGGTAGTTCGTTACGGTTGAATCCCCGATCAAAAAAATCTTCCGTATCGCATTTCCTTCCACCACTATATGAATCGTTTCTTCCACTGCCTTTCCGTGTTCATCTTCAAAAAGAACAGAATAGGTACCTGACTTTTCCACATTCAGAAATCGTCCTGTGCCACTCTTTATTTCCTGCCCTTCAATCAGCCATTTGTAATTTATTCCTTCCGGGGCTACAATTCTTTTATGTTCCCGGTCAATCTCAATATTCTCTCCATAAGTGTTCTGAAGGAACAGAACCATCAACAGAAGGGAAAAGGCAGTAAACCTCGCAAAAGAGTAAAATCTTGTCATATTATTTTATTTCACTTGTTGGAATATATTAAAACTCAGGGGATTTCCTTCGGAATCGTATCCGGTTTCGTTTGCACAAACGATATTTATTCCGTTTTCATGGCAATATATAAAAATAAAGATGGCATACTGTATGGGTGTAAATATTTGTTGCTAAATAACAATACTTTTAAAACAGCATTATCAGGTTACCCTATATCCCAAAGGTTAGTACATTCCCTGATCAGGGATAAAATATTACAGCGGGATAATGCCCAAAAGGAGCGGGCGGGCCGGGTTCCTGTGGAGAAATTCTTATTTAAGAATAAGTGGGGTAAAAAAAGAGCATCAGGCTTAAAAGCCTGATGCCCGGGTTTTTAATATTTAAATATCTCAAAAACTATTTAGCAGTCTTTCTTTCTATTTCCCTGAGGTTTTCCATTTTTTTATTTCTCAGGAAGCCGGTAATGTCCTCGAAATGTTCTTTAATTCTTTTATTCCCGAATTCAAAAACTTTTGTAGCCAGACCGTCCAGGAAATCCCTGTCGTGCGATACAAGGATCAGGGTTCCGTCAAAAGCCTGTAATGCTTCTTTTAGTATATCTTTCGTTTTAATATCAAGATGGTTTGTAGGTTCATCAAGAATCAGGAGATTTACAGGCTGCAGCAATAATTTAATCATGGCTAGCCTGGTTTTTTCACCGCCTGAAAGCACTTTTACCTTTTTTTCTATTGCATCTCCGCCAAACATAAATGCCCCCAGAATGTCCTTGATTTTAGTCCTGATCTCTCCGGCTGCAATGTTATCTATGGTCTGGAATACTGTTTGCTCCTCATCCAGAAGTGAGGCCTGATTCTGGGCAAAATATCCTATCATACTATTGTGCCCCAGCTGCAGCTTTCCTTCAAAATCAATTTCGCCCATTATGGCTTTTACCAGAGTGGATTTACCTTCACCATTTTTACCCACAAATGCCACCTTCTGGCCACGTTCAATGGTTAATGAAGCATCTTTAAAAACAACATGGTCTCCATAGCTTTTACTTAAGCCTTCGGCTATTACAGGGTAATTTCCTGAGCGCGGGGCAGGAGGGAACTTAAGGTTCAGGTGGGAGGTATCCACCTCATCCACCTCAAGAATTTCAATTTTCTCAAGCATCTTAACCCTTGACTGAACCTGCAGGGTTTTGGAGTAAGTTCCTTTAAACCTGTCTATAAACTCCTGAATATCGGCAATTTGTCTTTGCTGCTCCTCATAAGCCTTTTGCTGTTGCTCACGTCTTTCCCGGCGGAGCTGGAGGTAATGGGTATAATTAACTTTATAGTCATATATACGGCCCATTGTAACCTCAATGGTTCTGTTGGTAATATTATCAACAAAAGTTTTATCGTGCGATATAACAATTACTGCTTTAGCATTATTTATAAGAAACTCCTCCAGCCATTGAATAGATTCAATATCCATGTGGTTAGTAGGCTCATCGAGCAGGATCAGGTCAGGTTTTTGCAGCAGAATTTTAGCAAGCTCAATGCGCATCCGCCATCCACCGCTGAACTCACTCGTAGGGCGGGTAAAATCACTCCTTAAAAAACCAAGCCCTAAAAGGGTCTTTTCAATCTCGGCGTCGAAATTAGCATCCTCAATCGAATAATATTTTTCACTCAGCTCCGAAACCTGTTCAATAATTTTGCTGTAAGCTTCTGACTCATAATCTGTTCTTGTCTCGAGCGCATGGTTAAGTTCATCCATTTGCGTTTTCATTGCCAGTATTTTAGAAAAAGCTTTAGAGGCCTCCTCAAAAACTGTACAATTATCTTCTGTAAGCAAATGCTGGGGTAAATAGGCAATAACCGCATCTTTAGGAGCTGAAATTTTTCCCCTGGTGGGTTTATTCGCACCTGCTATTATTTTAAGAAGGGTCGATTTTCCTGCTCCGTTTTTACCCATAAGGGCAATCCGGTCATTTTCATTAATATTAAAGGAAATATTGCTAAACAGAGCAGAGCCGTTGAACTCCACCGTAACACCGTCAACTGAAATCATATAAATAAATTTTGCCGCAAAGATATTATTTATTTATGAAAGTTTCAGATTGATTTTTCCGGGATATCATCAAAATATCATCCTTGTAAAACATTAAATAACAGTCACATATAAAAAATTAAGCACTATAAATGCAGGTTCAACCTCAATGTTTTTCTTAAAATAATGCTGTTACAGGATCAGGAAAACTTTCTCTATAAACCAGTAAGGATCACTATGCTATTTTAATTTTTCCCATATAGCCAATACCAAGCATTGTTAAACTCCTGTAACCGGAGGGAGGAAAAAACTTCATAAGAAGATAATAATGCGGCCGGCAAGGCCTTTTTGTGGATTACGAATTTTTCCTTTATGCATTTATTTGATCCGCTCTTTACATTTGCATAAAACCTTTATTTATTATTTTAACTACACAAATCATTTCCTTACATGATTGGTTAGGTATTTAATGCTGAACATAATAAATTCGGAATTCAGGAATGTTCTTAAAAAAACAAATTTTTATCTCTGAGCCAGGTAATCGCGACAGCCATTCGTAAGGTTTACCTGACTGATTTTACATACTCTTTAATACAGATTAGAAAGATGAATAACCCACTTTTACAAAAATTCAATACTCCATTCGAAACACCTCCTTTCAATGAAATAAAAAATGAACACTTTCTTCCTGCCATAAAGGAGGCAATACAGGAAGGAAAGGCTGATATTCAAAAAATCACCTCCTCTCCTGAAGCACCTTCTTTTGAGAATACCATTGAGGCTTTAGAAAAAAGCGGCGAAAAGGCCGGCCTGATTTCCGGCATTTTTTTTAATCTTAATTCTGCAGAAACCAGCGATGAAATTCAAAAACTGGCAAGGGAGATATCACCTTTACTTTCAGAATATTCTAATGATATTATGCTGGACAAGGCTCTTTTCCAGCGAATTAAAGCAGTACATGACGAAAAGGATAAGCTGACCCTTTCACCGGAAGAAAAAACTTTACTGGAAAAAACATATAAGAGCTTTGTCCGGAACGGGGCTAATTTACCTGAGGACAAAAAGGAGAAGCTGCGGAAAATAGATATGGATCTGTCGCAACTGGGGCTGGAATTCGGAGAGCATGTGCTGAAAGAAACAAATGATTTTTTTCTGGAAATTACAGAGGAGAAAGATCTTTCAGGTTTGCCTGATCACGTTATTGAAGCTGCAGCCACTACTGCCGGCGAAATGGGAAAGGAAGGATCATGGGTATTTACGCTTCAATTCCCCAGCTATATTCCATTCATGACCTATGCAGATAACAGGGAACTGCGTGAAAAAATGTTCCGTGCCTATGGCTCCAAAGCATATAAAGGTGATGAAAACGATAACCAGGATGTTATCCTTAAAAAAGTAAGGCTGCGGCATGAGAGGGCAGAATTGTTAGGCTATAAATCCCATGCTGATTTTGTGCTTGAGGAAAGAATGGCAGAGTCGCCTGCCAAAGTAATGGATTTCCTCGATAACCTGCTTAAACATGCAAAACCGGTAGCCCAAAAGGAAGTAAAGGAACTGGAGGAATATGCCGCTAAAACAGGAGGACCTGAAAAGCTGCAGAAATGGGATATGGGATATTACTCTGAAAAGCTGAAGAAGGAAAAATTTGCCATTGACGATGAAATGCTTAAACCTTATTTTAAGCTTGAAAATGTAATAGACGGTGTTTTTCAGGTAGCCGGAAAGCTTTATGGATTAAAATTTAAACCTTTGCAGGATGTGCAGGTGTACCACCCTGAAGTAAAGGTGTTCGAGGTATTGGATGAGCATGAACAGCATGTGGCGGTATTTTATGCCGATTTTTTTCCAAGACCAGGTAAGCGTAACGGGGCATGGATGACATCTTTCCGCGGGCAGAATAAAACAGGCGATAAGGAAGTGCGTCCTCTTGTGGCTATCGTCTGCAATTTTACCAAGCCAACAGCTTCAAAACCATCCTTACTAACCTTTAATGAAGTAACCACGCTTTTCCATGAGTTTGGCCATGCGTTACACGGAATTCTGGCCAATGGCAAATATGAAAGCCTGTCCGGTACCAATGTTTACTGGGATTTTGTGGAACTGCCATCCCAGGTTCTGGAAAACTGGGTTTACCAGAAAGAGAGCCTTGATCTTTTTGCCCGCCATTACGAAACAGGAGAGGCTATTCCGGTAGAGCTTATTCAGAAGATAAAAGAAAGTGCAAATTTTATGGAAGCTTACCAGACAGTGCGGCAGGTGGGGCTTGCAAAGCTTGACATGGGCTGGCATATAGCTAAAGCGGCCGGGGTTAAAGATGTGGGCGCTTATGAGCGGGAGCTTCAGAAGGAGACCGAACTATTACCCCCTGTGGAGGGAACCAATACAAGCACCTCGTTTTCACACATTTTCCAGGGAGGATATGCCTCCGGGTACTACAGTTATAAGTGGGCAGAGGTTTTGGATGCAGATGCTTTTGAATTCTTCCTGGAGAAAGGAATTTTCCATAAAGATACTGCTGACCTCTTTAAAAAACATATTTTAAGTGCCGGCGGTAGTGAGCACCCAATGGAATTATACAAAAGGTTCCGTGGAAAAGAACCATCTCCTGAAGCTCTTCTAAGAAGAACGGGTATGTTAAAATAAACAGAAATTCATGAGCAAAAAATGCAGGAAAAGGATTCAGTGATAAAAGGATTCCTTTCCTGCATTTATGTATTCAATAAAAATATCAGAGGAAAATGGAAATTCAGGAATTAAATCATGTTGCCATATATGTGAAGGATGTGGAGGAAAGTACCCGGTTTTATAAGGACATCCTGGAATTACAACCAATCCCGCGGCCAGCTTTTAATTTCCCCGGAGCCTGGTTCCGGCTTGGTTCTCATCAGGAACTCCACCTCATAGGAAACCGGAGCGAAGAAATAACTTTGCACAAAAGGCATCATTTTGCCTTGAAGGTGGCTTCGGCTAAGGAAGCAGAAACCTTCCTGAAAAAAAAGGAGGTAAAATACACCGGACCAAAAGAAAGGCCCGATGGAGCTACACAAATTTTTATTCAGGACCCTGACGGTTATCACATTGAGCTATTCTCTTTTTAAAGGTTCAGGAAGCTGAATAAACCAGCTCCCTGAACCTTTGCCATAGCCTGAGATAATAGGGGGGGGTGAAAAATGAAATTTACTTTATTACAATCCACAATCTTATTTCCGGGCATCTTCAAGCAACCCGTAAAGCACAGGACTAAAAAAAGCCAGGTTTTCCAGGAAGAGTGTCATTCCATAAAACTTCTTCACATCGATTTCAGAATTTTCAGCCATTTCCTTGATTATTTCATCCAGGGAGGTCCTGAATTTATCGTCAAACTCTTCTTTAGAAAGATCCATTTATCAGGTTGTTATATATTCGTTAACAGAGTCCGGGGAGGAATAATTCACCGGAAAATTAAATCAGGTCAAAGGCTCTGGCATACTGCTGAAGATCAAAAGGAGACTTTATTAGTAATTTCCTTTTAATATTTTTCCGGTGAGTTTCAACTGTCATCTCCGAAATATTCAGTTCCAGCGCAATTTCAGTATTACTTTTTCCACCCGCAATTAGCTTCAAAACTTCTTTTTCTCTTTTTCCTAAACTGTGGAATTTTTCATGATGCTTCCTGAGAAAATTATTTTCTTCCAGTAAACGGTTAATCTTGTTTGTTACATGATTTTTAGGATCAATGGGAATAGCAAACGTTATGGTTAAAAGAGGTTCCTGCTCATCATCGAACATTAAAATTTTCACTGAGGTGAGGTACCATTCCCAATCCCGGTTTTCAGCAGTACGTACCTGCTGAAAAAAAGAAACTACCTGTTGAGGATCTCTTTTGGAAACCATTTCCTGAAGCTTAGGGAAGTAATCTTCAGCATCCTCAGGGTTAAAATAGGTTCTGTGATATTCCTCAATGCTGAGATTCTGAATCTCTGCCCAGGGCCTTTGTAAGGCCTCCAAAGCCCTTTTACACATATATACAATTTTTAATTCCTGTATATTTTGTATTACCACAGCTCCGGGATATTCGTCTGCAGTCTGGCTTATTTCTCTGATTTTTTCTGTTATCCTTTCCTGCAGGCTTTGCATAAGCAGCTGATTTCTGAATTTCTAAAACTGATTCAACTAAGGTAAAAAAACAGAGAAAACAAAAAAAAATAATAACCGGGAATTAGTTTCTCTACTTCAATTAAAAGCCCCGGAGGTCATTTTTCCTTAAAATACTCCAAAGCTCTTTCCAGAATGGAATCCACTCCTCTTGCTTCATCAGCAGGAAGGAGGTTCTGCTCAATATCCACAGCTACGCCATTCTCAATTTGTTCTTTATTTACATTTACCATTTGGGTGGTTGAAAAACGGAATCTCCACCCGTTCATAAGTTCTCCGCTGTAGGGGGCGCCACCACCTCCTCCTGTTCTGTCGCCAATTAAAACGGCATCGGGGAGGGAGGCCATAAAGCTGGCAAAAGCATTGGCTGCACTATATACCGACCTGTTTGTAAGCACAGCCACGGGCTGAGAGAAGGTTTTACCGGCTGGCTCCACCTTTTGTGGGTAAAAAGAGGTGAATTCATCATGTCCCGGGCCATCTTTATAGCGCACATATCCTGCTAAATGTTCTTCTTTTACAAAATATGATGTCAGGCGGGCAATAAGATCAATTCTTCCGCCACCGTTATCTCTTATATCAATAATAATGCCTTTACAATCTTTAAATTTCTGAATGAGGTAGTTCATCTGGCCATCAGTAAAGCCGGAAACAAAGCTGCCATAATATATATAGCCGACCTTACCTATAATTTTATTGCGGAAAGGACCGGTAATTTCAAAGTCATCCTGCAGGTAGTTTCTTTCCAGCAGTACATAATTAAAATTCTGAGGGTAATTCAGGTACCAGTTCCAGTTGCGGGAAACATTAAAGGATGAGGATAAGTTTACATGTCCATCCTCCAGCACGTTAAGCATTTCGGCCATTACACCGAATAATTCCTGCTGAGGCATACCATTCTCCACCCTTGGACGGTACACAGAGTAAACAGAATCCCAGTCAATGTTTTTATAGATGAAAAAGGAATATTTTTCATCTACGGTATTCCAGAGCAGGTTAAAATTATCTACCGCCTTGTTTTCCGGGTCATCTTCAATAAGGATCTGCTCACAGCCAGTATTGCAAAGCAGAAAAAGGAAAGAAAAGTAAAACAGTATCTTTTTCATTGTAAAGCGCTAGAAAGTTATCACACGGCTAAAGGAAAGGGCATGCCCGCCTGTTTTCAAGGGATTTCCTGTACCTACAGCAAAATAATTCCAGTTATAGGTCAATCTAAAAGCCCTGTATTGTACCAGTTTGCCTTTTTTCCGTTTACGGAGGTAAAAGTCCAGGTTTACCTGGTTAGAAAGGGACATAATATTGTTTAAGGTACCCACCTGAAATACTTCCTTCCAGGCACCCTCTGCTTCTTCGAATATGGCAGGTGGTACGGCCCATGCAAAGGGCGGACGGGCATATAAAAAAAATAAGGGAATATGCAACTGGTTGCTTACTGCAAAAGTGCGGCCCCATAATGAAAAACGGTTGCTTACCATTGCCGAAGCACCAAGGAAACCTGCCCAGTCATAAGAGGCTATATTGTTGGTATTCCGGGAATGCAGGCGCATATTCAGCAACATTCCTGCTTCCGGTCCAGCCCAAAAACGCCAGTTACCATGCTGCAGGCTCAATAGCTCCCGCAGGGCAGTATATTGGTATTTGAATGCTGCTTCATTATAAACAGAGGAGCCTGAGGCATTTTTCAGCAGGTGCAGCCGGCCTGTAAAAGCCGGCTGCAAAAGCCAATTCCTGTTATACTTCCAGGAGGATGCGGAAAAAGTGACTCCAGGCCCCTGAAATACCAAAGGAGAAAGAGCCTCATCTCTTGTGGTTGTATAAGAAACACCTAAAGCCCTGTATTTATCTACAGGAACATAGGAGGAGGAGTCAACTATAACATTTCTAAGTCCCGGGGAATTCTGTGCATACAGGGACAGCCCCGGGGCCATAAGGAGAAATAAGAGATAAAATAACCGCATTTAAGAGAAATTTAAAGAGCACCCGCACCAGAAAACTATACTAAATAATTAAGTGAAGGTTTTTGTAAATTTCAGCTTATAAATCCATACTATCCAAAGAAAGCCGGATAAATAGAAATTATTCTTGCTGGTTTAAAATTAGTTTACTCCCATTTAAAACAAACATATCCTCCAGGAGACCCAAAACCGAATCCTTTACAAAAGGTACTTTTTTTAATCTTTTTCTCAGATAGAAACTGGCATATGTTGCGGCAAGTGCTGCTACTCCTCCAATAATAGTTCCTTTAATAACATTTCCACGGTTGGCCTGAAAAACAATAGCACCAACCAAAGCCCCTGATGCAACTCTTGGTAATACCTGTGCTACAGCAATTCTGTCGGGTGCTCCCGGCGCTTTATCGGCCGATGCCTCTGCCATACCTGCAATCTTAGTAATAATTGCAGCAGCAGGTGATTGAATAAAACCAAGGTTGGAATGAGCCAGAGCTGCATCCGGATCGTTGTTCTTGAAATGGCTGATCACTGCCGGAGGTATAGTAGTCCGTAATCCTGCTAATGCCCCCAAACCTGCTGCTTTTTTTACTAATGAATTCATAATTCTTTTTTATTTTTTACCTTGGTTTACTTAACATGAATGTAAGCCTGAAAGTTATAATTTAACTATATCTAAAAAGGCTCATGGGAATAAAACAGGAATAAATAAAAACAGGTAACTACACCTTTAATTTATTTACAGGAATCATGAAAACGAAGCGATTTGGAAATACCTCCCTAGAAATATCGGTTATAGGCTTAGGTTTAGCTGCTTTAGGCAGACCGGGCTACATTAATTTAGGGCATGGACATGACCTCCGGAATAATTATGATCCGGCAGTTATGCAGGCCAATGCAAATGCTGTATTGGATACAGCTTACAAACTTGGGATAAGGTATTTTGATGTAGCCAGGAGTTATGGAAAAGGAGAGG
The DNA here is from genome assembly GCA_017948555.1 of Cesiribacteraceae bacterium YIM B00369. GTDB lineage: Bacteria > Bacteroidota > Bacteroidia > Cytophagales > Cyclobacteriaceae > Nafulsella. The sequence goes on along the minus strand of JAFMYY010000005.1, from coordinate 94,865 downwards.
AGTTTCTGGGAAACTGGCTGCAGAACGGAACTGTAAAGCATGGGGTAGTGGCAGGTTCTAAATGGGGGTATACATACACTGCTGACTGGGAGGTGGAAGCAAAAAAGCACGAGATAAAAGAACATTCCGCAGAGGTTTTTAACCGGCAATGGCCTGTTTCAAAAAGAAATTTAGGTGAACGATTGAAGATTTACCATATCCACTCTGCCACACCTGAAAGTGGCGTTCTGGAGAATGAGGAAGTTTTAGGGAATCTGTGGGAGCTTAAGCATGCAGGCATAACCCCGGGCTTATCCCTGAGTGGAGAAAATCAAAGTGCTACCCTGAAAAAAGCGCTTACCATCAAAAGAGGAGGTGAACTACTGTTTCAGTCGGTACAGGCTACCTGGAATATCCTGGAACAGTCGGCTGGTGAGGCATTAAAGGAGGCTGCAGATAAAGGTATGGGGGTTATTATTAAAGAAGCGCTGGCCAATGGCAGGCTGACAGAGAGGAATAAGCACCCCGGTTTTGCAGGAAAGCTTGAAGTACTGAAAGCCCTGGCTCAAAAGTACAATGCGGGAATAGATGCCCTTTCTATTGCTTTTGTTTTACACCAGCCATGGGTGAGTACAGTGCTTAGCGGAGCTTCCATCCCGGAGCAAATACAGTCAAATGTAAAAGCGCAGGAGCTGAATATATCTGAAGAAGACCTTAACCTTTTAAGAAGTTTAGCTGAATCAAAAAAGGAATATTGGAAAATAAGATCGCAATTAGCGTGGAACTGAATTTGCAGGTAATTGCCGGCCTTTATATTACAGGCACCCCTGGAACATAAAGGCCGGAGTTTTTATTTTAAAAACTTATTGGAAAACTCATCTTCATCAAAGCCTATAGCTGCAATTTCCCCTTCATTTTCAATTATAGGTCTTTTGATCAGGCTTGTATTAGCTGCCATTATTTCAATAGCCATTTTCTCATCTTTCACCTGTTCTTTTTGAGAATCGTCCAGCTTTCGCCAGGTAGTGCCTTTCCGGTTAATTAAACTATCCGTCCCCACCTGTCTGCTCCAATCCCCGAGCGTGGCAGGAGCAATACCTTGCTTCTTATAATCATGGAACTCAAATGGAAGACTATGACTGTTCAGCCAGGCAACCGCTTTTTTTACCGTGCCGCAATTTTTTATCCCGTAAAGAATCATCTTATCTCTGATTTTTCGTTTTATTAAATAATTTTGAAAGCCAAATATAAGTACAATAGTGAAAAACAACAGTTCCCTCAACAACGTGGCATTTAAATGAACCGGAAAACCTATAAACGGGCCTCTAAAAAAAGCACTGGAATTATGGAATAAGGAAGTTCCTGTGCACAGCTGATTTTTAAACAAGCATAATAATTTATCCGGACCAACTTTTATACGGGTTTTTCATCCTCCGGTAATTGATTATTAAAAAGCGAAGAATGATCAGCTATATAATATGAATGATTTACCCGTACAAAATTCCAGTCACAAACGGGTAATAATTTTTTTTTATTCAATCATAGAATTATTCAATCAGGTAAAAGCTGCCTGACTGCTTCTTTTTTATTATCTTCAACTTTTAATAGAAAGAAAAATTTCCCGGGTTTCCGGATAGTTCTCTGTATGGTCAGGTGACATAAATAAATTTCCAATTTGTGACAAGCTCAATATTATTGGGTTAAAACCCCTCTATGGCTAATATTTCACAAGAACCGAAGTTTTTTACCTTTTTGTTCTGTATATTTGCAACCCGATAAATTCAGTTTATTTATCAGATAAAAATCCATTTTACAGATTTTCGAATGTTTTAAATCCGGAAACACAGAATATTTGTAATTTATTCAACAACTTAAGATATGAGCAACAAGCCGAGTACACTGTTTGATAAAGTATGGGATTCCCATGTGGTACGCCAGATTGAAGATGGACCTGATGTGTTTTTTATTGACAGGCACTTCATTCATGAAGTTACAAGCCCTGTCGCTTTTGGCGGCCTGGAGAGCAGAGGACTGAAAGTTCTTTTCCCTGAGCGCACATTTGCAACTGCAGACCATAATACGCCTACCATAAACCAGCACCTCCCGGTACAGGATCCTTTATCTGCCAAACAATTAAAAGCTTTGGAAGAAAACTCCGGCAGGTATGGCATTTCTCACTGGGGACTTGGAAACCCTAAAAATGGTATTGTTCACGTAGTAGGACCTGAAAATGGTATTACACTTCCCGGAATGACCATTGTATGCGGCGACTCTCATACTTCCACACACGGTGCCTTTGGGGCAATAGCTTTTGGTATTGGTACCTCAGAGGTGGAAATGGTTTTGACCTCGCAGTGTATTATGCAGCCTAAGCCGCTCAAAATGCGCATTAACGTAAATGGTAAATTGGGCAAAGGTGTTACACCTAAAGATGTAATCCTTTACATTATAGCTAAAATATCCACCAGTGGTGCCACAGGTTATTTTGTGGAATATGCAGGCGATGTTTTTGAAAACATGTCAATGGAAGGCCGTATGACAGTTTGTAATATGAGTATTGAAATGGGAGCACGTGGTGGAATGATTGCACCTGATGACACCACTTTCAACTACATCAAAGGAAGAGAACTTGCTCCTAAAGGAGAAGAGTGGGAAAAGCAGCTGGCTTACTGGAAAACTTTGAAAACAGATGAAGGTGCCACTTTTGATGTTGAATATAACTACGATGCAGCCGATATTGAGCCGATGATCACCTTCGGTACCAACCCTGGTATGGGTATAGGTATTTCGCAACTGATCCCGAAAGCAGCAGATTTAACAGGTGGCATAACCACCTACGAAAAGTCTCTGAAGTATATGGGCTTTTCTGAGGATGAAAAGATGATTGGCAAAAAGGTCGATTATGTATTTATCGGAAGCTGTACAAACGGCCGTATTGAAGACTTCAGGGCCTTTGCCACTATTATAAAAGGACGTAAGAAAGCAGATCATGTTACTGCCTGGATTGTTCCCGGCTCACATATTGTAAGGCAGCAAATTCAGGAAGAAGGAATTCTGGATATTTTAACGGAAGCTGGTTTTGAATTAAGGGAACCTGGTTGTTCTGCCTGTCTGGCAATGAACGACGATAAAATTCCTGCCGGTAAATATGCAGTAAGTACAAGTAACCGTAATTTCGAAGGACGTCAGGGCCCCGGAAGCCGCACTTTACTGGCGAGCCCGCTGGTAGCCGCTGCCGCTGCAGTAACAGGCTATGTTACTGACCCAAGAGAACTTATGGAAAGCAATGAATTAGAAGCAGCAAGTGTTTAGTGGCAGGTAAACTCCACTGAAAGGCTGCCTGTTCATTACTGTAAAAATTCCGGAATTAATACTTAAGACCCAATACACAAAAAAATGGCTTACGATAAATTTAATGTTCTTAAAAGTACTGCTGTACCCTTACCGATAGAAAACGTAGATACTGACCAGATTATACCGGCACGATTCCTCAAAGCTACCAAGCGCGAGGGTTTTGGTGATAACCTTTTCAGGGATTGGCGATATAACAACGACGGTTCTCCAAAGCAGGATTTCATTTTAAATAATCCTATTTATACTGGTAAAATATTAGTAGGCGGAAAAAATTTCGGAAGCGGAAGCAGCCGGGAGCATGCGGCCTGGGCCATTTATGATTATGGTTTCAGAGTAGTGGTTTCAAGCTTTTTTGCTGATATTTTCAAAAACAACTCCCTGAACATTGGTATTTTACCGGTACAGGTAAGCCCTGAGTTTTTGGATAAGATCTTTACAGCTATAGAAAAAGATCCTAAAGCAGAATTTGAAGTAAACCTGCCGGAACAAAGTATTACAATTCTTGCCACAGGAGAATCAGAATCCTTCAAAATCAATGGCTATAAAAAGCACAATATGCTGAATGGCTTCGATGATATTGATTACCTCCAGAACATGAGCGGGGAAATTAAAGCTTTTGCTGATAGCAGAGCCGTTTAAATACCTGAACCCTGGTCCATCAGGATTTCCGGGCAACAGAATGGAGAAAGTTATTGATCCGGTTCAGGACCATGGCTTTCTCCATCTTATTTGGCTGCCTTTGTACATAAAGAAAATATAATCAGATGAAAAAGCCGCTACGGCATGTGGAGATAATGGATACGACACTTCGGGATGGTGAACAAACCAGCGGAGTGTCTTTTTCTGCTTCAGAAAAACTGACTATTGCCAAGCTTTTACTCACGGAGGTGAAAGTAGACAGAATAGAGGTAGCTTCCGCCCGTGTATCGGAAGGTGAATTTCAGGCTGTAAAAAAAATTACTGAATGGGCATCGGCAAATGGATTTCTTGATAAGGTAGAAGTACTTACTTTCCTGGATAAAGAGATTTCCATAAACTGGGTGGTGGATGCAGGTGCAAAAGTAATGAACCTGCTCACCAAAGGTTCCTTAAATCATTTAACCTACCAGCTAAAGAAATGCCCGGAAGAGCATTTTGCCGATGTGGCGGCAGTTATGGAATCTGCCAGCCGGAAAGGACTGCAATGTAATGTATACCTGGAGGACTGGAGCAATGGAATGCGTAACAGCAAGGATTATGTATTTCAGTATCTGGATTTCCTTCAGGGCCAGCCCGTAAAACGGATTATGTTGCCCGACACTCTGGGTATCCTACACCCATCCGAAACGTATACTTACTTTTCTGAACTTGTGGGCCGGTATCCACAGCTTCATTTCGACTTCCATGCCCACAACGATTATGACCTTAGCATTGCCAACGTGCTGGAAGCAACAAAAGCAGGAGTGCATGGCCTTCATTTAACCATAAACGGAATGGGAGAGAGGGCAGGAAATGCTCCCTTGTCCAGTGCTGTAGCCGTTCTTAAAGACTATGTAAAGGAAGTGGAAACTTCTGTGGTTGAAAAATCTCTGTTTTCTGTAAGCAAGCTTGTGGAAACCTTCTCGGGATTCAGGATTCCTGCCAATAAACCGGTGGTAGGGGAGAATGTATTTACCCAAACAGCAGGAATACATGCCGACGGGGATAAAAAGAATAAGCTATATTTTAATGATCTTATTCCGGAGCGATTCGGACGCCAGCGGATATACGCCCTGGGCAAAACCAGCGGAAAAGCAAATATTGAAAATAACCTGCTCCAGTTAGGTATTCAGCTTACTGATGAAGAGCTTAAAAAAGTTACCCAACGGGTAATTCTCTTAGGCGACCGTAAAGAGGTGGTAACTCCGGCCGACCTGCCTTATATTATCTCCGACATCCTGGACAGCAATGCCATTATTGAGCAAAAAGTACAGATCAGAAATTATGTGCTTACCCATTCGAAGGATCTGAAACCTTCCGTTACTATAGATATCTGCCTTCTTGGAGAAGATTTTGAGGAACATGCACAGGGCGATGGCCAGTACGATGCCTTCGTAAATGCACTGAAAAAAGTTTACAGGAAAAAGAAAATGGTTTTCCCTAATCTGGTGGATTATGCGGTAAGGATTCCTCCCGGTGGAAAGTCTGATGCTTTATGCGAAACCATTATTACCTGGGAGTTTGAACAAAAAGAATTTAAAACCAGAGGGCTGGACAGCGACCAGACTGTGGCAGCAATAAAAGCCACAGAAAAAATGCTTAATCTGATATGTGATAATTGTCAGGCAGAGGAAAAAAAGCGGCCAATAGAAGAAATCTGAATATCCTTCGGCCCGGGTAAAGACTCTTAACCGCTGATCCTTGTTTCTAAACCTGGAAAATCAGTAATTCGCATAATAGTATAAGTATACAGATAAGGTCCAGAGCCGGACAGGCCGGGCTGTTTTCTTTTTTTAAATTTTTGAAAAATGTCTAAAAAACACATTCTTATTGTTCCCGGAGATGGAATAGGGCAGGAAGTAACTGCTGTTGGTAAAAAAGTACTGGACAGGATTGCTGAAAAATTTCAGCATGAATTTACTTATGATGAAGCTTTAATGGGCCATGTTGCCATTGAAGCCACCGGTAATCCGCTGCCTGATGAGACATTGGCAAAAATGAAAAGCTCCGATGCTGTTCTTTTTGGTGCCGTAGGTCATCCAAAGTACGACAACGATCCATCAGCCAAAGTGCGTCCGGAACAGGGATTGTTGAAAATGAGAAAGGAACTTGGATTGTATGCAAACCTGCGTCCGATAAAATTATTTGATGAGTTGCTTGCAGCTTCCAGCATTAAGCCCGAAGTTTTAAAAGGGGCTGACATTTTATTTTTCAGAGAGCTTACAGGCGATATTTATTTTGGAGAAAAAGGCCGCAAAAATGATGGCGACACTGCCTATGATATTGCTGAATACAGCAGATTTGAGGTGGAGCGCATTGGCCGCAAAGCATTTGAGGCAGCAAGAACCCGCCGCAAAAAATTATGTTCTGTAGATAAAGCTAATGTAATTGAAACCAGCCGCTTATGGAGGGAAGTAATTCAGAAGCTTGCTAAGGAATATCCTGATGTGGAAGTTGAGCACCAGTTTGTGGATGCCACAGCCATGTTACTGATCAAAGACCCGCGCCGTTTTGACGTGGTGGTTACTGCTAATTTATTTGGCGATATCTTAACTGATGAGGCTTCGCAGATTGCCGGCTCCATGGGAATGCTTGCTTCAGCTTCAATTGGTGATGGCACAGGTGTATATGAACCTATCCACGGTTCAGCTCATGATATTACCGGTAAAGGAGTTGCCAATCCGCTTGCATCTGTTCTTTCTGCAGCTTTATTACTGGATATTTCTTTTGGCTTAAAGGAAGAGTCTGATGCGGTAATTAATGCAGTTGATCAGGTATTAAAAGCTGGTTTCCGCACCGGAGACATTGCAGATTCCACAACTCCAGCCGACAAAATATTAGGCACCGAGGCCATGGGCGAACAGGTACTGAAGTTTTTATAAGAAAAAATTTCTTATAGCTATAGATAAAGGGAGGCTGGCTCAGATGAGGCAGCCTCTTTTTTATTTATATTTGAGCATCACCATCATTTTTTTGCTATGCATGCCCATCTTCCTGTAAACCACAAATACCTGAGTAACCTTGGAGAGGAGGAACTGCATCAGCTGTTTTCTATACTCAGCAGCAGGATAGTGGCAAAAAATGAGGTTTTAATTCCCGCAGGGAAATTTGTAAAAGATGTATTTTATATTAAAAAAGGCATTGTCCGCTTGTTCCTGCCTGACCAGAATGGTAAGGAAATAAATACCCATCTTGCATGGGATGGTATGTTTATTACTTCTTATTATAGCCTGATCCATAAAAAGCCCTCAGATGAATCGGTTGTAGCAGTTACTCCCTGTGAACTTTACCATTTCAATTATGCAAGTTTCTCTGCTTTATTCGACCCCTTCCCGAAGGTGGAACGACTGGGAAGAATACTTGCCGAAGAGGCTTTTTCCTGCCTGGCAGAAAGAGGCAGAATGCTGCAAACTATGACGGCTAAGGAACGGTATTTGTACCTTATGCAAACCATTCCGCCGGAAATTTTCCTGCATATTCCCATGCAGGATATAGCTTCTTACCTGGGAATTGCCCCCGGGTCATTAAGCAGAATCAGAAGCGAATTTCTTCACATTTGTTAAGTAGATTATATTCTTTCATGCTGAACTTTGAGATTATAAACAAAGGAAAATATGAAAAAGATACTTATTATTCTGGGACACCCGGACCAGGAAAGTTACTGTTATGCACTGGCTGCTGCCTATAGGAAAGGAGCTTTGGAATCGGGCGCTGAGGTAAGAATGATTGAAACAGGAAAACTGGATTTTAACCCAAACCTGGCATTCGGATACCGCAAAAGAACAGAGCTGGAACCATCCCTCCTGCAGGCCCAACAGGATATTCTTTGGGCAGAGCATATTGTAATAGTATTTCCGTTGTGGTGGGGAATGGTACCCGCTGTTTTGAAAGGCTTCATCGACAGAGTATTTTTACCTGGCTTCGCTTTTCAGAAACGTCCTGGTTCCCTGTGGTGGGATAAACTGCTCAAAGGCAGAACAGCAAGAATAATTTCTACCATGGACCAGCCGGGCTGGTATTACCGCCTGGTATATCAAATGCCAGGCACCAATGCCATCAAAAAATTAACCCTTGAATTTTGTGGCATCAGTCCTGTTAAAGTAACTCACATAGGGCCAGTCAGACTTTCGAAGGAAAGCTTTCGAAAAAAATGGCTTAACAGAGTGGAAGCATTAGGAAAGAAAAGGAGCTGACTCCTTTTCTTTACTTTCTTCTTTCACTGTTTCTGTCCCGCTGCTTTCTTTCTGCTTTAGGATTCCTTTCAGGACTACGATTTTTTCTACCGGCCACATGGTCGGCATGATAGGCATCTCTTTCACCAATTGGTTCCGGTTTACCAATAGTAGTGTCTTTTGCTGTCTGGTGTTCCAATTCGGAATTTATTTCTGCACCCAGCAGAATTACAAAACTGGTAAGGTTAAACCACAGCATTAATATAATTACTGCAGCTGCAGACCCGTAAGTTTCGTTAAAGTTGCCAAAGTTATTGACATACCAGGTGAACAGCATTGAACCTGCAATCCATAAAAAAGTGGCTATAACAGATCCCCAGGTAACCCATTTAAACTTTGGATTATCACGGTCAGGTGCATATTTATACACAAGTGCTATGGCAAATACCATAATCGCTGCCAAAACAGGCCACCTGGCAATTTGAATAACTGTTTCCAGCACATCCGGAAGTCCCAGCCTGTCCACTAAAGCAGGGAATACAACTACAAGTGCCACACATAATATACCTAATATTATTCCTCCCAGTGTAAAAGCCAGAGTAAGTGCATTTTCTTTGATAAAGCCCCGTTCGTTGCGTTCGTTATAAGCAATATTAACTCCTAAGAAAAGAGACTTTGTTCCTTTATTGGCACTCCATAAACTGATAAGTATACTCAATGCTACTCCCCATCCCAGGGCACCATCAGATTGTCCGGCAATACTCTTAAGTCTTTCTTCAATTATCTGGTGGGCCTGTTCAGGTAAAGCAGAAGAAATTTGCTCCAGTTGTTGCTCCACCTGAACGGGATCAGTTATCAATCCGTAAATTGAAACAATTGCAACCAAAGCAGGGAAAATAGCCAGAAAAAAATAAAATGCCACCCCTGCAGCAACCAAGTTTAAATTATCCTCCTGTAGTTCATCCTTTACTCTTAAAAATACATCCTTCCAACCGGATTTTGGTATTTCACCAGGCTTATTTGCCCTGTGTCCTTTATCTTCTTTCATTTTCTTTCCTGTTTTTTAAAAGTTCCCTTATACTTACTGCTTAAAAGAAATTTTGTTACAGGAGCCATTGATTATGAGGGTTTTCAGACAAAAAGGATAAAAACACCCATTGCTGTTTCCGGCCGGAAAAGTAAATATTTACAACTATTTAAGATAAATTCTCTTTTCTATAAATACTGCTTAAGTTCATGTAATAAATACTCAGAGCAACGGGAATAAGGCGCTGAACTTACTGAAAGGGAGAGAGGTTTTTTGATAAAAATGTTACATCTGTTTACAAAGAAAAAAACCGGAAGTCTGATTATAGGACCGGAACAAATTGTAGTGGCTAAAATAACGGCTATTACAGGCATCAAATGGTTATTCCGCTAAGCCAGAGCTTTATTATTATAGTAATTTAAATTCAGAAATATGAAGAAAAACATCTGTAAAATGCTGATGCGAATTTATTCAATCATTTTTTCATTAATGATTAGTTCAGGCTGCTCCATTGCTTATGGCCAGATACCACAGGATACCCCTCATCCGAATGACAACAAACCAATGAGGCTGGATAACTGGACCAATATTATTTTTTTTGTTATTCTGCCAATTTTATTTGTTACATTATACCTGTGGCTGAAAAGAAAAAGAAAAAATGATAATAACCAATAGCAATTTTTAATTCTTTCTTTTGCCTGATAAAGTACCGGTACGGAAAGCACCGGCCATGGCTAAAGGAATTTCCGCTTCTGCCCGGATCACCTTAGCCCTTGCTTCCTGCACCCGTGCGGTCATTTCCTGCTCCACAGCTATTGCCATTGCTCTTCTTTTTTCAGCTTTGGCTTTGGCAATTTTCAGGTCAGCCCCTGCCTGGTCTATCTGGAGCGTTGCTCCAATATTTTTACCTATGTTAATATCTGCAATGTCTATTGAAAGGATCATGTAAGCAGTTCCTGCATCGAGCCCATTCTCCAGTACTTCTCTTGAGATAATATCAGGGTTTTTTAAAACCTCCTGATAACCGGAAGCCTTACCTATAGTTGAAATAATTCCCTGGCCTACCCGGGCTTTTATTGTTTCTTCACCCGCTCCGCCTACTAACTGCTGAATGTTTGTTTTAACCGTAACACGGGCTTCAGCAATTACCTGTATTCCTTCCACTGAAATACCTGTTATGGAAGGCACAATAATTATATAGGGCGTTACTGAAAGCTGAACTGCCTCAAGAACGTCCCTTCCTGCCAGGTCTATTGCTGTTGCCTGTTTAAAACTGAGTGCCAGGTTAGCTTTGTCGGCAACAACAAGGGCTTTTATTACATTTATTAAATTTCCCTTGGCCAGGTAATGGGTTTCGAGCTGGTTAATGGTAATATTTTTTATCCCGGCTTTTGTAGCCAGTATCTGTGCCCGTACAATAATGCCCGGGGGTACCCTGCGCACACGCATGAAAACCAGATTCATTAATCCCACCCGTACGCCCGAAAATTGCGCCACTATCCATAAATTGAGCGGTATTACATAAAAGAAAAGTAATATACCGGCTAATATTGCTATTACCCAAATTATAAGTGCACTGTTCACCATACTGTTGTTCTTAGGAAGAGAAAATCACCCTAAGTTAGCAGAAGTTACCGGCTATTTCAGTATTTACCTTCTTTACTTTATAACTGCACTTTACTATAGGCAAAAAAACATAAAAACACCACTTTCCTTACCCTTCAGGATAAACAATTATGGATAAATTACAGGGTGGAGGAGCAAAATCCTGATAAAATCCGTAAAATAGTTGTATCTTTAAAAATGATTAACATATTAGGAGAGCCTTTTTAAAATTCTGATGGTAATTCAACTTTATTTTTAGCAGGAAATGAACAAATAGAAGTTAAATTCTCTTATCTACCCAAATCTCTTTATAAAAGTTTTTCTTCAGGCTAAGGCTCTTTTCAGAACAATAAAATTAATATTTCACACACCCGATGAGACAATTAAAAATCAGCAAGCAGATTACTAACCGCGAAAGCCAGTCGCTGGATAAGTATCTACAGGAGATAGGAAAAGTGAGTTTGATTACCTCTGATGAGGAAGTCGAGTTGGCACAAAAAATACGGGAAGGAGACCAGATTGCTCTGGAAAAGCTTACTAAAGCCAACCTTCGTTTTGTAGTTTCAGTTGCTAAACAATATCAAAATCATGGCCTTACTCTTGGGGACCTGATAAATGAAGGAAACCTTGGATTGATTAAGGCTGCTCAGCGTTTTGATGAGAAAAGAGGATTTAAGTTTATCTCTTATGCTGTCTGGTGGATTCGCCAGTCTATTATGCAGGCACTCGCAGAGCAGTCAAGGATTGTGCGCCTTCCCCTTAACCGTGTTGGTTCCATTAATAAAATTTCAAGGGCATTTTCAGAGCTTGAACAAAAATTCCAGCGTGAACCATCTCCGGAAGAGCTTGCTGAATCTTTAGAAATCAGCATGGAAGAAGTTGCTGTTAACCTGAAAATTTCGAGCCGCCACGTATCTATGGATGCTCCTTTTGCCGGTGGTGAGGAAAATGGATTGCTTGACGTACTGGAAAACGATAGCGAAACCCCTGACTCAGGTTTAATGAATGATTCTCTTCAAAGAGAAGTTCAGAGAGCGCTTTCAACCCTTACCCCAAGGGAATCTGAAGTAATATCCCTTTATTTCGGCCTGAATGGAGGAAATGCTTTAACATTGGAAGAAATTGGTGAAAAATTCAGTCTTACACGTGAACGTGTTCGCCAGATTAAAGAAAAAGCAACCCGCAGGTTAAGACACAGCTCCAGAAGTGGTTCATTAAAACCGTATCTTGGGTAACACCTATACATTAAAATATATTAAAGGCACAGGCTATAAATTAAGTCTGTGCCTTTTTTAATGTTCTTGTATTGAATATACCTGATGTATTCTTTCCTGTTCCCCCGGGATATTGCTTAATTCAATATTATTCAGCAATTTTTACAGCGGGAATTTTTCTTTCCCTGCTCCTGTACCAAACAGAGAAAAAGGCAACAGCCAGCAGCACTTCGGCGAAATCTCCTCCATAGTACATTATTTTAGCCGCCTCCTGTATTTCAACTACTCTATGGCTTGTGTTTCGGGGAAACCCATATGCATACATAAACTTTCCCAAAAAAGCATGAGTAGCCATACTGACAAAAAGCACCAGCAGACGGAGCCGGAGAGAAGGTCTGTCAGGCGAAGGATCAGGGCCGGCAACTGACCAGATAAAAAGATATCCTGCAGCAAAAAAATGGATGTGCACAATATGGTGCAGCCAGATATTTTCCTGCATTGTGGCATATAACGGAGTAAGGTAAAGGATATACATTCCTCCAATATTAAGCAGTAAAGCAGTAACAGGGTGGCTTATTGTATGGAAAGGCCTGCTCCCTAATATGGAGGAGATTCTGCGGCCTTTTTCAGCCGGCAGCCTCCTTAAAAGCAGGGTAAGAGGGGCTCCCAATACAAGCCCTAAAGGTGCTAACATTCCAATAAGTAAATGCTGAATCATATGGCCCCGCAGGTCGTGGTGGCCATATTGAGAAAGGGGAGGGGCAACAGCAATTATCCCTATAACTATTCCGCTCAAAAAGCAGCCTGTTCGAAAATTACTCCACTTTTTCCCTGCCTTTCGCTCATTATACACTCCCGTACTGTACAGGCTCATTAATAAGAGAAATAACAGAATGGGTAACCAGTTCTCCGGCCCCGAATTATTTGTCACGTGATCATGCATATTTCCCCTGATTATTCCCGGTTCCTTTTAATTCATTTTTCAAGTATCATTTCTTTTTTCCACCTTCTGCCTGTCGGTAAACCCGGCTCTCCGGGCCAGTACAATACCAATGAAGATAAGAAGGAGTGCGGCCCCGTTCCAGGCCAGGTCATAAATAATAAGATTTTCCACTCCATAGCGGATCTGGTGGACCCTCAGTATTTTATGGTCCACAATGCCATCGAAAAGCTGAAAGCCACCAGCGCCAACAAAAAAGCCAGGCACTGCCCATTGACGGGCAAACCTATGCCTGCGGCGTAAATCCTGCAGAAAAAAGAATCCTGCCACGATGGCTATCAATTCTGCTGCATGAAGTATTCCATCGCTGAACAGAGCCAGGTCTGAAGTCGATAAATCGTAAAAATGATGCCAGGCAAGGAGCTGGTGAAAAACAATTTCATCAATGGCGGCCATTATTCCTGCACCAATCAGGATGGCCACCCGAAAAGACTGTTTCTTATCCTTATCCGGTTCCATAGCCCTGTGCATAAAAAATTGATTTTTTTTGAAAAATGTTATAAAGAGGACTTTGCTTATTTCATTCCTTCGGCAGCTATGCTAACTTTTTGCATTGACAATTGTTTCTGTCAGGGAATCAGTAAAATTACGGCACTGAATTTAATTTAGTTACAACAGAAAATCTGTCGTAACTTTAGATTGTGAAGAACACTAAGGCCACCGATATAAATACTTTCCTTGAGGCACAAAAGCAGGGGAATCCTGTAATTGATGTACGGTCACCAGCCGAATATGCAAACGGGCATATCCCGGGTGCTGTCAATATTCCCCTTTTCAGCAATGAGGAGCGGGCAGAAATTGGTACCCTTTACAAACAGCAGGGGCAGGAAACTGCTATTTTGCGCGGACTGGAAATTACAGGCCCCAAAATGGCTGACTTTGTTCGCAGGGCAAAAGCTCTCCCGTATCAGGACCAGCTGCTGGTGCACTGCTGGAGAGGAGGTATGCGCTCCGGCAGTTTTGGCTGGCTTTTAAATACGGCTGGTTTGCCTGCTGTTACCCTTACCGGAGGGTATAAAAGCTACCGCACCCACCTGCTCGATTTTATGGCAAAACCTCTGCAGTTATATATCCTTACAGGCTATACAGGCAGTGGTAAAACAGAGCTTTTACTAAAGATGAAGGCAAAGGGCGAACAGGTAATTGATCTGGAGGGTCTTGCGAGCCACAAAGGATCGGTATTTGGAGGAATGGGCCAGACAGAACAACCCAGTTCCGAGCAATTCCAGAATGAGCTTTACCAGCAGTTATCCCGAATGGATCCTTTGAGGCCAATATGGCTTGAAGATGAATCAATTAGCCTTGGAAATGTATTTATTCCGCTTCCGCTTTGGCATCAGCTGCGCAAGGCTCCTTTATTTCATGTTAAACTGGGAGCCGAAGCACGTGTGGAACGCCTGGTGCGGGAATATGGTGAGTTTGAACCCCTTATGCTGGAAGAAGCCATCGTTAAATTAACAAAGAGGCTGGGAGGGCAGCATGCTAAAAGAGCCCTGGAAGCACTCACGGAAAACAGGCTTAATGAGGTTGCCGCCATTTTGCTGACCTATTACGACAAAGCATACGAGCTGGGTATTGAAAAAAGAAAAGAACTGGTGAACTACCAGGCAAGTTATGAAAACTTTGATGCTGAACGCATTACCGATGATTTGATAAAACACCTATGGAAAAAATCAGATTAACCCAATACAGCCATGGTGCCGGCTGTGGCTGTAAAATTTCGCCTGCATTGCTGGAGGAAATTCTTAACAAGCAGAGCCACCGGCAAATTTTTGATCAGCTGTTGGTAGGCAACCATAGTAATGATGATGCTGCTGTTTATGATTTAGGAAACGGTACTGCCATTGTAAGCACCACCGACTTTTTTATGCCTATAGTAGATGACCCTGAAGATTTCGGAGGCATAGCATCTGTAAACGCAATAAGCGACGTTTATGCCATGGGTGGTAAACCTATTATGGCTATTGCTATATTGGGCTGGCCCATTAATAAATTACCGGCTTCCGTCGCGGGAAAAGTACTGGACGGAAGCAGGAAGGTATGTGCCGAAGCTGGAATCCCACTGGCCGGAGGCCATAGTATTGATTGCCCTGAACCTGTTTTCGGGCTTGCCGTAACAGGTATAGTTCCTGTTCCTAACCTGAAAAAGAACAATACTGCACAGGAAGGAGATCGTTTGTACCTGACCAAGAAACTTGGGATAGGCATTACCACAACAGCTCAGAAAAGAGGAATTGTGCAGGAGGATCACCTCGCTGAAGCAAAACATTCCATGCTTACTTTAAATAAAGCAGGGGAAAAAGCAGGGGAGCTTTCTTATGTACATGCTCTCACAGATGTTACCGGCTTTGGCCTGCTGGGCCACCTGGTCGAAATGTGTGAAGGCAGTAATTTATCTGCTGAAATTGATTTTGCAGAGGTTCCCCGTTTTGATTTTCTTGACAGCTACATAGGGCAAAAAAGTATGCCCGGCGGTACACAACGGAACTGGGACAGCTATGGAAGCAAAATATCTGAACTAAATGATTACCAGCGCGCCATCCTGGCCGACCCTCAAACGAGCGGAGGATTATTAATTTCGGTGGCTGAAGACAAAACGGAAAAATTCAGGGAGGTAATGCAGACTTTGGGTCACGATTTAAAACCTATTGGCAGAATGATAGCTAAAAGCGGGAAAACTGTATTAATAAAATAGAATGTAAAAGGAGACTGTTTGGTCATAACCGCCACAGCCTCCTTTTACATTTATCAATCTATCTCCCTTCTTTTCTGTTACTGACCAATCATTGTTACCCTGAACTTGCTGGTACCTTTAATTTCAACAGGAAACTGATTGCCCAAATCACCCATACCTAAAGATTCCATAATTGCCGCCGGGTTCATTTCATATTCAAATATGAAGCTTTTATCCGTTAATTCAATCACCTTGTAAATGGCAGTGTCTCCTAATGAAAGTAAGTTTGTGCCATCAGAAACCATTCCTGCCATCCCGTTTCCTATAAGGGTAAATTCCGAGGTAGCAGTATTCAGATTCCAGCTGGCATCAGAAGGCTGAACCAAATCCTCGCCGCAGTAAGAATCAAGCACTGAATAATCAAATTTACCGGCTTCCAGAAACCGGATGGTATAATCAAACCTGCAGGTTGGCATGTCTTTAAAAGGGGAGTAGGTGGTGTCAAAATCCACCGACATTCCAAACATCGAGTAGGAAAGGTCCTGTTCGATTTTAATATCATGGTATTTCCAGTCCTGCGACATTAAAGTTTCTTTGCCTGCTATTTTGGCAACAGGATCTTCTTTCTGGCAGGCTGTAAAAGAAAGTGCAAAAAGAGAGAGGAGGGGTAAAATTTTGTACTTCATAAATTAAAAGATTGTTCAAAACAAAAATACCCAATTTGATCCTGCTACATATTGAATAAATGTTATTCCGGCACCTTTGTAAGATTTACAGGAAAATTGCTTCTCATCCTTTTTGCAATCTGCCAGCAGCTGTCGGGCTTCGGGAAACCAAAGCGCGGAAAAGCTTATATTTGCAAAATTAATTAGTGAATTGCAGCCTTCGTGGAAATTAACAGCTTTCCGGCTGGTTTCCTGCCACAATGTATGCCTGAATTAACCCATGTAAAAGTGAAAAAATTAACCATCCATTACCACGAAGCAATTACCAGCCTTGATGGAAGAATTGAAGAACGATTAGCTGCCCGTGGAGTTATTCTCAAGGATAACAAAATACTGCTCATGTATACCCGCAGGTACAATGACTACTCCCTGCCCGGAGGTGGTGTGGATCCACATGAATCTATAACAGAAGGTTTAATACGGGAATTGAAAGAGGAAACAGGAGCCGGAAATATTAAAATTGAGGAAGAGTTGGGAATCTATGAAGAATACAGACCTTCCCGAACCCTTGAACATGATATTCTCCACATGATATCCTATATCTATAAGGTAAACTGCGATGATAAATTTGACCTGCCTCAGTTTGAAAATTATGAATTAAAAAACGGGATGGAGGTAATTTGGATTGATATTAACGAGGCCATTGATCACAACAAAATGGTAATAGAAAAGATGGAATCATCTATGGGGCTATCTGTAAAAAGAGAATTGTTTTTATTGGAAACCATCAGAACAAAATACATTGCTAAGGAGCAATAAAAATTCACCTGAATAAAAGCCAGCGCCAAACATTAAAAGAATTGAGTTGTTTCTGATAATCAACCTTTTAATATATGTGTCTAGACAAATATAAACTCAATCATTTATTTCTTCTAATACTTTTCCCTCTTTATTGGGTTCCTGTAAGCTTTAGCTTTGGTCAAAGTTCAGATAGCGGAAAGGAAAAATTTAGTAAAAGGATTATTGCCAAAGGCCTTAATGATCCATGGACCATTCTGTATGGTCCCGACAATCATCTTTGGGTTACAGAATCCAAAGCTTATAAAGTACTGAGGGTAAATCCGGAAAATGGCAGTATAGAAACTTTGCTGGATTTAAATTCAGAACGCCAATTTCCTCATTACGACAGTCTTCAGAAAAAGGAAAACAATATTCCATGGCCTCAGGGTGGTTTAATGGGAATGGCTCTCCACCCGCAATTTCAGAAGGATAAGCCATTTGTTTATCTGGCATTTGTTTATGCCTTCGAAGGAGGAGGTGAAAGGGACAAAAACCTCAAAGGCTTCCATTTCAGGACTAAAATAGTACGGTATACTTATAACAAAGGGAATAAATCACTCGGAGTACCACTTACTGTTTGTGACACCATTCCGGGCAGCGACGACCATAACGGAGGAAGGTTACTGATCTCTGAAGTGGAGGGAGAAAATTATCTTTTTTATAGCGCAGGAGATATGGGAGCAGGGCAGTATGATAATGCCGGCCGGCCAAACCATGCACAGGATATTAAATACTATGAGGGTAAAATTCTCCGGTTTAGCCTGGAGCCTGCCAATGCAGGAGGTAAGGGCCCGGACTGGATTCCGGAAGACAATCCTTTCAATAATGGTGGTAAAAATGCCGTCTGGAGCTTCGGCCACAGAAACCCGCAGGGACTGACAGCAATGCGGTTTAAGGGTAAAGAAAAGCTTTACTCTTCTGAACATGGTCCTTTTTCTGACGATGAAATCAACATTATTGAAAAAGGAGCAAATTACGGGCATCCTCTCATAATTGGCTATGCAGATGGAAATTATAACGGTCTTTCTGCAGGAGCCACAGAAATGGACAGCCTTCCGGGTAAATGGAATACAACTTACCCGTTTATAAAGAGCGAACAGGAAAACGCGAAAAAATTAAAGAATTATAAGGATCCACTCCTGAGTTTTAACCCTACCGGCAGAAGCCGTTTGCAGGAGGTGGCGGAAAAAATACGCAGCGCGGGGGAGGAAAAACCGGAGTGGGAGTCAATAGCACCATCAGGTATTACTTCCTATCAATATAAAGTTATCCCATCCTGGAATAACTCCCTGCTGATTACCTCATTAAAGCAAGGAAGTATTTTTATTGTAAAACTAAACTCAAAAGGGAATAAAGTAACCGGAAGGAGAGAGTACTTCAAAGGAAATAACAGGTACAGGGATGCAGCAGTTTCTTCCGACGGTATAAAAATTTATTTAGTAACAGATAAATCTTCTGCTACTTCAGGCCCTACAGAAGAAGATCCGGACTCCACAGAGGAAGAAGGTGCCATCATTGAATACAGCTACCAAAAAGAATAATGAGCTATGAAACGAGGGCATTCCCAAATTAGATTTCTGAATGCCCTCAGTTCTTAATTTACATTCTTCTCCAGTTTATCAAAAGACTGCTGCCAGGAGGCCATGCAATCATCATAAACTTCGACAGGTAGCCCCTCATGCTGGAAAACCATTGTGGTTCTACCAGCATTTTCCTCCAGATTAATTGTAATTAAAAGCTCCCGCGGCCATTTCCCCGGCATTTTATGTTTGGAGGCAGGAATTACCTTCCCGTTTTCATCAGAAAAATTATCTGTGAACACGAGCTTTTCCTTTGGAATAATTTCTACATAGTTTCCGGCAGACCAGAAGTCATCACCTTCCTCAGAGCGCATACAGAAAAGGTATTTCCCCTCTACACTAAGGTCAATAGAACAGGATGGACAGCTATAACCTTCGGGGCCCCACCACTTTTTAAAAGTTTCCGGCTCAGTCCATGCCTCCCATACAAGGGAAAGGGGCAGATCAAAAGACCTGGTAATGCTGACTGTTTTTTGTTTATCTGAATATTTCATTTGATCTGTTTCTTCATTTGTAAAAGTAAACGGTACTGCTCAATTTACCTTAATTTTCTGTAAAGCTTCAGCCGGTAAGCCTAAAGGCAAATCTAATTAAAGACTCATAAGCCCGCAAAGTTGAGGCAGGTTTAAAATTCAGGCAGCAGCAAAAATAATAAGGTCAGCCACTGCTGATTATGTATTGGGGAATTTACAATGAAGATAATAAGGAAATTGCATTTGCGCAGCGGAAAGGAGTTTTTTAAATTGCCGTTAATTTGAATTAAAATATTTCCCATGTTTGACGGTTCTGATTTCCCTAAATCGCTTGATGAAGACCTTTTTGATGCCTGGCTGGCAAATGGCCGGGAGAGCAAACTTAGTTACAATTACCTGCTGATCATTTGGGATGAGCTCGAATCGGGATACCAGCCGGTTTATGTGGAAAGCCGTGGTGAAATAAGTGATTATGCAAAGCATAAAATATCTACAGGACGGGAAAAGCTTGTAGCAGCTTATGATCTTTATTCTGAGTCCAGAATTATCTAGCCAGATCTGAATCATCATCAGGTTCATAGCGATTCATTTGCTTCAATATATCTGTTATATAATTTATATTATGTTAAATAGATAAAGCAGAACCCAATCTTTTCTCCACCTTTAAAACCTCCTTTTTCCAAAACAACTATTCCTTAGGTATTCATTGGTGCTTTTGTCTTCAGGAGTTTTTGCTCCCTCTTATATTTATAAAAAGCATAACCGCACAGAATTCCGTGCACTATCTAAACACCGCTTAAAAAATTGGGTTTAGATAAAAGATAAACTAAAAACTTTTTTTTTATGGCGGCAAAAGGCATCGCTTCTAAATTCCTTCTAATTGTACCTCTTATCCTGGGCTGCTTCACTTTCCTCAGCTGCAGCGATGCGCGTGACAGACATGACAAAGGAATGATCCAACACCCTCATAGTGATCCATACGGACCTAAAGACAGCACGATGGTACAGGAAGACACATTGGATCAATCTCAACCCGCAGGTAATGAAAATTAATGGTGGTTACCCCGCATTAACTAAAATGAAATTGAAATGAGTTTTATTCGTATTACCGTGCTTATCCAAACGTTGATCAGCCTCATGGTTTTATCCTCTTCTATTGCTTTTGGGCAAAATGTTCCTCTAAAGAAGGATAATGTAAAGGTAAAAGGCCCTATGCTTGCACATATCGTACTTAATGTTTCTGACATTAAAAAATCAGCAAAATTTTACCAGGACCTGTTAAATATGGATGTTACTGAAATTGCTGAAAGTGATGGTAAAACCCGCTACTTCCTAAGCAATACCGATAGCCACCATAAACTGGTGTTGATGGAAAATTCAGATTTACCTGAATACAACCAGCGGATTATTCAACAAATTGCTTTTGAAGTCCCCGACCGTAAATCCCTCCTGGCTCAATACCAAAAGTTAAAAAATCAACCACAGCTTGAATTAAAGAATAACCAGATTAGCTGGTCCATTTATATCAGGGATCCGGATAATAATAATATTGAAATTTTCTGGGATGTGCGGGATCAGCCTTTTGGAGATAAAAAATGGAAAGGCGAAGTTACAGAACTTTCCGAAGAATCTTTGAAAACCGGAATACCTGAATAATCTGGCTCTTTCCTTAACCAAACACTTTACGTTAATCCACATAAAACATTATAATACAATACTTTATACCACTTCATCTCATTTTTAGTGGATATCCGGTTCCCCCTTTTGTACCTGACATTTCCCTGATACCGTCATCTTCTCCTGCTCCGGTTTCCTTAATTGCCCTCCCCTCCTGAAGCGGTATAACTAAATTTATAGTTACCTTTTATAGATATTCACATCCCTCTGTATTAATTATATTTAATTGAGCACTTCAGAGATTTCAAATTTATTTAGTCCGGTTAAAAAGCTTCCGGTAAATAATGATCCAAAAAAAAACCGGAACGTCAGGTTCCGGTTTTTATACTAACCATGGTATTAAAATTTTTATTTCTGTTCAGGCAGACTGCTAAGCTTTTTCTCCATGGCATCTGCTTTTTTATGATTTCCGGTTCTGTCATAAGCAACCATAAGGATCTGAACCAGGTTACGGTCTCCAGGGTTCAGACTCTGCGCCTTTTCAATATATGGAAGAGCTTCTTTGAAGTTAGCAGCAGCTTTGGCTGTAAGTTCTTTTTCTTTTTTACGGTCAGCTGCACTAATACCCAGTGCGTTTGCTTCCCTGATTAAATCAGCCGCACGGTTATAGTAAATAACTGCCAGATTATATGCAGAGTTTTTGTGGTTTGGATCTACTTCCAAAGCACTTTTATAGGCTTTAATAGCACCCTCCTGATTTTTTGCCTCTTCATTCAGAGCACCCATATTATAATACAGGTCAGGGTTATTCGCCTCTGCTTTAACCGCTTCTTCCAGTCCTTTAATTGCCTCATCTGTTTTTCCCTGTCTTAAAAGTATCTGGTATTTATGCTTGGTAAGGTCCACATTACCCGGAAACTTGTTCTGAGCTTTATTAATAACCTCCAGCGCTTTTTCATCATTCTCTTTGCTTACTTCATAAGTAATAAGCATGTTATATATCTGCTCATCAGCATTTCCTATTTCTTCATATTTGTAGAAATAAGAAACAGCCTCGTCAATATCGCCGGCATTCTGGGCTGCCACACCTGCATAAAAAGTAGCAAGTGTATCGGTAGGTTTTACCTCTAAAGCTCTTTTAAAAGCTTCAAGAGACTCTTCATAATTTCCTGCCTCATAATTATTTGCACCTTCATTTACTTTTTGTCTCCACAGGTTATCCATACCCTCTTCAGCCAGAAGGTACTGTGGGGAATCCTTTTTACCTTCCAGTTCCATTGCTTTTTTATAAGCACTCAATGCTTCCTGAAAGGCATTCTGGTCAATGTTGCGGGTAGCTTCATCTTCTGAAAATGCAATGGCCGAATAAACCTGACCTTTCGTATACCATGTCTTAGATTTGTCCCTGGTTTTTTCATGTTCCACGGCCATATCTATTTGTTCTTTAGCGTCGGCAAACTTTTGACTGCTTAAATAATTTGAGGCTTTGTTTACAGCCCTGTTTTGGGCCTGAGTTGCCACAAAACCAAAACACATCACAAGGATTAAGAATGATTTTCTCATAGTAATATGATAGTAAAAATAGTTTTATTACGATTTAATTATTCCTGGTCACCATTTGCATCAGGGTCCGGATCCGGATCATCAACATTATCGAGTTTTTCAACATCTTTAATTTCCTCCTCCACAATAGTATTTTCCAGTTCCACCTCTTCCACTGCTTCAATTTTTTCCACTGAGGAAATCTTATCATTTTCATTTAACCGGATAAGTTTAACCCCCTGGGTAGCGCGGCCCATCACCCTCAGGTCAGCAACCTTCATCCGGATAATTATTCCGGAACGGTTAATGATCATTAATTCATCCGAATCGATTACCTCTTTAATAGCAACAAGGTTTCCGGTTTTTTCAGTCACTTTCATGGCCTTAACCCCCTTACCTCCTCTTTTGGTAATTCTGTATTCTTCAGTTAAAGATCTTTTGCCATAACCTTTTTCACTGACTACCAGCAGGTTGGCATCTTCTCTGCTTACACATACCATGCCAACTACGTAATCTTCATCCGATTCAATGGAAATCCCCCGCACACCAGCAGCCGTTCTGCCCATGGAACGCACTTCAGTTTCATGGAAATGAACCGCACGGCCTGAATTGAGGGCCATTACTATATGGTTATTTCCATTGGTAATCCGTACATCCAGAAGGTGGTCTCCTTCATTAATTGTAATGGCATTAACACCATTCTGGCGGGGTCTTGAATATGCCTCTAAAGGCGTTTTCTTAATGGTACCTTTTACAGTACACATTACCAGGAAGTTGTTGTTGATATAATCCTCATCCTTAAGGTTATCAACATTAATTACAGCCCTTACGCTATCGTCAGATTCTATATTGATAAGGTTCTGGATAGCTCTTCCTTTTGAGTTTTTACTTCCTTCCGGTATTTCATAAACTTTAATCCAGAAGACTTTTCCTTTTTCAGTAAAAATAAGGAGGTAATTATGGGTATCGGCAATAAAAAGATGTTCAGTAAAATCATCGTCTTTAGTAGCCACACCTCTGGAGCCAACTCCTCCGCGGCTTTGTGTGCGGTACTCGGCAAGCTGGGTTCTTTTAATATATCCCTGGTGAGAAATGGTTAAAACCACCGCTTCATTAGGGATCATATCCTCCATTGTAAAGTCTTCAGCACTATGAACGATATCCGTTCTGCGTTCATCGCCATAACGGTCTCTCAGCTGGGCCAGCTCATCCTTAATAATTTCCATTCTGCGTTCCACACGGGCAAGAATGTCTCTTAAGTCTTCAATAAGAGCCATTACCTCGTCATACTCCTGCTGGATTTTCTCACGTTCCATGCCGGTAAGGCGCTGCAGACGCATGTCCAGAATCGCTCTCGCCTGTATTTCACTTAGTTCGAAACGTTCAATCAGGCCATTACGGGCCACTTCAGGGTCACGGGAAGAGCGGATAAGAGTAATGATCTCATCCAGGTTATCAAGCGCAATCAGGTAACCTTCCAGAATATGGGCGCGTTTTTCTGCCTCATCCAGTTCGTACTGAGTACGCCGGGTTACTACTTCGTGGCGGTGCTCCACGTAGTATTTAATCATTTCCCTGATGTTAAGCGTTTGTGGTCTTCCTTTTACAAGGGCCACATTATTTACACCAAAAGAAGATTGAAGCTGGGTGTATTTGTAAAGGTTGTTCAGAACAACATTTGGGATAGCGTCTTTTTTAAGGTCATAAACCACCCTTAATCCATCGCGGTCAGATTCATCACGGATATCTGAAATTCCTTCTATTTTCTTCTCATTTACCAGTGCAGCCGTTTTTTCAATCATGTTGGCCTTATTTACCTGGTAAGGTATTTCCGTTACTACAATTTGCTCTCTTCCGGTTTTCGTGGTGTCGAAATGAGCCTTTGCACGCATTACTATCCTTCCGCGGCCGGTTTCAAATGCTGATTTTACCCCCTGGTATCCGTAAATAGTAGCTCCTGTAGGAAAATCAGGAGCTGTAATATGCTGCATTAATTCAGGAACCTCAATATCGTTATTATCGATATAGGCGATTATGCCGTTCACCACCTCAGTCAGGTTATGAGGAGGCATGTTGGTAGCCATACCCACGGCAATACCCGATGCTCCGTTAAGCAGGAGATTCGGCAGTTTGCCTGGCAAAACGGTTGGTTCTTTAAGGGAGTCGTCGAAGTTGCCTGTAAAGTCAACAGTGTTTTTATTAATGTCGGCAAGCATTTCCTCTGCAATTCTGCGGAGGCGGGCTTCTGTATAACGCATAGCTGCTGCCGAGTCTCCGTCAATGGAGCCAAAGTTTCCCTGTCCGTCTACAAGCGGGTAACGGAGTGACCATGGCTGGGCCATCCTCACCATTGTTTCATATACTGATGAGTCTCCATGCGGGTGGTACTTACCCAGAACCTCACCAACAATACGGGCTGATTTTTTATAAGGCTTATTATGCAAAACACCCAGTTCCAGCATTCCATATAGTACCCGACGGTGTACCGGTTTGAGTCCGTCACGTACATCTGGTAGCGCACGGGAAATAATAACCGACATCGAATAATCGATATAGGCTCCCCGCATTTCATCCTCAATATTAATAGGAATGATATTCTCGTTTGCTCCTTCTGCCATAAATAAGTTTATTGTCTATTACAAGGCGCAATTTAATTAAAAATATTAAACAAGCCTATGGGTTTTCCAATTCAAGTAATACTTTAAGTGGCGATTTATATCACTACCACCACGAAAAAAATCCTCTGCGTCTTTTCTTCTTATATTGCAATCTTTGCTGGGTATCGTCCTTACTTCTTTTCTTGTTACGCATTAATTCAGGGTCGTTTTGCCCGTACTTAGGATTTTGCCAGCGGTAAATTGGCTGCCCCCTGAATTCCTTTCCCTGGTGTACATGTTCTAACTGGGCATGGCATGCATTAATCGGGCACCGGGGCAGGCGTGGGTAATTCAGGCTGATACCTGCCTGGAAGAAAAAGGCCGGTGTTTGTGTGGTTACCGATTCCCCTGAGGCAGGAAGCTCCATATTATAGGCAGACCATTCAACAGATGGCCTGAGTGTGAGCCTGAAATACTCGGAATAATGGTGTTCTATCAGGCAGCCGAAATTATAGTATAAACCATCGCTGAGCAGGCTTTTATCAAACTGCGACATATAATTCTTTTTCCCGATTCTGGCATCTGCAGTAAAATCCCAAAAGTACCACCTCGTAAAGCGCACCCCGAACATACCATAATAGCGCAGTAAAAAAGCCGAACGCACATCGCTGGAGTAGGTCCCTAAAAGATTACCCCATTGATTATATTCAAGGTCTTTTATACTGTGGATTTCAGCTGTTAAACCAGCTCCTATTTTAAAGCGGTCAGCCAGATTTATATGAAAATCAAGATTAAGCGGCAGGCTCTGCCCCCTGCCTGACAGGTTAAACTGAGTGGTGTCACCCGCCAAAATCAGGTCCGTTTCCATTGGTATAACATCCGAGCGGTCCTGTGGGGCATTAAGCCAGTTTGTGTAGCTTCTGTTCACCCTTCCTGCAGTTATGCTTCCTGCAGGTACCAGAAACTGAGTATCTCCTTTTTTAAAAACTGAATAGCCTGAAAGGTCCTGGCGATACATTGTTTGCCCGTACCCTGTACTTATTCCTACATTAACTTTGCTTAAAATTTGCCTGAAACCACTCCTCTTAACTTCTTTAGGAGGCTGGTAAGGAGGCGCCTCCTCCATATGCCGTCCTGCTCCACCCTGAGCTTTTGCATTGTAACTGCCTGTAAATAATAAAAACAGGAGTATAAGAGTGGTCCATTTTTGCATAAAGGGAAAATTGCTTTTCGGAAGCCTGTATTTGTCAGGTCCTGCTACCAAAGCCGGTTTGAATATATATACGTATTAATAGGACTAATATTGCGAACAGGCCTTCATGAGAATTTTCGCAATAATAACAAATGTATTTTATGCTGCCAACACGGAACAGATCTTTCAAAGGTATTCAAAAAAAACGAAAAAAGGCCGCCCTTCAAAGGCAGCCTTCTAACATCATAAAAAATTTTATTCCTGCTTAATTAACAGAATCCGTGCTTTGGTTTTCGGAATCCCCTTCTGCAGTTTTTTCTTCTTCCCTTTCAGCTGCTATTGCTTCATATCTTTCTTTCAGCTCCGGATCATTTTTCAACCCTCTTTTAATTGCATTATATTCAGCCGCTCCTACGTTTTCTTTTACCAGGGTGCTGAAGGTTTTATTTAATTCAGCTTTACGGCTTTCCATTTCTTTCTGTATCTCATTATATGCTGCCAGCTGCTCATCTGTAATGCCCTCCTCTGCCAGTTTCACGCTATCTCCTTTTGCACTTGTAATGGTATTATAGGCACGGCCGCCATCCAGTAACTCATGCTCTTTTATCATAACAGAAAAATCTTCAGAGATCTGGCTGCTCAGGGCATCAACAGAATCCATTACAATGATATAGGCAGTAATTTTTTCATCAGAAATCTCCTGATCACTCTGAGCTGAAGCTACACCAATGCTGAAAAATGCTGCAACAGCAGTTAAAGATACTGTCCTGATTGTTTTTTGAATTATCGTTTTCATCTTTTTTTAGAATTTGTTTATATAAGAAAACCTTAAAGAAAGCAGTATTGCTTAAAAAAAGCAATCTTTTTTTTGATTACCTGCTTCCCCGTTTATACTCTTTCATTGGTAAGTGCATAAAAATGATGCCACACTTTGTACTATCTGTTTTAATTCCCGGAATTCGTGCAAAGAACTCCTTATTTAAACAACATTATTCCTATTGTGTTTAGTAAGTAATTAAAATTTGATCATTCTAACAAAACGAAAGACTATATGGAAATATTCAGCAAGAAAGAATTTGAGAAACTGGCAGGTTTTAAGGGTGAAAATTGTGTAAGCATTTTTATCCCCACTCACCGTGCCGGAGAAGAAGTTACGAGTGGAAAAGATGCGCTTCTATATAAAAATCAACTTCAGAAAGTAAAGGGAATTTTGCTGGAACGCGGGATGCAGGAAACAAAGGTCCGGGAATATCTGGAACCGGCTTATAAGCTTCACGAAGATTCCGGTTTCTGGCGGAAGCAACTGGAAGGCCTGGCTGTGTTTATTGGCGAAGGTCACTTCAGCTACCACAGAGTTCCTGTTTCTTTCGATGAGTTTTGTTCAGTTACCACATCTTTTAACCTGCTGCCGCTGGTGCCTTTGTTCAGCGACGACGGATTATACTATGTACTGGCCATAAGCAGGGATAAAGTGAGGCTATTGGAGGCAACACGCCATTACATAAATGAAATTGATACTGAAGACACCCTGCAGCAGGGAATTATTGAAGTATTCAAATATTACGATTTTGAAACCGGAGGGGTAACAAACCAGTCCAGTTCTCAGGGTGGTGGTTTCTTAGGTAGTGGAGGCGCTTTGCCCGGTGGCACCCAGGGCGGTGGCGGAGTAAACCCTTCCGGAAACCGCGGAGGAGGAAGCTTCCATGGCCAGGGAGACAATAAATCAGATAAACTGCGTCCGCTGATCATTGAATACTTCAGAAATATAAATGAAGGTTTGCGGAAATACATTCATAACGACCGGATTCCTGTTGTGCTGGCAACTGTGGATTATATGCACCAGATGTATGAAGAAGCATCTAATGGTTTCCCATATAACTTAATGAAAAAAGGAGTAACAGGAAACCCTGACCAGTTACAACCAAAAGAGCTCCATAAGAAAAGCTGGGAATGTGTGGAAGATTATTTTGAAGCGGAACGTAAAAGAAGCAGGGAGGCTTACCAGGAACTGGCAGGAACAGGAAGGACTTCTTATGACATAAATGAAATTGTTCCGGCTGCAATCAATGGCCGCATCGACTCACTTTTTGTGGCGGACGGAACCCATACCTGGGGTCGCTTTGATGTATCGAACCAGGACATTGAAATCCATGAGGAGTTTGAGTATGGTGATGATGATCTGATCAATAAATCTGCTGTCAATACTATCCTTAATAGTGGCCAAACCTTTGTGGTAAACCGGGAGGATATTCCTGAAAAAACCGTAAATGTACCTATGGTAGCAATTTTGCGGTTCTGAGCAGTTTAGATATATGCAATAAAAAAACCGAAGAAGCTCTCTTCGGTTTTTTTATGTTTATTTCTGCAAAGAAAGAATATATCTTGCCATTGCTTCAGCCTCCGCCTGTGAGTGTTGCGGATGGGGTGGCATTGGAGTATCGCCCCAGTTTCCGGCTCCTCCCGAAATAATTTTTTCTGCAAGATAAGTTACAGTGGAATCATTTTCAGGATACTTTTCTGCCACTTCCCGGTAGCCAGGTCCAATTATAGTTTCTTTTTCTCCATGACATGCCCTGCAGTCAGATTTTGAAATCAGCTGAGCTCCATTCAGTTGCTCTCCTCCTGCCTGTGCACTATCACCTGATCCCGATTTTTCATTCCCGCTATTGCCTCCGCAGGATATAAGACCGAAAACGCTTAGAACTAAAAAATAATTTTTCATTATTTGATTTTTGATTGGCTAATAAAGTTAATATTTAAAGTAAAAGACCGGTATTTAAAATTAAGTTTTATTGGGAACGCAAATTACCAGTTTCAGTTTTTTCTATTTCTGCCTCCTGATAAATAATAAGCATCTTTTCCAAATAGCAACAAAATAAGGAGATTTCTTCAATATGAGCCCATTACCAAAACCCATTAATCCGGTAAAGATTTATATTGAAATTTAATCCATTTTTCATTACTTCTGCTGCTTTTAACAACACTTTCAATAAAGGCCACTCCTCTTATTCCGTCTTCCACTCCCGGAAAATCAAGCCATTCCTCCAGAGGCTCCTCCCCTCTTAACTTCGCTTTAACAGTCAGGATAAAATTCATGTAATGGTTAGCAAAAGCTTCAAGGTAACCTTCCGGATGGCCTGCAGGTGTGCGGGCTGCGGAGGTGGCAAAAGGACTTAAGTAAGGGGCACCGGCCCTGTAAATTTCCATTGGCTTGCCCAGCCATTTTACCTTTAACGAATTACAGTCTTCCTGTTGCCATTCCAGTCCTCCTTTTTCCCCGTAAACCCTTACTTTTAAGTTGTTTTCCTCACCGGCAGCTACTTGTGTGGCAAAAAGAACCCCACTGGCACCATTGTTAAACCTTAATAGTACAGCGCCATCGTCATCTAACTGACGACCCTCCACATAGGTGTTTAAGTCGGCACATAGTTCTGTTACCATCAGGCCTGAAATATACTCAGCAATATTAAAGGCATGAGTACCAATGTCGCCCATGCATCCTGCAAGGCCACTCTTTTGAGGATCAATACGCCATGTGGCCTGTTTATTTCCGGAAGATTCCAGGGGGGTGCTTAACCATCCCTGCGGGTACTCCACATACACCTTTCTTATTTTACCAAACAGCCCCGACTGCACCATCTGCCGTGCCTGCTTCACCATAGGATATCCGGTATAAGTATGCGTAAGGCAGAAGCATTTGCCACTTTCTTTTACAATCTTTTTAAGCTCTTCAGCTTCCCTGAGGGTAAGTGTCATTGGCTTATCCAGTACAACATTAAAACCTTTTTCCAAAGCCAGTCTGGCCGGTTCAAAATGGAGGTGGTTTGGGGTTACAATGCTTATAAAATCAATCCGTTCTTCTGAAGGAATTTCAAGCTCCTTAAGGATCATTTCCTCATAAGAGCCATACACCCTTTCCGGATTAAGGAACAGCTTTCCTCCCGCTGCTTCTGACTTAAGGGAATCACTGCTGAAGGCCCCTGCAACAAGTTCAATTTCGCCATCCATGCGGGCAGCAATTCTATGAATGGCACCAATAAATGAACCGGGGCCACCACCAATCATTCCCATACGGAGTTTCCGACTGTACATAAAATGTATTTTTTTAACTAATATATTATGCCAGGGGCTTGTTCTTATTCTCACGGATCATTTCGCTGTACCCCAGCCCCATAGATAAAGCAATAACAGCTTGTGTAATCCTTTTAGCCTTAGTTTGTTCGGTTTTTGCAGATTCGATCCAGTTTGAAAAATACCGCTGATGTCCTTTTGTAAGAGTCTTAAAAAATTCAAAAGCCGTGGGGTCATCTTCAAGGCACGTCAGCAACTCAGGGGAAACAGGCTTTTCCGAAGTATCAGTTATGATTGCAAGCTGTACATAGTTACCTGTAACCTTCTTTAGTACTTTACGCATAGCTGCGTTTAAAACAAGAATAAAACTCCCATCCCCCATGGGCAATAAAGCCACCTGATTAACAGCTAAACAATCTATGAAGCCTTTAATACGGAAAGATTTCTTATTTCCCGGGAAAAGATGTTCTGCAATCTCAGCGGGTACTTCTAAATAAGTCCACCCTGACTTCTCCCCCTTCTTTTCAAATTTTTTTATTGTAGCCTCAAATTTGATCATTTTTTTTAACAGATTTCAGGAACCGGCACAAACTATCCGGAACAGATACTGCACCGGAATACTCACATCAAGATAAGAAATTAAAGTTTAAAACCATAAGCTAAGCTTTCCCATAAGGAGGAAGATAAAAACAGTCCGGCAACTGAAAAATCAGAAGTGGACCCAGTTGGAAAACGGCTGATAATTTTAAGAAAATATAAGCAGAAAATAAAAAAAGAAATGCCGGCAGTTTGAACTGCCGGCATTATAAATCCATTGAGTTTTTCAAAACCACTTAAGGGCTATTGAAAACCAATTCTAGTTATCAACACCTTTTAAGGATGGATTTGATAAACTTTTCATTGGACTAGACATTGTACCTCCTTTCTTTTGGTGAAACATGGACTCACTCTTTTAAATTAAACTGAGCCGGTTAACTCTCGTCACCGCATTAGTAAAGGAAAAACTAATTAAAAAAGTTCTCCCTCAGCAGAAAATAATTTACCATTTTCCTGATTCTATTCCCGGAACAATTTCAAACTCCCACAGGGAAAATCTTAACCAATTGTTTATCAAAAGATTACCGCATATCTAAACCTCCGGCGCTGGCTAAAAAATTTTTCCTTTTTCTTCTGCTCAACTGAGGTCAAATCTGCGCTTCTGATATAAAACTTCCAATAAGCCTGTCCCAAGACTGACATTAATGATCTTTAAATTAAAAAAAGAACTACTTAAAATTTATCAGAAACTTTGCTCCGGCATCAACCTCACTTTTCACCTCTATACGTCCATTCATAGCTTCCACATGGCTTTTTACAAGAAACATCCCTATCCCTTTGCCCTCTGAATCATGATGAAATCTTTTGTAAAGCTTAAATAAATCTTCGCCAATAAGTTTTGCATTAAACCCAAGACCGTTATCACTAAAAGAAATTGCAATACTATTATTCTTATCTCTGAATCCCCGGATTTCTACTTTTAATAACCGTTTCGGTGAACGGTACTTGATAGCGTTCGATAGCAGATTATGGAAAATACTATACAAATACGCCTTGTTCCCCATTAAGCTTATATCTTCTTCAAAATCAAGAAAAACCTCCCCTCCACTTTCCACCAGGGATTCATGTTGCTCTTCCAGAACCTGCCGGCAAACTGAAATCAGCTCAACAGGCTCTTTAGTAGAATCATGTTTGTCACGTGCTGACAAAATAGTACCAAGGTCATTTAAAACATCTTCCATCTTGTAGATGCTGGTTTTTAAATGTTGAAGGCACTGATCAAAATCCTGTGAATTTTTATCAATGGAAAATAACAGATCCACAATTCCCCTGGCGCCGGCAACGGGTGAGCGGAGATTATGCGAAACAATATATGCAAACTGCTGTAAATCATTATAGCGCCTGTAGAGTTCCTCTGTTAAATGTAACTGGCTTGCCTCAGTTTCCTTTCTGAAAGTAATGTCTGTCTGGATAGAAATAAATCTTGTTACTTTTCCGTCATCATCCGTTACAGGAGCAAAATCCAATGCTACCCACATTTTTTCACCCGATTTCCTATAGATCAAAATTTCCTCAGAAAATGGCTTATTTCCTTTCAATCCTTCTTTTATCATATTACCTGAATCCGGATCAGTATCCTCACCTTTAAGATAAGAACAAGGCTTTTTTCCCGCGACCTCAGAAAAAGAATAGCCTGATTGTTCTGTAAAGGCATCATTTACCCACTCAGCACGCCCCTCAGCATCATGAATTACAATACCGTTAGTGGTTTTACTTGCCACCAGACTAAGCAATTCCAATTCCTTTTTTGCATTTACTTCATCGGTAATTTCATCAAAATTAACAAAGAGGCCTTCTTCCGATGGAAATGCCTTCACCTGAAGCCATGCATTAAGCCTGGCCAGATAACCTTCAAAATGAACTGCTTTTCCGGTTTCAAGGGAGGTATGAAAGTGCCTGTAAAATGCTCCCTCCTCTTGTTCAGGAAATACGGTCCGGATATTCCTCCCAATTAAACTTTCTTTTTTTATACGTATCAGTTTTTCAAATTCGGTGTTGATATAGGTAAAGTTCCAGTATCTGTCAAGGGTAAAAAAGGCATCAGTTATACTTTCAAAGATCGTTTTTAGTTTTTCTGCCTGCCTTTTTATAATGCTGTGGGATTTTCTGATTTCTGTAACATCTTTAAGAATTGTATAAACCCCTACAGTTGCCCCCCCTGCCACAACCGGAATTTTTGCTGCCTCAAAAGTTAAGAGACCTGCCCCTTCAATGGGCATATTTAACTCAAGGCTGACCTGCTGTCCATCCAAAGCACTTTTTAATGCTTTTTCGCAAACAGGCGCGAGTTCCGGAGAAAGAAAATAAGTAACCGGTTTATTAATTAAATCCTCCTTCGGAACTTTAAAGAATTCCAGGGTAGCTGAATTTACATTTTCAATAATTCCTTCCGTATTCTGAAACAGAACAAGGTCCAGGTTATTCTCAAAAAGGGCTTTAAAGTTTTGTTCGCTCTCCTGAATTTTTAACCTGCTTTCAATCATCCGGGTAACATCCCGGGAGTTTGCAACAATAGCTTTTACCGCAGGATTTTTTAACTGATTACTAAGCCTGGTTTCCAGCCAACGCCACTCTCCGTCTGCATGCCTTAAGCGGTATTCAGGAATAGTAACAGGTTCTCCTGAACCGACAGATTCCGATATATGCTTCTTTACAAAAGGAATATCCCCGGGATGTATGTAGGAAAATGCACTGGTCCCCGTAAGATTATCTGGCTGGTAGCCCAGTTCATTATATGTGGATGTACCGCAATATAAAAAGTTTAAATTTTCGTCAAATAATGTTACTATGTCGGAGCCATATTCAAACATGGCCTTGTACAATTCGTCCTTCTGTTTTGCCCGTTCCTGTTCAGTTATATCCCGGCCTATACAAAACATGAGGGATTCTTTTTCTGACCATACACCTGACCATAAAACAAAAACCTCTTTTCCCTTTTTATGCAACCCTCTGTTTTTAAGGTCCTTCAACCTGTCACCATTAAAAACATTTTTTGCCTTTTCAAGAGAGAAGGTCAAATCTTCAGGATGAATAAATTCGGTGAATCTCCTGCCAATCATTTCCCTTCTTTCGTAACCTAAAACTTTTTCACAGGCCTCATTTATATTCACATAACACCCTTCACTATCCAAAGTACAAATTATATCAGGAGAATCCATTATTAATGTTTCCCATAAATCAATGTCCCGATCCGATTTCATATATAGATTTATTCTGTTCTGGTCAGTTCTTATTTAGAAATACAAAAATAACATTTGATTATTATAATCTATCCATCAGGTCATAAATTAAATATTATTGAGAAATTTTAAGAAAAATCATTGAGGGAAAACTGAAGCTGCAGAAAGAATAAAATAAACAGATAATCTCAAACAACTACTAAAATATAATATAGTAGGAATTGGCCTGATGCTCAACTAAATGTTTGGACACAGAATTTCGAAAATATATCTTCCTGACAAGCAAATAATCTATTTTATAAGGTAGTCAATTCGAAACTGACCATAGCAAAGCTTAAAAAAAAACAAACATAGAAAAGTTTAGTACTAAAAATATATACGGCATTTATAAGCCAGGTAAGTAATTTACGGTCAGGTGTAAAAATGCAGGATGTAAGGTTTCTTATTCCGGAAGAAACTACTTTTAAATCCCCTTATTCAATCTTTTCCGGCAGGGGATCTCCGGCAGCCACAAAATCCATAGATACGGAATTTACACAATGGCGGGTATTCTTTTTGGTAAAGCCCTCTCCCACAAAAACGTGCCCAAGGTGCCCGTCACAATTTGCACAAAGAATTTCTGTCCGGGTACCGTCCATATCTTTTTTTCTTTTAACGGCTCCTTTTATTTCATCATCAAAAGATGGCCAGCCACAATGAGAATCAAATTTATCGGCAGATTTGTAAAGAGCAGCATTACATCTCTTACATATATAAGTTCCCGATGCTTCATGATCGGTAAATTTTCCTGTCCCCGGTCTTTCAGTTCCTTTTTTCAATATCACATACTCTTCAAAGGAAGTTAATTTATTGTATTTTCCTGCGGCAGTTCCCTTATCCGGCTGCATTTCCGCACTTATAACTTTTTCCTGATCCTCCTTTTCCGGAGTCCTGCTTTGGCCACAGGAGCTTATTACCAGCCCTGTCATAAAAATTAATACCATCAACTGGCATTTAATAAATTTTTTTTTCATTTCTCTTTTTTAAAAATCAAAATTTCTCAGGACTCAGCTTATTTTAATTCCGCTTAATTCCTTTCTGAATGGGAATATGAAACGAAATTGTCCTTAATTTCGTTTATATAAGCAGGAACGAACAAAAGGATCCAAAAATTCCCCTGCACCACAATGCTTTGAAGGTTTGTGTAAAACTTTTAAATTTTTGTATAGCAAGGGGACAAGTGTAATTATAGATGCAGGATTAAAACAACCTGTCCTTTTATTGCACCGGACCTAAAGGAACCAATTTTAATGGGATAAAATTTAACAGAAGTATAATCTTCTAAAATAAAGTCCCTATCTTTGTAAATCTTGTTAAACATAAATTTTGAAAGGAGATTTAATATGATCGAAGTTAAAGTAAAAGAAAACGAATCTATTGAACGCGCCCTTAAACGCTTCAAGAAAAAGTACCAGCGTACCGGAACACTTACAGAATTAAGGGCACGCGCATATTTTGAAAAACCATCCATTACCCGCCGGACTGAAAGAATCAAAGCTGCATATCGTCAGAAGATGCAGGATTTGGAGCAGAAATAAAAGAGTAAATCCCGCAATGCGGGTTCTTTTTTCTGAACAAAAGGAATGAATAAACTGGTGGGGGTAGTTATGCTGCCACCTTTTTTTTTGCCCTCTCCTCTTTTTAATCCGGTCTTTATTTTTTCCTGTTTATAACCAATCCGGATTTTATTTTCCCTGAAGTAATTCAATTATCATAAGCCATGAATCTTCTACTCTCAGAAGAAAAATCTGTGCAACTGGCAGAAAGAATTTTTTCTTCTGATCTTGATTTCCTTTACGACCCCCTAAAGCACAGAATTGAGATATTCCCCGTAGAGAATAAAAACCAAAAAGAAAGTCCGGTCTATTTCCGTTTACCCATAACAGTTCCTGCTCCACCCATCCCTGCAGACTGGCAGGAAAAAACATTACATTATATTATTCTACTGATTCAATCGGGTCAATGTGCTGTTGGGTATTTTGAGGGAAAAAGTAATCCGGATCACAAAGTTTTCCGCTCTTATATGGTACGGAAAAAGCAGGGGAAAAGTCAGATTAAATACCTTAAAACAAAAGGAAAATCCAGAGCCGGCTCAAGAGTAAGACTTGGCGAAACCGTTGAGTTTTTTGAAAATATCAACGGGCGTTTGAAGGAATATTTTGAGACCTATGATATTGATATGGTGGCAATGAGCTGTTCCAAAACCTTGATTCCATACCTGTTTAATTCAAAGGCAGAAACTCCTTTTGATAAGAAAGATGAAAGAATTTATAAATTACCCATGCATGTAAATACACCGACCTACGAAATTCTCCTGGATGTTCAGAAATTTTTACTCAAAGGCGAACTGATGTATGAAGAGAAGGAAGAAAACTTTTTAAGTGATTTTGGCAAAGGAATCTTATGAACTATAAAGTTTCAGAAATAAAAAAGGCTGCCTACCAATGGTAAACAGCCTTATTGTATATTCTTTAAACGAATTTATTTGATTTCTGTAGAACGGTAAGCACCAGCACCATAGTGGAAATTTCTGGTTTGGCTGGTATTCCCCTTAACAACATTGAAAGAATTAGATGGGTTGTTAAAAGGAAGGAAACTATTTACAGAACCTGATGTATAATCAGAACCTTCTGCTTCCAAACTGGTATATTGTACAAATCCATTTGCATTTGTATAAACTTTTACAGAGGCGCCTGTTCCTTTTTTACCTTTTAATTCCTCCACTGTTGCATTTAATTCCGCATTAGGAGCAAATTTATGTTTAGTATCAGCTAAGTTGACATGGCTAATTCTTCCTGAGTTACTTACAACAGCATAGCCTATATACTTACCATCAACCTTTAGCAGTACATTTGGAACAAGAGGTGCGCCGGTTTCACTATTAAGTCTGAATTCAGTTGAGATATCCACCACTCTTGGAGAAATTTCTTCCTCACCTACTAAGCCATTTACAGCTAATTTTTGATTTAAGGTAAGTGGCTGGAGATTAATAGAATAATTGATGCCACCGGTTGTAGCAGGAAGCACTACTTCATAAGTACCATCTTCTTTAACAGTAGTTACTATTGTTTCAAATTTATAATCTGAAATACCACCACCAGCATTGCTACCATAAACCCAGGTAAAATCATCATTCATGGAATTTAATTTTACCTCAATTTTAGTTCCTGCAGGAGCAAGTTCTCTTGTGCTGTTAGTAAGATCTGATTCGACTTCAACTTTTCCACTTACCTTGATCGTATTTCCCTCTGTCATTGCAAATACAGGAAAGCGGGTAATCATTTGAGAAATTTTAGAGTTGCTGGTCACAAGGTTTACAACGGCCTCACCATTCAGGTAATTTTCAGAAACAATTTTAATAACTGCATTACCAACCTGAACTTTACCAAAACTCACATAACCATTTGCATCAGCCTCAACAGTTTTAACTGCAGCACCCTGAGTTAAAGAAACTTTTACTCCTTTAAGGCTGCTTTC
The DNA here is from genome assembly GCA_017948555.1 of Cesiribacteraceae bacterium YIM B00369. Classification (GTDB taxonomy): domain Bacteria; phylum Bacteroidota; class Bacteroidia; order Cytophagales; family Cyclobacteriaceae; genus Nafulsella. The sequence goes on along the minus strand of JAFMYY010000005.1, from coordinate 57,293 downwards.
AGCATCAGTTACATTTGCATTCAAGTCCACCAGCTGAAGTGTATAATCCACCTGCTGCTGGGCATTTAATAAATCCTGTTCGGTAAATTTATCTTCACATGAAGAAAAGAAGAGGGCACCAGCCATCATACTCATTAAAACCGATTTTTTGTTAAAATTGATCATGGATCTTTTTGAAATTTGAGTTTATAAAATTTTAAATTAAAATATTCTGTATCCCAGGGTAACGGTAGCAGTATGAGTTCTTAAATCATTTTCTGCATCTTTTAAATTAACATGGCTAAAACCTTTTTTAGCAGTGCTTATGCCATAGCGGTATCTTAAATCAACTACAATCGCCTTATCTCCCATTGGTACTTCAAAAGCCATCCCTGCCACTGCACCGAATTGGCCTGATTGATATTCACTGGTAACATTTTCTTCTCCTGAGGCAGTACCAAGTAAGCCTGTTGCCCTTAAGGTTCCGCTTCGTTCGTATTTTTCCCAGGCCGCAATGGTTCTGGCATAAGAAGGACCAGCAAATAATTTAGCAGAAAATCCTTCGCCACCCGTTAACTCATATTGTGCCAGCAATGGGATCTCGATGTTGTGAAGGGTAATGTTACTGCTGGTTGCTGAGGCATAATATAAGATGCCTTCAGTTTGCAATGCATTCTCATCGAAGTACCTCACAAATGATCCACCCTGCTGCAGGTAGTTAGCCTCAAGTTGTAATGATAGCTTTTCATTAATACCATAATTGCCAAATATACCGGCTGTGGTGCCTGCGCGAACTCCAGTATGGGGCTGGTTAGCAGAAAAATAGCTTATTGCTGCTCCTGCCTTAACACCTCCTCCAATTCCTCCCTGTGCCATTAGGTTATGGCTTCCTGCCAGCAGGGATACCAGAAGTGCGTTACGCAAAACTTTGCGTAGCTTTCCTGTTTTACTATTCATAAGTAATTATTATTATTTAAAATTTCTGAACCGTCGGATCTATAATTCTATTGGTGGGCTTTGAACCTTTTTGTTTAACTTTCTCGGGACAATATTAGGAAAGTTTCCTAATACGAAACAAGTACAGCAAACTAATCTCCTGTTGGAAAAACAACAGGAGCCTGTAAGAAAAAATCTTATAAAATATTTTTTTCATCCCAACCTTTTTGCAACCACCTCATTTACAAACAAAAAGCATAACTCATTTTTTCCAGCTTTTTTTGTGGGGAAAAAAATTATTTTGAAAGTTGTATATAATAAAGCAAAGATTATAGAGGAAGGGATGTAGGTTTCTTTACAATTAATTCCTTTTTTGTTTCAAGGTTTAAACATTATCAGTTGAACTCCCTAAATATCAGTGGAAGTAATAAAACTTTAAGGGATTGTATAGAAAGGATTCCTTTAAACAAAAAAAGAGGATACTTACGCAATCCTCTTTTCTTTATTGAAATAATTATTAATGATGATGTCCGCCCGGGCCGTGAACATGGCCATGATCAAGCTCTTCTTTGGTGGCTTTCCTTACTTCTAAAACTTCTCCTTTAAAATGAAGTGTTTTGCCTGCAAGCTGGTGGTTCATATCCACTTTAACCGTATCTTCTCCAACTTCCAGTATAACTCCCTGAAATGGGGTTCCGTTCTGGTCCTGCAAAGGAACAACGTTTCCTTCCACCAACATATCATCCTGAACCTGTCCGTCTACTTTAAAAACATCTTTCGGCAGATCAATAATTGCTTCAGGGTCTGTGGTTCCATACCCATCCTCCGGCAGAACGGTGATGTCATAAGCATCACCTGTTTCTTTACCAACCAGTTGTTGTTCAAACCCGGGAATCATCATTCCTACTCCGGCTAAAAAAGTCAAAGGATTTTCCTTATCCGTCTTTTCTACAAATTCACCATCCACTTCCAGCGAATATGTTACAGTTACTACTGTGTGTTTTTCAATTTTCATATAAAAATGTTATGTAAACTACAAAAGAACATAATTAATCCGGGAGCCCAAAATTTTGTCCCTTCTAATTAGAGATACCTATCCCCTCCTTTAATGTTTCATTTTATAGTATAAAAATATGCAGCGGATAATGAAATTTTCCTCCCCCCCTGCCCGACCACATGCAGGCAAGGGATGAAGGAAACCTTTAACCAAACCAAAAAAATTAACTATATGCTGCCAGCCGGAACTCACTGGTTGCTTAATCTCCACACTTGCCGGCACCTGTCCTGCACCAACAAAGCCAATGAAAACCTTTTTTCCTGTTAAAAAAAGGTTTCCACCAAATGATCCGGATTATTATATACTGCTCTCTTACTGTTGAATCTTTTTCAAATGTAAATGTTTAAACATTAAAATAAAACTAATTTTTAATAAAAGACCAATCAATAATTTTCAATTTCCGGAATGTTGAATTGGGGGCCTGTTACACTACTTGAATACTGATTCAAAAAATCTGCTTAAATAAAATTAAGATTATTTATTCTTTTTTTTCCGGCTACCGTAAACGGAATTTTAATTAAACTGCTACCTGACTGATAAAGCAGGCGCTCTGAAATACTAAAATATAACTGGCTGTTTGCCATTAAAAACCAGCCTGTTTGATTTAAGTCTTCTTTCAATTGAATTATCATGGACCAGATAATTGATTCTTTAGAGTTTTCGGCTTTGCTGATTTCTGTTTTTGCCGGAATAATAACAGGTATTCCAACAGGGCCAGCCCGTTTTTTTGTATTGGATACCTGCCTGAATGATGGTAAAAGGGCTGCTGCAAAAGTCTATGGGGGTTTATTTACCGCAGTTATGCTCTATGCCTGCCTTGCTCTGTCAGCAAATAATTACATTTCGGGCAATGAAAGAATAGAATCTGTTTTTTATCTGGCTGCCTCTCTCCTTCTAATTCTTTGGGGAATCATAATAATCCTTAAAAGCAATAAAAAGAACAAAGCATCAATCCGGTTAAATTTTGGCTCATGGTTCAAAAAAGGGTTCATTGTAGGAATCAGTAATCCTGTAACGCCTTTCATTTACCTGACTTTTGTGCAGCTAATAAGAATCTACGCAAAATCCGTTACAACTGTAACCAATGTTTTATTCATTTTAATTTTTGAGCTTTTTAGTTTTTTAACTATTTCCATAATAGTCCTTATTGTTCTCCACAGGAAAGAAATAATCCTCAACCATTGGTACAAAGTAAAAATTGTAATGGGTATTTTCCTTATTAGCCTGGGATCATACAACACCTGGCAGCAGGTGGACTTCAGGAATGGAATTGAACTGAACAAAAATGATACTTTTATTGAAGAACAGGTAAATAAAAAAGAAAACCAATAAGTCTGCTCATTATTATTAAATCCAATTGTTTCCATTAACCATTGCCTCTACGTTTTTAATCCTTTTTTAATTTCTTTTTAATTAGCTTTTTAGCCTTGTAATGTAGACTTGCATGAACGATTATACTACATGGCAACTAAAACACTCCAGGGGGCATTTATTTTCTTCCTGCTCTTTATCAGCTGTTCTTACCAGACAGTTGAACCAAAATTACCTCCCATTCCAACCGCTCCTGCTAAACCTGCAGAAGAGGTAATAGCTGTTAACCATTTCACTACATGCAATCTGGGAATCGGTCAGGAAAGAGAATTCATAATAGCACCAGGCATTCCTGAAAATAAAAATATTGAATACTCATGGATAACTGATGGTGGTCAGATCCTGAACCATAACCAGTCTTCCATAACTTTTAAGGCCCCTGATTTAACGGGAAAAATAACTATTTCCTGCCAGGTAAAAGAAAAAGAAACATTGCTTTCAATACATACCTTTTTGGTAACTGTTTATAAACAGGTGGTTGTATTAAAGGCAGATGACCTGGTTTATGTTTCCGGAACAATTTTTCCTTCAAACTGGAACAAGTATTTTGAATTAATTGACTCCATGGGAATAAGTGGAACGGCCGGAATAATTGGTAACTCACTGGAAAATGCCCCCGTGGCTTATTATGACAAAATTAAACATTACCATAATAAAGGAACGGTTGAATTCTGGAACCATGGGTACACACATGAACTGGGAGGAAGAAATGCGGCCGGAGAGGTATATCATGAATTTTTTAACCGTGATTTAGCAGCACAGGAAAAAAGCCTTATAAGAACCCAGAATTTAGGCAGGCAAAAGCTGGGAATCACATTCAGAGCATTTGGTGCTCCTGGAAATGGTATAGATGCCACCACGACTGAGCTTATTGATGCAAGTGCAGACATCAGAATCTGGTTTTTTGGTGACAACAAATCTTCAAAAAATATTCTGAAGAGGACACCCGGATGTGAGATTGAATATCCTGTCCATCGTCCTTCTTACACTAAATTTATGGAAAATTATAAAAGTGATATTCCTTACCTGACACTTCAATTTCATCCTTCAAGCTGGAACCAGAAAGAGTTTAACGATTTCCGGAAAATCCTTTTCCATCTTCAAAGCAACCATGTAGCTTTTATGAAGCCAACTGAATTTGCGGAAACATTCTTTCCTGAACTTGTCAATGATCTCCTGGAAAAAGGATCAACCCTTTAAATTAACCGGGAGCCTGAATTTCTGTTAATAATGTATTCACCGCAGGGAAACAAAAGAACCCGTACTTCACCGGAGCCGGGTTCTTTTGCCTGAACCAAATTAATCAGGCTTAATTTTATGCCCGAAAGAAATTGCGCATTAACCCTGGAAGAAATAACTTTGTTGTTCCTTACAACGGCAATCATTTCCTTCACATAACCAAAAGGGATAGTTTTTATCACAGTTAAAGCCTCATCTACGGCTTTAAAATTGCATTCCCGGAACTTTTTTCCGAAGAAGCTATAACCTCTGTTTCTTTAATAGCGCTCATTTTAAAATTTACAGCTTAAAAAATGAGTGTTTACAGGTGTCTGACTATTAAAACAATTCGCGTACTCCTTCAGGCATCTGTTCCAAAACATGAATAGCCTGTCCGTCAGTTAAATAATGCTCTTTTAAAGAGCTCAGGATTATTTTAATTAAATCTCCGGTAGGCTCTTCCCAATCGAAATTCTGTTCACCAAGGCGTGCCTGCTCATTTTTTACAGCTTCTGCAAAACCTTCGATATCTTCAAAGTGTAGTGGTGGCCTTTCATGGTACGTCCACTGTTCAACAAACAAACCTTTAAGCATCATTGGTAGTTGTGATAATAAATCAAGGGATTCGCTGACAGACATTCTATCCCGCAGGGTATGTAAGGTGGCACGCAATAAACGGATTGTTTGTTGGGTATCTTCCGGGTGCCCCAGTTCAACAGCAAGATCTTTTATATAGGTGTTTGCTTCTGCTACATACTTATCAAAATAATGTATCATATTTCCTCCTTTTTTAGGGTTTAAAAAATTTACATCTCTGTTATTACTAACAGAAAGAGGTATATTATGTTACTATATTTCATGGTATTTTTAATTCTTTTTTACCTGATATTCAACAAGATATCCCCATCGTTAATGAGCCCTTAACCGGATTATTTAAATTTTTAAAATGAAACAAAATGGATCTTTCAGAAAAACAACTTTTACAGACTGATCTGCTCCGGAAAAGCCATCCGCTTAATTCGGCTGAAGACCTGGATGCTTTGGTGGAATCTCTGGCAGGTTCCAGAGTGGTAATGCTGGGAGAAGCATCACATGGCACCCACGAGTATTATACATGGCGTGCCCGCATCAGCAAAAGGCTGGTTGAGGAACATGGTTTTTCATTTATAGGAGTTGAAGGTGACTGGCCGGACTGTTACAAAATAAACAGATACGTAAAAAATTATAAAGACGCCGGTGAAGATGCCGAAACTGTTCTCCGCAATTTTAACCGCTGGCCCACCTGGATGTGGGCAAACTGGGAAACAGCTGCTTTTACTGAATGGTTGTACGGCCACAATTTATCTAAAGGTAAAAGCCAAAAAGCGGGTTTTTATGGCCTCGATGTTTACAGCCTTTGGGATTCGCTCGATGCCATTATTAATTACCTGGAAAAGGAAGACCCGGAAGCAGCAGAAGTTGCCCGGCGGTCAGTTCATTGTTTTGAGCCTTACCGCGGAGAAGATGACGGCCAAAAATATGCAAGAGCTACAAACCGGATTGTGCCGGACAATTGCGAAGAAGAGGTGCTTGCATTACTTAAGCAATTAAGCTCCGGGGCACCGCAGCACAACCACGACCCGGAAGCCGCTTTCAATGCAGAACAGAATGCCCTTGTGGCTGTAAATGCAGAAAAATATTACAGGGTAATGATGCAACCCGGGCCGGACTCCTGGAATGTAAGGGATATGCACATGATGGAAACCCTTGACCGGCTGCTCAATTACCACGGACCGGAATCTAAAGCTATAATATGGGAACATAATACCCATGTTGGAGATGCCAGAGCTACTGATATGGCACGTGGAGGATTGTGGAATATAGGGCAGCTTGCCCGGGAAAAATATGGAAAGGACAAAGTTAGTCTTGTTGGGTTTGGAAGTTTTAAAGGAAGTGTTATTGCAGGAGATTACTGGGGTGCGCCGATGGAAAAAATGCCTGTGCCGGAAGCACGGGAAGGAAGCTGGGAAAACCTGTTGCACCAGCAGTCACCTTCAGACCGCTACTTCCTGAGCACCGACCTTGTAAAAAGCCAAAGGTTAAAAAGAACAATCCCGCACAGAGCAATAGGGGTTGTTTACCATCCTGAAAGAGAAAGATATGGTAATTATGTACCAAGTATCATTCCTGAACGGTATGATGCTTTTATTTATCTGGACCAGACCAAAGGACTCCATCCGATAAAGATTACAGAGCAATTACAAAAAATACCGGAAACATATCCATGGAATGTTTAAATAAATAGATACACAGAATGTTAAAAGGAATAGGAAATTACTATCAAAAACTTGTTTTCACCGTTATTGCGGGCCTGATTCTTCTGCTCATCTACCATGGCATTAAAATGTTGCTTTTGCTTTTTGCCGGAGCTTTGCTTGCTATTTTATGGAGGGGAATCAGTCGCTGGGTTTGTACCAGAACTAAAATATCTTTTAATATTTGTCTGCCCGTTGTTATTCTATTGAATATAGGATCAATTGTTCTTTTCTTCTGGCTCGCTTATCCCAGTATTGCGGAGCAGGCAACCCGCTTAAGCGAAGAACTTCCTAAGGCCATTACGCAACTGGAAAACAACCTGCGCGATACTCAGGTAGGTAGTTTTCTTCTTGAATTGGTGAATACAGACCAAAAGTTCATGGATAATATATCCGGTGAAATGGGAAAGCTCTTTACTGCTTTTACAGATACCCTGGGAGTTTTAATTGATATCTTGTTAATATTGGTTTTTGCTCTGTTTTTGGTAGGAAATCCGGGTCTTTATGTCAGAGGCTTCCTTCACCTGATACCTAAAGAAAAAAGGGAAAGGGTGCTGGAAGTCATTGTAAGGACAAAGGATACCCTGTTCCGGTGGTTTATCGGAAAAATTGTGGATATGTTCAGCATATTTGTAATGACCCTCCTGGGACTCTGGCTCCTGGGCATGCCTCTGATTTTTACTTTTGCACTAATTGCTTTTTTCTTTTCATTTGTCCCCAATATAGGGCCTATTATATCCTTAATTCCACCTCTGGCAATATCTTTTATAGAAGGGCCGAATATGCCGCTGTATGTGGCCTTATTGTACCTTGGGGTTCAGATGTTTGAAAGTTATTTTATAACTCCTAAAATACAGCAACGGGCCGCCTTTGTGCCTCCGGTCCTGTTACTCCTGGTCCAGTTTTTATTCGCAGCGTTTATAGGCGTTCTTGGCTTGTTACTTTCCACTCCCCTTCTGGTTGGTTTAATGGTACCAATACAAATGTTATATGTAAAGGACTACCTGGGAGACAACACTTTAGAAGAGGAAAACTGATAACCTTATTCTATTTTGGCCGTAAAATTAATTAGTTAGAACCAAAAACAGATATATTATGGCAGTAGATAAAAGCGTAAGAAAGAATACATATGGACCACATAAAGGATCTCCAACAAATACCGGACATTCAAAAGCTGAAGTAAAGGAAATGCAGGATAGCAAGACTGACCTTCAGGAAAATGAAGAAATGAAGGAGAAATATGTGAAGGATGTGGATGAACCTGCAGACCACCTGAAAAAGAATATTAACAGGAACCCTAACAAAACAGAGATCCACAGAGGTAAATATGCTTAAGTATATTTCATATTTAAAAAATAAAAGGCCTGCTTCTTATAAAAGATGCAGGCTTTTATTTTATTAGCGGAAACCAAAATCTTTCAGCCTGACATAATCGGGGAAATTTAATTATTAAATTTTGATAATGAATTCGTTATAAATTTATTTTAGGGGTGCTGCTTTTTATTACAAATACAAACTCTTACCTTTAAAAAGCAAATGCCATCTTGAAATAACCACCCGTCCTTTGTTAATTCATAACTGGCTTGCTGTTTTTTTTAATTTTTTAATAATAGGTTGTAAGGCATGGCACCTAAATCCCAACATTCCGGTTTCTCAAAGCCCTCCATAAAATCAGGGAATCGTCCTACCTATTCCAAAGGGCAACACCCAATAAATGAAGAGAAGCAAAGGGAATCAAAAGAAACAGACAGCTTTCTTTTTCAGCAGTTCGCCCTCACCTCTCCTGATGAGGTTTTTATTTTTGAAGTGGAAGGCAAAAGGACCAGGCCTTTGCATTCCGGATTAATGAAATTATCTGAAAAAAGTAAGCTTTACCCGCTTATAAAGGAAAATAAACTGTTAAAATCTGTTTTTGCTGAAGATCGCTATGTTTTTCTGGAAAGTACGGAAAAGTATTTCCGGAATGAAGAGGTTGAACAAATTGAAGAAATTGATATAAGAGTTATTCTTCCTGAAGAAGAAATTGAATTTTTCCGGATCCGCTTTACCCCTCACCTGCTGAATGAAGATAACAAAGTAATAGAATGGTTTTGCCTTGCCAGGAACATTACTTCTGAAAAAGAAAGTCTTAAAGCCACTCAGGACAGTCAGTTAAAGCTGCAAATGGCTCTGGATGGCTCAGGTATGGGCGTTTGGAGTTTTGACCCCTTTACCCAGAAAATTGATTGCGATTCCCGTACCTGCAGGATACTGGGCTTTTCAGTCGATGAGTTAAATGAAGATGTTGCCGGAATTCTTCAAAGAATTCATCCGGAGGACAGGAATCTGGTAACAGAAACTGCTTTTAAAACAATAAGGCGCAAAGGCCGGTTTAATCATGACTTCCGGGTCCTCCTGCCCGACTCAGGCATCATCCGCCATATTGGGGTTGTGGGAGAGCTTATTCCTGATCCGACAACACGGATTATGAAGGTGACAGGGGTATGTATGGATATCAGCCAGAATAAGGTTGCTGAGAACAAAATAAAAACCAGTGAAACCTTCCTTGAAGAATCGCAAAAAATAGCCAAAATAGGTTGTTTTGACTGGGATATTTCGCTGGACAAGGTCCATATTACTAAGCAATTGTATGAGATACTGGACATACCTGCTGAAGACTCATTTTCTCTTGATTATTTTTATTCAAGAGTTTACCACAAGGATTTAAAAACTGTAAAATCGGTTATTAATAACGCTGTATCAAAAGGAAAAAAATTCAATAAAGAATTTCGTTTTTCAGGGTCAGATGGAAAAATGAAAGTACTGTGGGCCCATGGGCAGCCTTACAGGATTGAAAACAGAACAACCCGTATAACAGGCACCATCCAGGACATTACAGAGAAAAAGGAAAAGGAAAAAGAATACAAAACTCAGAATCTCATCATCAGAAGTATTCTTCGCAGCCTTCCGGTTATAATTGAAATTGTAGATAAAGATGGTCTTATCCAAAGTTCGCTTGGTTCAGCCGGCCTGAGCCGGATAGGAATGAGTGAAAATGAAATGACCGGCAAGTCAATATTTGAACTGGCCCCTTCTGTATCTTCTTATATAAAAAGAGCCCTGAAAGGAGAAACAGTAAATTTTACACGGGAGGTGGAATACAATGGAAAAATTTTCTTTCTGCTCAGCTTCTTTTTTTACGATGCAGAAAGAGAATCGGCAATCGGTTTCAGTATAGATATTACAGCTCAAAAGAATATAGAAGTGGCATTCCAGCAGGTTTCCGCCAAAAATATGGAGCTTGAGCGAATGAACAAAGTAATGGACATGTTTGTGTATGCTGTGGCACATGACCTGAAAAACCCAATTAATAACCTGGATATGCTTAATAATCTGATGAAAGAATCAGAGAGCCCGTCTGAACAAAAAGAATATACTGAAGCTCTTGGGAAATCAGTAAAAAGATTAAAACAAACCATTGCCGGTTTAACAGAAATAATTGAAATAGAGGGGTCACAAACAGTACAGGAAAAAGAAATACTTTTTGAGGATGTCTTTGAGGATGTTCAGGCAGATCTACAACCATTACTATCTGAAAAGAATGGCAAAATTGAAGTCTCTTTTAAAGAACAAAAAATCATCTACAATCAGGCATTTCTTACCAGTATTATCAAAAACCTGATCAGTAATTCCATCAAATACTCCGCCTCCTCAAGACCTCCTGAAATTAAGATTTGCACAGAGAGAATGGCAGGTTATATAGTTTTAAAAGTAGAAGATAATGGAATAGGAATAGATTTACAGGCCAACAATTCCAATCTTTTCAAACCCTTTAAGAGGTTTAGTATGCAGGCAGAAGGAACAGGTGTAGGCCTTCACCTGATTAAAAGTATGGTGGAGAAAAGCGGTGGTTCTATTGAAGTGGAAAGCACTGTAGGCAAAGGAACCAGCTTCAGATGTTTTTTAAGACCAGTAAATTAAAGGTAATTTAATTACTGTTCTTACGGAATAAATAAGCAGGATTAAAGGGAATCGGACCGTTTACTATATCATTTTCTTTAGGTAAGATTAATCAATGGCAGGTCTATTCAGGCAAATCCTTCACCCTGGTACTCCATAGTGTTACCAATCATATCCATTTCTCCAATAGTTACTGCAGTTCTGTTGAACAGTCAGGACAAAACCTTCTACTCTTATATTCAGTTTCTAATCCATGAGAAAACCTGAACGTATTACTTCCGGCCCAAACTTATATTGGGTTGAAGAAATGGTAAGGCTTATGGACAGCCGGTTTAAAATACCCGGAACAAAATTTAAATTTGGACTCGACCCTATCCTTGGTCTTGTTCCGGTGGCAGGAGATTTGGCCTCATTTGCAATTTCAGGAGGTTTGGTGTTATATATGGTAAAATTTGGAGCCAGCCGGAAAGTAATAATCCTCATGCTTCTGAACATTACACTGGATGCAACAATAGGAAGTATTCCTTTAATAGGGCATATTTTTGACTTTTATTATAAGGCAAACAGCAGAAATATTAATCTTCTTAAAAAGCATTATGGAGAAGGTAAATACAAGGGGAACGGAACAGGAATTATTATTCTTGTGGCACTCATCCTTATAGGGCTTATCTTTTTGATTTTGTGGAGTATCTGGAAATTATTTGCCTGGTTTTCCACAATCTGGTAGTAAGGGGTACTAATTTTTACCGGAGGGTAAAGGTTCAACAACCCATCAAGATAAGCCAACCTAAAAGCCTGTTAAACATCATGTTACAATAATTATATAAAGCTTTCCTTTAACCGAAAAATATTCTACGGCCCCTCCCGCAGGTAAAGTTCTGACCAGATTTTTATCCCTGTTCTAAAGGTAAAAAAAACTGCAACCTGCGCTGCAATTCTCACCATGCTACTATATAGGATGCTATGGTAAAACAGGATTTTTTTTAACATTAAAGGTCCTTAAATGATCAATCCTGTTTTTGCTGTTCAACATACCAGAAGCTTATAAAAGGAAATTTTTATTTTTTCACTGCCCTGGCTATAAGATTATTTTCTGTTTATCTCATCACTATGATCCAGAATATAGGCGGCGGTTCTCCTTGCATGGCTTGATGGCTGAATGAAATGGCCATATCGGCGGGCATAAACCTGAGTGAATTCTGCTCCAAAAAACAGGATAAGACAGGAATACGAAACCCACAAAAGAATCAGAATAAGAGAACCTGCAGCACCATAAGCAGATCCCGGATCAGAATTACCAAAATAAATCCCTAAAGCAAATTTACCAATCACAAACAAGGCTGCTGTTACAAGCGCCCCTACCCAAACTGTTCTCCACTTAATCTCAACATCCGGAAGTATTTTATAAATCATGGCAAACAGCAGCGTAATAATCCCGTAGGAGAGCAAAAATTCAGCTACATAAAAAATATAAATCAGATAGGAGGATAAATTTTGGGTAATATAGCTGCTTAAAGCTGAAAGAGCTGCAGTTAAAACCAGCGATATAAGTAGGAGAAAACCTATTACTAAAATAACGCCAAAGGATGTAACCCTGTCAAGAAGTACCTTCTTTATACCCTCCTCCTTTTTTATTTCAACTTCCCAAACTTCGTTCAGCGATTTTTGTAATTGATAAAAAACACCTGTAGCACCAAAAATAAGTGTGGCAACGCCAATGATTGTACTCCAGGTAAGATTGGTGGAAGTACTGGCATTTTCTATCATTGTCTGAATGCTTTGTGAGGCATCAGGCCCCATCATCTCGCTTATCTGGCTTTCTATCTCCTGCTCTGCGCTTTTTCCGGAACCAAAATAGCCTGCAACAGTAATAACTATCATTAATAAACCAGGCAATGAAAAAATAGCGTAATACGACATTGCTGCACTCATCCGGAACGGATCATCATCATTCCATTCTTTATAAGTTTCTTTTAGCAGGCTGAACAGATCTTTCCAATGGAATTTCTTTTCTGGCATCATCAATCGTCTTTAGTTCCAGTTTTTAACGCCAAAAAACACAAAAATGTTGGGGTACAGCAAAAAAAGGCTCAGGCAATTTTAGAATAACCCTCAGCCACTTCCTCCTTGATTTTCTGGTAATGATGTATTATTTCCCGAACAAGACTTGCCAGTTGCTGCTGGGCGGGCTCTTTTTCTGTTAATCTTTCTATCTTCAGAAGAATTTCAACAGAAGGGGAGGCTCCAATGTTTCTGAAAGAAGATTTCAGCTTATGCGCATAGCCCCTTACTTTTTCCAGATCCATTGTAATGGTAGCTGATGATAATTTATCCAGGTCTTCTTTAGATGAGGATAAAAACAAAGCAAGGAATTCAGAAAGAGCCTCCTGGTCGTTTCTTATTATGTAGCTTATACTTTCAGGATTTAAAAGTCTTTGACTTTTCATTACCTCCATTTTAAGAGGTTCACATATTTGAGGCTTCTTCCTTTTTACATGCTTTTTAATTATTCTAAAAAGGTCATCTTCATTTATAGGTTTGGTCAGGAAATCCTTCATTCCATGCTCTTTGGCTTTCTTTTTGGTTTCAGGAAAAACATCTGCTGAAATGCAGATAACCGGTGTGTCTCTGTTTAGCCCCCCTTCATTACTAAGTTTTAACATGGCTTCATACCCATTCATTAAAGGCATTTGAAGGTCCATTAAAATAAGATCGTATTTACAGGTTTTGGTTAACTCTAAAACTTCAAGGCCATTTCCTGCAACATCCACGGAAATTTTCCAGGACGACAGTAATTGTTTAGCATAAAACTGATTCATGGTGTTATCCTCTGCTAAAAGAACAGACATACCCTCCAGATCCGGCAGTGGAACCCCTGCTTTCTGACTTTCTATGGAAATGTTTTGGGGAGATACTTTTAATGGTAACACAAAACTGAACGTGGAACCAAGTCCTATCACACTCATAACATCAATGTTCCCTCCCATTAAATGAACCAGTTTCTGAGAGATAGTAAGGCCTAAACCTGTCCCTCCTTTTGTTTCTTCTGCATTATTCAACTGGTTAAAACTTTCAAAGATAAAATTAAGCTTTTCCTGAGGTATACCTATTCCGGTGTCTTTGATCCTGAATCTGACAGATGCTGCAGAACTGTTTATTTCAGCCAGTTCCACATATACATCCACCTTTCCTTTCCGGGTGTATTTTATGGCATTTCCGGTCAGGTTCATCATTACCTGATTAATACGGACAGGATCACCTGTAAGCATGTCAGGAATAGCATCATCTACTTCAAGGTTTAGTTGAAGTCCTTTATCAGACGCACTGATATTCATGAAGTTAATGTGCTTCCGGATAAGGCTTTTCAGGTTAAAAGGTGATTCTTTTATAGATAATTTTCCTGCCTCAATTTTAGACAGGTCCAGAATATCATTAACAATTACCAGCAGGTTTTCGGCTGAGAATGAGATTGCTTCCAGATTCTCTTTCATCTTTCCTTGCAAGTTCTCTTCACGGATCATTAATTTGGACAGTCCCAGAATAATATTCATGGGAGTTCTGATCTCATGGCTCATACTGGAAAGAAACTCCGATTTGGCTTTAACTGCATTTTCAGCTATCTCTTTCGCCTTCCTGTAAGACTCCTGTTCTTTTTTATCTGTTATATTCCGGATAATTGTAATAACCTCATCTTTATTTAACCCGGATATCCTGTATTCCTGAAAATGCTTCCTGCCAAAAGAGGAGGATTCCCATTCAAAACTTATAACTTTTCCTGTATCCAATACTTTTTGGGCAGTACTTAAGAGTTTTAATGCAAGCGGCCCACTCAGGAAATGTCTGATGGGTTGTCCTATGAAACGCGTGGCCCCACTTTCATTTTCATGGTCGTCCTTAAAATCAAGGCAGCGGCCCGCCAGGTTGAAATGAAGAATTTTATCAGGAATTCCATTCAGTAATGCTATGTTTTGGGTCTGGCTCAGGTATAGAGAGCCCTCCACCTGGCAGGCTATTGAATACAAGCCATAAGCTGTGGCAATGGAATTTACCAAAGCAAAAAATCCAGTTAACAGATAATGGGAAGTCCGGAAACTCTCTGAAACAAAAATTTTGCTATAACTTTCCGGTAACCAAAATTCTATACTTATAAAAGCTAATATTATTAAGCACAGATAAACGAAGACAAGTGCCTTCTTTTCTTTTGGAAATAGTGTGAGTGCAGTAAAGATAAGTGCAACAAACAGGAAATGAGAACCGGAACTTTTCCCCCACAGTAACACCAGAATTAATATTCCTGCTATTCCCCCCCCTGTTAATAAATTAGATGCTAAAAATTGGAAACCACTCCTGTTTAATATAATAGGAGCAATAAAAAGTACAGAATATAAAATAAACCCCGCAGATAACAAATAATACCCGAATATAAAAGCATTTAATCCGAATACTAAACTGGTAATAATTCCTAAGAAGCTATACCTGTTAGTCAGCACCTCCCGCCTTACATTTAATGCAACGGGAGCCTTTGTCCGGAACAATATTTTATCTAAAAAATGGAAGGGCATTTGATAACCTTAAACTGTGCTTACAAAACTATTTATAAATTATAGTTTAATTTTTCTTCCTAAATTTATATAAAACTTTTGTAAAAAAAAGATTTCCTGCTCATTCAGGTATGTTAATTTCAATTATTTCATTTTTTTCTTCTACTAAAACGTATTTGCTTCTCCCCGGAATTTGGGAAAACAATATACATGAAGAATAAATCAGGCCGTTATGTAATAGAATTTTTTTTCTGATTTTTTTTTATAATTTTTCCTGGCAGATTTGTTTGAATTTTAATCCTGCAAAACCCTCAATACTGGTGTCCGTAATATAACTTATTGTAATACTTAACATTAAAATTATAAAGCATGAGTTTACTGGATTTAACACCACAAAAACAATATGATCTTTTAACTAAGGTTGCCACCATTGCCGGGGCAGTAGGAATAAGAAAGCTCATTACAAAGAGCTGGAAAGGCATTACTAAAAATGATCCTCCTCTAAACCCTGCCTCACCAGGCGTTTTATGGAAAGAAGCATTACTTTGGGGAGCTGTAACAGGTATGTCTGTAGGTATAACTAAAATTGCATTAAGGAGGCTTACAGCCTCATACTGGATCAATAATCACGGTTATAAACCTGAAGATCATTAAAACTGATTTCTTGAGATAAAGAAGGATTGTAATTTCTGTTACTGTAAAAGTAAGATTTGAAGTTTTTATACAGCCCGGGCAGGTTTTGCCAGGGCTGTTTTCTTTTAGTCTTTCCAATTATATTACACCTTCCCTACATTTGAACGGTATGGATAAATAATTTATGTAGTATAGGGCAATAATACATGCATTGAAATAAGCCTATATGAAAAAAGATCAACTAGGACTCCTGGTACAACTGGCAACAATCGACAATGAATTGGCCGGAACGGAAAGTGAATGGATTCAAAAAATTGGAAGCAGCCTTGGATTGAATAATGAAGAAATAGAAGAAGTTTTCAGACGGCCGAACAGCGGTCCTCTCCAGTTCTTTAGTGAAGAGGAAAGGTTTGAAAATTTATACAACTTAATTCAGTTAATGAAGATTGATGGCAGGATATTTTACAGCGAAATAGACTTTTGCCGGAAAGCCGCTGAAAAACTGGGTTTTCATCCCGGGGTAGTAAAAGAACTATCTTCCGGTATTTATGGCGATCCCTCCATTACATCTGACAGGAGCCGGTTATTTAAAAAGGCATTAAAATATCTGAAACCTAAAGCGGGCTTATAAAAGCCTGCTTTAGGAAAAAATATTTATTAATAGTATAACATATCAAATTTGCCTTCAGATACCTGAATTCTGTTATTGGCACTTAACCACTGGGCATCAAAATAAAAACTTCCAACGATCCGGTTATCAGACAAACTGGAAACAACTATTTTTCCTGCATTCTGAACATCCAGTGTAGAATAAGTATAATTTCCTGACTTGATTTTTCCTGTCCTGCTGGTACCCATATCATACTCCCCTGGCTCGTGAATATCACCCAAAACTATTTCTATAGTATACCCATCCCCTGTTCCGATTATTGTCAGGGGACCATCCTCGTTAAGGGAACGTTGAGAATAACCACTGGCGGAGTTCCAGGCTACAGAATCAATTCTGGCCGAAATAGAATTTGAACTTTTTGCCGCCTCTCTCAGGTCGTCGGTACAAGCCAGGGAAAAAAATCCCAGAAGGAGGATTAGTATAAAATTTCTCATAAATGGAATTATCGTTATTTTTATGAAAATGGAAAACCATTTTATATTTGCTTTGTGTTAACTGTACGTAAGCAAATATATTTGGTTTACAATTAGATAATATAACAATAATTAAGGTTTTGATTTATATCTTCCGGAAGATATCAGGGTAATAAGATCAGGCCGGTAAACTCCGTCCGGGGTTACGCCAGTATATGAAATTTAAAAATATTAAACGTCCGAAGATAAGGATCAGGCGTCCGCGGGTACGGATTCGCTGGCGGAAAAGAACCTCTAAATGGGTTATAGGAATAGTTGTGTTCTTTTTCATTTCTCTTTTTGCTTTTCAGCTGGTCCTGATGAATTATGCAAAATCAATCCTGCAGAACATCCTCAGCCTCAGGTTTGAGCAAATTACAGGAGGATTATATACTTCGGATTTTGATGACATAGAAATAAGTTATACCAACAGGAGCCTGCTTATAAAAAACCTGCTCCTGATGCCTTATAATCAGGATAATAAAGAATCAGACACCCCACAGGTAAACGGGGAACAGGATGTGCTTTCCCTTTTTATCCCTGAAATAAGGATTAGCGGAATTAACCTTCGCAAAGCTTATTTTCAGAATAAGCTGGAAATTGGCAGCATTCTGCTGGAAAAGCCCGACATAAAATTAAATATCAATTTCGATGATTCCTCCGGCAATAATTCTTTATCAATCAGCAAAAATCTGCAAGATATTTTACCTGCCGGAATGGAGCAGTTGAGTGTGCGAACGGTAAGAATAAATGATGGAGTTATCAAGTTACAGGCAAAAAAAAATAATGAGGAAAACCATATACAAATCTCCCCTTTTCAGTTTGAACTGAGCAACTTCCTAGCCGGCAGTGGAACAGGAAAAAGTAATGATGAAATTTTTTCTGCAGAAGAGTTTTTTATGGAGGCAGACAGTATCACAGGATTTCTGGCCGCCAAAAAATATCGTCTGAATGTTGAATCCCTTAAAATAAGTTCTGCTGATTCATCAGCCTTTGCCCGGAATATCAGACTTACTCCTTTGAAAAGCACAGAGGAATTCGCTCAGGACAGTTCTTTATCAAATATTTACAGAGTGGATTTTCCCCGGGTTTATATTTACGGGCTGTCATTAATTGATTTTTTTGAACACAGGGATTTAATTGCCGGTGAAGTAACTATTTTAAACCCTTCCCTTGAGCTGATAAATCTGAGGTCTTTGGATCCGGGGCAGAAAGAAAGTTTCAAACTGGAAAACCTGTACCCGGTTATTGATAAGGTTTTGAGATCTGTAAAGGTAGAAAACCTTACCCTCAGAAACGGGGAAGTTCAGATTTATGTAAACAGGGATGGTTTACAGGAAAAACTGGCTTCAGGCATACAATTAGCTAATATCAGAAATTTTGTTCTGGATTCAGCTGCCGGTAAAAATGAACAAAAAATCCTGTACTCCGACAGGATAAACTTCACCCTGAACAACTATAGTTTAAGGCTTTCGGATAATTTACACCTGCTGCAGGCTAAAGAGCTTTTTTTCTCCTCAGATAAGTCAGAGATCCGCGCGCTTGACTTTCTTATCAAACCTGACACAATAAACAAATCATCCGATAATAGCAGAATTATGTTTTCGGCCAGTGTTCCCTCTATCCGACTGAACGGGGCAGATATGCTGAAGGCATATAATGAAAATATTCTTGAAATTGATTCAATAAGATTGCAGCAGCCATCTTTTACTCTTTTACGGCAGGATAAAAAAGCCACTCCCACCCTTTCCGGTGCCGGCAAAGGATTTAAAGAAGAAGATTTGTATGCCCTGATAGAAGATTATCTGTACAGCCTTAGTATTGATAAAATTTCGCTTCAGAAGGGAATGATTAATATTAAAAACAATAAAAGAAAAGATACAGAAGCTTTTATTACAAACATCCGGAAAGCATCATTGTGGAAATTCAGGTTAGATTCTGCCAGTGCCTATGAGATGAATAAGCTCTTTTATGCAAATGACTTTGAGCTGGAAATAGAAAATTATAATCATCTGCTTCCTGATGACCTGCACCGCATTACGGCCAATGAGATTGGAATTTCCACATTGAAGGATAATATATACATTTCTGATCTGAAGATAGTTGCAGAAGGAAATCAATACCCTTACCCTGAGCTTCAGCTATCAAATGCTAAAACTCTTTTAAACCTGCATGTCCCTCTCCTCGAACTGGAAGAGGTGGATATTCTGAAAGCCTACCTGCAAAAACACCTGGAGGTAGGAAGCGTTCGTATTCCTTCTCCGGCCATTCAGTTAGGAACTCTGCTGGAGAGCGGTACTTCGGAGCGGACGGACATAATTAAGAGCAGCGCCATTTATGATCTTATGAGTGGCTTTCTTGAGGTAATTAAAGTACAAAAATTACTTTTGCAGGATGGCCGGCTGGATCTGGCATTTTACGCGAAACAAGCTCCACTGATTGTTAGTGGCAGACGGACAGAGATTCAGGTGGATAATTTCCGTTTCGATTCCCTGACTTCCTCCAACCCCAAACGCCTTTTCTTTGCTGATAATGTAAAAGTAAAAGCGGAAGATTATTCCACCTACCTGCCCGATGGAATCCATGTTATAAGTGCTAAAAATCTTTATGCCTCAACTGAAGAGCAGAATATAATGGCAGAAGAAGTAACAGTTAAAACTGCTGAAAGCTTTTACAATGAGGAAGAACTGTTAAAAAAACAGGGGCAGAAAGGCTATTTTAATCTTATTCTGCCAAAGATTAACCTGACAGGAATAAATTTTGACAGCGCTTATTACCTGGAGCACTTAAAGATAGATTCTGTCCTGGCTCAAAAGCCGGAGGTGCGCTATACTTTTGTCATAAACAGCGATGGAAATGAAAAGGACAAAAAGAAAAAGAAAGTAAACCTTCAGCCAACTGGTTTTTATCAGGCTATCTCTCCCTATTTTGAAGCGCTTGAAATTAACAGTCTTGTTATGGAGAATGGTATGTTCAGTGCGGTACAACTGGAAAACGGCAATTATATTGAAAGCACATTACTGCAGGGAATAAACCTGCAAATGGACAAATATCTGGCAGATTCTATTTCTGCCTTTGATTCAGAACGGTTTCTTTTTGCCGATGATATACGTATTCAAATTGACCGTTACCAGCAGGAACTACTTGATAAAATCCACACATTAAGCGCACGGAACCTTGAACTTTCCACCGCACTCCGGCAGGTTAAGGCCCACGAAATAAGATTGAAGCCAGACAGTAAGAAATTACAACAATTCAGTACACTTATTTCCACCTCCTATAAAAACAGGTATAACATTCATTTACCTGAACTTGAAATTAATGGAATAGGCTTCAATGAGGTTTACAGTAATGGAAAATTAGAAATTGATGAATTACTCCTGCAATATCCGGAAATTCAAATAAGGCACCACACACAGGAGCCCGACAGGCAGGAAAAAGCCGCAAATAAGCAAAGTCTGGTAAACTATGATTTTTATGAACTGATCAGGGGCAACCTTCAGTCTCTGGAAATAAACAATGCAAGAGTTATCAACGGGCAGGGAATGTATACGCGGGTTTCTGCCATGAATACTTCATTCCGTATCAAAACAGATCGTTTCGACAGCCATATAAAAAATTTTAAAATTGGTGAGAAGCATAAAAATAAAGATAAACTCTTTAATGCCGATGATGTAAGTATTTCCTTAACGGGTTTTGAGAGAAAACTACCGGATAGCCTTCACATCTTTAATATTGATGAGCTGAATATATCAACCAGGGAGAATAAAATTGAATTCAGAGGGGCACAACTACAGCCACGTAACGATATTCAGCTGATATCTCAGCTTAAAAGCAAGGGTGTGGACAAGCTTTTCTATATCAAAATTCCCTTTGGTAAATTTTCCGGCCTTGATTCACAGCTTATCGAAAAAGACAGCCTGATCTTTCAAAGTATACTTATTAAAAATGCGGGAGTGAATATTTACCACTACCCTCACTTTTCTCAAACTCAAAGTACAAAAAAAGAAGAATCCATACACTGGTCTGAACCATTGTTGAAAAACCTGAATATCGTTCAATCGCAGGCTATACAACTTGAAGAGGCAAAGCTTACCTTCACAACCATTAGCGAAGAACAGGATAGCAGTTCTTTTTACATTGGTAATATTGATGGTGTGGTTGCAAATTTTAAAATTGACAGTGTTGAGATAAAAAAAAGGAACCGGATCTTTTTCTCTGACAGGATTCAGGGGCGGATAAAAGATTATTCAGCTAAGCTGGATAATGGTTTGTACATGTTTAAAATCAACAGCATTCTGCTGGATACACGCGACGGAAATATAATGGCAGACTCTGTTTCACTTACTCCACTTGCAGACAGAAAAACATTTGCAAATATTAAAGGGTATGAAACAGACCAGTTCACCCTCAGGAACAGGAGCCTTAAAATTATAAAACTTGATTATAAAGCCCTGCTGGACGGAAACTTTTTTGCTGACTCCCTTTTGCTGGACGGTTTTGCGCTGCATGTTTACCGTGATAAAAGACAGCCTTACCCTCAAAATCACTTTCCTGAAATGCCACAGGAAATAATCAGGAAACTTGATTCAAAAGTAATGTTATTGGGAATGGCCATCAGGAATGGTTATATAGGTTATGAAGAACAGGCAAGAGGTGCCAGAGGGACAGGTTTTATAGACCTTACCAACCTGAACATTATAAGTGACACCATAAGCAACGACCCCACCTTACTGGCACAGGGATTAACTACAAACATCAGGATGGAATGTCTTTTAATGGGAACAGGACACCTGGAGGCATTTTTTAAAATCCCCCTGGGTGATTCACTGAACAGCCACACCTTTTATGGCAGACTGGATGAAATGAGCCTGTCGGACTTTAATCCTATTCTGGAAAAATCTGTTTCCATAAAAATAAGAAGCGGCCATGCACACCAGATAAACTTTTATGTAGAGGCAGATAAACATTTAGCCAAAGGAAATATGGACTTTAAATACAGCGACCTTAAAGTGGCACTGGTAAATAAAAGGACAGGTAAAACAGGTGGCCCGGTAAAAGAAATCGGGTCCCTCCTCGCTAACTGGCTTGTGGTAAACACAAACAACACAGGAGAGGAAGACAAACCCTTTAAAAAAGGAGAAATCCGGTTTGAGAGAGATAACCGCCGGTCTACTGTAAATTATTGGGTTAAAACCCTTGTAAATGGTTTTAAATCTTCTATCGGACTATAAACCACAGGATTTACAAGTGCCCTTCTTTTCAGTAAAAGTTTTTTTTAGTGCAGGAGTCTGAAAACAAGCTCTTTCAGTAGCTGCCCCTCCGTCATTCCACCACTTTCAATTCCCTTACTTTGCAGGTCGGCCTGGCGCAGGAAGTTAATATTCCTGATTACTACCGGCAGGCTGTAATTCCGGATTGCCAGCAGGTATTCTTTTGCGAAGAAAGGGTTGATCTTTAAAATTTTAGCCACTCCTCCCTCAGTTTTTTCTCCGGAATGGTGGATCAGTAAAAGACGGCTGTAAAAACTGAACAGCATGGCAATCATTGGTATTACAGGATGGTTTTTAGGGTTAGCCTCAAAGTACTGAACAATGCGGTTCGCTTTCACCACATCACGGACAGTCAGCGATTTCTGTAATTCAAAAATATTGTAGTCTTTACTTATCCCTACATATTTCTGAATCATGGCCGGATCTATCTGTACCTTTTCATGGAAGTTGATCAGAACCTTATCAATTTCGTTTGCAAGCCTTTCCAGGTCATTTCCTATAAATTCTGTCAGCATAAAAGCTGCTTTTCTGTCTATAGTAAAGCCTGAATCTGTAACATATTGGGTAATCCAGTCCGGCACCTGGTTGTCGTAAAGTTTCTTTGTAGATACAAAAACTGCATGTTTGTCCAGTGTTTTGGTAAGCGCCTTCCTTCCATCCAGCGTTTTGTATTTATGACAAAAAACCAATACTGTAGAAGGAAGAGGATTTTTGACATAGCTTTCCAGCATTGCCTGTGCATCCTGTTTATTTATATCCTGGATATCTTTAGCTTCTTTTACAATTACCACCTGCCTCTCCGACATCATCGGGTACCTCCGTGCATTATTAAGGATAGCGGTCACATCCACATCCTTACCATACATTATCATCTGGTTGAAGCCTTTTTCTGTTTCAGAAAGAGCATTCTTTTCAATGAAGCCGGAGATTTTATCAATAAAATAAGGCTCATCGCCCTGCAGGAAATAGACAGGAGCATATCTTCCTGCTTTTAAGTCTTTCAATACACTGTCTGCACTTTGAGCCATACCTAATGATCCTGAAGTTTTAACTGGTTGCTCCGCAAAATTAAAAGATAATCCTGTTTAAGCAGAAGGTTAACAGAAAATTGATGCAATGATTTTTTTAAAGAAGCGCAGATGAGCTTCTGAACAGCAGATCAGGATTCTTTCCTCTCACGGGAAGAAACCAAAAAAGGTGGCTAAAAGCCACCTTTTTTGGTTTCATGTATTGGATATTTGCTGCGGAAGTACATTTTTTTCCTCCCCTGCCTTAAAAGAATCTCCCTCCGGGGCAGTTTCTTAACCAAATTAAAATATTGTTACCATCAGGTCCATAAATCCTGATATCAGACCTTGTATCACATAGCCCGGAAAAGCCTCTCCTTCTTCTCTTTCTTCAGAAATTTCAGTTTTTTCCGGATCCTCACTACTTGCCGGAGGCACGTCTGATTCCAGAACAAGATTATTTGCCAGAAATGCTCCGGCATTTTTTAAAACACCACTTGAATTAGGGTTATTACTTTCACTTAATTCAATCATCAGGTCCTCATAGCTCATCGCCAGTGTTCCTGTAGCCTTTTCATCATCAGCTTCAATATCCCATTTCACCTGATATATAGTCCCGCTTTCAAAGCCAAATCTGGTTGTGTATTCGGTATACCTGTTCACTTTAGTAATGTCAAGAGTATCTATCTGGCCTCTTATGGTAACCAGATTGGAATCTGAAACCATATCCATTACAATTTTTGTATAAAAGTCCCCTGTGCCCATCAGTTTCCCATTCATTTCTATAGGCAATTTTGGCTGTTCTCTCAGCCTGTCCTGCAGGTTAGTAATGTTGGATGCTGCCACAGAAATATCCGTTACACTGGCTTTACCCGACTCTTCAGCTCCCTCTGCCAACTCTTCAAATGAAAGATTTCCCCCTTCCAGTTCAAATCTGGCAACATAGAAGGGCATTTCTATCTGCTTAATATCATTTTGTGGCATGGAGGGCGCCTCCTGCTGTTCCGGAGCACTATCACCTCCACTTTGTTTTGCAGGTTCTTTCTTATTGTTGTCCGTAAAGGAATAAAGTTCGAGGCCTTCAGTCCGGACCAGTCCAATATTTACCCTTTGGTCTTTTATCAGTGCCTGCCAGTCAAGCTGACGGATTAAAAACCTGTCATTTTTAACACTCATTACAAAGCTGGTATCTGCACCGGCTGGTATTTTACCTTTTTCTCCTTTGTATTCAAAGCTGAAATCATTTGTTTCCACAAACTGTTCCCTCGTGCTAAACCTGAATAAGCCCAGGTTCATTGTATATAATTCACTCGTTGGCAGGTTAATTTCCTCTACCCGCAATGCAATATCCCCGGTATGCAGAACCCTGTCACCTGAAAATGCTGTTCCTTCTGCTACCAGCACATCACTGACCTGTAAATAAATAGTGGGTACATGCAATTCTTCCATATTTCCTGCCATCATGCCAGAGGCGGTAATATCTGCATCTATAATGGCAAATTTGCCAAGGTGAACGCTTTCCAGAAAACCTTCAATGGCTGGGTATAAACTCATGGCCTGTTCCTGTCCGCTTTCGATACCTGTATTATTAGCATTATCTGTATTACCTGTAGCACCATTGCTTTGCTGAGGCATATTTACTGCCACTTTTGGAGTTTCCATTCCAATACTGTCTATTGCCAGTCTTCCTTCAGGAATATTCCTTGTGTTAATTCCAACGATGCCAAAAGGCCCCAGCTCAGCATCTACCCACATTTCATCCTTATTCTTTTCTCCCGGCTTTAATTGTATATCCTCAAAGCCTAAACTACCTGTTCCATCATCCATATTCATATGGAAACCAGCCACAGTAACATGAACTGAGTCCTGCCCCACTGAAAGTGCAAAAAGGTCAAAAGAGCTTTCCACTTTACCTGCATGAAGGAAGCGGTTGTTTGAAAATGCTGCGTTTTCATCGACAACAATAGCACCCGCATTAAAATTTGCTTCTTCTAACCTCATGGAAGACCCCTGCCGGTAGGATATACTATTAAATGCCAGTTCATCCAGCTGAATTTTTTTCAGGAATTCCGGTAAGCTTTCCCCTAAACTCATTTCCGCAAGGCTTTTTTTACCAGGTGCCTGACTTTTGGCTGTATCAGCAACTAATGAAGAATCAGGACTGGCAGGAAAGTTATTTACAAGCATTAAATTTTCTAAACCTATTTTGCCTATATGAGCGGTACTGTCTTCCTGAATAGGGAGCATTTCAAGATTGCTAAGCAGGAATTCATCAAACGCAACCGACATGAGCGTATCTGCTTCCTGTGTTCCTGTTTGCAAAAAGTTTACGCCCTGAGTTAACAGGCCAATTTTGTCGTCTCTCGTTTCAAACTTAATGTAGTCCGTCCGGATTACCAGTTGTTTATTTCCACTCCTGACTATTTTTACCTCTTTACCTAAAAAGTCCATTTCAGTAGCATAAAATGCCCTGTTATCGGTAATGAGCTTATCGGCATCAATTAAAATATCGTCGCTTTGGAGGTTCAATTCCCTGGAGTTAAATCTGAGGGTATCCTGGGTGGATAGGTTTATCAGGGTAAGGGAAATATCATTGAGGGCAAGATCCTTCAGGCGGAACCTGTCAATCTGATCCTTGATCGTCGGATAAATATCCAGCTGCTGAAGCCTGAAAGGTTTTTGATTTTCAGCCTGCTGAGTGTCTGTACTATCAAGTGATCTGGCATACAGTTCCACATTAAGGCTATCTAAAAGGACCTGATCCATTAACAGCCGCTGGTCGAGAAGATATGTCAGCCACGAAACCCCTTCAACAGAAACCTCACTGGCTTTTAAAAAAGCAATAGGCGGAGTTTCAGGGTGTGTGGTATCTGTTTCCAGTACTACCCCTTTCAGACTAAAATTTCCACCAAGAATAGAAATATCAACCTCGTCCAGAGAAAGAGAATACTGCCCTTCAGCAGCCTTATCTACCTGGTTTACCATTACCCTTTTTGCTATCGGATCAATAAACAAACCCGCCACAAAAAGTAAAACTATCAATCCTAAAACGATATATAGAAATACCTTACCTACCTTCTTTATAACTTTCATATCCTTAAATCTATTCTTCAAAAAAATATATGCATTACTCTCATAATTAACAGCTTATGAGGTGAGACAATCCTCTTATATTATGCGGAATTCAGAAATAAATGTTGTGGATATAAGAAAGAAAAATAATTTAATACTTTGGGAGAGGGCAAAAGAAAGGAAAAATGGCAGAAAAGCCTCATTTACCGGAAGGGAACTCCTATGGCTTCAATAAAGCCTGCTAACAGGGATTGAACATAAAAGTGAAAAAAGCTTCTTTCCTTATCCCTTTTCTGTCCGAAGGTTACTTTCTCCGGTTTAGTGTTTTTACCTTCGGCTATATTGGAATCCACCACCAGCTGGTTTATCAAATAAGAACCTATATCTTTTAATAAGCCTGTGGTGTCCGGAGAATTTGGTTTACTTAACTGGATCTCTAAATTCTCATAACTAAGTTCCATTGTCCCGTTGGCCTCCTCCTTACCTGCCTCAAAATCCCAGCTTACCTTATAAAAAGAGCCGCTTTTAATAGCTACCCGGGAATTGTAACGAACAATTCTGTTCAGCTGGGTAACATCAAGAGTATCCATTGTACCTGTTACCCTTACATTTTCATTCTTATTTAGCAAAGGAACATTTATATGAGACTGGAAATACCCTTCTCCCATTAACCTCCCACTGGCAACCACTTCCATAGATGGGTACTCCTGCAGAATACTATCAACATTGGTTAAGTTATGAATCTTCCCATTAAGTTCTGTTATTTTTACATAACCTGCAGTATCAGCCCTTTTCTTCATTTCTTCATAAACCACCTCCATTCCATTCAGATTAAGTTCTTTCACAAACAACGGGAACTCAACAGATCCAATAATATCAGCTGGCATGGGCTTCAACTGCTCTGTGTAAGGCACATTAAAATCTTTATATACATACAAATCCAAACCTGTGGAAGATATTCTACCGGCCTGAAACCCGTTTCCCAATATAAGTTTCTTCCAGTCTATGCCTTCTGCACTCAGGCTCTTATTATTTATGCGATATACCTCATTGGTGCCCTCTTCATCTAATTTTTTCTTATAGTTTTCAGAAAAAGTATAGAGCAGCCCCTGTAATTCTATAATCTTTCCGGCTGAATTAAAGCCTGCCTTTTCCAGTTTTACTCTGTACACCTTATCAGGAAAAAAATATTCCACATTGCGGAGAGTTCCGCTGATTGCTGCTGAATGCAAAATGCGGTTATCAGAAAAAGCAGTCCCGGGAGCTATATTGATACCTTTTATAGTCAGCTCCACTTCAGGTAAATGCAATCCATAATGGCTTCCTCCGAGGCCGGAAAACCGGAAATCACCTCCTGATACTCCTAAGGTTTCTATATTCAAAGAGTTCAGGTATTTTTTCAGAAAGGGATAAAGGTTTGGTTCTTCAGATGTAGCCGTGGCTGACCCGGAAGCAGAAGTGGAATCTGAGCCTGACCCTGAAGGTGATGAATAATAAACTACTGAAGGATTGGAAATAATAAATCTTTCCAGTGACAGGATTCCTGAAGACAGTTCAGAAGTATTTATTCCTGTAAGCTTAACAGAATCAATTAGAGCCTCCACCGGCGCTGAAGCGGAAAAGGTGTTCCCTGTTCCGGTGGAAAGCTGATGCAATGATAAAAAACCTGATCCTTTATTGATACTTAAATTTAATGTTCCCAGCTCCACTTCCTGCTTTTCTTCTCCGGCTTTGAAGCAGATGTTTTTAATATTGCTTTCGGCCAGTGAAGCATGAAAAAAACGGTTTTCAGCAAAGGCTTTCTTATCGTTAATCTTTATATCCTTAAGCTGTAAATTACCCTCTCCCACCCTCAAATCAGCCTTTCCCCCACCAAAAGATACCTTTGTTAAAGCAAGTTCCTGCACCTCTACTGAATTAATGAATCGAGGTAAATTATCCGCCAGGCTGAAATCCTGAATAAGTTTCGGGTTCATCCCTTCCCCTTTGGCCGGATCTGATTTTACATCCTCCTCATTGCCGTCAGGGTAAACAATATCAAGGCTCTCAAGAACCACCTTTCGGAACTTTGCATTTCGATCATGAAAATAAGCTCCTGCATCCACTCCTCCCAGGTGCATTTTACCTGCAAAAACCCTTAAAAGTGAATCTTTGGTGCTATTGGATGTGCTGTAAAACGACAGGGAATTTAAAGTAAGGTCAGAATTGGCAGGCCGGATAACTAAATTACCTGAGGCAAAGGAGGACTGCCAGTTATTGAGGCCCTCCTCTTTTGCAGAAAAAGAAGAGGCAGATAACCCAAGCTGCCTTGAGTAAAAGATTCTTTCATCAGACAAAATCTCCTGGTCTCCTCCAAGCAGAATATCCTGCATGTTAAAATTTACTAGGGGAGCAACAATACGGATACTACCACTTGCACTTTTTTTAAGAACATTCACGTTCAGGTTTTCTACAGAAATGCTGTTTACCAAAACCTTATCAATGTAATTATTCAGCCAGGGAGAAATATCCAACTCACTCAGGCTGAGCGGATCTCCGGAATTATCAGGTTCTTTACCAGCCGGGATTGAAGCAGGAATATAAACATCCAGCTCAGGGTTTTCTAAAACCACATTCCGGAGAACCAATTCGCCTGAAGGTAAATTTCCTGTCTTTATTGTATCTGTTTTCAGCGCCCCTAACCGCAGTTCGATCCGTTTTTTTTGCAAGCTTTCGTCCGTGGGAAAAAAGAAAACATCAGCCATACTAAACCCGCTGATTCCATTAGCAGCCTTAAACTGAAATTGGCCTAAGCCAGCCCTGTACAATTCATTTGCAGGTAAGCTTAAGCCACCTGCATTTATTGTCAGTTCTTCTGCATGAAGGAAACGATTATTTGCAAAAGCCGGAGCACCATCAATTTGAAAATTACCTGATTTCAGATTAGCATTCTTTAATGAAAAAGAAGCCCCCATTCTGACAAATATCTGCTGAAGGTCTGCCTCCGCGACTCTCACTTTATTAATGAAATCCGGCAAATAAGAAGCAAGAGTAAAACCACTGATATTTCTAAAAGGATTGCCTTCAGCCTTTTTTGGTTCAGCTGTATCGCCTGTGGAATCAGTATTACTGATGAAATTTAAATCATTTACCCTTACCCTGTTTAAGGAGGCTGTACTATCCTTTTGGAGCCCGTAAAAATTAAACTCCTGTATATCAAAAAACTCAAGACCTACATAGAGGAGTGTATCAGCAGAAAGAGTTCCCTGCTGTAAAAAATGTAATGAATGAATAGAGATGCCGGTTTTATCTTCTTCAGAGCTAATAAACAAAGAATCTGCTCCTGCTGTAACTTCCCCGGTTCCGGACGAAAATTCCAGCTGATGTCCTGCTATCCGTATCCCTTCCGAATAAAAAGTGCGGGAATCAGTAAATAACATAGCAGTGTCCAAAAGGAAGTTTTTTACATCTGCTTCAAGTTTATGAAATGCAAATGCCGTAGTGTCCTTGAGCCGGATACTGGTAATTGTGCCACTGAAATTTTCCAAAAGGAACTGCTTTGCCCGTACCCTGCTAAACTTTCCTTTCAGAGAGGGATAAATATCCAGCTGGTCCAAAGAAAAAGGCTCTTCGTCCCTATCATCCTTCTCTTCGGAAAAAAGGCTAAACTGCAAATTTCCGTTGCTTAACCTTACCTTATCAAGGGCCAGTTCATTTTCAGTTAAATACCCGAGCCATGAAAACCCTTCGACTATTACTCCTTCTGCCTCTGTAAAAATAACCGGTCCGGAAACATTCCTGCCGGTATCTGTTACTATTTTAACTCCGGTGAGAATCACATCTCCTCTTAATAGGGAAATATGAAATTTATCCATTTCCAGAGAATATTGTCCGTCCCCGGCCTTATTTACCTGCTTTTGTAATAAATGCCGGGCAAAAGGATCAGCAAAAAAGAGTAATATGCATCCAACAGCAAGTATTCCTAATACCAGATAAAGCAGGAACCTGAATGTTTTTTGAACTATTTGCATAAAGAAAGGGCATCCCTTCTGCTGAAAAATTAAACAGGCTACCCTTCAGGCAGCCTGTTAATAGAAAGTTACTTTCTTAATAAGCAAAAAATCAGCTTTTTGTTTAATATCTCTATTTCCCTAAAGACAGCAGGTTTACAAAAATTTTGTAAGCCCCGGGCACCCCTGCAGGCAGTTGCCTGAACCATGAATATCCTGTATAAACATAATACCCGCGCCCGACCTTTGCAACAAGTAAGCCTCCTTCCAGAGACTCCTCGCCCCGGTCATGGCTTGCAATCAGAGGGGTCCATTCCCTGTCCCAGGATTCAGCAAAGTAAAGGCCTCTTTCCTGCACCCATCCTTCAAAATCTTTGGCCGTAATTTTATTTGGCTTGTTAAATACCTGATGGTCCGGAGCAAGTATGCTTACCGGAGCCTCTTCATCAGTAACCCGCTTCCTCGAAAGCTGAAGGTTATAAGGGGCAATATCCTCATCAACAAGGCCAAAGCTTGTATTATACTGGATTACAACCGTACCTCCCTCTCTGGCATACTGTTCCAGTGCCTTTTTCCGGAACTTTAATTCAGGAAGGGTATTAAATGCCCTTACTCCTACAACCACAGCATCATAATCTTTTAATTTTAATTTTTCCAGATCCGATGCGCGGAGAATATCCACCTGGTACCCTACCAGACGGAGGCTTTCAGGCACCTCATCGCCGGCTCCCATTAAATACCCTATTCTTTTCCCCTGCCTTGAAAGCTCCATTTTTACCAGCTTAACTCTTGCCTGAGGCAGATAAACCTGTGCAGGTATATGGCTGTACCGGATAAATTCCAGGCCTCTGTTATACTTTTTATTACCATAGGTTACTACAACACCTGCATCTTTTTCATCAGGCTTTTTTGGAGCAGAAACCAGAAAATGACATATTTTCGACTCCCCTTTAACATTGAAAGCATAAGGGAATTCAGAGGGTTCTGCTTTCCAGCCGGCAGGCATATCCAGTGAAATATTTCCCTGCACACTGTCTTTCCATGCCACCACCTCCACAGCCAGAGTCCTGTTCTCATTTCCGGTAAAAAGCAATTTATCAGTTCTGACATTTACTGCTACCGGAGGCACTATGGCAAAAGGCTGGTAAATTTCTCCTTCCGACGGTTCTGTATACTTAAAGGTAACGGGCAGCTCGTATTCCAGCTCCTGGTCATCAATAAGAAGTGAAACAATGGTTTTGATGGCAGGATCATTCTCCGCTTTTCCGGTGTTTTTCTTATTATCCAGCCTGAACATTCCCTTTTCCGGAGGCTCCTTTAGCCAGTATGGCTGGGACAGTGAAACAGAATCAGGCAATTTAATAAGTATTTGCTCCGGAAATTTAATGTTTTCTTTAAGCTCCTTCCTGTACAGGATCGTTTCAGCGGTATTAACTATTGTAATCTGTTGCAGTTTAACAGGCACAGGCGACCGGTTTATCGCTTCAAGCACTAAAAGAACACTATCGCCGGGGCTGGCATTGCTTTCCGAAGCATTAACTTCCAGATACAACCCAAGGCAGGCTTTTACTATTTCTTTTACCTCGGAGAGCTTTTGCTGTTTGTATGGATTTTCCGGCAGAGATTCAATCACCCTGTACAATTGCAACAACTCAGGTACTATGGCAGACGGGTTATCCGGCCTGAAGGAGGCAACAATAGCCTTAATTTTTTCACCGGCGGTCTCTCCTCCTTTCACCCTTGACCAGCTTGTATTAATACCCTCAAAAAGATTGTTCTCAGGAACACTGCCTTTTACCGGCTGAAGGTACTCCGGAGCTGCCCCCCGCTGGAGTGCTGTTCCAAAGCCCTGGCTTTTATGCATACTCCTGCTTTCGGCCGCTATTTCCGTATATGATTTGCCTAAAAGTGGATTATATATGCCTACATCAATTTTTATTAAGCCACTGGTGTCAAAATCTTCTTTATTCTGAAAAAACCAGGAAGAGGTATTCCACAGAAGACGCTCCGTCTGCCAGGTTTCAGTAAAAGCCAGTTGCTCCGGAAAGCGCGAAGGATCTTTAGCTGCCTCAAAAGCTTCTTCAGCTAAAATTGCTGAGGCGGTATGGTGACCATGGGTTGTTCCCGGTTCGGTATTAAACCTGGTTATTATAACATCCGGTTTAAAAGTCCGGATTACATACACCACGTCTCCCAATACTTTCTCCCGGTCCCAGGTGGCAAAGGTCTCGTCCGGATGTTTAGAGTAGCCAAAATCATTTGCCCTGCTAAAAAACTGCTCCCCTCCATCCACAGATCTGGCCTTTAACAGCTCCTGGGTTCTGATAATGCCCAGTTTTTCCCGTATTTCGGGACCAATCAGGTTTTGGCCTCCGTCTCCCCTGGTAAGCGACAGGTAGGCAGTCCGGTACTTTTTCTCATTATTCAGGAAGGTAATTAATCTGGTGTTTTCATCATCAGGATGGGCAGCGAGGTACAAAACATTCCCTAAAACCTGTAGCCGCTGAAGCATTTGTGCAATATCTGCGGAGGAGTACACCTCCGGCTTTTGGGCCGGCACAGGGAAGTACAGAAACAAAACTAAAAGGAGCGGTATTACAAATTTCTTCATATAAAGTGGTTTTCCCTGAAAAAAAGGGCTTAAGTAACTTCTTAACGGTTATTGTCCAGGTAAATTTCTGAAAAATAAGTAGCTTTATCTAAATTTATTAAAAAGGAGTAAAAGATGTATAAGAGAACTTTTGTATTATTTTACCTTGCTGTACTTTCTGTCCTGAATGGTTGCGATAAACTTAATGAGCTTATTACTTTCAACATTTATAATGAAACAGAGATTACAATCCCCTCTCAAAGTGGCATTTCTCTTCCCCTTATTATCAGGAGCCCGGAGATAAAAACAAGCTCGGAGCAATCCTTTAAAAATAATAATACAAAAGCGGAGCTGGTAGAAACAGCCCACCTTTCGGAGCTGCAGCTAAGCATTGTTGCCCCGGAAAAGCAAAACTTCAATTTCCTCAACGAAATTACCATATACATTAAAGATGCAAATGGAAATGAAGAGCCTGTTGCCTTCAGAAAGAATATACCGGAAGATGGAAGCACAGTAATAAAACTGGAAACTACCGGTACTAATTTGAAACCTTATATTCAACAGGAAAACTACTCAATCAGAACTGATGTAAAAACAGATCAGATAGTGAACCATGAGGTGAAAATTAAAATTAATATGACCTTCAGGGTCAAAGCCAAGGTTTTTTAGTGTTCCGGAAAATGGTACAGGTGCAGAGGAATACTCCCAAACAAATACTTTAATTAGCAGATAATAACTTCCTGCAATTCAGGGAGAAGCAGCGTTCCATTAAATCCGGCAACATGAATAAAAGCAGGCGCTTACTTTGAGCTTAAAACCAGGTTTGAAGGTTAAACCAGAACAGGAGCAGAAAGGATGAGCCCCTTATTTTTCCGTTCATGAGAGTTGAGATTTACTTCTCCATTAGAGGACATGCTCAGTAAGGAAGCACATCTTCCTTACCCGCTTCAGATGGTTTCCGCTGAAGAACATAAAGGTCAATTACAGCCATAGGTCTTGCAAGAAATTCTCTCAGCAATAATTTTGAGGAAGCTTTAAAAGGAAGCGTTTCTGCCGCAAAAGCATAAGTATCAATCTGGCTATGGTTGCCAATAAAAACAGCCCGGTAGCTATGAAATCTCTGGGTTACAACAATTATTTCTTTCCTGCCGAATATCTCGCTGCTTCTGACTACTGAATCAAGTGTACGGAGACCTGCTTTATCGGCAGAAATAGCTCCGGCCGGAACCCCCCTTTTTTCCAGGGCTTTTTGCATATCAGCAGGTTCATTATAATAAGGCGTGCGGTTGTCGCCACTCAAAAGCAGGTGTTTAACTTTACCCGATTGGTACAACTTTGCAGCTGCATCCATTCTGTGCTCAAAGTAAGCGTTAGGCTGGCCATTGGCAAATTTTTTACTTGTTCCCAATACAAGTGCCACTTCAATTTCAGGAACCTCTGAAATATCAGTAAAAACCCTGTTTGAGGTAGTCATAATTACCCAGGCATTGCAAACCACAAAAAACAGGACTAAGGCAAATAATCCGGTTAACAACAAACTGAACACCCGGGAAATAATACGCATTTATAATATTTTTAACTGCTTTAGCAATTCTCTTTCTATAGTTTCCGACCGTGTAATAATTTTCCTGTACCATTCCATCCGGAGCCTGTTTCTTTCCTCTTCTGACATCCGCCAGTTGATACTGCTCTTTTGCAGGCGTGATAAAAGAGTGTGAAATATCAGGGATGCACTTACTGAAACATTCAGGCTCTCGGTAAAACCCCACATAGGAATGTGAAGATGCATGTCAGCTTCTTTAAGAGCTGTTTCACTTAATCCTCTTAATTCATTGCCAAAAAAGACCGCGAGTTTTTTCTGCAAAGGAACATCCTCAGGAGTAAAACCACCCGGTTTTGGTGAAGTAACGCAAATAACATACCCTTTATCGCGAAGCTGATTTATGCAGGTTTGGGTATCTTCTCCCTTCAGGTGGTTGTATCTGTGAATATCCACCCACTTTCCTGCTCCCTTTGCCACATGAGGACTTATCCGGTACTGCTTTTTACTTTCTATAATATGGTAATCCTGCAGACCAAAACATTCAATCGTCCTCAAAACTGCACTTGCATTATGAGGTTTATGAATATCTTCCAGAACAACAGTTAAATGCCTTGTCCGGTTCTCTATAACCCGGTCAATGTGATTTTTTTTATTAGGGGTTATCAGGCCTTCAAGTGTATTTCTCAGGGCCTTTTCCAGCTCAGTGTTCATTTCTGTAAACCTCTTCCATTTAAATAAAAAATGCAAGTATTTTTCAATACCTGCACTATTTATTTTCCATTATTTTCTAAAACAGGTTCAGCTGTTCCTCATCATCATCCTCTTCTTCTCCGGTTTTTGCTTTCGCAACAGCACCCTGAGCTTCCATATCATCTGCTGTTTTTGCAGCAATCAGTTTCACCTTATTTACCTTATACTGACTTAGCTTGTTGCCTATGGCTTTCCATCCTTTTACATCCACCAGCATATCCATATCAAAAATAGAAGTTTCTTTCTCCTGTTTGCTATTAATAAACTGAAGCTCTATCTGGGGTTGTTTTTCAGTAGAAACGAGCGCCAGGTAAGATCCACGCGCTTCAGAAATAAAGCTGAATGGCTTATCGATGGTCGTTGTTTCAATTTTAAACCGCTTAACAAAAAAGGTTTTTCCGGCCCCGTCATAATAAACAGCAGAAATCACTTTTTCCGGATTGAACTTTTCAATCAGCAGAACCTGGTCCGGCTCGTAGCGGTTGGTGAGCTCATAAGTATTTAGTTCGTAGTTCCCGTTTTTGGTAACGGTAAGGATTTTATCCCCACTCTGGAAAGTTCCAAGCTTCTGGCCCCTTTCCTCTGTATTTAAACGCCCAATGGAATCATCATAATAAATATCCAACCCTCCCAGGGTTGATACACCTTCGCGTTTCATCTGAATCTTACGGACAGGATATTTTGTAAGGATATTACCACCGGCATTTCTACCTTTTATTTCCAGTTCCGCAAAGTCAAAATCAAATACCTTAACTTTTGCTTTGGAACCGGAGGTAAGGTAAACCGTTACCACTTCTGCCTCTCCATTGGGGTTAGCA
This sequence comes from Cesiribacteraceae bacterium YIM B00369, assembly GCA_017948555.1. Taxonomy (GTDB): domain Bacteria; phylum Bacteroidota; class Bacteroidia; order Cytophagales; family Cyclobacteriaceae; genus Nafulsella. The sequence continues at coordinate 21,161 of JAFMYY010000005.1, read as the reverse complement.
GTAAAGTGCAGCACCTTTGAGCCTTTTGCCCCTTTTGTAAGGTCATATTCTCTGTCGCGGGTTACAGCAAGCATCTGAAACCGTTTTACCATAGTGCGGCCGGAACCGGCTTCAAGGTAGGCCATATTATACACCATCCGCTCATCGCCTTTTTTGAAGATACCGGCAAAAATAATGTCTTTGCCTACAAAAACCTTCTCCTGTATTTTTGTAACCAGGCATTTACCGTCTTTCCTGAAAACGATAATATCATCGATATCCGAACAATCGGTAATAAACTCGTCTTTTTTCAGACCATATCCGATAAAACCATCCTCCCTGTTTACATAAAGCTTTTGGTTATTGGCAGCAACAACGGAAGCCTGAATGGTCTCGAAATTGCGTATCTCTGTTCTGCGTTCTCTTCCTTTACCATACTTCTTCAGCAGTTCTTTATAATAATTTATGGCAAATTCAGTGATATGGACCAGATTATATTCAGTTTCTTTTAATTCCTCTTCCAGCCTCCGCATTAATTCATCGGCTTTGAAAGAGTCAAATTTGGAAATTCTCTTGATCCTGATTTCTGTCAGCCTCAGAATATCATCGCGGGTAATTTCTCGATAAAACTGTGGTTTAAAAGGCTCCAGACCTTTATCTATTACTTGAATAACCGCCTCAAAGGTTTCTGCCTCTTCAATCTCCCTGTATATTTTATTTTCTATAAATATTTTCTCCAGAGAAGAAAAGAGCAGTTTTTCCATCAGCTCAGCCTTCTTTATTTCCAGTTCGCGCGTGAGCAAATCCACCGTCTGCTCATTGCACATCCGGAGTATTTCAGTAACAGACATAAAGTGTGGCTTGTCATTTATAATGACACAGGCATTTGGTGAAATGCTTACCTCACAATCTGTAAAAGCATATAGGGCATCAATAGTTACATTTGGCGATTGATTGGGTGCCAGCGAGATGAGGATTTCCACATCCTGGGCTGTATTATCAATCACTTTCTTAATCTTTATTTTCCCTTTGTCGTTGGCCTTAAGGATAGAATCGATAAGACTGGTGGTGGTGGTCCCGAATGGTATATCCTTGATTGCCAGCGTTTTCTTATCCACCTCTTCAATCTTTGCACGAACTCTTACACGACCTCCCCTCATCCCTTCATTATAGTCGCTGAAGTCGGCAGTACCTCCGGTAGGAAAATCAGGATAAACTGTAGCTTTTTTACCTTTCAGCAAATCTATTGAAGCCTGCAGAAGTTCAATAAAGTTGTGAGGCAGCACTTTGGTGGATAAGCCTACAGCAATACCTTCAACTCCCTGAGCCAGCAGCAAGGGGAATTTTACAGGCAGGTTTACAGGCTCCTTTTTACGGCCATCGTAGCTTAGCTGCCATTCGGTTGTCTGGGGGTTAAAAAGAACGTCCAGCGCAAATTTACTGAGGCGTGCTTCAATGTAGCGGGGAGCAGCTGCTCCGTCGCCGGTTCTTACATCACCCCAGTTTCCCTGCGTTTCTATAAGCAGTTCCTTCTGGCCCATGTTCACAATTGCATCCCCTATAGATGCATCTCCATGCGGATGGTATTGCATGGTCTGGCCAATAATGTTCGCCACCTTATTAAAGCGCCCGTCATCCATTTCCTTCATGGCATGCATAATCCGGCGCTGAACAGGCTTAAACCCATCCTGGATGGTAGGTACAGCACGCTCAAGGATTACGTAGGAAGCGTAATCGAGAAACCAGTTTTCATACATACCGGTTACAGGCACCACTACATCGTGGAGCTTATCATCTTCTTTATTGATATCTTCTTCGTCTTGTCCGTTGTCCATCTTGTTATCTGTCACTTAAAAGGGTTTGATCCCTTATACCTATAATTTTTGAGCCGCCACAACAAAGTCCCTGCTTTAAATAAGGAGCGGGTTCTATTGCCAGGGGCTTACCCCGAGAATATTCAAAAAGCTAAGCTGAGGTTATTAAAATTCCTGAAAGAAAACATTTCCCGGATTATCAGCTGACAAGGCTGGCAGGTAAGGGAATCAGTACCCGCGCCCTGTTGATTAAGCATTTTCCGGAGCTTCAGTTGCCTACCTGGTCAGGACCTCGCTGGCCACCTCCGTTATATTCTTTTCATCCTCTGCAATATCTTTTTCCACCCTGAGGTTATCAATAATGAAATTCTGCCTGTCGGGTGTGTTTTTACCCATATAAAATTTTAAAAGGTTTTGAATATGACTGTCCTTCTTAAGGATAATAGGCTCAAGCCTGATATCCTCCCCGATAAAACCACCAAATTCATTGGGCGATATCTCTCCCAAACCTTTAAAGCGGGTAATTTCAGGCTTATTGCCTAACTTCCTTATTGCTTTTTGTTTTTCCTCTTCACTATAGCAATATATAGTCTCTTTTTTATTCCGGACCCTGAACAAAGGAGTATCGAGAATATATACATGCCCGTTCCTGACAAGATCAGGAAAAAACTGGAGGAAGAATGTCAGCAAAAGGAGCCTGATGTGCATCCCATCCACATCAGCATCTGTAGCAATTACAATTTTACGGTAGCGTAACTCATCAAGCCCGTCTTCAATATTAAGGGCATGCTGCAGCAGGTTAAATTCTTCATTTTCGTATACTACCTTTTTAGTAAGTCCATAGCAGTTTAATGGTTTACCTCTTAAGCTGAAAACAGCCTGAGTTTGTACATCGCGTGATTTAGTAATAGAACCACTCGCGGAGTCACCCTCCGTAATAAAGATCATAGTGTTTTCTGCCTGATCATTGGTTTTCTGGTCACTGTAATGAATCCGGCAGTCACGGAGCTTTTTATTATGCAGGTTTGCCTTTTTAGCCCTGTCGTTAGCAATTTTCTTGATGCCGGCAATTTCCTTCCGCTCTCTTTCACTCTGGAGAATCCTTTTCAGGAGTGCATCTGCAGTTGCTGGGTTTTTATGAAGGTAATTATCCAGCTCCCTTTTTACAAAATCATTGATAAAGGTCCTCATCGTTGGCCCGTCCGGTCCAACGTTCTGCGAGCCGAGTTTTGTTTTTGTCTGCGATTCAAACACCGGTTCCTGAACCCTTACAGCAACTGCACCAACCACAGAAGCACGGACATCCGCAGCATCGAAATTTTTATTATAAAATTCCCTTATGGTTTTTACCAATGCCTCCCTCAGCGCAGCAAGGTGGGTGCCACCCTGGGTTGTGTACTGCCCGTTTACAAACGAATAATACTCCTCTCCATACTGGTTTGCATGGGTAAGTGCCAGTTCAATATCCTCCCCTTTAAGGTGTATAATTGGGTACCTGATGCTATCCTCATCTGTTTTTCTCCTTAAAAGATCCAGCAGACCATCTTTGGAGAAATATTTTTTGCCATTAAAAACAAGGGTCAAACCCGCATTCAGGAATACATAATTCCATATCTGGTTTTCAAGGTACTCAGGTATAAAATGATAATTTTTAAATACCGTATTATCCGGCTCAAAAACCATCAGGGTGCCGTTCTTCTCAGTTGTCTTCTCTATTTTGGCATCTTTTATAATTTCCCCTTTGCTGAATTCAGCGAGCTTGGTTTCACCCTCACGGAAACTTTGCACCTTAAAATAGGAAGACAGGGCATTTACAGCCTTGGTACCCACCCCATTTAAGCCTACTGATTTCTGGAAAGCACCACTATCGTACTTTCCACCGGTGTTAATTTTACTGACACAGTCTATAACTTTACCTAAAGGAATGCCTCTTCCGTAATCGCGGATTTCCACACGGTAATCTGATATCTGTACTTCAATGGTTTTCCCGAAACCCATCATATGCTCATCGATAGAGTTATCGATAACCTCTTTCACAAGCACATATATACCGTCATCCTGCGCAGATCCATCCCCCAGTTTACCTATGTACATACCAGGCCGCAGGCGTATGTGTTCCCTCCAGTCAAGGGAACGTATACTATCTTCCGTATACTGAACTGTTGTATTCTCTGCCATCTATCTAAAGGAGTTAAAAGAAGTGCGTCTAATGTATAAAATCTTTTTCAGATCTTAAAGATAACAAATTCCCCTTAAAACGCGAGGAGCTTATTACTAACTTGATTAGTAAATTAACTAACAGGTATAGTAATAATTTAATGGAAATTATTGTAAATAAGTTCGTTCCGGACCATTTATCCGGCGCTGATCAGGCTCTTTTTTTTACAAAAATAAATATAAGCAACAGCAGCATAATACCGATAAGAACCGGCCCTGCATAAACAACAGGAGCATAATGAGAGATGGTTACCCCTTCCTGATTATTAAAAATCCCCAGGTATGCCATGGTCAATATCAGGAAGATGTTCAGGACCCCTGCAAACCCAAGGAGCCAGTCAGCCAGATCCTGCTTTTTACTTCTTTTGGATTCCAGATCGTGTGGATTAAGGGTTTTCAGATACTGGAGATGAATGAGTTTATATAAGGCATAAAAAGCCACGTTTATCAGCAAAAATAAGCCGAGCAGCATATAAAATAAACTTTCTTTGCTTAAAAACTCATCTGCCGCTCCCCTGCTGTCAGCATGGATTCCTACGTTATTGGGTAAATAAGCATAAACCCACAATAACACTCCTAAAAATAAAAAAATGGAAAAGTACCAGCCAAATTTAACAAGCCTGCTCATAGTGTTTTATATTTTAAAGAAGTTGAAGTTGCAAAGAAAATTAACAGGGATTTTCACGGTTATTTCCCCCGAAGCAGGCAAAATTATATAAAATTAACTTCCCCGCAGCCTTTTACTTTAAATAATAAGCTCTGTAATTTCCACTTCCCTTTATTCATGCCCAACCGCACATTTTTCTTTGAGTCACCCACTGCTAAATCAAAAGGTTATCCAGGCAGTTTTCGGGTCATCATATCAGCTGAGCCTCCTGTTTAGCTCTTTAAATAAAAGCCGGAGGGAACTAAAGTATGGAATCAAGCCTGTAGACTGGTTCTATTACAACAATTACAAAAGCTATTAAAATGGCGACTTTAATGAGAATGTAAAATACGGCAGATTATTGTAAGTTTGGCAGCGGGAAAAAATCTCTGGAGTCAATAATCAATTCAAAAAAATTGAATCGCCAAAGCGCATGAAAACTTATTATTACATCATTATAATTTTGCTGTTTACCGCATGTGGAAGCGACACACCTTCAATTGAAGGATATAATGATTACGTTTGGAAAAGAGATAAATACGGATGCGGGGAAGAACGCCTTGAAATGGCAGATGCAATACTGGAAGCCAGAGAAATAATTATAGGGATGCGGGAAGCTGAGGTACTAAGGCTTTTAGGAAAGGCAGACGAACAGGAAATGTACTCCCGGAACCAGAAATTCCTGCTCTATTACCTTGAACCAAACCAAAAGTGTACCGCCCCTGAAAATACAAAAGCCACAGCCAAAACATTACGGGTTCGCATAAATGCTATTGGTGTGGCTAATGAATTATATGTAAGTGCCCGCTAAAGCTTATCCGTTTTTCTTTTCCGGACTTATTGCGGGATTTAGATTTTACTTTCCAGTACCTGCCCGAAACAAAGCGAGGCGGCACCTAAAATTCCTGCTTCATTACCAAGGCTTGCTTTCTTAAGCACCAGGTTTTTGGTATAATATGGAGTAAGGTTTTGCTGCAGCACTTCCATCATTTTGTTGCCCATAAAATCAAAGCTTGCAGAGATACCTCCTCCTACTAAAATATTTTTAATATCCAGCACACGCACAATTGAAACAAGTGCTTCTCCAAGCAGAGCCCCCATTTTATCAAACACCTCCAGCACCAAAGGATCCCCCAGCATGCCGGACTCAATCATGAGCTTTGTATTGATTACTTCTTCCCCGTAAAGGCGGGTTTTTTCCTTGTAAATACCAAGCCGCTGGTGCACCATAGTATACATGCCTTTTTTACCAATCAGCTCTTCCAGCCTTTTCCCTCCTTCTGACATCATATGGCCTATTTCCATACTGTTTCCGTCGCCACCTTTAAAAATGCGCCTGTCGATAATTGCAGCGCCACCCACACCGGTACCTAAGGTCACGAAAATATAATCTTCCGGCATATTTTCCTTTGAAAAATGGTACTCACCCAGAGCAGCTGCACTGGCATCATTTTCAAGAACAAAGCTATGGTCCGGGAATGCAGCTTCAAGGTGTGCCTGCAGGTTTACATTATTCAGTTCAGGGATGTTAGGCACCTCCAGTGCATGCGTTCTTTCCTTATTAAGAGTACCCGGTAATCCTATCCCCACATGTTGAACATCTGAAAATTCCAGCAGAAGGTCATTCACTATTTTTATAAATCCCGCGGTAAAGTCAGGTAATTTCCTCAATTCCATTGTCTGATATTTAATCAGATGGATAATTTCTCCTTCGCTGGTTACGATGCCACATTTTACGTTGGTTCCTCCAACATCTATTCCTAGAAACTTCTGCATTGTTTATTTTTTTAAGGATTCCTCAGACAACTTTAGTATTGGCTTTGAATTACAAATTATTTTCTCCCCTTTTAAGGCTTTACCTTATTTTTCGAAAAGGCAATTCAGAAATTGCAGATTTATTTAAAAAGTACAATTTATCAACCTTACTAATAAAGGTATAAATTACACTTATAAAAATTAATTTTCTTCAATTCCGAATTCAAATTAATACTTTTTTAGGATTTACCAATATCATAGCCTGGAGAACCTGGCATTACAGATATTGATTTTATTCAAAATTTATCCCCTTTTCAAGTTTATGCCTTATTTCAAACGGTTGCGTATCAACCTGAAAAAATTATTCCTTTATTTAAAAAAAAACGTTTTGGTTGTTAAGCCTTAATTGCTCTTTTATTTTAAAAAAACGACAAATGCCTTATCAAAGTTCTGCAAAAAAGTGCTTTTCCTGCCACTAAGGATCAAATGGAGTATATAAAACAGAGAAAAACGGATTTAGCCTGATTTTATGAAATTAAAATAGTATAATTCCGAAAAAAGGCCATTTCGGAAATTTTTACCGGAATTCCATACTTCCGAAATGAAATTAATATTAAACATTTTCCCTCATTGTTAAGGCTAAGTTATGTCTCCTTTTTCTTTAGAGCAGCAACATTAAAGGAATTACCTGCCCGCAAAAAAAAGCAGGGCAAGCCCGGGATATGATGATTTCAGGACTAAAACGTTGATTCAATTTCCAGCTTAAGCAAAAAAAAGAGTGTGTTGCATTCGACAACACACTCCTTATAACTAAAACAGTATATTTAAAAACAGCTCCTCAGGTTTTTAATTCTTTGTGGATTTCCTGATCACAAGTTCTGCTTTTAACTCCTTCTTTTCATGTTTGAGGTTTTCATCATTTTTATTATCTATTTCATGCAGAAGCAGCCTGGTTGCTGCCTGCCCCATTTCAAAGCCCGGCTGCTCCACCGTGGTCATCGGCGGGTTTATAAGAGATGTTAAAGGTTCATTACTAAAACCAATAACAGAAACCTGATCCGGAATGGCAATATTTCTTTCCTTTAAAACCTGCAATGCACCTATAGCCAAAGGATCATTTGCGGCAAATATAGCATCCGGCAGTTCTCCTTCTTCCAACAGTTGCATGCATGCATTTTTTCCTTCCTCAATAGTTAAGCCGGCTGTAATTATTTTTTCATAATTAGAGGCAATTCCATAATCATCCAGTGCTTTCCTGTAACCTCTAAGCCTGTTCTGGCTGTTTAACAGGTTTTCAGGCCCGCCAAAGTGTGCAATCCTGCGGCATCCGCTTTTTAAAAGATATTCCACAGCGCGGTAAGCTCCGCCAAAGTCGTCCACCTCAACAGAACTGGTATTCAGGCTGCTTACCACCCTGTCGAAGAACACAACAGGAATCCCTCTTTTCATAATAGATTCGAAATGCCTGGTATCATTCGTTTCATGCGAAACAGACACTAACATACCATCCACCCGGCTGGCTAAAAGAGCTTGGGTATTCAATACCTCCCTTTCATAAGATTCATTCGACTGGCATATCATTACATGGTAGCCGGCCTCATAGGCCACATCCTCTATACCGCTTATTACAGTTGAAAAAAAGTGGTGCACCAGCTGCGGAATTACAATACCAATTGTAAAGCTTTTACTTTTTCTGAGGCTGAGTGCAATGGAGTTAGGCTGGTAATCCAGTTCTTTAGCAAGTTCCCGTACAGCTTTCTTTGTTGCAGGACTAATATCCGGGTGGTCCTTTAATGCTCTTGAAACAGTAGAGGGAGAAATATTTAAGGTCTTTGCAATATCCTTAATAGTTATTTGGCTGTTCTTCATGGATTTCAGCAATAAAATGGCAATTATATTAAATCATTTTCATGTAATTATAAAGAATATTACCTTCTTGAAAAAGAAGAAAAATAAAATTTGATGCTTTTATATTAAAGCATGGCCGGAATTTGGGGCTTCTTCTCAAAAAATCTGAATCAAATTTCTTTTTTTCAATTAAACCAACCTACTGCATATTCAAAAAAAAACTGTATTGAGGTTCATGCTATAAAATTATTTTTTTATAGGGCATAGGAAGGCAGGAGAAGGGTTCTGCAAATGGCTTCTGTTCCGGAAAATTAGTATATAGGAAGCGAATGCTTATTTTATAAATCCCTGCTTTAAAACAACTGTTCCTGCCGCAAAAACGCCAGTAAAATTCCGCCCACCTGAATCCGGCAACGGTTGCACAAACCATTCCATAAAAAAAAACAAAAAAGACAGCAGCTTAATTATGGTTCTGAATGAAATTTTACCCTATTATTGCATGGTTTTGAAAATTATTCTATGTGGAAAATTTTCCTGAACAAAATTAAATTTGCTACGGCAACAGGGAGTAAAACCAAATTTTTTCCTTTTTTAATTAATGCTGTTCCCAATCCGGATTTAAATTTCCGGCCTTTCAGGGTATATCAGAAAAGGATGGTACAAAAAAGGAATTTATGCTTTAAAGTAAGCATAATTTGCAGATATTCTGATAATCTTTTATAATCCGCTGTAAGATATTACTTTTGTATTTTAACTATTATAATTAATTCGCATGAGCAACAATAAAAAATTCGCCGCAGGTGTACTGGCGGGACAGGAAGTTCAGGATCTCCTGAACTATGCAAATGAAAATAACTTTGCCCTGCCTGCTGTAAACGTAATTGGATCAAACTCTATTAACGCAGTACTGGAAACAGCAAGGGAAGTAAACTCCCCGGTAATTATCCAGTTCAGCAATAGTGGTGCTCATTTTAATGCGGGAAAAGGACTTAAAAACGACGGACAGAAAGCTTCAATCCTTGGAGCAGTTGCAGGTGCACACCATGTTCATACTTTAGCAAAAGCATACGAGGTTCCTGTTATTTTACACACCGACCATGCTGCCCGTAACCTTCTTCCGTGGATTGACGGACTTCTGGATGCAGGTGAAAAATATTATAAAGAAACCGGCCGTCCGCTTTTCAGCTCCCATATGCTGGATCTTTCCGAAGAAGAACTCGAAGAAAACATTACTACCTGCCATACCTACTTCCAGAGAATGAACAAGCTGGGAATGACCATTGAAATTGAACTTGGTGTTACAGGTGGTGAAGAAGATGGTGTGGATAATTCTCACGTTGATGTATCCAAACTATATACACAACCTGAAGAAGTAGCTCAGGCTTATGAAAAGTTAAACCAGGTGAGCGACCGCTTTATGATTGCTGCAGCATTTGGTAATGTTCACGGTGTTTATAAGCCGGGTAACGTTAAACTTACTCCTGAGATTCTTAAAAACTCACAGGAATTCATTCAGAAAAAACATAATACCAGTGCAAATCCGGTAAACTTTGTTTTCCATGGTGGTTCCGGTTCCCCCCGTGAAAAAATCCGTGAAGCTATTGAATACGGTGCTGTTAAAATGAACATCGACACTGATATGCAGTGGGCTTTCTGGGATGGTATCAAGAATTTCTATAAAAAGAACAGTGATTACCTTCAGACTCAGTTAGGAAACCCTGAAGGAGAAGATGCGCCAAATAAAAAGTTCTATGATCCACGCAGGTGGTTGCGCGAAGGTGAAAACACTTTTGTTGCCCGCCTTAAAGAAGCTTTTGAAGACCTGAACTGCATCAACAGAAATGCATAATCAGGTTTTTTAAAACATTATTATATAATTTATAAGCTCTGGCCATTTGGACAGGGCTTTTTTTTTGCCGGCCCGGATTACTTCTTCTCCGGAGCCTTTTATTCAGCTAACCTTCCGGGGGTTTTCCCGTTAAATAACAGGTAATACCATTTTTTAACCCAGGGAAAGATGAGAACTTTTTATGCCCTTGCGGGTATACTTTTTTTATTTGCCGGATGCTCAGATCCTTTTGAATACCACCCTAACGAAATCATTCTCGCTGAAAGCGAGCGCGACCTGAACAAAAAAAATATGGCAGAAATACTGAAGAAACAACCTTCAGATACTATTTGCTTTGTTTTGATGGGTGACACCCAGCGGTTTTATGATCAGCTGGAGGTTTTCAGCAAAAGTGTTGCCAGTGACAAGGAAGTGGAATTTATAATCCATTCCGGCGACATCAGCGATTTTGGCTGGGCCAAAGAGTTTAAATGGGTTCACCGCTTAATGAAAACCATTCCTATTCCTTACCTTACCGTTATCGGAAACCACGATTTATTAGCCAACGGCCGGAATGTATATCTGCAAATGTATGGCCCCACCAATTACATTTTTGATTATGGCTTCATAAGGTTTGTCTTTTTTGATTCTAATTCCCTTGAACACCAGTTTAACGGCAAAGTACCGGATTTGGACTGGATCAGCCGGGTATCTGATCTTTCAGAGTTGCCCAACATCAAACAGGTTATTAATATTTCACATATTCCTCCTTTTGGGGATGATTTTGATCCTGATTTAATAGAACCCTACATAAACCACTGCGCAAGCCACCCCAACCTGAACCTGAGCTTACATGGACACCACCACCGCTGGCAGGAAAAGAAGCCAGCCGGTGAGGAACTGCTGGTTCACACCGCCGGCACAATTAAAAAAAGAACATATACGAAAGTAAAAGTCTGGAAAGATGGTTATAACCTTAAAAAAGTCGATTATTAATTTTTGCCTGCTCAGCCTTCTGCTCTTAAACTTTAGTTATGTAAATGGTCAGGAACCCGATACTGACAGGAGAAGATCGTTTCTGATTCCGCAATATGGAATTGTTCAGTTTGCAGGAAGTATAGGACTCATTTCCGGAGGAATTGGTTACAAGTATGGCAGAAATAAGCTGGAAACAGATTTTCTTTTCGGTTATCTGCCGGAAAAAACAGGCGGAGCAGAATTATACACAGCAGCAATAAAAGCCAACTGGTTACCCTATCAGGTGCCCCTGAGTAATGTTTTTGAACTTACTCCCTTTACAACAGGCCTGATGGTAAGCTATACCTTTGGCAATGAATATTTTCTGTGGCAGCCGGATTATTACCCGAAAGGCTATTATACTTTTTCCACCGCAGCCCATTTGTACTACCAGTTCGGCAGCAGGATAAATATGTACTTCCCGGGGAAGATAATTCCTGAAGCTTCCTTTTATTATGAATTAAATTCAAGTGCAGAAGCAATTATTTCCCTTATCCAGAACCGGAGAGCTCTTTCTCCTGTCGATATTTTCCACCTCTCCCTGGGGGTAAGAATCGGATTTTAGAAATCAGCATTTTCTTCTAAAGTAACATGAATTAAGCGGCACTTTATTTTATATTCAGTACCTGATCCTTTAATTCAAAAACGGCACCATCGGAAAGGGTAAGGATAATATCAAAGTTTAATGTAACAGGCTTATAAGGTGAGGCTCCCGGCTTCAGAAAAAACTGATCGTGAGAAAAAAGTGAGACTTTGTTCCGCAGAAATTCATCAGGATTTACAAATCCATTACCTCCGCTATACAAGCGGTTAATCAGAAAACGGTTACTGATATTTTCCCCCTTTTTGATAATATCATTTTCGCTCTCATAGCTCACCTCTGTATTGGAAATAATTTTTATGGAGGTTAAATCATGAAGTGCATTCGGTTCTATCGGGCTGCATGCATAAGCTGCGTTTATCAGGAAAAATGAAGCCATTACTGCTTTTCTTCCTGCTGCAACGGCAACTTGTTTAGTTTCCTCAACATAAATCATTTTCGCAGTCCTGTCAGCAGGATAAAAGCTTACAGAATCTGATAATTCCTGTGTGACAGGATCAACTGTTTTTACTCCAAATGAAGTAACATAAAAATTATATGGTTTACCAAAATCATCACATTCGCAACCAGCACTATCACATCTTTTGCAGGAGACAGGAAATAATCCTGAAAAGAAGATTAAAAACAACAGGCTAATAATTTTTTGCATAAATATATCCCCATTAATTTACTTGAAGTATTATACTACTAAAATATCAAAGTAAAAAAATTAAGCGGGTACTGCTATTTTGAATGGGAATTTCTTAATGAAATTTCAACCTTTTCCATCCATAAGACCTACTTCTGATATTGTCCGCATGTCGTTTTTAACAAGCTGAGTACGAACATGAAATAAAAAGGGCTGAAGCTGAATTTATGATAACCTTTGGCCGTCCGGTATAGTTATCTGCAAAGTTATGGGTGTTTTGAATATAACTTTTTAATATAAAGATGAAGAAACCAATAGGTGCGCAATATACATCAGGCTCAGATAAATGCATTTTTACAGTTTGGGCCCCGGAGGCCGGAGAAGTAAATCTTATTATAGAGAAACCGGTAAACAAATCAGTTCCCATGGATAAAGATGACTGGGGACACTGGAAAGCAGAAGTGCAAGGCATAGAGGAAGGAACACTATACAAATACCAGATTGATGGAAATAACCCTCTCCCCGATCCTGCCTCAAGATACCAGCCTGAAGGCCCGCATGGACCATCTGCCGTTGTATCAGCCGGTTTTAAATGGACCGATACTGACTGGAAGGGAATAGATCAGAAAGACTTAATAATTTATGAGCTCCATGTTGGCACCTTTAGCCCGGAAGGGACTTTTGAAGGAGTTGAAAAAAAACTGGATCACCTGGTGGATCTGGGAATTAACGCTATCGAAATAATGCCTGTGGCCCAATTCCCGGGAAACCGTAACTGGGGTTATGATGGGGTGGATATTTTTGCCGTCCAGAACAGCTATGGTGGCCCTGAGGCTTTCAAAAAACTGATAAACAGCTGCCATAAAAAAGTTATTGCTGTAATTCTTGATGTGGTATATAACCATATGGGACCTGAAGGCAATTATTTGTCGCAGTTTGGACCATACTTTACTGATAAATACCAAACTCCATGGGGGCAGGCATTGAATTTTGACGATGCCTGTTCAGACCCTGTGCGCAATTTCTTTTTGCAGAATGCACTCATGTGGCTGCGCGATTACCACATAGATGGCCTGCGGCTCGATGCTGTACATGCGATAAAGGATTTGGGGGCCGAACATTTTCTTGCAAAGCTCAGCAAGGAAGTGGATGCCTTACAAAAAGAAACCGGCCAAAAACACTTCCTGATTGCGGAAGTGGATTTGAATGATAACCGATTCATTTCCGGCAGGGAAAAAGGAGGCTTCGGACTTCACTCCCAGTGGGTTGATGAATTTCATCATGCCATTCATGCCTGGCTAACAGGAGAAAAGATTGGCTACTATTCAGATTTTGGTGATTTTGAACATCTGATACGCGCCTACAGGGACACCTACGTGTATAACGGGGTTTATTCTCCTCACCGGAAAAAACTTTTCGGTTCCAGTGCAGCTGAAAATCCTTACCACCAGTTTGTGGTTTTTGCCCAAAACCATGACCAGACAGGCAACAGAATGCTGGGAGAACGTTTAAGCCAGCTGGTTTCTTTTGATGCTCAAAAGGTGGCTGCCGCTGCCTATATCCTTTCCCCATACCTGCCTATGCTGTTTATGGGAGAAGAATGGGGTGAAAAAGCTCCTTTCTATTATTTCGTAAGCCATACAGATCCTGACCTGGTTGAAGCCGTAAGGAATGGCCGGAAAAACGAATTCGCCGATTTCCACGGCGAGGGGGAAACCCCCGATCCTCAGTCAGAGGAAACCTTCATGGCATCTAAACTTAACTGGGATTTCAGGAAAAACAGTGAGCATGAGGCTATGTGGAACTACTATAAGAAATTAATAGAGATCCGCAAAACAAGTAAAGTCTATGAAGCCACAGACCGCTCCTCCTTCAACCTGATTGCCCGGGAAGATATCGCCTGCCTGGCCCTTGTAAAAAAACAGGGCAACCAGTCTTTAATAACCATTATAAACCTCGGTAAAAATGAAGCAAGCCTTTCACTTAAAGAGCTGGAAGGAAACTGGAAACTGCTGCTTAATTCAGATGATGCAGCATATAAAGGAGGTGGATCAGCACCTGCGGAACAAATAAATGGTGAACAAACGCTGGTTTTACCTCCCTTTACTGCGGTTGTATATAAAAAGATATAAATATGGACAAGTACATTTGTATTCACGGCCACTTTTACCAGCCACCAAGGGAAAACCCCTGGTTAAATGCGGTAGAAGTACAGGATTCAGCTTACCCCTACCATGACTGGAATGAACGGATAACTGCTGAATGCTATGCAAGAAATGCTGCTTCCCGTATCCTTAATAACGAGGGAAAAATTACCGACATCATCAACAACTATACTTACATAAGCTTTAACTTCGGTCCTACGCTGCTGGAATGGATGGAGAAAAATGCACCTGAAGCTTATGAGGCTATCCTTGACGCAGACAGGCAGAGCCGGAAAAGATTTTCCGGCCATGGCTCAGCCCTTGCACAGGCTTACAATCACATTATTCTGCCACTGGCAAACAAAAAAGACAGACAAACCCAGATAAGCTGGGGAATAAAGGATTTTGAACACCGCTTCGGGCGTAAACCTGAAGGTATGTGGCTTGCCGAAACTGCTGCAAATACCGCCGCCCTGGAGGAGCTGGCTGCACAGGGAATTAAGTTCACCATCCTTTCCCCTTATCAGGCGCTCAGGTATCGTAAAATTGGCGATAAGAGCTGGAAAGATGCCACAGGTGCCAAAATTGATCCACGGCGTCCTTACCGCTGCAACCTCCCCTCCGGCAACCATATCGACCTTTTCTTTTACGATGGCCCGGTATCGCAGGGAATTGCTTTTGAAGGACTTCTGAACAGCGGGGAAGCATTTGCCAAACGGCTGGTAAACCAACTGGATAATAATAGTGCCGAACCACAGCTGATGCATATTGCCACAGATGGGGAAACGTATGGTCATCACCACAAGCTGGGAGAAATGGCCCTGTCTTACTGCCTCCACCACATTGAAGAAGATGAGCCTGCAAAAATAACGATTTATGGAGAGTACCTTGAAAAATTCCCTCCTGCTTATGAAGTTGAAATTATAGAAGACTCCTCATGGAGTTGTGCCCATGGTGTTGAGCGGTGGAGAAGCAATTGCGGCTGTAATACCGGCGGCAGGCCGGACTGGAACCAGGAATGGCGGGCTCCTTTACGGGATGCACTCGACTGGCTGAGAGAGAGGCTAAAAGCTATTTACGAAGATCAGCTTTCCTCTTATTCTCCCGACCCATGGGAGTTAAGAAACCACTATATTGATGTTGTGCTTGACAGGTCAGAAGCGAATGTGGAGCGCTTTTTCAGGGAAAACTTTACTGAGGATTTGCAGCAGCAGGAGAAAATTAAAATCCTTAAACTGCTGGAAATGCAGTACCATGCCATGCTTATGTACACAAGCTGCGGCTGGTTCTTCGATGAGCTTACAGGTATTGAAACCATGCAGGACATTCTGTATGCAGCAAGGGCAATACAGCTGGCAACTGATGTAAGCGGGCTTGAGCTGGAAGATGGTTTCCTGGAAATGCTGGAAAAAGCAAAACCTAATGACACAAAGTATGCTAATGGAAGAGTGGCTTATAATGAAGTGGTTAAACCTGCCGTTCTCGACCTGCGGCGTGTAGGGGCCCACTATGGTGTTTCATCCCTGTTCAGGGAATATCCTGAAGTGCAGCAGCTTTACAGTTATACTGCCCATTCCGATACCCAGTTACTTCTGGAAGCTGGACGCGAAAGTCTAATCCTTGGCAGAGCCACGCTTAAATCGCGCATTACCTGGGAGGAAGATAAAATTGCCTTTGCGATCCTGCACCTGGGCGACCACAATATGTTTGGTGGCGTACGTGAATTCGGCAATCAGGAAACTTACCTTCAGATGGAGGAGGAAATAAAATCAGCATTTGAAAAAAGCAATGTTTTTGAAGTGGTAATGCTGATGGACAAGCATTTTGGCTCACATAACTACTCCTTCTGGCACCTTTTTAAAGATGACCAGAAGAAGGTGCTTAACCAGGTGCTTCAGCATAATACCGAGGATATTGAGCGGCAGTTTACAGGAGTTTATGAGAATAATTATTCCCTGATGCAGGCTATTTACCAGATGGACCAGGAACTGCCAAAAGCGCTTAAAGCCACAGTCGACTTTGTAATCAATATCAGGTTCCGGAAATTACTGGAAGAGCCAGTGATAAATACGCAGGAAATAAGGAAACTTTTAGGAGAGATCAAACGAATAAAAGGAGGCCTGGACCTGGATGTACTAACGCTGAATTTTATAGGATCCGAAAAGATCACTTCTTTAGTAAGGGAGTTGTACCAACATCCGGACAACAACGAACTATTGGTTACCATCAAAGACTTCATTTTTCTCCTTAGGGAAGCAGGATTGGAGCCGGACCTTTGGTGGGTCCAGAATATTGCTTATAAACTTAAGCAGGAACGGGACAGGAAACCTGTTTTAACCGGAATTGATGTAACGGAAACCAATGATCCTTTAGATAATCATTATAAAATATTTTTTGATCTGTTAAACATAAAATCCTGATGGTGTACAGACCTACGTCAACCTATCGACTGCAGTTATCGCATGAATTTAACTTTAACCAGCTGCAGGAAATTATATCTTATTTAAATAAACTTGGTGTATCCACTGTTTATGCCTCTCCGTTTTTTTCGGCCCGTAAAGGCAGCAGCCATGGCTATGATGTTACAGACCCTGCCCGCATAAATCCTGAAATTGGAAACGAAGACCAGTTTAACGCCATTTCTCAAAAGCTCAGAGAGAACAATATGGGATGGCTGCAGGATATTGTTCCTAACCATATGGCATACGGCTCTGAAAACGGCTGGTTAATGGATGTACTGGAAAAAGGACCACACTCCGGGTGGTATTCCTTTTTCGATTTATGGAAAGAACTGGATGGTGATAAGGAAGAGGAGCAGTTTATGACTCCTTTTCTGGGAAGCCCTCTGGAGGAGTGTCTGAAAAAAAACGAAATCAAACTGGTAAATGAAAATGGAACCTGTTATTTTGATTATTATGGTAACAGGTATCCCCTTAGCCTTCCCTCCTACCGGGACCTGTTAAATGGCAGCCAGGAACCAAAGCTGCAGGAAGCATTAACAACCTTATTGAAACTGCAGCAGGAATATTCCGAAAATTTAGCCGATGAATTTAAAAATAAGCTAAAAGAAGCAGGTAATGCTTTAACTACCCATTGCGAAGATTTTTATAATGTTCCCGGCAATATGAAAATATTGCTGAACAGGCAGTATTACCGCCTTTGCTGGTGGAAAGAAACAGAAAGAAAAATTAATTACCGGCGCTTTTTTACGGTTAATGACCTCATTTGCCTCAACATTCAAAAACCTGAAGTATTCAATGCTTATCATGAGTTCATTTCTGAACTGGTTAAGGAAGGAAAGATACAGGGGCTGCGGGTGGACCATATTGACGGGCTTTATGACCCTGAAAAGTATCTGGAAGATCTCCGGTTTACGATGGGCGAAGATTCGTACCTGCTGGTGGAAAAAATTCTTGAAAGCACAGAGGAAACAGATCAGAAATGGCCAATACAAGGCACTACAGGATACGATTTCCTTTCCCTGCTGAATGCCCTGTTTGTAAATTCTGCTTCCGAAGAAAGCTTCACCGCCTTGTACAAAGACTTTTCCGGGATAGATGTACAATGGGAGGATCTGGTCTGGAACAATAAAAAGCTTATCCTCCATGGGCGGATGCAGGGTGAGTTTGATAACCTCCTGAAACTGTATTATAAGTTTGAACTGGATGAAGAAGGGCTGGAGGAGAAAGCGGTTTCGGAAGCTCTTTCCTGCCTATTATTATCTTTTCCTGTTTACAGGACCTACATCAGCAGTTTTCCAATAAGCTCTACAGATAAGGAAGTACTGGAAAAAACCTTTAAGAAGGCAGAAAAAAGAGTAGCTGAAAATGGAAAACAGGCATTAAAAAGTCTTGAAAAGCTTTACAGCTCAGGCCCGGGAGATAACAAAAAAGAGGAAAAGCTGCAATTTATTCAAAGGCTGCAGCAAATAAGCGGCCCGCTTGAAGCAAAAGGTCTGGAAGATACAACTTTTTACAGCTATAACAGGCTGGTTTCACTGAATGAAGTTGGATGTCAGCCGCAGCATTTTGGGCTCAGGACTGAGCAGTTCCACCAAAAAATGAAGGAAAGACAGGAGAAATTTCCCCTTACCCTAAACTGCTCTGCCACTCATGATACTAAACGCGGGGAAGATGCCCGCCAGCGCCTGAATGCACTTTCTGAACTTCCGGCAAGATGGACCGCCGCTGTAAATGAATGGCACCTGATAAACCAGGAAAAAATTGAAAATTTTGGCAACCAGGAAGCACCGGACAGAAATGATGAATATTTTATTTACCAAAGCCTTCTTGCTTTTTATCCTTCTGATGGCCGGCATGAAGCCTCTTTCGTGGAACGGCTCAAAAACTATATAGAAAAGGCATTGCGCGAAGGCAAAAGACACACAAGCTGGTCGACACCAAATGAGGCGTATGAAAAAGCGACCTTACATTTTATAGACCAAATTCTGGATGATGATGCATTCCTGGACAAGTTCAGAACTCTGGCACGGGAACTGACTTGGCTGGGAATGGTGAAAAGCCTTAGCCAGGTGGCCATTAAAATGCTGGCTCCGGGAATTCCTGATGTTTATCAGGGAACAGAATTGCCGGATTTCAGTATGGTAGACCCCGACAACCGCCGTCCGGTAAACTATAAAAAGAGGGAAGAATGGCTGGAGAATCTCCTGAATGCGGAACAAAAAGGAAGGGAACCGCTGTACCGGAAAATGATGGAGCACCTGCCGGATGGAAGACTTAAGTTTTATCTTACCCATAAGTTACTGATGTTCAGGAAAGAAAATGCGGCTTTGTTCAGCGACGGTTTATACATCCCGGTTCCGGCAGAAGGTAAGCAAAAGGATAACATAATTGCTTTTGCCCGACTGCACGGGAACGAAGCCTGTTTACTGGTTGCTCCCCTGCACCCTTCCTTAGTTACAGAAGAATATGTGCATTTACTTGACAGTGAAAACTGGCAGGGCACTTTCCTGAGCCTCCCCCCCCGGTTACCTATACATTGGAGGAACACCTTTGGCGGTAACGAAATTATTGCGGATGAAAACAACAGGATTTATCTGGATAAACTGATCAATCAGCTTCCGGTGGCTCTTTTGAAAGGAGGTGAAGCATGATGGACAGAAGCGCAGGAATATTATTACATATAAGTTCCCTCCCTTCCCGGTACGGAATTGGTGACCTTGGTCCGGAGAGTTTTGCCTTTGCTGATTTTTTAGAATCAGCAGGCCAAACCTGGTGGCAAATTCTCCCAATCAGCCCTACAGAGCAGGTTAGCGGAAATTCTCCTTATAGTGGTTTATCTGCTTTTGCAGGAAACATCCTCCTCATCAGCCCTGAATACCTGGTAAAAGACGGCTTGCTGGAAAAAGAAGATTTGCCTGAGAATGTGAAAAACACTGATAAGGTCGATTTCGAAAAAGCAACGGAAGTTAAAATTGATCTTCTGGAAAAAAGCTTCCGTAATTTCAGGAACAATGCCGGCAAGGAACTGAAGGATGCTTTTGAAAAGTTTTGTAAGGAAGAGGATGACTGGCTTGAAAGCTACAGCCTTTATGCCGCTCTTAAAACAAAGTATAAAAAAAGCAGCTGGCAGGATTGGCCTGAAGGAATAAAGTTCAGGCAGGAAGCTGCCATTAGGAAGGTAAAAGAGGAATTAAAAGAAGGAATACAGAAAGAGCAATTCTTTCAGTTTCTGTTTTACCGGCAGTGGTTCAGTCTTAAAAGCTATTGCAACAGTAAAGGTATACGCATTTTCGGAGATATTCCTTTTTATGTAGGTCTTGATAGCTCAGATGTCTGGGCAGGCCCCGGATTGTTTAAGCTGAATGAAAGTCTTGAACCTGTGGCTGTTTCCGGGGTTCCACCCGATTACTTCAGTGAAACAGGCCAGCTCTGGGGTACCCCGGTATTCCGCTGGGCAGAAAAGAAAAAGGAAGTGCACCACTGGTGGAAGCGTCGCCTGAAGCAATGCCTCAGAATATACGACCTGCTCCGTCTGGATCATTTCAGGGCATTTTCTGACTACTGGGAAGTTCCCGCAGGGGAAGAAACTGCTATTAACGGCAAGTGGCAAAAAGGCCCCGGAGCTTCTTTCTTTAAAGAATTGAAAGAAGAATTACCTGATCTTCCGCTGGTAGCCGAGGACCTGGGAGATATTGACCAGGCAGTACACGACCTGATGGACCAGTTCCAGCTGCCGGGAATGCGAATTCTTCAGTTTGCTTTTGGCGATAAGCCCGGAGAAAATTTATATGCTCCCCACATGCATATTAAGAACAGCCTGGTCTATACCGGAACGCATGACAACAACACCGTAAGGGGCTGGGTTGAAAGTGCCTCAGCCAAGGAAAGGAGGAATTTAAGTCAATATACAGGAAGGAGAATAACACCTGCCAGGGCCCCTGAAGTCCTCATTAGAATGGCCTTAGGTTCTGTAGCGCACATTGCTGTAGCTCCAATGCAGGATTACCTGGGTTTGGGGGAAGAGGCTATTATGAACCGGCCATCTGTGGCAAAAGGAAACTGGCTGTGGCGGATGCAGGAAGGCCAGGCCAGCCCTGAATTAGGTAGGAAAATTAAAAACTGGACTGTCCTCTACGGACGGCAGCCGAAAGCTGAAAAGAAAAAATCCCGGCTAAAAGAATGAGGCCACTGAAAAAGTCCCTTCACTAAATTTAGGGTTATC